>JAZKAO010000024.1:0-141142 GCA_040389105.1 Bacteroidota bacterium
CGCCTTAGTAATACAAAGTTAAATTATATTTGGAAAGCATCACAGAATCTTTGTGCTAATGAACTTGCTATTTCCTTTGTGAACTTTGTGGTTAAACTAACCATCACCCCACCAGCAAGTTACACCCCCGCACATCCGAGTGGTCAAACCGCCCCAATACCTCAAATGATCCATTCGCGGCTACGCGGCCCAGATCCTGCGTGGCAATAAAGCAGCAGGAGTTGATATTGGCCAGATCGATCACGTTTATGCCGCCGGTGCGGTTGGTGCCGGTCAAGCTGAGCGGGTCGTTAGTATCGCGGGTAATCACCCGCATCCAGGGCGGGCAAGTGAAAATGCCTTCGCCTTTGGAGTAGGCCTGGGAGAGTAGTTCGGTCATGCCATATTCCGAGTGGATCATATCTACACCAAAGCCCCGGCATAGGTCGTGGTGCAATTCCTCGCGGATCATTTCTTTGCGGCGGCCCTTCATGCCGCCGGTTTCCATCACAATCAGTTCGGGGGATTTGATGGGGTATTGCTCAATAAAATCGAGCAGGGCAAAGGTTACACCAATAAGCAGGGTAGGCTTGCCATTTTGCTGCTGTCGTTTCAATTGCTCAGATAATTCTGCATGGTTATACAGGTAAAAACCACTGTCGGGGTTGTTGGATTGCGTGATCAAATCCTGCGCCATATAAATCAGGCTGCTACCCTCGCGCTCCAGGTACGATGGCAGCAAGGCCAGTACGCAGTAACCTGTAATATCGCCATAAAACAAAGTAAACGCCCTGCGGAAACTTTCCACGTACCAGTTTACATCGGTAACGTAATGGCTGCTGGTGATCATCCCCGTAGTGCCCGAACTGGTAAAGGTAACCTGTATGGGTTCGGTACTGCTGAGTACCCGGTGCGATTTAAAGAACGATATGGGCAGGAAAGGGATCTTCTCTACCACATCAATGCTACCCACATCCACCCGCAGGCCCGCTATAAATTGCCTATACACATCGCAATGCCGCGCCTGGTGGCGGAAAGCCTGCAAGGCGGCATCGGCAAACTGTTGCTCGGTACTAATGGAAAATACTTGTTGCGGGCCGTACATAAATGCAAAGATAAACGAATGTGCAAATATGCGGATGGAAAATGATGTGCAGGTGTGCGGATATGCAAATATGCAAATGAAAAAATCGGTGGAATCAATCCTCAAATCGGTGAAATCCAGAAGAAACAAATCCGCATAATCAACGTTCTACAATAAATCTACATACTATGAAAACTATCAAAATTTTAATACTACCTATGCTGCTAACCTGCTTTATGGTACTAACATCGGCAACCGACGCGGGTAAGGAAACCGAACGCATCCAAAAATCGACAGGCGTTATAAACGATTTTGCCAAGATGAAGGAAAGTATCCCCGGCCAGCTGATTCAGCAGGCACAGGGTTTGATCATCATTCCGCACATGATCAACGCGGGGCTGGCTATTGGCGGCAAGCGCGGTAAGGGCGTGGCCATTGTAAAACTGGCCGATGGCAAATGGAGTAATCCCGTATTTGTAACTTTTACCGGTGGCAGCCTGGGCTTGCAGATAGGCGTACAATCGGTAGACCTGGTGTTGGTTTTCAAGCATAAATATGTGCTGACCAAAATGCAGAAAGGCGATTTCACCATCGGTGGCGATATATCGGTAGCGGCCGGCCCCGTTGGGCGCAGCAGCACGGCCAGTACCGATTATAAGCTGGAAGCCGAGGTGTATTCCTACTCGCGCAGTAAGGGTTTATTTGCCGGGCTAAGCATTAACGGATCGAATATTTCGGTTGATAAAAGTGCCAACGCCAATTTTTACGGTGCCAGCGCTACATCGCAAACCATATTTGCCGATGCTACCAGTAAATCAACCGAAGTTGGGGAGTTGAAGGGGGCTATTGCGGCGTTGTAAAGAAGTTAATATCTCATAGTTTGTCATTTCGACCAACGGGAGAAATCTTCTGCGGTATTACTTATCGCGTGTATAAGATTTCTCTCTACGTTCGAAATGACATTCTTTTTTGAATTATATCATACACAAATCTTATTATATTGCATCACCAATTGATTAATTCAACCCGACACGTAAACCCAAATATGATTATAAAGCTTTTCCCTAAAATACTTGTTTTTATACTTGCGTTAACATTTTTTGCCGGTACTATAAAGGCGCAAGCGCCATTGGCTACAGATATGATATGCGGTAAGTGGATGGCGGCCGAAAATAACCTGAAGGTGGAGGTTTATAAGGAAAATGGCGATTATAAGGCCAAAATTATTTGGTTTAAAACCGACGACGACAGCAAACCCATGGATGGCTGGACTGATAAGCACAACCCCGATAAAAACCTGCGCGAACGCAAAATATTAGGCATGAATGTGGTGAAAGATTTGATATACGAAGCCAAAAGTAACTCGTGGGAACACGGCAGCATTTACGATGCCAAAAACGGGCGATATTGGGATGCATCAGCCTGCCTTACAAAGGATGGTACTTTGAAGGTAACCGGCTACTGGCATTTTAAGTTTATTGGCCGCACCATGACCTTTAAAAAAGTAAGCTAATGTGCGTATTAGTCAGGCTATTGACATAATGGGCGATATCCGGTTTTATTAAATCATATTTTTCTTGCATAAGTTAAAATTAATGCGGTTTTTTGCACCAAAATTCAATAACACTAATACGTTATAAAAAATGAAAAAACCAAGCATCAACCAGCCTGCTCCCAAAGCAATTTTTGCATGGGTTGCCGCTGCTGTGCTTTCTGATTTTTTCCTGTTCCTTCCATCCCGACGAAGGCCGTTCATTCCCCGGGTTTGAGAACTGTAACCACAGTGCCATCAAACATTAAAAGGTTTAAACCTTTTTCAACAAAACCATTCAATTAATTAGGGCCGCAAGGTCAATTCAATTTAACGGTAGTTTTTTATTCAATAATGACCATACAAGATTTTGATATACAGGTAGCCTCGGCACAGCACGTTGATTATGCTGCGCAAATATGTGATGAGATGGCCCAATCGGCAAAGGCCCGCGGTACAGGTATCGCGCAGCGCTCGCCCGAATATGTGGCTAATAAAATGCTGGAAGGTAAGGCGGTTATTGCCCTGCACCGCAACGGCACATGGGCCGGTTTTTGTTATATCGAAACCTGGAGCCACGGCGATTTTGTGGCCAATTCTGGCCTGATCGTTAATCCCGAGTTTCGGAAAGTGGGCTTAGCCAAAGCCATTAAAGAGAACATTTTTGCCTTGTCGCGCAAAAAGTACCCCGAAGCAAAAATATTTGGTTTAACCACCGGCCTGGCTGTTATGAAAATCAATTCGGACCTGGGTTACGAACCGGTAACTTATAGCGAACTAACCCAGGACGAAGCCTTTTGGCAAGGCTGCAAAAGCTGCGTTAATTACGATATCCTAACCAGCAAGGGCCGCAAAAATTGCATGTGTACCGCCATGCTGTTCGACCCGGAAGAAAAGAAAAAGCAAAGCGAGGATAAGATGAAGAAGATCACCCACAAGGCTACGCTTTTAGAGCGCATAGAAAATGCGCTGAAAAGGTCTACCAAGTTAATCGTTGCTCACAACCGTTTTTAATATCCCAATATCTATCAATACAAATGGAAAAGAAAAAAGTAGTTTTAGCCTATAGTGGCGGCTTAGATACCTCGTTTTGCTGTATTTATTTAACCCGCGATTTGGGTATGGAAGTACACTCGGTAATTGTAAATACCGGTGGTTTTAGCGATGAGGAATTAAAAAAGGTGGAAGAACGCGCTTACGAAATGGGCGTAACCAGTCACCACGTGGTTGATGAGACTACCAACTTTTATAACACTTGCGTGCGTTTCCTGATCTACGGTAACGTGCTAAAAAACAATACCTACCCGCTATCGGTAAGTGCCGAGCGTGTGAGCCAGGCTACCGCCATTGCTAATTACGCTAAGGAAATTGGTGCCGAATCTGTTGCCCATGGTAGCACCGGCGCCGGTAACGACCAGGTGCGTTTTGATATGATCTTTAACATCCTGGTGCCCGAGGTGAAAATTATTACCCCCATTCGTGATTTAAAACTAAGCCGCGAAGAGGAAATTGAATACCTGAAAAAACACGGGGTGGAAATGAACTTCGAGAAAGCGAAGTATTCTATCAACAAAGGCATTTGGGGTACATCGGTTGGTGGCAAGGAAACCTTAACATCAAACTTAGGTTTACCCGAAGATGCATGGCCTACCCAGGTAACCGAAACAGGTACACGAGATATAGAACTAACTTTTGAAAAAGGCGAGCTGGTAGCCATTGATGGCACCGCATACGATCATCCTACCAAAGCCATCCAGGCTTTGCAGGCCATCGCGCAGCCTTACGGCATTGGCCGGGATATCCACGTGGGCGATACCATTATTGGTATTAAGGGTCGCGTTGGTTTTGAAGCTGCCGCGCCAATGGTAATTATTAAAGCGCACCATACTTTAGAAAAACACGTGCTGACCAAATGGCAATTAAGCTGGAAAGATCAGTTAGCCTCATTTTACGGTAACTGGCTGCACGAAGGGCAGTTTCACGACCCGATTATGCGTAACATCGAGGCCTTTTTAACTGATACACAGGATAAAGTGAGCGGTAAGGTATTTGTACAACTGAACCCATACAGGTTCCAGGTAATAGGTATCGAATCGGCACACGACCTGATGAGTAACAAGTTTGGCAGCTACGGCGAAATGAATAACGCCTGGAGCGGCGAAGATGTAAAAGGTTTCTCTAAGATCTTCGGTAATCAGGTAATGATCTATCATAAAGTAAATAGCTAAATACATGAGCGCGCCGGTATATTCAAAAGACGATTGCATTCATCACTACCAATGGGGAGAGGAATGCCAGGGCTGGACTTTTGTAGATACCGAAGCCATGTCGGTAAAGCAGGAACTGATGCCGCCCAACACAGCGGAGACATTGCATTACCACGAGAAAGCTACCCAGTTCTTTTTTATTTTAAAGGGGACAGCCATTTTTACCATTGATGGCGTAACCAAAGTTTTAACCGAACACCAGGGGATAGAAATATTGCCGGGCCAAAGGCACCGTGTGAGTAATCATAGCGAAGCCGACCTGGAATTTACGCTATACTCGCATCCATCTACCAAACATGACAGGATCAACATCGAATAAAATAAAAGCAGGAATTATTGGCGGCGCGGGTTATACCGGCGGCGAAATGCTGCGCATTTTGGTGAACCATCCTAATGTGGATATCGCTTTTGTAAACAGCAGCAGCAATGCCGGCAATTATATTTACGATGTACATACCGACCTTTTTGGCGATACCGACCTGAAATTTACCGGCGAACTATCAACCGATGTGGATGTGCTTTTCCTATGCGTTGGCCATGGTGATGCCCGGAAGTTTTTGGAAGCTAACCCCATCCCCGATACGGTTAAGATTATTGATCTGAGCCAGGATTTTAGATTGAAGTCTAAAGCCGATGGTTTGAATTCTGAAGTCTCAAGTCAGAAGTCACCAATTGTGGCTACTTTTAACTTAGGACTTAGTACTAAAGACTTCACCTACGGCTTGCCGGAGTTGAATAGGGATGCCATTAAATCAGCACAAAATGTGGCTAATCCGGGTTGTTTTGCTACCTGCCTTGAACTGGGTTTATTGCCTTTGGCTGCTAAGCAATTACTGACCAGCGAGGTACATATCACCGGCACCACCGGATCGACAGGGGCAGGGCAAAAACCAACCGGCACTACCCATTTTACCTGGCGTAACGACAACCTTTCGGTTTACAAGGTGTTCGATCACCAGCATTTGAACGAGATAGGCGAGTCGTTAACGCAACTGCAGCCTAACCCGGGCGCTATCAACTTCGTTCCCTACCGCGGCGATTACACACGAGGCATCATCGCCTCGATATACACAGAAAGCGAGCTGACAGAGCAGGAAGCGCTGCAGCTTTACCAGGACTATTATGCCGGCCACCCGTTCACCCATGTCACCAGCCGTGATATCGACCTGAAACAGGTGGTGAATACCAATAAGTGCTTTATCCAGGTGAAAAAGCACGATAACAAGATATTCATTGTTAGCATAATAGACAACCTGCTGAAAGGCGCATCGGGCCAGGCGGTTCAGAATATGAATTTGATGTTTGGCTTTGAGGAAACAGCAGGGTTAAGGCTTAAGGCTACTGGTTTTTAGTAGTTTAAATAAGAAACGGTATCTTACCGGTAATTATTTTTAATCGATACGGTATGGCACATAACCTCGACATTGTAGATCAGCTTCAGGATACTTTAAAAAAGCTTCAGCCTTTAAAGCCAGAGGATAGGAGCCGCCTTTACAAAAAATTCAGGTTAGAGTTTAACTACAATTCCAATCATATTGAGGGTAATACCCTTACTTATGGCGAGACGGAGTTGCTGCTGATGTTTGACGATACCAGGGGCAACCATACCATGCGCGAGTACGAAGAAACCAAAGCGCATGATGTGGCCTATCACATGGTAGAGGAGTTGGCAAAAGACACTGAGCGTCCTTTAACTGAGCAGATCATCAAGAACCTGAACGAAACCATATTGGTAAGGCCATATTGGAAGGATGCTATTACTCCGGATGGACAAAATACACGCAGGCAAATAAAGGTTGGCGACTATAAAGAGTATCCCAACTCGGTACGTTTGCAAAATGGTGAAATGTTTGAATATGCTTCACCTTTAGAAACGCCAATAAAAATGCGGGAGTTGATGGATTGGTATCGTGCCGAAGAGCATGCTATACATCCGATCACTTTAGCCACTATGCTGCATTATTATTTTGTGCGCATACATCCATTTGATGATGGTAATGGCCGGATATCAAGGTTGTTAATGAATTATGTTTTATTGAAATTCAATTATCCGCCGGTTGTTATCAAGTCATTGGACAAGAATAATTATTTACAGGTTTTACATCTTGCCGATGTAGGTGCTACTGAACCGTTAATTAATTACATAGCCGAGCAAGTTATATGGTCATTAGAAACTTCTATCAAGGCAGCTAAAGGGGAATCGTTGGAAGATGAGGATGATTTTATTAAAGAAATCGAATTGTTGAAGCGGAAAGTTTCTTCCAAAGGAATATCGAAATCCAGTAAGGTAGTATATGATACGTTTAAATTGTTGGATAATGCCTTATGGAGAGTGTTATTAAAGACGTTAAAGCATTTTGATATACTGTTTAATGAATCTATAAATTCATACATGTTGGATGGCATTGGAACGGTTGATGATGGTTCTTCTAAATTGGAAGAATCCAAAACTGATTATAATGATTTAAAGATTTTTGGTCACGATATATCCAATAGAAATGTACGGAAAATTCAATGGCAGCATGCAATGTTGACACTAAAAGGAGCTGATAGACAAATCAATTACACATTGGGTATAGAAGTAGATTTTAATATGTATACATATATTATAGGCGTGACCATTGGCGGTGAGGTTTTTCTTAACGTTAGTAAAGAGTATAATGAGCAATTTTTAACCGAGGATGTTGTAGGTTTCGAAAAGGAAATAAAAAAACATCTTTTAGATTTTATTAAAAATAAAATTAACTAATACCCAGACTTACGAAGTTTTTAAAACTTCGTAAGTCTCAAAATATCACAAAAAAATGAAGTTATTCGACGTTTATCCAATAAACAACATTAATATAACCAAGGGAGTAGGTAGCCTTGTATATGATAACACAGGCCAGGAATATTTAGACCTGTACGGCGGCCATGCCGTAATATCTATTGGCCATACCAACCCGCATTATGTAAAACGGCTGGAAGACCAGCTGCACCAGATCGGGTTTTACTCTAACTCTATCGAGATCCCTCTACAAACTGAATTGGCCGAAAAACTGGGCCAGGTAAGCGGCAAGGAAGATTATCAGCTGTTTCTGTGCAACTCGGGGGCCGAGGCTAACGAGAACGCGCTGAAACTGGCCTCGTTTTACAACGGCCGTAAAAAGGTGATCGCCTTTACAGGCGCTTTCCATGGGCGTACATCGCTGGCAGTTTCGGCTACCGATAACCCAAAAATCATTGCCCCGGTAAACGAAACCGATAATATAATATTTTTGCCCTTTAACGATGAAGCCGCGTTGGAGCAGGCTTTCGCCGAACAGGAGATCTCCTCAGTAATTATCGAGGGTATCCAGGGTGTAGGCGGTATCAGGGTAGCATCAGAGAGCTTCCTGAAAAAGATCCGTTCGCTTTGCGATGCATATAACACCGTGTTTATTGCCGATTCGGTACAATGCGGATATGGCCGTTCGGGCAAGTTCTTTTCGCACGATTTTGCGGGTGTCAACGCCGATATTTACAGCATGGCCAAAGGCATAGGCAATGGTTTCCCAATGGGGGCTATCATTATATCGCCAAAAATTAAACCGGTTTATTATATGCTGGGCACTACCTTTGGTGGTAACCACCTAGCTTGCGCCGCCGGTTTGGCTGTGCTGGAAGTAATGGAGCGCGATAACCTGATGCAAAACGCTGCCGAAGTTGGTGCATACTTAATTGACGAACTGAAAAAGTTTAAACAAGTAAAGGAAGTGCGTGGCCGCGGCCTGATGATCGGCATCGATTTGCCGGCCGAACTAAGCGAGGTGAAAAAGAACCTGCTGTTTAAGCACCATATTTTCACCGGCGAGGCTAAACCAAACGTAATCCGTTTGCTGCCGGCGTTGAATTTGACTAAACCTTACGCCGATCGTTTCCTGGAAGCGTTCAAAAAAGAGGTGAACTAAAAACAAAGCTTGTCATTTCGACCAACGGGAGAAATCTTATACGTGCGACATATCAACCGTATAAGATTTCTCCTCGTACCTCGTTCGAAATGACATACTGTACTAATAATAAAAGGGGTATATGAAACTATTTTCTTCTGTTAACGACGTTACCGACATTAACGCATTAGCTGCCGAAGCGTTAAAGCTAAAGGCCGATCCGTATGCTTTTCAGCATTTGGGCAAAAACAAAACTTTGGCGCTGGTTTTCCTTAATCCAAGTCTGCGTACCCGTATGAGTACCCAAAAGGCTGCCCTGAACCTGGGGATGAACGTAATGGTGCTTAATATTGATAAAGAAGGTTGGGCGCTGGAACTGCGTGATAACGTAGTGATGAACGGTACCACGGTTGAACATATCCGCGAAGCGGCAGGGGTAATGGGCGAATATGCCGATATTATCGGTCTGCGTTCGTTCCCGGGGTTGAAGGATCGTGAAGAGGATTATAGTGAAATGATCTTTAACAAATTCGTGAAGTTTTGCGGCAAGCCGGTAGTAAGCCTGGAATCGGCCACCCGCCACCCGCTGCAATCGCTGGCCGATTTGGTGACCATACAGGAACTAAAAACCCGCCCGCGCCCAAAAGTGGTGCTAACCTGGGCGCCGCATGTGAAACCGCTGCCGCAAGCTGTACCAAACTCCTTTGCCGAATGGATGTGCAGGGCCGATGTTGATTTTACCATCACCCATCCGGCAGGATACGAACTGTCTGAAGAGTTTGCCAAAGGCGCTACTATTACCCACAACCAGCAGGAAGCCCTGGCCGATGCCGATTTTGTGTATGTAAAAAACTGGTCGGCGTATGAGCCTTATGGCAAAATGCCCGCAGTTACCGAAGATTGGCTGCTGACCAACGATAGCTTGAAAGATACCAACAACGCCAAGGTAATGCACTGTTTACCCGTGCGCCGTAACCTGGAACTTAGCGATGATATACTGGACGGGCCTCACTCCATCGTAGTACACGAAGCCGGGAACAGGGTTTGGGCTGCACAAGCAGTGCTGAAACAGATGCTGGAAAACCTGTAAGTTTGTTGTTTTAATTGTCGAAACTTCTTTATATTTATGATGTTATATATTAAAAATCATCATATTATGAAGAAGACGAGTATTTATTTCATGATTTTCGGTGTGTTGATCATGATCATTGGTTGTTTTATTTTCCAAAACCTTAACCATGTTAACATGGTCGATTCAAACCCCTGGACAATTAATATTAACGGTATCCGATCGTTCCGATGGCCAATATTTACAGGTTTTGTATTATTTATGGTTGGAGTGATTTTTAACATCGCATCCTGGCCACACCCGCACCACAGATATAATTAATTATACATCCGGCCGGTTAAAACATACACGTTTGAGTTTATGGAGATGTAAACGTACGAGCTTACATCTTTTTTAATTAAAATGTGAGCGTGCGTATGCCCCAATGGGTGGTAGGGGCCTGCTCATCATCTTTGAAATTAAAAGCGATTTCCTATCCTAAGGAGCAAGTTTCCCTTAGCCGGCCATAGCCTGTTTTTTGATAAAATAGTACAGGGCAGAGATAAAAAATAACAATAATTGTATATTGTACATTTATTAATTTTTTCTACATTTACGGTATAAACCAATTATTCTGAAAATGAAAAGAACTGCATCCATCCTGGCTATTATTGCCCTGTTGTGTACATTCAATCGATTGACTTACGCGCAAACCGCCAAAGCCACCATCAGTAACGACTCTAAACTGGTTATCAGCAAGCACATCTACGGTCAGTTTGCCGAACATTTGGGCCGTGGTATTTACGATGGTTTTTGGGTAGATAAAAACATGCCGGTAAAAAAGCAGGACAGGATCCGGATGGATATTGTAGATGCGTTAAAGAAGATAAAAATCCCCAACCTGCGCTGGCCCGGCGGCTGCTTTGCCGACGAATACCATTGGCGCGATGGTATTGGCCCGCGCGTTAACCGCCCTAAAATGGTGAACACTAACTGGGGTGGTGTAACCGAGGATAACAGCTTCGGCACGCACGAGTTTTTAGAACTGTGTAACCTGTTGGGTTGCGAGCCTTATATATCGGGCAACGTAGGCAGCGGTACGGTGCAGGAAATGTCGAACTGGGTAGAGTACCTGAACTTTGATGGTGCCAGTCCGCTAACCAATCTGCGCAAGCAAAACGGGCACCCCGCTCCGTTTAACGTAACTTTTTGGGGTGTGGGTAACGAAAGCTGGGGCTGCGGCGGCAATATGACGCCGGAGTATTACAGCAATGAGTTTCGCAGATACTCGGCTTTTGCAAAGAATTATAATAACGCTAAACTGAAAAAAATAGCCACCGGCCCAAGCGATGATGATTATAACTGGACCGAATCGCTGATGAAAAACGTGGGCACGCGTATGTGGGGCCTGGCATTGCACCATTACACATTGCCAACCGGCAATTGGGGCGATAAGGGATCGGCCACTAAATTTACCGAAAGTGATTACTTTAAAACCATGCAGAACACGCTGAAAATGGAAGAATTGCTGAACAAGCATTCGGCCATTATGGATAAGTACGATCCGGGTAAAAAAGTAGCCCTGGTGGTTGATGAATGGGGGATATGGACCAATGTAGAACCCGGCACCAACCCCGGCTTCCTGTTCCAGCAAAACAGCCTGCGCGACGCGCTGATAGCCGGCACCAACCTCAATATATTTAATAACCATTGCGAACGTGTGAAGATGGCCTGCCTGGCCCAAACCGTAAATGTGCTGCAATCGCTCATTTTAACCAAAAAGGAAAAAATGATACTGACACCAACTTATCACGTGTTCGATCTGTATAAGGTTCACCAGGACGCACGCCTGTTACCTATTAAGCTGGATGTACCCGATTACGAAATGAATGGACAAAAAATCGCGTCTGTAAACGCTTCGGCATCGCAGGATGCTGCCGGTAAGGTGCATATCTCTTTCGTTAATTTGGATGCTACTAAGGATATCGCCATTAAAACCGATTTGGGCGATATTAAATGGAACACTGTTGATGGCCAAATCCTGACATCGGCCAACCTGACGGATATCAATACGTTTGAAAACCCGAATAAATTAAAGATAGCCTCGTTTGCAGGGGCTAAAAAAGAAGGGAGCAGTGTATCGGTAGTATTACCGGCGCATAGCGTGGTGGTATTGGAGTTGAGATAATTACCCCCCTCACCCCTCCCTGCCCTCCCCGAAGGGGAGGGTTCTAATATAAAAGAGGAAAGGCGCAAACTTGCGCCTTTCCTCTTTTATTCAATAAGTAAGTTATTAAGTATTATTCTAAAGCCCTCCCCCTCGGGGAGGGTTGGGAGGGGTATCATAACGATGACCGCAGCGTTAAATAAAACGGCACTTCAAATTTCGATGGTGCGCCGCTTTTAATAATATCGGCGGTCATTGCGCCCATTTTTTCAAAATCGGTTGATATAGTGGTCAGGCCGTTTAGGATGATTTTTTTCAGCGGGGTTTCGTTGTACGATATCACCCCTATATCTTCGCCTATTTTTAACTTGGTGGCCAGGATGCGTTCAATCAGGATCACCAGGTCGTTCTCCATCAGGTTAATAAATACTTCGCCTTTATTAATAGGTTCGCTTTGTATATCGTGTACTACTTTATAAGTAAAGGCATATTGAATGCAAAAGCTAAAAAAACCTTTCAAAATCTCGTTCGGGAAGTAAGTATACTCGGGGAAAATGATCTTAAGTGTATTATACTTGCTTAACTGGGGCAATGCAACTTCCAGCGCGTGGAAAATATCGTGTTCAAAATTCTCGTAAACCGCGCCAAAATCGCCGGTTACGCCGGGTACCAGCTTATCCAATAAAATTAATTTTTCCTTGGGCAGGGTATTAATGATCTCGTGTACGTTCTCGCCGCCATCCATAAAGTGGGGGACGATCACGTAGTGGGTATAGTCGTTATTTTTGTTTTGCAGCAGTTTTTTAAAGAAGGCGAAATCGTTATTGTAGATATAAAAATCGATAGCGGCTTCGTTACCCAGTCCATCTACAATAGCATCGTACAAGATTTTTTTATGCGGACTAAGCTTGTTAAATATCAGGAACACTTTGTACTGCTGTTCGGCTTCGGCATTTTTAATATAATAACCCTTGCCCGGCACCGATCCTAATAAACCAATGGATTTCAGGTACTTGTATGCTTTCTCGGCCGTATCGCGCGAGATCTCGAAATTGTAGTTTAACTCGTTTATTGATGGCAGCGTATCGTTTTTAGTCAGCTTCCCTTCGCGCACGCTTTGGATAATAGAGTTAGCCAACTGCAGGTACTTTGGGGTAGATGAGTAATAATCAATATAAATGTATTCTAAAAATAAAGAAGATTTCATGCCTTACAAAAACTGGTTAGTAAATATTGGGGCCTTAAATGTAAATTTATTCGGGATAATTTCGCAATATAGTTTTTATAAGCATGACGGTGCATGATAGCCAGCTATGTAAAATAACCATGACAGTGCATGATAGCTGTTGCAGTATGCTTTTCTAAATTTATTGCGTCAATTACCAATTATAACAAATATACCAATGCAAATCATTTTTGGGGTTATTTTTCACTTTATAGGCGGCTTTGCCTCCGGCAGTTTTTACATACCTTATAAAAAGGTAAAAGGCTGGGCTTGGGAAAGCTTTTGGATAGTAGGCGGGATCTTCTCCTGGCTCATCGTTCCGCCGCTGGCTGCCTTTTTAACTGTTCCGGGTTTTATGGATATTATCCGTGCTACCCATGGTAACATTTTGTTCCTTACTTATTTCTTTGGTTTGTTATGGGGTATTGGCGGTTTAACCTATGGTTTAGGCGTGCGTTACCTGGGCGTATCCTTAGGCAGTACCATTATATTGGGCTTATGCTCGGTATTTGGCGCGTTGGTACCTGCGGTATATTATAACTTTAAACCAACTGCAGGTAAAGATAGCATCAGTACCTTAGCAACTACCCATTGGGGCCAGCTGGTACTATTAGGTATATTTATATGCGTAATAGGCATTATTATTTGCGGTAGGGCCGGTACTTTAAAAGAAAAAGATTTAGCCAAAGCCGGCGCGGCAGTTAACGAGAATAAGGATTACCGTTTTGGCATGGGTATTTTTGTAGCCATAGTGTCGGGTGTGTTAAGCGCTTGCTTTGCCTTTGGTATTGATGCCGGCGCGCACATGGCCGATGCCGCCGATGTTGCCTGGAGGGCTACACAAGGCATTACCGATGTATCCAGGCATTTCCTGTATAAAAACAACGTTACTTATATTGTTATCCTATGGGGTGGCTTAACCACCAATTTTATTTGGTGTATGATATTAAACGCGCGCAACAAAACATTTGGTAACTACACCGATAGCAAAACGCCGCTATTAAAAAACTATATATTCTCGGCATTGGCCGGTACAACCTGGTTCCTGCAGTTCTTTTTTTACGGCATGGGCGAAAGTAAGCTGGGTAATGGCGCCAGTTCGTGGATATTGCACATGGCCTTTATTATTTTGGTGGCCAATATGTGGGGTATCATTTTAAAGGAATGGAAAGGCGTGAGCAAAAAAGCATTTACAACAGTGGTTATAGGTATTATTACCATCATTCTTTCGGTGGTGATAGTAGGCTATGGCAACTCTATAAAACCTTAATTTTCTAATAATTTAATAAATAATATGTCAGTTAATACGATTGATTTTAAGCACGTTAGTTACCTGTGGGATGATGCAAAGGCAGCAGAGCTGGCCGGCGATGAGGTGGCTTTATTAATATACCGCTCTAATTTATTAGGAGCCGACTTGCGTTTGACCAATTATGGCGGCGGGAATACATCCTGCAAGGCCATGGCAAAGGACCCCCTAACCGGTGCCGAAGTAGAAGTAATGTGGATAAAAGGATCTGGTGGCGACATTGGTACCCTGAAAAAAAGTGGTCTGGCTGCTTTATATGTAGACCGTTTGCGCAGCTTGAAGAACGTTTATCGTGGTATTGAACACGAGGATGAAATGGTAGAACTGTTTAACCATTGCATTTACGATCTGGCTTCAAAGGCCCCATCTATTGATACCCCGCTGCACGGATTTTTACCCTTTAAACATATTGACCACCTGCACCCCGACGCGGCTATAGCTATTGCAGCTGCAAAGGATGGCAAAAAGATCACCCAGGAATTGTTTGGTGGTAAAGTAGGATGGGTTGAATGGCAAAAACCGGGTTTCGACCTGGGCCTGCAACTAAAGCAATGCCTGGATGAAACACCTGACGCGCGCGGCATTATGTTAGGATCGCACGGGTTATTTACCTGGGGCGATACCGCTTACGAAAGCTACATGAACACCCTGGAGGTGATTGAAAAATGCGCTGAATACCTGGAGCAAAATTATGGTAAGAAAGGCCCCATCTTTGGCGGCCAGAAAATAGAAAGCCTGGAGGCTGATGCACGTAAATCGCAAGCGGTTGCTTTAGCACCTATACTGCGCGGTTTCTGCTCATCTAAAACAAAAATGATCGGTCACTTTACCGATGATGCCCGTGTACTGGAATTCACCAACTCAAACGATCTTGACCGTTTGGCACCATTAGGTACCAGTTGCCCCGATCACTTCCTGCGTACTAAGATTAGTCCGCTGGTATTAGAGTTGGCACCGGGAGAAGATTTGAGCGATGTTGCCGCTTTAAAAGAGCGTTTAACACCCGCATTTGAAGCTTACCGCAAAATGTACGAGGATTATTATAACACCTGCAAGCACCCTAATAGCCCTGCTATCCGCGATGCTAACCCGGTAGTTATTTTATACCCGGGCGTAGGTATGTTCACCTTTGCAAAGGATAAACAAACCGCGCGCGTAGCTGCCGAGTTTTACATTAACGCTATAAACGTAATGAAAGGCGCTGAAGCTATTTCAGAATATACCTCGTTACCACGCCAGGAAGCTTTTAACATCGAATACTGGCTGTTGGAAGAAGCCAAGCTACAGCGCATGCCTAAGCCTAAAGCTTTATCGGGCCGTATCGCTTTAATTACAGGCAGCGCCGGTGGTATTGGTAAAGCTATCGCCAAAAAATTTGCCGAAGAAGGTGCCGTAGTGGTATTGAACGATATGAACGCCGATCGCCTGGCCGAAGCGGGCGAGGAGTTTAAAAAACTGTTTGGTAAGGATGTTTACGCTACAGCCGTATTGGATGTAACCAAAGGCGAGCAGATTGCCGATGCGGTAGCTACAGCTATCCTTGCATTTGGCGGTGTGGACCTGATTGTGAACAACGCGGGCTTATCCATCTCTAAAACCATTGCCGACCATACCGAGAAGGATTGGGATTTGTTATATGATGTATTAGTGAAGGGCCAGTTTTTGGTTACCCAGGCTGCCGTTGCTGTGATGAAAAAGCAGGACATTGGTGGCGATATTATTAACATTGTAAGCAAGAACGCTTTAGTTAGCGGGCCAAACAATGCTGGTTATGGCAGTGCCAAAGCCGCGCAACTGCACCTGAGCCGCTTAAACGCTGCCGAACTGGGTGTTGATAAGATCCGTGTAAACGTGGTTAACCCCGATGCCGTGATCAGCGATAGTAATATCTGGGCTGGTGGCTGGGCCGAGGGCCGCGCAAAAGCTTACGGGATTACTGTGGCCGAGCTACCTGCTTATTACGCTAAACGTACCTTATTAGGTGCCATTATATTGCCTGATGATATTGCCAACGCTTGTGTGGCATTGACCGGCGGCTTATTGAATAAATCGACAGGAAACGTAGTGAATGTTGATGGTGGTGTAGCCGCGGGATTTGTACGTTAAGAAGTTCATAGTTGATGGTTCATAGTTCATAGCTGAAAAGCGCTTACTATGAACCATCTTTATACCATGAACCATGATCTATGAACCATGAACTCTCAAAAAATGGATAGAGTAGCATTTAAAATGAAGCTGTTTCCCGGGCAGGAGGCAGAATATAAAAAACGCCACGACGAAATATGGCCCGAGTTATCGGCGTTATTAAAGGAATCGGGCGTAAGCGATTATTCCATTTTTTTGGATGAGGAAACCAACAGCCTTTTTGGCGTTTTAAAAGTAACCGATAAAACCAACCTTGATGCATTGCCCGCTAAAGCCATTATGCAAAAATGGTGGGCCTACATGGGCGATATTATGGATAGCAATCCCGATAATTCGCCGGTGAGCGTGCCGCTTACCGAGGTTTTTTATTTACCATAACCACAAAAGACCATTATAAACTATAATATATTATGCAGTTAGAGAAGTATAAGATAGACGAGATCAATAACCAGCAAGCAGCAGCGCACCAGCGCAAATTTGATTTTGTAGCCGAAGGTGTTGCTAATCTGGATGAAGTGATGGCCAAGTTAGCCGCATTTAATATTGCTATACCAAGCTGGGCTTTAGGCACCGGCGGTACCCGTTTCGGTCGTTTTTCGGGCGGTGGCGAGCCACGTTCGTTAGAAGAAAAAATTGACGATGTGGGTTTAATTCACGCGTTAAACCGTTCAAGCAATTCTATATCGCTGCACATCCCTTGGGATATCCCTAAAAATGCTACAACTATCAAAGCACAGGCGGCGCAACACGGTTTGCATTTTGACGCGGTAAACTCTAATACCTTCCAGGATCAGAAAGATCAAAAATACAGCTACAAATTCGGCTCGTTACACCATGTAGATAAGGGTGTGCGCCAGCAAGCTGTTGAACATAATATCGAAGTAATTAAATACGGTGTTGAATTAGGTTCAACCGCGCTTTCGGTTTGGTTGTCCGATGGTTCTAACTTCCCGGGCCAGTTAAACTTCCGCAAATCGTTCCAAAACACGCTGGAAAGCTTGCAGGAGATTTACGCGGCTTTACCGGATGCCTGGAAAGTTTGGGTAGAATACAAACCATACGAGCCTAACTTTTACTCGACTACTATTGGCGATTGGGGCCAATCATATCTGCTGGCTTCTAAGCTGGGTAACAAAGCGCAAACACTGGTCGATTTAGGTCACCACTTGCAGGGCACTAACATCGAGCAGATTGTATCAATCCTATTGATGGAAGGCAAGCTGGCCGGTTTCCACTTTAACGACTCCAAATACGGCGATGATGATTTAACCGTAGGCAGCATTAACCCATACCAATTGTTCCTGATTTTTAACGAACTGGTTGAAGGTATGGATGCCCGCGGCATGGCCCACGCTACCGATATTGGCTGGATGATTGATGCATCGCATAACGTTAAAGACCCAATTGAAGACCTGATCCAATCGGTTGAAGCTATTAAGATTGCTTACGCGCAGGCTTTAATTGTTGATAAAGTAAAATTGGTGCAGGCGCAGGAAAGTAACGATACGGCACAATCACAGGAAATATTACAGCAAGCTTACCGTACAGATGTACGCGCATTAGTGGCCGAAGCCCGTTTACGTGCAGGTGGTGCTTTAAGCCCAATCTCGGTATACCGCGATTTGCAGGTAAGAACTAATCTGATTAAAGAACGCGGCGAAAAAACCGTAGCGACCGGCTTATAAATATGACGACTACACCTGTAATAGCGATTTTTGATATAGGGAAAACCAACAAAAAGTTTTTCCTGATCAATGAGTATTACAAAATTGTGCTGGAGCGTACTACCGCCTTTGATGAAACTACCGACGATGACGGTGACCCCTGCGAAGATGTGGCCAGGCTGAAAAGTTGGGTAGAAGAAACCTTGCAGGATGCGCTTTCGGTGAAGAAATTCGATATTAAGGCCATCAATTTTTCTACCTACGGCGCCAGCTTTGTGCATTTAGACCAAGATAACAAGGTGACCGCCCCGCTATGCAATTACCTGAAAGATTTCCCTGAAGATTTAAAGCAGGAGTTTTACAGCAAACACGGCGGCGAAGAAAAGATAGCACAAGAAACAGCTTCGCCGGTTTTGGGTAACTTAAATTCGGGGATGCAATTGTACCGTATTAAACACCGCAAAGCCGAACTGTTCGATCGCATTAAATACTCGTTGCATTTACCACAATACTTAAATCATTTGGTAACCGGTAATTTCTATTCGGATATTACCAGCATTGGCTGCCATACCCAGCTTTGGGATTTTGGCAAGAGTGAATATCATGCCTGGGTGAAAGAGGAAGGCATCGATAGGATCCTGGCCCCGATATTCCCATCAGATAAGGTAGATGAAGTATCGATTGAAGGTAACAAATACGCGGTAGGCGTAGGCCTGCACGATAGCTCGGCCGCGCTGATCCCATATTTAGCCAATTTTGCCGAGCCATTTGTACTAATCTCTACCGGTACCTGGTGCATTAGCTTAAATCCGTTTAACAATAACGTGCTTACGCCCGAAGAACTCAGCAAGGATTGCCTGTGCTATATGGAATACCACGGTAAGCCGGTAAAGGCATCGCGCCTGTTTGCGGGTAACGAACACGAACAGCAAACTAAGCGATTAGCTGCCCATTTTGATAAACCGGGTTTTTACTATAAAATGGTAACGTATGATCCTGATTTGGTACCATCGGCACAAACTGTGGCTACTAATGGGGCAGATCAGCCGTTGTTAAAGCAATCGGCCTTTGTCGATCGTGATTTGGACATGTTTAAATCGTACGAAGAAGCCTACCATTGCCTGATAGCCGACATTATGGAACAGCAGCGGGTATCAACCCACCTGGCCATACAGGATACACAGGTGAAGCGCATTTTTGTAGACGGCGGCTTTAGCAAAAACCCTATCTATATGAATTTGCTGGCCAAGGCTTTCCCTCATTTCGAAGTATACGCCGCTTCTGTTGCACAGGCTACCGCCATTGGCGCCGCGCTGGCTATTCACAAATACTGGAACAATAAACAATTACCGGCCGACATGATCGAGCTAAAATATTATGCAGTTGCACACAACGTTGAAATGTAAGGCAAACAGCTATTTAAAATTTAAGGGCAAACAACTATTGTTTGCCTTTTTACTTAGCGGATTTTTGCAAATAGTTGCTAACCATGCGCAAGCCCAGCAACCCGCCCGCCTTTGGCATGGGATTGAACGCGAATTACGCTATCGCCCCGATGGGGAGGACTTTGTTATTCAAAACGGTAAACGCCGCTTTAACCGGGCCTTGTACGGTACTAATACCGCTTTCAGGGTTGAAGCCGGCGACCTGCCCGAGTTTGCCCTGTACCTGCCCGGTATGGGCGGTAATTTGAAGTTTGGATTGATTAATGGCAACGAAAGTAAATGGCTCATTAATGCCACATCTATCGAGGCCCGCTATCGCCCCGGGACGATGATCTATACCATTAAGGATCCCTTGCTGGGTAACGGAACCTTGACTATCCAGGTACTGGCCGGTTCATCCGATGAAAATATTATTGTAAAAGCCAATTTCAGCAACAGTGATAAAGCTGTTAAATTACTTTGGGCTTTTGGCGGCGCTACCGGCAAAAAATTCTCGCGCGATGGGGATATCGGGGCAGACCCCGAATCGTCATTTTACTTAAAACCCGAATACTGCAGCGGGAATGCTTTCACCATCGATCAGCAAAAATTCACCCTCAATTTTAGCGGCAAAGCTATGAGCGAAGCGGGTAGGTATGAAATTGACCAGACCGGTAAAGGCGAGAATAAAACCGAAACAGTTGTTAAAAGTATGCTGTTCGGGCAATTTCCTGTTTCCGAACAAACACATATAGCCGATGCCAAAGCGCAGGATACACCGCTTGCCTTATTAAATTCTAAAGGAAAAGAGCAACCATTACTTACCGGTTTGCTGGATGCCGTATCGGGGAAGGATCTGTTTTGGGTGATCCAGAATGGCAAAAGTTTGAACACAATTACCCCAACACAGTTATTTAATTCGGCCGAGGCCGCCCGCAAGCAATTAGCAGCACGTGTGCAGGTAAAAACCCCCGACCCTTACATCAATACATTCGGTGGCGCGCTGAGCGTGGCGGCGGATGGTATTTGGGAAAGCCCATCGTACATGCACGGAGCGGTGGCCTGGCGTATGCGCTTACCCGCCTGGCGCGGGCCTTATGTGGCTGATCCATTGGGTTGGCACGACAGGGCATGGTCGCATTTTAGCAGCTACGCCTTATCGCAGATGACCGAGCCCGAAACCGGCCCTGTGGTGGCCGATACGGCTTTGCATTTGGCACATCAACAGGAAAAGTTGGGCACATCCATGTTCAGCAGCGGCTATATCAGCCGTAACCCCGGCGGTAAAATTGTGGCACATCATTACGATATGAACCTGGTTTATATTGACGAATTGCTGAACCATTTTAAGTGGACCGGCAATTTAGACGAGGTGAAAAAACTATGGCCAACTATTAAACGATCATTAGCCTGGGAAAAACGCAATTACGATGCCGACGGCGATGGTTTATACGATGCCTATTGCGCCATTTGGGCCAGCGATGCCCTGCAATACAGCGGTGGCGGTGTAACCCATTCATCAGCCTATAATTACCGGGCTAATAAATCAGCCGCCTATTTAGCTAAACTGGTTGGCGATAACCCCAAACCTTACGAGCAGGAAGCCGCGCATATCCTAAACGCCATTAACAAACAATTATGGATGCCCGGCTTAGGCCAATACGCCGAGTATAAAGACTTGCTTGGCCAGCAACTCCTGCATCCATCCGCAGGCTTATGGACGGTTTACCATGCGATAGATTCGGAAGTACCGGATGCGTTCCAGGCCTACCAGGCTTTGCGTTATGTGGATACCAGGATCCCGCATATCCCCGTCATTGCCAAAGGCTTAATGGGCAATAATTTTGTACTGTCTACCACTAACTGGTTACCCTATGATTGGTCGCTGAATAACGTGGTGATGGCAGAGAACCTGCACACCGCTTTAGCTTACTGGCAAGGCAACCGTCAGGAGGATGCTTACGCTTTATGGAAAAGCGCCATTATTGAGAGTATGTATTTAGGTGCCAGTCCGGGTAATTTTCAGCAAATCTCCTTTTACGATGCCACACGCGGCGAATTGTATCGCGATTTCGGCGACCCGATAGGGATGGCCGCACGTTCATTGGTAGAAGGATTGTTTGGGATCCATCCCGATCTGTTAAATAATACCATCACCATCAAACCCGGTTTACCTACTGACTGGAACTACGCTACCTTGAATGTACCTGATATTAAATTTGATTTTAAACGCGCGGGTCAAACAGATACTTACACTATTATCCCATCCTTTCAAAAAGTGGCTAACCTGAAATTCCAGGTGGCGGCAAGGGCTGTTTCGGTAGCATCGCTCACCGTAAATGGTCAGCCGGTTAAATGGACTTCGGTAGATGATGCGGTTGGGCAACCTGTTTTACAGCTGATGGCAGGTAAACAGAAAAGCTATGTAATAAAAATTGTGTGGAAAGGCGCTAAGCCGGAAGCTGAAAAGTCTGCGATTGAGTGTACACCCGGGCAGATATTATTCCAAAGTACACAAGTTTTAGATCCGCAACATGTTTTAGTTTTGCCGCGAACAATTGATAGTTGGATAGGTGTGAAAATTAAGGGTGCGCCTGGTTATCATACTTATTTTGTAAAGTATAAACAAGGTGCGTTTACCTGGTGGCAACCTCAAAATATCCACATTGTGAAATGGCTGGAACTGATTGCTGATAAGCAACAGAAAGAAAATAACCTGCAGTTTGATATCAAACGGAATGGTGGTTACAGCGATTGGGATTTAACGATTAATCCCGGATCGGCTAATCAATTTAAGCAATCCATAAAATTCGATGGGAAAGACAGGGTAACCGTGAATGTGCCCGAGAAATATTTGTTGCCGGGAAGTAACCATATTCAGGTTAAGAGCAATATTTATGTGGAAATGGATACCACCATCATCAACTGGCATATCAACCAGGCACAAACGCTAAAACCCGAATTGGTGAACCTGCAACCTTACTTTAACGATAAGGTAACCAATATCTTCAAAAATCAATACCTGTCGCCGCGACCGAAATCGCCTACGCTGCAATTGCCTACACAGGGCATCGGTAACTGGGCTTACCCATTGGTAACCACTAATATTGATGATAGCGGGATAAAAAAGGAATCGGTTGATGGTATCTTCACCACGGCGCAAAAAATCCAATTTGCTATTGCAAAGGGTGATGATAAAAACATCCTATTCACATCCGAATGGGATAACTTCCCTAAGGAGATCAGCGTACCATTATCGGGCAAGGCATCGCACGCTTACTTGATGATGGCAGGATCGACCAACCCCATGCAAAGCCGTATCACCAATGGTACTGTTACCGTAACCTATACCGATGGCACCACTGCTGTACTGGAACTAAAGAACCCGGAAAACTGGTGGCCTATTGAACAGGATTGCGATAACGACGGGTTCGCGTTTGATATTGGCGCGACAAGGCCATTGCGGGTACACCTTAAAACCGGCGAAGTGACGGATAACAATAAAAAGTTTACGGGCATAAAAGGCTTCAGTAATAAAGGTATTGATGGCGGCGCGGCAACAGTGCTTGATCTGCCGCTGGATCAAACCAAACAATTGAAATCCCTGCAACTTAAAACCCTGGCTAACGATGTGGTGATTGGGTTGATGGGCCTAACATTAATGCGTTAACAGAGCCGAAAGCGGAAAGACCAAAGCCAAAGAAATAAATACTATGAAAAAGCTATTCATTCTTACATTACTTGCCGTTTTTATACAATCGGCAAGTGCGCAACAGGTAAAAAAAGCCACTAAAAAACCAAACATCATTATCATCCTGGCCGATGATATGGGTTATTCGGATATCAATTGTTTTGGCTCGGATATCCAAACCCCCAATATTAACGAATTGGCCAAGGGTGGTTTAGTAATGACCCAATTCTACAATGCTTCGCGCTGTTGCCCGTCACGGGCATCTCTGTTAACCGGCTTGTATCAGCACCAAACCGGCGTTGGCGATATGGTAAACACCCGTAAGGAGCCAGCATATCAAGGATATTTGAACCATAATTGCGTAACCATTGCCGAGGCTTTAAAGGCCGGCGGCTATAACACCTATATGGCCGG
Source organism: Bacteroidota bacterium (assembly GCA_040389105.1). GTDB lineage: Bacteria > Bacteroidota > Bacteroidia > Sphingobacteriales > Sphingobacteriaceae > Mucilaginibacter. Next base: position 23,857 of record JAZKAO010000024.1, read on the forward strand.
TAAATGGCACGTAGGCACCGCGCCCGAAAACTGGCCGGTAAAGCGCGGTTTTGATCATTACTTTGGTTTGATTGATGGTGCGGGCAGTTATTTTAACCCTACAGCCCCTTATCGCCCTAACCAAAAACTGACCGTAGCGCTGGACGATCAGCCATTTACACCTGGGGCAAACTGGTATTCGACCGATAATTATGCCGATTACGCGGTGAAGTATATTAAGGATAACAAAGCCAGCGGCAAGCCATTCTTTTTATACATGGCCTTTACCAGTCCGCATTGGCCATTGCAAGCCTTGCCCGAAGATATTGCCAAATACAAAGGCAAGTTTATGAAAGGCTGGGATGCGCTGCGCGAAGAACGCCTGCAAAAAATGATAGCGCTTGGCATTGTACCCAAGGATACCAAACTATCGCCACGGGATAAAAACGTGCCCGAATGGAGTTCGTTAACCGAGGACGAGAAGAAGGACTTTGACGATAAAATGGCCGTATATTCGGCCATGGTTGATAGGATGGACCAAAACATTGGCCGCATCCGCAAAGCGTTGAAGGAAACAGGTGTAGATCAAAATACGCTGATCATGTTCCTGAGCGATAATGGTGCCAGCAGCGAGTATACTAAGGGAGCAGGCTTCCTCCCAGAAATTATTGAAGCCAGTAAAAAACCAGCCAGCGACCCGACATCGTTCACCACCTATGGTTTCCCGGGCGCTAATGTGAGCAATACGCCGTTGCGCCTGTTTAAGCATTGGGAATACGAGGGTGGCACAGCTACCCCCTTTATTGCTAATTCACCTGCTTTAATCAAAAAACATATCCAAACAGATCAGCCCGCGCATTTGGTCGACCTGATGGCTACCTGTCTTGATGCGGCCGGGGTGGCTTACCCTAAAACCTATAACGGCAATACCATCACCCCAACCGAGGGCGTCAGCCTGCTGCCATTAATGCAGGGCAAACCCTGGAAAGGTAATAACGCGCTGTTTTTTGAACACGAGGGTAACCGCGCCGTGCGCCAGGGCGATTGGAAGCTGGTATCGCAGTATCCCGAAAATAAATGGTATTTGTACAATATCAAAACCGACCGCTCCGAACTAAATGATCTGAGTACCCAATACCCCGATCGGGTAAAACAAATGGCAACTCTGTACCAGGAATGGGCAGATAGGGCCGGTGTGGTTTCGTTCGAGAAATTAAGTAAGGGTAAGGGCGATTTGTAAATATATCATAGCCACCCTACCCATAGCCACGCAAAATATGTTTTGTCTCCGCAGGTTCCTCTCCGAGCAACCCTGTGGGGGACGGTAAAAGCGCAAAAAGATTTCTCTCGTACCTCGTCCGAAATGACACATGGAATACTACCGTTTCCCGCCTAAAAAGCCATTCAGCGCCTGTTGGGTAAAGTCGGATAATACCAGTTCGCCGCTTATGGCGGCACGTTTGGCTAATAGGTTATCCCAATCTTCGGTGCCTTCCCACATAATTTGTTTAAGGCCCTCCAGCGCGCCCGTATTATACGATGCCAGCTTTTGCGCCAATATATCTACAGCGGCATCAAGCGCTGTTATATCGGCGTAAACCTCGTTATACAGGCCCTTATCCATAGCCCAGGCCGCTGATTGAAAATCGGTAGCGCGGATGGTGAGTTGGGAGAAAGCCGGTAAGCCCACCTTACGTGTAACTACGGGCGAGATCACAAAGGGGCCAATGCCAATAGCCAGTTCGCTTAGTTTAATGGCGGCCGCCTCGGTAGCCAGGCAATAATCGGCAGCGGCGGCCAGGCCTACGCCACCGCCAACGGCCTTGCCCTGTATGCGGGCAATTACAATTTTGCCGCATTTGCGGCAAGCGTTTATTACGTTGGCAAAGCCCATAAAAAATTCGGTGCCGCTTTGCTTGTCTTTTAGTTGCAGTAATTCATCAAAACTGGCCCCGGCGCAAAAGGTTCGGTCGCCGGCGCTTTTCAGTACAATTATACGGGTGGTATTATCCTGCCCGGCTTGTATAATGGCGGCGGTTAACCGGGCCAGCAAGGCGGCCGGCAAAGCGTTTTGCGTGGGATGAAAAAAGGTGATGGTAGTTATACCCTGCCCATCTGTTACTGTATTAACATAGCCGTTTGCCGTATCGCTCATATATAAAACAGGTTTTAATAATTGCCCGCGGCTAATATCAGCAGATTATGGGGCAAGTGCAACAGCGCGGTATAAGAATTACACGCGCGTGCTTAACAGGCGGCTGGCAAAAGCTTAATCGTTTGGCAGGTTGGGTACTTTCAGTAACTCGTTAGGGTCAATATCCAGGGCCTTGCCTAAGGCGGCAATGGTGGTTAGCTTGGCGTTAACGCGGCCATTCTCTATCCGGTAAATTTGCGAAAGTTCCATGTCGGCCAGTTTGGCCAGCTTATCCATAGATAGCTTGCGTTGCAGGCGCAGCTTTTTTAGGTTGCGGCCAAAAACTTTAACAACTTCCTTTTCCGGTAATTGGAAAAACATAAGGGGTGTAATTTTTAGGTGATGTGTTTTTTAATCGGGTGAAAAATATGCATTTACCACCAAAATCATTAAACAAACGACTTTTTTAGTTATAAATTTTACAAAGCGCAAAATAAATACCGCAAAGTTGCCCGTTAATTTTTCACGGCAGGCTTGTAATACCATTAGATATGGAGTTTTGCAGATTAAAACTGTTTACCATAGCGAACAATAATTAGCTAAACGACTAATTTTATAGTTAACTAACCTTAATTATTAGATAATATGTCGACTATTAATAATATTTTTATAGGTATACCTGCTTATGTTGTAATAGTTTACATAGTTGGCATATCTATTGTATGGTAACCGGTATAATGGAAAAGGAAAAAAAAATATTAGTGGTGGATGATGATCAGGCGATATTGGAGATGCTTGACGAAGTGCTTTCCTATTACGGGTATGAAGTAAGTACACTTTCGCGGGGAGATAAGGTTTTTGATCGTATTGATGAATATCATCCCGATTTGATACTAATGGATATTATGCTGGCCGGTATGGATGGCCGAACGATTTGCCGCGCCATTAAATCGGTTAAAAGCGTATCAGATATCCCTATTATTTTAATATCCGCTACCGAAAACGGTGCCTCGTGCCTGAATAAAGAAGGTGCCCCCGACGACTTTGTATCAAAACCATTCGACCTGAGTTTCCTGATAGAAAAAATTGAGCATCAACTGGCTGCTTAAATTTTTAAACTTCACCAATTTTATAGGGATAAAACAGCAAGCAATACCTGGAATGGAGCGGTGCTGATATCTTTCTATCCTAAATTTCCCGTATTTGTAACATTCTTGTTGTGCTGGCCGTTAAACGGAGGTAGTTCAGAATTTGGAATAGCTATATTTCCAATATTAGGAAATATTATTTACCATGAATTAAATAATTAAATTAGTTAATAAAAATTAACTTGTTAGATAATTTAATTATCTCTATCATTGTATCACAATTACCACTTTGTGTCGTTATGATAAAGTACTAAGCGCAAATGTTCCAAATGCTGTACAGAATATATTTTTGACCATTCACAATTTGCCTGTTGAAATATTACAACCTATGTTAAAACGTATTTTGGTGTTGGATGATAACCAGGACATACTGGAGATGGTGAACGAAGTTTTAACCTACGAAAACTTTGATGTACATGCCACTTTTAACAGTAACGGCATTATAGCTGTAGCCGAAACCTTTAACCCCGACCTGATTATTTTAGACTATCGCCTAAGCAATGCTAACGGTGGCGAGATATGCCAGGAACTAAAGGCGCACCCTAAGTTTAAACAAACCCCCGTAATTATCTTCTCGGCTTATATTAACCTAAGCGTTGACTATGTTAAATATGGCTGCGACGCGGTGATCTCCAAACCTTTCGATTTATCACAATTGATTGAAACGGTGAATGGGTTGATTAAGTAAATCCCTTGAGTGTGGATTTAACCACAAAGACCACAAAGATTTTTTACACAAAGTTCACAAAGTAATTACAAGACTTACGAAGTTTTTAAAACTTTGTAAGTCTGAATACCTATTTATCTAAAAAAATCTTAGTGCACTTAGTCCTTCTCTCTTAGTGACCTTGGTGGTTAAATCAACACAAACACAAAAACTTACCCTTTCTTCACTATATCGCCCACAATCATATCCGCGTGCACGCGCGAATTTTCTATAAACCACAGGTGGGTATCCATGCCGCCGCAAACCACGCCGGCCAGGTAAACGCCCTTTAGGTTGGTTTCCATGGTATCGGGGTTATAATGAGGGATAAACTTCTGGTCTTCGGATAGCGTAATGCCCAAACGATGCAGAAACTTAAAGTTGGGCTTATAACCCGTCATAGCCATTACAAAATCGTTAGGGATGGTAACGGTACCATCGGGTGTTTTAACATCTACCTCGTGCTGGCGTACGGCAGTTAAGCTCGAATTAAAGTAAACCTTAATGCTGCCCTCCTTAACGCGGTTCAGCATATCGGGGCGTACCCAGTACTTCACCCGCTTGCTAATCTCGTCGCCACGCACCACTACGGTTACCTCGGCACCCTTGCGCCATGTTTCCAGCGCCACATCAATAGCCGAATTGCTGGAACCTACCACCAGCACCTTTTGCAGTGCGTAATAATGCGGGTCCTGGTAATAGTGCTTTACTTTGGGCAGGTCCTCTCCGGGGATATCCAGCATAACGGGGATATCATAAAACCCGGTGGATACGATGACATGTTTAGCTTCATAAGTAGCTTTGGATGTGGTTACGGTATAATGCCGGCCCTCGCGTTCCATCTTCACCACTTCCTCAAATAAATTAACGGGCAGGTTATAGGAAAAGGCCACGCGGCGGTAATACTCCAAAGCTTCGGTACGGTTGGGGCGTTTGTTAATGGTTACAAAGGGTACATTGCCAATCTCCAGCTTTTCGGATGTGGAGAAGAAAGTCATGGTAGACGGGTAATTATACAGCGAGTTCACCAGGCAGCCCTTCTCAACAATTACAAAGCTTAAACCGGCCTTTTGCGCGGCCAATCCGCAAGCCAGGCCAATAGGGCCACCACCAATTATCAGTATATCCAGCATAATAGCAAATGTATAAATTTCGAATTTCGAAATGTCAATTTCGGAATTATAGAAATATAAAACGCGCCATTGCAAATTACGATGCAATGGCGCGTTTATTTAAATCCGAAATCGAACATCCGAATTCCGAAATCGAAAAACCTTATTTGGCCGCCGCCTTAGCGTAATCTGCTAAAAACGTAGCCAGGCCGCTATCGGTAAGCGGGTGTTTCAGTAATGCGGTAATAGCCGATAATGGCGCGGTAACCACATCCGACCCTAATTTTGCACAGTTAATAATGTGCATTGGGTGGCGGGCTGATGCTGCCAGTATTTGCGTTTTGTACCCGTAGTTATCATAAATCAGGCGGATATCGGCGATCAGCGTTAAACCATCGGTAGATATATCATCTAAACGGCCAATAAACGGCGATACATAAGTAGCACCTGCCTTAGCGGCCAATAAAGCCTGGCCCGGGCTAAACACTAACGTACAATTGGTACGGATGCCCTTACCGGTAAAATATTTTATAGCGCGTACGCCATCCTTAATCATAGGTACTTTAACCACAATTTGTGGGTGCAGCGAAGCAAGGTATTCGCCTTCGGCTACCATTTCGTCAAAGGTGGTGGCAATCACTTCGGCGCTTACGTCGCCGTCGGTAATTTCGCAAATAGCTTTGTAGTGGGCAATAATATTGTCCTGGCCGGTAATGCCTTCTTTGGCCATTAATGATGGGTTGGTGGTTACACCATCCAGTACGCCAAGCTCGTGCGCCTCTTTAATGTGGGCAAGATTGGCGGTGTCAATAAAAAATTTCATGTATTGGGATTAATTAATTGTGTGCAATCGATTGAATAGGGCGAATATCAGGACTGGTGAACGTAAAACCAAATATAAAGGCACAAAAAATGGGTAAGCTACTTCTATCGCACCGCTCAACCTTCTACCCTTGCTGTGTTCCCACCCTGGGGGAGTTCAAAAGGAGCTGGTCGTAAAAGACTTACCCACCGCAAATATAGCAAAAAAGGCGGGGCGGGGTTAAATAATTGTTAAAATATGCAGATATGCAGATGTGCGGATGTGCAAATGATTAATTATCAGGATGTTTAATTTGCGTATTTTTTAGATGGGTTTATATGCAAATGTGCAGATATGCAAATCAAAATTCATCTGCATATCTGCACATCCCCGCATTTACACATCTAATCAAGCTGCCCGCTGAAACGAACTTGCCTTTAACGGTTCTATCATATAATGGTTCATCAGTTCCTTTTCGGTAATGATCATGCTGAAGTCGGTATAAATCATCCCATGTTCAAATGGATAAACAATGTAACCGCGCTTATTGGCATCGTAATGGCCAAGTTCAAAAAGTTCGTCCTGCGTTTTGCCTTTTATTTTAGCGCCTTGCACTAACTGGTAGGCATCTTTTATATCGTTAAAGCTAATGTTTTTCATGGTACATAGCCTTATGCAATTACTTTGCCAGTTTAGGTAAAAGGTTAAAGGCGAAAGGTTAAAGGTAATGCGAAGCGTTACAGATTAAAGGCCTTTCGCCTTTAACCTTTCGCCTTTTACCTTTAGGAGAACCACCCAAACAAATCGTTTTGAGTTAATAGCGCCTTTTGATCCGCGGCTATATCGTGCATCATAGCGCCTTCGGCCATTTGGATAATGCGGTTGCCGTAGGTAAAGGCATCCTTTAAATTATGGGTGACCAGTATTGCGGTCAGGTTGAAGTTTTTAATTAACGTATCGGCCGTTTGCATCACTGCTTGTGCCGACCGTGGATCAAGCGCTGCCGATGGCTCATCCAGCAACAGGATGCGGCAATCGTCCATCACGCTCATCAGCAGGGTAAGGGCCTGGCGTTGCCCGCCGCTTAGGGTACCCATTAGCTGGTTGGTTTTGTTTTCCAAACCCATATTCAGCAGGGCTATCTTTTCCTTTACCTGGTTTTTAAAAGTATCGGTAACACCAATACCAAAGCCCTTGGGCCTGGTACGCAGGGCCGCTAAGCGGAAATTATCCAAAATGCTCAGATCGGGCGCGGTACCGCTCAGTGGGTTTTGAAATACGCGGGCTATCCATTTGCTGCGCTGATAATCGGCCAATTTGGTTACATCGGTACCATCAATAGTAATGCTGCCACCGGTAGGAAAAATACTGCCTGCCATTAAATTTAGCAAGGTCGATTTTCCCGAACCGTTCGATCCCACAATAATTGCATACTCGCCCGCGGCAATATGCAAATTAAGGCCGTTAATGGCCTGCACCTGGTTGGGCTGCCCCTTATTAAAAGTTTTATGGAGTGATGCGATACCGATCATGCCGCCCTCCTGAATAAACGTGGGACCCCCACAATTAACAATACAAATACGGCAGTAACGGCTTTCAGGTAAATGGCATCAACACCGCTGCTCAGCGTAAGCGCCAGCACCAGTTGAAACACTATAGCCCCACCCAGCACCAAAGCCAAACTACCCCAAACCGATGTGATGCGCAGCCAGCTAATAATGGTTTCGGCAATAATAACCGATCCTAAGCCAGCTATTACTACGCCTATCCCCATTCCAATATCGGCAAAGCCCTGGTATTGGCTCACCAAATAACCGCTCATGGCGGTTAATGCATTGGCCAGCGCCAGGCCAATAATTTTCATTTTATCAGTATTTACCCCCAGCGCGCGAATCATGCTTTCGCTGTTGCCCGTGGCCCGCATGGCAATACCAAAATCGGCTTTTAATAAATAGCCTATCAATAAAGTAACTATTGCTATAAAAGCAGCCAGTATCCAAAAGGTATTATAATCGGGATTGGTGCTAATGTTTAGTATGGTAAGCAGCGATGGCAAATTAATGAGCGGCAGGTTTGATCGGCCCATAATCGTCAGGTTAACCGAATACAGTGCCGTCATTACTAAAATACCCGCCAGCAGGGCGTTTATTTTAAGCTTGGTATGGATCAAGCCCGTTAGCGCGCCGGCCAACGCGCCGGCAGCAATTACCACCGGTAGTATGATATAAGCAGGCTGATTATGTGTCAGCATTACAGCGGTAACGGCCCCGCCCAGCGTAAAACTCCCGTCGGTAGTAATATCGGGGATATTAAAAATTTTCATGGAGATGTAGATCCCCAGCGCGAGGGTGCCGTAGCAAAGCCCCTGTATTAACGCGGTGAGGTAAAAATCCATTTATTTAACAGCCTGGAAATTTGCAGGGATAGCAATATGGTATTTAGCGGCAGCAGCAGCGTTATATACCCGTTTACGCACTTTTACCATTTCGGTAGTCATGCCGGCGGTACTGCGGGTTTTAAGGTATTGGGCAGCCTGTTCACCGGCCTGGTAACCCCATTGGTACATATCAGCACCAAAGGCAGCTACGGCACCGCGTTTAACCAAACCGGCTTCGCTGGTAAAAATGGGCACAAACTTTTGGTCGCAACTGGTAACAATACTCTCAAACGATGCAAATACCACGTTATCCGGCAAGGCAAAAAACGCGTCGATGTTTTTATTCAGTAGCGATTGCGTAACTAGCTTGGCATCGGCCGATGTAATTACCGGGGTAGCCAATATGGTGATATTGTTTTTGTCGGCTAAAGCCTGGATCAGGCGCAGCGCATCGGCCGATTGTGGTTCGGCATCGTTATAAACAATGCCGATGGTTAGCTTGCCCATTTTAGGTTTCAGCAATTGGGGGATCAGTAAAAACGAGGTATCAATATAGTTGAGGTCCTCCACAGCGCCATACAGGTTTTTGGGCAGGTTGCCGTTTTTATCCATCACCTTCATACGTTCGGGCGTGGGCGATACCATGGCAAAAACGGGGATGGTGCTGGTTTTTTGCACAGCCGATAAAGTGGCCAAAGTAGTGCAGGTAGCCAAAATATCAACCGGTTTATGGATAAAATAATTGGCAATTTGTATAACGGTAGGGATACTGCCCTGGGCATTGCGGTATTCAATTTTAACGGTATGGTCGGCCTCGCTATAGCCGCCTTTTTTAAGCGCGTCGGTAAAGCCGGTGCGGGCCTGGCCAATAGTGGCATCCTCAAAGGCATCAATAAAACCAACCACCGGCACTTTTTTATTGGCCGATGAGCAGCCGGTAACTAAATAAACAGCAAAAATTAAAGCGATGTTTCTAAGCAGTTTCATGCAGGCTAAGTTAAATAATTTTGATAAAGAAAACCCCTCCCAACCCTCCCCGAAAGGGAGCGCTTTAAAAAATGTCAAATTCATGAGATAGCGGGAAATCAGGTAGTGGTGTATTAATATCGGTGAAATCATAAATAAAAAATGCACGGGCAGTATTTCATCGCTTGCGGCAGCCCCGCTATCTGTTCCAACTCTTCATTCCGCTGCGCTGCATTGCGGGGGTTTCCACTACTATCGGGTTTAGGTTGAGCGGCGAGTATTCACCCGGTCTGCGCTACGCTGAGGCACCCTCTCTTCGGCTTCGCCGGAGAGAGGGTGCCTCAGCGTAGTTATTGAATACAGCTCCCGCCCTCTTTACGCGTAGCGAAGAGAGGGCCGACGAGCGAAGCGTCGTCGGGGTGAGTAAGTCCGCGATATCCTTTAACCTGCAAATCTCCTCATAAAAGAAAAAATTCCTTAATTTGCACCCTGCATGATACCTATTAATTCTAAATTACCCCAAACGGGGACTACTATCTTTACCGTAATGTCGGCACTGGCGGCCGAGACGGGGGCAATTAACCTGTCGCAGGGTTTCCCCGATTTTGATTGCCCGCCCCAATTGGTGAAGCTGGTAAGCAAGGCCATGAAGGATGGCCTGAACCAATACGCGCCAATGGCGGGCCTGATGGCGCTGCGCGAGCAGATCAGTATTAAAACCGAAAAACTATACGGCGCTAACTATAACCCCGATACTGAAGTAACGGTTACGGCCGGCGGTACCCAGGCTATTTTTACGGCTATCAGCGCGGTAATCCACCCTAATGATGAGGTGATCATCTTTGAACCGGCTTATGATAGCTATGCCCCGGCCATAAAGCTAATGGGCGGCATTGTAAAATCGCTGGAGTTGGAACCGCCCGATTACCGCATCCCCTGGGATATGGTGAAGCGGTTGATCACCAGCAAAACAAAAATGATCATCCTTAACTCGCCGCAAAACCCAAGCGGCACTATTTTAAGTAAGGCGGATATTGACGAACTGATAGCTATTGTAAAAGGGCAGGATATTTTGATACTGAGCGACGAGGTGTACGAGCATTTGGTATACGACGGGCAGGAACACCATAGCATGGCCCGCTACCCCGAACTGCGCGAGCGCAGCTTTATAGCCGTATCGTTCGGCAAGCTGTTCCATAGCACCGGCTGGAAGATTGGCTATTGCCTGGCCCCGGCCAACCTGATGCAGGAGTTTAGAAAGGTACACCAGTTTTTGGTGTTCAGCGTAAACACCCCCATGCAGGCGGGCATAGCCGCTTATTTAAAAGATGAAAACGTTTATTTGGGCCTGTCTGCTTTCTTTCAGCAAAAGCGCGACCACTTTAGGGCCGGGTTGGCGCAAAGCCGTTTTAAACTGCTGCCCTGCCAGGGGTCGTACTTTCAGTGCGTAAGTTACCAGGGCCTTACAGATGAGAAAGATACGGAGCTGGCCATACGCATCACTAAGGAATTTGGGGTGGCATCCATACCCGTTTCGGCCTTTTACAGCAAGGGGACAGATCACCATATTTTGCGCTTTTGTTTTGCCAAAAGGCAAGAAACGCTGGATAAAGCCGTTGAAGGTTTAATAAGAATTTGAACAAATACGAAGGTTTTATCGTAGAAATGCGAGCCGAGCCTAAATATTAGCCGATGGACAACTTAAAGATCACCACTTTTCAGGGATACCTTTTCTGGGAAAATATTGATAAGAACCTGCAGAACATTACGCTGCGATTGGGAAGTATACGGGAAAAAACCGACCTGATCATCCTTCCCGAAATGTTTAATACAGGCTTCACTATGGATGCCGAACGCCTGGCCGAAACCATGGAGGGTAAAACCATGCAATGGATGCGCGATATTGCAGTAAAATATAATTGCACCGTTACCGGTACCCTGATTATTAAAGAAGATGGCAAATTTTATAACCGCCTGATTTGGATGAGCCCCGATGGATCGTTTCAACATTATGATAAGCGCCATCTGTTTGCCATGGGTAAGGAGGACCTGACCTATACCGCAGGTACAAAAAAACTAATAGTAGAACTAAACGGCTGGAAGATATGCCCTGTAATTTGCTACGATTTGCGCTTCCCCGTTTGGTTGCGCAATGTAGATGAGGCCTACGATATGCTGATTGTAGTAGCCAACTGGCCCGAAAAACGCGCCCTGCACTGGCGCACCCTCATCCCCGCCCGCGCCGTGGAAAATCAATGCTATGTAATAGGCGTTAACCGGGTTGGCCACGATGGCAACGAAGTATACCACTCTGGCGATAGCACCTGCATTAGCCCCAATGCCGATGTGGTTTATTACAAACGCGACGAAGAGGATGTATACACTTTCACCATCCACCCCGACGAATTAAAACGCGTACGCCGCGCCATGCCTTTTTTAAGGGATGCGGACAGGTTTAAGATATTGTAGGTGAACAATGGATGCGCGGACCGAAAAAATAGTTAATTCTTTTCAATCTTCGTGGTTAGAAACGCTTGCCTGGTATAACGAGCATATTGATAATTATCCCGCATGGGAACGATACATACCGGTAAAAAAACTCATTGAGGATTTCATAAAAAACGGGGAAGACCGATTCTTTTATGCCAAAACATCGCATTCCACATTATTGGTCTCCAGATCGGTAGACGGTGGATTAAGAGAAGACCAGAAGTTTGTGAGTATTGATGTGATCAATCCCGGCGTTTTTGAAATAAAACTTCGGGAGCCTTTAAAAACCTATCGGGAGTTTCGGATCGGGTCCTTAGACGATCCGCGCCTATTAAAAGTGCTGAAAACATTAAAGGAAACTTTGGTAGATTAATTCAGTGTTTTTGGCTAAAGCCACTAATCTGATGATTATTATCCGTTCCATAAATGGGATGGCAATGAACGGGATTGTTTAATACCCATCCAATTCTTCTATTCATTGCCGTCGGCTTTAGCCGACGGAGAGGTAAAACAAACTATCCGGCTTTAGCCAAAAATCACCTCAATGCCTCTGTGCCCTCCGCGCTTCTCCCTCTGTGCCCTCTGTGGTTAAATCATCATCAAACCACAATTAATCCATCTTTTTCAACTCCTCCAGTAAAATATTTGATGCCCCTACTAAATTAGTTGCCCCTTTATTGTAATTCCGCATCAGGATAACCGCGTAGCCGCTATTCTGCTCAATAGCCAGATCCGCTGTATAGCCCGGTACCGATCCATCATGCCCGATAATATTCAAGCCCCGCTTTTTAATGATCATTAAGCCCAGGCCATAATTTTCGCCGCCATCGGGTATCTCCTGCATTATTTTCCGGCTTTTGGCCGTTAGCAATGCCGGCTTACCTTGTAGCGAGAAAGCAAATTTAGCCAGGTCGGTTGGGGTGCTGAAGATACCGCCATTGGGCACACGGTAGCCGCGGCCTTTCAGGTCGCTGAGCGGGAGTTTAGTGTTCACCTTACCGTTGCTGTTTTCCATACCCTCGGCCATACGGCTGCGTTTATCATCGGGCAGGGCGAAAAAAGTATCGTTCATGTGTAGTGGTGTAAGGATGCGTTGCTGTACCATTTGCATATAAGGCACACCTGTAATACGCTGAAGCGCCAGCCCCAAAATAGCAACGCCCATGTTTGAGTATAGGAACTGCCCGCCGGGCTTACCCACAAAACCTGTTTTAGGGATACAGGTAAGCAGTTTGGCCTCCCATTGGTCCAGCGGGCCAACACTAGCGCCCGACAGGTCGGGTTCGCGCTTTAAACCGGCCGTGTGCGATGCCAGTTGGCGGAAAGTGATCTTAGTGCCTAAATTGGCATAGCCGTCCAGGTTTTTTATTTCGGGCAGATAGTTTTCAACCGGGTCATCCAGCTTTATCCTGCCTTCTTCTACCAGTTGCATCATCAGTGTAGATGTAAATATTTTGGTGATGGAGCCAATGCGGTAAATGTTGCTTGTATTGGCCAGTGTATCCGTTTTGCTATTGGCATACCCAAAGGCACCCGACCAAATGATTTGATCATCCTTCATAATGGCCACCGAGATACTGCCGTGGATATTATCTTTAGCTAAATCGTTGTTTATCCGCTGGCCGAACGCGGCAATAATAGGCGCAATTTTAGGATTAAGCTGGGCGATACAAAGCTGGGTAGATAGCAGGGTTAAAAACAGGAGGGTGGGGTATTTGAATTTCATAAAATAGATTTATAATCAATAATACAAAATAGCGGAGAAATTAACCACAGAGGTCACGGAGATTTTGCACGGAGGGCACAGAGAAACTCCCATCTTATTATAACTATTGTTCTAAAACATAATCTCTGTGTTCTCCGCGCTTCTCCCTTTGTGATCTCTGTGGTTAAATTCACCAGAAATACCTAAATTTAAACTGATATTTCCCAAACCGCATGAAGAAACAATTACTCGCCATTTTTATATCCGTACTTCCATTTTTAGCATCGGCCCAAAAGGCTACGCTAAAAGAGATTGCCCGCTACAAGCAACAAGCTAAAGCTGTTACCATCATCCGCGATAATTATGGTGTGCCGCATATTTACGCCCAAACCGATGCCCAGGTGGTATTTGGGTTGATGTATAGCCAATGCGAGGATAATTTTAAAGGTATCGAGCGTAATTACCTGTACCAGTTAGGCCGCCAGGCCGAGGTAGATGGCGAGAACAACCTGTATACCGATGTACAACTGCAAATGATAGCTGACAGTGCAGATGCCATCAAAGATTATAAGGCCAGCCCTGTATGGTTTAAAAAACTGATGGATGCCTTTGCCGATGGGATTAATTATTACCTGTACAAACACCCCGAGGTAAAGCCATTGGTGTTTAAACACTTTGAACCCTGGTACGCGCTGATGTTTACCGATGGCAGCGTATCGGCCACGGTAACCGGCGGTTTAAGTTTGAACGAGACTGCCCGTTTTTACGGTACGCCGGGGATGGATTTAGGTAAGTTAAACTTGCCTAAACCAAAAACCGTGCAGGAGGAACTGGACGAGCGGGAGATAGGATCGAACGGGTTTGCCATATCACCTAAATTGAGCGCCAGTAAACACGCCATGCTGTATATTAACCCGCATGTGCCTTTCTATTTCCGTAGCGAAGTGCAATTGGTGAGTAACGAGGGTTTGAACGTTTATGGTGCCTGTACCTGGGGGCAATTTTTTGTTTACCAGGGCTTTAACCAGCACTGCGGCTGGATGCATACCAGCAGCAATGCCGATGTGGGCGACCTGTACGCCGAAAAGGTGACCAAAAAGGATGGCAAGTGGTATTACGAGTACAACGGCGAACAAAAGCCGGTAACCGAGCGCAAACTCACTATTAATATTAAGCAGGGCGATAAACCGGTCCCTAAAACTTTCACCGGGTACTTTACCCACCATGGCCCGGTGCTGGGCGCAAGGAATGGCAAATGGCTGGCGCTGAGGAACGATAACCGGTCGTACCCGGCACTGCTGGAATCGTGGCTGATTACTAAGGCCAATACCTTTGCCGAATATAAAAAGGCCATGGACATAGGCCACAACGCCACCAATAATACCGTTTATGCCGACGACCAGGGCAATATCGCTTTTTGGTACGGCAACTTTATGCCCAAACGCGATCCTAAGTTGGACTGGACACAACCCGTTGACGGTACCATACCGGCCACCGAATGGCAGGGCTTGCACAAGCAGGATGAGATTGTCCATGTGTATAACCCATCTACGGGCTGGATAGAAAATTGTAACTCTACGCCGTTCAGTTCATCGGGCGCGGCCAGTCCCGATAAAACAAAATACCCGGCCTATATGGCGCCAGATGGCGAGAACTACCGGGCGGTTAATGCCATCCGCATGTTTGGCAATGCCAAAAATATCAGTATGGACGATTTGATGAAGATGGGTTACGATAAATATCTTACCGCCTTTGATGTGCTGTTGCCGCCATTATTTAAAGCGTATGATGCCGCCGCCGATAGTACTAAAGCCTTATTGAAAGAGCCTATACAGGTATTGCGGGATTGGGACAGGCGTTCGGCCGTAAATTCGGTAGCTACTACCCTTGGCTTTGAATGGGGCACCAGTCTGATGCGATTGCTGCCGCGTGCCAAATCATCCGAAGACGGTACTTTCCAAACCGCCCGTACCGAGGCTATGCTGAAGTCGGTTACGCCTAAGCAATTGCTGGATGACCTAAGCGGGGTTGTAAAAAGCCTGCAAAGCCGCTACGGCGATTGGAACGTGCAATGGGGCGATATTAACCGCTATCAGCGCCCCGCCAATGGTATGTTTGATGATAATGCGCCGAGCATCCCGGTTGGGCAGGTGTCATCGCTGTTTGGGCAGTTGCCATCGTTTGTGAGCAGGCCTATGGCTGGTACCAAAAAACGCTACGGCTATAGCGGCAATAGCTTTATTGCCGCGGTTGAGTTTGGCCCTAAGCTGAAAGCCAAAAGCATTATGACCGGCGGACAATCGTTCGACCCGCAATCAAAAAACTTTACAGATCAGGCTGGGGGTTACGTGAACGGGCAATTTAAGGATGTGCTGTTTTACAAGGCCGATGTGCTGAAACATGCGGAAAGGACTTATCATCCGTAAGTATAAATCATTCAACTTGTCATTGCGAGGTACGAAGCAATCGCACACCCGAAAAGCGGTCTTGCATAGTTCGCGATTGCTTCGTACCTCGCAATGACAAGGATGTGATTATGCGTTAGGGGGTGAAGCGGGTACCGGCCTGTGCGTAAGGCCTTGCAGGCGTATGAGCGGAAAACCCGGGCCGCAGGCAACGCCAAACGGATTCGCTGAATTTTAAAATCGCAGATATAAATAACCCGGCTTAAATGTTAAAAATTTGTTTATTTTTGATTGTCCTGATTAAATGAAGAAGTCCCTGGTTATCACTATTTTGTTGTTTTGCGCTGTTGCATCGCGCGCGCAAACCATCGCGTTTTCGGATATGGTTGATTTGGTGACTTTAAGTTTGCCCCAGGTTGACAATATCCTGATCCAAACCGGTAAGTTTAAGATCAACGACAAAGAAGAACAATTTGGCCAGATCCTGACCCATTATCAAAGCATTGATAAGAACAAAAACGTAATAAAAGGCGAAAGTATGGTTACCGGAAGCTACCGTACAACCGCTGATGGTATTAAGCTAAAAACCATTACCTACCAAACCGTTTACCCCGCTTATGTTGATAACCTGAAGAAGCAGATCCTGGGCTTCGGCTATCGCCTTACTTTTACCGGTAACGATGAGCAACGCCGGATATGGATCTACGATAACCAGCTGAACCACATCACCGTTTTAATGATGAATAACCACAGTACCAATTCCATCATCATCCGCCAAAAGGAAATTGGCATGGAGCTTTAGTCATTGGTATAGAGGGTGGGGTGTCATGGTGAGCCCGTCGAACCATGGTGGGCAGGCCCACGCACGCATCCTTCGACAAGCTCAGGATGGCCCCTTTTTCAAAAACAATTAAACACGCGGAACACAGAGGATAGTATTATTTAAGCAATCTCCGTGCCCTTTGTGGCTTCCCCCTTTGTGCCCTCTGTGGTTAAATCTACATTAACACCCACCACTAACACTCACCACCATCACGTCTAAAACATCAAATTAAACCCTGCAAAGTAATTGCGCAGGGGCGATGGGTTAAAGTAGCGGCTGCCTACGGCATTCAAATCGTTGCCTAAGCTGTAGCGGGCGTTTAGTAAGTTATCGGCACCGGCATAAATTTCCAGTTGGGTTTTATGGCTGATGCTGTGCTGCCAGCCGGCCTTGGCTTGCAACAGGTGATATTGCGGGGCAAATACGTTGTGAGCATCATTCAGCGGGATGCTGGCGGTATAGTTATGCTGTATAAAGGCATAAAACTGCTGCGGCAACTTTAACTGCACACTGCTAACGATAACATGGCGTGGCACACCGGTTAATGGGTTGCCCGAGTAATTGGTGGTGGCATCGGTATAATCCCTGAAGAAATAACTGCTTAAGGTATAGGCGGTAGTAAACTGCAAGCCCCGTATAAATTGGGTGCTGTTTTGGCGGATGAGCCAATCGGTAAAGGCCAGTTCGAACCCGGTTTGGTTAGTGCCGCCGGCGTTTACATAATACTCGGTTTCATCGGGGTGCAGGCGGCGGACGATAGAGTTTTGGATGCGATAGTAAAACACCGAGGCATCAAGCAACAGGGTTTCATCGTGATTGCGCAGGCGCAGGCCGGTTTCGTAGTTCCACCCGGTTTGGGCTTGCAGGCTGGTATTTACCACGTTATCGGTAGGGCGCACTTCGGCAGTGGTAGGGGTTGAGTAACCGCGACTAACCGATGCCCGTGCAATAAAATCGTTAGTCAGTTGATAGGAGAGGGCCAGGCGCGGCATCAGTTGCGGGCTAAAGCCGCGGTCGGTAAAACTGGCTTGGTTTAGCGGGTAGATATTCTTGAAATCGTAATCATAATAATTTAAACTTAACGCGGCTTCTACATGCAGGCGGGCATCAATATCGGCCGTATACCGCCCGAAGATGAAGTGCTGGTTACTGTTCACCTTATCCAACTTTTGCGGGTTTCCTTTTACGCCGGCATTATTATCGTAATTATTAATAGCCGCGTTAGTTTGCTGCCACTCCAGGCCCAGGTTTAGTTTCCAGTTGTAGCCATTTTGCCCGTTGGCCAGTTCAAAATAGCTGCGCAGGCTGTAGGTGTTTTCGGCGCGCTGCTCGTAATTGGTAATAAATGGGTTGGCAAAGTCAACATGCATGGTTGATAGCGAGGTGACGTTTTTGAGATGATTGCCCAGTTGTGCTTCGTTAACTAAGCCGCCCAAAAATACCTTGGTGCTAATGCGGATTTGCTGTTCTATAGCGCCAGGAACCGTTTTGGTAGCCAGCCTGGCCGATTGCGGGTCGGCCTGCATTTGGGCCAGGGTTAAGCCGCCCGGTGTTTCGTAATTTAAGTTGGAGTATAGTGCCAGCGCCTTTAACTGGTCTTTGGCCGATATGTTATACTTATCTACCGCCTGGAAATATTGGCGGTCCATATAGCTATGCTGGCGGTAACCGCCGTAGCTTTGATAAGCCTGGCTGAAGTTAAACTGGTTGTTAGCGGTACTGTTTTGTAGTTTGGCATTTTCGTGCAACAATCCATACGATCCGCCATTTAAACCCACCGAAGCATAATTAGTATCTAAATAATTGGCTGTAGGCCGCAGGATCAATACCCCGCCCGAGTTAGCACCGAACAGGCTGCCATCAGGGCCTTTCAATATCTCTAAACTACGCACACTGTTTATATCTATAGCGTTGAGGTAGGTATTGCCGCCGGCATCGGTCAGGGGGATCTCGTCAAAATAAACCTTAACATCGCGTACCCCAAATGGCGAGCGCAGCAAACTGCCCCTGATAGATAAGCGGTAACTACCCGGCGAACGTTCCTCCATTTTTACCCCCGGTATGGTGTTCATAGCGGGCACCAGCGAATTATCGGCCTGTAATTTTAACTGCACCGGGTTTAAAACACTGATGGATGCCGGGATGCTTAACAGCGGCTGGTTAAACAGGTAGGCTTTAATATTTACAGTTTTAAGGGTATCGGCAATGGTATTTTTATCTGTATGGCTTTGCGCATTTGCAGCGCATAGGGGAAGTAACAAGCAAAGCAATACAGCGCGCAATTTGATCATGTGTAGCGATTGGGGTTTAAAACAAAAATAGCCTTTTTTAATAAAGGCTATTTAATGTGGTGCTGTAATTTTATTGCGATGGATTACCCGTTTAATATCAGTGGTTAACTATCTGCCAATACTTTCTTTTTTATAGTGTTTGGGATTACACTTATTCCACCTTATACCGGTAAACCTGGCGGCCCATATTGCCTTTACTGTCCATCCCTTCAATAACTACCTGGTAGTTGCCTTTGCTATCGGCATTAAAAAAATCGAAGGCAGCATTACCATCCTTATTGGTAACAATGTTGGGGTGCCAAAAAATGGTGCTGCGCAAGTCGGCCGTTTGGGGATTAGTTTGGGCCCGATCATACCGGGGCGAGTAAAACGCTTTTGACTGATAAAAGCCTATAGGTGTATAAGTAAGCATACCCGGTGTTTTGGTATCGTAAATTACACCGGTACTGTGTTTGGTGGTAATAACCAGCGCGCCGGTACCCGCCCTGGTCCCATAAACCGCCAGGTATACCGATGACCGCAATACCTCTATACTGGATACATCCGTAGCAGCCAGGCGGTTAAGGGCGGTATAATCTACCATGGTACCATCCAGTATCACTATCATGGGGAGCATAGGTTGTAAACCCCGGGTGGGCTTGGCGTTTTCGGTTATTGGCGAATAACTGTTACTAACCGAAACAGGCTTTTCGCCCTGAAACATTACGCCGGTTAGCTTACCTTGCAAGGCATCACTTAACCTGCCGCTGTTTTCTAATTCCTCGCCTAAAACTATCTGATCGGCCTTGCCCGGCCCATTTAGGTTGGCCGAATATTGCAGTTCTTTAAGTACTTTTTGCCCTTTAATATCCACCTGCTGTAATAGCTTATTATGCCCATTGAGGCCGTACTTTATATCCTGATCGTATTTGTTTTTGCTGTTGAGCAGGTATTGTGCAGGCAGGCTATCGGCAGGTATGCCGTTAACAAACAGCCGGGTATTTGCTTCTGCTATTTGGGCGTAGGCTTCATCAGCAATCTGCACAATTACATTATCGGTATTTTTGGCGGTGCGGGCTTGTAATACAAAGCGGGTGCTATCGGGGAAAATCAAATCGTTAAAGGCAAAGCGGCCATCGTTATCGGTTAGGGTATCAATGGCATCGCCGCTAGATTTGACCAGCAGGGTAACCTTGCCCTTAGCCACCGGTTTGCCATTGTTGGCCAGTACCTTGCCGGCTATGGTTAAGCCTTTTTCGGGTTGATAGATGGGCAATGCCGGTTTCCTACCCAACAAGGGTTTCCACTCAAAATTGCGGTAACCCTGCGTTAATAACAGCACATCCAAATCGGCACGGGTTTTATCATCAGTATTAATAAAATAATAGTTTGGTTGCTCTACATATCCCCTCAGGTCCGACGTAAGTAGAAGTTGCGATAGGATGTTGCTTTCATCCGCCTCGTTAACGGGTATCTTGCCTTCGTCAATTACCGCTACCGAAAAATTCCCCTGTACAGGCTGCGCGGCGGCATCCATGGTTTGCAGATTGATCTGTACCTTGCCACGTGGGGCATATACAGGCCGGTCGCTTACCACGTTTAGTTTTAAGACGTCGGCTGTTTGGATAAAGGCTAGCCGCTCGTTTACCGCTTGCTCCGCCGCGAATAGTGTAAACTGCACCACACCTGTACGGAAATTATTTAGCGGGATATTTACCTTGGCGGTTGCGCCATCCAGCTTAATTTTATCAGCAAAATAAACATGATCGTTAGCCTGGGCCAGTAAGCCGAGTTCCTTGTTGCCATCCTGCTGTTGGGTTGTGATATTGGTGGTGATGCTTACCGCGATGTTGCCGGCATTGCTAATGTTAACGCTTAGTACATAGCCCTTATCCAACACTTTTGGCAGGGCCATTTGCCCGGTAGTACCATCTGGATAGCTTAGTTTTGCCGTATAGGTTTTGCCGCTTTCGGGTACAAGGTTAAACACGCCCATACCTAGGTGGGTACTTGTAAACGTGGTAATCTCCCTGCCCGCATCATCTATAATAACACCCTTAACGTTAACGCCCTTGCCGTTAGCGCTAATAGCCTTAAAGGCCACCTTTGAACCTACTCCGCCTATAAGGTTACCACCCTCCGGGAAAAACTGCACATCGGCAGTGGTAGATAATTGGCCGGTGTTGCTTGCCTTTTTAACAGGTGCCTGCGCGGAAATGCTGTTACCGATAACAAAGTCCCTGTTGAAAAACAGGTTGTTACCTGCATTGCGCATCCAATTGGTATAGGCCGTAATGTGGTAGTTGCCGGGTGGCAGGGATTCGGGCAGGGAGATATCGCCCCAGCCACTGCCGTTGGCGAGTAGCAGTTTAAGCGTTTTTACGATAGCCCCCTTATCATTAAGTAACAGGACATTTAAAACACTGCTTAGGCTGGATGGACTGTAGTTGCTGCCCATGGTAACATAGGCTTTAAACCACATATTGTCGCCGGCGGCGTAGTAGGGCTTATCAAAATGTAAATAGGCTTTTTCTATAGGTTGTTCTGTAGCCCGCGCTTCCATAGTTTTGGAGAGCTGGCTTAAAAACGCGCCCGATGTTTGGCCGTAGGCGCTAACGCCTAAAAGCCAAAGGGTAATAACAGAAATGATAGTTAACTCCATAGCAACAAGGCTGTTAAGATAATAAGCCTTGCTGCATAAAAATGTGCCTATTCCACCTTATACCGGTAAACCTGGTGGCCTAAGTTGCCGTCGTTATCTATACCTTCAATCACAACACGGTAATTGCCTTTACCATCGGCGTTGAAAAACTCAACCGAGGCATTGCCGTCTTTATCGGTAACAATGTTGGGTTTCCAGAAAATAGTGGTCCGCAGATCGCCTACGTTGGCGTTGGTTTTTGGGTCATCGTATTTAGGCGCGTAAAACTCCCGCGACCGGTAATAGCCCTTAGGCGCATAAGTTACTATGCCCGGCGCGTAACGTTTAAAGTCGGTATCCGATCCGCCCCGTTTGGTGGTGATCACCAACACGCCGCCGCCGCCCCTCATGCCGTAAATACCGGTATAGGCAATGGTGCGCAAAACTTCCACGCTTTCCACATCGCTGGGGCTAATATCATCCAATGTAAAATCCTCGCTCATAGACATGCCATCCAGCACAATTAGCATGGGGGTATTGGGGCTGCGGGTAGAGTAAGCCAGCCCAGCCCGGAATGTTACAAAACTGGCGCGGCCATTCAAACACATTTCCAGCGTTGGGCAGGTAGATAGCTGGTCGCTTTTAATCACCTGGTCGGCATTGCCGGCCCCGTTCAGGTTGTTTGAGTTTTCAATTACCGATTTCTTTTTCTCCGTTATCACCACTTCCTTTAACGCGGTTACGTGGTTACCCAGGCCATATTTAAGCTGCTCCTGGTATTGGTTTTTGCTGTTTTGCAGGTAATTGCTCAAAACGCTGCTGGTGCTTACCTCTATATCGGGCGCGTTTTTGTTTTTGGTAACGGGCGGTACGCCAACACTATTCAGTTCTATTTCCACATTTTTGCCATCTTTGGCGGTGCGGGCCTGCACAATAAAGCGCACACTATCCTTAAATATCAGGTTTTTAAAGGCGAAGCGGCCCTGGTCGTCAGCTACCGAATCCTGCATAAAAAAGCCGCCTTTGGTGGTAAACAAAGTCACCTTTGCCTTAGGCACAGGCTTGCCTCCACTGGTTTTTATGGTACCCGATATGGTAAGCGATTGTTCGGGCTTAAAGGCTTGCGCCGGGAATACATCGTTCAATATTTGCTTCCAGGCAAAGCGGCGGTATCCCTGGGTCAGCATCAGTGCGTCCAGCTCGGCCTGGGTTTGCTCGCTGGGGTTGGTGAAGTAATAATTGGGTTTTTCGATATACCCCTTAATGTCGGATGATAGCAATAAATGGCTTAAAATAGTAGTTTCCGATGCTTCATCAACCGGTACCTTGGTTTCATCGGTTACCGATACCGAGAAACTGCCCACTACAGGCTTGTCGCCGGCATCCTTAGCCAATAGGTTAAGCTTTACCTTTTGACGGGTGGCATAGCTTTGTTTTTCGCTGCTTACGGCCAGTTTTAACAGGTCGGGGTTTTGGATAAATACAACACGCTCGTTTAAGGGCTCGCCCGTTGCCGAGAATAAAGTAAACTGTACAATGCCGCTTGGGAAACGGTTTTTAGGTATCATAGCCGCGAAGCTAGCCTTGGTGATTTTTGTTTTGGCCGCGTAATATACCTTGCCGTTTTGCTGCGCCACCACGCTGATCTCGTTATCGCCTTTATCTACAATATCCTGGCTGGCGCCAATCTTCATCATTAAATTGGCGGGGTCGTTCCCGGTAACACTTAAGGTATAGCCTTTATCAGCCGCTACAGGCAGGGCAACGGTACTTTCTGATCCATCGGGCAGGGTAATAACGGCCTTGTAGGTTTTACCGGCTTCGGGGGCAAAAACTACGTAGCCCATGCCAAAATGTGCTGTGCCTAAGCGGGCTATATCGGTATTGGCATTATCCTTTATTACGCCCTTAATATCAACACCCAGGCCATCGGCGCCTGTGGCTTTAAAGCCCATTTTGCCGCGCAGTCCATTTACGGTGCTGCCACCCTCGGGGAAGAACTGCACATCTACCTTGTCCGACGCGGCCTTAATAGCCACGGTTTGGGTGCTGACCTGCTTATCGGCATATTTAATATTGGTGATAATACGGCCGGCCTTTGGGGTACCAGGTGTGATGTTGGCAAAACTGACATTCAGTACGCCGTTAGCATCAGTAATGCCCTTGCCCTTTGCTACGCTTTTGGCATCCAGTTGCACATCGTAACTTACCTCTTTATTAGCATAGGCCGCACCCTTTAAATCGGTATAAGTGATGGCCGCCTTTGTTTGGGACTGGCCGTTTTGTGTGTTGTATTGATATACGGCCTTAGTGAAGATGTTGTTATTGACCGAGTTACCAATTACAAATGTTTTATCAAAATAATAATCATCGCCGGCGTTGCGCATGTAGTTGGTATAAGCGCGGATGCGGTAGTTGCCGGCCTTGATGGTATCGGGCAGGGCAAAATCGCCCCAGGTTACGCCGCTGTTTACAGGGAGTTTGATGGATTGCTTAATGGAATCCCTATCGTTGATCAATTCTACATTCAGGACGGCGCTGAGGGCCGATAGCTGGTGTTTTTCGCCAATGGTGATATAGGCCTTAAACCAAATATCCTCGCCCGCGGCATAAAAGGGCTTGTCTGTTTGCAGGTAAACCTTTTCCTGCGGATCGGTATCGGCCCATTTGGATAATTGGGTAACGATCTTTTTTATCGGGTCGTCGTCCACACGGATAAACGCGAACAGGGCGGCAACAGATAAAACAGCGACAAGGCCGGCTATTATTTTTTTAGGCTTCATAGGTAGGGGAAAATAAAGACTAATCTACGCAAAAAATAAAACAGAAAATACACGAAAGCTTTTGATGCTGAACGAATTCATTAATTCTTCATCAACATAAAACCGGCGTTGTACTTATTCTACCTTATACCTGTAAACCCGGCGGCCTAAATTGCCATCGTTATCAATCCCTTCAATTACTACACGATAAGTCCCCTTACTATCGGCGTTATAAAACTCAACCGATGCATTTCCTTGTTTGTTGGTGATGATGTTTGGTTTCCAAAAAATGGTAGTCCGCAAATCGGCCATGGTGATATTAGGGGCATCGTACCTGGGCGAATAAAACTCGCGCGCGCTGTAGTATCCTTTGGCCTTATACACTAATACATCGGGCGGGTAAAAGCTGCTGTTCTCGCCCCTTTTGGTGGTGATGATAATTACACCATTGGCACCTTTATTACCATAAGTATTGGTATACTCGGGGGTACGCAATACCTCTACACTGCCTACATCAATGGCGTTAATCTCGTTTAGTGTAAAGTAAAGCGGCATTTCCATCCCATCGATAATGATGAGCATGGGTAAGCTTTTTATGAGGGTATCCCCGGTATAATTCCGGCTTAAATAAGCCGTATCCATTTTAAAAATAACCCCCGTTAAATAGCCCTTTAAACATTGCAAAAGCGTGGGGCACATGCCTAACATGTCAGACTTAATAATTTGGTTGGCATTGCCCGCCCCGTTAAGGTTATTGGAGTTTTGCAGCAATGGTTTTTTCTTTTCGGTTATCACTACTTCCTTTAACGCGGTCACGTGGTCGCCTACGCCAAACCGCAGCTGTTCAAGGTACTGGCTTTTACTATT
Source organism: Bacteroidota bacterium (assembly GCA_040389105.1). GTDB lineage: Bacteria > Bacteroidota > Bacteroidia > Sphingobacteriales > Sphingobacteriaceae > Mucilaginibacter. The sequence goes on from JAZKAO010000024.1 coordinate 49,044, forward strand.
TTTTAGGTAACTGCTTAATTCGTTGCTCACGTTTACCTGTAAGTCGGGGGCGTTCCTGTTCCTGTCAACTTTGGGGCGGCCCGCATCATCAAGCGTAATATCAACAATGGTATTGTTTGTGGCTTTGCTGGCCTGTAATACAAAGCGTGCGGTATCCTTAAATACCAGGTTCCTAAATGCGAAGCGGCCCTGCTCATCGGCAACAGTATCCAGCATAAAATAGCCGCCCGTTGTAGAAAACAGCATTACCTTGCCCTTAGGAGCAACCTTACCCCCTGATGTTTTTAAAATGCCAGCTATGCTGATGGATTTCTCTGGCTGGAAAACCGGCGGCGGGAAAACATCGCTTAATACCTGCTTCCATACAAAGCGGCGATAACCCTGGGTCAGCATCAGGGCATCCAGGTTATCCTGCGTTTGCAAGCTGGGCGATACAAAATAATAGTTAGGCTTTTCGATATAGCCCTTCAGGTCGGATGTAAGCAGCAGGTGGCTCATGATCGTGGTTTCGGCGGTTTCATCAACCGGCACCTTAGTTTCATCTGTTACCGCTACCGAGAAACTGCCTACCATTGGTTTTGCCGATGCGTCAACGGCATTGATGTCGATCTTCACCTTTTCGCGCGGGGCATAAGTTTGCTTTTCGGTATGTACATCCAGCTTTAATACATCCGGGTTTTGTACAAACACCAGTCGCTCGTTTAAAGGTTCGTTAGTGGCCGAAAACAGCGTAAACTGCACTATCCCCGTTGGGAAGGTGCTTTTAGGGATGGCTGCTGCAAAACTGCTGCCGGTTATTTTGGCTTTTGCAGCATAATATACCTGCCCGTTTTGCTGGCCTATAATGCTTACCACGTTATTGCCCGCATCAACCAGGGTTTTGCTGGCCCCTATTTTTACGGTAAGGGTGCCGGGTGTATTCTCGGCAACACTTAAGGTATAGCCCTTATCGGCAGCGGCCGGTAAGGCAAAGCTACGTTCCGAGCCATCGGGCATGGTGATGACCGCCTTGTAAGTTTTACCACTTTCGGGCACAAACACCGCGCAGCCCATCCCAAAATGCGATGGGCCCAGCCGGGCTATATCATTATTGGCATTGTCTTTTACAAGGCCCTTTATATCAATACCAAGTCCATCGCCGCCTATAGCCTTAAAGGCTACCTTGCAGCGCAAACCGTTCACCAGGCTGCCGCCTTCGGCAAAAAATTGCACATCCACCTTGTCTGATAAGGGTTTAATCAACAGTGTTTGGGTGCTTGTTTTTTTATCGGCGTATTTAATATTGGTAATAATGCGGCCCGGCTTTAATATGGCCGGTGTTTTATCGGTAAAGCTGATGTTAAGTACGCCGTGGCTATTGGTAATCCCCTTACCACTGGTAATATCTTTCGAGTTTAAACTGATCTCGTAATTCACCTCCTTGCCCGCGTAAGGGTTGCCGTTTAAATCGGTATAGGTAATGGCGACGCTTACTTTTTGCTGGCCGTTTTGCGTGGCGTATTGATAACTTACGTTGGTGAAGATGTTGTTGTTTACCGAATTGCCTATTACAATTGTTTTATCAAAAAAATACTCGCTGCCGGCATTGCGCATATAATTGGTATAGGCGCGCAGGCGGTAATTACCTGCCTTCAGGCTATCGGGCAATGCGATATCGCCCCAAGTAATGCCGTTTAGTACGGGCAGCTTAATAGCCCGCTTAACCGAATCCTGATCGTTGATCAACTCCACATTCAGCACATTACTCAGGCCCGATAGTTCGTGCTTTTCGCCAACGGTTAAATAGGCCTTAAACCATAGATCTTCGCCGGCAGCGTAAAAGGGTTTATCGGTATGCAGGTAAACCTTTTCCTGCGGATAGGTATCGGCCCATTTATTTAGCTGGGTGATGATCTTTTGAATGGGATCGTCATCCGCGCGAATAAACGCGAAAGTTACAGATAGACACAGCAAAATTACCAGGCCGGTAAATAATTGGTTTAGCTTCATATAGGAAAATGAAGACTAAGCTACAGAAAAGCAATAGAAAGATAAGTAGCAAATATTTTGGTTATCAGCGTAATTACCTCTACAAATACCCTACAAACAGGCCTTAAAACTTATTCTTCCACATCATGCTCTCCACCGGGCGGGTGGTAGGGTTATTGTATTTGGCGTTATCCTTGGTATTGTACAGGGTTTCAATGTCGCCCTCTACCACAAAGTAAATTAACTGGCCGATGGGCATCCCGGCGTAAATGCGTACCGGCTGCGCGCAGGAAATTTCCAGGGTCCAGGTATTGCAAAAGCCTACGTCGCCTTTACCGGCAGTGGCGTGGATATCAATACCCAAACGGCCTGTGCTGGATTTGCCTTCTAAAAAAGGGACATGCTTATGGGTTTCGGTGTATTCTACCGTTACGCCCAGGTACAGGGTGCCGGGTTGCAGCACAAAACCATCCTTTGGTATCTCAAACGAATCGATCTCATTATGCACTTTGGCATCCAGCACACGGCTGCGGTAATTAGCCAGGTATTTACCCAAATGCACATCGTACGAATTGGTTCCCAGGCAGTCGCGCTTAAAGGGTTCTATAATGATATTACCCTTTTCAATCTCTTCTAAAATGCGCTTGTCCGACAAAATCATATTCCTTGGCTTGTGCTGACTAAAATAGAATTATTTGAAGTAATTTTGCCATGCTAATTGTAATTAATATTTATGGCTATAGCCTACAGCAAACAGATAGACGCCGATACCGAATTTGCCCTATGGAAGATAGAGGAGAATGCCGAAGACCTGTACGCCCAACTGCAATTAGACGAGGGCGAAAAAGCCTTTGTTGAGCAATTACGCCACGGTAAGCGCTTTTTGCATTGGCTGGGCACCCGCGTTTTACTGCGCACCATGCTGCGCACCGATGAGTATATTGATTGTAAGATAGACGCGCACGGCAAGCCTTACCTGGTTAACCTGCCCTACCATATATCGTTAAGCCACTCGTTTGATTACGCCGCGGTAATGATCAGCAAAAAAGGCCCGGTTGGGATTGATATTGAACAGATCCAGCAAAAGGTAGAGCGCATTGCCCCCCGTTTTTTAAACCCCGGCGAACTGGCCGCCGCCATGCAGAACCAGCACAAGGTAAAGGCTCTGTATGCCTATTGGTGTGCTAAGGAAGCCGTTTATAAATGCTATGGGCAAAAGGAGGTTTCCTTTGCGGATAACATTAGCCTGCAGCCGTTTACTTACGCGCCCGAGGGAAACATACAGGCGCAATTACATAAAGGAGCAGTAAAACTAAATTACACTGTACAATATTTGCAATACCAGGATTATATGGTGGGATACGTTAAGGGAGCGTGAGATGAAAAACAAACAAGTATTTTTCTGCGATTGGGGGATGGTTGATTACCAGGAGGGCTGGGATAAACAGGAAGCTATATTTAGCGATACGGTGAACCTAAAGATAGCCCTGCGCAACCGTCAGCTGGCCATAGCCGGCGATGAACCCGCCGAGGAAACGCGGACACCCAACTATTTGATATTTTGTGAACACCCGCACGTATACACCTTAGGCAAAAGCGGCCACCCCGAAAACCTGTTGCTGGATGAGCAGGGTTTGAAAGATAAAAAAGCTACCTATTACCTTATTAACCGCGGCGGTGATATTACCTACCACGGCCCGGGGCAATTGGTTGGGTACCCGATATTGGATTTAGATAATTTTTTTACGGATATCCACTTGTACCTGCGCACCCTGGAAGAAGCTGTGATACTTACCCTGGCCGATTATGGCCTGACCGCCGGCCGTTACCCCGGTTATACCGGTGTTTGGTTTGATGCCGATAATGAACGCGCCCGCAAAATTTGCGCCATGGGTGTGCGCTGCAGCCGTTGGGTTACCATGCACGGCTTTGCCTTTAACGTAAACCCCGATTTGGATTACTTTAAAAACATTGTGCCTTGCGGTATTGATGATAAGGCCGTAACATCGCTGCAAGCCGAATTAGGCCGTGAGGTAGATTTAGATGAAGTTAAAAAAATCCTGAAGCATCATATTTCCGTACTTTTTGGTATGGAGATAATGGCATGAAAACTTTATTTTTAATATTTATGGGGATGGGCGCTTTGTTGTCCTGCTCAAAAACCATATCGCCGGTACCGGCTGATACCGTTGTTGATGCCCCAGCTAACACTACAACTATGCCTGTATCAGCCAATACCATCAGTTATCTTGCCCTGGGCGATTCGTACACCATTGGCCAATCGGTTGATCAAAAGGAGGCGTTCCCTTACCAGTTAAGCGCTAAATTGGCCGGCAAGGGTTTGCAAAACCCCACCATTATAGCCCAAACCGGCTGGACTGCCGATAACCTGATAGCGGCCATTAACAGCAGCGGCATTAGCAGCAATAAGTACGATATGGTTACCCTGCTCATCGGCGTAAACGACCAATACCAGGGCCTGAGCCAAACCAATTACCGCGCTAAGTTTGTGCAATTGGTAAACACCGCCATTACGTTTGCAAAAGGAAATAAAACCCGGGTATTTGTAGTATCCATCCCCGATTATGGCGTAACGCCCTTTGCTAATGGAGCCGAAGCTACCATTGGTCCGCTGATTGATCAGTTTAACGCGATAAATAAAGAGGAAAGCGATAAGGCAGGCGTAAATTATATCAACATCACCCCCATATCCAAAGGCGCGGCTACCGATAAAAGTTTAATAGCCATTGATGGATTGCACCCATCGGCCGGCATGTACGCGTTGTGGGTAAACGCCATTACGCCGGTAGTGATTAAGCAGTTGATGCCATAATTTAAAAACACGGCATGTCATTTCGAACGAACGTGGTGGGTTGAGTGCAAGAGTGAGGAGAAATCTTATACGTGCGATAAGCAAGGAGCATAAGATTTCTCTTTCGCTCCTTCACACAATTCCAGCCCCTGCTCTATCGAAATGACATTTTTAATATTATTCAGCCAATATACTAAACTCAAATGCCAGCGGCTGAAAATTACGGATCAATTCCTCGATAAAAAATTGCCCCCATTTTACGTAAAACAGACCGAAGTTTTCGGTACGTTCCTGCAAGCTATCCTTGGGGAACAGGTCGGCTTTAATATAGTCTATCTGCTCCAGGCGGGTGCTGTAGTTGCGTTTTTCGGCACGGGTGAACTTCTTCTCCAGGTTATCCATCGCGTGCTTTAAACGGGCCTGTACAGCCGCGGCTGATGGCGACAGGGTAGGGTCTATCGCGTAAGCGCGCTGTTTAATGTTTTCAAAAATACCTTCCAGTTGTGTCCATTCGGTTTCAAGGCTCAGGTCCTTATCTGTATTTTGTTTGATCCAGTCGTTTTTTAACTCGTCTGTCGGCTTAAAGAAGTCCTGCGGGCGCAAACCCATTTTGGCAATTTTGGGTGTATATTCCTTAAGAACAATTAAGCCCGAATTACGCAGGATGAGGATTGGGAAATCGACCTTGTAATGATCGAAATTGGCTTTCAGCTCCAGCCAGTAGACTACCTCGGCACCGCCGCCTATATAGGCAATGTTGGGCAATATCATTTCCTGGTAAAGGGGGCGCATCACTACATTCGGACTAAAGCGCTCGGGGTATGTGGCTATTTCCTGTTTCAGTTCCGCTTCGGTAAAGGCAATTTCGGTATTTAATACTTTATACAAATTGTCCTCAAACACTACACGCTCACGCAGGCTATCTTTTAAATAAAAGAAATTGATCTCGCGCGGATTTACCTGGATATGCACATCAACAGCCTGTAGCAGCTTGTTAGTTTCGGTGATATGTTTAAAGCTGTTTTGCTCAATTATATCCTGCTCAATAATGGGCGCAAACTGTTTTTTTAATTCGTGGTCATCCGCATCAATAATTACTAAACCATACTGACCAAACAGTGCATCAACCATGTAGCGGGTAGCATCGGCCAGTTTATCAAATTTGGTATAGGCGGTGCTGACAATCTCGCCCAGTTCTAAAGCGTAACCATCTAAGCCCAGCACTCCCTTATATTGGTTTAAAGCCTGGCGCATGGTATCGGGATTGATGCGACCTGTCGCGCCGCTGGCCTCGTACCACCAGTGTACTTTTTTGCCGCCTATATTGGTATAATTGATTTCGGCAAAGTCGTGATCTTCGGATGCCATCCAATAAACCGGTACAAAATTTTTATCGGGAAAACTTTCCTTTAACTGGCGGGCCAGCTTAATGGCAGTAACTATTTTATAAATGAAGTATAAGGGGCCGGCAAAAATATTTAACTGGTGGCCGGTAGTTACAGTAAAGGTATCAGCTGATTTTAATAATTCGATATTGGCCAGCACCGTTTGGGCGTTATGGCTTTTACCTTTTTCGTTATCAAAGTATTGGTTGGTTAATACCTTTGCCAGTAATTCCCTGTCGGCAATTACTTTTTTGTTATTAAATAGCTCGGCAAAGCCCTCCATAGTGGGGCGATAGCTGTAAAATGACCGCAGATCGGGCGCGTCTTCTAAATACTTTATAACTGTAGGGGAAAAGAACCCGGTATCTTTATAGCTTATACAACTGCTGTCCATGCGATTTGATTTCGAATTTCGGATGTTCGGTTTCGGATTTTAAGCCAACGTACCTCCGTCATTTTTAGATAGTTCGAATTTAGATTTTATAATCTAAATACAAACATCGCCGCAAGGCAAACCGTATTATTTTACAATTTGTCCATAAAGGTCAAAATCTTTGTGTTTATATAAACGAGCAGAGTAGTTAAATGTAGTGGTAATTAGGTCTCTGCTGTCGGGGTGACTCACCCGTCCATCGCTTCGCTGGGGCACCCTCTCTTCGCCTTCGGCGGAAAGGGGGGATTTTTGGGTTCTTCACAATAATTCCTGTTCTCTCTTCACTACAACTTCTGCCCTCTTTCCGCCGAAGGCGAAGGGAAGGCCGCGCACGTAGTGCCGCGGGGTGAGTCTTCGGCGCTATTTAACGATTTCCCCATAAAGGTCAAAATCCTCGGCATTGTCAATTTTTACATTCACAAAGCTGCCAACAGTGGCGTAATTAAACTTTGCGTCAATCAGCACCTCGTTATCCACCTCGGGCGAATCGTATTGGGTACGGCCGACGAAGAAGTCGCCGTCCTTTTTATCGATCAATACTTTAAAAGTTTGGCCGATCTTCTCCTGGTTCTTATCAAACGAAATGCCTTGCTGAATTTCCATTATGGCATCGGTGCGTTCCTGTTTTACTTCTTCGGGAACATCGTCAACCAAACTATGGGCATGTGTTTTTTCCTCGTGCGAATAGGTGAAGCAACCCAAGCGGTCGAATTTGGTATCGGCTACCCATTGCTGCATTTCTTCAAAATCCTGCTGGGTTTCGCCGGGGTAACCGGTAATCAGCGTGGTACGCATGGCAATGCCCGGCACCTTATCGCGGATCTCGTTCACCACATCAATAGTTTTTTGCTTGGTAATACCACGGCGCATCGATTTCAGCATATTATCGGTAATGTGCTGCAGTGGCATATCCAGGTATTTGCAAATATTCTCGCGTTCGTTCATGGCATCCAAAATCTCCATCGGGAAACCGGACGGGTAGGCGTATTGCAAACGGATCCATTCGATGCCATTTACATCACTCAGGCGGCGCAGTAACTCGTCAAGGTTACGTTTACCGTAAATATCCAGGCCATAATAGGTCAGGTCCTGTGCGATCAGTATTAATTCCTTAGTGCCGTTTTTGGCTAATGACTGTGCATTGCGCACCAACTCGTCCATCGGCGTGCTCACGTGTTTGCCGCGCATCAATGGGATGGCGCAAAACGAGCAGGGGCGGTTGCAGCCTTCGGCAATTTTAAAATAAGCAAAGTGAGATGGGGTGGTCAGCATGCGCTCGCCAATCAGTTCGTGGCGATAGTTAGCGCCTAAGGAGCCCAGCAGGTTTTGCAGATCGTTAGTACCATGCCACGAATCTACATTGGTAATTTCGGCTTCCAGTTCGGGCTTATAGCGTTCGGACAGGCAACCGGTAACAATTACTTTGCCTATTTTACCTTGCTCTTTCAGTTCGCTGTATTGTAAAATGGTATCGATGGATTCCTGCTTGGCATTATCAATAAACCCGCAGGTGTTAATTACCACTATATCGTTCTTCCCAACTTTATCCGCCTCATGTACCACATCAAAAGCATTGCCCCTTAACTGACCCATCAGTATTTCCGAGTCGTAAATGTTTTTAGAGCAGCCGAGGGTAACAACATTTACACGTTGTTTAGCTACGGGCTTTAATGGTTTGCTTATTTCTTTTGTTCTCATTTTATTTTTTGGGATTTCACCGATTTTAGGATTGATTTCACCGATTTTTTTTTATGATTTCACCGATTTTAGGATTGATTTCACAGATATTGTGTTTTTGAATTTAATCGGTGAAATCTATTCCTAATCGATGAAATCATCTACCTATTTAGATATTCTTTTTATTTCGCAGCTGGTATTACCAAAATTAATGAGTAAGCCGGTTTTAATTTTACTTGCTTTTAAATACGATAGTACCTGGTTTTCAAAAAGCTTAGGTATATAACCTGTAACTGATTTTAATTCAACAATAATTGTGTTTTCTACAAACACATCGCACCTAAATTTACCTACAAATTGATCATCGAAGAATACATTGAATTCCTTTTCCGCTTCAAACTTTAATCCCTCTTTTGCTAATTGATGTTGCAGTGCTTTCGCATATATTTTTTCAATAAACCCGGGGCCTAATGCAGTATGTACTTTGAAACAACAGCCAATGATCTTTTGTGTCAGTGCATCGTGTTCAAGGTTTTCCATTATCTTTTAATCGGTGAAATCAATCCTAAAATCGGTGAAATCAGAATTACTTAAAAAGTGATTCAACAAAAGCTTTACGGTCAAATAGTTGCAGATCATTCATGCTTTCACCAACACCTATATACTTCACCGGGATCTTAAACTGATCGGAGATACCTATCACCACACCGCCTTTGGCTGTGCCATCAAGCTTGGTGAGTGCTAAGGCATTAACGGCGGTGGCTTCGGTAAATTGCTTGCATTGCTCAATGGCGTTTTGCCCGGTTGATGCATCCAGTACCAGTAAAATCTCGTGCGGGGCGCCGGGAACAACCTTTTGCATTACGTTTTTAATTTTGGTCAGCTCGTTCATCAGGCCTACTTTATTGTGCAGGCGGCCGGCGGTATCTATAATAGCCACATCCTCGCCATTGGCCACAGCCGATTTCAGTGTATCAAAAGCTACCGAAGCAGGGTCGGACCCCATGGGTTGCGCCACAACACGCACATCTACCCGTTTGCCCCAAAGCAATAACTGGTCGACAGCTGCCGCGCGGAAAGTATCGGCAGCGCCTAATACTACCTTGTTGCCAGCTTGCTTTAACTGGTGGGCCAGTTTGCCAATAGTGGTGGTTTTGCCTACACCGTTTACACCTACCACCATAATTACATAGGGTTTGTGTGTGCCGTATTCAAAGCTGTTAAAATCGTTGCTGTTATTTTCGGCCAGTAGTTGCTGGATTTCGTCGCGCAGGATGCCGTTCAGTTCGGATGTGCCGATGTATTTATCGCGGGCCACGCGGGCCTGTATGCGTTCGATGATCTTGAGGGTGGTTTTAACACCAACATCTGACGTTACCAGGATCTCTTCCAGTTCGTCCAGCACATCATCATCAACGGTTGATTTACCGGCAACGGCTTTGGTTAGTTTGGCAAACAGGTTATCCTTGGTTTTCTCTAAACCGGTATCCAGCGCCTGCTGTTGCTGCGGGGTAGTTTCCTTCTTCTTAAAAAAATCAAATAAACCCATGTTTAATATGCAAATGTGTGGATGTGCAAATATGCAGATAAATGTTCGACCATGATTTTCCTGATTTACCCGGATCGATGGATTTTACCTCATCGTGTCAATCCCTTAATCCTAAAAATCAAGGTCGGGTTCAGACAAATAAAAAAAGCCCTCTCGTATGTACAAGACGGCTTTTGTTATTTTTTATGCTCGTAATTAGTTTTTACCAATCACGTCCTTAACCTGATCGTTAGGAACGATTGCTTCCTTAAATGAATAAGCACCTGTTTTTGGTGACTTGGTCATGGTAATTACTTTTGAGAATTCTTTGCCTTTACCTGTTTGCAGGGTTGCAACTACTTTCTTTGCCATCTCTTTTTAATTATTGAATTATTGATTTATTGAATTACTGATTTGGCTGCTTAAATTAAACTTAGTCAACCTCATCAATCAATCAACTAACTATTTAATTTCTTTGTGAACGGTTACTTTCCTTAATACCGGGTTAAATTTTTTCATTTCTAACCTTTCAGTGGTATTTTTTTTGTTCTTGGTGGTAATGTAACGAGACATACCCGGCATGCCGCTTTCTTTATGCTCGGTGCACTCTAATATTACCTGAACCCTGTTGCCTTTTTTTGCCATTTTAGTATGATGTTGTGACCGGGGCGACTTTTAAAGGACATCAGTTTCACAACTAAAGCCCATCGCCAGATCTAATTTACTATTAAATTTTTCCTGTTTTTACAAATTTGTTGATGCAGGCAGTGATGCCGTTCTTAGTAATGGTTTTTACAGCCGAAGTAGAAACTTTCAGTGTGATCCATTTATCTTCCTCAGGGATATAAAACTTTTTCAGTTTTAAATTCGGGTAAAATCTGCGTTTGGTTTTACGGTTCGAATTAGAAACGTTGTTACCGGTCATAGCAGCTTTTCCGGTTAAATCACATATTCTTGACATGACAAATCTTTTTAATTGTGTTCTTTTTCTCAAAAGAGTTTGCAAATATCAGGTTTTTCTATCAAATATTCAATAGGGTAGTCAAAATATTTTTAAAAGATTTTATAACCGGGTTATCGGTAGTAAATATAAGTTCGTTCCTGTATGCTTTCGGGCGATGAGGCGCCGTATTTATAATCGGTTTGCACAGTTCGTTTGGTCCAGTTGCCGTTTGCATCGTAAGTTTTATACAGGTAATATGTTGGGGTATCGAATGTTTCGTGGCGAAGAAAGCTTTGGGTCTTTATCAAATCGCCGCGTTGGTTGTAAGTGTACTTTATGGTTAGCGTTGTATCGCCTTTTGTATTTATGTTTACGGTTGCTCCTATGTACTTATCGGGCGTATACTTGTAATATGTTTTTAGGCCAATAAACAAAAGCTTACTTTCCTGCATGTTACCTTTGTCATCATAGGTTATCGTATTTTGTTTAGTGGTATCCTCATAAACATCAACCTGTTTTAAATGGCCTTTCTCATCGTAGTGGTTATCATATTTAGTGATAAATTTTTGACCCCGTTTTCTATCGGCATAAATGCTCATGATATTTGTAATGTACGCCACCGTTTCCACTGCATTACCCTTTTTGTCGAATTTGGTTAACAATTTCATCATGGTATCCAGCACGGCAGGTCCGGTTTCGGGTTTATTTAACTGCAAATTTGCTTGTGTTACCTGCATCACCCGGCCATTCAGGCTTTCATTCTGCATCCGCGAACGAGTTGTTTGCGCTATGCCAACCTGCACCATAAGTATGGATACTGTTGCGATCAATAATGCGGCTTTTCTAATATTCATGTGTTTTTTATACTACCCTTTTAGTGGGAATTTACTAATTTACGCCACCATTAAACTATGTTATGAAAATCACTTCTTTCGACGAATATCAGCAAATTTACAAGCAAAGTGTGGAGCAGCCCGAAGAATTTTGGGCCGGTGTTGCCGATACTTTCCAGTGGCGCAAAAAATGGGATAAAGTACTGGATTGGAACTTTACCGAACCTAAAGTGCGCTGGTTTGACGGCGCTAAGCTGAATATTACCGAAAATTGCCTTGACCGTAACCTGGAAAAGCTGGGCGATAAGCCCGCCATTATTTGGGAACCAAACGACCCAACCGAAGACCACCGCGTGCTGACCTATAAACAACTGCACGATAAGGTTTGCCAGTTTGCCAACGTACTAAAAAACAACGGCGCCAAAAAAGGCGACCGCATTTGTGTTTATATGCCCATGGTGCCCGAACTGGCCATTGCTATTTTGGCTTGTGCCCGTATCGGCGCTATCCACTCGGTGGTGTTCGGGGGCTTTTCGGCGCAATCCATTGCCGATAGGATCCAGGATGCGGAGTGTAATATCGTCATCACATCTGATGGTGGTTTCCGTGGCGCTAAGGATATCCCGCTGAAGAGTGTGATTGATGACGCGCTGGTGCAATGCCCATCGGTTAAGCGCGTAATTGTGCTTACCCGTACCCGCACGCCGGTAGCTATGATAAAAGGCCGCGATGTATGGTGGGAAGATGAAGTTAAAAAAGTAGAAACCCAGGGCAATACCGCCTGCCCGGCCGAAGAAATGGATGCCGAGGATATGCTATTTATCCTGTACACATCCGGCTCGACCGGGAAACCCAAAGGCGTGGTGCATACCTGCGGCGGCTATATGGTTTACGCCGGGTATACGTTTGATACCACTTTTCAATACCAGCCCGAAGAGATCTTTTTCTGTACAGCCGATATCGGCTGGATCACCGGGCACTCGTACATTGTGTACGGCCCACTATCACAAGGCGCAACATCGCTGATGTTTGAGGGGGTACCCACCTGGCCCGATGCCGGCCGCTTTTGGGATATTGTAGATAAGCACAAGGTTAATATCATATATACGGCGCCAACTGCCATCCGATCGCTGATGAGTTTTGGCGAGGAGCCGTTGAAAGGCAAAGATTTAAGCACGCTGACCAAATTAGGATCGGTAGGGGAGCCAATTAACGAGGAAGCCTGGCATTGGTTTGATGAAAAAATTGGTCACGGTAAATGCCCTATTGTAGATACCTGGTGGCAAACCGAAAACGGCGGCCATATGATTACTCCTATAGCTGGTGTTACGCCGCTTAAACCGGGTTATGCCAGTTTCCCATTGCCAGGCATACAGCCGGTATTGGTTGATGAAAAAGGTAACGAGATTGAAGGCAACGGCGTAAGCGGTAACCTTTGTATCAAATTCCCCTGGCCGGGGATCCTGCGTACCACTTATGGCGACCATGAGCGCTGCCGCCAGACGTATTTTGCCACTTACCCGGGCATGTACTTCACCGGCGACGGTTGCCTGCGCGATGAGGAAGGCTATTACCGTATTACCGGCCGTGTAGATGATGTGCTGAATGTATCGGGCCACCGTATTGGTACGGCCGAGGTGGAGAACGCCATTAATATGCACAGCAGCGTGGTAGAATCGGCCGTGGTAGGTTACCCGCACGATATTAAGGGACAGGGCGTATACGCCTTTGTGGTAAGCCCTAATCACCAGGGCGATGAGGAACTGGCCCGCAAGGATATTATGATGACCGTAGCCCGCATTATAGGCGCCATTGCCAAGCCCGATAAAATCCAGTTTGTAAGTGGCCTGCCCAAAACACGCTCAGGCAAAATTATGCGCCGCATCCTGCGCAAAATAGCCGAAGGTGATACCAGTAACCTGGGCGATACCTCAACCCTGCTTGATCCAGCCGTGGTGGAGGAGATCAAGGCGGGGGCTTTATAGGGCCATTGGTCATTTCGCTGCGCTGTCATTTGCTGGGCGTCATTGGGCATTCTGTTATCTAAAAGTGGGGATTGTCATCCTGAGCTTGTCGAAGGGTGCGTGTGTAGAGCCTTGCCCACCATGGTTCGACAAGCTCACCATGACACCCTGTTTATTGCTACCTGCGCAACTATGCAGAGGGGATTTACTGATCGGCCGCATTCTGCAGACTATGCAAGCGGGGCGCAGGGCCTCTCCGAGAGACCCTGCGTAGACATAAAAAAAGATCAAATACTTATGAGCCAAAAGTAAAATTTGAAAGCTCATTTGAAGATATGATTGATTATCTAAGACAGGTGCAGGGGTAAAGAAAAAAATTAAAAACAAAAAGTAATGAATTTATTTAAAAGAAAAGAACCACAAATGATGGAAGTAAAAGGCCATCAACTTATTTGTCCTATATGTTCAAACAATCTTTTTTGGAAAAAAAAGACATTAGGAAATTTAGGTGGGTTTTTTAGAGACTGGTCAACAGCAGTTGTTTGTTCTGAATGTACTTATATCTTTTGGTTTGGGTCTGAAATTTAAACTGTGTCAAATTTCCGCCGTTGTTGGTATTGTCACCACCAACTTTTTTATCATGCTAAAGCAATTGTGCCACATATCGCGCATGTTGTTGAAGACAACTCCAACAACGGCCAGCGTCGATAATACTATTGCTAATGCAACCCTTTCCGCTTTAATAATCCCCCAGTAGTATCATCAATACTTTGCTGAACGATGAATGCCTTAGGATCGATACCCAGTACCAGTTTTTTAATGGAAGGGATTTCCAGCCGGGTGGCTACGGTGAAGATAATATCGCGCGGATCATTAATCAGGCCGTCTTTACCATAACCATGCTTGCCCTGGTAAACCGTTACCCCACGACCCAGATTATCGGTTATCGCTATGCGGATCTGTTCACTTTTGGTGGATACTACTGTAATGCCGGTATATTGCTCAATACCGTTCAGTATAAAGTCGATCATTTTAGAGGCCGAAACGTAGGTAAGGATAGAATACAAGGCAGATTCGATACTAAGGAAAAAAGCGGCCGCGCCAAATATCAGTACATTTAATATCAATATTACATCGCTTACTTTCATTACCTGCGTTTTTTTGCTCACCAGCAGGGCGGCTATTTCGGTACCATCAAGTACGGCCCCGCCACGGATAGACAAGCCTACCCCTGTACCTAAAAATACACCGCCAAATACAGCTGTAAGTAATTTATCCGAAGTAACATCCGGAAAGTGAACCAGGGCCAGGCAAACAGAAAGGCCCGCAATGGCCAGGGTGCTTTTTAGGGCGAACAGGCGCCCTAATTTGCGGTAGCCCAGCCAAAGGAATGGTACATTAATAATGAAAATGAGGATAGCAATGGGAATATGGGTAATATCGGCCAATAGCATGGAGATACCGGTTACGCCCCCATCAATAAAATGACTGGAAAGCAGGAAGCCCTTTAAGCCCATAGCGGCCGAGAACATTCCCAACAATATCAGTACCGCATCTTTTAATATGTCCTTTAGCTTCATATTTCCAAAGATAACCGATGCCACGGGTTTTGCCCTATCCCGGCTTCAAAAAATCCCCGTCAATAATCAGCAGTTTAACACCATCCTTAGCTATCGACCGGTGCGAACTCAGTTCATCCGAAACAATGTAGGTCATGCCCTTTGTCAGGCTAAACACCTCGCCGGTTTGCAGTTCGCTTTCAAAAGCGCCCTCCAGGCAATGCACAATGTGGCCTTTCTGGCACCAATGGTCGGCCAGGTAGCCGGGAGAGTATTCTACTATACGCATCCTTAAGCCCGGGTATTGCATGGTTTGCCAAAAGGCTATGCCCGTATCGCCGGCATGTTCTTCTTTCGGGATCTCGTCCCAGTTAATGGTTTGAAAGGGGATGTTACGTTGCATTATGTTAAATGAAAATTTGTCATTTCGAACGGGAGGGAGATATCTTATATGGGTGTAACGTACAAGACTTCTTTCGCCTGCTCAGGCGGCGCGTTTGAAAGGGAGGTTAAGTGGTTATCATAGGTAATAAAAAAAGTGCAACCCTATTGATTTGTAATTATCTAATTATCAGTTATTTAATATATTTAAATGTTGAAAAGTGTAAACTTTGTGTAAACCCTATTTTAACTGTTTTTGGGAAGAGGGCTGTCACCCTTGTTGAAGGGTGCGTGTAGAGACCTGCCCACCATGGTTCGACAGGCTCACCATGACACCTTGCTTCTTCATCTTCCGGACTTTCGGTCTTCCCGTCTTTCGGACTATTTCTTAAAACCCGTTCTGTTTTAAAAAATTGGCGCAGCGGTCAAACCATTGGTCGGTAGTGGTTTTGTTGTTTAAGCCAAAGCCGTGGCCGCCGGCCTGGTACAAGTGCATTTCGGCTTTTATTTTATTTTGTAACAAGGCCTGGTAAAATAGCAGGCTATTTTCTACAGGTACGGTTTTATCATCCTCGGCCTGCACAATAAAAGTTGGCGGGGTGTTGGCTGTAACTTGTTTCTCGTTACTGTAAAGGTCTATCAGGTTTTGCGGGGCATCTTTACCTACCAGGTTTACCTGCGATCCGCGGTGTGCTTTATCGCCAAAAGTAATTACGGGGTATAGCAACAGCGCGAAATCGGGGCGTACACTGGTGTTTTTAGGATTATCAATAACCACCTTATCAAAATGGGTTTCAGCCGTTGATGCCAGGTGGCCACCTGCCGAAAAGCCGATTATACCAACCTTGGCGGGGTCAATGCCCCATTCGCTCGCCCTTTCGCGGATCATCTGGATAGCGCGCTGTGCATCCTGTAGCGGGCCGATAGTTTTATCGGTCATGATCTTATCGCTGGGCAGGCGGTATTTTAAAACAAAGGCCGTAACGCCAATCTCGGCAAACTTTTTAGCTACAGATGTTCCCTCGTTCAGCATAGATAAGCCGGAATAACCACCACCCGGGCAAATTACCACAGCCGTGCCGTTAGCCTTACCTTTCTCGGGGAAGTAGGGGGTAATGGTAGGGTCGGTAACCAGTTTAGCGTGATTGTTTGAATCGTCCTCCACATAATCGGCAGGGGCGGGTTTGCTGTTGGGTACACCGTTAGGATATAGTTTAATTTCCTTTTCCTGGGCAAATGCGCTGATCGATAAAAACAGCATCAGGGGTAATAATAGGTTCTTCATGGCAAAATGGGTTTATGATGCCTCTAAAGTAATAAAAAAACAGATTGGTAATTGTTTAACCACAAAGTCCACAAAGAAAAAGCCACCAAGAACACTAAGTTTTCATCCATTAAGGCTTTGTGATCTTTGTGAAAAAACTTAGTGCCCTTTGTGGTTAAACAATTCTTACTTCCCTCCCCCAAATTCCATCAGGTAGGCTTTCAGGAAATCGTCTATCTCCCCATCCAGTACGCCCTGGGCGTTTGATGTTTCATGATCGGTACGTAAATCCTTTACTAACTTGTAAGGATGCAGCACGTAATTGCGGATCTGGCTGCCCCATTCAATCTTCTTTTTGTTGCCTTCAATGGCATTACTGGTTTCCTGGCGCTTGCGCATCTCAATTTCGTACAATTGCGATTTTAGTAAACGCATGGCATTATCCTTATTTTGCAATTGCGAGCGCGACTCCTGGTTTTTAATAATAATACCCGATGGCTTGTGATATAAACGCACCGCGGTTTCCACCTTGTTCACGTTCTGCCCGCCTGCACCGCCTGATCGGAATGTTTCAAACTCTACATCGGCTGGGTTAATGTCAATCTCAATAGTATCATCTACCAACGGGTAAACATACACCGATGCGAACGAGGTATGGCGCTTAGCGTTACTATCAAACGGAGAGATACGAACCAGGCGGTGTACGCCATTTTCACCCTTTAGGTATCCGTAGGCAAACTCGCCCTCAAATTGCAGCGTAACGGTCTTAATGCCGGCCACATCGCCTTCCTGGAAATCCTGCTCGGTAATTTTGCAGCCGTTCTTCTCGCCCCACATCATATACATGCGCATCAGCATACTGGCCCAGTCGCAGCTTTCAGTACCGCCGGCACCGGCGGTTATTTGCAATACAGCGTTTAACTGATCGGTTTCGCCGGATAGCATATTTTTAAACTCCAGGTCCTCGGTGGCTTTAATGGCCAGTTCGTACTGTTCTTTCATTTCGGCCTCGGTAGCATCGCCACCCTGAAAAAATTCGAACATGACGGCTGTATCATCCAGCACAGATAGAAGTTTTTGGTATTGGTCGGTCCAAACTTTTTTGGTTTTGATAGAGGCCAGTACCTTTTCGGCCTCTTTTGGGTGGTCCCAAAAATGGGGGCCAATGGTTATTTCTTGTTCGGCGGCAAGCAATTCAAGCTTTTTATCGATGTCAAAGATGCCTCCTCAGGGAAACTGCTCTATCCCTTAAATCCTGAACTTGTTCTTTAGTCATAGGGCAAATATATGCAAATGTGCAAATATGCAGGGAGTAATGGTGGTGATTTAACCACAAAGGCCGCAAAGGTTTGCACAAAGTACACAAAGCCTAAATGGTGATTAATGAAGTTAGAAGAAAAGTTTTGTGCCCTTTGTGTTAATGATCTTGATATTTCTTTGTGTACTTTGTGGTTAAATCTACAGCGAAATGACCATAAAAAAGCCCCGCGATGTTTCCAAGGCAGGGCGGTATGTAAATGTTAATTGAGGGCTTTTAGGCTACCATCATGTTGTTAACCATCATGCTGATATCGGCACGGTTGCCGTTAAGGTTTGATAGCATGTTGCCTACCGCAAATTCCTGCTCTTCGCCACTTTTTGATTGTTGTACCAATTGTTGCAACACACCGGGGATCAGCATTTCGGCTGTTTTGTGGGCAGCTTCGGGTTCAACGCCATAAAACTTATTTAGTTTGTTGGCAAAGCGGTTTACCATGCTTGCTATTAATGCCGTGCTGTAAATACCCGAATACTTGAAAAATTTGATGAGGTCGTTTATTTTTCCACTTTCCATCTGGTTTTTCAATACCTCAATAATGGAGCTGGAAGCTTCAATGATCACTGCATCACGATCCTTGGCAGCGATTACCGGATTGTCAATAACAGCCGTCCCGGCGTTATTTTTTACAAGCAAAAACAGTTTTTCAAACATGGTGTTTTTTGTTTTTAAGGCCGATTAATAAAATGATTAAAAAATCTATCTTTATTTATCAATAAGACAAAGATAGTAATTAAAACTTTTAATATTCAAAATTATCATTAAATATATTTAAAAATATCGCATTTTTAGTGGTGTATTTTAAACACTATGGTAAAGTGTTACAGCTACACTCAGGGGCGGTGTTAATCAAACACTTAGCAAAAAGTGTATCAAGCACACCATTTAGGCCCATAAATCACAAAACAATGTCAGATTTTGAAAAACAATAATGCAGGTTTGGGCATTAATTTGTTTATTTGATACAAATACTTCAATTATGCTGCCAAACATCGATTTTACCACCACCAACGCGTATAAATATTTAACAGATCATTTTATAGATATCGCATCTATCGATCTGAAAGCCATGTTTAAATCTGATAATGAGCGTTTTAAGAAATTCTCTATTCAGTTTGAAGATATCCTGGTCGATTACTCCAAAAACCGCATTACCGACGAAACCCTCGCACTGTTGATTCAACTGGCCAGGGAGTGTAGGCTAAATGATGCAGTGGAAGCCATGTTTAACGGCGAAAAAATTAACGTTACCGAGCGCCGCCAGGTGTTGCATACCGCCCTGCGCAACCAAACTAATCAGCCGGTGTTGGTTGATGGTAAGGACGTTATGCCCGATGTAAACGCCGTGCTGCAACAAATGAAAACTTTTAGCGAAGCCGTAATTTCGGGTAGCTGGAAAGGTTATACCGGCAAGCCAATTACCGATGTGGTAAACATAGGTATCGGTGGGTCTGACCTGGGCCCGGTGATGGTGACCGAGGCTTTAAAATCTTATAAAACCCGTTTGAACCTGCACTTTGTATCAAATGTGGATGGCACACATATCGCGGAAACACTGAAAGAGCTTGATCCCGAAACTACGATGTTCCTCATAGCCAGTAAAACCTTTACTACGCAGGAGACCATGGCCAACGCCCACTCGGCCCGCGACTGGTTCCTGGCCTCGGGTGCAAAGGATGCGGATGTGGCTAAACATTTCGCGGCCTTATCTACCAACTCAAAAGCGGTTGAAGCCTTTGGTATTGATACCGCCAACATGTTTGTGTTTTGGGATTGGGTTGGTGGCCGCTACTCGCTGTGGAGCGCCATAGGCCTGAGTATAGCCCTAAGCATTGGTTTTGATAATTTTAACGAACTGTTAGCCGGCGCCCATGCTATGGATGTGCATTTCCGCACGGCCGAATTAGAGCAGAATATCCCCGTAATACTGGCGCTGAACGGCATTTGGTATAATAATTTTTTCGAGGCCGAAACTGAGGCCATCCTACCGTATGATCAGTACATGCACCGTTTTGCCGCTTACTTTCAGCAAGGCGATATGGAAAGCAACGGCAAATCAACCGACCGTAACGGCAAAGCCATCGAGCATCAAACCGGCCCGATCATCTGGGGCGAGCCGGGTACCAACGGGCAGCACGCGTTTTATCAACTGATCCATCAGGGTAGTAAGTTGATCCCCTGCGATTTTATAGCGCCGGCGCAAAGCCACAACCCGCTGGGCGAGCATCATACCATGCTGCTCTCTAACTTCTTCGCCCAAACAGAGGCATTAATGAACGGTAAAACTTACGATGAAGTAGTAGCCGAACTAAAAGCCAGCGGTAAAAACGATGCGGAAATAGAAAAACTGGCGCCGTTTAAAGTGTTTGAAGGTAACCGCCCCACCAACTCTATCCTGGTTAAAAAAATCACCCCGCGCAGTTTAGGCTCGCTGATAGCCATGTACGAGCATAAGATATTTGTACAAGGCATTATCTGGAACATTTACAGCTTTGACCAATGGGGCGTTGAACTGGGTAAGCAATTAGCCGGTAAAATATTGCCCGAGTTAAAGGGGGATGAGGAAATCGCTTCGCACGATGCATCTACCAATGGGTTGATTAATTTGTATAAGGCCTGGAGGTAATGGTCACTATAGTAATTAATGATTAGAGATTAGTTAATTGGAGATTGGCACGTTTTAGAAGTTGTCTTGTGAAATCTGATGAAATACAAATAGAGATTTACGATAAGCGCGAAAAAATGACTTCGACATATTGCGTAAATCAAATTGCAGAAAATATTTTCAAAATGGCCGAAAACTGTGTATGCAATTCTCGTCTTACTTTCGGCGCCGAATTTGAGACGAGAATTAACGCAGAAGGACAACATGAGATTATTAAAATAATTAAAGAATCGCCGTATAAAACCACAAGATTCTTTTTAAACTCACAATTTACTCAAGCAGAATATAGATTGCTTGGTGATGAGATAACAAAGAATGGTGGTTTTTGGCAAGTTGACTTTGGCAGTATGGCTATAATTAATCTACCTAAAGATTGCGCCTTAAATCTCAATGAGATTTTCAAAATCTTTAATTTTCATCCAACGATGATATCGGATTAAATATCTTTTGATTTACCTAATGTTCCTCCGCACCCAAACTCTTCCCGAAAAATACTTCATCGGCAAACGCCTAAACATGTCTTTCGCTCAAAACAAAACTTTTGAATTGTGGCGAAGCTTTATGCCGCGACACGGGGAAATTCAAAACACCATTGGGACAGAATTTTATTCTATTGAGATTTATCCAGTTGGCTTCTACAATGACTTTAATCCTAACCAAGAGTTCGAAAAATGGGCGGCAGTTGAAGTATCGGATGCTGAAATTGTGCCTCCTGAAATGGAAACTTTAATATCCCCGGAAGGTCTATATGCTGTATTCTTGCACAAAGGCCCCGCAATCGATGGGCCTGCAACTTATCAATACATATTTCAGCAGTGGTTGCCCGCTTCAGCTTTCCAATTAGATAAACGCCCTCACTTTGCCATAATGGGTAAGAAATATAAGCCTGACGATCCTGCATCGGAAGAGGAGATCTGGATACCTGTAACGGTTAAATAAAGCTAACAGATTACTTTACCGCCGGCATCGCAATCATCTCATTCGGCCTGATAGCCGGTTGATATTCGTACGGCAGCAGATCGCCTATCCGCTGTTTCCCCATACCGCCCGACCATCTTAAACCCGTGCCGTAATAGCCATCTTTACTAATATAAATTAAACCTTCGTTAGCGGTTAAATGGGTAATTACATACGGACTGCTGCTATTAACCATAGTTAAACCCTTTATCAATATCATATATTTATCATCGAGCGAATCGCGACTGATCAAATTCTCTTCGGTTAATTGCCCGTTGGTGGCGGAAATGACCTTGTACCCGTTTTTGGTAAGCGTATGGTTCCATAACGAACGGATAAATTGCATCCGCGAACCTTGATAAGCACGCTCGCGCTCGCTCCTGGTACTATCATCAATGGGTAGGCTCCCTTCCTTAAAAATATAGTTCCCCGCAAATGCTACCTGCCGGGGCGTTTTCTCAAACCTGTCCAGGTAATAGCTAATGGTATAACCCAAAGCCTTGTTTTCAATCATAATAGGCACATTGCAACTGGCGGTTAGTTTTTCTGTTTTTTTATCATAAAACAAATCAATATCATCTAAATTGGTGATGGTGCAACTCAAGGCACGGTTTGAGGTGCCGAGGAACTCGCTGATAAAAAGCGCCACTTCATCCTTGCGCTTCATGCCATCTTTGCGTTTTGTGGCATCGGCATGTATGGTCACCATCATCAGTTCTTCCACCTTAGGTTTTAAGTAAACCGATAAAGGTTTACCGGGCTGATAATAAACCGTGCTGGAGTAATAGCCCACGCAGCTAACAATAAGCGGTATTTTAGGCGACTTTGCCACCAACTCAAACTGCCCGTCCTTATCGGTAGTGGTGCCATACATCGATCCGCCGTAATATACCGAGGCATTAGCTATAACGGTTTTACTGTCGGATATATAAACCACACCTTTAACCGTTTGGGCAACTTGTATAGTAGCCTGGGCTTTAACCTCACCGCCAATAAACACAATGAAGATGCAAGACAAAAGGTATTTTAACGGATGCATAGCAATTTGGTGTTAGGTGGCCTAATATAACAAATTGCCTTTATTAGCTTTGAAAAGCTGCGTTTTATTTCACCGCATAATGGGCTTCCGTACTTACCGGGGTACCATCGGCCGTAATACCCTGTACAATAACACTTATGCTTGCACTACCCGAGGTATTGTAAAAACTAACCGCAGCCTGCCCGTTAATATCAGTTTTAATATTAGGTTCCCAATGGATGGTGGTACGGATATCTGTTTTGCCCGGCTTTGCGGTATCGTACTGTGGTTTATAAAAAGTGCGGGCCTGATAATAACCCTGTACATCTAAACTTAAACTACCGGGGTTATCAATTAACGGATCTGCTTGTTTGGTTATTACCGATATCAGGACACCGGCGGGTAAGCCTATCACTTCAATATGCTTAAATTTTTCAATAGGCATATTGAAAAATCGTTCCTTGTCGATATGAAAGGTGCTGCCATTAACCATTAACCGGGGTTGCGCTTTGCGGCCATCAATAATATAGGCAACACCGGGTTTATTGGCATCGTTTAACACAGCCCGTTTATCATTTTGCTGCAGGAACCAGGTTAACGTTTTAAACTGGTAATCATTAGGCGTAATGTTGAAAACTTGCGGTTCGCCCCAGGTTATTAGCTTGCGGCCATTATCAAGCGTTACAAAGTTTTTATTAGCCTTTATCTTCACCTCTTTTAATTGGGTAATACCCTTTGCTGTATTAGCGGCTGTAGCTTTTTGCACCATAGCTTGCGCTATTTGAGACACGGTATTTGTATCGGTTAAACCCGGTTTGGTGATTGGTTTAACAGGTAAGGTAAACAGACTATCCACCAAAATACTGCCCTTGCTATCGCCCTTATTATTAAGCGATGCCAGCTTGATGGTTTGCGTGCCATACAGAGCGAGGTTTGTAAAAGCAAAGCGGCCATGGCTATCATCCCGTGCCGAAAATAGTTTAGTATCCTTAGCACCTGATGCAAACAGCGATACGTTTAAGCCCGGCATGGGTTTATGGTTCACCTCGTCCTCAACCAAACCGGCAACAGTAATACCATCTTCGGGGGGATAACTTACGCGGATGGCGGTATCGGCCAGCTTGCGCCAAATAAAATCGCGCCAGCCCTGTGTAAGCAATAGTAGGTCCAGTTGTTTAAAGCGGTTAACATTGGTGGTATCAAAATATCGGCGCGACTGTTCTACATTGCCTTTCAGTTCCGATCCCAGCATTAGGTAAGCTCTGATATCATCGGCTTGTTGGGGTACTACACCGGCATCAACCACCGCCATTGATAAGTAGGCTGCTTTGCCTGTATTGATCTGCACACTGGTTTTTTCGAAGGGCTGATAAGCCTTTTTATTGGTGCTGGCCGCTACGATCTGTTGCCCCGGGTGATGGATATAAACCAGGCGCTCGCAATTGGGCCTGTTCTGTTCATCATACAGGGTAATGGCCGCTATACCCTCGGGTAATTGCGCTGTAGGGATTTTTACAGCCATTTGCTGCTGCCCGGCCGGTATTTGCTGGCTGATAAGTGTTTGCCCGCCATGCTTAACAGCAATGATGTATTGGGGATTAGCGGTGCTTGAAGTTAAGATATTACTGCTGATAACGGCATGTAGTACCGTATCTGTTTGTTTTAGCTGTAGGGATAATCCGCTTTTTAACGCGCCCGGCATTGAAAATGCAAACAGCTTATTGGCAATTTTAACCGAAGCATGGTAATCCTGCCCTTTAAAGGGTAACAGGGTAAATAAGCCCATCCCCAATGTGTCACAATTAAAGCGAGCTATCGTATCGCCCGATGCGGACAGCACAGTGCCCGTGGCAGCTACACCCTTTCCGGCATTACTCTCGGCCTTTACGGCGATGAGTGAGCTAACACCCTCCACCATCGATCCCCCTTCGGGATAAAAGTTAACGGTATAGGGTTTACTAATAGACGTAGTTGCGGGTGTAATTGTAGCAGCCGGTTTTTTTGTGCTTTTTACTTTAGGATTGCCAGGCGTTTTAATAGCATTAACAGGGCTACCGGCAAGGGTAATGTTCTTTTCAAAAATAAAATTATCGCCAAAATTGCGCATCCAGGTGGTATAGGCCCTCAGGTGGTACAGGCCGGGTGCAAGGGTATCTGTCAGTGTAAAATCGCCATGGCCTAAACCATCATTCAGCCTGATGATCTCGGTGCTGATGACCTGCGCGTTTGGCGCTATTAAATTTACATATAGCGTACCACTGCTTTTAGCAGGGGTATTATTTTGCGCATCCATCAAATATGCCTTAAACCAAAGCGTATCGCCAATGGCGTATACATCGCGGTCGGTATGCAGGTAGGTTTTCTCGAAAAATAATTTGAAGCCGGGCTTTGCCGATGGCAGGCTGCTTTGCGCCTTAATGCCCATGGCAAAAAAGAGCATTAAAATGCACAAAAAAATGTTTTTACAGGAAAGCATGATTTTTAATAGGGAATTGTTATACCAAATATAACAATTGTTGCGGGTTTTACTTAATGGTCAGGGTATCAATAATCACTGTCTTTTCCGAATTATCGGCCCTGTAAAATTTAAGGTAGTAGGTACCGGCGCTGTCGGCTTTAAACTTATAGTCAACGGTATTCAGGTTTTTGGCTGTTGCCGCGGTATCTGCTACGTTAGTTAAGGCAAAAAGGCGGATAATGGTGGTATGATCAGATATAGAATCCTGCAAATGATCAAATTTTGAAGTGCCCTCGGTATTTTGCCATAACAGGCTAAAGGTAAGTTCTTTGTTAACCAATCCGCTGGTTGGCCCGTTAACACCGGCAATAGTGCTTTGCTCTACCTTGCTTACTTTGCTTTTGTCCACGTCGTCGTCTTTCTTGCAGCTTGCCACCATCAGGCAGGGCACAGCAAAAAGGAGCGTAAAATATCTTAAATATTTATTCATTTAAGCGACGGCGGTGTGTAAAAATGCTGCCCGGTTTATTCAGACGTTTAAAGATACCGGTATTTAATTAATTATACGTCAATAAAAGGTAAATAGTTTGTTGCCAGATTAATAATTTTATTGTATTTGGGTAGCTTTGATTAAAAAGGAAATTATTTAACATTAAATACGGCCGCCGATAATTATATTAGGGACATTAAAAAACATATTGATCTTATGAAAAAAGTATTTGTTTTAGCCTTTATAGCTTTGTTAAGCACTGCCGCCATGGCGCAAAAAACCATACCTGCCATTAAAGTAGGCAGCACACTTTCTTTGGATATGGATTATCATGGCCAGTCCCTGTTATTAGCCGTAACGGTTAAGGGTATGGGCGATGTGATCAGTATCGGCTGGGAAGTAAACGGAACCGGCGGCACCTTTGCCATGAAAGCAAAAGCCTTAGAAAGCGGCACCAAATTTGGCGGCGACCAACCCGCGCCTGATGCCGTTACCCCATTGGCCGATGATGCAACATTTATGTGTATATCTAAAGCGGCCTACCAAAGTATGGTGAAGAATAAAACCTTTATTTACAGCGGACTTACCTATGCGGTTAAGGATAGCCCCGATGGCTATAAACTGGATGGCAAACCTGTTGACGCTACCTTTGCAGCTACAGCCGATGGTAAAACATCATTATGGATCTTAAACAGTCCCGATTTCCCCATCACCCTGGCTATGAAAGGAAACCCGGCCGGTATAGATTATACTGCCAGTTCTGTTAAATAATTATACCTTAAAATCCCAGCTGTTTAAAACGTTAATGGCGTGGTGTGCCGTCATATCAAACTGTACCGGCACTACCGATGCATAATGATTATCCAGCGCCCACGAATCGGTATCCTGCCCGTTATCATTTAGCTGGAATACACCGGTAAGCCAATAGTAAGGGCGTTTGTAAGGGTCAACGCGTTCGTCAAATTCCTCGGCCCATTTGGCGTTGGCCTGGCGGCAAATTTTAATACCCTTAATATGCGGGGTATTAGGGAAGTTGACATTTAATAAAGTACCAACCGGCAAGCCGTTCTGCAAAACCTGCAGGGCAATTTCCTTTACGTATTTAAGGCAGTGGCTAAAATCGGCCTCCATGGTATAATCATCCAGCGAAAAACCGATAGATGGGATACTTTCTATAGCCCCCTCAACCGCTGCCGACATGGTACCCGAGTACAACACGTTTATACCATTATTTAAACCATGGTTAATACCCGATACGCACAGATCGGGCTTTTTGCCCATAAATACACGGGTAACAGCCAGCTTCACACAATCAACCGGGGTGCCCGAGCAACTGTACATTTCGGCATCATCGTACAGCTTTACTTTATCCAACCGTAGGGGTTTCCCAATTGTAATAGCATGCCCCATGCCCGATTGGGGGCTGTCGGGCGCTACCACAACCACCCGGCCTATCTCTTTCATCGCTTCAATCAGCGCTTTAATACCGGGTGCGGTTATGCCGTCATCATTAACAACAAGTATGGTGGGTTGTGTGGTTTTCATAATTGGTACGAAATTAGTTATATTTGTTTATGCTCACTGCTGAAAAGAAAAAGAAGTATACCATTGAAGACTACCTGCTGCTGGAGGAAGGCGCCCCTTTTCAGTTAATTGAAAACGATTTAATTATTTCACCTTCACCTAATCCTGCACATCAATTAATTTCCGGCCGTATTTTACAGGCTATGATGAATTTTTTAGATGCTATAAATGACAATGGCTTCCTGGTTGCTGCACCAATGGATGTTGTTTTTGATGGAGACAATGCTTTTCAGCCGGATATACTTTATATAACAGCTGAAAGAAAAGCTGAAATTGTAAAGGAGCGTATTTTGGGTGCGCCGGATATGATCATTGAAATTCTTTCACCATCAAACGCCTATTATGATTTGCGCCAAAAGAAAGATATCTACGAAAAGTACGGCGTTAAAGAATATATCATTATAGATCCCATCCAGGAAACGGCCGAATTATATACAATCGTAAATAACGCGTACCAATTTCAGCAAAAAGCAACTAAAGCAGAATTGTTAAACTCATTGGTTATTCCCGGTTTTAGCTTCGATTTAAAAAAGCTGTTTAGATAATATTTTATTCTATTATAGCCAGCAACTCCGTTAATTCACGCACCTTATCGCTTGATCCCAATGCTTCGTACGAACTGATGAGGTTGCGCAGGATGCGTTTGATAATATCAGTATTGCTGCAGGGTTCGTAAAACTGCTTTTCGGGTTTCAGGTTCAGTTGCTTCAGGAACATATCCACATCGCGCCGGCCGAAGATGAAACCTTTATTAAAGGCATTGATATAGAAGAGTATGCCACCATCAAATTCATTTTCCATGCTTTCATCCAGGTAGGCCAGGATAAAGTGTTGCGGCAGGTTAACGCCGTAAATGGGCACATCCAGCTTTTGGGCAATGATGGAGTAGATAATAGCCAGCGAAATTTGGTTACCCTTTTTGCTTTCCAGCACCTGGCTCAGGTAGCTGTTTTGCGGGTCTTTATGGTTAGTGGCGTTACCGCTGAAACCGTAGATGCTGTACAGCACATGGTTGATCAGCTTTACCTGCTCGGCCGGACTGGCATCATAGATCATCTGCAACCAAATATCGCGTTTAATGGCTTCTATTTGGTTAATCACCTTTTGCTCATCCAGATCGGGGTATTGGTATTTATTAATGATGAGGGCACCCTGCAACAGATCGAACGCGCCGCTTTGCTGCCACAATTGTAAATCAGTTTTTAGCGAGCCAAATTGAATTTCGTGTACCAGGTTGGCAATGCGGTCTTGCTGTATGGTGTCAAAGGCTTCTCCAAAAGCGCCTTCCAGGTATTCGATCACCTCGCTTCCGTACGATTTTAGCTTATCGTGTACATGCTCAAAAACCTCCATGTCGGGGTCGTCCAGCAGGCGTATCAGTGATGCTATTTCTTTAGTATTCTCTATCATTTTTAGTCCCAACCAAAAATATTAATAATTTTACCGCATGTTAAATATAAGGTTCGGCGCAGACTACCTGTTGCACAAGTTAACAGCTAAAAATAGGCATGGCCTGCATTCGCCATTTGTGTACCGCCTGGTTGATGATGTAATTTACGATTTTTCTGAAAAAGATAGATACGCGCCGACTGAAAAAGCACGAAAAAGACTGCTTAATGACAATCGTACCATCACCGTAACCGATTTGGGAGCCGGATCGCACCTGGATAAAAACCGCGAAAAACAGGTAAGTGTAATTGCCAAAAATGCCCTTAAATCGCCGCGACTGGCGCAGTTGATCTACCGCCTGGTAGCCGATTTGCAACCTAAAAGCATCATTGAATTGGGTACCTGCTTAGGCATTACCACCCTATACCTGCAACAGGCCGCCCCAAATGCAAAAATCTATACGCTGGAAGGCTGCCCGCAAACCGCCGCCGTAGCCG
Source organism: Bacteroidota bacterium (assembly GCA_040389105.1). Classification (GTDB taxonomy): domain Bacteria; phylum Bacteroidota; class Bacteroidia; order Sphingobacteriales; family Sphingobacteriaceae; genus Mucilaginibacter. The sequence goes on from JAZKAO010000024.1 coordinate 78,167, forward strand.
CTGGGGTGTTTAAGCAGGGGGCAGCCAATGATATTGAACAATTAGTCGGCAACTTTGATGATACCCTGCACCCCTTAATTGACAGCTTGCCCCAATTGGATTTTGTATATGTAGACGGCAACCACCAAAAGGATGCTACCCTGCGGTACTTTGAATGGTGCCTGCCCAAAGTACACGAGGATACCCTGCTTATCTTCGATGATATTTACTGGAGCGAGGGCATGAAGCAAGCCTGGGCACAAATAAAAGCGCATCCACAGGTAACCGCAACGGTCGACCTGTTTTGGATAGGATTGGTATACTTTAAAAAAGGCCAGGCTAAGGAGGATTTTAAGATCAGGATTTGATGCGGATGTGCAATTGTGCGGATATGTAGATGTGCGTATGAATCTCTATTGCTTCACCTGCTTCTTAAAAAAATCAATAATCACAGCGTTAGCCTCAGGCGGATAAATATGCCCGCCGGGGTGGGAATAGATAATAAAAGGATTACCGGTTGCTGATGGATACAGCGTGGCATATTGGGCCACTTTTTGGCCGGCGTTAACATCGCACTTGTTTAACTTCAGGATATAATTGCAGGTGAGCCTTTGCCATTCGGGCTTTACCAGCGGGTCGGTTTCGCCCATCAGGTGCAGGGCCGGTTTGGGTTTAAGCATAGTCATTAACTTAGCGCCTACCGAAGCCGTAGGGGCAACGGCGGCAAAAGTATCGCCACGGGTAGCCCACAATAAATACGTAAAGCCGCCACCGTTAGAGTGCCCAGTTACGTAGATCCTTTTGCTATCAACCATATAATCGTCTTTCAGGGTTTTTAGCATGGCATCAAAAAGTTGCAGGTCGGTATTGCCGGCATCGGCGGCCATTTGCCAGCCGGGCAGGTTACCCTCGGGATCGGTTAAAGCGCCGGCTCTTTTTAAACCTTGCGGACAAATAGTAATAGCCTCGGGCCATAATTTATCAAAGCCCCGGGTATTGTAAATGTTTTGCATGTTGCCACCGTGCCCATGGTACAAAAATATCAAGGGCGTAGCCTTGGTTTTTGCCGTTGCCGGGATGTAAACTAACGCTTGCCTCACCTTGCCGCCAATGGTCCACTCCATTACCTGCGGCTTAACCTGCGCAAACCCGGGTAGGGCAAAAGCGATAAACAAACAGCTAATAAACAGTAATAGCTTAAACCCCAACGCGGGTTTTAAGCTATGAGCGGAATGTGATTTGATGGGCATATCAAGTAGATTTAAAATCCCTGTAAAGGTTTAATATCGAGTAATATAAACATTTATTAAGCTCTCATTTGCATATCCGCACATGCACATCAGAACGCTTCCCCCAAACTCAAATAAAACCCGCTCTGCCTTTGTTCGCCGGCAACCTTTTGGCCCATACCGTAGTCAACACGCATGGTGAGGCCTTTTTCTACATCAAAAAAGTAACGCAGGCCACCGCCATAATTCGGTTTTAAATCGGATAGGGCAAACGTTTTATTAAACACTGTGCCTGCACCAGCAAAGCCGGCTATACCAACACGGTCGCTCAGGCGGTAGCGCAGTTCTGCCTGGCCAGCCAGCATGTTGCGGTCGCGGTAACGGCCGTTGTAGTAGCCACGCATCAGTTCGTCGCTACCTAAGGATGGCAGCAGGTAAAACGGCGACCGGGCACCGGTTAGGTCTTGGCTTTGTACATCAAACCCCAGCATCAGGCGTTTGCTTAAAGGGTTAAATTGCGATATCTCGATATTCAGCAAACCGCCCTTATAGGTATCATTAGTGCCAATACCCTGAAAAAGATTAAAGTAACTGGTAATAATAATCCCTTTGGTGGTATAGGTATTATTATTGCGGGTATCAAAAATAAATGCCGGCCCGGCCAGTGCGCTGGCGCCACCTTTGCGGTCTTCTACACGCGGGTTGGTATCAAAGCTGCCACCCGGTGTTTCGTTGGTAAATTTATAATCAAATGCCCCGGCCATTAGCCCCAGGTACACATACTTGCCGAATTTCTTGTCAGCCTCAAAATTCAATTTAAAACGCTTTTGGCCAAGATGGTCCTTCCCGGCCTTGTAGGTATTTGGCCCGATGCCGTAAAAATCGAACGGGAAATTAATATAACTAATCCCCGCCGTGTATTTCCAGGCGTTGTGTGGTGCCCAATAGGTGCTGCTTAAACTCAGGCGGCTTTGGCCTTTAGTGGTAATAGTCCCGTAACCGAAGATATTGGATACACGGGTATCATTATGCAAGGTGTCGGTATAAAACGAGTATAGGGCCGAGCCACCAGCTTCCAAACCCGTCTCGGGTGCCGAACTAAATACAGGCAGCAGGAAAAAGCTGCTATGCTTGCTGCTATCCTTTTCGAACAGCATTTTTCGAACAAATTTAGGCAGCAGGTTTTTTTGCGCGAAAAGGGGCGAAGCCAGCAGGATAAATATGGAGAGCGTAAAAAGTTTTTTCATGATTAGATTGAGGGAACTAAGATAGGGGGATTTTGTTTGCCATAGGGGCTATTTAGCCACAAAAAGACCCCTCCCAAACCCTCCCCGAGGGGGAGGGTTCTAAAAATACTTTTAAAGCCCTCCCCCTCGGGGAGGGTAGGGTGAGGTTCTTAGTGACCTTTGTGTAAAAAACTTTGCCGCCTTTGTGGTTAAACTCACCGCACAATCCGTACTTTTGCCCCCTGAAAAATCATTGACCATGAGCATTACAAGAGGACCTATATCTCAGTTTATTGAGAAAAACTATCTGCACTTTAACGCGGCAGCTTTAATGGATGCAGCTAAAGGCTACGAAACCCACCTGCTGGAAGGCGGCAAAATGATGGTGACCCTGGGTGGTGCCATGAGTACGGCCGAACTGGGTATTTCCCTGGCCGAGATGATCCGCCAGGATAAGATCCATATTATATCCTGCACAGGCGCTAACCTGGAAGAAGATATTATGAACCTGGTGGCACACTCGCACTATAAACGCGTACCTAACTATCGCGATTTAAGTCCGCAGGATGAGTGGGATTTGTTAGAGAACCACTACAACCGTGTTACCGATACCTGCATCCCCGAAGAGGAAGCATTCCGCCGCCTGCAAAAACATATCCACAAAATATGGAAAGATGCCGATACCGCCGGCGAACGTTATTTCCCGCACGAATACATGTACAAAATGTTGCTAAGCGGCGTGCTGGAGCAATACTATGAGATTGATCCTAAAAACTCGTGGATGCTGGCTGCTGCCGAAAAGAATCTGCCGATAGTAGTACCGGGATGGGAAGATAGCACTATGGGTAATATCTTCGCGTCGTACGTCATCAAGGGCGAAATTAAAGCACTGACCATGAAAAGCGGTATCGAATACATGACCTGGTTAGCCGGCTGGTACCCCGAAAATTCGGACGGTAAAGGCGTAGGCTTTTTCCAGATAGGCGGCGGTATAGCAGGCGATTTCCCGATATGTGTAGTACCTATGCTTTACCAGGATATGGAAATGCCCGAAATCCCTTTCTGGAGTTATTTCTGCCAGATTTCGGATTCTACCACTTCTTATGGTTCATATTCGGGCGCTGTGCCAAACGAGAAGATCACCTGGGGTAAACTGGATATCAACACCCCCAAATTTATAGTAGAAAGCGACGCGACCATTGTGGCCCCGTTAATTTTTGCCTGGTTGTTAAAGCAATAACTATCTGCATTAATACAGATACGAGTATAAATATATAATCGGCTTTGTGCGCTTTGTGTTCCTCCCTGTGTGGTCTTTGTGGTAAGTTTAACCACTAAGGGCATCAGGATTTGGCACAAAGTACACAAAGCCATTTTTATGATATTGCGTATTGTTGACGAGTGGTTAAAATGGTTTAGCGCCTGCAGCGCTTCTGGACGATGCAATCGCGCCACAGCACGAACCACTCGTCGCAGACGAGCGCAAGAGGAATAGGGGCTTAACGTTAATATTTGTTAAACACCTTGCAAGGCCTGCATCAAATTAATACCTTGAATGCATAAATGCATAGCGTATGTTTAAAAGCTACCTGAAATTAGCCATCCGTAACCTTTGGAAGCGGAAAACCTCCACCTTTATTAATGTACTAAGCCTGGCTACAGGGTTAACAGCCTGCGCGCTGGTGTTCCTGTATTTTCAGCACGAGTATAGTTTTGACAAGGGCTTTGATAACCGGAAAAACGTTTACCGTGTGGTATCCAATTTTGCCAGCGGTGCCAAAGCACCTACCACGGCTTTCCCTTATGCTACCTTACTGAAAAATGAGGTGCCCGAAATTGAAGAAAACACCCGTGTAGAAGCTATGGACGAGGGCGGTACTTTCAGTCTGACCGGCAAGGGGAAGGCGGCACCGTATAGCGAACACGACGGTTACCGGGTTGATCCAAACTTTTTTAATATCCTGTCCTTCCATTTTTTATATGGCGATAAGCAGCAGGCCTTAAACCAGCCCTACAATATCGTGCTATCGCAAAAACTGGCCGAAAAACTATTCGGCAATAGCTACCCCATCGGGCAAACCGTAAAACTGGATGACCCATCAGGCAGCCAGGTTTATACCGTTTCGGGCGTATTGAAAAATGATTTCCTGAACCACCTGAACCCCAACTATATTTTACCAAACACCGGCGACAAAGCCGCGCATTACCTGGCCGCCTTTACCAACTGGATGATTAACCCTAACTTTTATACTTATATTAAGGTAAAACCGGGTACCGATATCCCCCAACTGGTAGGCAAACTGAACAGCTATTTACAGCGCCATGCCGCCGCCGATATGAAAGCCACGGGCGAGAAATGTGTGAACAGCGTTCAGGCCCTAAAGGATATTCACCTGCATTCGTCGCAATACCAGGGTTCAATCGAGGTTAGGCAGGGCAATTTAAAATACCTGTACCTGTTGGGTACCATCGCGCTAATCATTCTGTTGTTGGGTAGTATCAATTTTATGAACCTTAGCACCGCCCAGGCTATAGACCGTGCCCGCGAGGTTGGCGTACGCCGTGTAATGGGCGCTAACCGTATAGCTATCCGCTACCAGTTTTTTATCGAAACCTTGCTGGTTAGTTTTGTAGCATTCATTTTGGCCGGGGGATTGGTGTTTTTGATCTTACCCGTATTTAACCAGTTTACCGGGCAGGAACTATCTTTCTTTGCCCCCGAGAACCGTACACTTGTTTTTTGGATGCTGCTTATCACCTTACTAACGGGATTGCTATCGGGCATTTACCCGGTCTTTTACCTGTCGTCGTTTAAACCGGTCATCGTTTTAAAAGGGCGTATCAGTAATTCGCTGTCGGCTATTGGTATCCGCAAGGTATTGGTGATAGCGCAGTTTGCCATATCGGTTTGTTTAATTTTTGCAACCATGGTGATATGGCAGCAACTGCATTTTATGATTAACAGCCGCACCGGGTACGATAGGGATCAGCAGGTGATTTTCCCGCTCAACTCTGAACAGGCAAAAAAGAATGCTACGATATATTTAGACCTATTGGCTAAGGACAGCCGCGTTTTAAAGGCTACCGCAGCAACCGGCTCTTTACTAAGCGGCGATATGAACCTGTACCGGCAGGACGGAACCGTGAATGATAAGCACGACACATTTTTAAATTGTGTGGATGCCAATTATATAAAAACCCTGGGCTTGCAATTAATAGCGGGTGGCAATTTTAGCCAAACAGGCACGGTAAATACCGCTACCACCGGCGATTTTGAAGAGAAGGAACTGGGCCGCGAGATGATATTGAACGAGCAAGCCGTTAAAGTGGCAGGCTTAGACCCGCAAACGGCTGTAGGCAAATACATGTCGCACGTGCATAATGGCAAAGTGAACAATTATAAAATTGTGGGCGTGGTGAAGGATTATCACTTTTTTTCGATGCATAACCTTATTAGTCCCATGGCTTTGGTGCTGGTAAATCCCACCCAGTTTAGCGTGATGATTGCCAAAGTGAACGGGCATAACCAGGCCGGAGTAATTAAAACCATGGAACAGGCCTGGAAAAAATACAACCCCGATTTGCCCTTTAAATACGATTTTTTAAGCGACCAAATGAAATACGATTACAAGCAGGACGAGCAGCAGCAAAAAATGATGGGCATATTTACCGGCATAGCCATCCTGATATCGTGCATGGGTTTGCTGGGCTTAATTACCTACTTGCTGGCGCAAAAAACAAGGGAGATCGGTATCCGCAAGGTAATTGGGGCTGGGATAATGGATATTGTGCTGCTCTTCTCGGGCGAGTACTTAAAACTCATTGTAATTGCCAACTGCATTGCATTGCCCATAGGCTGGTATATCATGGATAAATGGCTGCAGGATTTTCCCTATCGCACCCATGCTAATTGGTGGACTTTCGTGTTATCCTTATTGGCAGGTTTAGTGGTGGCCTTTGTCACCACGGGTTTAAAAACCTTCAGCGCGGCCAGAGCCAATCCGGTTAAAAGTTTAAGAATGGAATAAAATAAAAAATATTTAAAACAATTAAAACGCTTTGTTGTTAACCCACTTTAGCCGAAGCACTATTTTTACGAAAACTCATGAAGCCGGGTGTATTCCCGGCTTTTTTGTTGCCCCCTCTGGGGGGCCTAAAGGGGAGCATCCCTTTTGCACTGCAAACATTTATATTGTTTTTGAGTTTAATAATGCACAGGTAAAATGCCTGCTTTATAAATCTGCCATAATCAAAAACGTATGAAAACTAATTTAAAAAACTGCCTTGCCGGGGCAGCCTTTATTGCCGTTGCCGGTTTATCGGCCTGTGGCTCGTCTACAAAAAATGCAAGCGATGCTGCCGATTCGGCCAATAAATCAACCATCGCCCAAACAGACTCGGCTAACAAAGCTGTGGTTGCCAACGCCGATTCGGCCAACAAGGCCAAAACCGAACTTAAAGAGGATGCCTCTAAATTTTTGGTAAAAAGCTATGAATCGGGCTTGTTCGAAATTGCGTTATCTAAACTGGCTGAAACCAATGGATTAAATGCTGATGTAAAGCATTTAGCCGCCCAACTGGTAACCGCGCATACCGGCATTAACGATCAAATGCTGGCCATAGCCGAAAGCGCGAACTTTAAATTGCCGGGAGATGTAGATAGCGACCATGCTAAAACACTGGCCGATGCTGCTAAACTAACCGGTGCCAATTTCGATAAGAAATATATGGACGTAATTGTAAGTGGTCACGAAAAATCGGTTGATAACTACAAAGATGCCTATAAAGACCTGTCGGATGGTGACACCAAAAGCTTCGCCGGTAAAACCTTACCTATGATACAGGACCATTTGCAAATGGCTAAAAAGGTAAAAGAGAGGATAAAATAATTAGGTTAGAAGATATCAAAGCCGGGCATATCCCGGCTTTTTTTGTGCCCGATAGCAATGGGGGCTACAGGTCCGTCACTCGCCCACGCATACGCTTAACGTAATTACGGATATCCAGCACAATGCCGGCAAAGAAATAAAATACCAATGGGAAACCCACCGCCAGGAACGATGAATAAATGAAGAAAAGCCTGATTTTATTGATGGAGATATTAAAGCGCTCGCCCAGGTAGGTACACACCCCGAAAGAGTAACGTTCAAAAAATGTGAGGACGCGCTGTAACATATCAGGCCAGTTTTAATATTTTATTACCAACGGCGCATTGCAGGCATTTTTTGTGGTTGCAAAAACTGTTTTTAAGTTCCAGCAAGGCCTGCGACTCGAACGCGGTACTAATTTTCAGCCCTAAGGTAACAAAATCATCGGTAATATGGTTTTTTTCGGCCGGTAAATATTCCAGCAATTGCATAGCGCGACTGATATAATGTTGTTTTTGCAGGTGCTTGCCATAACTAAACAGGGTAACTGCTACGGTATTCAACAGGATAATATCCACTGCGGCATGCCCCATATTTTTGGCTGCGGATTTACTTTCGGCATCAAAGCGGTAACGGGTTTCCCAGTAGGCGTTTACTTTGGCGTTGGCAAACAGGTCGCGCAGTTGGGCTACCTCGCGTACCTCCAGAATTTTCGAGAACAAATGCGTAGAGTTAACCACCAGTGCCGCAAATTGCGCCAGACGGATTGTCGGGAAATTTTGCGGGCGCATCCGTAGGAATTTCCACAAATGCTTTTCAATTGGCGTAAGTTGGTATTTTTTGCGCAGGTAATTATATTCTTCTTTTAGCTTGTGCGGATATTCATCGGTAAAATCATCCTCCAAAAAACCGGCTTGACCAAATATCAATGCCTCAATTTGCATGGGATTGTTTTTATGCTTGGCAAAAATGGTTTGCGGCAACGATTTAGCCACCATTTCAAAAGGCAGGGCATTTACCTTAAAGCCAAAATTAGCCGCCAGGAAACGGTAAAAAGTTTCTTCCCAATCGCCACGGTTAACGTTTAAGGCCTCAATTACCGCTGCCGATTTCTTTTCCAGCCGCTCCACCAAAACCCGGGTCAGCCAGTTACGCATGGTCAGTTCATCTACGGTGTTAATGCTTCCCTCGCAGGGGATAAACTGCTGGTTGCTGAAAATGAGGTGATGGTAACGGAGGTAAAGTTCTTCAGGGATGCGGTCGTGCAGTTCAAGCGTGGGGACTTTTCGTCCATCGGGTAGTATAACCGGCTGGTCGTCCCGGTAAACCACGTGTAAAATTACGCTACCATACGCGCCGTCGGTTTGGTGGCCATGGCGGTTCCAGTCGTTCGATGAAATATGCAGTTCCACATTGCCGGCCCAGGTAGTTTGGCCAATGCGCACACGGGCGTTCTGAAAATCGGGCCCGCCATCGGTATGCGCCATCCCCGCCGAGAATACCTCTATCTCCTCACCCTCCGTTGTTTGCAAAGCAGTGCGGGTAAACAGGCGAAATTTCCACACGTAATGCAAAAAATCCTCGGTGATAAGCATGGTTAAAAATAGTTGTTTGCGGGGATATGGCAAAATGGTTTTTACGGAGAGTTAACCACAAAGGACACAAAGAGAGAAGCACGAAGACCACAAAGCCTTTGTGATCTCAGCATGAAAAACTTTGTTAATGAGTTTGTTCTGTGACTTCTTTGTGCCCTTTGTGGTTAAATTTTCTGAAGCCCAAACCTCACCGCCAATTCATTCAAATCTTTAACCACTGCGTCCACCACCGGGATACCATTAACGCGCCTATCCATCTCTGCTTCCAGTTCCGGCTCGCCGGGGATGATGACTTTTTGGTTGGGATCAATTGTTTGGGCCGATTTAAAGCGACTGATCCAGTTGTCTAAATTATCCTTAAAGTCCTGTATGGGCCTAAAACCATCCACCCGCATAGCACCCAAAAAATGCCCTATGCCCTGTCCCACGGGATCGGTAGGCGGGTCTAAAAAGGCTACAAAGGGCGGCACCCAGGGGCCATAATTAGCGCCGGATAATACAGCCGAAAGGATATCCACCGTAGCGCTTAAGCCAAATCCTTTATGGCTGCCATGCTCGCGGTCGCTGCCTAAGGGCAGCAGAGAGCCGCCGGTTTTTAACGCGTGCGGATCGGTGGTGTAATTGCCCTCCGCATCCTGGATCCAGCCTTCGGGTACTTGCTTGCCGCCGCGCTGGGCTATTTCCAGCTTACCGTTTGCCGCGGCAGATGTAGCCATGTCCACAATCAGCGGCGGGTATTTCCCTGCCGGGAAGGCATAACACATGGGGTTGGTGCCCAGCATGCGTTCGTTACTAAAGGTTGGCGCCACCAGCGGGCTGGCATTGGTCATGGCAAAACCTATCATGTCTTTTTCCACCGCCATCAGCGCGTGATAGCCTGCAATACCGAAGTGATTAGAGTTACGTACCGATACCCAACCCGAACCGTATTGCCCGGCCTTTTGTATGGCTACCTGCATAGCAAAGGGGGCAACTACCAGTCCAAGGCCCGCATCGCCGTCAACGGTGGCCGTGGTGGGTGTTTCGTGTACAATGCGGATATTGGGCGTGGGGTTTATCCGGCCTTTCTCCCACAGCCTGATATAGCCCGAGAGCCGCGCCACCCCATGCGAATCGATCCCCCGCAAATCCGACCGTAACAACACATCTGCCGAAAGGCGCGCGTGTTCCTCACTGCAGCCAATGGCTAAAAATATGTTTTGGGTAAATTGGCGAAGCTGGGTTTCGGAGATGAGCATGGTGCAAATATATACCCTTGGTTTAAAACGCCGCCATCTTCCCGCACGAGCAGGCGCAATTTGCGTCGCTTGCACCCAGTTGGGTTAAAAAATGCTGGTAAAACGCTATGCGGTTGGCCATGGTGGGCATCGCATCGCCCTGGTTACATTCTACCGGGCCGTTAATAATATTAATGGTCATACCAAAGCCGGGGATGCGGCCTTTGGCTTTATCGGTAGCTGTAGGTTGCCACTTGCCAATCATTACATCATGTGCCGATGGCTTGCGGGTTTGCGGGGTCATCCAAAAATAAATGGCGGCTTTAAAAGCGGCAACCGGGTCGTTTTGTAATAGGTCGGGATTGTTGAGCAGTATTTTGGCGTTACCAAAAATACAGTCGGACGCGTAGCCGTAATTGCCGTTATAGCTTAATTGCAGCGGGCCCCGGCCATAATACTTTTTCCCGGGAACGGGCGGGTATTCGTCGTTTTCGGCAATATAGGGCAGGCTGGTTTTTACCTCGTGAATGTACATCAGGCCGTCATTATACTTGCCGTCCTCACCGTGGCGGGTTTCGTGCGCTACGTTGGCGAAGAAAGCAGCCAGTTCCTTTTTATTGGTAGCCGCGTCCTTTTCGGTGCAAAAAGTGCCATAATCGATAATATAAGTGCTGTCGGGTTTTTGCTTGGCCCAGTTTTCGTTCCAGTCGGCATCCTGGCGTATGATGGTGGTTTTGCCGGTAGCCTTATCGGTACGCGCAAACTGGTAAATGGAGGTAGACCGCCTGCTGATCTTCATTTTAATATTCCCCAACTCATCTACCGCTTTAATAAAAGATGCATAGGTATAAAACTTATCCCGCAAGGGGAAAAGATCGTTAAACTGCTTTTCGCTGATAAAATGGCTGAAACTGACCCTTGGCGCATCGGTTGCCGGGGCGTTGGTGCTACTGCCGGCAGTATTGCCGCAGCTTACGCTGGCCATTAAAAATGTGCCGGCTAATAATATAATGGGGGTAATTAATAACTTAAACTTCATAACAGGTAAATTTATGGGGCATTTAAATTGCTTAGCAAGTTTAACAGATATATTTGAAATAAATTATCAGGTAGCAACCAAAAACCGTACTAAATTATTTAATTGCGCATGTTATGAAAATATATACCAAAACGGGCGATAAAGGTTTAACATCGTTAATAGGTGGTACGCGTGTGCCCAAGCACCATATCCGTATCGAGAGTTATGGTACGGTAGATGAACTGAACTCGTGGGTGGGCCTCATCCGCGACCAGGATATTGCCGAGCATGACCGCGAGATACTAAAACAGATCCAGGATCGCCTGTTTACCATCGGTTCATCGCTGGCAGCCGACCCCGAGCGGTCTAAAATGGTAATACCCGACCTGCACCCCGAAGATATTGAATTGCTGGAAAAAGAAATGGACAGCATGAACGAGGAACTGCCCGAACTGCGCCACTTTATTTTACCGGGCGGTAACAATACTATATCATATTGCCACATTGCCCGCTGCGTTTGCCGCCGAGCCGAGCGCATTACGGTGCATCTGGCCGAAGAAAGCCCGGTGGATGAGAAAGTAAATATTTATTTAAACCGCCTGAGCGATTACCTTTTTACCCTGGGCCGCAGGGTAGCGCACCAACAGCAAGTGCCTGAAAATAAGTGGATACCGCGACTTTAAATTTTATTGAAAAAATAATTTGATAATCAAATAAAAAATATTATACTTTTGCAAAAAAGTAAATCTTAGGAAAATATAAAATATGTATTGGACACTCGAATTGGCTTCGCATCTGGAAGATGCCCCATGGCCCGCAACAAAAGATGAATTAATTGATTATGCCATCCGCTCAGGCGCACCTGTTGAGGTTATTGAGAACTTACAGGCGTTAGAGGATGATGGTGAGCCGTATGAAAACATTGAAGAGATATGGCCTGATTACCCTACAAAGGATGATTTCTTTTTTAACGAAGACGAATACTAAATAGGGCATCGCTTTTATAACAAAATCCCGCTTTGTGCTTACAGGGCGGGATTTTTGCGTTCAAACGCCTTTTGGAATGGTTTTAGTATTGCTAACGGAAATAATTATCAAACTAAAACTTTACAAAATGAGAGGTTTATTGTACATACTTGCCGTTATCCTGATTATAGGGTGGGCATTAGGCGTATTTTGGTATTCAGCAACAGGGCTGATCCACGTTTTACTGGTAATTGCCGTTGTTGCATTGCTGTTGGGCATCATTCGCCGCGCCTGATCGGAGATGTTTTATCCCAAAAATCTATAGCCACTTGTAAGAGTGGCTTTTTTTTGGTTTTTACCGTAGAGATACATACTTGTGTCCCCCGCTATGCAGGTGAAACGATGGCGTCATGTGAAGAAAGACAGAAGTATGTGCCTCTACAGTAAAATGTTTTTTGCGTTGCCTATGGCCCGGCATCATGCACTCACCAGTGCTACAGTCGGGCGATTGCATGATCATTTTCAGAACCCTCTCCCTTGGAGAGGGCAGGGTGAGGTCCCTTACAACGATACCCCCCGTTTCCACGGGATAAAATCATCCTGGCCAAGCAATACCGCTTTAGGCTGGGTATTGCCGCTGGCTACATCAATAATATAATCCAGTATACGGTCGGCAGTTTGGGCGATGGTTTCGGTACCTTCAATAATGCTACCGCAGTTAATATCAATAATATCGGGCATGCGCTCGTATATACGGGTATTGGTTGATAGCTTAATAACCGGCGTTACCGGGTTACCCGTAGGTGTACCCAGGCCGGTGGTGAACAACACAATGTTTGCGCCCGATGCTACTTCGGCCGTGGTGCTTTCCACATCGCTGCCGGGGGTACAAAGCAGGTTAAGGCCGGGCTTGGTTACCTTTTCGGGATAATCTAACACCGCGGTAACCGGCGAGTTGCCACCCTTTTTAGCCGCACCGGCCGATTTAATGGCATCGGTGATCAGGCCATCGCGGATATTACCGGGCGATGGGTTAGCGTAAAAACCCGAGCCCGATTCCTCGGCGCGGGCATTATAGGTTTGCATTAATTGCATAAAGCGTTGGGCGGTATCCTCGTCAACGCAGCGGTCGCTTAGTTCCTGCTCTACGCCACACAGTTCGGGGAACTCGGCCAATATTACCGATCCACCCATGGTTACCAGTAAATCTGATACATAACCCACTGCCGGGTTAGCCGATATACCCGAAAATCCATCTGATCCGCCACACTCTAAACCTATACATAATTTAGATAGGGGGGCAGGCTGGCGTTCGGTTTTGTTGGCTTCCATCAGCGCGGCAAATGTGCGTTTAATGGCTTTTTGCATCAGCGCTGTTTCGGTACCTTCTTTTTGCTGCTCTAAAATAATCAGTGGCTTTTTAAAATTGGCATCGCGTTTTTTAATCTCGGCGGTTAAAATGCTGGCTTGCGCATGCTGGCAACCCAGGCTTAAAACGGTTGCGCCAGCTACATTAGGGTGGGTAATATAGCCTGCTAAAAGCCCGCATAACGCATCCGAATCGGTACGGGTACCGCCGCAGCCCAGTTGGTGGTTCAGGAATTTAATACCGTCGATATTAGCGAACAGGCGTTTGGTATATTGCCCCTCGGGCGTAGCGCTGATATCGGCATTTAAAATATCTTCTATCGATTGGCCACTTTTATACAGGTTGATCAGTTGCTCCACATCCTGCTCGTACGCTTTCTCTTTTTTATAGCCCAGTTTTTCTACAAAGGCCTGCTTCATTACGTCTACATTGCGGTTTTCGCAAAATACCAGCGGTATCACCAGCCAGTAATTGGCCGTACCAACCGATCCATCGGCGCGGTGGAAACCCATAAATGTTTTATCAAGCCATTTGCTAACATCGGGTTTGGCCCAATCCAACCGGCGCTTATCTAAATGAAAACCTCCCGAAGCGTGCTGCACATTTTTTACAGTAATAGCCGCGCCCTGTGCAAGCGGCTCGACGGTTTTACCTACCAGTACACCATACATATAAATAGGGCTGCCCGGCACCATGGCACCCATGGTAAACTTGTGTTTGGCCGAAACATCGGTAGATAAGCGGAATTGGTGGCCGTTAAATATAACCGGGGTATCTTTTAACAGATCGGTTAGGGCTACCAGCACATTATCATCAGGGTGTATTTGTAAGTAAGTATGCGTAGAGTCAGACATTTGACAGGGTATAGATTAAGTATTTTTTACGTAACTAATTGCTTATAAATTGTTTATAAATAAACAGCTACAAGTTTCAAGACATCATACTACCGAAATGAGGTTATTACAAGTATTTACAATCAGTTATACAAAGAAAATAACATGCCGATTTTAAAAATTATTTGTATTAACAATGTTATAAGCTATTTTGGCATATAAATTCTTATATTTACCATGCCAATTGTAAATAAAGCTTAATGAAACCACAGCTGCTTAAAGTATCCACCGGGCCCGCACACTCATTTAGTGTACGGCAGGACTTAGTACCTTATATTAATAACCGCTGGCACTATCACCCCGAGGTTGAACTGATCCACTTTAAAAAGGGGACAGGTACGCAATTTATCGGCGATAGTATTAAGCAATTCCGGTCGGGCGATATTGTGATGGTAGGGTCGCAGTTGCCGCACTACTGGCGTTTTGACGATGCTTACTTTTTAGAGGGCTCTAACATGACCGCCGATGTGCGTGTAGCGCATTTTTCTGAAAACTTTTGGGGTACGCAGTTTTTGCAACTGCCCGAAAATAAGATGATCCGTACCATACTGGAAAAATCTAAACGAGGGGTACTGATTGTTGGTAAAACCAAAAAGGTAGTTGCCGAACTATTAGAGCGCATGCTGAAAGCCGAAGGTACAGAACGTATTATATTACTGATGGAAGCGCTGGATGCTATTGCCGGCTGCAGCCAGATCTCCCTGTTATCGTCCATTGGTTTCCGCCATAATTTTGAGGAATCGGAGAACGACCGCATTAACGCCATTTACGAATACTCGCTGGCTAACTTTAAAAACAAGATACACCTGGAAGAGATTGCCGGCGTAGCTATGATAAGCCCTAATTCGTTTTGTCGCTACTTTAAATCGCGCACACGCAAAACCTACTCGCAGTTTTTAATTGAGATAAAGGTAGGCCACGCTTGCAAGCTGCTGATAGATAATAAACTAAGCATTAAGCAGCTTTGTTACGAAAGCGGCTTTAATAACTTTGCCAGCTTTCATAAATACTTTAAGCAAATAACCGGCAAAAGCCCGCTGATCTATCAAAAGGAATTTATGCAGGCGTAGATATAAAAAAGTAGAGCCACATATTTGTGGCTCTTTTAGTTTGTGACTTGTATTGCGGGAGACGCAAATATGCGTCTCTACATAAAATTACTTCTTCGCTTTCTGATTATACTTCACCATTTCCGATCCTGCTAATAATAAAGCTCCCAGGCCGTGCGTATCATTCAGCGCGGTAGGGCGGGTATAGTAAAAGCTAATGGCTTCATCCATATTGGTGCCTATGCAAACATCCTGTAGTTGGCCGTCGGGCGTAATTTTGGTTTGCAGGCCTTTCCAGCCTTCGCGGGCAATGGAGATGTATTTATCGTTGATCCAGCCCTCGTTAACGGCAGCCGCTACAGCATAAGTATACATGGCCGTTACCGATGTTTCCAGATACGAATCCGGCTTATCCAGCAATTGGTGCCACAAACCGGTTTGATCCTGGTAGCGGGCAAAACCTACTATCTGGCGCAATAACAGGCGAATCAGTTCCGCGCGTTTGGGGTGATTAGCAGGCAGGTTTTTCAATAGTTCAACCTGTGCCACGGCTATCCAGCCGTTGCTACGGCCCCAATGGCCAACGCCGTTCATTTCTACATCGCTGTAGTAATTGTGCCAGTACAGGCTGCTGGGCTGGTCGTACAGGTATTTGTTAAAGTTTTCTATCTGTTTAATGGCATCGTCAAAATATTTACTGTCGCCGGTTACCTTACCCATGCGGGCCAGGAAAGGTACGCTCATGTAAGTATCATCGGCCCAAAGGGTCATGTTGCGGGGTTGCGGGCGCGATAAGGTACCATCGGGCAGGCGCAATTGCTTGTGCAGGATATAATCGGCCGCGCGATCTAAATAAGCGCTGTACTCCTTACGCTTGGCCAAATAATTAACGTCAACCAAACCGGCCGACATGGCACCACAGGCATCCAGATTGCCAATAGCGAAGATGGAATTATACTCGGGCTTCTGCTTGCTTTTATAAATGGCCTCAAAATAAGGCAGGTTATCAAAAATAAAGGCATAGTTATGCTGGGCATAGTCCGAGTATTTTTTATCGTTCAGCACGGTAGCCATTTCCATCATACCGGTAGCCAAAACACCGTTTACATAAGCCCATTTATTAAAGGTGCTTTCGGCCTTAATATCTACACTTGGCGCCAGGCCTTTGGTGTCGTTATACTTCTGCTTGGTTTTGCCATCTACAAACTGGTAAGTGGTTTTTTGGATAATGTTATCCGCCACACGGCGCATAACCTCTTCGGGGTTGGCGGTTTGTTGCTGCCCGTAAGCCAGTGTAGTACAGGCCAGGGTGATGAGGGTAAGGATCTTTTTCATTGTTTTGTATTCTTTTTGATTTCATTTTTCGTGATTTCACCGATTTGGAATTAGTTTCACCGATTTCATCATCTTGTTTATTCCTTCATTTGCATATCTGCATATACGCACATGTGCACATTATTTCAAATGCCTGGCCTTAAACTGTGCTATGTATAACGATGCCGGCATCAGGTTATCTTTATTCATACCTTCCCACTCGCCATCCAGGCGGCCTTTAAAGCTACCCTCGGCGTGTTTGCCATGGAAACCGATATTATAATTGGTACCACTTACCCATGGTTTTTGCACGGCTGCTGCCTTGGCGGTGCAGTTCCACAATACCTGTGTAACACCCGACCAACCATGCCCGCTGCCCATCCACTGGCGGTCCTGCACGTTAATTTCGCCATCGCTCACAATATTATCATACAGCGTGCCCGACGACCAGCGGTGGTGAGGGCCAATATCGGCATGTTCGTTTTTAGCGGTATTGTTGTAAAAAACATTAGGGCCGCAAACGCGCGCGCCTGTTACGTAATCGTGGCGGCCATCCTCGGTATGGCAGTTCATAAACAGGTTAAGCTGGCCGGTATTATTGAACGAGTACCGGCGGCTGCCCGTAATAATTGATTTTGCATCCAGGCACTTGCAATCGGTCACCGTAATATTGCGCGACCCACCCTCGGTACTTACGCAGGCATAGCCAAAATAGTACGAGGTAACATTGCGCACCCAGCCGTTTTCGATGTTAGAATAGGCAACGGCAGTCCAACCGTGGTCTTCGTCGGTATCGCCGGCGTATTCCGATTCAAAGCGGATATGTTCCACACCCACTTCTTTAATACGGCCCGGGGTGCTGTATTTATAAATAGACCCGCCGCCGTATTTGGCATCAATTTCCATTACTACGGGGTTATCCATAAAAATTTTATTGCCTTCAATCTTATTGATGTTGCGCTCAAACTGCAGGTCAAATTCGCCGGCTTTCCATTGTTTGGTGCCGCCTGTTTTGCGCTCTTCTATCTGGTCCATCTTCAGATCGTGGATCCAGTTATCCGGACTTGGGCGGTACAGGATGATCCTATCGCCAACCTTTAAGCCCGCGGTTGATGCCACGTTGAATGATTTGGCGCCCGTCGGTACAAAATCATCGGTTATCTTAATTTTATCGCCATCGGGTGTAAAACCTTTTTTGCCAACTACATTAATCAGCGTACGCTGGCCTTTGCCCGCGGCTACCAATATGGTACCGTCTTTACCTTCGCCCTCGCCGCGCAGCACAATGCCGCCGGTGTGCATGTACACGCTGTCGGTAATTTTATAAATGCCTTTTTTTAACAGGATAGCCCCACGTATGCCGTTAGCATCGGCCTTTAGTTTTGATACCTCGTTTATAGCATCCTGGATCAGTTGTTTGGCATTGCTGCCATCCTTTGGTGCTTCAATAGTTTTCACCACAGGTACATCGGGGATAGGGGCATCCTGCTCATGATAGCCCACGCGACTAAAATCGGGGATGGTGTTACCTTGTTTATCGGGATGGTAAGTGAGGGAGCCATCAGTATTTTGGGTAACAAATTTTGATTGCCATGGATCCGTGCTGCCGGTTTTAAAGGCCACAACTGCCAGCGCGGCTAAGCCAAGCAGGGCAGCTGATTTGCGTATGTTTACTTTCATATATTATAATTGGTTCAATAGGTGTGTTTATGTTAATGTACCGGGTCCATCCAAATGGTTTTTAACTTAAATAGTTCCTTACCGTTGTGCATGGGGTTAACGCTTAGGTTATAATTACCCGCTTTGCCTATGCTTACAATAGCCACGGTTTGCTTTAAAAATAGCAGGGGTTTGTGGCTGTCGTACTCGTTAGCGGTAAGGGTTTCAAAAGGATAGTTTTTATTATTGATGTTCAGCACGCCCTCCTGTTTCGATTGATTATCGGCGCAGGCATATTCCAGCGTTACCTTGTAATCCCCCGGTTCGGTTACCCGGATGTTAAAAGCCGCGCCATCCTGCGGGGTAGCCATATTGGTTAGGCAGGTGGTATGCTTCCAGTCGCCAAAATAATAGCTGTAGGTAATGGGTTTGGTTACGGTACTGCCTATTACCTTAGCATCAATGGCATCAAGCGGGTTATTATCATATTGCGATGATACCGTGATGGGCTTAGCCACTAAGGAAATACTTTTAGGCGATGCAACTTCCAGTACTACAACCGTGTTGCGGCTATCGCTCAGGGCAGGTAGCTTTACATAAACATCGCTGCCTTTTTTAGTGAATACGAGCGGTTGTTTCCCCGCAAGGGTATAAGCCTTTTTTACAGCCTGATCTATCCCGGGCACTAACAGTATCCCATTCTTAGGCCTGTCGAACACATGCAGGTACAGCTTGTTGGCCTTGGTGGTGCTAACACCCCAGGGTTGCGGGGCTATTAAGCCGGCAGTAGTGCCATAAATAGCATCGCCGTTTGTTTTTAGCCATTGGCCAACCTCGCGCAGGTATTTAACCGAATATTCGGGCATGCGGCCGCTGCTATCAGGACCAACGTTTAAGATCAGGTTACCACCCTTGGATGATACCGTTGCCAGCAGGCGGATCAGCTCTTTTGGTGTTTTAAAATTATAATCGTAACGGCTGTACCCCCACGAGTCGTTATGGGTGAACAGGGCTTCCCAGGAGCCCGGGACTACCGTAGCTGGTACTTCGCCATCGCCGTAATCTTTAAAGTCGCCCAGGCCATTACCAACGCGGCTGCTGATAAGGCATCCCGGCTGTATACGGCGGGCATCGTCAATCAGGCTTTGGGTTTCTTCTTTGGTTAGGCCGCCCGGCATATCAAACCAAATTACCCCCAGCGGGCCGTAATTGCTCAGCAACTCTTTTATCTGCGGGATGGATTTGGTGCGGTAATAGGTTTTATAATCTTTCCTGGCCTCGTCAAAGTCCCACTTGTTACCGCCGCCGTTAGGCTCGTGCCAGTCCAGATATTGCGAGTAGTAGAAGCCAAATTTCAGCCCTGCCGCACGTACAGCTTTCGACAGATCCTTCATCGGGTCTTTACCGTAAGGTGTGGCTTTTACAATGTTAAAGTCGCTCACCTTGCTATCGAACATGGCAAAACCCTCGTGGTGCTTGGCCGTAATGACCATGTATTTCATACCGGCATCTTTAGCTACCTGCGCCCATTCGGTAGCGTTAAATTGGGTGGGGTTAAACTTTTTGGCGATGGTGGCATAATCGGCGGCGGGTATTTTGCCGCGGTTCATCATCCACTCGGATATACCGTAAAAATTTTTGCCCTGCCAGGTACCGCCCGTTTGGGCAAACAGGCCCCAATGGATAAACATGCCAAACTTGGCATCCTTAAACCACTGGATATTGGGGTGTTCCTCACCCGATACGTTTTTATCCCAACGCTCGCTCTCCTGCGCTGTAGCACAAAGGGATACAATTGAAAATACTAAAAATGTACAGATAGATTTTAACCTGGTCATATAAAGGAATAATTGGCAACCGAATAGACAAAATATTAAGATAGCTTTAATGTATCCTTTTGGCTAATTATTCAATTAGTTTGACAGGGTAGGAGCAGGAATAAGGGTTTACGATGCTAATTGGGTTGAATGGATCTCCCTTTTGTTGTTGCAGGTTTTAGAATCAGGGAGGGGTTATAAAGGGTAGAGGAGGGACGTATCCTTTCATCAATACGCAATTCGGCAAGAACACATACACCTGCCACCCCCTATTCCGCCGCTCTCTCTCAAGCGTTACTGTGTGTACATATCTTTTTTAATTCTATGTACCCCGTTATGGGGTTCAAGGTTTGTAGCTACAATATCACCCATATCAGCTCCCCGTAGGGGCGCAAGGTTTGTGTTTTGGGTGATTTAACAAACCTTAAACCCCTATGGGGTTGTTAATGCACTCATTTTATGGCTACAAACCTTGAACCCCCTAACGGGGTATGAATTGCTTTACCATTTGTGTACACACAGTAACTCTCAAGAGCCAAAAAAACGCGTTATGGGTAAGTACAACGCCATCGTAGACCCCAAAAACAGCGAGAATAGGGTTTACACAAAGTTTACACATTTTAAAACTTTTTCAAGTCAAGTTGTTGATAATCAAATAATTAAAAAACATAAGGTTTACACTATTTGAGTTAATTTAATGATGATGACTGCTGCCAAAAGCCTGCTGGTTTGTGATCCGTAGGACAAGCGGCTTTGGTTAGTTAAGTCACGAGTATGCCACGCTTTAAGCCTGCGCTGCATACTCGCGCCAGGATGGGGCGGCCTTGATTAAAAGAATGACCATGATTTGCCTGATTAATCAATTCTATTGATTATCTCTTAAAATCCTGTTAATCCTACAATCCTTTAATCAAGGTCTTATCATGGTCCATCAAGGTCCACCCGTACACTACAGGATGCCAATTTAAAACAGTCGCGCTATATTTATTCCTGTAAACCAATTACAACCTTCCTGAATATGCAAAACAAATATAAACTCCTGTTGGTGGCGACTGTTGTGGCGCTGTCGTCGTTTGTTATTTTAAAGCCGAAGGAAAAACCTACGCTGTGGCTCATTGGCGATTCGACGGTGCGTAACGGCACTTATGGCCGGGGCGACGGCGGCCTGTGGGGTTGGGGCGCTTATATCCAAAACCTGTTAGATAGTAACAAGGTCACCGTGCAAAACAAAGCCTTTGGCGGCACCAGCAGCCGCAGCTTTTGGACGGGCGGTTTTTGGAATAAGGTAGAACCCTTTATTAAACCCGGCGATGTGGTATTGATCCAGTTTGGCCATAACGATGGTACGCCCAGCACGCTGAAAGGCACAGGCGATGATAGCGCCGAGGTGGTGAACCCTAAAACGCAAAAGGCCGAAATGGTGCATACCTTCGGCTGGAATATCCGCAAATATATCAGGGAAACCAAGGCCAGGGGAGGTACGCCAATTGTACTGTCGCTGGTGCCGCGCAATATGTGGAAGGATGGTAAGGTTGACCGGGTAGGCGCTAATTATGTGCAATGGGATAAGGAAGTAGCCGAACAGGAAAAGGTAGATTTTATAGACCTGAACAAAATCATTGCCGACCATTACGACGAGCTTGGCGCGGATAAGGTAATGGCCGACTATTTCACCGTAAAAGATCATACTCACACCATTGAAGCCGGTGCCAGGTTTAACGCTGCCTGCGTAGTAGAGGGCCTAAAAGGCCTGAAGCATGACCCAATGAAGCAATTTTATTTGAATTGATAGAAATGAATAAAGGAAGATGTCTCGTTCCGTTGTTATTGGACGATTGGCAATTTAGAATAAGCTATGCAGCTACGCCTTGTATAAAATGTAAAAACAGGTTTACTGTTTAATACTAAACGTAACCCATGGGTTCATCAATTGCATGCCTTTTGCAGGGAGTTTATTGTCTAAATATCCAATAATAACATTAGAGTCTATTAAATATCCCTTTCCCACTCGTTTCTGCTTTGAGTTAAAGAATCCTGGAAATTGTTATATTCTTTATCAGAAAGTTTCAAAGCCCCGGCAAATTTTTCAGACAGTTTTGCTTTAGGATGGCTCGTTTTTTTCAGCACCTTAATCAAGTGTAAAGCCTCAAGGTCTTCTATAAGTTTGTAAGCTTTATCATTGTTGACCTGAAGCAGAATGGTTTCCATTTTTAAAAGAGTATATAAACAAATATATTAAAAAAGGTTAGCACTATAGTACTAACCTTTTTTAATATCGTCAAATAATCCTATTTCCCCCCGATAGTTATTTTTTGCGTTTGATAGCCTATGGTGCCTTTCAAATCGCCGCCTTCAACCGTAATGGTGTAGGTGGCCGGTTTATCGGCCGCGTAAAAGGATACGGTGGTTTCGCCATTTTTGGTTACCACGGTTGGGTCCCAATGTATGGTCGATCGTAAGTCGGCAAACTTAACAGGGGCGTTTTTAACCGGGTAGCGCGGGCGGTAAAATACCTTAGCAATAGTTGTCTTTAGCGGTTTGTATACATAAATGCCATTGGCATGTTCGGTAAACGGACCATTGCCTGCACGGGTAGTAATTTCCAGGTAAGCCGTAGTTGAACCGCGCGTACCGGTCGCGTCTTCGGCCAATAACTCGTCGGTAGTTAAATTTTGGTTATTGTAAGCGGCAATATTTCTGGGGCTATACAATACTTCAATGCCTTTAATGTCTTCGGCTGTAAAATAATCCAGGTATTGTTTAACATAGTTGTAATAAGCGTTCATTTGCGCGCCGCCGCCATCGGTATCAACAGGTTGATAAAAACGGGTTACATCTACACCGTCAAACACAAAACGTACTTTTTTCTCCTTTATAAAATAATTGAGTTCGGGCGGTGCCTTAGGGATGCCTGTGCCGCGGCCGCCACCGGGTTTAGTTAAAAAGCCCTCTCTAAAACCGGTTACCTTTTGCGCCAGCAGTTCGCCCAGGGTAATTTTGTTGGCGTTAACAATAGTTTCCTCGTCAATCACCTGGTCGGCTTCGCCGGCACCATTTAAATTGGCCGATCCTTTAACAATAGCGGTGTTACGAATATTTACTACGCGCAGCATTTTGCCTCCCGGGCCATATTGGGCCTTATCCAGTTCGGTATGGTAATCGGGGTTTGTTTTTACAAAGTTAAGCATGGCGGCATCGCTGTTTACATACCATGGCGCGGCATGTTGTACGTTGGCCTTAGCTACATCGGGCGATACATTATCATCAATAGTAATACCCGCGTTAATTACCTTATGCCTTTTGTTTTGCGCCTCTAAAACAAAGGTAGCGCTATCAACCGGGGGGAAATTGCGGAAAGTAAAACGACCGTCGGCATTGGTAACAGTATCCTTTACATAATTGTAACGGCCCTTAGCCAGTAAAACTACGCTGGCGTTGGCAATAGGCTTGTTAAGCAGGTTGCCCACCTTGCCGTTAACAGTATATTCGTATTCAGGCTGATAAGTAGGTTTTGCCGGGTTATTGATCATCTTCCAATCGTAACCTACCCAACCCTGGGTAAGCAACAAGGCATCCAGCGCCTGCCATGCAGTTTTATCGCCGCTGAAGTAATAGGCAGGGTCTTCTATATTCCCCTTCAGGTCGGATGATAACAGGAAACGGGTCATAATGTTATCCGCGCCGGTACTGTCGGCTTTTACCTGGTTATCATCAGTAACCGCCATCGAAAAGCTGCCGATAATAGGTTTGCCCGATGCATCGGTCACCTTTATATTAACAGGGATACTATCGCGCGCAGCGAAAGTTTTTTGACCTGCATCTATACTGATCTTCAAATTATCGTGATGATCTACAAAGGTCAGGCGCTCGTTTAGCGGCAGGCCCTGGGCGTTTAATAAGGTAAAGTGTACAATGCCGGTTGGGAACAGGCTTTTAGCCGCGTGCACGGTAGAAAACGCCCTGCCCGTAGGTACGCTGGCGCCAAAGCAAACTACGCCCCGCGCCTGCCCTACCAGGTAATAGCTGCCGCCGGGTTTAACCAAATCGGCACTCATAAATACCGATATATCCATGGTATCGCGGGTGCCAACATTGCGCACCCGTAACTCGGTGCCCGATGCCTTGATGGCGGGCAGGGGGAAATCCCTGGTTTGCCCGCCCGGTAAATTCAATTTAGCGGTATACACATCGCCGGTTTGCGGGGCTACATCAAACGTGCCGATCCCTTTGTACGATGACTGGATAGCCACCACTTCATCGCCGGCGGCATTTACTATTTTACCGCTTACGTTTACACCGCGGCCATCATCGCCAATAACCTTAAAGCCAACGTGCGATGGCAGCCCCGCTACCATATAGCCACCCTCGGGCATAAACTGCACATCCACATCCTTTGCACGGTGAGTGTTTACCGGTATGGATACTTGTTTTTTATTATCCAGCTTATCCTGCGCTACCAATACCAGGTTTTTAACCGGTGTTTTATCGGGCAGGGGGAAGTTTACATCCAGCAGGCCATCGGCCGTGGTTTGGCTGCTGCCTTTAAAAAGCACCTTTTTGCCATCCTGCACCCGCAGCTGCATTTGCCGCAAGCCGGTGGTTTGCCCGTCTAAACTGGCAAACTTTACATTCATTTTTATATTGTTGGCATCGGCCAGCTGGCTATTGGCATTAATAAGCCAGGTTTGCTTTTGCGGGTTCGAGATATAAAAGGCGCGGTTAAAAAAGTAATCGGCCCCAAAGTTGCGCATCCAGTTGGTATAGGCCCGTATGGTTACAGATCCTTCGCGCATACCATCCAACGATATATTACCCCAGGATATCCCAACCCCCATCTGGAAAGCCATACGGCGGATCACCTTGCTGCTATCGTTCAGTACCTCTACATAAAGGCGGCTGCTTAAGGGCGAGTAGTTTAAATTAGCATTTAACAGATAAGCCTTAAACCATATCGTATCGCCAACGGCGTAATAGGGTTTATCAAACTGCATATACAGTTTTTCGGTAGGGAGGTGGTTATTAAAGGTATCTATTTTAGCAATAACATCTTTAATGCTGCCCGGCGGGGTTTGCGCCCGGGCAAATTGTGTAAGGGCAAGCAGCACCAAAACAACGAACGATTTTAAAACGGGGTATTTTAATAAATTCATAAAAAGGCTGAGAGTTGGGTTAATTAAGCGAATTTGACATGTTTTATCAGAAATGGTTTAAAAAGACATATAATAATAGTTACGCGTGTATAAACACGTAGCAGCTAATAGTTTTAAACAACAAGGGGTGGTTTATAACGGGATAAATATGACCTAAATGTAAACGCTTTTGATGGCATAAATAAGCATTATCATCAATTTTTTTGGCAGGGTAAGCAGAAGTAACCACGGAGGTCACAGAGGTTTTTCACGGAGGGCACGGAGCCTTTTCTATTTTACAAATACTACCTCTGTGTTCTTTGTGGGTTCTCTCTCTCTGCCCCCTGTGGTTAAATAAACAACCATCCTGAAATCCATCTGCCAATATAGCTGAGTGTTTTGATAAAAAGTTAAATAAGCTTATACTTAAACTTTATTTACTTGCATCCGCAATTATAAACCCGATTATTAAACCATATCCATGGCATCACTAACCAATAAATCGTACCGCTTCGCGTTCATTCTCATTACATCCCTGTTTTTTTTATGGGGATTTGCCCATAATCTCGATCCTATCCTGATCCCGCACCTGAAGCGGTCGTTCACGCTGTCAACACTACAAGCTTCACTGGTCGATTCGGCTGTGTTTATCGCTTACTTTTTAATGGCCTTACCTGCCGGGTTTATTATGAAAAAATACGGCTATAAATCGGGCATTATTACCGGGCTGATGTTGTTTGCCCTTGGATCGTTTTTATTTATACCAGCTGCTAATACACAGCAATACATTTTCTTTTTAGGCGCGTTATTTATTATTGCCTGCGGATTAACCATTTTAGAAACCGCTGCAAATCCGTATGCATCCTTACTGGGCGACCCCGAAACATCTACCCAACGCCTTAACTTTTCGCAATCGTTTAATGGCCTGGCCGCAACTATGGCACCTATTATTGGCGCTAAATTGATATTAACCAAAGGGGCAACGGATGAACAGCTAAACGCCATGACCGAAGCTGCCCGCAAAGTAGCGCTGGCATCAGAGGCATCGTCGGTTAAATTGCCTTATTTTATTTTGGGCAGTATTATATTATTGATAGCCGTTGCCTTTTACTTTACCAAACTACCCGAAATCAAGGATGGCGACGACCAGGTGAGCGGGAAGAATGTATTACATGCCTTTAAGCATAAACACCTGAGCTGGGGCGTAGCGGCACAGTTTTTTTATGTAGGCGCACAGGTTTGTGTGTTTAGCTTTTTCATTTTATTTGCTTCAAAAACCATTCCGCCGGGCACACCTAAAGATGCGCTGATCCTTTGTGTAGAAAAAGTATTTATGTTCCTGCACCTGATTACCGAGGCCAAGGCTACCGATTATTTCTCCTATTACCTGGCTACCGCGGGCCTGGCCTTTATGTTCGGCCGGTTTATCGGTACCTTTATTATGAAATATGTTAAGCCTAACACCCTGCTGGCTATTTATGCCGCTATATGTGTTGCGTTTTGCGTGGTGGCTATGAACAGCCATGGGACTACGCCGGTTTACGCGGTTATTGCTATCGCGTTTTTTATGTCGATTATGTTCCCAACCATATTTTCGCTGGGTATCCATAATTTGGGCGGCGATACCAAGTTTGGCAGCAGCCTGATTATCATGTCGATTGTTGGCGGTGCGATATTGCCCCCTATTTTTGGTTACATTACCGATAAAACGGGCAATATCCAGTTAGGTTATATCGTACCGATGGTATGTTTTGCCGTGGTGATGTTGTTTGGCCTTATCGGCTATAAAACAAGCAGTAAATCAGCATAAATATTCTAAAACCATGAAAAGATACTGTTTAGCCCTCGACCTGGTAAATGATACCACCCTGATAGCCGAATACGAAGCATATCACCAGGCCGTATGGCCCGAAATTAAGGAGAGCATTACCACATCGGGCATTACCGATATGGAGATCTACCGTTTTGAAAACCGCCTGTTTATGATTATGGAGGTGGATGCTACCTTCAGTTTCGACCATAAGGGCGCCATGGATGCAGAAAACCCCAAGGTGCAGGAATGGGAACAACTGATGTGGAAATACCAGCAAGCCATCCCCGGCACCAAACCCGGCGAAAAATGGGTGCTGATGGACAGGATATTTAAGCTGTAGCTTAACAGATATTGTATTGTCATTTCGAACGAACCCGGGAGGGCTTTGTAATGGAGTGAGGAGAAATCTTATACGAGCAGACTGTCCGCACGTATAAGATTTCTCCCGTTGGTCAAAATGACAAGCTTTATATTCCGCACTCCAATTGATTTCAGTTATTGCTAAAACCGATCAACGATATTAAGTCTACGACTTTCTCTCTACCACACCTTGTTGTAATTATTACACCAACCTTAATCCAAACTTCATTTACAAACAATATATTTACAAACCAATTTATACGTTTTAGCCGGGATAAATAACGATCAGCAGCGCTGATGCTTGTTGGGTTTTTGTGCTAAATGGCCTTGTTTGTAAATATGCGATACCTGCTACTGCTATGTGTTTGTTGTTTGTTTGGTGTACGTACGGGTTACGCGCAATCGCAAACCTGTACCGGCAGTTTGGGTGACCCTATTGTGAATATTGATTTCAGTAATGGCAGTCCTATACCTGCTCTTACTAATTATGCATACACTTCAGGCACGCCAAACGATGGCTATTATACCATTACCAAATCTACAGCAGGCATGTTCGATTGGTGGGCAGCTAACGATCATACAGGCAATGGCTATATGATGGTGGTTAATGCCAATGTGCTGAAGACCAATTATTTTTATGAGCAAAAAATAACAAGCTTATGCCCGGGCACAACTTACGAGTTTGCCGCCTGGTTACTTAATATGGCCAAAACGGTAAAAGCTGCTACACCAAACATCACTTTTAAAATAACTGATGCGGCCCTTAATGAAACTTTTATAAACACGGGTGATTTGCCTCCAGGCGCAAGTGCTACCGACTGGCATCAATATGGTATGATATTTACCACACCTGCTGCCGGTGGTGATATTACACTAACTATGATCAACAATGGTGCCGGTGGCACTGGTAACGATATCGCATTAGACGATATCACCTTCCGGCCCTGTGGGCCAACCATTATACCTAAATTCGATTTAACAAGTTCGCTTGCAGCCGGGGGCTGTGCGGGCACCAACCAAAGCTATACCATGAGCGCCCAGGTTTCTGCGGGTTATACCACACCGATGTATCAATGGCAGGAGTTTAAAAACAATGCCTGGGTTGATATTGCAGGCGCTACAAATACATCGTACACGGTAAACTTTACACCTGCTGTAGCGGGTAATTATAAGTATCGTATGGCCTGTGCCAATGGGCTTAATATCAATTCGCCAACCTGCCGGGTTGTGTCTCCCGAGTTAATACTTACCATTAACGCGCCGCCATCCGTCAGCGCCCCATCAACCCTGGCCTATTGCCAGGGCGAAAACGTGTCACTTACCTTACAGGGCGGGGTTGTAGCAGGTACTACATACGTGTGGACTAAAACAGGCGGCGGTTATACACCCACATCGCCCAATCTGATTATTAATAACGCGCAACCGGCCAATGCAGGGGTTTATACAGTTACCGTTACAAACGCGGTGGGATGCTCGGCTACAACCTCGGTCACCATTACAATTACCCCAAAACCTACGGTTACGGTCAGTGGTAACGTCGGCATTTGCGAGGGTGGCCAAACACCTTTACAGGCCACTGGTTCGGCGGGGGTAACTTATGCGTGGTTGCCGGTAACGGGTTTGTCAAATCCTAATATCGCTAACCCTATTGCCGCACCCACAAGCACTACTACCTATACGGTTACAGCTACAAGCGGTGCTTGCACCGCCATAGCATCGGTTACGGTAACGGTTACCAAATCGCCGGTGGTTACAGCCGGGGCCGATCAAAAAATGACCGAGGGGCAGTCCATCACACTCAATGGTAATGTAACAGGTACCGGCACTTATTACTGGACACCCGCCACCTATCTAAGCGACCCCAACAGCCTGCACCCCATTGCCACGCCCATTGACGATATTACCTATACCCTGCATGCCACAACAGGCGCGCCCTGCAATTTTGCCCCAACCGACGATGTTTTTATCAGGGTATATAAAAAGGTGGTGGTCCCCAATACCTTTACACCCAATAACGACGGCATTAACGATACCTGGGGCATCATAGCGCTGGAAACCTACCCCGAATCGTTCACCCAGGTGTTTAACCGCCTGGGCACCGTAGTATACCAAACCCGCGGCTACACCAAACCCTGGGATGGCCGGTTAAACGGGCAGCCATTGCCCGAGGGTACTTATTACTACAAAATAGATTTGAAACCCGGCACAACTCTATCGGGCTGGGTAGCGATATTGAGGTAGGCGACGCCATTTCGGATTTCGGATGTTCGATTTCGGATTTTTTTTAAATTCTTCGACAGCAAAACAGCTTCCGGGTGAAAGCGGGCAGAACTTGGTGGCCTGTGCGAAGGAGGGCATCAGCGTTTTGCAGAAGCGAAGGCTGTGTGAGCGAAAGCGGGGCAAATAAGCGTAGCCGTGGTTCTGCCCGGTTTGTAGGGCAAAGGCCATGTGTGGCAGAGGAAGCATTTTTGCTGTCTTGATTTTTTGTTACTTTTCCATCAAGGAAAAAGTAATAGGCCGCTGCGACCTTTGAGCAGACAGACGTTCATTGCTGACTGACTCTGCTAACCGGGGATTGCTTCATACCTCGCAATGACGGGGTGCTTAGTTAATGGCTACAGTCCCGCCCAAATACCTATCCATCCTTCCCAAATCAATAGCATCATTCATAAAGCCGATGTGCATATCGGGGCGTACCAGTAAGGATAAATGCTGGCCTTTGCCAACTTCAAAAGCATCAAACACCTGCTGGTTTTTGGCCGACGGCGGCAGGTAGAAGAAGTGAACGTAACCGTTATAGTTTTGGGTAAGCCATTTGGCTATCTTAAACAGTTCCTCTTCAATCACTAAACCTAATATCAGCAGGGTATAGCCCGGTTTGGCGCACCATTGGTGCAGATCGGTTTCTTCCAACTTCTTTTCGTCAAATACTTTCAGGCAGGGGAGGCGGTCGCCGGCTTTAATGTTTTTAGACTGGCTAAGATGCAGGCTCAGTTTGCTATCGCGATAACTGATACCCGTTTGCGATACCGTAAGGAAAAAGAACTTGCGGACACGCTCCTTAGCCCATACAAAATGCAACAGGCGTGTCATTATATATTTTTTAAAGAAGCGCGGAATAAAACCCTTAGACGTGGCAAAGTTAAAAGCCCGGTCGGTGGTTTTTAATAGGTTTTTGGCTACCGGCATCCGCTCGGCGGCATAGCTGTCTAATAATTGCACACCGGCCTTTTTGTTAATGACAGCGGCCAGCTTCCAGGCCAGGTTATAGGCATCCTGTAAACCAGTGTTCATGCCCTGCCCACCCACCGGCGAGTGGATATGCGCCGCGTCGCCAATTAAAAAGCAGCGTTGCTGCCTGAAACTCTCGGCCATGCGGTGGTGCAATTTATAGGTGATCAGCCAGCGGCAATCGGTTATCTTAACATCATGGCCAACTATAGCGTTTAGCGATGGCAGTATCTCCTCCAGTTGCAATTCCTTATCCTCGCCATCCATGCCCTCGGGCATATTGCCGATGATGCGGTAATAACCCTCATCCGGCATCGGGAAAAATCCGGCTAAACCTTTATCAGATAGAAACACCCTGATCAGGTCGACCTCGTACCGATCGGCCAGTTTGCCATCAATTAAATAAAACAGGTTTTTGTA
Source organism: Bacteroidota bacterium (assembly GCA_040389105.1). Lineage (GTDB taxonomy): Bacteria > Bacteroidota > Bacteroidia > Sphingobacteriales > Sphingobacteriaceae > Mucilaginibacter. The sequence continues at coordinate 109,319 of JAZKAO010000024.1, forward strand.
AGTATCCCCGTTAAACGGGATGTTAAGCGATTTACGTACAGGGCTATGCGCGCCATCGGCACCAATTACCCAATCGGCGGTGATGGTTTGGGCTGCGCCGCTGCTTTCTAAAACGGCGGTAGCCTCGCCTATAGTTTGGGATAATGAAGTAAGTGTGGTATCCCAGTAAACGGGGCAGCAGTTAAGGGTAAGGTAATCTAACAGTACGCGCTCGTTACTGCTTTGCGGGTACATAAAAACGTAGGGATACAGGGTATCCACATCGCCCACCTGGTCCAGCCTTAATTCGGCACCGGGTTTGCCGGCCTCGTAAAAGGCAATGCCTTTGCCTGGCTTGCCGCCTGCCAGTACTTTATCAACAATGCCCATCTGCCGGTAAATCTCCAGCGAGCGGGCTTGTACGGCCAGTGCTTTTGAATGGCTGGTTGGCCCCTGTCGGCTATCGATAATTAGCGGCTGGATGCCGTAGCGTAATAACTGGGCGGCCATCATTAAACCCGAAGGACCGGCGCCTATAATTAATACCGTATGATGTTGCCCGCTAATATTCATTACTTATCAGGGATGGAAGATGAGGAATATACAGGGTTTTTTATGCAGTTCGGGTATTTGCTTTTTCCAGGCGGCAATGCTTTGGGTTTTCACCATTTCATCAACGCCGGTTAGGTTACAGGCAATGCACAGCCGGGTGGCAGGTTTGCAGCTGCGTAAAATCTCCTCCAGCATAGGGTTATTGCGGAAAGGTGTTTCGATAAACAGTTGCGTTTGCTTCAGTTTTTCGGCCTGGGCTTCCAGTTCCTTAATGCGGTTGGCGCGCTCTATCTTATCAATAGGTAAATAGCCATGGAAACAAAAGCTTTGCCCGCTAAACCCCGATGCCATTAGTGCCAGCAAAATAGAGCTTGGCCCTACCAGCGGTACCACTTTAATGCCCTTGCGGTGCGCTTCGGCAACAATCTCCGCGCCTGGGTCGGCCACACCGGGGCAACCGGCTTCGCTCATCAGGCCAACATCCTTACCGGCTAGCAGGCCTGCAAAAAAGTTGTTATCCTTAAAGTCGCGGTTATGCTTGCCGTAATCGTGTATCACCAATTCGCTTTGCGGGGTTTTTAATCCGGCTTCGCGCAGGCAGCGGCGGGCGGTTTTTTCATTTTCCACAATATACTCGTTAATGTGGTTAATGATATCCACCAAATAAGGTGTTAATGATTTGCCCGCGGCCTCATCGGCTAATGGTACAGGGATCAGGAAGAGGGTTCCGGTGGGCATATTTTTTTGTTAATGTTGAAATATATAGATCGTAAACTGGTTGCCCGTAGTGGTAGAAACAACCGAGTAATATTTGAATTGTGTAGCCGATATTTCAGCCAGTTTAAAAGTGTTGTTGTTTACAGTAATGATATTATTCGTTTTGTCAATACTATAATTATAAGTTGTTATCGCTGTTTCAGACCCATCACAATGGATGGTGCCAGTATTCACATCAAGTGTACCATCGGTTTTAAAAGTATAAGTATCGTCCAGGTAACAGTTGCTAATAGTCGCATAATTTATCGTCCCGTTCTTAGGGGTTGTTGTCGGTACTGGCAATTATCCATGGCTTTGTGGTAAGTAAAGCCACATTAACCGAAGCGGTAGAAGTGTCTACTTCATCAGTCTTTTTTTTGCATGATGATAATGCCAGTAAAGCACAGGTAATAAATAAACAAAACTTTTTCATTTTAGAAACAGATTATACCCCACCACATCGGGGATGGGGTGGGGTATAGTATATTACTTCAACTTCAACAAAGCATCCTTAATCCTCGGGATCATTTGCTCAATATCCTGTAGGGAACTGGCGCCTACCGATGCCCTGAACCAGCACATACTATCCTCGGTACCAAATGCCGAAAAAGGCACTAAGGCCACCTTTGCTTCTTTGATCAGGTAAAAGTTAACATCGGCCGAATCTTTGATCAAATCGCCATCCGGAGTGGTTTTACCGGCATAGTCAACTTTCACCGTCAGGTAAATTGCGCCCATCGGTTCAATCGAATCTACACTTAACCCTTCAGACTTTAATTGCTGAAAACCCTCGTGCAGGGTAGTCAGGCTGGCCTGGATCTTGGTTTTTAGGTCGCCTAAATAAATGTTAACCGACCCTTCCTGGCGAAGGAAATCGGCCATGGCTACTTGTTCGGCCTTGGGCGACCATGCACCCATGTGACCTACAATGGCTTTCATGTTATCAATAATTTTAGCCGGGCCAAAGCCCCAGCCTACACGTACGCCAGTAGCCGCAAAACATTTCGACGCGCCATCTACAAACACGGTTACACCGCGCAGCTCGGGGCGCAGGGTTACCGGGTTATAATGCTGGTGGCTGCCAAAGGTTAGCTGCGAATAAATTTGATCGTACAAAATGTACAGTGGTTTTTCGCCGGCCTTGCGGGTTTTGTTTTCGGCTATTACCAAATCGCAAATCTCTTCCAGGTCTTTTTTAATGAACATGGTACCAGTAGGGTTCAACGGCGAGCATAAGGCCAGCAGCGTAGCGCCTTTAAGGTGCGGGGCCAGTTCATCGGCAGTAGGCATAAAGTTGTTTTCGGGTGTGGTTTGCACAATCACGGCGTTAGCACTGGTTAGGTCGCTATAGTGGTTGTTATTCCACGATGGTGCCGGGAAAACCACGGTATCGCCCGGGTCAACAATAGCCAAAAAGATAGAATAGATCAACGGGCGCGAGCCGCCCGAGATCAAAATCTCGTTAGCTTTATAAGATAAACCCATGCGGCTTTGCAAAAACTCGCTTACGCTTTCGCGCAGGTCAAGCACGCCATCGGCAGGGGGATAGTTAGTTTGGTTATGATTGTAAGCCGCTACAATGCCGGCTTTCAGATCGGCAGGAATAGGGTACAGGTTCGAGTCGAAATCGCCGATGGTTAGGTTAGCAATATTTTGCCCCTGTTTTTTTAATTCGTTGATCTCGCCGGCAATTTTAATGATCTCGGAGCCGCGCAGGTTTTGCGCCAATACAGAAATACTCATTTATTCAAGGTTATGTAACAGGGGCAAATATAGCGGTTTTATTGGCGTTGTAATGAATTAACCACAAAGGGCACAGAGGTTTTACACAAAGGACACAAAGAGAGAAGCACAGCGTTCAAAGAAAGCCTCACCATGCCGCCTCCAGAGGAAAGGGTTCTAATTTCTTCTTTTTTTAAGCCCCTCTCCCCTGGTTTAAGGTTACCCATAAAATCATAGGGTTCGCTATTAGAGGGGCATCGCCACGGCTAATTTTGTAGCAACGGATTTTAATCCGTTGATTGATGGAAATGGGTTATGGGAGAGAAGGTAGGTTCGGGCCATATCATTATCCGTTACCATATCCGGCAGATATTTGTCGTTCCGATGGAACTCCGATTTGTTTTATACGTTCCTCAATGGGTTAAAACCCGTTGCTACAAGATGCCTCGTCCGCTATGCGGACTTGCTAATGGTGTATTCATGCAAAATTCAGGGCAAAGATTTTATGGATAAACTTAAACTCCCCTGGAGGGGGTTGGGGATGAGGCCCTTTGTGGTTAAAATATAATTCATCACAAGCCCTAAACTAAATTGCCGCGTTAAGCGTTATAAATTGTACACCCGTTAACTGTAGCGCCATGAAAACAGATAACAAACACTACAAATTTATCAACAGCCAAACCGGCAATGCTATTTACTATTATGCCGTAGATGGCCAGTTGAAAGAAGATGAGGCTAAAGCCGAGCTGAACAAAGTAAAAGCGCAGGTAGCCATTCAAAACCACATGTTCCTGGATATTGTTTATTGGGAGGAAATTAAGGACAGAGCTAATTAAGCCACCCCAAACCGGTACATGGATGATGATTTAAACATGCCGCCCGGACTAAGCACCGTCGACGGGAAATTCGGCTGGTTAGGCGAATCGGGGAAATGCTGTGTCTCTAAACAAAAAGCCCTACGGAAATCATCCTTACTGCCGCCTTTAAAGGTATTGGTGCCATCCATAAAGTTACCTGTATAAAATTGCATACCCGGTTCGGTGGTCAGCACTTCCATGCTGATGCCGGTTTTATTGCCGATAGCCTTAGCGGCAAGGCTTAGTTTTTGCCCCTCGGTTTTATTCAGTACATAGTTATGGTCGTAGCCACGGGCAATTATTAGCTGGTCGTGTTCGGCATCAATGCGCTCGCCAATGGTTTTGGGCTGCCTAAAATCAAAAGGGGTAAGCGCCACAGCCGATAGTTTACCTGTCGGGATCAAATTTTCGTTAACCCGGGTATAAGCATCGGCGTTAATTTGCATGCTATGTTCCAATACATCGCCGCTACCCTCGCCGTTCAGGTTAAAATAAGCATGATTGGTAAGGTTAACCACGGTATCCTTTTTAGTGGTTGCTTCGTAGTCTATCAGCAGGGCATTATCTATCAGCGTGTAAACTACTTTTACCCGCATATCTCCCGGAAAGCCGTCCTCGCCATCGGGCGAGAACAGGGTAAATACCGCGTACTGGTCCTGCGCGTCGGCAATTTCCCAAACTTTATCGTGAAAGCCGCTACCGCCATGCAGGGTATTAGGGCCGTTGTTTACCGGTAGCTGATAGGTAATATCGTTTAAAGTGAATTGCCCGTTGGCAATGCGGTTGCCAAAGCGCCCTATGGTTGCGCCGTAATAAGGCGCGGTGGCTTTTAAATAGGCATCAACCGTTGCAAACCCGGCTGCTACATCAATAGGATTGCCGTTTTTATCGGGTGTAATTAAACCCGTTAAGCGCGCGCCGTAATTAGTAATAGTAGCCTGTAGATATTTGTTTTTTAAGGTGATGATTTTTGCTTGCATAAAGCGTGTAGATGTAATGGTTTGGCTTCCGCCGGTTCAAGCGTTCACGTTTGAACTTGTAAAAATGTAAGCGTCCACGCTTACATTGTGTGTTTTTAAACGTGAGCGTGGACGCTCACCTAATTATACTATTCAAGCGTGTGACTCACCCGGTCTACGCTTCGCTGGACCACCCTCTCTTCGCCTTCGGCGGAAAGAGGGGTTGGATAAACCGACAAAATTCCTGCCCTCTTTACGCGCAGCGGAGAGAGGGCCGACGAGCGAAGCAACGTCGGGGTGAGTTTATATCCTTGTTGTCGACGACCGGGTGATCAACTTCGGTTTAATGCTGATGATCTTTGGCGCGCTGGCGGTATCCTTGCTTTTGTTATCCATTTCGTGAAAGTAAAGGTTGGATATGGTTTTGCCAATATAAACGCTATGTTGATCGATAGTAGTAATGGACGGACTGGTAATCTCGGTAAAAGCCTCGTTCGAGTAGCCGCAGATCCCCAGCTCATCGGGCACTTTAATACCCATATCGGTAGCAACCTCCAATACCCCCAATGCCGAAAAATCATCGCGCGAAGCAAAAATAGCATCGGGCGGGTTTGGCATATTTAATAAACCGCGTACGGCCACCGCGCCGGCTTCCTTTGTCCAGGCGTTGGCAATGATCAATTCTTCCGACACAGGCAGGCCGGCTTCCTGCAAAGCCCGGGTATAACCTGCTTTCCGCTGGCGAAAAACATCCAGGTTTTGCGGGCCTTCCAGCAGGGCAATGCGTTTATAGCCCTGGGCTATCATATGCGCTACCGCTTCCATAGATGCCTGCTCGTTATCGTTTACCACTTTCAGTGTCTCCAGGTTATCGGCCACACGGTCAAACTGTATCAGTTGGATATTATGGTCTATCACGTTTTGCAGGTGGGTATAATCATTACCCTCGGCGGCTACGGATATTACAATACAATCTACATGCTGGTTAATAAGGGTATTGATACATTGTACCTCCTTATCATGCAATTCATTCGATTGGCAGATGATCAGGTTATAACCACGCTGATAGGTAGCATCTTCGATACCCGCAATTACATTGGCAAAAAAGTTTTGGTTAATGCGCGGCACTACCACCCCAATAGTTTGCGATTTGCCCTTACGCAGGTTTGATGCCAGCGTATTGGGCTTATAATTCATTTCGGCAGCGGTTTTTACAATCAGTTGCTTAGTGATCTCGTTCACGTGGCTGCTGTTATTCAGCGCGCGCGAAACGGAAGATGCTGTTAAATTTAGCTTCTTAGCAATGTCGTAAATGGTTACTCTTTTCTTAGGTTTCATCTTGAAGATGTAATATTAGAAAAAAATAATATAAATAAATTACAACAATCGATTGCAGAACAAAAAAATTAAATTTACTTTCGTTGATCGAACACCGATTATAAAACCGGGATCCATAAAATAAAAGTATTTGTTATAGCTATATATGTTATTATTAGGCATTGATATTGGCACCTCATCGGTAAAAGTTTCGGTGGTTGATGCAGCCACGCAAAAGGCGGTTATGACGGCGCAATATCCCGATAAGGAATCGCCCATTATATCGCCGCAACCCGGCTGGGCCGAGCAATCGCCGGATATGTGGTGGGAGCAGGCACAGTTGGCCATACAGCGCTGCCATGCTTCGGGTAAATACAATACTGCTGATATTGAGGCTATTGGTATAGCTTATCAAATGCACGGTTTGGTATTGGTTGATAAAGATCAACAACTATTACGCAACAGTATTATTTGGTGCGATAGCCGCGCCGTAGAGATTGGCGACAAAGCTTTTGACGCGATTGGGCACGATACCTGCCTGTCGCATTTCCTCAATTCGCCAGGTAATTTTACCGCTGCCAAACTGGCCTGGGTAAAGCAAAACGAGCCGGAGATTTATAACCGTATAGACAAGATTATGCTCCCCGGCGATTATATTGCCATGAAGCTGACCGGCGAAATCACCACCTCGGTATCGGCCTTGTCCGAGGGGATCTTCTTCGATTTTCTGAACAACCGATTGTCGGACGAGATACTGGATTACTTTGGCTTCAGTACCAGCCTGTTTCCGCAAATAAGGCCTGTTTTTTCGGTTCATGGCAATTTGTTGCAGCCTGTTGCAGAACAATTGGGGCTGAAACAAGGGATCCCTGTTGCTTACAAAGCCGGCGACCAGCCTAATAACGCGCTATCGTTAAACGTACTTCGCCCCGGCGAGGTGGCTGCTACGGCAGGTACTTCGGGTGTGATTTATGGCGTAAGCGATCAGTTGACCTACGATCCGCAATCGCGCGTGAACACCTTCGCGCATGTAAATTATACCGAAGCGCAGAAGCGCCTGGGCGTACTGTTATGTATTAACGGTACAGGCAGCCTTAACCGCTGGACCAAAAGCCTGTTCGGATCGGCCATTAGCTACGCGCAGATGAACGATTTGGCTATGCAAGCGCCTTTGGGCAGTAATGGCTTACGCATTTTACCTTTCGGTAACGGGGCTGAGCGCATGCTGAACAATAAACTGATAGGCGTACACTTCCATCATATTGATTTAAACCTGCATACACAGCCGCATTTGTTTAGGGCGGTGCAGGAGGGCATTGCCTGCGCGTTCCGTTACGGGCTTGATATTATGCGCGAGAACGGTATGCACCCAACCATCATCAGGGCGGGCAAGGCTAACTTGTTTTTAAGCGACCTATTTACCGAAGCTTTTGTAAATGTAACCGGCGTACCTGTCGAGCTTTACCAAAACGATGGCAGCGTGGGCGCGGCTTTAGGCGCGGGCATAGGCAGTGGGATTTTTGCAAGCACGGAAGAAGCATTTTCGCAGATACAAAGTATACAAACTATCAATCCCACCACTACCGCTTACGAGCCTGTTTACCAGGAATGGAAAGGTTTGCTGGAGCAGCAACTGGCGGTGGATAGTTAAACACCATGTCATTGCGAGGCACGAAGCAATCGCACAGCCAAAGAGCAACCGTGCATATTCGCGATTGCTTCGTACCTCGCAATGACAAATGATAATTCAATAATTCAAAACTCAATAATTCAAAATTGATGATCACATTAGGAAACGAAGAATATTTTAAGGGCATAAGCCAGGTAAAATACGAAGGATTAGAAAGCGACAATCCGCTGGCTTTCCGCTGGTACGATGCGGACAGGGTTGTGGCGGGTAAAACCATGAAAGAACACCTGCGCTTTGCCTGTGCCTACTGGCACAGCTTTGTAGGCACAGGCGGCGATCCCTTCGGCGGGCCTACCCACCAATTTGCCTGGGATGTAAAGACCGACGCGGTTGAACGCGCCAAGGACAAAATGGATGCCGCATTTGAATTTATTACCAAAATGAATTTGCCTTACTACTGCTTCCACGATGTGGATGTGGTGGATTACGGCAACGATATTAACGAAAACGACCGCAGGTTATCGGCCCTGGTAGATTACGCCCAGCAAAAGCAAAAGGAAAGCGGCGTGAAGTTGCTGTGGGGAACCGCTAATTTGTTCTCGCACAAACGCTATATGAACGGCGCCTCTACCAACCCCGATTTCCACGTGCTGGCACATGGCGCCGCGCAGGTAAAGGCCGCATTAGATGCCACGATTGCCTTAGGCGGCGAGAACTATGTGTTTTGGGGTGGGCGCGAGGGCTATATGAGCCTGCTGAACACCAATATGAAGCGTGAGCAGGAACACCTGGCCAAATTTCTGCACACTGCCAAGGATTATGCCCGCAAGCATGGCTTTAAGGGAACATTTTTTATCGAACCCAAACCATGCGAGCCTACCAAGCACCAGTACGATTATGACGCGGCTACCGTGTTAGGCTTTTTGCAGAAATACGACCTGCTGAACGACTTTAAACTGAACCTGGAAGTGAACCACGCTACCTTAGCCGGCCACACCTTTCAGCATGAACTGCAGGTAGCGGCCGACGCGGGTTTATTAGGATCGATAGATGCTAACCGCGGCGATTACCAGAACGGCTGGGATACCGACCAATTCCCTAATGATATTACCGAAATTACCGAAGCGATGATGATTATTTTGCAAGCCGGTGGACTGCAAGGTGGTGGCATAAATTTTGATGCAAAAATACGCAGGAACTCAACCGATCCGGCCGATCTGTTTTACGCTCATATTGGTGGTATGGACATCTTTGCGCGGGCATTGGTTACAGCGGATAATATCTTGCAGAAATCAGACTTTAAAAAGGTGAAAACCGACAGGTATGCATCGTTTGATAGCGGCAAGGGGGCCGAGTTTGAGCAAGGCAAGCTATCGCTGGAAGATTTGCGGGAATACGCCATTAAAAACGGCGAACCGGCAATAAGCAGCGGCAGGCAGGAATATTTGGAAAATATGATCAACAGATATATTTAACCCTTCGCCTAAACCGATTTTTAACGGCGGCCCATTTCATAGGGGCCGCCGTTTTTTGTGCTTGGGATTTCACCGATTATTATTGGGAAAAATGTCATTTCGAACGTAGTGAGAAATCTTATCCATACCGACAGTCTGCGAGTAGAAGATTTCTCCTCATCCCAATTCACTTCCTAGCCCCGGCTCGTTCGAAATGACAAATTGGTGAATCTGCACATTCGTTACAGCCCCGAATAATAATCGTACCCCTGTTCGGCCCAGTAATCGGGCGGGCGGCGGTTGCTGAAGGTGATATCTCCAATACGTTTCAGGTTTTTAATGCCATATTTTACGGGGATAATCAGCCTAAGCGGGAAACCATGATTAAGCGACATGGGCTTGCCATTCAACTCGTAAGCCAGCATGGTTTGCGGGTGTAGCGCGCTGGGCATATCAATGCCTACGTAGTACTGTTTGTCGGGGGTCATCATGCCCACATATTCGGCTTCGGCTTCGCTGTGCAGGCCAAGGTGTTCTAAAAAATCAACAAACTTTACGCCGCCCCAATGCTGTATCTGGTCCCAGCCCTCTACGCATTTAAAATCAAATACAATATCGGTTTTAGGCATTTTAATAATATCGTTGATAGTAAGGGTTAAGGTTTCGCCGCTTTGTTTTTTAACATTCAGTTTCCAATCGTTGGGGTCAAACTTACCTTCTAATCCCACAAAGCTGTTTTCGCGCGCGTTTTTGGCAGCCATGTTTACCGGGTAGGTTTTTACCAGGTGGTTGCGGCTAAACAGGCGGCGCATAAATAGCTCGTTTTGGTTAAGCGCGCGGCGTAATGGCACACTGCGCCCTGCGGTAACCGCGGCCTTTTCCATAGGCGCTTTAACCAGCCAGCGCCAACCGCCATAGCCCACAGCCGATAAACCCGCGAACGCGCCGAACGCTATAAAGTTGCGACGGTTCAGTTGCTTGCTGCTCACCTCCTTTTCCACCAGCGGGGCTTCCTTTTTTCTTTGTTTAGGCGCTCTTTTCATCGTCGGTTTTAACTATGGTTAGGGGCTTGTCTTTTACTATTTCAAAACCGGATATTACCGCGCGGAAATTATTCCAGCCGGCTAATATCACCTGCACAATATGTATCACAAAGAAAAACACATAGCCAATGGTCAGCACAAAATGGATAATGCGGGCCAGATGATAGCCGCCGCACAGCCAGCAAACCCAATTAAACTGCACAGGTTTGTAAATGGCCACACCGGTAACCAACGACCCAAACCCCATTATAATAATGGCGCTGTAAGCAATGCGCTGGGCGGCGTTATATTTGCCCTGCGGCGGGGCCGTTTTACGGATATGCAAATCGTGCAGCAGTACCAGCCAGGCTTCCTTAAAAGATTTACGTTCGGGCACCAGTTTGCGCCACTCGCCCGATATCAGGGTGTACAGCACATAAGCTACCCCGTTAATGGCAAAAAACCACATGAACAGGAAATGGTAGGCCATCCCTTCGGACAAACGCCCCGGGATATGGAAAAACTTGTTAAACCCCGGCGAAAAGAACTTATAATAAGTATGGCCAAACAGGGTAAGGGTATAAGTATCGTTCCCCCAATAGATCAGCATGCCGCTCCAGATCATAATCAGCAGCAGCGGAAAGTTGAGCCAATGGAACCACCGCATAGATAACGTATGTTTTTCCCTTATTTTCATTTTTTATTTAATTGCGGCTAGTTCTTTAGTATCCAAAACTACTTTACTGGCGGCCTGTATCTCGCCGTTACGGCTGCTCTGCACAAAGCCAACAATGCCCCATTCTTTGGTATTAAAACCATCGGGTAAGCTAATTTCGGCATTTCCGCTATCATTCTTAAAGCTAATGGTTTGTAATTTTTGTACGATATTAATGTGCGGCAGCATCCGCCCGTTGTTCTCGCCCGCCTTTACCTGGCTTTGGGCATGTTTTTCTATCACAGCCAATAGCAGGTTGCTATTGCCTTGTGCGCCGCTAACGTGGTATTGTAGGGTGGCTTTATTCCCGCCTATCTTTACATTGCTTAAAATCAGTTCGGCAATTGCGGCCTTAGTCAAACTTTGCTGAATAGCGTTGTGCATCTTGCCCTCGTCCGATCCTACAAATTCCGTCCTGCCGTTCACAATAGCCTGCGGGGTATAAACACCATCCAAATTTAAATAGCCCGAATAAGCCCGTTGGCGTGCCGAATATTGCGGGTTGCTAAACACATCTTTCCAGCCCAAATGGTTCCAGTAATCTACATGGTAAGCCAAAACGTAAACTTCCTTGTCTTTATATTCCTGCGCAATTTTAGCCAGTAGTTTATCGGCAGGCGGGCAGCTGGAGCAGCCTTCGGATGTATATAGTTCAACCAACGCAAAACCGGTATTGGCATCAGCTTTTTTAATGGTACGATGGATGCGGGTAAATGCAAAGCCCAGGCTTACAATTAGTAAACCGGCTATTAATATGATGTATTGGCGTTTCATATTTAAGTATATTAAATTAATATTTAGCCCTTTGTCGGGTAAACTGGGCTACCCTTACAAACAATTTACGATTTTATTAATTAGATAGATGCAAGTTAGATAAAAGATGCGTAGCGGGCAATTTAACCACAGAGGTCACAGAGGGAGAACCCACAGAGAACACGGAGAATTTATTTTTTAAGTAAGCAAGGCTTTGTGCCCTCTGTGCAAACCTCCGTGGCCTCTGTGGTTAAATTGCCAGCACAATTACCCCGCCCGCCACTATAATTAATAATATCTTCACAATACATACGTTACCTTTGTATTAATATGGTTTTTTTAAAAAGGAAGAGGATATTACTGCCGGGGTTTATTTTTTTAATGCTGATAGCCGCCTATGCTCAAAAAATACGGCGGGAAAAGGAAACCATAACAGGCTATATCCAAGATGCGGTAATGGACGAAGCATCGGGCATTGCGGCATCAACCACTCATCCGGGCATTTATTATATCCATAACGATAGCGGCGATACCAGTCGTTTTTTTGCCATAACCCCCGAAGGTAAGCTAAAAACCACCTATTACTACAAGGGCGACCCCACCGAACCATTAGGCGCGCGCGATTGCGAAGATATTGCTGTTGGTCCCGGCCCCGATAAAGGCAAAAGCTATATTTACCTGGGCGATATTGGCGATAACCGCGCTGAGCGCAAATATTTAACCGTTTACCGTTTTGAAGAACAGCCGGCAATTGGCCCCGATAGTGTAAAACATGTTGATGCCACCCCTTTATATATTAAATACCCAGATGGCGCAAAGGATGCCGAAACCCTGATGGTTGACCCGGTTGAGCAATTGCTATACATTGTATCTAAAAGGAAGAACTCGGTAATTGTATATACCACTCCGTTGGCTTATAAGGCGGGCGATACCATTACCTTAACCAAGCGCAGTACGGTGCATTTGGGTGGTATACCGCCCTTTAAATGGGTGACTGCCGGCGATATATCAAAGGATGGCAGCCAGATATTATTAAGAAACTATAATGCCGTATATTACTGGAAACGCCCCGAAGGTATGCCTGTTTGGCAAGTAATGACCCAAAAGCCCACCAAGCTATATTATAAAAAAGAAAAACAAGGCGAAGCCATTGGCTTTACCCCCGATGGTAAAGGCTATTATACCGCCAGCGAGGGCATAGGCGAACCGATTTATTATTATCATACACCCTGATAGCTTTGAGTAATGATAGTTAAGTTATTAATTTAGCTATCCTATTGCTTCATTTATGCTTTTTCATTTCAAAGATAAATTTCCTCAACTAACGGCTTACTGGGATAAATACCAGCAATTTCAGAAACGGGTTGAGGTACCTGCAAAAACCATTTTACTGGAAGAGGGGACCATATCGGGCAATTATATTTTTGTAGAAAAGGGCTGCCTGCGCGCGGGCTTTAACAACAATGGTAACGATAAAACGGTGCAGTTCTTCTTCGAGAACGAGGGCCTTACATCGCTGGAAAGCTTTTTGAATAATACGCCAAGTTTTTTCAGTATAGAAACCATTGAGCCATCGGTAATATACCTGTTGCCCAAAGTACATGTTTATAATTTGATGCAGGATTTAAACCACGAGCCCGATTTTGTAAAACTGGTTTTACAGGTATCTGCCGAAAGGCAATTACATTATATGCACGAGTTTGTATCCTTTATCAGGGATACGCCCGAGCAGCGTTATCAAAACCTGTTGAACCAGCGGCCGCATATTGTACAGCGCGTACCGCAGCATTATATCGCCTCGTACCTTGGCGTTAGCACGGTACACCTTAGCCGTATTAAAAGCAAGCTGGCAAAGGGCAAATTGCATTTCTAAGTATTTGATAACATAAGTTATCGTTCCAGCCTTGCTGCCCTGCCTAATTTTGTATCAACAAAAAACAAAAAAATGAAAGCAGCAGTAATGTACCAAAAGGGCGAATTGCCCCAATATGTGGATTTCCCCGAGCCAATAGCTCAAAATAACGATGAAGTGTTAGTGACAGTAAAAGCGGTTGCCATTAAGCACTTTGATAAAAATCGCGCAAGCGGCAAGCATTACTCCAGCAACGCGCCGATGGAAGGTGGCCGTGTAATTGGCGGCGACGGCGTTTGCCTGATGGACGACGGTACCCGGGTTTACGCGATGGGCGTAAGCGGGATGCTGGCGCAAAAAGCCATTATTGAAAAAGGCAGGATAGTTAAACTGCCTGGCGGTATTAGCGATGCTTCAGCAGCGGCCTTAGCCAACGCGGTAATTGGGGGAGCCATGGCCTTGCGGTTTAAAGCTGATATGCAAACAGGCGATGTGGTACTAATTAACGGCGCAACGGGTTTTACCGGGCGGGTAGCTATACAGATAGCCAAACATTACCGCGCGAAAAAGGTGATTGCTACCGGCCGGAATGAACAATCATTAAAGGACTTATTAAGCCTTGGTGCCGATGAAGTAATTGCTGTTACACCCGATGATGAAGTGTTTAAGGCGCGGTTAAAAGAGATCCATAGCGATACGCCCTTTGATGTAGTAATTGATTACCTATGGGGGCACACCGCCGAAATGATATTGGGCAGTTTAATGGGCAAGGGTTCGTTCACCAACAAAACAAGGTTTGTATCGGTAGGCAGTATGGGTGGCGATTTGATCCAACTATCTGCCGCCAATTTAAGAAGCGTCGATCTGCAATTAACAGGTTCGGGTTTAGGCAGCTGGTCGAAAGGGCAGGTGGGACTGCTTTTTTCGGAGATCCTGCCGGAGATGTTTCAACTGGCGGCTGATGGTAAGCTAAAGGTGGAAACTATTGAAGTGAAATTGGAAAACATCGCTAACCTTTGGGATATGGATGTTCCGGGAGGCAAGCGCTTAGTGGTAACCATATAATTGCAGTACGGTACTTTTATCTTTCCGGCTTCCGGTCTTGCGGGCTTTCCGACTTTTCCCTATCTTCATCAAAAAAAACTAAAACCATGAAGAAGAAACTATTCTCGACCATTGCATTGGTCTGCTGTGCCTTTTTAATTTGCCTGGCCGTAGTTGCCGATTTAACCGGCAAATGGAGCGGGTCGCTTAAAACACCCAATGGCGATTTTCCGATAAAATACACCTTTAAAGTAGAGGGCGAAAAGCTAAGCGGTTCGGCCGATAACGATCAGGGATCGCTGCCTATTAGCGATGGTAAAATAAGCGGTAACAACTTTACCTTTAATTTAGATTTTAACGGCACCCTGCTTAAAAACGTAGGCAAGTTTTACGGCGACTCCATCACCATTGATGTTGACTACAACGGTACCAGCCTGCACGGGATGCTAAAGCGTGTAGAAGAGAAGAAATAAGTTTTGCAATAACACCCCTATATAAGACCTTGCCTTACCGGCGAGGTTTTTTTGTTTATGGATCATCCGTAACGATGAGGATACATCCGCTCAAAATCCTCAAAACATTTTTTGGCTACAACAACAGTTGATTTGGCTACACCCACTTATTTGCTGCTGCGCAACTTTGTCATATCAAAAAAACAACAGCAAAATGAAAATTATAGTAACAGGTTCGTTAGGGCATATTAGCCAGCCATTAACAGCAGCATTAGTTAAAAAAGGCCATTCGGTAACAGTAATTAGCAGTAAGCCCGAAAAGCAAGCGGCCATTGAAGCCTTAGGTGCCACGGCAGCCATAGGATCGTTGGAAGATACGGATTTCCTTACCGCTACTTTCACCGGCGCCGATGCCATGTATACCATGGTGCCGCCCAATAATTATTTTGATCATAGCCTCGATCTTAAAGCGTATTATCGCCGACTGGGCCATAATTATGCGTCGGCTATTGAACAATCGGGTGTAAAGCGAGTAGTTAACTTAAGTACCATTGGCGCGCATTTGGCCGAAGGATCGGGCATTTTAATTGGCGCGCATGACCTGGCTATGATACTGGACCAATTACCACCCGAAGTAGCTATTACGCACATACGCCCTACATCATTCTATTATAATATGTACAGTTATGTAGCTATGATAAAAAATGCGGGCGTTATTGCGGTAAACTACGGGGGCGATCATTTAATTCCATGGGTTTCGCCAATAGATATTGCCGCGGCTGTTGCCGAAGAATTGCTAACACCCTTTACCGGCCGCAAAATACGCTATGTAGCCAGCGAGGAGCTGACCGGTAATGAAAGTGCAGCTATTATAGGTGCCGCCATTGGCATGCCCGACCTTAAATGGGTTATCGTTCCCGATGAGCAGGTGCTAAACGGTTTGGTAACAGCAGGTATGAACCCGCAAATAGCTGCCGGCTTGGTGGAGATGTATGCCAGCCTGCACACCGGTTTATTAGCCGAAGATTATTACCGCAACAAGCCGGCAGTTATGGGCAAAATAAAAATGACAGACTTTGCAAAGGAATTTGCCGCTACCTTTAACCAAAAATAACGATATTGAAATATGGCCGGCATGCAACCCCATCGGTTTAAAACCATTAGCGAATTTCATAAGTTTAGGGAACTGCCTAAGCCCGAGCATCCGTTAATCAGCGTAATTAATTTAGAACTGATTAAGCACCCGCCGGGTACCGAAATAAGTTTAGTTAAGGATTTTTACTCCATTTCGCTCAAACGCAATTTCAACGCCAGGATAAAGTACGGCCAGCAGGATTTTGATTTTAACGAGGGGATGATGTTTTTTATGTCGCCCGGGCAGTTTTTAAAAATTGAATTAGATAATGATACCATATTAACACAGTCGGGCTGGATGTTATTGATCCATCCCGATTTTTTATGGAATACGACTTTAGCCAAAACCATAAAGCAGTACGAGTATTTTGACTATGCGGTAAACGAGGCCCTGTTCCTGTCGGAAAAGGAGGAAACAATAGTTGCAGGCCTGATGCAAAGTATCCAGCAGGAGTATCACTCCAATATCGATAAGTTTAGCCAGGACATTATCATCGCCCAGGTAGAACTATTGCTTAACTATGCCGACCGTTTTTATCACCGCCAGTTTATCACCCGTAAAATAACCAACCATCAAATACTCGATCGGTTAGAAAACATCCTGGCTACCTATTTTAACAGCGATGCTTTAACTAACCAAGGCCTGCCCACCGTTAGTTATATGGCCGATGCATTGAACGTATCGCCCGGATATTTAAGTGGCCTGCTTAAAACATTAACTGGCCAAAGCACCCAGCAACACATCCACAACAAGCTGATTGAAAAAGCTAAGGAGCAATTATCAACCACCGGTTTAACCGTAAGCGAAATTGCTTACCAATTAGGTTTTGAACATCCGCAATCGTTCAGCAAGTTATTCAAGACAAAAACCAAAGTATCACCGTTAGCATTTCGGCAATCGTTCAATTGATAGGATAGCCTGCCTGACAAGCAAGGGAACAAATCTGTATATTTGCCGCTTAGTATATATTACAGATTTGAAATTAGAAGATTACGCTACCGGGCAAATGCTGCTGGTAAATAAACCCTACCGCTGGACCAGCTTTGACGTGGTTGGCAAAATACGTAACGCCTTTAAGCCGCTTAAATTGAAGGTGGGCCACGCCGGCACGCTTGATCCACTGGCTACAGGCCTGCTGATCATTTGCACCGGGAAAATGACCAAGCAGATAGATACCTTCCAGGCGCAGGAGAAAGAATATACCGGCACCTTTACACTGGGCGCTACCACACCCACCTACGATTTAGAAAGCGAACCCGAACAAAAGTTTGATACCACCCATTTAACCGACGAGCAATTGCACGCGGCCTGCCAGCAGTTTACGGGCGAGATTCAGCAATACCCGCCAGCCCATTCGGCCATTAAAATTGATGGCGAGCGCCTGTACGAAAAGGCCCGCCGCGGCGAGGAAGTGGAGCTAAGGCCCCGCAGTGTAACCATCAGCGTGTTTGAACTGACCCGTATTGAACTGCCCGAGGTTGATTTTAGGGTGGTATGCAGTAAGGGCACCTATATCCGGTCGCTGGCGAACGATTTTGGTGTGGCCCTGGGTAACGCGGCCTACCTATCGCGCCTGCGCCGTACCCGCAGCGGCGATTTTAATGTGGTTGACGCGCACGAGGTGATGGAGTTAGTAAATAGTATAAGGGAATTGAAGGCAACCGAAACTGACCTAAAAGAGTTATAGGGTTAGTTATATTTGCATGCATAAAAAAATACGTCATTGCGAGGTACGAAGCAATCATCGGTATAAAGAGCGGCTCTGCTAATCGATGATTGCTTCGTACCTCGCAATGATGAGATGGATTAAACAGGATACCCCAAAAAATGAAGATCTACCATCATATTGATGAATTTAAGGCGATAAGCGGCGCGGTGGTTACCATTGGTACCTTTGATGGTGTACACCAGGGGCACCGCAAAATTATCGCTAATATTATCGAACTGGCTAAGGCATCGGGCGGCGAAAGCGTGATCCTGACCTTTTTTCCGCATCCGCGGATGATATTGCATCCCGAAGACCAATCCATTAAACTGATTACCACCATTGCCGAAAAGGCCGACCTGCTGGAAGAATTAGGTGTAGACCACCTGATCATCACACCATTCTCCCGCGATTTTTCCAACCAAAGTCCGCAAGAATATATCGAGAATGTGTTGGTGAAGCAGATTGGTACCAAAAAGATTGTTATTGGTTACGATCACCGTTTTGGGAAAGACCGTAGCGGCGGTTTGGAAGATCTGCAAAAACTTGGACCGGTTTACGGTTTTGAGGTAATGGAGATCCCCGAGCAGGATATTAACGAGGTGGCAGTAAGTTCCACCCGGATACGCAATGCCTTGTTAGAAAGTGACATCGCCACGGCCAATACCTTTTTAGGTTACCCATTTTTCATGACCGGCAAGGTGATTCGCGGCGACCAGATCGGCAGGCAGATCGGTTATCCAACAGCTAATATCCAACCGCTGGAAACCTATAAGCTGATCCCCGGCGATGGCATTTTTGCCGTTACGCTGGATATTGACGGCGAGGCCTGCCAGGGCATGGCCTATATTGGTCAGCGACCCACGGTAAACGGCATTACCCGTAATATCGAGGTCAATATTTTCGATTTCGACCGGGAGATCTACAACCAAAACATCCGTATGCAATTTCTGCACTATATCCGCGGCGATGTAAAATTTGATGGGCTGGATGCCCTGAAAGTGCAATTAGCGCAGGATAAGGTGGATGTGCTGGCGGCCCTGGCCGGGTAGTTGAGGATTTAACCACAAAGCGCACAAAGATTTTTTCACAAAGAACACAAAGGGAATGCTGCATATTTTTAGTTTATATCTTTGTGGCCTTTGTGGCTTCTCTCTTTGCGTTCTTTGTGGTTAATTAGCCATTTCACCCCGAACAAAATTTAAATTCCCGCATTATTCACTTATCTTCATCACGCTATCAACAATGAATTAACAAGCATGTCCAAACTCAATCTTGATAAACAGGAAAGTGATTTTTTAACCAAAACCATTAACCATTGGGAGCGGGAGGGCTTGCTGAATACCGATACGGCCGAAAATCTCCGTCAATCGTACGAGGTACCGGGCTTCGATTGGATGCGGCTGGCTAAGTATTCGTTTTGGATAGCATTGATATGCGGGGTTATTGCCTTTGGTTACCTCATTATTAACGATAGCGTGATCCGCTGGTTGCGAAGCTTGTACTACACCCCCGATGTGGTAATAGCGATAATTACAGGCGCGATAGCCGCCCTGCTATTTTACTACGGCCGGCGCAGGGAAAAGAAATATCCCGAAAAGCAATTCAGTAACGAGGCCTTTATATTTACCGGGATACTGTTTACGGCCTGCAGCATAGCCTACCTGGGCAAAACGTTTGATACCGGCGCTAACCACTTTTCGCTGCTGTTTTTAATATCGGTATTTGTATATGGCTTTTTGGGCTGGCGCTTTAACTCGCGATTGATCTGGCTGTTCGCGCTTATATCGCTGGGGAGCTGGTTTGGCACTGAAACGGGCTATCAAACCAAATGGAGCAATTACTTTTTGGGGATGAATTACCCGCTGCGTTTTGTAAGCTTTGGCATGGTGCTTATGGCTGCCTGCTATGCACTTAAAAAACAAAAATGGATGCAGTACTTTTGGGAACTGACTTATGTGGTGGGCTTGCTGTACCTGTTCCTTTCCCTGTGGATGCTCAGCATTTTTGGGAACTATGGCGATTTAGGGCTGTGGTGGCAGGTAAAACAGATCAGCCTGTTTTATTGGGGCATTATATCGGCAGTAGTGGCTTTGGGTTTTATGCTTTACGGCTTAAAACGTAACGATGTAATAGCCCGCGAATTTGGTATAACCTTCCTCATCATTTTCCTGTACACCAAATACTTCGAATACTTTTGGAAAGAAACCAATATGGCCATCTTCTTCTCCATCCTGGCCGCGTCGTTCTGGCTGATCGGGCGCAAGGCCGAAAAGATCTGGAATTTGAAGGGGAAAGACAATAGGTAATAGGCCATCGTTTATGCAGGACGTTTTTGTTCTGAGTCCCCGACAGCAAAGGAGCTTCCGGATGAAAGCGGGCAGAACAATGGTGGCCTGTGCGGTAGGAGGGCATCAGCGTTTTGCAGAAGTGGGGGTTTGTGTTAGCGACAGCGGGGCAAATAAGCGTAGCCGTGGTTCTGCCCGGTTTGCAGGGCAAAGGCCATGTGCGGCAAAGGAAGCATTTTTGCTGTCTTGATTTTTGGTTCTTTTTATCAAGAAAAAGAACAACTTTTCCCGCGACGAATTAGCTGCGCTGGGGTTGAAAATGTACTGGCTCGGCCTGTTCGCGATTGCTTCGTACCTCGCAATGACAAGTTTTATTTTACTTCACCACCACTTTCATCCGTATACTTTCTATATTTCCCATCATATCGCTGCCTTCCATAAGCAGGGTGTAGGTGCCGGGCTTATCGGCGGTATAAAAGGATACCTGCGCTTTGCCATCCTTACCGGTAATAATATTGGGCCGCCAGTAAATGGTACTGCGGATATCGGGCAATACGGTTTTAGTTTTAAGGGCATATTTAGGCTCGTAAAACTGGTTGGGGATAATAAAAGGCATGGGCTTATATAAATATACGCCCGGTGTGCTTTTATAAAATGGACCTTTACCGGGGCGTGTGGTTACTTCTATAAAACAAAATTTAAAAGGGTCATCCAGTGGGTGCATAAACTCCTGGAAATACTTGCCACCGTACCTGCCGGGGTGCATTACCTCTATACCCTTAACATCTTCGGCGGTAAAATAATCAAGCGATGTATCATAAAACTCCTTAGGGCTGGTGCCGGGCGGTATGTTTTTGTGCAGCGGGATGCCATCAATAATTAATATTAATATCTCGCCGTTTACGGTATAATAACGGCCCATGCGGTCGGCAAAGCCTTTTACGTTTTTCCGCAAGATATCGCCAAGGGTAGTTTTGCCTGCCTTTTCCATATCAGCCTCATCCATAGCAAAATCGGCTTCGCCGGGGCCGTTCAGGTTTTTCGATTCCTTAACTATCTTTTTATCCTTAATAATTACTTCCTTTAACGCGTGCATACCCATCAGCTTGTCCTGCTCCAGTTTATAGGCCATACGGGTGTTTACGGTTTTGGTGTTGCTACTATCCAAATTTACATAGGCGGGGATGATCCTTTTATTAACCTCGTTAAACACCGGCGGCACAAATTCCTGCATTTCAATCCCCACGTTAAAACTCTTTCCGTTTTTGTTTTTGGCCTGTATCACGTAACTGGCCGTATCCGATGGATAGATGTTCTTGAAAAAGAATTCGCCGGCGGCGTTGGTTACGGTATCCAACAGCATGCTTGGTTTTTTTGATAACAGCAGCACACCCGATTTATCAACCCCTTTGTTAAATATATTGGTCACCTTGCCCTTAATGGTATAGGATAATTCGGCAGGATACGCGGGCGTTTTTGGCGGGGCAAAGGCAGCAGTCCAATCGTAATTTACCCAGCCCTGGGTTAAAAGCAGGTCATCCAACTGGCGGTTGGTTTCATCGGTAAGGGCGGTGTTAAAGTAATAGCCGGGGTCTTCTACCTCGCCTTTCAGGTCGGATGTCAGCAGCAAATTGCTCACCAGCGTGCCGCTCTTTACCGAATCAACCTTTAGCTGGTTATCATCGGTAACTGCCATAGAGAATATACCCTGTACCGGCGCGCCCAAATTATCGGTAACGGTAATATCCATGCCAACACTATCGCGCTTAGCGTAAGTTTTTTTATTGGTACTGATATTAACGCAAAGCCTATCGTGATGATCGATAAAAATAATGCGTTCATTAATTGGCTGCGCGTGGTTGTTCAGCAGCGTAAAGCGGGTAATCCCCGATGGAAAAAGCGCCTTGCTAAGCCTGATCTGTTTATGGTGTTCATCTATCCTTAATGATGAGCCATAGCAGGCCACACCACGGGATAAACCGGTTAAAAAGTAAACGGTTTCGGTAACCGGTATATCGGCACTGGCAGTTAGGTTAACAGTAAGCGAATCGCTGTTGATGGGGTTAATCACACTTAATGTAATGCCCGAAGCCTTAACAGCAGGCAGGGGATAGGTTTTGGTGGCGCCACCATCCAGCTTAATAGCCGCGGTATAAGTTTCGCCGGGTTGGGGTTCCAAATCAAACTCGCCCATACCCAAATGTACCGATTTAAAGGTGGTTACTTCCTGTTGTTTGCTGTTGTAAATGCTGCCGCTTAGGGCTACGCCGGTGCCATCCTCGCCAATGGCTTTAAAGGCCACCTTGCTTTTAATGCCGGCCACTAAAGCGCCACCCTCGGGCATAAATTGCAAATCGGTATGGTCTTTACGGTTTAGCTTAACGGGCACAAAGTATTCGGCACCGGTACCATCCTTTTTAACTTCGGTCAGTTTAATAGATAGCTTATTAGGGTTGGCTTTCTCAGGCAATTGAAAGTTAAAATCAAGCGTGCCATCAACCCCGGTCGAAAATTTGTTTTTGAACCAGGTTTTGCGGCCCTCGGTTAAGGCCAGCGTAATATCGCTGGCAATAATGGCCCTTTGTTCCATGCTTTTAAACTCCAGCCCCATTTTAACGTTGGGCTTGCCATCCAACTGCGACAGGTTTAAGCGTGAATTGATCAGCCAGCCCTTGCCCGATTCGATATTGGTGACGGCGAACTGCTTTTTAAATACATAATGCTCGTCGTAATTGCGCATCCAGTTAGTATAGGCGCGCAGGGTATAAACGCCTTGCGGATATATGGTTTCCTTCAGATAGATATCGCCCCAAACCAGCCCGGCATAAACCGATAGCATGGCGCGTTTAATAATATTGTTATTATCGTCGGTTATTTCCACATATAGCAGTCCGCTTTTTTTACTGATTGTTAAACCGGTAGCATTAAATAAATAGCCCTTAAACCAAAGCGTATCGTTGGTATTATAGGTCGATTTATCGGTTTGCAGGTACAGTTTTTCCAGTGCCGAATTATCGGCATAGGTATTAATGGAGTTGACGATTTGCCGGATAACCGATACCGGCTGGGTTTGTGCCGATGACTGCGCACCGTAAAATAGCGCGACAAGCAAAGCCAAATTTTTTACCAAACGGATGAGTGATACAGGTTTTAATATATTTAGGTTTCCCATAAAGGCGGTTATCGGTTTTTTAGGGTGAAGTAAATATAATGATCTGATTTGTAGAATGGAAATGTGAATTATCCCTCCGTCATAGCCACGCTATCATTACTCGTGCGGGTTTGGTTTTTAGTTCCCCGACAGCAAAGGAGCTTCCAGGTGAAAGCGGGCAGAACATGGTGGCCTGAGCGAGGGATGGCATCAGCGTTTTGCAGAAGCGGAGGTTGTGCGAGTGACAGCGGGGCAAATAAGCGTAGCCGTGGTTCTGCCCGGTTTGCAGGGCAAAGGCCATGTGGGCAAAGGAAGCATTTTTGCTGTCTTGAATTTTTGTTACTTTTTTTTCAAGAAAAAAGTGATAAGCCGCTGCGATTATGAGCAGACGGACGTTCATTACTTACTGACCTGCAAACTACGGGATTGCCGCGTCGCCCCACCTCACATCCCACCACGCTCCTCGCAATGACAAATCTTTTTAGCGTCATACAACCTTTAAATCCCGCCGGGATTTTATCGTTTTAACGGGGGGGTAAAACGACCTACACTTGGTGAGCTCCTCTACTTAATAAACACCAAATACACCTGTTTCACCACATGATAAGCCGCGAAGCCGAAAAACAGGATGGCGATGCCGGTATTAATGGCACGGGTACTTAGCTCAAATTTGCTTTGGATGTATTGGGCAAATTTGCCGTAAACAAACAAGCACAAAAACGCCCCCGCTGCCGAACCAAGGCTAAAGATAATGAGCGCCAGGTTACTGGTAACAATCCACTCGTGTGTAATTAAATAGGTGCCGGCAATCATCCAAAAGGGGATTTGCATGGGGTTTACAAAGCCCAGTATCAACCCGTATTTGATGCCTGCATGGGCCGAATATTTTGTTTCGGGTGGTTTTTTACGGTGTAGCCAGGTGATAGTGCCCAGGGTGCCAAACAAGGCCACCATTACCCAATCAATAACCGTATCCAGGTGTACCTGGGCCGATAGCCATTCGGCCGCGTTCATAATAATATAGGTAAAAACAAATTCGGCACAGGCAAAGGCGGTGATGAATTGCAGGGCCTGCCGCATACCGCGGTTAATGGCAATTTGTACCAGCGTTAAATTTATATTGCCGGGCGGGACGTAACCAATAAAATTGACCATAAGGCCAAGGAAAAAGGTAAGGAATATCATTGCCCTAAAATAGGCAGCTTTTTAGTTCTGCATATTATATTTCGGTTAAAAATTGAATTTAGCGTTATTTGCACCTGATTTTATAAAATGGAATTAATGCCCGGGCAAAAAATTATATCGTTATTACCAGCCGCTACCGAAATTGTTTGCGCCCTGGGTTTACAGGATAACCTGGTAGGCCGATCGCACGAGTGCGATTATCCTGAAGGGGTGAAAGAGTTGCCTATCTGTTCGGAAGCTAACTTTGAAGACGGCCTGAGCAGCCTGGAGATAGACAATAAGGTAAAGGAAATACTGGCTGATGCACTGTCGGTTTATACCGTAAAGCGCGAGGTAATTAAACAATTGGCGCCCGATGTGGTAATTACGCAGGCCCAGTGCGAGGTTTGCGCCGTATCGCTACAGGAAGTGGAGCAGGCGCTGGATGATTACCTGGATAAGCAGGCCCGAATTGTCTCGCTGCAACCCAATAGCCTTGCTGATATTTTTAATGATATCACCGCTGTGGCGGATGCCTTAGGTGTACCCGCTGCCGGTGCCGATTTGCTGGAACGCTTGCACGAGCGGGTGGATATTATCAAACATAAACTCAAGTTTTTAGAAAATAAACCAACAGTAGCTTGTATAGAATGGCTGCAACCCTTAATGATATCGGGCAATTGGGTGCCCGAGTTGGTGGAGATAGCCGGCGGCATCCCTGTTTTAGCATCAAACGGAAAGCACTCGCCCTATGTGGAATGGCCTGACATCTTATCGGCCGACCCGGATATTATCATCCTGATGCCTTGCGGTTTCAGTATGGACAGGACCTTGAAGGAAGTGAACATCCTGTTAGGCCAACCCGGCTTTGCCGACCTGAAAGCCGTAAAAAATAACCGACTGTATATTACCGATGGTAACCAATACTTCAACCGCCCGGGTCCGCGGATTGTGGATTCGATAGAGATCCTGGCCGAGATCATCAATCCCAAACAATTTATTTTTGGATATGAGGGAGAGGGATGGATGAAATTCGGCATGTAGTTGAGAATTTAACCACAGAGGGCACAAAGGGAGAATCCACAAAGTACACAAAGCCCTTGATGCTGATTATGAAATAAAAAAAACTTCGTGTCCTTTGTGTTAATCATTTTGCTATTTCTTTGTAATCTTTGTGGTTAAGCTATTATCCGGCTCCAATTATTTCATCGCAGAATTTGCCCCTTTCGTCTTTTTATATGGTGCTTTTGTCTCATATATCTAATGGATATCTCATTAACATATACTTTTATACCTAATGGCATTTAAAAAGATATATTCAAGCAAATATTTGCAACCCGCAATACATGTATTGCTGTGGGGGCTCATTATTGCAGCGCCCTATATATTCCGCAATCCAAACACGTGGAAGGGCTTTAGCACATGGCACTACCGCACCATGATCAATAACTCGTTTTACGCGGGCATTTTTTACTTAAACGCTTACTTTTTGTATCCGGTATTATACAAGCGCCGCAAGCAATTGTGGCTGTATATCCTGTCGCTGGTGGTGTTAGTGGTCTCTATTTTGGCTTTATTAAGGCAAATTGATAATGTATTGTTCCCTCCGCCAGAAAGGCCGAAGATCATTGCAGTTGCGGGCCAACGCATAGATGGCAAGCAATTGGACGCTAAGCAATTGCAATTGGATGGCAAACCAACAGGCGGCAAGCACATTGACGGAGGACATGGAGACGGGCGCAGGTTTGGCCCGGGTGGCCCACGTGGCCCCCGCGGCGGGTTTGACGGCGACCGCCGTGGCTGGGACCGCTTTATATTTTGGTACATTTCAAACATGATCACCTATATTTTTATCATAGGTATCAGCATCAGCTACCGCATTATCAAGGATAACTCTAAACTGGAGAAGATAAGGAAGGAACGCGAGAACGAGAACCTGAAAACCGAACTGAGTTTTTTACGTTCGCAGGTTAGTCCGCACTTTATTTTCAACATACTGAACAATATGGTATCACTGGCCCGTAAAAAGTCGGACATGCTGGAACCATCTTTGATAGAGCTTTCAAAATTAATGCGTTATATGCTGTACGAAAACGACGATGAACGCGTTTCGCTGGCCCGCGAGGTCGAATATCTAAAAAGTTACATTGCTTTACAGCTATTACGCTTTGGCGATGATGTAACAATTATGTTCAACCCTCCTGAAGATATAAATGCTTATTATATTGAACCCATGTTATTGGCTCCCTTTGTTGAGAACGCATTTAAGCACGGGGTAGGGATGGTAGAAGACCCGCAAATTAACATTACCCTAAGCGTAAACCAGGCTACAGGCTGGTTAGATTTTAAGGTGATGAACACTATTGCGCCGCAACAACATACCAAAGATAAAAGCTCGGGCATTGGCTTAGTTAATGTACGCCGGCGACTGGAATTATTATACAAAGAAGATTATACGCTTGACATTATGCAAAACGATAATGTGTTTATTGCCGACCTTAAAATTAAACTAAAGTAATGATACGCTGTCTATTGGTTGACGACGAAAAACTGGCGCTTGAGCTGATGGAGGATAACGTAACGAAAGTTCCGTACCTGCATTTACAGGGCAAGTGTAAAAACGCCATGGAGGCCATGGAGTTTTTGCGCCGCGAGCCGGTTGATCTCATCTTCCTGGACATCCAAATGCCGGGTATATCGGGCATACAGTTTTTAAACAGCCTAAGCAAGCCGCCTATGGTAATTATGGTAACGGCTTATGATAATTACGCGCTGGAAGGTTTTAACCTGGATGTGGTAGATTATATATTGAAGCCATTCTCGTTCGAGCGGTTTCTGAAGGCGGTAAACAAGGCGTCGGAACTGATAAATTTGCGGCAGAATAAGGATAATGTGCAGCCGGTGGCCGCGGCAACTGCTAAGGCAGCACCCGCCGAACCCGATTTTATTTTTGTAAACGCCGATTATTCGGTAGTGCGCATAAACATACCCGAGGTACTGTATGTTGAAGGTTTAAAGGATTATGTGAAAATATACCTGGCCGGTGCAACAAAGCCGGTGATAACCCGTCTAAGTATGCGGTTTATGGAAGATAAGTTGCCGGGCGAGGGTTTTGCAAGGGTGCATAAATCGTTTATTGTAGCCCTGGATAAAATAACGGCATTTAAAAAGAACCGCCTGATGCTGGGCGAAACAGAGATACCGGTGAGCGATAATTATAAGGATAAGATACTGGCCTATATAGGCCATCACGAAAGTGATAATAATTAGAAATACCCTATTTAACCAAATGATAAATTATGAAAATCAACGCTAAAACATTAATTAAAACCAGCCTTACCGTATGTATGGGCATGGGTTTGTTAGCTGCGAAGGCGCAAAGTGTGCAGGAAAGCGGCGTATGGGCCCCTGTAAATGTGAAAACCGATGGCAAATTAACCGAGTGGAACAACACTTTAGAGGCTACCAACAAAACGGTCGACTTTAGCTATACCATGGCTAATGATGATAAAAAGCTTTACATCTCCATCAAATCGCCTAACCAGCAAACCACTAACAAAATAATGGCAGGCGGCATTGATTTTACCATTAATACCGAAGGCAAAAAGAAAGATAAAGATGCTTTTATACTTACCTTTCCTTTAGTTAACCGTGCCGCTATGCGTGGCCAGCGCGGTCAACGCGGCCCTGGTGGTGGTGGCGGCCAACCCGGCCAGCCTGATACCGCGGCTATAAATGCCATGCGCAAAGCAGCGGTAGAATCGGTAAAGGAAGTTAAGCTGAAAGGTTTTAAGGAAATACCCGATAGTGTAATATCCATTTATAACGAATATGGCATAAAGGCGGCTATTGCTTACGATGCTAACGGCAGCCTGATATGCGAACTGGCCATACCGTTTGATCAATTAGGCATATCGCTTGATAAAACCAAAGAAATAGCATACAACTTAAAGGTAAACGGCATACAGTTTAACCGCCGTGACGATAACGGTGGCGACCGTGGTGGCGATGGCGGTAACCGTGGTGGCGGCGGTGGCGTTGATGCTGTAGTTGGCGGCTTTGCCGGCGGCGGCGGTGGCGGTGGTAACCGTGGCGGCGGTGGCGGTGGCGGTAACCGTGGCGGCGGCGGTGGCGGCGGCGGTAACCGTGGCTTTGGCGGCGGCGGCGGTGGTTTTGATATGCAAAGCATGATGAGCCCAACCGATTTTTGGGGCAAATACACCCTTGCTAAAAAATAGATTTTAACAATCAACTATTAACTAAAGTATACCTAACAGCCCTGTTTGCACAAACAGGCAGGGCGCTTATTGCATATTAAATTTAAAAATTATCCCTGATGAAAAAAACACTACTAATACTTATCACCCTGTTATTTGCAGGTACATTGTATGCGCAAATACCGGGCGCGCCACGCCCCGGCGGCCAGCAAAGGGCCGCCTTGCCACCTCCCCTAACCTCAAGGCAGGTAAGCGGAATTGTAAAAGACTCGACCGATAACACTATTCCCGGCGCGGTTATAAAGCTGGTATCGGCGCACGATACCCTAAGCACAGCGGCTAATGCCGATGGTATCTTTATTTTTAAGGCCGTAAAAATGAACATTTTTACACTTACCGTAACCAGCATAGGTTATGTACCTTATGTAAAAAAGTTTAGTATGAACGATGCCGTGCCACGATTAACGCTTGACCCGGTAGTAATGAAATCAGGATCAACTCAAATTAAGGAAGTTGTAATTAACGGTACACCAAGTATTGTGTATAAGGTTGATACCATACAATACCGTGCAAGTGATTATAAGGTACGCCCTAACGCTACCTTAGACGAGTTGCTGAAAAAGATGGAAGGTATGGAAGTTGGCAGCGATGGCAGCTTAACCCACCAGGGCCAGGCGGTTACCAAGGTAAAATTAAACGGTAAGGATTACGCCGGCGGCGATGTGGCCCAGGCTATCCAAAATTTACCGGCAGATATTATTGAACTGGCGCAGGTAATTGATGATTACGGCGATCAGGCCGCCCGCAGCGGTATCAAAACCGGCGACCCAACCAAAACCCTGAACGTTACAACCAAGGCCGACCGGTCCGTAGGTACTACAGGCCGTTTAATTGGCCAGGGCGGTAATAACGACCAGTATAATGGCAGCCTTTTTGTACAGCGTATTAATGCTAACCAGCAAATAGGTTTAATTGGCAATTTCCGTAACATGGTAACCGGTATACAATCAAGCGGCATACGCGGCCAGGGCGGCGGCGGAGGTGGTGGCGGTAACCCGGGTACTACTAAATCGTTAAGGCCTTTGTCTTTTAACTATCGCGACCAATGGAGTGCTAAAGTACAGGTAATAGGCAGCGCTACTTATAATTTTGCCGATAATACCAGCACCAGCCAAACCTACGGTACCAGGTATAACAACTACGGTAATAATATTTTTAAAAGCAACGGCGATAATAAAAATAATACTAACGGCCGTAGCGCTCAATTTGAAATTGATTACCAAATTGATAGCTTAAACTACTTACAGGTAACACCAAGCTACCAATATTCAACTACCGAAAATTTCCGTAATTCTTTTTCGGATAACGTTAACGATTACAGCACCGGTTTCGAACATCAAACCGTTACGGGCACTACGTCATCAAACACGCCTAATACCAATTATGGTTTAGTAGCGCTGTATAACCACAGGTTTAAAAAACCGCGCCGTAATTTTTCTGCACAGATCAGCCTCACCCATACCGATAGCGAATCAAACGGCGAAACCGTTAGCGATACCCGTAACTATGCCGATGCTACTACCGGGAACCTGATACTAAGCCAAAACGCGCATTTGTTAACCTATAAAACAAATAATACCGATGCTTTCAGAACCAGCCTGACCTATTCTGAACCATTGGGCAAACTTTCGCAATTAGAGTTTAACGGTCAGATCCAGCGTAACTCGCACGATACTAAAAACGCTACCGACTCGCTGTTGGTTGCCGGTGGTGTGAAAGAAACCAACCTGAACTTTAACTATGTAACTACCGAAACCAACCTGAACTTTAACTATCGTTATAACGGTTCAAAAGTTAACCTTTCGTTAGGTACAACTTTAAAACCATATAATATTGATGGTACCAAGTTTGATAATAACGTAGGTGCCGATGCGCATAGCTCGCTAAGCAACTTCAGGGTATTGCCTTTATTCAGGTTTGCTTATGCATGGTCGCGTACCCAAAGGTTTACCCTTAATTACTCGGGTAATAATGTGGAGCCGCAATTTGATCAAATACAACCCTTTACCGATAGGACCGACCCTAACAACTATGTTGTGGGTAACCCTAACCTGCGTGCCGGTTTAAATAACACCATTACCGCGGGTTATAACAACTATTTTCCAAATTCAAGGTTCAACCTGTCGTTTAATGCTAACGCCGTATTCTATACAGATCAGGTAGCCAGTAACACTACGCAAATATTGGTGGCCATACCCGGCTCTGTGCCTCCACGTAGCCGTTCTATCCGTCAAATCAGTTATGTTAACTTAAGCGGTTCGCAGTCGGTTGGTGGTAACTACAATATCTCCAAACAACTGGCCGACAGAAGGTATAACCTGGCTTTAAACGGTAGCATTAACTACGGTTACAACCTTAATATGAACGATAACGCGGTTTATCACCAAAGCAGCTGGGAGTTTAACGAGCGTTTTGGCCCACGTTTTAACCCTAACGATAATATAGAGTTTAATCCGTTTTTAGGTACCGATCTGCGCCGCACGTTCTCTACCGCGGCAAACAATCCATCAAGCAAGGCACTCACCAACTCGTTTGGTTTAGATGGTAAGTTCTATTTCCTGAAAACTTTCCAGGTACATTACGATGCTTCAAAACAATTTACAACACAAACCAGCAGCGTAAGCGGCATCCCTACCTTAAATAACAGCCCGCTGTTAATTAACGGTGGCTTCCAAAAGGAGTTTGGCCAAAAAAGGACCTTTACCCTTACGTTTGATATGAACGATTTACTGCACCAGGCTAACCCACTTACACAAACAGTTAGCGCCACAGGCATAACTAACACGGTTACCAGCACAAAAAGCCGTTATTTCCTGATAGGTTTCCGCTTAAACCTGCAAAAATGGAGTGGCAGGCCAACACGTAACGGCAAAACAATGCAACGCCGTGGCGATGGTAGCTTTATCTACAATTAGTCACTGGTCATTAGTCATTAGTGAAAATCAAGGGCCTTATGCGAAAGCATAAGGCCCTTCTTATTTCTTATCAAAAATGCCGCAGGCATTTTTGACTAATGACTAATGACTAATGACTAATGACT
>JAZKAO010000025.1:0-178705 GCA_040389105.1 Bacteroidota bacterium
TAACCTTATTCCCTCTTTCCGGCGAAGCCGAAGAGAGGGTGGTCGAGCGAAGCAATGACCGGGTGAGTTTAACCTTGGTTGGTTTACACGCTTCGTTCCTCGCAGTGACAAAGGGTAGAAGCAAACCGCAAGAATCGGGTTTTAACCCTAAATTTGCCCTGTTACTTTTGCCCCTATGCATTTACAAAACATACTCCCCTTTGATGGCACAGTGAACTATTACGGCAAGGTAATGGACACCGCAGAAGCCGATAAATACCTGCAAATACTACTGGATACCATTCAATGGAAACACGATGAAGCCAGGATCTTCGGGCGGCATATCATCACCAAACGTAAGGTGGCCTGGTATGGCGATCAAAACTTTGATTATGCCTATTCGGGCACTACCCGCACCGCTTTAGCCTGGACACATGAACTGCTGGCCTTGAAATCTCTAACCGAACAACTCACCGGCGAGCAATATAACTCCTGTCTGCTTAACCTTTACCACACCGGCGACGAAGGTATGGCTTGGCACAGCGACGATGAAAAGATGTTGGGTAAGGATAGTACCATCGCCTCCCTTAGTTTCGGTGCCGAACGTAAATTTAGCCTGAAGCATAGGGCCACTAAAGAGGCCACATCAGTGCTATTGGAAAATGGCAGCCTGCTGGTAATGAAAGGGACTACGCAAAGTTATTGGCTGCACTCGCTGCCCAAAAGTAAAAAAGTGACCATACCACGGATTAATTTAACGTTTAGGACGATGGTAAATAGTCATTAGTCATTTCGCTACGCTGTCATTGGGTCATTGGATAGGAGGGGGGAGGTGTCATCGTGAGCTTGTCGAACCATGGTGGGCAGGCCCTCGCACTACCCTTCGACCATGCTTAGGATGACACCCTTTATAGTAACCCCGCTCAGGCTAAACCTGGTAGTAGCGGAAAACCCACAGCGAGGTACGAGCGAGGATTTGTAGCGGATAACGGGGCTACCGGCAGCGATGAAATACGGGCGTTCATTTTCTGTATCCTGTCCATCTTTTAAATCCGTTTAATCCCGGTTCAGACAATATGTTGATAAATTTTACTCATTCTATTGATAGATAATAAAAAAGATACTATCTTTGCACCTCTTTTATAAGGAATATTAGCAATGAAAAAAGACCTGCATCCAAAAAATTATAGATTAGTTGTGTTTAAAGATATGTCTAACGAATATTCTTTCATGACTAAATCATGCATCGATACCCGCGAATCAGTGAAATGGGAAGATGGCAACGAGTATCCATTAGTGAAACTGGAAATTTCGCACACCTCGCACCCTTTCTATACCGGTAAAATGAAACTGGTTGATACTGCAGGTCGTATCGATAAATTCCGTACCCGTTACAACAAAAAATAATTGTACTTATATCATAAATAAGTTTCAAAGTCTCCCGATACATCGGGAGACTTTTTTATTTTTGCCCCATGGCCATCATCCTGTTCGACGATAACTCGTATCAAAACCTGCTCCCCTTAGTATTTACGCGCCCGGTGGCCAATTTGCGCATCGGCATTTTAACCATTGCCGAAAAATGGGCCAGGCACCTGGGGCAGGATTACTCATGGCATACCCGCGCTTACCTGCAGGGCAAGTTCCCGATAAATATTACGGCCGATAACCTATTCATCAACGGCGCTATATGCCCCGATGATACCCTGCTGGAAGCGATTGACAAACTACAAATAGGGCAGGCGTTAAACTACCAGGATCAGCTAATTGCTGTGCGACTGGATACGGGCGACGCTGCCAACTTTGACCCGTCTGCCAAATACCTGGCGGCCAGCGTTACGCACCTGCCGGTGCATATCCGTTACCCCGAGTATATTTTCCGTTATAACGATATCGAACTACGTAAGGATTTCAGCCTGATCACCAAAGAGCGCGAAAGCGCGGTGATGAGCAGTACCAATACCATTATCGGTACCGATTTTTTTGCCGAGGAAGGCGCGCTGAGCGAGTGCAATACCTTTAATACTACCAACGGCCCCATATACCTTGCTGCAAATACCGAAATTTGGGAGGGCACGCACATCCGCGGGGCATTTGCTATAAACGAACATTCGCAGGTGAAGATGGGGACTAAGATCTACGGCGCAACCACCATTGGCCCGTACTGCCGTGTAGGCGGCGAGGTTAACAACGCCGTGTTTTGGGGCTATAGCAATAAAGGGCACGAGGGCTATTTAGGCAACTCGGTAATTGGCGAGTGGTGCAACCTGGGTGCCGATACCAATAACAGTAATTTAAAGAATAATTATGCCGAGGTAAAACTGTATGATTATGCCACGCAGCATTACCGCAAAACCGGCCTGCAATTTTGCGGTTTAATAATGGCCGACCATGCTAAAAGCGGCATTAACACCATGTTTAATACCGGTACGGTAGTAGGGGTAGGGGCCAATGTTTTTGGCGCGGGCTTCCCTGTTAACCACGTGCCCGATTTTAGCTGGGGCGGCGCCGATGGCTTCGAGGAATACCGCATCACAAAAATGCTGGAAACCACCGCCAAAGTTTTTGCCCGCAGGGAGCATCGTAAATTTGATGAAAACGAGCATGCGATACTAAAAGAGGTGTTTGAATTAACAACCCCTTTTAGAGAATGGTAATTAATGTGCAAATGTGCGTATATGCAGATGTGCAAATGAAAATCGGTGAAATCACCAAAATAATCTGTGAAATCTAAAACATAAATCATGAGAAAAAAAATAGTAGCCGGCAACTGGAAAATGAACATGGATTACAACGAGGGCTTATCCTTGTTTTCGGAAGTGATCAATATGGTAAAGGACGAGGTGACTGGCCATCAAACGGCCGTAGTATGCAGTCCGTTTATACATTTACATAGCCTGGTACAAATGGCTAAGGGTTATACCAAGGTTGCTGTTGGCGCGCAAAACGCCCACCAGGCCGAAAGCGGCGCTTATACCGGCGAGATCTCGGCTAAGATGATCAATTCGGTAGGTGCTGCTTATGTGATCCTGGGCCACTCAGAACGTCGCCAGTATTTTGGCGAGGATAACGCGCTGCTGGCTAAAAAGACTGATACAGCTTTAGCCAACGGCCTGAAACCGATTTTTTGCATTGGCGAAACGTTGGACGAGCGTAATGCCGAAAAGCATTTCGATATCATTAAATCGCAATTGGCCGAGGGTGTTTTCCATTTAGATGAGGCGCATTTTAGTCAGCTGGTTTTAGCTTACGAACCGGTTTGGGCTATTGGTACGGGTGTAACCGCATCGTCGGCACAGGCGCAGGAAATTCATGCTTTTATCCGCAAGGAAATTGCAGCTAAATATAGCCAGGCGGTGGCCGATGGTATGACCATACTTTACGGTGGCAGCTGTAACCCTAAAAACGCGGCCGAACTATTTGCCCAACCCGATATTGACGGCGGACTGATAGGTGGCGCATCCCTGAAATCGCGCGATTTTGTGGATATTGTAAAGACGTTTAATTAATATTAGTCCGAAAGTCGGGAAGTCGGAAAGACCGAAAGCTAAATAGCTGTTTGCATCTTTCCGACTTCCCGACTTTCGGTCTTTCGGACTGAAAGAAATGAGATTTTTAAAAGTAATCATTCCGCCGCTTATTGCCTTTTGGTTGTTCGCGGTTATTATCAAATACAACCCCCTGCACCATAGTTTCGAGGGCTTGTCGGATATTGGGGATGGTTCGGCATCGGGCCTGATCACTTATTATAAGATCTTCGCACCCTTTCAGTTTATAATAGCCGTGCTTACCCAGTACCTTATTATTTTACCTCTTTGGGATAAGATTTTGGCGCGGCATAAAGCCGCCATTGGCATATTTATAGGTATGCTATTGGTTTGCGTAATAGCGGCCGGCGGCATTGCCTATATGATATGGGACAGAGCCATCGGTACCGAACACCTGATCCATATCGGCCTGTTTATGACCGGGGTGCAATTGTTTTACTGGGTTATCAACTTTTTAGTGCTGTTCCTGTTTGATTTGAAGAAATTCGGGAAAGTAAAGGCAGCAAAGGAAGCCGATAAGGTTAATTAGGATTTGGCTAAAGCCACTCGTCGCGGCACCTAATCCGCCCTATAAATGGGACGGCAATGAATAGGATGTGTGATAGGATAATATCCAGAATAAGGCATTTATCCAAATCTGCATTCATTGCCGTTGGCTTCAACCAACGGATAAAATATAACAAAAATACGGGGCTTTAGCCCAACACTATAATAGCGCATCACCAATGAACTACTACGAACTCCA
This sequence comes from Bacteroidota bacterium, assembly GCA_040389105.1. Taxonomy (GTDB): domain Bacteria; phylum Bacteroidota; class Bacteroidia; order Sphingobacteriales; family Sphingobacteriaceae; genus Mucilaginibacter. The sequence continues at coordinate 4,273 of JAZKAO010000025.1, forward strand.
CTTTACCACCACACCAACCGAAGATTTTCACCAGGATTTGCTGATCAATGCGCTTGGCGAAATCGGCTTTGATACCTTTGAAGAAGTAGAGGGCGGCTTTAAGGCCTATATCCCCGTTGATGTATTTGATGATGAGCGCCTGGGCGAAGTGTTATCACCCTACCGGGAGATGTTTGATTTTAGCTATGATATCCACCTGGTGGAGCAGAAGAACTGGAACGAAGTATGGGAAAGCAATTTTGAACCCATGCAGGTAGATGACCAGATCTTCGTTCGTGCCACCTTTCACGATGCCCGCCCCGAGTTTCCGTACGAGATCGTTATCGACCCTAAAATGGCTTTCGGTACCGGCCACCACGAAACTACCACTATGATGATGCAGCAAATGCTGAGCATTGATTTTGAGGATACCAACGTGCTGGATATGGGCTGCGGTACCGGTATTTTAGCCATACTGGCATCCAAATTAGGTGCCGAAACCGTTACCGCTATTGATTATGATGTGGTATGCTACGATAGCACTATTGAAAACGCGGAACTGAACGGCATTTATAATATCACCCCTTTATGCGGATCGAAAGAAGTAATACCGGTTGACGAGGAATACGACATTATCCTGGCCAATATTAACCGCAATATCCTGCTGGATCAAATCCCCACCTATAGCCAGGTTTTGTGCAATGGCGGCGAGATCTATTTTAGTGGATTTTATGAAGCTGTTGATCTGGATATAATCACCACAGCGGCCGCTAAGCATGGATTAACGTATGTCAGTCACCTGAAGATGAAAGATTGGGTTGCAGCTAAGTTTGTGAAGTAATACACCCCACCCCGGCCCTCCCCAAAGGGGAGGGAGCAGGTAAGGAGATGTTATTAATATCCCAACGTAAAGCGCTTTTGTACAAACTGGTTATTTTCCAGTTCATCTACTATGGCAACAGCCAGGTCTTCTACCGATATGGCGCTGTGCTTTTGCTCATCAAATACGGGGTTATCTGTACCTAACCTAAATACGCCGCTACGTGTGCCGGGGTGCAGGTTAATAGCCGGGCTTAGGAAGGTCCAGTCTAATTCGGTTTCGCGGCGAAGGGTATTTAAGTAATCGCGTGCGGCTGTGGCACCTGCCTTATATTCGGCCGGGAATTGCGGGGTATCTACCAGTTGTACCCCCGGTGCTATCTCTAAACTACCCGCGCCGCCAATTACTATTAAACGCTTAACGCCCGATTTTTTAACTGCAGCCTGTACATCTTCCGATCCTTTAATAAAATCGGCATACATATTGGGGTTGGTCCACCCGGCGTTGTACGAGCTTACTACCGCGTCGTGTCCTTTTAATACAGCCGCCAACGCGTCAATATCGTTCACATCGGCTGCAGCCAGGCTTAGGTTATCATTTTTAACGGTAATTTTTTCGGGGTTGCGCGCTATGGCGGTTACCTGGTATCCACGGCTTAATGCTTCGTTTAAAACGGCGGTGCCGGTATAGCCCGATGCACCTATAATTGCTACTTTCATTGTGTTGTTATTTTAATTGTAATTAAATATGTTACAGTTTTGTTTAAATTTTTTTAATCGAATTGCAGGCTAAATCCTGCAAGGGTAATTCCACTTAGTTTAGCTAAAACAACCTCATCTACACCTTTATATAATTCGCTGATGTTTTGGTTGATCTGCCGGCCAACAGGGCAATTGGGGTTGGGCTGGTTTTTTGATGTACCTAAAACCGATTCGTGCTTCAGCGTTTTAAAAACATCGGCCAATGTAATGCTGCCGGCTGCTTTGCCCAGGGTATAGCCACCACCCTTGCCCTCCTTGCTTTCAATCAAACCAAAATTGCGCAGGTTGCTAATCTCCTTACGCACCAGGGCCGGGTTAGCATTAAGGCTCGATGCAATGTAATCCGACTGCAATAGCTCGCCATCTGCTTTGTCGAGCAGGGTAAGGATGTGTATAGCTATTTGAAATCGCGCGTTCATTATAATCTGTAATAAATAATATTACAGTACAAATATACACGCATTTATTTATATCGCTATACTTATTAATGTTTAAACATTAAAATGAATCGTTTCTGACAATCTGAAACTTTTTCATAGCTAAATTTGTTTAGTATTAACTTTTAGACCAAAATGGTCAAAAGAATATGATATCTCATCGTGCTATGAAAACCTACCTGGTACCTATCGATTTTTCGGCCGCGGCGCTGAATGCCGCGCATTTTGCCGCTCAAGTAAGTAAACAAACCAATACGCAGGATATTATCCTGATGAATGCTTACTATATTTCGCCTTATGAAACCCTATTGCCCGATCCCAACATGCTGATGCTGCGCGAACAGGAGATTAAGGAAAACGCCGCCGACCGGATCCATCAATTAGAAAAATTAAAGAAGCAGCTGCAAAAGGAAGTAAGGCCGGGTGTAAAGATCCATGTTAGGCTAAACCGCACCCATTTATTACGCGCGGTAGTTGATACAGTTGTAAATGATAATGTTGATTTGGTATTTTTGGGCAGCAAAGGCAATAGTAGTGCAGGGGAGGCGGGGATAGGCAGCCACGTAATTCAGGTATCAAAAGCCAGCCCCGCGCCGGTGTTAGTAGTGCCGCCGGGCTATCATTACGAGCCCATAGATAAGGCTGTAATTGCCTGCGATTTTAAGCAAGTGAGCGAAAACATGCCGATGCAGCTACTGCATAAATTATTGAGCAGCCGGCAAATTAAATTGCTGGTGGTAAATGTGGGTGCCGGGGGCAAACATGCCAATGCCGAACAACAGGCCGAGGAAAACGCCCTGCACCATAAGCTAAAAAACTATCACCCCAAATACTATTACGTCGGCTCGGCGGATATTATTACCGGGATATTGGATTTTGCAGCAGAACATCAGGCCAACATGGTAATTGCCCTGCCGCATAAGTATAGTTTTTTGCAATCGTTAGTACATAATAGTATTTCGCAACAGTTGGCAGCTAATGCGTTGGTGCCGATACTGTTGTTAAAATAAATCTCGCGCGGCTTAATAATATTTATTGTAACGATTGCTGTTTTTGTGTTTATTTGCAGCAAAACTCTACAACCGCTACGTTTACATGAAAGTACATTTTATTGCCGTGGGCGGCAGTGCTATGCACAATTTAGCCATTGCTTTGCATAATAAAGGTTTTAAGGTAAGTGGATCGGACGATGTGCTGTTTGAGCCATCGCGTACCAGGTTGGCCAGGTACGGCATTTTACCCCGGCAGGATGGCTGGTATCCCGAAAAGATAAAGGCCGATCTGGATGCGGTTATTTTAGGTATGCATGCCCGTGTAGATAACCCCGAACTGCTAAGGGCGCAGGAACTGGGCCTGAAGATCTACTCGTACCCCGAATATATTTACCAACAATCTAAAGATAAGCTGCGGGTAGTTATTGGCGGCAGCCATGGCAAAACCACCATTACCAGTATGATACTGCATGTACTGCAATATGCAGGTATGGATTTTGATTACCTGGTAGGCGCCCAGCTGGCCGGTTTTGAAACCATGGTAAAGCTAACAGACAGCGCCCCCGTAATTGTAATTGAGGGCGACGAATATCTGGCATCGCCTATTGACAGGCGGCCCAAGTTTCATTTATATAAAGCTAATATAGCGGTGATCAGCGGCATAGCCTGGGATCATATTAATGTGTTCCCAACTTTTGATAGTTATATTGAACAGTTCAGGCTGTTTATAAAAACCATACAGCCGGGCGGCAAGCTTATTTACAGTAAAACCGATGAAGTGCTGGATAAGGCTGTAGCCGATGATAGATCTGCCGGGATTGATAAAATACCTTATGCCTTGCCGCGATATCAAATTACAAACGGCATAACAGCGGTTGTAGCTAATGGCAAAACTTACCCATTGGAAGTATTTGGCGAACATAATTTGCTGAATATGGAAGCCGCCAGGCTGGTTTGCGGGCAATTAGGCATTGCTGCCGAAACATTTTATGATGCCATCACCACGTTTAAGGGCGCGGCCCGCCGGCTGGAGTTGCTGGCTAAGAGCGATAGTATTAATATTTATAAGGATTTTGCCCACTCGCCATCAAAATTACAGGCAACTATCAGCGCGGTTAAAACGCAATTCCCGGATAGGGGACTGGTGGCCTGCATGGAACTGCATACTTTTAGCAGCCTGAATAAAGATTTTTTGAAAGAATACGCGGGTACATTGGATGGGGCTGATGAAGCTATTGTTTTTATAGACCGTAAAACATTCGAGCAGAAGAAGATGGAGCCGTATGATGCTTCGGTAGTAAAAGAGGCATTTGCGAAAGATAATTTGTTGTTTTTTAATGATCCGTTAGTGTTAAAAAAATACCTGGAAGAATTGAAAATGAGCGGTAAAAACTTACTGCTGATGAGTTCGGGAAATTTTGGAGGGGTGGATTTATCAGCCTTAGCTATTCAAATAATAAATAATTCTATGAATTAATTAATTTTTTGAATATTAAAATTTAATTGTAACTTTATTAACTATTGAGAAACCTTTATCCTTAATTAATTATGAAAACCCTTGGAAAAAAAATCAGATTACTTCGTCATCAAAAAGGATGGAGCCAGGAGGATGTTGCCAAACGTTTGGACATCTCTATTCCTGCTTTCTCTAAAATTGAAACGGGGATAACTGATATTAACCTGTCACGCCTTGAACAGATCTCTACCCTGTTTGAAATGACTGTTGTACAGTTGCTTACATTTAACGAAACCGAGCAAGACCAGAAATTTCAGAACGAACTGGAAACAGTTAACAAGAAACTGATGGACCGCGAAACCGAAGTGATCGATCTGCAAAAGAAAGTGATCGAGCTATTCGAAGAACTACGCCACAACAAAGTTACCGCATAATAAATGCCCGGCGTGCCGGGCATTTTCTTAAAATATACAGCGCATGGTCAAATGTCTTTTGCCAAAGGTTGCGCCTGTGGCTTCATGTATGGCCAGCATTTTATCGTTAAAATCGCCCACCCACGATAGTTCCAATTCGTAATATTGGTTAAGCGGATATACATATTCTTTTAGTTTAATAAACATGGCCGATTCCAACCCGTGCTTTTGAAACTTTTGTTTGGTGCCCATTACAATGGCCCGCATGCGCGATACGCCTTTCCACCTGTTATACAAAAACTTCAATTTGCCTAACAGATCCAACTTGCCGTTTAGTGGTTTTATCATTTGGTTGGCATCGGGCAGTATAATCACAAACGATGCAGGTTCATCATTAACATAAGCAAACCAAATGAGTTTTGGATCCATAATGGCTTTCATTTTAGTGAAACTTTCCAGTACGGTGGCCTTTTCTATCGGTACAAAGTTCTCGAAGTTTTGCCAGGCATCGTTATAAATGGCTATAAAATCATCGGCAAAACGGCTAATCTCGTTCACCTTTAAATGCTCGAAAACATAGCCCGGCTTTTGGGCTACCCAATTAGCAATCTTGGTAAAACGTTCGGGAAAGGGTTTATAAACCTCCAGGTGATTAGTGATCTGCTGATACAGGGTTTCAAAGCCGTAGGCTTCAAAAAAAGCCTGGTAATAGGGCGGGTTATAGGTCATGCCGTAGGATGGCTGGGTGAACCCCTCTACCAGTAAACCCCAAAAGCTATCATTTTCACCAAAGTTTATGGGGCCATCCATGGCTTGCATACCTTGTTGTATCAGCCAGTTTTTAGCTGTATCAAACAGCAGGAAAGCGCAATCTTTGTTATCTACACATTCAAAAAAGCCGGTACCGCCGGTGGGTTGCTCGTAATTGTAAGCTTTATCGTTATTAACAAAGGCAGCTATGCGCCCAACGGCTTGTTGTTGCTCATCCAGCAAGATCCAGCGGCTACATTTGCCATGCTGATGGAAATTGTTTTTGGCAGGATCAAACACGGCCTCCACCTCCACATCAAGCGGGCAAACCCAGGTATCATCGTTTTTATAAATGGTACGGGCAACATCCAGGAATATTTTTTTGGTCGGCTTATCCTTAACTTCAATAATGGTCATGCTGATGGCTTAAAAAGTACAATTATAAAAAAAGCATCCAACGATTTAATCGGGATGCTTTTTTGCAATCATATATCAGCAATTAATAATCGTCATCATCAAAATCGTCCAGGTCATCAATTTCCATGTCGTCTAAAGGCGCATCATAATCGTCTTCGTCATCATCGTACTTCTTTTTTGGTGCCGGGGCGATGTCGTCATCATCCAGGTCATCATTATCCGATGCAGCTTTCTTTAAGGGTTTTTTGGGCGTTTCCATAAGCGTTATCTTTAAAATCTTATCAAGATAAATTTAGTGTAAATCTTTTTTTTGAACAAGTGTAAATATTGTATTTCAAAAATAATTAAAATCGGTTTTCGGCAAAAAAATATTACAATTTATTCCTGCTGTTCGCCTATGCTTACGGCAGTGTCTGTAAAGTCCTTAATTTGAGGTAATTCAGCTATGTTATTGATGCCAAAATAGTCCATAAAAAGCGGACTGGTGGCATATATCAGCGGTTTTCCAACCGATTCGGACTTGCCCGTAATCATAATCAGTTCCTTTTCCAGCAGTTTTTGGATCGAATATTCGCTGTTCACACCGCGTATTTGCTCTACATCAAGCTTGGTTACCGGCTGTTTATAGGCAATAATAGCCAGGGTTTCTATAGCGGCCTGGCTCAATTTCTTTTTCGATTGCTGTAATTGCAGTTGGTTTATAACAGGGTGGTAATCCTTTTTAGTTAAAAAAAGATATCCATTACCTATCTTAACCAATTCAATTGCTAAAGCCGGCGACTGGTATTTTATTTTAATTTGATTTAAATGTGCCTGGATATCCTGTTCTGTAAAGTCCTGCTCAAACGTGGCCTGCAGGCAATACATCATTTCCTCGGTGCGGATGCTTTGTTCCGAAGCGAATATCAAGGCTTCAATATGTTGTTCAATATGCTCCATTTTTTACTTAAACGATATAGCTATTGGTGCTACTCTTACAGGTAGTAGAATATATTTCCTAATACGAAAACCGATAGCAAGTATTTACGGTAAATATAAGCATAAACAAAAAACTTTACTTTATGAAAACATTACTTGATACAGCAACAAACGCAAATATGGCCAGGCGGTCGTTTTTACGTTATGCAGGTGTTGGGGCAGCCGCGGCAACAGGCGTACTGGCCATGGCATCCTGCAGCAAACACCACGACGATGTTAATCTAAACAACACTATTGATATTGGCACAGGCGATATTGGCATTTTAAATTATGCCTACGCGCTTGAACAATTAGAGGCTGCATTTTATTTACAGGTGGCATTAACACCTTATTCGGGTATTACGGTGCAGGAAACATCATTATTAACCGATATCAGGGATCATGAAGTTGGCCACCGCGAGTTTTTTAAGGCTGCATTAAGCGCAAACGCTATTGTTGGTTTAACCCCCGATTTTAGCTCGATTGATTTTAGCAACCGTACTAAAGTATTGGCAGCGGCGCAGGCATTTGAGGATACCGGCGTTAGCGCTTATAATGGCGCAGGCTACCTGATCCAAAATGTTGATTACTTATTGCTGGCCGGTAAAATTGTTTCGGTTGAGGCACGCCACGCGGCTTACATCCGTAACCTTGTAAGTTATGGCAGCTTTGCCGATAACACCATATTGGATACTAATGCCATGGATAAGCAACAAACCATTGCCCAGGTATTAACCATTGCCAATACCTATTTAAAAACCAAAGTAAGTGCATCTGCTTTTAATTACATCCCTTAATCAACATCGCCATGAATTTATCAGGAATAATAGAAGAAATAGAAAAAGTTGATCCCGAGTTTCAGGACAGGATCAGTCCGCGTCGCGACGCTATAAAAAATATGACGGGCTTTGGCAGCAAAATCGCTATTGCCGCTTTACCCTTTGCCTTAAACGCTTTATTTAAAAAAGCTTACGGCCAAACGCCATCGGCAGCTGTGTTAACTACGCTTAATATTGCCCTGCGGTTAGAGTATTTTGAAGCAGCTTTTTATAAAACAGGCTTAGCAGCTACCGGCTTAACTATTCCGGCGGCCGACCGGACCAGTATTTTAGCGCCAATATCGGCACATGAGGCTGCGCACGTTACCTTCTTAAAGACTGTTTTAGGTGCAAACGCGCTTGCTGCGCCTTCAGATACCAGCTATGATTTTACTGCCGGTAATACCTTCCCAACTGTATTTAGCAATTACGATATTTTCCTTGCTGTTGCTGAAACCTTAGAAGATACCGGTGTGCGCGCCTATAAGGGCCAGGCCGGTGTGTTATTAAAGGAGCAGGTTTATTTAACTGCTGCACTAAATATCCACTCGGTTGAAGCACGCCATGCATCGGCTGTACGTTATTTGCGCCGCACGCGTGGTGCTAACATTAAACCATGGATAACCAGCACGGCTACCCTTGGCAACGATACCACCCTTAGCGCTGTTGATGGTAACTACGCCGGCGAAAACTTATCGGTACAGGCTACTGTTGATATTACAAAATTACCGGGCGCTACAGCCGGATCAACCATATCTTTATCGGCAGCTACCGAAGCTTTTGACGAACCATTAACTACGGCGCAGGTAGTGGCATTGGTTACGCCGTTTGGTGTTAAGTTTTCTTAATATTTACCACATTGATACAAAAAAAGCGCCCCGAACTGGGGCGCTTTTTTATGGAATAAGCTATTTACTACTGTGCCGCGTACACTACATAATCCTTACCCGGTTGGTGGAGGACAAAATTAGTATAGCCCGGAAACTCCTTCATATACATATCGGCCTTAGCCCCCATGCATGCTTTAGGCAAAACAATATAAACGGGGCCGTCATGGCCTGGATAATTATCAAGCGGGCGATCGGGTTGTAGGGCACCATCAATTTCGGGTACAATTATAATGCGGCCATGGTTAATCTCTAAACCAATATCGGCGCTGGTGAATACAAATATGGCATTAGATTGCTGTTTATCTAACTGGGTAATATAATTCAGCGTTGGCTGATCGATAAAGATCTGTGCTAAACCTGTACTGCCATGGCTGGCCTGGCTGGCATTGCGGTGGTACTCGCCTGTGGTAAATTTGTAGTTTTTATTGAGGATGAACAGCCACATCACAGCTAAAACTGTCCAGTACATGGGCTTTATCCTACTCAGTAAATAAATAATGGCGGGTGTAATTATCAGGCCCATCAGGCGCATGTGCCGGGCCTCGTACGATATATTAGCTTGACGTAAAAAGTTGGCCCCATAAAACAGTACGGCTACGCCATATAAAATGCCCAACAATAAGGTATAGTTGTTATTAGGTATAGACTTAAAACAGTAAATAACCAGCCCCAAACTAAGCAAAGCCAACAATATCAGTATACCGATGGGTTGGTTAATGATGCCGTTTGTAATATCATCTATAGAAAAAGCGGCCAGCAGGGGCGATGCTAATGGGAAACTGAAAGTTTCCCAAGCCAGTTTGATACCCATTGCGTCGGATGCCGGGTTATCGCCTTTGGATAGATAGGCAATGTAAATGATGCCTAACGATAATATAAACGGTATGCCGATGCTTATACCGTTAATGATCCAGCTGATGAGTTTTTTGCCGTTTGATAACTGTATCCACAGATATAATGCCCCCGAAAGAAAGATCCATAAAAAAGCAGATTTGCAAAAAAAACCGATTACGCCAGATGATAACAAGAAGACAAACATTTGCCAGCTGGGTTTTGTAAAGCAGGCACAGCCGTATAAAAACCAACCAGAAAAGGCAAATACTAAAACCTCGCCACCATTATAAAATACAAAAGGTATAAAATAGGCTTGCTGACTGGCAATAAATGCGATACTAATAGCCGATATAAGTGGTGTAAAGCCAATTTTTTTAAAAAATACGTATAAACCGGCCAAGCCAATTACCGAACCTAAGGTACTCACCACCGCGGTGGCCTGGCCAAGGTTTAGTTTAAATAAGCCCACAAATAAATAAGGCACCAGGTATTGCCCGGGCGACCACCACGATAAAAACCTATCGGTATTTTGGGCGATATCGGCTGTATCGGGGCTAACCAACACATTAAACGGGGCGCCCATTCGCATACTGCGCAATACCTGGAAACCCATGCTGGGATCGGGATAGATAGCCGTTGGGTGGATAAAGATCAATACACCCATTATCAGGGTAAATAACCCTAAAACAGCTAAAATAAACTTAATAATATTTTTATCGGATGGCATTTGGATCTCAGTCTATTTGGCGGGTACGTACTTTTACTGCTGGGTTGCCCTGGTATATAGCATACTCGTCCATGCTTTTATTAGCTACCGAACCGGCCGTAAGCACACTGTGCGATGCCGCTGTAACCCCCTGGTTAACTATGGCCCCGGCACCTATCCACACGCCATCAGCCAAAAAAACGGGGTTAACTATTAAATTGAAAGTTGTTTTTTTATAATTGTGGCTGCCCGTAAGGATGATTGCCCCGTGCGATAAGCAAGCGTTTGCACCTATGCTGATACTTACCAGGCTATCAATCCAAACGTTTTCGCCTATCCAGGTATTTTGCCCTATGCTTAAATTCCAGGGATATTTGATATTTACACAGGGTTTTATCACTACACCTTTGGCAATACTGGCACCAAACAACCGCAGCAATACCCTTTTAACGGCGCTTACCGGTACCAGGCTTGTTTTAAAAACAACCGCGTTAACATAAAACCATAGCAGGCGTTTAAAGGCATTGCCGCCGGGATTGTAAGCTGTATTTTGATATAAAGACAGATTAGTTTGCGCCGACATTGGTTTTGTTTGTTTTTGTTGATGTTACCCAAAAATACAAGGCTATCATAATTACGATATAAATAAATATATTAAACACGGTATGATGGTCAACTATTTGATTTTTACGATTATCCCAAAATAAGGCTAAAAAGGCAAACCTGATCACGTTTAACAGTTCGATACCCAAAATACCTGCAAAAAGGAAGATGAGCTTTGGCTTTAATTGTTTGGGATAAGCAATTACAAATGCGGCGAAGAAGCTAACAACCCCTAACCCAAGGCAAGTGTAAACTATCTGTATCATGCTGTGCCCGGCAACCAGTAATTCGTACTTATTACTTACTACGGTGTAACCAAAAAACTTTAATAATACCGCGCTCAATTTAATAAGCAGCCAGCGCAGGCCATCAATATAATTAAAATGCCCGGCCAAAAACGCGTTATAATGGCTACCGCCCTTGGATGTTAAGCCAAAAAACAGGATGTTGAAATAATAAAACACCAGGAATAGGGCGAGGAAGGTAATAATGAACTTGATGGGTTCTCTATTTTTTTGCAATTGCATTGTTTTTTTCCTGCTTCAATATTTCATTTATCTTAATATCTACTACCATCCTAAACCAAAAGCCTTGCATAAAATGAAACATAATGCCGGTACGGCCATCTAAAAAGCCAAATTTAAATATAAACCGGTGAAAAAAGTAAAGGAATGGCCTTACGTACCGGGGCATCTTCCACCATAAGCGTTTAAGCCAGGCTGTCCGTTCATCGGGCGAACCCCGAAAATTGGGTTTTAGTGTTTGCATTCGCTGGTTCTTCATCCGTTCTACTTCCTCCTGTGCCAGCAGGTCGCTGTAGCGATTGTGCTTTTCTATCCAAAAGCTAATATTGTTCTCTTTCAAGTTTTCCTCAATAATATATGCTTCTTTCCAGATCAACGTTTTCCCCGGTGCAATAAAACGATGGTCCATATTCTCGTTCAAATCCGAATAACCAATGCCGTACCTAAACATTTTTAACAAGTAAAACGGATAATAACCACCGTGTTTTATCCATTGACCTTTAAAAATATATTTACGAACGAAATATATGCCATTGATATCGGCATAGGCCGAATTATCAAAGTTAATTAACAGTTCTTTTAATTCGGGCGTAACAACCTGGTCGGCATCAAGGCAAATAACCCAGGGGGTAGTTATGGCGAAGTGTTTTAATGCAAAATCCCACTGACGGGGATGGTTTTCAAATGCGTGTTGCAGGGTGGTAGCCCCATAGCTTTCGCCAATTTGGATGGTGCTATCGGTGCTACCACTATCTAAAATAAATACCGGCGCATGCAAATCCTTAACAGATGCTAGCAACCGGGGCAGGTGCAATTCCTCGTTATAGGTTAGGATAATAATGGAGAGTGGTACACTCAATTTAATTTTGCTTTAATCAGCATCGATTTCCAAAAATAAGGTATCCGTCCGCAACCTTTAAATGCAATAACATCAAAACCGGCATTGGTTAGTAACCGGCCTAAAGTATTTGCCGACCAAAATTTAATATGGCCGCCAAGCCAGGTTGGGTCGGCATGGGTATCCCACTTGTTAAATAATGCCAGCATCAGATTTTTTAAATAGCCATGATAAGGCGTTGAAATAATAATTTCGCCGGGTGTAACCAAACTGTCTTTGCAAAAATTAACAAACAATTGCGGGTTATACAAATGCTCAATTACCTCGGTTGAGATGATGGTGTCAAACTTTAAGTGCTGCAATCCTGGCGGTAATTGGCCGGTTGAAAGGTCCTGCACAAAAAACCTGCCGGCATTAGTTTCGCGTGCTATGGCAATGCCTTTTTCTGATGCATCGGTACCATACACATTAAAGCCCTGCGTTAATAAATAATTTACCAGGTAGCCGTTGCCGCAACCTAAATCAAGGATACAGCGGTTAACGTTTTTATCCAGCATGGCCAGCAGTGGTGTTTGCAGGTAGCCAAATACATGGCTGGCCTGGGCGTTTTCATAACCGTAATCCTGGTATTCAGCCATGTTGTATAATTTGTTGATACATATCTGTGTACTTTTTCAAAAGGTTTTCCTCGTTAAAATCCCGGGTTATTACGGCCGGGGCGCTTACGGCAATCACTTTTAATTTTTGCCTGTCTATTTGGTTTATAGCATCGGCAACCGAATTAGCATCGGTGTTGCATATCCAACCCAGGTTATTATCGCGCACGTAACCGGCTAGGCCTACCTGCTGGCTAATTAACACGGCCGTACCAACACAAAGGCTTTCAATTACTACGTTGCCAAAATTCTCGTCGTACGAAGGTAATACTAACAGGTGATGATTAGCCAAAACACCAAATTTGTTTTCGCCCTGAAAACCTACCCAGCTCATGTGTCCGGTTATATTGTTTTGCTGCGCAATTGCTTTCAGGCTGTTGATATAAGATGGTTCGCCGCTACCTGCAATGGTTAAGTGGTAGGGGATAGTAACCGTTTTTAATGCATTCAGTAAAATATCCAGGCCTTTTTTCTCTTCTATCCTCGAAAAAAACAACAATTTTAGCGGCCCGGTAAAGTCGTTGTTTTTTAATTGAACCACTTCGGCCAGTTCAATAAAGTTAGGTATGGTAATTATTTGCTTAGGGACGATAATTTGCTGAAGTGCCATTTTTTCGTAGTGCGACGTAGCATGTATATAGCTTCTGCCTAACAACGGCTTGCTTAATAAATGGTGGATACACTTTTTAATAAACGCGTTTTTGTTATGAAAAGAATAACTGCTTAAGGTACCCCGTGGCGATACAACCACAGGGACACCCCGCATTATGGCTATCAGGCACGATAATATCGAAACGGTATTCCACCAGGCATGTATGTGCACTACATCAAATTTTTTTACTTGCTGCCATACAGCTGCAAGTAAGCGGGGCGAAAAGTGGCTATGATCCTTAGTTATTCTTTTGAAGTAATATACCGTAACATCATTAACCTCAACCGGTATTTGTTCAAATGCAGGTAGTTCGGTCAGGCCGTTTGCTGTTGTTGTAAATACCTGTACGGTGCAACCGTTATTTACCAGTTGTTCGCTCAGCTTTGAAACCGACATGGTTGGCCCGCCATAAATATAAGCGGGTTTGTACGAGGCATTAATTTGCAGGATTTTCAAGCCGGCTGTAGTATTTGCTTTGATTTCAGGAAAAAATGGATCACCAGCATGGTGATATAGCTCCAAAAAATAGCATTAATAATAAACTCGAAGCTAAGCCCGCGCCAAAATATTTGAAATAAGCCCGAAAAAATAAGCGCTGTACCCAACAGGTACCCGCCAAATAATTGTTCGGCTTTTTGAGATATTAATTGGGCTATGGCACCGTATAAAAATAAACCTATAAATATACCCAGCTGGCCGTATGATAAATAAGTATCGACAATAAAAGCGGGCTTAGCCGAAACCTTTGACCCCCTGTAAATAACACCAGCGGTATAAACCCGCTCCATAACTAATTCTTCGGTATTGGGTTTTTGCGGCCATATAACACGCGGAACAATTACAATTGCGGCCTGCTTAAGAATATCAAAATGATAATAGTCTATTTTATCAGGTGTAGATGCTACAAAATTTGTAAACATATCTATTTCACTTAATCGAAATACTAAAAAGCCCCAATTGGTATCAGTATCATCGGTATCGGTATTTAAAGCCGCATCAATTGCAAGTTGAGTTGCTTCATCTCCCGAGGCATCGCCACTCCATGCGTTTTCCCTAAAAATACGCGCGTAAGTAGGTAATAATAAGAATAGTATGAACAGGAGAGGTATAAAGGTAAACAACACTATTTTTTTATAATTTGGATACAAAAAGATACCCAATACCATTACACTAATAATAATGGGTTCCTTATAACCGGATATCAGCGCGCTGTAAAAATTTGAAAAATATAGTAATAAGCAGATTAAAGTGTTCCATATTTTTTTTTCGGGTATGGCAAAGGCCAATGCCAGCGTACCGGCTATAAAGCTTAGTGTACTAAATTGGTTAGAGAATTGTGAGAGCCCCGGTAGTTTATCAAAAATAAGATACGCCGGGAAGCTGATAATAGCTGTATAAAACAAAAGACTTGTAGCTTTTTCCTTTTCAAAAATAAACTTCTGCCTTTCAGGGTATTTCATAAATACCAGTATACCCGAAACAAACGCGGCATGCCCCAGGCAATAATAACGCTGGCATTGTGCTGTAGCTAACAGTTTATCCTGGTCAATTGTAAAAAAATTACTTGCCTTTTCGAAATTATCGTAACCTAATACGTTAAAAAAGAAGAATATAGAAGTGCAGGCCATATATCCTGCAAAAATAATATGCACTAAAATTATAGGGCGCATTAACTGTTCGCCAAATGCCAGATCGGTTGGTAAAGGCTTTACCCAGCCCGTTAGTGTTAGCGAGAATATCAAAAAAGAACCTAGCCAGGCAATGAAATAGGATAATACAGGGTCGCCTTTGAGTAATAGTGCTATACCCCATGGCAGATATAATACGATAAGCCGCTCGTACGAGATCTGTTTATTCATTTATTATATTTGACAGGCAAAGTAAATTACCATCGGTGATGGCCCCCGCATCCTTTATTAACTCGCACCCTACCTGTGTAATTTGGTAAAGCGTATAATTCAGGCTGGTTAATAAAGCAAAACAATCTGCCATGCTTTGGCCTGTTTGTACCCAGTAATTACTATCGTACTCAAAAATAATACGTGGTTTGTGTTTTTGTAAGGTTGTTTTTAAACCACGTAAAACAGGATATTCAAAACCTTCTACATCAATTTTTATTAAGTGCAGGTTAGCTAACATTTCAATTTCCGGGATCTCATCAGCTACTTTTATCACTAATTGTTGCAACGTATTGCCGGTGTTTGTTTGTGTCAAACTAAAGGTACCCTGGTTCCAATTATGCTCATTTATTTTTATTTCGCTTTCGCCCGGCACATCCGACAGTGCAAACGGGAACAGCGTTATATTGGTACAATTATTTAACTGTGTGTTTTTAGTAAACTTATTTTGTAGATAGGTTAAAGGCTCAAAAGCGTATACCTTACCGCTATCGCCACAACATTTAGACATGCGGATGCTTTGCAGGCCAATATTTGCGCCAATATCTAACGCAACGTATCCTGGTTTTAACGAGGTGTTTATCAGTTTACCTATTTCAGACTCGTAAGTGCCGGTACTTAATATGGCATATTCAATATAGTTATCGGCAGTAGTATAAATGGCTATATCCTCGTTAGTTAACCATATAATACCATTATGCAGTGCTGTTTTTACCTCGGTAGATACCTTTAGCCAATTAGACAGCCGCTCCCTTCCGGGCAATTTCCAGTTACGGATAAAATCTAATTTTATACGGTCAGTTCTTTTCATTTAATAGTTTGCTTTCAATTGCGGCGGCAATGTGTTCAAAGCCCCATTCAGTTATTAACAAGCCCGATTGCCTGCCCATTTCGTTTACCATTTCGCAGCCCGAAGTTAATTTATTTAAACCTAATTTTATTTCATCAATATTTTGGCTTTCAAAAACTATTCCGTTGCTTTTTGTTACCAGGTCTATTGCGCAACCGCATTTGCTGGCTACCAGTACCGCTTTACTGCAAGCCATTGCCTCGTTTACGGCAAGTCCCCATGTTTCTCCAGGCCCTTTTGATGGCAGGCAAAAAATAGTGCAAGCCTGGTAAGCTACCGGCATATAACTTTGATTTTGAAAATTTAAAAAATGGATGTTGAAGTGTGTTGCTGCCTTTGCCCGCAATGCTTCTTCCAATTCGCCATTACCAACAAATAATAAATGGGTTGCAGGTTTATGTAGCAATAAAAAGGCATCTAAAAGTAATAGTGGGGCTTTCTTTTCTTCAAACTTGCCTGCAAAAAGTATAAGTGTATCCGTCTCCTTTATTCCAAGGCGGTTACGCAGTTCCTGTGCTTCAACTTTTCGGGGAGCGGCAAACCGCCTGTTATCCACCGCGTGCGGTGCAAAGCTGAGTTGGGTATCCTTTAACCCATACTTTTTAAAGTAAGCCTTATTGTTGGTACCCACATAAAAGGCATGGCTGATATGCCGGTAAACCCACTTAAGGTAAATGGTTTTTAATAATGATTTTAGTCCCTGTTGCTCATCTAATAGTGTAGAATCGCCCCTGAAATAAACAGGCACCTTATTTTTAAAATACCGAAGCGCCTTTAAGTGACTATCATAGTTCCAGCCAATCACCAATATAGCATTAGGTTGATAAGCCTGTATCTGCTCAATTAAATCGGGGTTAATAATTCCCTTGCGGTGATGCGAACCTGGTTGCGGTGCTGTGTTTTTAACCCATTGATAGGCGTAGCCCTCTAATAGTGGGATATCCCATTCAATTTGTTTCCCAAAGCCGGGATCGTGTTTTTGCAATGCAGCCTGGCCCCAGGTATAAAATACCTTTATCTCAATACGCTTGCGCTCGTTTAGCAGTTTAAAAACCGGCGCGTAATATTGAATGGGGTGCGTGGTGATGATAGCAAGCTTTTTCAAACAGGAGTATTAATTAAGCCCATGTATTGCCTTGTCAAATAATTCGGTCTGTTTGTAGGTTAAATTTTCGGCACTGTAATTATCCATTTCCTTTGTTAGTGTTACAGGAATAAATACCCCGGCAGCCCAGGCTGATAATGTTTTGTCTAAGGTAATTGCCGTCTCATTGGATAGTGTATCTAACGTAAGGACGGTTACGTTTGTGGTACAGCTTTTTAATATCCCAACCGCACTGCTATCGGGGTGGAATATAGCCAGCAGTGGCTTTTTAGTCAACAGGTAAGGGTAAACTTTTGATGCCGTGTATTGCGGATCGTCTGACCCCGGTATAAATAGCGCATCGGCTTGTTGCAAAGTAGTTAAAGTGTGATAATAATTTATCCGGTCGGTAATTTCAACAATGTTAGCTTCAACCCCATATTGTTTGGCAAGTGGCAGGATGCTGGGTTTACCCATGCCTGCAGGGGCATAGCTTGTTCCGATAAAATAGAATTTTAATTTTTGAAATATTTTGGGATTGTTTTGCAAACCTAATTGCAATGCCTTAAATACGGGTGATATAGCCTTGTGCATATCTGCGCCGCCCCTACCAATGTATACGATATTAATACTTTCGGTATCCAGCAAACGGGGGAAAGCTTGCTTGTTTGCTTCGGCAATTTCCATATCGGGTTTAAAAGCGCCAAAGGTGATGGTTGCCGCCGGCACGTCTTTTATTACCGCGTAGCGGGATTTTAGTTGTTTAATATACGCGCCCGAAACACTGATCAGCCCATCTACACCTTTAATGGCTATAGGCTCCATATATTTATTTAGCCGGTACGATAACCAGTATTTAGGCGGTTGTTGATGCTTTGGCTTATCGCGGTAATATTCGGAATGCCAAGGATCCTGCATATCTATTACATAAGGGATACCGAACTTTTTTTTCCAGTAAGCCCCTAAAATGCAAACCGCGAATTGCGTAGTTGAAAAATAGATCAGATCGTATTTGCCATCTTTTAAAAGCCGGTTAACCTTTTGTTTATAATACCATAAACTGCGTAATGCTATGCTGCCCAGTCCAATTTTTGATGTCCATTTTTTATTAAGGGCCTTAACTTTATGGATTTTAATTCCGGCCGGGATACTTTGCAATAACAGATCGTCCTTAACCATGTCCGAGTATTGCTCATCAACTGTAACCACTTCGGCATCCCAACCGTATTTGGCAAAATAAGGCAGGCTCATCCGTACGCGCTGCATATCTGCCGTGTTTGATGGCGGAAAGTAGGGCGAAATGATGAGCAGTTTTTTATTCAAGCCGGTAAGGTTTCTTTAACAAGGGTTAACAGCCTTTCCTGGTCGGTACCCCAATTAAGTGTGGTTTGGCCTAAGCTATAATTATGGGCTTTATCCTGCATAAGGGACTGGCGGTTGTTTTGATAAAATATTAATGCTTCGGCAATAGATGCCACATTATTATTGGGGTATAATTTGCCAGCAACAGCGTATTGCTGTATAAATGCAGTTTGTGCTTTGGTACTACTGGCTAAAATGGGTAAGCCGGCCTGTATATAGGTAAACAGTTTGTTTGTTAAACAAATATCCCGGTTAAACGGTATGTTGTTTTCGGCAGCTATGCCGATATCAAACTGCGCTGCAAATTCAATTATTTTGTTGGATGGGATAGGGGAATGAAAGTGAATGGTGCTGGCAGTATGCGCCATTTGGGCGGTAAATAAATGGCGTATTTCATCGGCAACATCGCCCAGTAAATGTAATTCGAAAGTGTGCTGCACTTGTTGCAGGGCTTCAATTGTACTTTCAAGTCCCCGGTTTAGGCCAACTGTTTGCGAAAACCAAAATAATTTAATAACTACATGGTCCTTAACCGATTGCGCAATAATAGTTTTAGGGAAGGTATTCAATATCACCTCTTTTTTTACCTGCGGATAAAGGCGATAATACTGTTCGCCAATTAACGGGCTGCTGGATGTTAAGTATTGCAGATGAGGGATGTATCGATCTTCGATATGAGTTTTTATCTTAACGTCAATACTGTTTACATCATCAGTTACTTCATTGCGATGGAAGTCCTCGGCATCAAATGCGCAGGGTTTGCCATGTTTTTTGGCCGCTATAACTACTGCCGGCAAGGCCCCTAAGTTGTGGCCAATGTATATATTGGCCTGATGTTTTTTTGCCTCGCGGATAAGAAATGTGCTACTGCGGGCAATAGCTATTTTTGCCAGTAACATAGAACTTGTTAAACGAGTAAACAGGGTTGCCGCTTTAAACATTAGCCTGCTTATAAAATAAGTTAACCATTTGCTTTGCGGGTTACCCCCTGCACAAATGGCTTTCCATTTTTTGCCAGCAATTAAGGCTTTATCCAACTCGGTTCCCCAGGCATTCCAATAGGAGTATATTACGGTAACATCATAGCCGTTTTGTGCCAGCGTATCGGCTTCTTTTACCAGGCGGGGGTTTAACGAGGGCTGCCCGGCCGAAACAAGTAATATTTTATACCTCAATAAGGTTGGTATTGATCAATAGCAGGTCGCTATGGTTTAGTTTAAGCTTGCCGCGCCCTAAGCGATACGAATCGTACATGCTGGATGGTATAAAATTATAGGCGCGTAAAAAAATTAACAGATCGGATATATAAGTTTTACAGGGATCGGTAGGGTCAAAACCTACTTCGATATAAATTAGTTTGATGTGTTTTTTAAGCATCGGCTCAAAACCTTTTAATACCTCCATTTCATAACCTTCGGTATCTATCTTCAGCATATCAATATCGGTTATGTTGTACTCTTTGCAAACGTTTATACCTGTATCTACAATAATGGTTTCC
The DNA here is from genome assembly GCA_040389105.1 of Bacteroidota bacterium. Lineage (GTDB taxonomy): Bacteria > Bacteroidota > Bacteroidia > Sphingobacteriales > Sphingobacteriaceae > Mucilaginibacter. Next base: position 24,468 of record JAZKAO010000025.1, read on the forward strand.
ACCTGCGAAAAACTACTGTTGCCCTTGCCATTAATTGATGAAATGCCGTTGTACGAGTCGGATTTGTAAATTTTGCTTTCGCCCTTAGCGCCGCCTAAAGCCTTTTTTATACAGGTGATTTGCGAGCTTAGGGTATTGTTAACCATTTCATTAAAGGTTGCCGCCACCGGTTCAAAGCAAAAAATTTTTGCCGCGGGGAAGTGCTTGTTAAACGAGGTCGCCGTTTGGCCAATATTTGCGCCTACATCAAAAATAGTTTCCAGGGTTATCCCGGCTCTTTTCAAATCAAGGATAACCAATCGCCCATTCGGGAGAAAGGATACCAGTTTAATGTTGATATAAGTAAGACTATCGATAATATAATCAATTAGCTGTCCTACCTTAAGTTTTAGGTTCATTAATTAAACAGGTTTAGATAGTTTTGGGCGATAAGGTTCACATTAAAGTTATCGTAGGCGGATGTACGGCAATCCATACGATTAATATCAGCAATTTTATCCAGGGCTGTTATCATTTCCTGTTGATTATTTACAATATATCCATTAACCCCATCCTTAACAACCTCGGGTACCGAACCGCGTTTAAATGCGATAACCGGCGTTCCGCAAGCCATAGCCTCTATCATTACCATGCCAAAGGGCTCATCCCATTGTATGGGAAATAGTAATGCCTTGGCCTGGCCCAAATAGGTGTTTTTGTCGGTATCATTTAATTCGCCCACATATTTTATCTGGTCATTATCAATATGCGGTTCTATCTCGGTTTTAAAGTATTGGTAATTATCGGTTGTGTGGGATATGTTGCCGGCAATAATTAGCTTATGGTTAGTTGCCCTGGCGGCCTGTATGGCTATATGGACACCCTTAATCCGATCGAGCCGGCCTAAAAACATAAGCGGGGCATCTGCTTTAACCTGTTGGGTTAAGTTATAATTAGCAAAATCAATAGTATTGTAAACGGTTTCCCACCTGCCGGCTACATTCCCGGTACTTACACAGTAATTACTGCAGGCCGTAAAAACCATGTTTTTGTTGGGTAAAATGTTTATAGTTTTTATACCCGAAGCCGTGATCTTACGGCCATAGGTCATAATCTTTTTAACCCTGAAGTTGATTATAGGGGTTAAATACATTAAACGCCCAAAGTTGTGGACGATATCAAAATTTGAGTGGTTTTTAATTAAGTATTTCCACACAAAAAATATCTCGGTTAGTTTTTGGAATCCCGATCGTTTAAGCGAATTGAGGCCAAATGTTACTGTTTTACCGCTGCAATACGAGTCGGGGCCGGCAAGCAGGGTTACATCATGCCCCAATCGCTGATATTCTTCAGCAAAAAGATATACCAAACGTTCGTGCCCGCCATAAAATTTAGGCGGCACGGGTATACCGGGATCCATGATCAACAGTATCTTCATTAATAGGGATTAATTAGGGTGGCCAATAGACCTGCTTTAAAAGTAACTTTTTTTTTACGATCCATAAAGCGAAATGTAATCGCCGGCTATTTTTTTATCGCTGTAACATTCCTCGGCCTTTATACGGCAAGCCGCCCGGTTAAGTTGACCTATCCGTTTAACATCGGCAATCATTTCGTCAACAGTATGGCTTAAGTACCCGGTTACACCATGGTCTATACCTTCGGGTATGCCACCCATGCTAAAGGCCAGTACGGGGGTACCGCACGCGTAAGCCTCGGGCAATATTACGGGGAATGGCTCCATCCATTCAACAGGGGTAACTAATGCAGCCGCGTTGCCCAATAATTTGTTACGCTGTTGGTTATCTACGGTGCCTATCCATTTTATTTGCTCACCATCAATATGCGGCTTTATTTCTTTTTCAAAATATTTTCTTTCGGCCGCTATGTCCGATATATAACCGGCAATAATCAATTGCCTGCCTGTAGCCTTTGCCACTTGTATGGCATTGTGCAGGCCCTTGCAGCGTTCAAACCGGCCAATAAAGGTGAGGTAGCTATCGGGGCTGGTATCAGGCTTAAAGGTAAATTGTTCAATAGGGGTGCAATTGTACACGGTTTGCCAGTTACTGGCGTGGGTTTGCCCCATTTGTTTTATAGCATCAGAAACAGCTGTAAAAACCAGGTTTTTTGGTGAAAGCATATCTGCTATGCGGATATTATTATGGGTTACCTGCCTCAGGTACGATTGTACTTTGCGGGTATCGGTTTTAATAAAAGGTAAAATGTAAGCCAGCCTGCCAAAGTTGTGTAGTACATCGTGCTGCTTAATCTCTTTCTTTAAAATCGTATATATCTGTTTAAGGTTTGAAATATTAATTGCAGCGCTTACATTCCCATTTTTACCATAAGTTATCAATCTATCGGGCGATGTGGAGTTGGGGCCGGCTACAATGGTTACGTTATGCCCCATTTTTACGTATTGGCAGGCAATATCATGCACAATGCGCTCTATACCGCCATAATGTATGGGTGGTACGGGTATAAATGGGTCCATTAACAACAGTATCTTCATATTAAATTACCTGTTGAAAGAACTGAAGGCTTAAGCGTATTACAGTTTTCACTTCATCCTCGGTCATGTCATAAAATAGCGGCAGCCTTACCAGGCAGTTTTTATACTTATTGGCCATTGGCAGTTTCCTGTTATCATGGTGTTTTTTGTAAAAGGGGCTATCATGCAAGGGGATGTAATGAAACTGAACCTGTACACCATTTTGTGACATAAAGGTTATAAATTTTTGCCGGATATTTAATGATGGCAGCACAAAATAAAAAGTATGCGCATTGTGTATCACCCCATTGGGTATAAAAGGCAGGGTAACCAGTTTTTGGTGCTGCAGATTGATAAATGCCTGGTAGTACTGTTGCCAAATGTTTAACCGGCGCTGCTGTATAGTGTCTATACTTTCTAACTGGGCCAATAAATAGGCGGCCAAAATATCCGATGGGGCATAAGACGAACCCGTATCCACCCATTGATACCGGTTTATCTCGCCCCGGATAAACGATGAACGGTTGGTGCCTTTTTCCCTTAATACTTCGGCCCGTTTAACAAATTGTTTGTCGTTTATTATCAGTAAGCCACCCTCGCCACAGGTAATGTTTTTGGTTTCGTGAAACGAGAAAGCGCTGAGGTGCCCAAAGCTGCCAACAGGTTTGCCTTTATAAAAGCTATCCATAGTTTGGGCTGCGTCAACTATCAAAAACACCTTATGCTTATCGGCAATCGCCCTTAATTTATCTACCTCGCAAGGTATGCCGCCGTAATGCACGGTTAAAATAGCCTTGGTTGCCGGCGTAATTAAGCCTTCAACCAGGTTTATATCAATATTGGGAGATGTAGGGCTGCTATCGGCAAAAACTATTTTGGCACCCCGTAAAATGAAAGGATTGGCCGATGATACAAAGGTGTACGATGGGATAATAACTTCATCACCAGCCTTAATATCAATTAACAGGGCTGCCAATTCAATGGCATGTGTGCATGATGTGGTTAAAAAAGTTTTTAAAAAGCCATAACGCTTTTCAAAAAAGGCTTCGCAGATTTTTGTGTATTTTCCATCGCCTGCAATTTTGCCGCTTTGTATAGCATCGTTAACGTATTCGCTCTCTTTTCCGGTTAAATGGGGCTTATTAAAAGGAATCATTATAGTAGTAAGACATGTTCGAAATTCGTTTTTTGTGTATTGAGTTTTGAGGTCTTTATTTTTCTGTTGCCGCTATAATATCGGCATAGGCAGCCGCGCATTTTTCAAGCGTAAGGTGTTGCAGGATATAGCTACGTGGGCTAAACATATTGGTATGATAACGGCCCATAAACGCTTTAAGTTGCGTACCAAAATTATTTATATCAGTAAATTTCATACCGCAATCATTGCTCCAGTAAGGTACCGAGCTTACCGGGCCAAACTTAATGGCGGGGTAATAGGCCGGGTCCTGCCAGTAACCGCCCCTGTCCCAGGCTAATATAGGTATGTTGGCCGATAATATTTGCTGATAGGCTAAACCCTGTGTTTCATGTTCGCATAAAAATATAACTGCTTTTACCTGGTTGAGCACATTTTTTAGATCGATAGGAGCATAAGCGCCATAACGCAGAACCGTATAAGTGCGCGATTCGCTATCTAATTGTTGTATTATAGGATCCAGCAGTTCGGGCACGTATTTTTCCCGCTCCCAGCGGATTTTATCATATATCAAAAAATCATAAGGTTTTTCGGTATTTGGAGCTGCAGGCGACCAATAACCGCTATCGATACCTGTAGGCCACGCGGTAACGATATCCCCATAATACGGCCGGAACATTTCTTGCATCCATTGCCCGGGTACCAAAATCTGTTTAATATTAGGATACTGTTTCAGCAAGTCGGGCGCATCTGATGGGTGCGAAAATATGCCAGCCCCAAAAACGATAGGGTTTTTCCAGTCCCTTTCAAATAGCACATGTGGTTTGCCAATTATACAGGCCGTTTCATCAGGGTGTTTTTTAATATGGCTGTAATTGTTAAATCGGTAGGGAATATGGAGCTTGTCGAGCCCTTGCATTAAATTTAATGCCACCATCATTACGCCGCCGGCCCTGCCTTTTCCACGCACTATACGCCTAATGAATTTGCGCGGATAGCGGTCGTAAGGTAACCAGCGGTCGGGGTCGGGTTCTTCGTAAAAAAGGTTTAAGGGCTTAGGCAATGCGTTTAGCTATAATTCCGTAACTCATCCCGCAAGCAGCGGGGTCTTTTAATTCAATAATTTTTTTGGTGATTCTTGATATTAATTTAAGCGGAATGGATAGGCCTTTTAAGTTTTTATCAAAAATATGGGTTTGCCCGTCAAGCGTGCTGTACTCTGTTATTTCAAAACCCGTATCGGCCAGTAACCTATTTACAATATGCGGCCAGGCTGTAAAAACATGGTGGTTTAGTTCAAGGTCTGATTGGGTGAAACAACTTAAATACCCCTTGTTTAACAAATTAACCCTGCTGTTGCTCCACGCGGGGTTAGGAGTTGTTAAAATCAAATATCCCCCCGGCGCCATTGTTTCAGCAACATTTTTCATACACAGCCATGGATTTTTAAGATGTTCAATTACCTCAAGCATGGTAATAATTTGCGGAGCCGGGTGCTGATACGGAAACGTGTTTTCTATATCCCATTGCTGTGCAGCTTCATTTAAAGGATATAGGTCAAAAGCTTTATAATCAAGTGTTGTTTGAGGCAGGTATTGTTTTAGAACATTATCGCGGGCACCGATATCAAACAGGGTGACACCTGATGTACTTAACTGCCCTGTTATACCGGCAATTTTTTTTGCCGCCCATTGGTACCGGTTAAGCGCTGAGTTTTCTTTTAAAATCATTTTTGTTTAGCTGCTTTCAAAGTGTCACTTTCTTTGATAATACCCAATTGCCTTTTTGAAGCTTAGTATGTATAAACCCATAATTGTCGGTCGCGTTTTTTAAGGTATCAAGGGTTACGCCTTCATGTATTTCCATAATTATAGTTTCTACATTTTCCAGCCACGTATTATTTTGGGTAAGCAATATACCTTCGTAACCTTCAATATCTATTTTTAAAAGGTCAACCTTGCGCCAGTTTAATTTTTGCAATATGGTAGCCATACTTAAGCCATCAACGGCCAGCGTATCGCTGCTCATGCTTTTACCAAAAGGGATATCATGTACCTTGTTGGCATAATCTTTATCGCCAACAGCCATTAGTATTTGTTCATCGTTAATGGCGGCGGCAGCCTCAAATAAAATAGCGTTGACCCGGTTTAGCGCCAGGTTTTTCTTCAGTACCGATATATTGCCCGGCATAGGTTCAACACAGGCTATGGTTGCCCTTGGGAAAAATTTTGAAAAATAAACGGCTGTAAAGCCGGCATTAGCCCCTAAATCAATAATACAAGTGATATCATTATTTAACGATACCCGGTAACATTGTTGCTCAAAAACCTCGCTTACTATAAAGGCATCCGAACCCTGGTTGCTACGCACCAGCAGATCGATATGACCTATTGGAGCAGGATAGCTAAATTTTATTTGGGTTTGATTGCCCGACCTATTATACAGCCATCGTAATTTTTTAACCGCGTTAGCCGCGCCACTTGTTGTTTGGATACTATCAATAATATTAAGTGCGAGCGACCTGATATTCATGCAATTACATTCGTTTTAACAATTTAATTTTTCGATAACCAAATACGGCCTGGTATAGCGGCCTGAAAAGGTTTTTAGTCGATTTTTTTAATTTACCCGGTATAACTGATAAGGCGCCGGCATATATATTGGCCATGGCAACGCTTTTATTAGCTAAGAAAACCTGTTTAAGCCTCATCACTTCCGATCCGTACTCGTACAACTCGGCATAATAAGCATTAAAGTGTACTATGGCAGGGGTTGCCAGCTTTAGTTCTGAATACTCGGGAACTGGGATTTTTTCCTTATTCCATAGCCTGGCTTTACCCTCAATTACATTAGTATCCAAAAACTCATAAAACATACGGTCGGCTTTTATAAGGCCGGTATCGTTTACCGGTTGCTGATTAAATTGGGCCATAGCGATAGCTATTAAAGGCTCTTCGTTCTCCTTATTACGTAAACTAACCAAACCTATTTTATGATACAATTTTAACAGCGACCGGGCGTAGTTAAATATATCTGTAACCAACTGGCCCTTTTCAAAATAATATACCGATCCGCACAATAGTGGGAAATAACTTATGCCTGTGTTAGCCATTACCGTAGCTATATCCTTGCAAAAACCAATATCTTTCCCGGCATAGCGCTTGTACCCAATTACCGATACAGCATGGCCTTCGAACGTGTTAAAAGCTGCTGCTAAATTTTGGTAGACCAAACAATCGGCATCAATAAACATGGTTTGCCGGGTATAAGCAAACTTATCCATGTGCAATTTTGTTGAAAACCCTTCGCCCAGGCTGCCCGGAGCTATGGATACTACATCAATTTTGTCTTTTAATTTTAATGGGATAAATTGCGGGCAATCTGTAACCAGGAAAAATTTGATCGAGGCGGTATCGTTCCATAATAAAAACGACATGGCTAAATTGCAGGCCATATCTACAAATATTTTTTTTGATGTGGCAATAGTAATGACCGATCTTTCCGCCATTACTTGCGCTCCCCGGTTAATTTAAAATACAGCATCCTGAAATTGAGGGCTACTTTCCAGCCAAATATTTTTTTCACCAATTCTATTTCCCGGCCGCCTAAAGTAGGTACGTAATCGGTGCCACCTAATTCTGCTATCATATTTAATATTTCGGCCGATAGTTTTTTGTCAAAGGGGTAGCTTTCTACAGCTAATTCCATTGCGCAATAAGCTAATGCTTTTTTTGCGGTTGGGTTATTTGCAGCATTTAATAAGTATTGCTTTTTTAACAAAAACGATTGGAATTTTCCATACAAAGCTTTGCTTGTTTTAATGCCTGCTAAGTTATTATTGTGTGTGAATTTACGGTAATAGTTAAAGCAATTTTTGGCATATACAATGCCCTTTCCGGCCAATACTACACGGCAAAAAAACTCGCCGTCATCATCGGGCGAGTAAAACTCCGACCAATCCCCCGCTTTTTTAATCACACTTGCCGGGCTTAACCAGGCATTGGTTTGTATCATGGAGCCACGGTTGTTTTTGCCACCATATAAGTTGGTTAGAAATTGCGCCGGGTTATCCGTATCGTATAAAAAGGAATCCTCGTAAGCAGTGGGCGAAAGTTGATGCAGATCCTGATTGCTCTTAAAATGGATGGTGCTGCAAACAGCAATTTTGCCGGGGTGCTGCAACAGCAGGTTTACCTGTTCGGTTAGTTTATTCGCGCTTAGCAAATCGTCGGCATCTAAAAATTGTATATAATCGCCATTGGCTTCGGCTAAGCCATAATTGCGTGCCGCGCTTGCTCCTTTATTTGGCCGGGAAAATACTTTTACGCCCTTGTTAGTGTATTGTTTGGCAATAGAAAGGGAATTATCTGTAGATCCATCATCAATTACAATGATCTCCTTATTTCCCCATGTTTGGTTTAATGCCGATTCAATAGTATGCGAAATATATCTTTCGGTATTATATAGCGGAATGATGATAGAAACTAAAGGGTTGGGCTCCATTATAAATTATTCTCCGTGAAAATCTCTATCCATCTTTCGCGCAGGGATGTATTGGCCGGTACCTGGTTGTTGTTAAACCAGGGCTGTTGTAACATGGCCATGTATTTATCCGGGTCTTTATCCAGGGCGATGATCTGATCGATCAAGGGGCCGAAATCGAGCTTGTTAAACTGCAATTTCATTTTTAAATCCTTGCCAATGGATTTCAGTTTGCGCTGCACCCTATCCTTAGGCGATTTGAAAAACATGGGCCGGGTATCGGTAAAGTTAAACTGCGATTTACCCTCTAAAAACTTCACCACTCGCGAGTTATTGGCCTTAATATAATCTGATGCGTTCAGGAAGCTTTTGGTATTGAATATTTGGCCGACGTTCGGGTCGCCGCAGTAAACAGGGATACTTTGGCAAAGCATGGCATCGTACAATTTTTCGGTTTGATAACCAGGGTAAACATAATTTTCGAAGGCGATGGTGAATTTATATTGCGATAAGAATTGATGTTTTGTGCCCCATTTATCATCGGTAGGAACGCTATCTATCGATGGCATATTATTCATGCTTTTGCCCGGGGCATCCACCTTTTTGTATTTAGATAATTGCCTGAAAAATTCCTCGCGATAAGGTACCCGGTGCGAATACAGGAAATTGCAAAACCTGGTTTTGGAAGCAAGGATAGCTTCGGCATTTATATTTTTCTTAACCAGATCCTGCGGATCTAAGTTATGCCATTGTATGCGTTTATACTTAGGGTTATTAATTTCCTGTTCGGATGGGATACCGAATGCCCACTCGCAGGCGTTTAAGTCGGGGATGATATTCTCGCAATAATAACCGATCCGTACATACGGCCCCGGTGCCGGGATATCATTACCATAAGCTGAAAAAAAAACGAAATCCGGCTGTTCACTTTCTTCAAAATCAAACTTATCCGATACGATATTCAATACCTCGTTAATGGCAATCCGGTAGTTGATGCCATTTTGAAACTTAATTTTTATCCTTTTTTTAAGCATTATACAAAGGCAGCATTGCTTGCCCGGTTATAGTTTTCGAGGTATTGATACAGGTCATTATAGATGTGGTTCAGCTTTTCGGCCGGTATGGTTTCTAATTGACGGATATCTGCCAGGTTATTACCGCGCTTATAATAAACAATGTTTCCAATGGCTATTTTTATTTCGGAGTAAATGGAAATATCTGACCGGTCGCCGGAATAGCCATATTTTTGCCGGCCTATGCGCCCTTCCGCTTTTAGCCGGGCCTTGTTTGTTTTAGAGGTTACATTACCCGGCGTTGTTACCCCAAGCGAGTTATAACCAGTATAATAAACAATGTTTGCCTTTAAATAGGAGCAACGCAAGGCATACTCCCAGTCTATCATGGCAAATTGGGTATCGTACAACCCCAAAAAACTCAACGAGCTTTTACGTACAAGCATGGAAATATCGCTAAAGGTGAAACAAGTCACCTGACCAGTTTTCCATTTTTTATAGTTATCCAACCGGTTAGCTTCAGAAATATTCTTTGGCGATAAAAGGATGGTGCTTAAACAGTTGGAGATGCAGATATCAGTTTGCGGGTTGTTCAGCATATAATCCCGGCAAGCACGGATAGCAGGATAATTGTACACATCATCGTCAATTATTTTTTTGATGATGGTGCCCTTGGCCAGTAAAAGGGCCTTATTCCACCCATGGGCCTGGTTATGATCGGGTTCGGAAACAAACTGATGGATTTTGCCCTGCTGAAATAATTGTTGCAAGTATTCCTGAGCGCCATCGGTGCTGTTGCCATCTACTACCACAATTTCCTCGTCGGGCAGCAAAGCGTTTATCAGCTTTTCTAAGGCTATCCTTAAAAAGGGGAGGCGGTTACGTGTGGCTATAATATAGGATAAGGTATAGGTTTTCAAACTTTATTTACAAAAAGGGCATCGCCTTGCAGTAATTCGCCGTGCGATGAGGTATAACCAGGGTGTATCCTTGCCAGGATAAAGTTATGCTGGTAAAAAAAGTTATACAGATCGATAAACACCGAAGAGTTTTGATAAAGTGGCCTAAATGAAAACTCGGTATAAACCAGCCTGGTTTTTTTTAATGTTTCTATGGCCGATCTCAGCACCAAATGTTCGGCACCCTGTACATCTATTTTTAGCAGGTCGATATTTTGGAGGCCAAGCCTATTGGTTACAGCATCTAATGTTAAAGTTTGGATTTTTATAGTGGCCGGGTCACTGATTTTTAAACCCGCTAACTCGTCTGCATTATTATTGATTCGTAATAACGAACTTACGGAATCGAACTCATCATTTGTATAAAAGTCTGTTTCAGCAACCGAATCGGATATGGCGGCGTTAATGATTTGGAAAGTGTTTTTATCGGGGAAAGTTTTTTCTAAAATGGGTATCAGTTTAGCGATAGGTTCAATTAATACCCCTTTTTTAATTTGGTATTCGCCGCAAATGCTTTGTGAAAAGTGGCCTACATTGGCCCCGATATCTATAAAAGTTATAGGTTTGCCTTTTGGCAGCCAATCTAAAATTTCTAAAGGCGCGTTTGAACGGGAGTAGGGTATTTTTAACCGGTCAAGCATCAAATACTTCACTTTTAACTTAACGTTGTTGGGTATTAAGCGTTTGATAAAACTCATTTATCGCTGGTTTATAATTTGGGCAGGCACGCCGGCTACAGTAACATTAGCAGGCACATTTTTAGTCACTACAGCACCGGCACCAATAATGGCGTTATCGCCAATGGTTATACCCGGTAATATAACGGCATGGCTACCTATCCATACATTATTACCAATATTAACCGGTTTTTCAACAACACTGCTGTTATAGGGTAAAACGGTAGTGTTATGTGTAACACTATTAATAGATACGTGCGATGCAATAAGGCAATTATTACCAATGGTAATACCACCGTGGCCCCACATGTGTACAAATGCGTTTATTGACCCATTATCGCCCACGCTAATATATTGGGGGCCTTCAAGGCATACCGGGAACTTAATGAATGTACCTGTTCCACAGTGTTTAAGCGTTTGCTTAAACCGCTTAAGCTTATAGCTGTATAAAAACTTATCAAACTTTATCAGCTGGTTTTTGAATTTCGTAACTAACCAGTTAACCATTTAATACCTTTATATGGAATGTGAATGAAGACATTAACAAATATAGTGGCTATATTTTTAGGGATGTTTAAACTATAAAGTTTTAAAAGTAATGTTTGCGATGTGTATATGACCGATTTAAGGTTATTTCCGCCAAAATGCAACACAATAGGCGAGTATTGCGCAGGGTACCAGGGCCTATGCCTTGGCCTGCCCGCTTGCGGATTGGTTAGTTTAATAATACCATTTAACACATTAAGCCCGCGCGGGTAAAAATCGGTAAACAGATCGGTCATATACCGGCCATTATCTGTAATTGGGCTTTGGTTATATTTAACCATTGCAATGGCTAATAGCCCCTCTTCGTTTATACTGTTGTTTTTAAGGCGGCCAAAACCCATACTATCGTATTGCGGAACCAGGCCACGTGCAAAGTCGAAAATATTTTTAGCCGTTTCGGTTTTTGATATAAAGTATACCCCGCCGTTAAATCGTGGTAGTTGCTTTATGCCAAACTCTTTGTCAATTACTGCGGCATTATCGGGGCCGCACCATTCGGCGGCATCAACTATAGCGCCCACTACCGAAACATCCTTGCCATTAAAGGCATCAAACAGGGGTTGTAAGCTACCATAACACAAACAATCCGAATCGATAAACAGCGTTTTTTCGGTCGGTGCATATTGGTCTATATATAGCTTTATGCCTATGCCTAATGCAGCATGTTCATCCGTAGCCTTAATTATCTTAACGTTTTTTTGAATCGGAGCAGGTATCTGGAAGTTTAAGTTTGATACAATGTAAATATTAATATCGTTATGCAGTAAAACAGATTGCGCGCAGTTTAGCGCAAACTTAACATAGCTTAGCTTGTTGGTTGCAAATGTTATTACAGAGTAGCTATGGTCAAAAACAGCCTTCAATAGCAGTGGTTATTTTATGGCTTCAACATATAAGCTTTCGTATTGCCTCATAGCCTGGTCAATTTTTAAATGCGGGTCGTTTGATTGCAGGTAGGCCATTTTGTAAACGTTTGTAAAGCCGGCTTTATTTAAGCAAAGCTTCATGGTTTCAAAATCCCAGGCATATTTATGTTCGCCCCCCTGCCTGAAAACTTCGTTAACCAGTTGCATTTTTGTTTCATATTTAATCCCCATTAATGCATCATTCAGGTTATCATCAAGCGGGCGTGTTTGCTTTAAATAATCCCATCCATCCTGTACATATCCAAAAAGATATTTTTCGGCATCGGGCACAATTATCCTTAATACGCCATCTTTTTGCAGTGACCGGTAGCAATGCTGTAAAAAGGGTGGTACATCGGTAACATAATCAATATGTTCAAAAAAATGCTCGGTAAATAGCCCCTTTGCCGAATTATCGGCAAAGGGGAGTGCTACCCTGCAATCAAAGGTGTAGGTAACATTTTGATAAGCAGACCAATCAATATTTATCCAATTATCCAGCCCTAAACTACCACAGCCAATATTGGCATAAAAATCACGGGTATCCGTAAGCGCCTTTTTTACATTGTTTCTGTTCCATTTTACCTTTGCCGCATACATTTTTAGGCCTATCCAAAAATTTACTTTAGGGATAAATGGGAACAATTTATAAAGTTGTTTCTTCATTAAAAGATAAGGTGTTTAATTAAATGAAAACTGGTGTTGGATTCATTTAATAAATAAAGCTTTTATTTTATGATAAGATAATTCGGCTATGTACCTGGCGTACGATCTGTGATGCCATTTATAGCTATAATACAAACGGGGGATTTGTGTAAGTTTTTGATGCTCTTGCTTGTTTGCAAATTTTAACGATTCGCTACCCAAATGGGTGACAACCGATGTGGGCACCAGGCAGTTTTTTACATGATATTTTTGCAGCGTGTTTGAATAATCCGAATCGCAATACCAAAAAATAAGGTTTTCGTCCAGCATACCTATTGTATCAAAAACTTCGCGTTTAACAAAAATGCACCAGCCTATTAAAACGCCAAAGTACCCTTCAATAGGTGGCCCGCTTTGGGCAAAACCGTGTTCCTTATGAAAATTGGGGCAATAAGGCACTGCGCTTAACATAGCCGGATCGTTATCCATGGCATTTAATATTTCGCTGGCCCAGCCCTTGTGAAAAATAAGGTCGTTATTGCACAGGCACACATAAGGGCTGCTGGTTTGCTTAATGCCCATATTTAAATACTTATGGAAACCAAATTTTTCGTCAGGGTAAATGGTGGTGGCATTTGGGAACTGATAAGGCTTTAAACTTTTTTCCGATTCCATTACTATCACATTAAAATGTACAGCTTCAGGATCTTCAGATGCTAAAAGTGTTTCAATAGTTTGGATAGTTAAGCCCTTTAAATGCTCATTTTTAGCATAACTAAGGATAATAATATCGATATGTGTTTTTTTGCTCATTTAGTAATTGAGGCTATAAAATGGCGCTCCCTTTTTTAACAGATATTTAAACAGGAACTTGACGAAATACCCCGGCGTTTTATAAAATAAATAACCCTGTTTAAACTTTAGCAGCGATTTTAACGCTATAGCGTATATCTTTTTGTTGGTATATTTATTTGCCGCGCAGGCCAGTATAAAACTGTTTAATGTTTTGTATTCTAACCGCCCCGCTTCGGTTTTGGTTAGGTTAAGGCAGGTGGCCGGTAGGTGCGCTGCCCATTTTTGGTGAAAAACCAGGGCGCTTTCAATCCATGTACTGTTTACTTCACCTAACGATGCATGTTGTATCAGCACATCGTTAATACAGTATATTTTGCCCCCTGCCCGGTGTATTTGCATGCAGGTATCCACATCGTAAAAGTGGAAACCTTTAAAGTTCGTCTCATCAAAGCTCACTTGCTTAAAGGTGGATTTTTTAATGCAGAACCAGGCTCCATCTAATAAAATAGCTTCTTTCCGGGCCATTCCTCCGCTGTTTGCCTTTAAAGCCGCTTCGATACTGTTTTTATCGTGCTGCAGCAGGTTTTCGTATAATATGCCGCTTCCCCACCATGGGCCGGGCATAAATGCGCAGTATGGACTGCCGGCAACGCCAATAGCCGCAGCATCAGAACTGGTAAAATGCGCTAACGCGTTTGAACCCCAGTTTTGGGTATGATAACTGATATCATCGTGCATAAAGCAAAGTATATCGTACTTGCTTTGCTTAACGCCAATATTGTAAGCCTGGCAAATGCCATATTTGTTATCGGTATTATTTATCAAAATTATTTCGTGTTCAATACCAATAGTTGCTTTAATATTGACCGATAGTTCCGAATCAAGGTTGCCTGTACGCGAACAAATGATGATGGATATCATGCCATCAAATTGTTAATGATATCATAAATATTGGGCGGAATAACGTTTGAATTATACTTGGTCAGTATCAATTCCTGCGCCTTGCTGCCGGTAGTTTCGTATGACTGCTTGTTGTTGCTTAACAGGTAAATATTGCTACTCATTTTTGCGATATCCAAATAGGGGGCCAGCAATCCTGCGCCTTCATCCAGCAATTCGGGGATACCGCCACTATTGCTAAAAGCAACAATGGGCTTTTGCAAAAAGGCGGCTTCTAATGCAATCAGCGGGAACGGATCTTCACGCGATAGCAGGGCGAAAACATCAAACTGGTTAATCACATCCAGCGGTTTGCTGCTTGGTGCTATAAAAAGTAATTTATCGGCAATGCCACATTTTCGCGCATCGTAAAGGATATTTTTTACATAATCGCAATTAACATCGGCACCCAGCCAGGCAATTTTGAACTTAAATTTGGGGTACTGCTCTACCAGGTTTAAGGCCAGCGGAATAACCAAATCGGTACCCTTTCTCCACTCGGGTGTGCCGCCTGCGCCAATAATAAATGCATTATCCTGCTTTATTGAACTATCGGTTGATAGGGTAGTAGGCTTGTTGCCGGTATCTATAAACTCATATTGCAATTCAACTTGCTCTTCGTTTAAGTTATAGCTATCAATTAGGTTGTGTTTTACCGCTTTTGAAACAGCTATGATCTTATCAACCGATGGCAGGTTTTCGACTAAATATTCGTGATCGAAGCAATAATTTAAGGCGTAAGATAACTCGTGGATACAGCAGACAGTTTTTGTTCCGTACCGTGTTTTAAAACTACTTAATAAGGGCAAGCTTAAAATGGTGTTGCCGTAAACTAAATCGTAATTATTTCCCCCAATTATAGCTGTTATGGCCGTTGTTTTGTCAGGTGCGATGTTAAATAACTTCCTTTTTATACGATTGATGGTACTAAAACCATTAAAAATATCACTTGCTATATAGGTTTTACCCAGCGCTTCAAAGTCGGGTTTCAGGGTGCCGTCATTCAATAGCAGGATATCAAACTGCAATGGGGTATTGGCCTTTATCCATTTTAACAAATGCAGCAAAACAATAGGCGCGCCGCTGCGTGATGCCTCGTGACTAATAAATAATACTTTTTTTAAGTTAGCGGCGGTCAATTAATTAGGCTTGCGTTTCAATTATCTGATCGCTGTTTAGCTTCACAACGGAATTGGCAGGTATAGATTTATAGATCAGGTTATTAGCGCCGATGATCACATTATCGCCAATGGTTACGCCCTTTAATATAGTAACGTTACTGCCTATCCAGCAATTGGCACCGATAACTACCGGGGCGGTTTTAAATTCGGACTTTTCAATTTTAACAATGCCATTTACGGTGGAATAAGCATGGTTATGATCATAAATCTTTACCCCCTCGCCAAATAGGGTATTATCTCCGATATGGATTTTTTCGAGGCAGTTAACCGAGCAATAATTGTTAAAGAATACATTGCCCCCAATAATTAGCTCGGCATTGGGGAAGAGTAATATATGGCAGTATTTTTTAATATGTACGTAAGCGCCAAATTTAATGGAGAAGTTGTCATGAGGCAAATTTGCCGTAAAATATTCCTCTATGTTTAATCCACCAGTAAGGGTAACATTAGGGTTTTGGTAAATAATTTTAAGCCGGTTCTTCTCATGGATCAGCATTAAGCGATTCATGATTTTGCCCAGCCAATTATTTAATACTTTCATCCTTTAAGCGTTTTTAGATAACAGGGTATCGGCTTTAAAAATTAAACGTACCAAAAGGTACGACCTTTCGCCTAATAAATTCATAAAAAAATTGCTCAGGCTATTGATGGCCTTGTTACGTATCTGGCTTTGCTGACGGTTTAAAAATATTGCCTTATCCATTTCTCCGGCCCGTATCAAATTACAAATAGTAATGTTTAAAAAACTTTTCAATTTTGCTAAATCAGTTGATGTAAAAAGCCCGCGCTTAAAGTTTTTTATAAAAACGCAAGCTTGCTCAAAAACCATCAGACTGCTATCGTTAGACATGTTGGAGGCGTGGCGCCTGTAATAAAATAATTTTTCGGATAGCCCATAAAAGCCGGCACCATTTGCCGCCAGCCTTAGCCAATAATCCCAGTCCTGGCAGGCTGTAAGCTGCTCGTCCTGCAAGCCTATGGTATCCAGTAATTCCTTTTTTACCAGTACCGATAAAACCGGGATGTAATTGCCCTGATACTCTAAACGGTACATTTCCGATCCGCTATAATAACCTGCTACAGTGCCATAAGGTAAGGTGTTGGTGGTATTATTAGTTTGAAAGACATAACCATCGGTAAAAATCACACCGGCCTGGGGGCAAGTATTGGCACTTTGAATTTGCAGGGCCAGTTTCTCGGGCATCCACAAATCATCAGCATCTAAAAAAGCTATCCATGGGCCTGTTGCAGCCTGTATACCGGCATTGCGCGCGGCGCTTAGTTTTTTATTCGTTTGATTGATCAGCTTTATCCGTGCGTCAGCCGCCACATATTTATGGGCAATAGCTTCGGTATCATCAGTAGATCCATCGTTTATAACAATCAATTCCCAATCGGTAAACGTTTGGCAGATAACTGTATCAATAGATTCGGCCATATACTCAGCGGCATTAAATGCCGGCATAATAACAGATATCAACGGTTTAGGCATTGGCCATCTTTATCCAGTTTTTAGGCACAATATCGGTATCGTTAAAATAATCGGTTTGGGTATTAAACCAATTTTGTGGAGCAATAACTATTTTTTCCTTAGCGGGATTTAACCAGGCTCCCCACCAGCTAAAGCTGCTATTGGCAATAATATGGTGTTTGCATTTACTCATCAGGGCCATATCCTGCCAGCTATCGGGGCCCTGGTTATGGCTTATCAGGCAACAGTTAGCCAGGCCAAAAATGATGTTTTCTTCCACCCATTCGGGCTCGTCCGAAAAAAAGTAGAAATAGGGATTATCCAGTTTGCTTTGTAAAGCGGCTATAGCTTGCTGATAATAACGGACGCTACAAATGCCGTGTATTTGGTTAGTGGTTTGTGAACTAACATAATCGCCCCGGCGAATGTGTACACTTACCGCATTGCCCTGATTCGCCAGTATGTTAGCCAAATGCTGCGATTGGCTGTTTAGCGGCTGCTTAAACGTTAAATTTTCGCGCACTAAGGCTTCGTTAACTTTAAAATAGTTTTCGCTTTGCCAAAAGCCGTTTAGGTATGCCGGTGGTTTTATATGGAATACGCTGGGATTAAATTTTAAGGAATTTTCGGTGTAAATAGTGTTTTTATGGATCCCCATTTTATTAAACAACCTTTGGATAGAACCGGGCCGCAAGAAACTATTAATCAATTGTTCGACGGCTATGTTTATGGTATGGTTAAAGTTAGCTAATTCATAAGCCCGGGCTATAAAATCATCATTCCCTTTATTGGCAAAACCGGCATCAAAATATAAAGGCGTATTTAAGTTTGCCGACAAAGACATACCAAAGGCATATTGAAACATTTGATTCCCAAGCCCCCCTTGTAATTTAACAACAATCATTTACGGATATTGAGCATATTAAATCAATTCCCAGTTTTCCCAAACAAAATCAAATTGATAGGTTACCCGGTGTGTTGCCGAAAGTTGTTCCCTGATCTTTTCCATTCTTGCAGCAGCATCGGGCACAAAATTGTGGAATTGAACTTGCAGGTTTTTAATGATCTGATGATAGCCGTTTGCAATTAAATGTTCCAGCAAATCGTATTCGGCACCTTCAATATTTATTTTTATTAAATCTATTACGGTAATGTTATGTTTTTTTAAGAAGCTGGTAGCTTCTACCAGTTCAATATCAGCCATTAATGCTGTTTGCTTATGTATTGATGAACTGTTTTCATCTAACGAAATTTTTGAAAGGCCGTTAACCGAAGATAGGCCAAACATAAAAATACTGATATCGGGATTATATTGAAAGCGCTTTTCTATCAATTGCGCAAATGGCATATATACTTCAAATAAATAAATTTTCGAGCGGTACCGGCTATAAATTTCGGCCGCCCATTCGCCTTCGTAACCTCCTAAATCAAATACCAGCGATGTTTCATTTAGTATGTAATTATATCTCAGTTGCTCTCCGCCGGCTTTATAATATTGATCTAATGGGGTAGGGGCGCTTGTAACAACAGGTGGCGTGTATAGTGATTTTGCCACTTTGTAAATAGCATTATTCCCTTTTTGCCCCGACTTAATTAACAAAGCCCCAATTTTTAGTAACAAATTATAAATGTTTTTTTTCATGTTTTACAAGGTGTCGTTCAACCTGAAATCTTCTCCTTCATGATAGTTTAATATTTTATCGTTGGGAGGTGTATATAGGGAGTTGTATAAAGATAGCCAATCGCCAAATGTTATTAACTGGTGGGTGTTATTTGAGTTGTAATATCTGTTTCTAAATTCCTGATGGGGAGCATACTTAGGCCAAAATAAGTCGATAGAGTGATAATCAACTATGCAAAAGTTATTTGCAAAAACATGCCAGCTATCCTCAATGGTCCAATGAAGTTTTTTGCCGGTTTTTTTTAGAAACTCTGTACTTAAGTAAATTTCGCAAGCCCTTAATTCAGAAAACTCCTTAATGTTAAGCCCCAGGGTTTCTTCACTTTTTAGTAGCCTTTGGTCGTGGTCAGCATTCCAGTACAATATCATATCATCAATGTTTCCAAACATTAGCATATCAGATATACCGTAAATGCGAAACAGAAAAGTATTGATATTAGGAATGATGAGCCGTTGTTTTTGAACCTGTAAGTTTTTTAGTGGATAAAGCTTTATTAAATTTAAGAAATAGCCGATAACATTTAACCCATATATACGCTGATCGGTACGTGTTTTCATTACGTATTGAGCGCCTAATTCCCGGGCCTTCAAAATGCCATTAATGCTGCTTGTTATTTGATAATTAATATGCGATATCCCTGCAAATGCCGGCTTCTGGTTTAGTAAAATAACTGCTCCAGTTGCCTCAATTTTGTTGATCAGATTTGCATCTTCATCGCTCCAGGTTGAAACAATAATAACTGCATCCTTAAAATTGGCTTTGTAAAAAAGCACTGTTTCCAAAGTGAAGTTATCATCCTTTACTAAAGGCCCCTGCAGCACAAGTGCTATTTTTTCATTGTATCCTGATAATTGGGGTTGTATCCCGAACGATTTACTGTATTTAGGCCTTGCGTGTTCGGTAATAAAGGTGTTATCTTTTAGTTCTAATTTTTCAATAACTTTTAAATGGATCCTGTTTAAATCCATAAACGGTAACGATGTTACCCAGTCAACTACTTTAAATAAGAAAGATTTAATATGGTTTTTCATCAGGTTTAACCTGCCAAATACTTTTTAAGATCTTCGGGTGTTCCCAGCCCGTGCATTTCGGCAAAATCCATATTGAAAATGCCTACCTGCTTGTTTAGCCTAATCATATAATTATAAACCGGGCAGGTATAAAACTCGTTGTTCACCCTGTCGTTATTAATGATCATATCAATAGCCGCATCCACAAAATCCGAACCTTTAGTAAACAGGTAAATACCTACCGTTGCATAATCGGATATCGGTTTTTTCTCTTGTACTTCGGTTACTATACCGGCCTCGTCAATTTTAGCAAACGACCACTTGGGGCTAAGTTCGTGGTCGGTAAAGGTTAATATAGAGCCATCCAGTTGGCGTTTAAAGCAATCATCAATAAAGGCGCTTACTTCTATATCAACTAATTGATCGGAATTGGCAACCAGCAGGGGGGCATCGTTATTAATCAATTCCCTTGCAAACAGCACGGTACAGGCTGTACCTTCGGTTAGTTTATCAATTGCAATAAAATGGGCGTTATATTTTTCTTCAATCTCGTTAACCAGTTCGGCTTCTTTCTCCAGGTGCGCTTTGCGGCCAATTAAAATAAAACGGGCATCTGCATATTTCAGGTTTTCCATCACCTGTACTATCATGGGCTTGCCGTTTACATCAATAAAGGGCTTCGGCTTTTCGTATCCGGCTTGCACAAAACGACTTCCTTCGCC
This sequence comes from Bacteroidota bacterium, assembly GCA_040389105.1. GTDB lineage: Bacteria > Bacteroidota > Bacteroidia > Sphingobacteriales > Sphingobacteriaceae > Mucilaginibacter. The sequence continues at coordinate 45,103 of JAZKAO010000025.1, forward strand.
CGCCATGGGGATTACAATATTTATCATTCGTTATCTATATACTTATCATTATTGGCTCCCGGTACTTTAACCACTACGGTAGTTACATCGGTAAGCGCCTTAAAATCGGTTGATACACCGGGGACTATCTTTAAAATATCGCCATTGCTGTATTGTACGCCGCTCATTTCAACCGTCCCGTTGATGATAACGGTGTATTCAGTAGCAATTTTATGGTGATGTGCGCCTTCATAATCGCCGGCCTTGTAGGTCTTTACACCTACTTCCATATCATTAGTATGGTGCAGGGTAGGTTCAAAGGCGCCAATAAACCAGCCCTTTACCATGTCATCCAGCTTAAACTGTTCGATAGCGGGTTTAGCTGTGTTTTTCATATTCCTTTAACATTTGTGGCGAATAAAAAGAGTGGTATTGAGATGCTTCTATACGGTAGTTTAAAACCTTTTTATTTTGCAAAATATACTCGTTAATAACCGGCGAAGTATAATAGTTACCATCCAGCTTTACATCGTTTTTAATGGTTTGAAACGCGCACCCGAAAAATGCACCCGCGTTGGCAAAATAGTAATAACCGGCAATAGCATGGTTGCTTATGGGGTTCTTTTCGGCAGTTTGCATTACCAATCCATCTTCAATACGGGCGTAAGACCAGCGCGGGTGTACCGATTTAAAAGTAACCACACCAGCATCAACGGCTTCGCTATTCCAAAATTGCAGGAAACTGTTAAAATCCTCGTCAATCACCTGATCGCCGTTTAATATGACCAGGCTGTCATCCGGGTTAATATGATCGATGGCCATTAGCACACTGCACAAGCCACCTTTGGTGTTCTTTTTAAGCTTAATTACATCGCATTTGGGTGCCAGTAACTTAAGTGTGTTATCCAGGTGGTATTTAACGGCATCCTCATCCCTGATGATGAAAATAAACTCGCACGTCTGCTGGATAGAGCCCAGTTTTTCAATCACTAACTGTATCATGGGTAAGCCATTAACTTCAATCAGGGGCTTGGGATAAGTATAACCGGCATTCAGAAACAAATCTGATGGGCCGGCCATGGGTATGATAATTTTAAGCATTTTCCAGTTCCTTAATTCGTTGCTTGATATTGTAATAATGCACATCGTCGGGGTTTTCTACCTTTAACAAATGCGCGCCCGATGCTATGGCTGCCTTAACACCGTTATCATTATCTTCAACAATCAGGCATTCGTTGGGTAAAAAGCCTAAGCGTTGTATAGCCGCGGTATACATTTCGGGGTCGGGCTTGCTTTTGCCCACATCCTGGTTAGAAAGAAAGAAGTCGATATACTGCATCAATCCCGATTTTTCCATCATGATCTCTACCGTTTTGCGTACCGAGTTTGAACCAACCGCTAATTTATACCCCTCGGCCTTTAACTTAGATAAGGCAAACTGGTGTTGAAAAACGGGCTTACACTTGGTATAAACGGTTTCCATGGTATACTGCTGTTTTAAATTGTTCACAAAATCGTGCAGTTTATAAGGGAAGCCGCCTTCCAGGCTCAGCATTTCCAGCTTCTTTTTGGTTGGCAGGCCATCAAAGGTAACCAGGTGGTCGTAACGGCTTATCTCGGCCCCAAACAGGCTGAGGGCCTGGTTCAGTGCTTCATAATGCCATTCTTTGGCCTCTATCAGCACACCATCCATATCAAAAATAATCGCTTTTATTTTCATATTAAGCTTCAAAAAAAGTTACGGCATCCTCGGGGATATCCGTACATAATATTAAATCGTTTTGTTGATGCAGGTTACCGGCCTTTAATTGCTGCCACAAGAGCAAATGTTCCCGGCCATGCAATTCGGGCGATACAATAGCTACTTGTTTGTTATTATTTAGATGGTTCAATATTAAATCATTATTATACCAGGTACCCAAAAATGCATCAAGCCAAATCCCCGCACACTCGTTATAAAACGCGGGTTGGGCCTCATACTCGCTTTGGCGGCTGTAAAAATTAAGGCCTTGTTTAATATAACCAATCGTATCGGGTATGGACATATCGAATACAAAATAGTTGGTTATTTTGTATTTATCTATCAGTTCCCGCATTTTAAGTTGCAACCCATCGGCTTTGATGTTTAAAGCCAGGGTAGAGGTGCAGCCATATTTAAGATAGGTTTCAAAAAAATTATTGGCTTTGATAGATTGCGGAGTAGCCATATCATGTGCAATAACCAATTCGCCATGGTAATCCCTAAAATCGGTTTCGGTGCCAAAGCTTAACGAAAAAGATCGATCAAAACCAAGCTGGCTGTTCTTCTCGTCAGGGTGTTTCCAATAACCACGGTGGCTGATAATTTGCATTTATATTTTATGATTACCGGGTAAAAATACGCTTTACCTTACTTAAAACCTTTTTCAGGAACAGTGCAGGGGAAAATTTGCGATCGTCCCTGTCATTATGAAACGTCATAAAAGCGTTTTGATAGAAAGGAGCAGGTTGTTTGATCCATCCCGGCTGAATTTTATTAACCCCTTTGCTAAACAGTTCCTTGCTTATTTGCCCCTGCGATTCCATAAAGGATATGGGCAGGTGCGTATCCGTAATTACTTCGATCTTAAACCCCTCGTGCAACAGGCAATAGTAGCCGTATAGCAGATAATCAAAATCAAACCAGGTAAGTGTTTCAAATTTTTGCTTTAACTGGATATGTTGGGCAAAGCGTATAAAAACATCGCGCCGGTAAACGGGGATCTCGTTAAACCAATAGTATAGCCGGCTTGCGTTAAGTATAGTATGCAATTGTTCGGCTTCGGCCTGATCAAAAAAGCGGTAGGAGGACTTAATTACCTGGTCTATAAAATCACTTTGGATAGTATTGGTGGCAAATAATGTTTTGCGATTGTAATAATGTTCAAAGCGCTGGTCTACGTTATCTGACTTGATAATACAAGCCTCCGAATCGATACAGGCTATATACTCGCAACCAGTGGTTTCAATAATTTGTTGTATGCCGTAAAACTTCTTTTTGTTGATAATGCCGCTATCTACTCCGTAAGGAAATGCGATAGGGGTATAAAGTAAATTTGGGTATAAAACACCAAACGTATCAGCTTCCGCTGTATTTGAGAATACCACAAAAACAGGATACCCTGCCAAATATTTATTGATGGACGCGATTAAATCGCTGCCAAATACAAATTTAGGCTCGTGCAGGGGGAAAAGGAAAGCCGATTTTTTATGATTCATTAGCTATGATCCATTTTGTAGTGAAGCGCATTAATCCTAAATATTTTTGTCCTGATTTTTCTACCGAACTATCAGATACGTAATCGAATGTTAAGTACGCGTTGTTTTTATCAAACAGTTTTTTATCATCCCATAGTGCCCCTTCTAAGGTATAACGGCCCGATACCAGTATTTCGGTCGGTATCCTGATCTGCAACGTGGTTTCGCCTTTATTAATAGCGGTTAAATCGTCCAATACTACTTTAGACATAAGCGGGATCTCCATTTCGTTAAAAAGCGTAAAACCAAAATTAAGGTTACTGGCCTGTTCATTAACAAGCGTCAGTTCAAAAAAACAATCTTCTTCGCTGTTAATACGCTCTAAAACCTCCGACCGTGAATTTGTGATCCTTAATTTTTTAATGTGTGTGCCCTCATTGCTGCTGTTGATGTAGGCGTAGTTGCTAGATACACTGCTGGTTAAATAATAGCTTACGCAATCGGCAATGGGTTTCATTAAAACTATGTTGCCGTTTTCTAGCACAATGCCTTTATTACACAGGTTTTGTACGGCCGTCATGTTGTGGCTCACAAACAATACCGTACGGCCTTCGCCCTTACTTACATCGCCCATTTTACCCAGGCACTTTTTCTGGAACTCCGCATCGCCGACAGATAATACTTCGTCCACAATCAGTATCTCACTTTCCAAATGGGCGGCAACGGCAAAGGCCAAACGTACATACATGCCCGACGAGTAGCGTTTTACCGGTGTATCCACATAACGCTCTACCCCCGAAAAATCTACTATCTCATCAAACTTGCGCTTAATTTCGGCTTTGCGCATCCCTAAAATAGCCCCATTTAAATAAATGTTTTCCCGGCCACTCAGGTCGGGGTGGAAACCTGTACCCACCTCCAGTAAACTGGCAATGCGCCCCTTTACCTTTACCGACCCGGTTGTTGGCGCGGTAACCCGGCTTAGTATTTTAAGCAGGGTGCTTTTGCCAGCGCCGTTACGGCCAATTATGCCTACGGCATCACCTTGTTCAATTTCAAAGTTCAGGTCCTTTAAACTCCATACCACATCGCTTTCTCCCCGCAACGCACGGTCGTTCACTGCACCAATTTTCAGGAAGGGATCTTCCTTACCGCGCATTTTTGCCCAAAAACGTTCCAAATCGCGACTGATAGTGCCCGTGCCTATTTCGCCCAACTGGTAGGCTTTTGAAAGATTTTCTACTTTAATTACAGCTGACATATCGGTTTAAACGGTATCAATAAAGGTTCGTTCAACTCTGTTGAAAATGACGATACCAATAAGTAAAATAACAGTTGTTACTGCAGTGGTAATCCCTAATGATAGCATGGTAAAAGTTCCTTCGCCCAAAAATGCGTAGCGGAAAGCTTCTATAATTGATGTCATGGGGTTATACTCAATCACCCATTGGTAGTGCGGGAATTTTAATTTTACATAAGCCAGTGAGTAGATAACCGTTGTCATATACATCATCAATTGAATACCAAAGGTGATGAGGAAGCTTAAATCCCGATATTTGGTGGTCATTGCCGAAATGATCATGCCTAGCCCTAAACCCAGCATAGCCATCAATAATAAAAGCAATGGAAATAATAAAAGATAAGTATTAGGATGTAAGGATGCTCCTTTTAACCAATAAACAGCCATAATAATAAGGAACAGTGCCATTTGTACGGCGAAGCGTATCAGGTTAGATACAACGATGCTAAGCGGTACAATTAACCGTGGGAAGTAAACCTTGCCAAACAACCCGGCATTGGTTGTAAATACCGATGATGTTTTGGTGAGGCAATCGGCAAAATAATTCCATGCTGTAATGCCGGCTAAATAGAATAGGGGCTGGGGTAAACCATCTGTAGGTATGGCGGCCAGGTTGCCAAATACAAAAGTGTAAATAATGGTAGTAAATAATGGTTGTATAAAAAACCATAGCGGCCCCAATATAGTTTGCTTATAAAACGATACAAAATCGCGGCGAACTAATAGCATTAGCAGGTCGCGGTAGCGCCAAACATCTTTCAATTTCAGGTCGAGGATGTTATTGCTTGGGGTAATTTCCAGGTCCCATTTTTGGTTTTCGGGTTCCATCAAAGCAGCATTTTTTCCAAAGTGTTTTTATAATCCGTAGCATTAAAATATTCCAGGCATTTGCTTTGCAGTGTCTTTCTGTATTCAGGCGTTAACGGTACATCCAGGTAACTGGTAATGGTATCTTCCAGTTCGGTTAAATTATCTACGTTTATCGCCTTGCCTAATTCGCCGTTGCGTATAGCATCAAGGCTGCCATCTTCGTTGCCGCAAATAACCGGCAGGCCACAAGCCAGCGCCTCTATAAATACAATACCAAAGCCTTCTTTTTTGCTGGGAAGTACAAACAGGTCGGCCAGTAAAAAGTGGTCCTCCAGTTCGGCTTCCTCAATAAAACCGGTTACAATCACATGGTCTTGCACCCCATGGTCGCATATCAGTTTCCTGATGCGCTTATCCTCGGCTTCATCATATTTACCCGAAAGTATGTATTTGATATCGGGGAATCGCTTTTTAAGATCGCTGATGGCCTTTATTACCTGCTCATACCCCTTATACTGTTCGGTTGATGCTAACCGGGTAAGTGTAAAAATGATCTTGTTTTTTGCAGATAGCTTGTATCGGTCTAACAGATAGGCGGGCTTAATAAATTTATTAGGTAACTTAATAGATGGATCCAGCGCGTTATTTAAAACAATGCATTTATTCGGGTCAACCCTGTGCAGGTCTATCATTTTTTGCCGGGTGAAATTACTTACACAAATTATTTTATCGCAATTGCCTAATAGTCGCTGTTTTAAAAAATTTAAAGGCCGCCATACTTCAATACCATGGGCAACCAGCCAAACCTGGCATTTGGGGTTAAATAGCTTAGTAAGCCAGCCAATTAGCGCCAGGTTAATGTGGCTAAGTATCACCACATCACTTTTTATGCTTTTTGCAGTGGCATCCATAGCAAATAGGCCCCGGTTTTTATTGAAGCCCTTAAAATTTGCCGGCTGAGTGTACTTGGTATTTAAATCACTATCCTGATCGTAACCCGACCATAAACTGAATTTCCAATTGCGTTTAACGGCTATTTGCTGTAATGCCTGTGCCATGGTGCGGCTCATTTTTTGTATGCCGCCTGTAGCGCTAAAAGTTTGCAGGGTAAGCAGCAACACTTTTTTAAATTCGGTACGCTCGGTAACCAGGTTAGGGGCTTGTAATTGATATAACGCAAACGCCCTTGACCAATGCACATCGTTATTACCAAAGCGCTTAATTACCTTGCGCACTTCCGAGCCTTTATAAAAATCAATATCACCTATTTGCTTGTGCGCGTGCATCCATTGTTGCAGCGGGAAAGAGAAGCCCATTTTGGGCCTGTCCCATATTTGTTTTGGTAACAGGTTGCTATAACTATCAATTAATAGTTTTTTGGGTGTCTTATTGTCAAATCTAATGGCCGGATCAATCCGGCTTACCATGGCTACAAAATCCTCATCTAAAAAGGGCACGCGTACTTCCAGCCCGTGTGCCATGCTCATTACATCGGTATCGCGCAGCAATTGGTTTTGCATATACAGGTTGGTTTCAAACCAGGCTGCCTTTTGGGTATCGGTTAATTTATCGAGGTTTAGCGGCTGGGCAAACAGTACTTTTAAAACATAATTTTCATCCAGGTTTAAAATTTTAGCGATATCGGCAGGTACAAACAGGCCCCGTAAAAAAAGATATTCGGCCAGGGGATGGTCATGCGTTAACAAAGCCACTCGCTTTAAAGGCCCCACACTTAACAGTGCAATGGCATTTAATATAAAGGATGGGATTTTTTTTAGATACTTTAGATACTTAATGCGCTTAAACGACGGATAACCACCAAACAACTCATCGGCCCCCAGGCCCGATAGTACCGCCTTAAGGCCTTCGTGCCGGGCATATTTGCTAATAAACCAACTGTTAATGCCATCGGTGGTTGGCATATCCATATCATCAATAATTTGGGGGAGGGCGGCCTCAAAATCCTGCTGCTTTACCAGGTGCTGGTAGTTTTCGGCCCCGGTTTTATTAACAATAATATCCTGGTAGGTACGCTCGTTATAAGCCTGCTCATCAAAAAATATCGAAACAGTTTTTAAATCATTCTTTTTATATTGATGTGCCAGCAAGGTGATTAGGCTGGAATCAATCCCTCCGCTTAAAAATACGCCTATGGGCGCATCGGCCAGCAACTGGCGTTGTATGGTTTTATCAAGTACGTTATTAATACTGTTATTGGCGCCGGCGTGGGTTGTTATTGGGGTACCATCGGTAACAGCCAATTCAAAAGGCAATATTTGGTACCCCTTGCTTTGATGGCCCCATTTTAAATAATGCCCCTTAGGCAAGCTAAATACATCTTTTAATGTGGTATAAGGCTCGGGGATATGGCCAAAAGCCAGGAAACGGATAGGCCAATCCTGATCGGGCTGGGTAGCCAGTCCGGCTTTTTCCAAAGTTTTAACTTCGGATGCGAAGCTAAGGCCATCGGGCGTTATATGATAGTACAACGGTTTTATGCCCGATGTATCGCGCACCAGGTAGGTAAGGGCTTGCTCAACATCGTACAGGGCAAAGGCAAACATGCCACGTAATTTGCTAAACGCGCTAATGCCCCATTTAATATACGCCTGTATAATTACCTCGGTATCACTATCTGAATGGAACATGATGCCCTGTTGTAGTAGCTCATCCCTTAATTCAAGATAATTATAGATCTCTCCATTAAACGTTATCCATACCTTTTGCCCGGCATCGGCCATTGGCTGATGGCCGTTTGCACTCAGATCTATAATAGATAACCTGCGGTGCCCAAATGCTAAGCCGTTGGGTATCGACAAGTAGATACCTTCATCGTCGGGCCCACCATGTGCCAGTGTTCGGCACATGATCTGGGTTTTTTGCAACAATTCATCCGGCGAAAGTTTGGTGGATATAATACCGGCTATACGACACATATTTTATATTTGATGGGGCATAGCTTCGCCCCCTAAGTCACATTTGTATTTTGTAACTTATTGTATATCAGTTTTTTATTTTACTGATAAAAATTGGGTTTCCATAAAGCTAAACCCTTTCTATTAATGATGCCCCTGCATGTATAATAATGGAGCAGCCAATACTTTCAAAGCGTAGCGCTAACTGTTTTTGTGAACGATAAGCAACTACTTCGCCTTCAAGATCTTTAAGCGGGCCGGCCTTAATCCGTACCCGTTCGCCGGGTTGTAAATCTTCTTCTGTAATTTCAATATCCAGCGAACTGGCCAATACCAGTTTTAAATCATCTATCTGCCTGTCGGGCATGGATGCAATTTTGCCCGAGAAATAAATAAACCGGGCAATACCCATGGTCATTAATACATCGGTTTGCTGGCCTGGCTTTATATGCACAAAAAGGTACGATTTTATAAACGGTTCGTCAACCCATTTTTTTCGGTCGCTCCACTGTTTAAGGGTTTTGCGTAGGGGTAAATAAGTTGTTATACCTTTTTTAACCAATGCCTGGTAAGCTTTTTTTTCGGCACGGGGATTTGTATAAACAGGATACCACTGGTTTGTATTATTATTTAGCCCTAAAGCCATGTTTGTTATAGTTTTAGCCAGCGTTTAATGGTATGCCACCACTTTTTATCTTCATTATCTATATAATAGCCCGAACTGGTATAGCCCGAGTAATCTGAATAATAATAATACCGGGTGCCATAACCTTCGCCGGTAAACTTAGTGGTGTAATAGCGCGAGTGTAGCAAATCTTCCTCAAAGGCATTTAATACAATTACCGTATTATCTAAATGATACTCGTGCGCTATGCGCTGTGGTACGGTGGCCGCGTAATATTTTGATTTCCCCGACCTAATTACAAACACATTAATATCGCTTACGCGGATCAACGGTATCGAATCTGAAACAAGGCCAATTGGTGCGGTATCAATGATAATAATATCATATTTGGTTTTCAATTCTTCTATCAGTACCGACATTTTATGCGAGTGCAGCAGTTCTGACGGGTTGGGTGGTACCGGCCCCGAAATAATAAAATCAAGATTTTCCACTTCCGAATGATGGATAATATCGGCGCTGGTGGCTTGGTTAGCCAGGTAATTACTTAAGCCAATATCATTAGGTACGCGGAAAGTGCGGTGTATGCGCGACCGGCGCAAGTCGGCCCCTATTAATATCACCCTTTTGTTTATTAATGCCAGCGTACTTGATAAGTTTACAGCCACAAACGATTTCCCTTCGCCGGCAACCTCTGACGTGATACAAATGATCTTGCTTTCTTTTTCGGAAGCCAGGAAGTTTAAATTGGTACGCACCGAACGCACCGATTCGGCAAAAATAGACCGGGGTTTGCTTAATGCCAGTAACTGTGAGTTATCCTCATCTAACGAAGCCGGGAATTTGCGGATAACGCCAATAATAGGGATGGTTGTAAGGCTTTCAACAGTCTCCTTGTCATAAATGTATGGGTTTAGTATCCGTATCAGTATAATAATTGCTAAACCGGCTACTAAACCCGCTATTACAGCATTGCGGTTAATTTCGTGCTCGTTAGGGGCAATTGGGTTAAAGTTGGGCTGCGCACGGTCAACTATAGATGCGCCCGGTAAAATGGCCGAACTGGCTATTTGGGCATCCAGCTTCTTTTCCAGTAAAAACGAATATACTTTTTCATTGATCTCGAAAGCGCGCTGTAGGCTGATCATATCGCGCTCGGCAACAGGCAAAACAGCAATTTGCTGATTTACTGTGTTAGATTGTGCATCAAGGTATGATAATGTTTTTTCGAGCGATTCCTTTGATGAATTAACGTTGCCCAGGGCCGCTGTTTTAATCTGTAATATTTGCCTGTTAATATCGCGTATAACGCGCGAATTATTGTTATATGTTTTAATCAGCGTAGCCCTTTCGGCAATTAGGGTATTAAATGATGTGATGATACCATTTAAAAGCGGATCGAGTGAACCCGACAGATCAAAGTTTAGATTAACGCTATTTGTTTCACTGATCAGTTTTTGCTTCAACTGATCTATAGACATGAGTTGCAATTTAATGATGGAGCGCTGAGATTCCAGTTCTTTAGACTTGGAAAGGACTGCATCCGAAGCTGTGCTTACACTTACTATTTTTTTGCGTTGTTTATATTCCTGTAACGATTTTTCGGAGTTTTTTACCGAATCGGAAAGAAAAGACAATTGCGCGTCTATAAATCTGATAATTTGCCTGGCCGATTTAGTTTTTTGTTCCCTGTCATACAGCAGGTATTCATCCATTATCTTATTTAGGATGTCCGCGGCAAAATCAGGGTTTAAATCGCTTTGCGATAATCCAATAATGTTCGAATTTTTCATCGTCTCGGCGGTGTGTAAGCCTCCTTTTACCCGGCCTAAAATATCTTCTGGCGATTTAAATTCAAACAAATAAATAGTGTTGCTGCTTAATTCGCCCGGGTATTTAATAGTAAAGGTGGTAGGGCCAACGGTAACGGGGTTATTGTATAAGTAGTTTTTTTGGATGGTTTTATTCCCCGCTTTATACGATAAATTAAATGTGCGCTTATTTACGGCCTTAAAAGTCATCTGGTCGCGAAAAAAATTTGTGCTATCCAGGCTAACAAATTCAATATCAAGCGGCTTTTGGGGATATGTTTCGGTGGTGCGTACCCGGCCCGAAAGGTAAAAATTTACCCTGTAATCCATTTTTCGGATAGCCCTAAGCAGTAATTGGCTGCTTTGCATCACATATTGCTCGCTTTGTATACGGTTTCTGTCGGTAGAGGCAAAAGTGCCGCTGCCAAAATCCGAAATCTCCGACCTTTTTTCTTCAAATTTTAAAGTAGCGCCGGTCTGATACATTTTTGGGGTTACCCATAAATATACTTTGGCAAAACCCATACACAGTAATACCGTACCGGCAACCCAATACCAACGGCTTAACAGGATCTTTCCTATTTTAAAGTAGTCAATTTCCTGGTTAGGTAATTTTTTCTGGAACTTCTCTGTCTCCTGCTGCATTTACCTGAAAAGCGAATAAATAATTAAAGCGGTATTAAAAATAAGTATGGTTGGCTGTACAAGCGTAGTGAAGTTTTGTAGCTTATCGTCTCGTATAGCGCGTTTATTTTGTGCAATATATATAATATCCTTATCCTGCAAAATGATCTTCGGGTCATTCAGTATATTAATATCACTAAGATCAACCCATATCGTTTTTGGGCCACTTTTGTCAGCTCTTATTATTTTAATGTGTTTTTCATCTGCCGAGTTACTAAGCCCTCCACCCTGACCAAGCACATCAATTAAACTGGTGTTCTCCTTAACCAAGCCAAAATTGCCCGGGCTTTTTATCTCGCCAAACACAGTTACCTTTAAATTTAAAATCTTCAATTCAATAATCGGGTCAACCAGGGCCGAATCGCGCAGCAATTGCTCAATTTTTTTTGCCGCCTGGTAACGGGTTAAACCGGCCACCTTAACATGCCCTAAAACAGGAAGGGCCACATTGCCGTCCTCTTCAACCTGGAAGTTTTGTCCTAATGAATTATTTTGTCCGCCAGCCGCCCCACTACTTTCATTAGCAAACCCCCTAGGGTCCTGTAAATTTCTGATCTGTAATTGATCATCCGCTTTAATCTGGTATGGCGCTGGTGGGGCCGAAAGGGTAGCATTGTCTGTAGCAGACGGGGTTTTTTGCTCGAAGAGTACGTGTTGCTGTTTATAGGAGCATGAATAGCATAACAAACAAATTATGGTTAAAAAATATAGTTGTTTAAAACGCATGGTATGGGTTGTGCAATGTTTAACTTATTAAACAAAGAGTTCAAAAATAGTATATTTTTGCATTAATAAGGCATAAATAACATCAGTGAAAGACGTAAAAATATCATTAATAACCGTAACGTTTAACGCTGCTGATACAATTGAAGGTTGTATTTGTTCGGTTATAGAACAGGCTTACTCTAATTTGGAATATATAATTATAGATGGCGGTTCAACCGATGCAACATTAGCTATCATTAATAAATATAAAGATCATATTCATCAAATTGTTTCCGCCCCGGATGGTGGCATTTACGATGCCATGAACAAGGGTATAAAATTAGCTACAGGCGATATCATAGGCACTCTGAATGCCGACGATCGCTTTGCCGCCGGCGATATATTAACCAGTGTAGCGCAAGGCTTCGCCTCATCGGGAGGAGATATTATTTATGGTGATATTAATTATGTAAATAGGGAGGACAAAATAATCCGTAAATGGAAATCGGGCGCATACAAGCATGGTTGTTTCAATTGGGGGTGGATGCCGCCACATCCCTCGTTTTATGCTAAACGCATACTGTTTGAGCAACTTGGATACTATCAAATACAATATGGCAGTGCTACCGATTACGAATTAATGCTACGATTTATCCACACTAACAAGGCAAAAGTATTTTATATTAATAAATTAATGGTTAATATGCTTATCGGTGGCGTAAGTAATAAAAGTATAAGCAACCGAATTAAAGCATGGAGAAATGATTTTAAAGCCATGGGTAATAATGGGCTTATATTTCCATATTTTTCCATAATATGGAAACCTTTTCGTAAAATTATGCAGTATATCAAATAAGGATATTTTTTTATCTTTGGGGCAATATAATTGTCCCTAACATTTATATAATAATTGATTAATGCCAGAATTTTTACATAATCATCAGTTTTTATATTATACGCTGATATTAGTACTATCCCTCCTCATTACCCTGCAGGCTATACCGTCTATCTTGCACGTGGCCCGTACACGGCATTTATACGATGATTTAGGCCATTTCAGGAAGCAGCATGATCACGGCATCCCGCGGCTTGGTGGCGTGGCCATATTTGTAAGCTTTATTATTACCTTATTGCTTTTTTGCATAACCGGCAAGCAATTACCGCTTAATTACCTGCTTACCGCCTGCGTAATTTTGTTTGCCATGGGCGTAAAAGACGACCTATCGGGTGTAAACCCAAGCACTAAATTTTTTATACAGTTTGTGGTAGCTGCAATTTTGGTTATCCCCGGCGATATCCGCTTAACCAGTATGTATGGCGTATTGGGCATTTATACACTGCCGTATGCCGCCAGCGCTATTTTTACTATACTAACCATTATGATGGTTGTTAATGCCTTTAATTTGATAGATGGCATTGATGGCCTTGCGGGTACAACCGGTGTAATTGTAAACAGTGCCTTTGCCACCCTGTTTATTTACGTACATCAATACGAGTTGGCCAGCGTTTGCCTGGCCATGGTAGGGGCGCTATTGGGCTTTTTGCGTTATAACTTTACACCGGCTAAAATATTTATGGGCGATACCGGATCGCTGCTTATAGGCCTGGTATCAATAGTAATGGCTATAGAGTTTATAGAGGTAAACAGCCCGGCAAATTATAATGCCGAACTGCCGCATATTTACTCGGTGCCGGCTTTAGCAATTGCCATACTAATAGGCCCTATATTCGATACGTTCAGGATCTTCTCTATACGGATATTGAAAAGGGTATCGCCTTTCCACGCCGACCGCAACCACGTACATCACCGCATACTGCGCCTGGGTTTTAACCACATGCAAACCACGTTGATACTGGCCAGTGTTAATATGATCAGCATTGCGCTGGCCTTGTTATTTAGCGGCTTTGGCAGTACGGTAATGATAACCGTTATAGGTGTCGCGTCGCTGCTGTTTAACTGGGTAATTACGTTTTGCGTACGCTGCAAGGAGCGCGAGCAAATCTCCATGCGCTACTTCTTCGTTTAACCGTCATCTTATCCTTCCGGTACTTACCAGTATAGCCCCCCTTTCTTATTTTTAATTAGCTTTGCAGTATCAATTAATTTTTAATTAATGCGAATAGCTATTAATGGATTTGGCCGCATTGGCCGCATATTTTTAAGAAATATCCTGCTAAAGCCTGGGATAGAGGTGATTGCCATTAACGATTTGGCCGATACCCAAACCATGGCCCATTTGTTTAAATATGATTCGGTTCATCGCGGCTTTAATGGTACTGTATCAGCTGATGATGATCAGTTGGTTATAAATGGCATCGCCATTAAAACCTTATCCATAAAGGATCCATCTCAACTACCCTGGAAAGATTTGGATATCGACCTGGTGATCGAATCTACAGGTAAATACACCACCCGGGCCGGTGCAAACCAGCATTTAACTGCCGGTGCAAAGCAGGTAATTATCTCAGCGCCATCGGCCGATAAGGATATCCCTACTACGGTGTTAGGCGTAAATGACGACGACACCCATTTGCGGGCTTCTATCATCTCTAATGCATCGTGTACTACCAACAATGTGGCAGCCTTGATTAAAGTATTAGATGAGAACTGGGGCATAGTAGATGGTTATATTACCACCGTACACTCCATGACCGGCGACCAAAACCTGCACGATACGCCACATAAAGATTTGCGCCGTGCGCGTGCTGCATCGGGCTCTATTATACCCACCACAACCGGTGCTGCAAAGGCTATTACCTCCATATTTCCGCATTTAGATGGTAAACTGGGTGGGGCAGGTATCCGTGTGCCGGTGCTGAATGGCTCGTTAACGGATTTTACCTGCAGCCTGAAAACCATGCCTACGGTTGCCGAGATCAACGCTGCATTTAAAGCCGCGGCCAATGGCCCCATGAAAAATATTTTAGAGTATACCGAAGACCCTATTGTATCAACCGATATATTGGGTAATACACATAGCTGCATTTTCGACGCGCTGCTAACATCGGTAGTAGGAGGCTTGGTAAAAGTAGTAGGCTGGTACGATAACGAAATGGGCTATTCGAGCCGGTTGGCCGATTTGGTTGAAGAAATAAAAGATTTAAGATGATCCGTTTTATAGAAGTTGAAGAGTTATTATCAATCCGTAACGAAGTATTGCGCGATGGCCGCTTAACCTTAGATGAATGCCGTTTCCCCGGTGATAAAAGCGAAGGTGCCTTTCACCTGGGTTATTATGTAAGGGGCGAATTAGCTTGTATCGCTTCGTTTCATCCGCAAACCTATAAGGATTATCCCGGCAATGCTTACCAGTTACGCGGTATGGCCACTACCGAAAAATACCGCAGCCAGGGACTGGGCAACCAACTGGTTAACTTTGCCATTGTTTATTTGCGCGGTCAAAAAGTGAATTATTGCTGGTGCAATGCCCGCAAAAAGGCGGCTATGTTTTATAAAAATCTGGGCTTCGAGATCATATCTGCCGAATTTGAAGTGCCCAATATTGGCCCGCATTATGTAATGTATGTTAAAATACAATGAAGTTTTAGCCCTGGCAAACACCTTTAATGATTTTACGTTGCTGAATTAAGATTATTTTTCTGATTTTGGCCGCAATTTATATATCTGACCATTTAACGCACCGTATGAAAACAGTAGATCAAATAAGTTTTTCGGGAAAAAAGGCACTTATCCGTGTCGATTTTAATGTCCCTTTAGATGAAAATTTTAATATAACCGACGATAACCGTATGACGGCCGCATTGCCAACCATTCAGAAAATTCTGCGTGATGGCGGGTCTGTTATCCTGATGTCGCACCTGGGCAGGCCAAAGGATGGCCCGACTGATAAATATTCGTTAAAGCATGTGGTATCGCACCTGTCCGATTTATTAGGTCAGCAAGTTGAGTTTGCTGATGATTGCATAGGCGATGATGCTGTTGCTAAAGCCAAAGAACTGGCCCCTGGCGAAGTATTATTGTTAGAGAACCTGCGTTTTTACAAACAGGAAGAAAAAGGCGATAATGATTTTGCCGAAAAGCTATCTAAATTAGGCGATATCTACGTAAACGATGCCTTTGGCACCGCCCACCGCGCGCATGCATCAACAGCTATTATAGCTCAGTTTTTCCCTGATGCCAAATACTTTGGTTACCTGATGGCAGCCGAATTAACCAATGCCGAAAAGATATTGAACAATGCCCCTAAGCCATTTACAGCGATAATGGGCGGGTCGAAAGTTTCGGATAAGATAGAACTGATAGAAAAACTGCTGGATAAGGTAGATAACCTGATCATTGGCGGTGGTATGGCTTATACTTTTGCTAAAGCCGATGGTGGCAGCATAGGTAACTCTTTAGTAGAAGCAGATAAGCTGGAACTGGCGCTTAGCCTAGTAAAAAAGGCTAAAGAGAAAGGCGTAAAGCTACTACTCCCTGTAGATAACGTTGTTGCCGATGCATTCTCTAACGATGCAAATACCGGTATTGCCAAAACAGGCGAGATCCAGGATGGCTGGATGGGTTTGGACATTGGCCCCGAAACCGCTAAAATATTTAGCGAGGTGATTGAGGGATCAAAAACTATTTTATGGAATGGCCCGATGGGCGTTTTTGAAATGGAAAAATTCCTGGTAGGCACTAAAGCTGTAGCCGACGCGGTAGCGAAAGCTACCGATAACGGCGCCTTCTCGTTGATAGGTGGTGGCGATTCGGCAGCGGCAGTTGCCAAATTTGGCATGACCGAAGATGTAAGCTACGTATCAACCGGCGGCGGTGCTTTGCTGGAATATATGGAGGGCAAGGAATTGCCGGGTGTGAAAGCGATAAATGAATAAGATCACAATTATTACTTGTCATTTCGAACGATATTGAGAAATCTTATACATGCGATAAGTCTGCGCGTATAAGATTTCTCCCGTTGGTCGAAATGACAACCCTGTTTAGTAAAATCTTTGTTCAGGCCCCGATGTATCGGGGCCTTTTCTATTTTATTCTGTACTTTTAAGCATTGATCAAAATCACATGAAGAAAATTTTACTCCTCATTTTATCCATCACCTGTGTAGGGGCTTTTGCCCAGCGCCGTGGTGCTGCCGGCCCCGATGTTGAATACATTAAAGCCAACTACACTAAATATGAGTACCAGGTGCCTATGCGCGACGGCAAAAAACTGTTCACATCGGTATATGTACCTAAAGACCAAAGCAAGAAGTACCCCATTATGATGGACCGTACCTGCTATAGCGTTGCACCCTATGGCGAAGCTTATAAAGGTAGCCTGGGGCCGTCCACACAATTCGTTCACGATGGTTATATTTTTGTGTACCAGGATGTGCGGGGCCGCTTCATGAGCGAGGGATTATTTAAGGAGATGACCCCCGAACTGGAAGTACACAAAACCAAAAATGATGTGGACGAGGGCACCGATACCTACGATACCATCGATTGGCTGATCAAAAACATCCCCAACAATACCGGCAAGGTAGGGGTGTGGGGTATATCTTACCCCGGTTTTTATACTACAGCAGCCTTATTAAGCCGTCACCCGGCATTGGTGGCAGCATCGCCGCAAGCGCCCATGTCCGACCTTTGGCGCGATGACGGCTGGCACAACGGCGCATTCTTTTTGGTAGCTAACTTTGATTTTTACCCCGGCTTTACCAATCGCCAGGACGATAAACCTACCCAACGCGGCGGTTCACGTTTTAACATGAACACCAACGATGGTTATGATTTCTTCCTGAAAATGGGACCAATGAAGAATACCAACACAAATTGGTATAAAGACACGGTTAAACTGTGGAACGATATATTGAATCACCCTGATTACGACCAGCATTGGAAAGACCGTAACGTGCTATATCATCTGCACGATATTAAAACCGCTGTATTGGTAACCGGCGGCTGGTACGATGCCGAAGATTTGTACGGAGCTATCAACACCTACAAAACATTGGCTAAAAACAATCCTAAAACACCTATCTACTTTACCATGGGCCCATGGGTACATGGCGGCTGGGCACGTGGCGATGGCGAAAATTTAGGCGATATTTATTTCGGCGGCCCAACCGGGCCGTGGTACCGCGAAAATGTGGAGTTTAAATTTTTCAGCCATTATCTGAAAGATACCCCACTTGGCGAACTGGCACCTATCAACGCTTTTGAAACCGGCGTTAACAAATGGAAAACCTACAAGACATGGCCACCAGTTGAGGCTGCCGAAAAAAACCTGTACCTGCTGCCCGGCGGTAAACTATCGTTCACCGCGCCAACTGGTACTAAGGACAGCTTTGATGAGTATGTATCAGACCCAGCCAATCCTGTACCATTTACGCCTAACAAAACTATGGGCATGAGCCAGGATTATATGGACGGCGATCAGCGCTTTTTGGCCGACCGTAAGGATGTGTTAAGCTATACCAGCGATGTGCTGGACAAGGATGCGACCATAGCCGGTAACATTTGGGCAAACCTAAAGGTTGCTACCACCGGCACCGATGCCGATTTTATTGTAAAAGTGCTTGATGTTTACCCCGATACAGCATCAAACAATAAATATACCCGTGCCAATGTAAAAATGGGCGGTTACCAGCAAATGGTGCGCAGCGAGCCTATCCGTGGTAAATACCGTAACGCTTTTGATAAGCCCGAGCCATTTATCCCAGGCAAGGTAACCCCGGTAAACTGGGAATTGCAGGATGTGTTGCATACCTTTAAAAAAGGCCACCGCATAATGATACAAGTACAAAGCAGCATGTTCCCGCTGATTGACCGTAACCCGCAAAAGTTTGTAGATATTATGAAAGCCAACGAAAGCGACTTCCAGAAGGCTACACATAAGGTATATACCAGCAAACTACACCCCAGCTTTTTAAAGGTGAGGGTGATGAACGATAATTAGGCTTACTTCCCGACTTACGAAGTTTTTAAAACTTCGTAAGTCTTACCAAGTGAATAATTATTCATCTATTTTTCATCTTAGGTTAAACCATTTTTGTTATTACCGCTCCAAATTGGGAATGTAGCGAAAATGATATAACCATGACCGAGGTAAAGACAAATACATACAACCCCATTGCTATTTTAAGAGTAAGCATCGGTATCATTTACTTTTGGTTTGGCATACTGAAATTCTTTTTCGGCCTTAGTCCGGCCGAACAGGTGGCATCACAAACTATTCACCAATTAACTTTTGGTTTATTGCCCAATCACATTGCTATACAAACCCTGGCCGTATGGGAATGTGGTTTAGGTGTTTTACTGATCACTTGCAAATGGATGAAAACGGTATTGATCCTGTTGTTTATCCACATGATTTTTACATTTACCCCTTTCCTGTTTTTCCCGCATCAGATTTTTATGCGTATGCCTTATGATTTTACCCTGCTTGGGCAATATATCATGAAAAACATAATCATTATTAGCAGCGGCATTGTATTGTGGCAACATTATGTAAAGGCTTTGCCAGGTGTATACGTAATGCCCTTTAGCGAACGGGTTTGACCTGCACAAGATCAAAAAAAGCCACTACGGATATCCGTAGCGGCTTTTTTTGTATCAAATTTTAATGACTTATTTACTGGTAGTTACGGGTTTTGGAGTAGCTGCGGGTTTAACAACCGGAGCCGGCTTGTTTTTAGCAAAACGCTCGCTAATCATGGCCAGTTGCCCGTCGTTTAGTTTAGAGGTTGTTTTTAATACCTGTATAAAAAAGGTAACTTCTTCGGGGTCGGCAGGGCAGCCTACACTTTTACCATAAGTATCCAGCGCGGCACCTTCAGGGCGTACCTGGCTATCGGCCAGTTTTTTACCTTTAGCATCGGCAATAAACCAAAATGGCAGGCCCGATTTTTCACCCTGGTATTTAGCCATGTATTCTTTCGATCCGGCATTTTCCAGGTTTTCCTTACCCTTATTTTCTAAAACATCCAGGTAAGCTATTACATAATTATCGGTAAATAACTTATTTAAGGTAGGCTCGTTAATGCTGGCCTCCATTTTTTTGCACCAGCCGCACCACGATGCATGGAAGATGACCATTACTTTCTTATTTTCTTTTGCGGCCTGCGCGTAAGCGGCTTTCATTACTGTTTCGGTTGAGGGCATTTCTGCGGTTTGGCCTAAGCCTATCACCCTGATGGCAAATACCAGGATGAGTGATAATAAGAGTTTCCTTTTCATAGCTGTATTTTTCATAGCAAGTTAAATAATTTATTTTGATAATAATAGCTTGTTGTTGAAGCAACCGGCGTTAACAAAAAAAGTCCCGCCTAAAAGGCAGGACTTTTTATATCATCAGCAACAAAATTACTCCTGTGCTTCTTCTTTCGGTTTTTTATTTTCGCCCGATGATTTGATGTGGACAACAATTTGATCTGCTTCCTTATCGTAATCAACTTCCATCAGGTCGCCGTCAACCAGTTCGCCTTTCAGTATCTCTTCGGCAATCGGCTCTTCCAGATATTTCTGGATGGCGCGTTTTAACGGACGGGCACCAAATTGCGAATCGAATCCCTTATCGGCAACAAACTCCTTAGCGGTTTCAGTCAACTCAATTTTATAACCTAAGCTGCTTACGCGGCCAAACAAGGCAGCCAGCTCAATATCAATAATTTTGAAGATCTCGTCTTTACCCAGTGAGTTAAACACAATCACATCATCAATACGGTTTAAAAACTCAGGGGCAAAAGCGCGTTTTAAAGCGTTTTCTATTACACCACGCGAGTGGGTATCCACCTGTTTGCTCATGGCATTAGTGCCAAAACCAACACCCTGGCCAAAGTCTTTCAACTGGCGTGCGCCGATGTTGGATGTCATGATGATGATCGCATTCCTGAAGTCAACCTTGCGGCCTAACGAGTCGGTCAGCTGGCCTTCATCCAATACCTGTAACAGGATGTTGAATACATCTGGGTGGGCTTTCTCAATCTCATCCAGCAATACAACCGCATAAGGTTTACGACGTACCTTTTCGGTTAACTGTCCGCCTTCTTCGTAACCTACGTAGCCCGGAGGCGCACCCACTAAGCGAGATACCGCGAATTTCTCCATGTACTCGCTCATGTCAATTTGTATCAGGGCATCCTCGGTATCAAACATAAAACGGGCAAGCTCCTTAGCTAACTCTGTTTTACCAACACCAGTAGGGCCCAGGAATATGAACGAACCAATTGGCTTTTTAGGGTCTTTTAAACCGGCACGGGTGCGTTGGATAGCGCGTGTCAGTTTCTTAATAGCATCTTCCTGGCCGATGATCTTGCTGCCAATGTTCTCGGCCATGTGCAGCAGTTTCTGGCTATCAGCCTGGCCAACCTTTTGTACAGGTATGCCGGTCATCATGGCCACTACTTCTGCCACGTTATCTTCGGTTACGGTATAACGTTTAGATTTGGTTTCGGCTTCCCATATAGCTTTGGCCTGTTCCAATTCTTCTAATAAATGTTTTTCGGTATCGCGCAGTTTCGCAGCTTCCTCGTATTTCTGGCTACGTACAACTTTGTTTTTCTCAACTTTTATCTGCTCTATCTTTTGCTCGATATCCAAAATTTCCTGCGGAACATGGATATTGGTCAAATGCACGCGTGAGCCTGATTCGTCCAGTGCGTCAATCGCCTTGTCAGGTAAAAACCTGTCAGTAATGTAGCGGGTGGTTAGCGAAACACAGGCTTGTATAGCTTCGTCGGTATAGGTTACGCCGTGGTGTTCTTCATATTTATCCTTAATACGGGTCAATATCTCTACCGTTTCATCCGGAGTAGCAGGTTCAACCATTACCTTTTGGAAACGACGGTCTAAAGCGCCATCCTTTTCAATATACTGGCGATATTCATCTAAGGTTGTAGCGCCAATGCATTGGATCTCGCCACGTGCCAGGGCCGGTTTAAACATATTTGATGCATCCAGCGAACCCGAAGCGCCACCGGCACCTACAATAGTATGGATCTCATCAATAAACAGAATCACATCCGGCGATTTTTCCAGCTCGTTCATCACGGCTTTCATACGCTCTTCAAACTGGCCGCGGTATTTTGTACCGGCTACCAACGATGCCAGATCAAGCGTAACTACGCGTTTATTAAACAATACCCGGCTCACCTTGCGCTGTACAATACGCAGCGCCAAACCTTCGGCAATGGCCGATTTACCTACGCCCGGCTCGCCTATCAGGATAGGGTTGTTCTTTTTACGGCGCGATAAGATCTGCGATACACGTTCAATTTCTTTTTCACGGCCAACAATCGGGTCAAGTTTGCCTTCTTCGGCAGCCTTGGTCAGGTCGCGGCCAAAATTATCCAGTACCGGGGTTTTTGATTTAATGTCGCTTACCTTTTTAGGCTGGCTAAATGATTCTTCTTCCTTAAAGTCATCATCACCACCGGTTGGCGAACCCGGCATTTCGTCGGTTACGTTGTTCTTGTGCGAATCCACTTCGTGTTTAAATATCTCATAGTTAACATTAAACTGCAACAATAATTGCGATGCGATATTGTCCTCGTCCCGCAGGATGGATAACAACAGGTGTTCGGTACCAATTACATCGCTTTTAAATATTTTAGCTTCCAGGTAAGTGATCTTTAAAACTTTTTCGGCCTGTTTGGTTAAAGGTATGCTGCCAATATGCACGTTGGTGCCGGTGGTGCCTTTAACGGCATCCTCAACAGCGCGGCGCAATTTGGCGGTATCCACGTTCAATCCCCTCAATAATTTGATAGCAACGCCGTCGCCATCGCGAATAAGCCCGAGCAATAAGTGTTCAGTACCTATATAGTCATGCCCAAGGCGTAAGGCCTCCTCTCTGCTATATGATATAACGTCTTTAACCCGTGGCGAAAATTTAGCTTCCATATAATACCTTTCAATAAATTATGAACGTCCTAATCTATAAATTAGTTTCTTTCGATGTTGACATCCCGCTGAATAATTATCAACAATATTGCCAATAATTTACATACGCCGAAATCAGACAATCAGATGATGCAACCGAGCAATCACCTTGCTAAATAAAGCCTTTTAAGCCTATAAACAGCAAGTATTTGCATAAAAATATTAATTTAATATCAATGATTAGTTAAGGTTTTGATAATTATTACCTTAAATGGTTTAATAAAGTTGCTTTTTATAAAAATAAAGACGTATTAGTAGGCATAAAGTCAGGTGAAACTGCCAATAAGGCATGGCTGGTTGGAGTGATTAGTTAATTGGTGATTAGAGATTAGGGTTTGGGCGTTGTCTTCGGTTAGGCTTTGCGTCTGTTTGTATATAAAAATAAAAGTAAAGAATAACTTGCTTAGTTTAACAACCAATAACATGATTCAGGATTTAAAAAGCATTAGCTCGGGCAAAAAGACTACACATTTTCAATCGTCACTTTTATCTAAAATAGCACCGTTATTGGAGAAAGTAAACTTAGACGACTTAAGAAACACTAGTATAGTTGAAGCAAACGACTATGTCATAACAATTTCGCTTGTACACAAAGATGACATGGATACAATTATCACATTAAATATTTCACGAGATCATGCAAGCTTATGGTATACATCTTGTGACCTGTATGTTAGTGATGACTTTGATATGGATTTCTTTTATGAAATTTATGAAAAATGCCTTTATGGTAACTACGAAACAAATGATGTTTACTATAAAAAAAAGCTTATTTATTCTGTCACCATAATTAATGAATCAGATATTACATGCACCCTTCCTTATAGTTTTTTCTATAAAATTTATATTAGATACTTTAAGATGTCTTTAACTTATAAAACAATTAAGTTTAAATCATTCATATGATAGTGATAATTATTTTCATTTTTTAAATAGCATTTGAATTATAATCCACCGCTTACTCAATAACTAAATCCCCTATATTTGGCACTCAAATAAACACCTACATGGCCGACGAAAAGATCATATTTTCAATGGCGGGGGTCAGCAAGATCTATCCGCCGCAAAAGCAAGTATTAAAAAATATCTACCTGTCGTTTTTCTATGGCGCTAAAATCGGCGTTATCGGTTTAAACGGTTCGGGTAAATCATCTGTATTAAAAATTATTGCCGGCCTGGATAAAACCTACCAGGGCGAAGTGGTATTCTCGCCGGGTTATACCGTGGGCTATTTGGCGCAGGAACCTATCCTTGATCCCAATAAAACCGTGCGCGAGGTGGTAGAGGAGGGTGTATCCGAAATCACTGCCATCCTAAAGGAGTACGAAGAGATCAACGAGAAATTTGGACTGGAAGAAGTATACAGCGACGCCGATGCCATGGATAAACTAATGGCACGCCAGGGCGTATTACAGGATAAAATTGATGCCGTTAACGCCTGGGAACTGGATACCAAGCTGGAGCGCGCCATGGATGCCCTGCGCTGCCCCGAGCCGGATACCAAAATAGAAGTACTATCAGGTGGTGAGCGCCGTAGGGTGGCTTTATGCCGCCTGCTGTTACAGGAACCGGATGTATTGCTGTTGGATGAGCCTACCAATCACTTAGATGCCGAATCAATTGATTGGCTGGAGCAGCATTTAAAACAATATGCAGGCACGGTTATCGCCGTAACGCACGACCGATACTTCCTGGATAACGTAGCCGGCTGGATCTTAGAGTTAGACAGGGGCGAGGGTATCCCATGGAAGGGTAACTACTCATCATGGCTTGATCAAAAAGCTAAACGCTTAGCCCAGGAAGATAAAACCGAAAGCAAGCGCCAAAAAACATTGGAGCGCGAGCTGGAATGGAGCCGTATGGCCCCTAAAGCCCGCCATGCTAAAGGTAAGGCCCGTTTAGCCAATTACGAAAAGCTGGCCAGCGAGGAAGGCAAGGAGCGCGAAGAGAAGTTAGAGCTATTCATTCCACCCGGCCCGCGTTTGGGTAATGTAGTGATAGAAGCCACCAACGTAAGCAAAGCCTACGGCGATAAGGTATTGTTTGAAGACCTGAGCTTCTCGCTGCCGCCTGCGGGCATTGTAGGTATTATTGGCCCCAACGGCGCGGGTAAAACCACGCTGTTCCGCCTGATTACCGGTCAGGAGCAACCCGATGCCGGTACCTTCCGCGTAGGCGAAACTGTAGCCTTAGGTTATGTTGACCAGATGCACGATGACCTTGACCCTGAAAAATCGGTTTGGGAAAATATTACCGGCGGTAACGAAACCATTATGCTGGGCAACCGCCCGCTTAACTCGCGCGCTTATGTATCGCGTTTTAATTTTAACGGCGCCGATCAGCAAAAAAAGGTAGGCATCCTATCGGGCGGCGAACGTAACCGCGTGCATTTATCTATCACACTTAAAAAGGGATCGAACGTGCTGCTGCTGGATGAGCCGACGAATGATATCGACGTTAACACGCTGCGATCGTTAGAGGAAGCCCTGGAAAACTTTGCTGGCTGTGCTGTAATCATCAGTCACGACAGGTGGTTTTTGGATAGGATCTGTACCCATATCCTGGCTTTCGAGGGTAACTCGCAGGTTTACTTCTTCGAGGGTAACTACTCGGACTATGAGGAAAACCGTAAGAAGCGTTTAGGCGATGTAGCACCGAAGCGGATCAGGTATAAGAAGCTTTCTTAGTTTCTAAAACCACATGTCATTGCGAGGTACGAAGCAATGCGAACTATGCAAGACCGCTCTTTGGGTGTGCGATTGCTTCGTAGCTCGCAATGACAAGGTGTATAAAAAAACGAGAACGCTCCGGATTTCCGGGGCGTTTTCGTTTTGCAATCTCGACTAAACCACCAAACACGTATCTTTACCCCATCTATCTATTCTATCCGATATGAAAAATGATTTTGTGCTGAAAGGGATATTTATTATCGCGTTTATATTTTCTATTAACAAAACTTATAGCCAATCGCGCAGTAGTATTGGCTTTGGTTACGGGATCAACAAGCCTTTTTCCGACGAATATAATACCGGCAGGGGGGGTAAATTGCAGGGCGCTATTGCCATTGGCAATAAATGGGCGGTATTACCTGCATTGGCATACGAGGGTTTATCATCCAAGCACCGTGTATTGCCTGGCGAATATTCTTACTATAACCAGGTAAATAATGTAGACCTGGTGTACCTGGGGGCATCTGCCCGATACTCCTTTACCAATGAATGGTTTGCAAAGGCTGGCCCCATAATTTATGCTGCCGGCGGTAACGAAGACCTGGTAGGCCTGGGGATTGGCGGCTCGGCTGGCATAGGTTATAACCTGGAGATGAGCAGCCACAGTACACTGGAGTTAAGCCTGGGTACCGAAGTGATAGACCTGCGCGATAACCATACGGGCACAACGCCACTTGCTGCATTTAAAGTGGCTTATGTATTTAATTTCAAACGGCTGCAATAATTCACTTATTCAATTTGTCTTAAACCAAAATCCCCCTATACGGGTGTGCTGATATAATGCTGATAAACTTAGCTTTATACAAATTAAAGCCCACCTGGTCATGAAAAAAGCATTGATATTCTGCATCCCCTTATTAACTGTTGTATTGTTGAGCGCGTTTAGCTTAAGCGGTAATAAAAAACGGATATATATGAGCACAGCCGATTCCATCCTGGCCGACCGGAAACATTATGTTGATGAGATAATGGCGCAGATAAAGGGTAAGGAAAACCTCCCTGCCGACTCTGTATTTAAAAATATCAAGATACTGAAAGGCGTACCGGCCGGGCGCTTACTGGCTATTATGGATAAAGGCTGGGCCAATTCGCTTGGGGTAACCTGCGGCCATTGCCATCAAAACGGGCAATGGGAACTGGAAACCAAACCAACAAAGGATATCGCCCGTAAAATGTCGGCCATGACGGCTACTATTAATAATCAATTGTTAAAGAATATCGAGGGGCTGCGTGGCCCAAATGCCATTATTAACTGTACCAGTTGTCACCGTGGATCAACCAAGCCTGCTTTGCAAATGCCCGTAGCGGCTAATTAATGCTCACCTGTCAAATCTTCGCCGATAGCGCCCAACTGATCAATAATCGCTACCGTGTTGATAATAAGCACGATGTTAACAAATAAATCATCCCGATTTAACGTTAATACCATACTTAATCGCTTATTTTTATAAACCTGTAGCAGAGGTTGTTATAATTTCACCTAACACGTTTTTATATGACCTGGAGAAAATTCAGCGGCGAGATCATCCAATTGCCCATTATGGAGGAGGTGGAGAAAGCTATTGAGCGCGAAACCGCCCTCGGCAATAAGCTAAAAGTATGTATCGGGACAGACTCACAGGTAAAGGGAACCGTTACCGATTTTGCCACCGTGATTGTTTTTCTGCGCGAACAACGCGGCGGTTTCATGTTCATTCATCAGGAACGTACCTCCCAAAAAATGAGCATTAAGGAACGGATGCTAAGCGAAGTGCAAAAATCTATTGATATCTCCTACAAGCTGTGCGACCTGCTGGATCTGTATGATGTAGACCTGGAAGTACATGCCGATATTAACACCAACCCAGCCTTTAAAAGCAACCAGGCCCTGCACGAAGCTATGGGCTATATCCTGAGTATGGGTTTTGTATTTAAAGCTAAACCCGAGGCTTTTGCAAGTTCGTGCTGTGCTAATAAGATGGTGCAGTAGGTTTTAGAGATCAGTTGATTGGTGAATCCCGCCAGTATTGGTTTGCCTTTATGCGAATCATACTATTACTCAATAGTTACTTGCTTGGCATATTGAGTGTCGAAATGCATTATGATTTCATTGTTTGGTGCCCATCGAAGAGATGGGATGCTCATGTGACACGCTAATATATGGTCGTATATTTGTGGAAATGTCAAATGGGGGTTTATCTTATTGTTAATTAAACATTTAGTCCATACATCTTCAGAGTAATCAAATATATTATTGGATGGCCCCGTATTTTTTATTTTAGTTTTATTTTCGTTGATCTCAGCTATCCACTGGCTAACGACAGCTTGCATTTTATCTTTGCCGATAGTATTTATTTCGGGGTATTTCAAGTATTTAGTAAAAATATCGTGATCATACCAAGTCATAAAATATTGATCTTCTACCTTTACACCTGTAAAAGCTTTTTTAGCGTCCTCCAAATTGGCAAATACCATGCTTTGCCATACCTGCAAATTCCCATTTGTCATATGATACATATACATAGTGAAAGGTTTGGGAACAGGACCCCATTTTTTACCTTTCGCACTCTGTTTATATTCCGCAAAAATTAAGGTATAGCTATCCTTATTTATTTTTTCAACGATACTATATTGATTTTTACTTATAGAAACGCCGTTCAATTCACGTCCGACAATTACTGAATCGTTGGTGATGGATAAAGTACCGATATGTTTATCCCCAAGTACTGTATTAAAAATACAATGAGTAGATATATCAGTTTTGTTTTGCGCCATAGCAAATTCAAAACTGATAATACATAGGGCGGTGATTATTAATTTCATGATTCTAAATTGATTATTTTTTCTTTTAATCATTTATTTTACTAGTTCTATATCTGTAATTATACATTGCCCAAAAAGTTCAATTAGACCATCCGTACCTGTGGGGTATTTCTTACGTATCGCTAATGCAGTGGCTTTGGGAACAGGAGGGCTAAAGTCAACAAGTATACTAGTAGGCACGCTTTTTTTTTGATTTATGAAAACTGATTCTTGCTCATCTGAATAAAAAACTAAATAGACACCTTTTACGTCTGTAGCCCTTGGTCGATCATCAAATATTGTTGATGCGTAGTCAACCACCGGTATTTTCAGGTTTGTCAACAAGTTACTTATCGGCTTATTTAAATATTGAGCCTTTTGCTCTACCAGTCGCGTTATGTAAGCTGTCGTGTCGCGATTGAGGGCAAACAACATATTGCTGTTCTGAGCTTTAGCAACAACTCCACTAAAAAATACTGCAACCAAAATGAATAACTTAGCTTTCATTGTATTAAAATCATTTAATAAATCATCTTTCGCCGTTGTTGGAGTTGTCTCCAACAACATTCTTTATATTCGGTTAAAAAAACTGTCAATTCCCCACGCAATGTTGTTGGATACAACTCCAACAACGGCCCTGGTTATGCACCTAATCACTAATTAACTAATCTCTAATCACTTACCTCTACTTCTCCATCTTCCGCAAAATCTCCAAAATCTTATCCAGCTTATCAGTTTCTATGGAGTTTAGTTTAGTCAACAGTTCTTCTATTTCCTTTTTGGCTTCTACGTTGCAGCGGAAATCTGCTTCGGCGTGGGCGCGGTCGCGTTCGTTTTGGCGGTTTTGGGCCATCATAATAATTGGCGCGGCATAGGCGGCCTGGGTTGAGAATACGAGGTTGAGCAATATAAAGGGGTACACATCCCATTTCATCACAAAGCCCACCACATTGGCGGTCATCCAAAATATCACAATGATAGTTTGCCAGATGATGAATCGCCACGATCCCATCCCGTTAGCGACCGAATCTGAAAGTTTTTGACCAAAATCTAAGGAATCTTTGTGGGCGGTGTGCCAGTCTTTAGGGTGTTGCATTTTAATAGGGGTTTAAACTGTATGTGATAAATATAAAGTAAAAAAAAATCAAATAGTTATCACATCATGCACTTGCAATTCCCGCTCAAGTATGCTACTTTGCATTAAAACAATTTCATCATGAAAAAACCTATTCTTATCACGCTGATCGCGCTGTTAGCTATCGGTGCTAAAGCACAAATAGCCGACACCACCACACTGACCAAAACCGGCGATATGGCCCCGGTTTTCACATTTAATATCAGTAAGGATAAAACGGCTGATATTAAAGATTATCGCGGTAAAATAATGCTGCTTAACTTTTGGGCTACCTGGTGCCCGCCATGCCGGGCCGAATTGCCACGCGTTCAAAAAGAGATATGGGAAAAATATAAAGACAATCCTAAATTTGCCCTATTTGCTTTTGCCCGCGAGGAAGGCTGGGAAAAGGTGCTGCCCTTTAAAGAGCAAAACAAGTATACCTTCGCCATGCTGCCCGACGAAAAGAGGAATATATTTAAGCTATATGCTACACAATCAATCCCCCGCAATGTAGTGCTGGACGAGAATGGCCGTATCATTTATCAATCGATAGGGTATAGCCCTAAAGAATTTGAGGAGCTGTTAAACCTGCTGGATACAAAGTTGAAAGCAAAATAACCGGATTAGGATATCATCTTGCAGGATATATTTAACAGGGTTTCACTATAAGTTTACTATGCCTCGATTATGGGTTTTAAAATGTGGCCGGTAGTTCATAATCTACCGGCAGCAGTTCGGCTATGCGGTTAAAACCCCAATACCCTTCTACCAATAAATTGTGCGGAGTTAAAATAACGCCATTACTATCAAAATAAGCATACTCCTTTTCGAATTTAACGATCGAACTATTGTCGGTATTCTTATAACTGATCCTCAAATGATCCTTATAACCAAAGGCATATATGCCTTTCTTTTCGGTTAACTTAATATATTCCGCACTGTTTAAAGGTGTGGAATTCAGTAAATCGATATATAATGGCATCCTTGACTTTTCCGACCAATAGCGTAACGAATCGGTAAGAACCAAGATGCGGCCATTGGTGGTGCCACGAAATTGCTTCAACTTTGCCTTAATCAGGCTGTCGGGCGGCCTGTCAGCATTGGGTTTCCTGACCAGTTGATAAGTGGTGAAACCTTCTTCTGATACCTGCTGCGCTATACAGGCGCGTAAAAAATGCATGTCCGATCCCCGGTAGGCCTTGATCCTGGCCTTTTGCCAACGTTTCTCATCCGATGATTTACCGATCATTGGTTCAAAGGTGGATGATCCGGTGTATGATATAAAGCCGCGCACGGGGTCCCTTTCAAACGATGCCAGCAGATATTTGATGTTGTAACCCAGGGCTTTATTCTCGATTAGTAAGAAATCAGAACTGCTGCCGGTAAGTTTTCCTGTACTTTTTTCAAAAGTTAGGTCAAGCAATTCGGGGTTTAATAATTTACACTGCGCCGCGTTCTCTGAACGACCCAAAAACTCGTCCAGAAACATTTTTACATGCTTATCGCGATTCGAATCATATTGAATGCTTACTTCTTTAAGTACAGTAGTTTTAGGTGCTAATTCAATATCGGGCAGGGTTATAGCCCCGGCATTTACCAGTACCGTTTGGTGGTAGGTTTCAAAGCCTATGCACGATACCACCAGGTCATACTGGCCATATTTTACATTATTGAGGGTAAAGGCGCCATTTTCAAGGCTTTTGGTGCCCACACTGGCATTGCTTAAAAAAACGCTGGCATCGGGTACGGCGTTGCCTTGTTTAGTGGTAACCTTGCCTGTTATAATACCTTGTGCAAATAGCGTAACCGGAAAAATGAGGAATAAGATGATTAGGTTTTTTAGCATACAATAAATGTAAAAACTAAAAACTTAATTTTCAAAGTATAAGGAGATTTTAACCACGAAGGTACCGGTTGGATAAGATGTGAAACCTCACTTTTGTGTTCTCTGTATCCCCGGTAGTAAAATTCTAAACCTAATTACGCATATTAACATATTGCAGCGGCTGGCCAAAATCTTCGCCGCGGCATAGGCTGATCACGGCTTGCAGGTCATCAATCTTTTTTGCTTGTACGCGCACCATATCATCCATAATAGATGCTTGTACCTTTAGCCCGCTGTCTTTTATTTTTTTAACCACTTTTTTGGCTGCTTCCTTATCAAGGCCTTCTTTAATGGATATTTCTTTACGGATCATATTGCCCGATGCATATTGCTCCTTGCCAAAGTCAAGCGCTTTTGGGTCAAGCTGCTGTTTTACCATACGGCTGATGATCGAATCGGTAATGGCTTTCAGCCGCATATCATCTTCGGTAACAATGGTTACCAGGTTGGTTTTTTTATCCAGCTCTATTGTGCTTTTCGATCCGTTAAAATCGTAACGGTTCAATATTTCCTTTTTTGCAGTGTTAATAGCATTGTCGAGCGTTTGCCCGTCAATTTTGCTTACAATATCAAATGTTGGCATAGCGAGGTGGTTTACTGAGCAAATATAGTTTTTTTAGTCGGGAAGTCCGAAAGACGGAAAGTCCGGAAGATAAAATTGCACAGATATCTTTCGGACTATTCGGACTTCCCGACTCAATTAACAAAAACAATTAACTTAATATTAACTTAACAAATAAATAAGCAGATTTGCTGTTAGAGCGATTTAGCTCAATCACTATCAACTATGCCTCATCAGCGTTTACCATTAATTAACAGGGAAATCAGTTGGCTGTATTTCAACGATAGGGTACTGCAGGAAGCTACCGACCCAACTGTGCCTTTAATTGACAGGGTACGCTTCCTGGCTATTTTTTCATCAAATTTAGATGAGTTTTACCGGGTACGGGTGGCTACACTTACCCGTTTGGTTAGCCTGAACGAGAAAGCTAAGGAGTTATTAGGCTATAATCCCAAAAAACTACTAAGCCAAATCAAAAACCTGGTTGTTAAGCAGGAGCAAAAGTTTAACAACCTGTACGAAAATATTATTGTTAAGCAGCTGGCCGATGAGCGGATCTTCCTGATCAACGAAACACAGCTGAATGTTACCCGGGGTACCTTTGTAAAAAACTATTTCAGGGAAAAGTTGCTGAGTAATCTGGTGCCGGTAATGCTGGATGCCCACTCACCCTTGCCCGAACTGCGCGACCGTGCCATTTACTTTTTTGTAAAACTGCGCAAAAATAAAAAAACCAGGTTGGCGCTGATAGAGATACCCGATACGGTTTCCCGTTTCCTGGTACTGCCCGAAACTAATAACCTGAAGTTTATTATCCTGCTGGATGATATTATACGCTATAGTTTAGAGGACGTGTTCTTTATTTTCGATCACGATAGTATCGAAGCCTATTCCATACAGCTTACCCGCGATGCCGAGCTTGACCTTGACCAGCAGGTGAGCGAAAAGTTTATTGACGCGCTGGCCAAAAGCCTGCAAAAGCGTAAAAAAGGTAAGCCCATGCGTTTACAATATGATGCCGATATGCCGGCTGATATGCTGGACTTTTTGGTTGCTAAAACAGGCATTGGTAAGGAAAGCCTGATACCCGGCAATCGCTATCAAAATTTTAAGGATTTTATCAAATTCCCCAACGTTGGCCGGCCCGATCTGGAGTATACCAAATACCCATCCTTAACGGTTGATGACCTGTCGTTCGGCAAAAGTTTAATGGCATCTATAGCCAAACGCGATTATTTGATTAGTACGCCATATCAGTCGTTTGATTATGTGATCCATTTTTTGCGCGAGGCCGCTATCGATCCTAAGGTGAAAGAGATCAGTCTGTCGGTTTATCGCCTGGCCGAAAACTCAAGGGTGGTACATGCACTTATTAATGCTGCCAAAAATGGTAAAAAGGTAACCTGTTTAGTAGAACTGCGCGCCCGTTTTGACGAGCAGAATAATATAGCCTGGAGTAACCGGCTGGAAGAGGAAGGTGTTAAGGTGATCTATGGTATCCCCGGGTATAAGGTACACTCTAAAATATGCCTGGTTACCCGGATGGAAAAAGGCAAGCCAGCTTATTACGCCAGCCTGTCGACCGGTAATTTTAACGAAAAAACATCGCAAATATATGCCGACCATACCTTGCTTACGGCCAGCAAGCGCCTAACCGGCGACCTGGTACAGGTTTTCCGTGCCATAAATAAAGGCATCCTCCCGCGCGATCTGAAGCACCTGATCGTGTCGCCAATTGATGCGCGGCCGGCTATTTACAAGCTGATGGATAACGAAATTGCCAATGCCAAAGCCGGTAAGCAGGCCTACATGATATTGAAAATGAATAGCCTGGCCGATGAGGAATTGATTGCCAAACTTTATCAGGCGGGCAAGGCTGGGGTGAAGATACAGATTATTGTGCGGGGCATGTGTTGCCTGGTACCGGGCGTAAAAGATGTGAGCGAAAATATATTGGTGGTGAGTATTGTAGATAAATACCTGGAGCATGCCCGCGTACAGATCTATTGTAATGGCGGTAAGGAACTGATTTACCTTACATCGGCCGATTTTATGACCCGTAATATTGATAACCGGGTAGAAGTAGGCTTCCCGATATATAGCGAAGAACTGCGTAAGGAGTTAAGGGATATTATGGATATCCAACTAATGGATAATACCAAGGCCCGCGAAATTAATGCAGGAAATACCAATAAATACCACAAAACAAAATCGGATGTGCTGACAAGGGCACAGATGGACATTTACAATTACCTGAAAAATAAATACACCAAAAATTGAGATACGCAGCAGTTGATATAGGGTCGAACGCGGTTAGGTTACTTATAGCCGATATAAATGAAAGCAACGGGACGGTTTCGTTTAAAAAAAATACCCTGATAAGGGTACCCCTGCGCCTGGGCGATGACGCTTTTTTAAACCAGCATATATCAGTAAAAAAAGCCACCGACCTGGTAAAAACCATGCAGGCCTTTAAAAACCTGATGGATGTATACAAGGTAACCCATTATCGCGCCTGTGCTACATCGGCCATGCGCGAGGCTAAAAACGGGCCCGATATTGTACGCATCATTAAAGATGACGCGGGTATCGATCTGGAGATAGTGCATGGCGAGGTAGAGGCCAATATTATATATGCCAGCCATGTAGAAAAGGATATCGATAAAAGTAAAAATTACCTTTATATAGATGTTGGCGGCGGCAGTACCGAGTTATCATTGTTTTCGGATGGCGAAATGGTGGCATCGCAATCGTTTAACCTGGGTACCATCCGTATACTGGATAACCAGGATAAGGATGAAACCTGGGAGGAGATGAAAGAATTTTTGCGCTTACATACCAGGCATTATAAAAACCTGTCGGGTATAGGTACCGGGGGCAATATCAATAAGTTGTATAAACTGGCCGAAGAAAAGGAAGGTAGCCCATTATCGTTCACCAAATTGAAGAGTTTATATAATTATCTCAACTCTTTTTCGCTAAAGGAACGTATTAATGTGCTTGGCCTTAATCAGGACCGTGCCGACGTAATTATACCCGCCTGCGAGATTTATCTTAGTGTATTGAAATGGGGAGGCATTAAAAACATATATGTACCCAGTGTAGGCATGGTCGACGGGATCATCCAAACCCTCATAGATCAGTATCATTAAGCAGGTATTTAAAAAAATGTAAAATATTTGTTAATAAATAAAAAAGTGTTATACCTTTGTGATACCCTTCTCATAGGGTATGTTTTTCATAGGTAGATGTAGGGTCGAGTACTTGTATTCGACCCTTTTTTGTGCCGCTAACTTTTGTACTGTTGTTTTGTTGTAGTTGATATGATGGGTAAAAAAATAATAATTGCCATTACAGGGGCCAGTGGGGCCATTTATGCCAAATTATTGCTGGATAAATTGCAGCAAATGGGTACACAAATTGCCGAGGTTGGTGTAGTAATGAGCGATAATGCCCGCCAGGTTTGGCAACTGGAGCTGGATAACGATGATTATAAAAATTATTCCTTTAAGTTTTACGATAAGACTGATTTTATGGCACCCTTTGCCTCGGGGTCGGCAAGGTTTGATACAATGGTGATCATTCCATGCAGTATGGGCACGCTGGGGCGCATTGCGGCCGGTATATCAAATGACCTTACCACCCGTGCCGCTGATGTAATTTTAAAAGAACGCCGTAAGTTGATAGTTGTAGCCCGCGATATGCCATTAAATCTCATACATATCCGCAATATGGAGGCCATAACCCTTGCCGGTGGCATTATTTGCCCGGCTGTACCATCCTTTTACAGCAAGCCCCAAACTGTTGAAGATGTGGCCATGACAGTTGTGAACCGGGTGATAGATTTAATGGGTTTAGAAAACGATAGCTATCGCTGGAGCGGCTAATCCCTGTATTTTGCCCCCGTATTGACGCTTAAGATGCAGAAATACTTAAAGCGATAGTTAACTATAATTTTAGGATTAATTTATTATTCCTTAATGGTGTACCCTAAATTCTAAATAATAACTATATTAGAGTGATTTTCACTCAAAATGCTTAAATCGGCTTTTTCAATAAGTATTATTTTTTTATTGCTGCAAATCCTGGCTTGTCAACAAACTAAGGATAAAGAGTTAGGCTATGGGGCGTCGCCAACGGCCGATAGCCAGCGTATAAAATTATTGATAGCCACCGGCAAAAAATTTCAAAACGGCAGTGTCGATTCTCTGCCCGGCATTGCCTGGGAGTTAGAAAGTATCAGCCGTTTCCGCGGGAATAAAACAGGTGTTATTTATGCCGCCATATTTAAAGCCAACTATTACTGGTATACTGTAGATTATGCTACGGCCATGAAAATGGCGCTGGATGCGATGGATGTTGCCGATAAATGGAAAGTACATAAGCCTATCCCCGAAATCTATTCTATTATGGCTAACATCCATAAAGAAAACGGGAATTACGATGCGGCCTTTAAAGATTGTATAAACGGTTTAAACGAAGCAAAAAACAACCGGGATACTACCGCAATAATTTCGTTACTGGGTTTAAGGGCCATGTTTACGCATGGCTATTATCGTAAAAATGGCCGACCTAATGATGACCATACCAGCCTTGATATGGAATTTGAAGCGCTGAAAGTAGCCGAGTCGAAACCGCAGTACGAGCAAATGCGGATCAGGTTTTATAATAATATTGGCCAAACTTTTAAGGAGCAAGGCAATTACCCAAAGGCTTTATTGTACGCCAATAAAGCTGTAGTGCTGGCTAATAAATACCACCAGCCGCGGTCGTTAACCTATTCATATAACTGGATAGGCGAAGCTTATTATTATATGGGCCAGCGCGATAAGGGTATAGATTATTTGCACAAGGCCATAGCCATTACCCGCCAAATTGAAATACCATACCGCCAGATGGAAATATACGATGCCATGTACTGGTGCTATATGTCTACCAAAAATTATGAGCCTGCCATTGCCTGCTTAATGCGTACCACAAAAATGCGCGACTCGCTACAAGTGGCTAAAAACGAAAAGCAGATAAAGGAATTGCAACTGAAGTACGATGCGGGTAAAAAGGACAGGAAGATTGCCCGTTTATCGCAACAGTATGATGATAATAACCGCAAAATGCTGATGATATTGATCAGTATGACCTTCTTTGTTATTTCACTGGTTATCATTCTATATCAATACCTGTTTATTAAACGCAGCAACAAACTTATTAAAATTAATAACGAGCGTTTGAACGATGCGCTGCTGAAGATTGCTTATGTGCAATCGCACCATGTAAGGCGGCCGCTGGCATCTATTATGGGCTTGATGAATATTATTAAAGCCAATAATTACGAAGCCGATAAGGAGGTTTTGCAAAAAATGGATGAAGTAGCCAACGAACTTGATGAGCGTATCCGCGCTGTAATTAAAGAGACAGAAGTAAATGATGATGATTGATGACTTGCAGCATAAAACATACCGCCACTATTTGCCTGCTGATAACCTTGCAGCTATGGGCTTTTACCCTATACGCCCAGGTAATTAAAGGCCGGGTAACCGATGCTGAAACCAGCAAGCCCATTGCCAACGCTAATGTTTATTTAAACGGCACCTATGTAGGTACTACTACCGATAGCCTTGGTAAATTTAGTCTGACAGCCAGCAATACCAATATTCCCTTAATTGTTAGCTATTTGGGTTATGCATCGCAAACTATTAATAATTATGCGGGTAAGGATTTAGTTATTGCCTTAAAACATAAAATAAACGAATTAAGCGAGGTGGTTATTACCGCTGATGAAATGAGCCGGGAAAAGAAGATGAAGATCTTTATGACCGAGTTTATAGGCGCTAATAACAAGGATTGCGTTATTGCCAACCCCGATGATGTTTGGCTTCACTACCGTAAAAAAACAGATGAATTAACCGCTGGCGCCGATAAGCCCATTATTATTAACAATAAAAGACTGGGATACCGAATCACTTATTACTTATCGAATTTTAGGCATAATCCTTTGCAAACCGTTTACCAGGGCAATTATGTTTTTGCCGAGGACACCATGGGGCTAAAGCCCGTGGAGATACGGAAGATTGTAAAGGCCCGTAACGAAGTCTATTTTGGTTCGCGGATGCACTTTATCCGGTCGTTATGGGCAAACGAGTTGGACAATAATAATTTTAGGATTTATTTATCCGACAAAAGCAACACCAAGGTTACGGTTATCCCCGGTTATCATTTAAATACCGATAACCAGCTTGGTTATAACGATTTGGTTGTGCTGCAAAACGATCATATCTATCACGATCAAAAATTTATTGTTTTAAATACCGAGGTTTATATCAGTTATCAAAAAAATAAAAACACCGTGGCCGATTCGTTTATTAAACAAAGTGACGGTTATACCGGAACAGCGATTGACAGGGATGGTAACTACGGGCAGGGGATAGAGTGGAAAGGTGATATGGGGCTATCGCGCGTAAATCGCTTGCTGCCGCAGGAGTTTCAGCCATTGCTGGGTGTTATTACCGTGCCATAATTGTAAGGCAATTGCTAAAATCGTATATCGTAATTAACTAATCTGTAAAAATAACTACCTTTGCAGCCTTTAAAATGAATAAGAAGGTAGCGTTTTATACACTCGGCTGTAAGCTAAATTACTCGGAAACATCCAGTATTGGCCGCCTGTTTACCCAGGCCGGGTACCAAACGGTGGATTTTACCGATACACCCGATGTATATGTGATCAATACCTGCTCCGTTACCGACCATGCCGATAAAAAGTGCAGAAAGGTAGTAAAGGAAGCACTAAAGGTATCGCCAAATGCTTACGTAACTATTGTGGGCTGCTATGCACAACTAAAGCCAAAAGAAATTGCCGAAATACCCGGTGTGGATATGGTTTTAGGCGCCGCCGAAAAATTCCAGATAGTTGATGTGATCACCGACCTGACTAAAAACGCCAAGGCTGTGATATATAACCAGCCGGTGAGCGAGGCCAATACCTTTGTCCCGTCCTATTCGTACGGCGACCGTACCCGTACTTTCCTAAAAGTGCAGGATGGCTGCGATTACTCTTGCACTTTTTGTACCATCCCGCTGGCCCGTGGCGCAAGCCGTAGCGATACGATTGAAAACGCTGTTGAGCAGGCTAAGCAAATTGCCGCATCTGGTGTAAAAGAAATTGTATTGACGGGTGTAAACCTGGGCGATTTTGGTATCCGCGATGGTGAGCGTAAGAATAAGTTTATTGATTTGGTGAAGGCGCTGGATGGGGTAGAGGGGATCGACAGGATCCGGATCTCATCAATAGAGCCAAATCTGCTGACCGACGAAATTATTGAGTTTGTTGCGCAATCCAAACGCTTTGTGCCGCATTTCCATATCCCGCTGCAAAGCGGAAATAACAAAATATTAGGACTGATGCGCCGCCGTTACCGCCGCGAACTATATAGCGAGCGGGTAGCTAAAATTAAGCAGCTAATGCCAAATTGCTGCATTGGTGTAGATGTGATCGTCGGTTTTCCCGGCGAAACGCGCGAGGACTTTGTGGATACTTATAACTTCCTGAACGAACTTAATATATCATATCTGCACGTATTTACCTACAGCGAACGCGAAAATACCCCCGCTGCCGAAATGAGCGGCACCGTGCCCGGATCAACCCGTGCCGAACGCAGTAAAATGCTGCATATCCTAAGCGAAAAAAAACGGCGTGCCTTTTACGAAACCCAGCTGAATAAACAAGATGAGGTATTGTTTGAGGGTGATATTAAAGAGGGTTTTATGCATGGCTTCACCCGCAACTACGTAAAAGTAAAAACCAAGTACGACCCTATACTGGTAAACGAGTTAAGGCATGTTCAATTAACAAATATTTCATCAGACGGTGATATGGAGATAACAGAAGCCGTGGAAATATTTGTGCATTAATGATATATTAGCTGTAAATTATTAACCAATGTTTCCAACCCTCTCGTCTTTATTAGAATATTTTACCGGGCTAAACATACCCCTGCCATTCCAAACGTTTGGTTTTTTTGTGGCGCTGGCTTTTATGGCCGGGTATTGGGCTTTTGATAAGGAGATCAGGCGTAAGGAGCAATTGGGTTATATTCATTCGTTTAAGCGTACCGTAACTGTTGGCCAGGTGCCCACTATTGCCGAAATTGCCGGTAACGGGATTTTTGGCTTTATCATTGGTTTTAAATTAATAGATGCGGCGCTTAACTATCACGCGCTGATTGATGATACCCAGGCCTTTATCTTATCCGCACGTGGCAACTGGATTGGGGGGATACTATTTGGCGGTCTTTTTGCCTACTGGGCATATCACGAAGCTAAAAAGCAGCAATTACCTGCACCCAAACAACAGGAAGTTACTGTACATCCGTACGAATTAATGGGTAGCCTTTTATTATGGGCCGCTGTTGCCGGCTTTGCAGGTGCCAAAATATTTAACGCGTTGGAAAACTGGGGCGATTTTATGAACGACCCTGTTGGTATGTTGATAGGCTTTAGCGGCTTAACATTTTACGGCGGTTTAATATGTGGAGGTGCTGCCGTATTGTATGTGGCTAACAAGAATGGTATTAAACCATTAAATATGCTGGATATTGGTGGGCCGGGCATGATGCTGGCCTACGCGGTTGGCCGTATTGGCTGCCAAATGTCGGGCGATGGCGATTGGGGGATCCCTAATTTAGCGCCAAAGCCGCACTGGCTAAGTTGGGCACCCGATTGGATGTGGTCGTTCAACTACCCGCATAATGTAAACGGAGTAGATCATGATAATCATATTGCCAATTGTGTGGGCAAATATTGTTTTGCCTTAAAAGAACCTGTTTACCCTACACCGTTTTATGAATGTGTGATTTGCATGATCTTGTTCATCGTTTTATGGCAGATCCGCGGTAAGATTAAAATGCCGGGTGTAATGTTTGGCATTTATTTAATATTGAACGGCATCGAGCGTTTTTGTATCGAACTGATCCGTGTGAATACCCGCTACCATATAGCCGGTATACCCTCCTTCACCCAGGCCGAAATGATATCACTGTTGTTAGTTTTGGGCGGTATAGGTTTAATATACAATGGTTCGGTACAGACCAAAAAATTGCAGAAAGCTTAATGGCGGGATTTTCTATCAAAAAAATTACCCGTAACCAGGTTGCCCGTTTTGTACTTTCGGCAGGTATGGGTTTCCTGGTCGATATTGTTTGTTTCTACCTTTTTTATCATAATATTTTTGAGCAGAAGTATTACCATGTGCTGGGGATGGACCTGCGCAATTTTACCCTGTCGCTGGCCGTGTCGTTCTTTATAGGCGTAATGGTCAACTTCCTGATGACCCGTTATATTGTCTTCACCGAATCTAAATCCAGTTTCTCCAAGCAATTCTTCAGGTTTACAGGGGTAGCCGTTATCGGTTTTTTTGCCAACCAGTTTTTGTTGGAGATAATGGTGAACAAACTCAATTTATATCCGCCGGTAGCCCGGCCGCTGGCAGCGCTTAGCTTATTTTTTGCCAGTTTTTTTATACATAAAGCATTTTCATTTAGTTTATCATTACGTCATCATGCTACAGCAGATTCTCCCCAGGGTAGTCGAAATATCTAAACAGGCCGGTGCTTTTATCAGGCAAGAACGCGCCAACTTCGATCCGGATAAGATAGAGTATAAGGGCCTGAACGATATGGTATCGTACGTAGATAAAACGGCTGAGCAGATCATTGTATCGGCATTGGAGCAATTACTGCCCGAAGCCGGCTTTATTACCGAAGAACAAACCAAAACTACAGTAGCCGAGCGCTATAATTGGATTATCGATCCGCTGGATGGTACAACTAACTTTATCCATGGTTTACCCTGCTTCTCGGTAAGCATCGCGTTAAAGGAATACGATGAACTAGTTTTAGGCGTAATATACGAGGTAAACTTAGACGAATGTTTTTACGCCTGCAAGGGCCAGCCTGCTTACCTGAACGGTAAGGAAATCCGAGTAAGCAATAAGCCTAAACTGGCCGATAGCCTGGTAGCCACCGGCTTCCCTTATTACGATTTTAGCAAGCAGCCAGCCTACATGGCCCTGTTTACCGAACTGATGCAAAACTGCCACGGCCTGCGCCGCATAGGTTCGGCGGCGGTTGATCTGGCCTATACCGCTTGTGGCCGCTTTGAAGCTTTTTACGAGTATAACCTAAACGCCTGGGATATTGCAGCCGGTGTAGTGATTGTTCGCCAAGCCGGGGGAGAGGTAATTAACTATAAAGGGGGCGATGAAGTGATGAACACGCGGGAGTTATTGGCCACAAATGGCAAGATAACCGGCGAAATGCTGACTGCTATTCAGAAGTATTTTTAATTTTTCGGGATTCCGCCCCCTCATAAGTCAACCAATCTTCACATTACAACAAAGTTTGCTTTACCTGATGTTTAAAACTTAAATTTGTGGTGCAAACAACAAATGTATTTTTGCGTTGCAAAAAAATAAGTACTTGGAAAGAAAACTGATCATCGGAACACGGGGAAGCGAATTAGCCTTATGGCAGGCTAATTTTGTTAAGGACAGCCTGGCAGCTATCAATATTACTGCCGAACTGAAAATTATTAAAACCCAGGGCGACCGCATCCTGAACCTTAGCTTTGATAAGCTGGAGGGCAAAGGCTTTTTCACCAAGGAACTGGAAGAAGAATTACTGGCAGGTACTATTGATTTGGCGGTACACTCGCACAAAGACCTACCTACCGAAAACCCTCCGGGACTCATCATCGCGGCAGTTTCAGAACGGGAAGACCCGGCCGAACTGTTGCTGATATTGAAGGACTGTGTAGAGGTTAAGCATAAATTATCCGTAAAATTTGGCGGCATGGTGGGCACATCGTCCAATCGCCGCAAGGCCCAATTACTGGCCATTCGCCCCGATTTGGAGATTGACGAACTGCGCGGCAATGTACCCACCCGAATAGGTAAACTGCGCGACGAAGCTTACGATGCCATTATGATTGCCAAAGCAGGTGTAAACCGTTTAGGTATTGATTTAAGCGAGTTCCACGTTGAAGAATTAACCCCAACCGAATTTATCCCCGCCCCCGCACAAGGTGTATTAGCCATACAGATCCGCGAAAGCGATCCTGAATTGTTTGAAGCATTGCAAGCCCTTAACCATCCTGAAGTTGCCGAAGCGCTGAGCGTTGAACGCAAGGTGCTGAAAAGTTTTGGCGGCGGCTGCCATTTGCCTTTGGGCTGCTACGTGCGCAAGCACGAGGATGGCTATCAAATATTTACATCGAAAGCCGACGAGGGTGACGGATTTCCCGACAGGTTATTCCTGCAAACCAATGATATTGTTGGCATTGAGGATAGGATATTAAAGTACTTTGATAAAGACAGGCAATTCCCGCAAAAGGTATTCATCTCGCGCGAGGTATCCGAGCAAAGCTATTTTCGCCGCGCTTTAGAGAAGCATGGTATTGAGGTAGAAGGGCGGTCGCTTATCCGTACCGTACCGGTAATTACCAAGTTCGATTCGTATATATTGCGTAATGTAGACTGGCTGTTTTTCACCAGTAAAAACGCGGTAGAATATTTTTTTAACCTTAATCCGCAATTACCTAAAAAGGTAAAATTTGGGGTAATGGGTACCGGGTCGGAAGATATGCTGCGCCGCAACGGCCATTTTGCCGATTACGTAGGCGATAGCGGTGATACCACCTTGGTAGGCCGCGAGTTTGCTAAGTTGGCTAACGGTCAAACTGTATTATTCCCCGGATCGGAAAGCGCTATGCGCAGTATCCAAAAAGAAATGTCGGCCGAGACAAAGATCATCGACCTGCCGGTTTACGAAACCGTACTGATTGACGAGGTAGAAGCATCAGGAGCCGAGGTGTTGGTATTTACCAGTCCATCAAACGTAGAAGCTTATTTTACCGATAACCTGGTAGAGCCAAACCAAATACTGGTAGCCATAGGCAAATCAACCGGTAATAAACTGGCCGAATTAGGATTAAAATACACGCTGCCATTCTCGCCCGATGAAGTTGGGCTGGCGGAAGCAGTGTTTGGACTATAAGCCCGCAGGGCTTAGTTCATGGTTAATAGTTCATGGTAAAAGCATGGCTATGAACTATTAACCATGAACTATGAACTAAAGAGAATATGCTACAAAGACCAAGACGAAACAGGAAAAGCGAAGTAATACGCCAAATGGTGCAGGAAACGCACGTAAGTGCCGCTAACCTGATATTCCCGCTAT
The DNA here is from genome assembly GCA_040389105.1 of Bacteroidota bacterium. Taxonomy (GTDB): domain Bacteria; phylum Bacteroidota; class Bacteroidia; order Sphingobacteriales; family Sphingobacteriaceae; genus Mucilaginibacter. The sequence continues at coordinate 89,333 of JAZKAO010000025.1, forward strand.
TTATTATCGACGGTGATAACCAAAAAACCGAAGTGGCATCTATGCCGGGTATCTTCCGTTACTCCATAGATAATCTTTTGCGCGAAGTGGAAGCCTGCATGAACCTGGGTTTAAAATCGTTCGACCTGTTCCCTAATATCGATGAAGCATTAAAGGATAAATATGCTACCGAAAGCTACCGCGAAGAAAGCTTGTACCTGCGTGCTATCAGGCAGGTAAAGCAAAACTTCCCCGAGGCCTGCGTAATTACCGATGTGGCCATGGATCCTTACAGCAGCGATGGCCACGATGGTATTGTTGAGAATGGGGAGATAATTAACGATGCTACGCTTGAAATATTAGGTAAAATGGCTTTGGCCCACGCGCAAATGGGTGCCGATATTATAGCCCCAAGCGATATGATGGACGGCAGGGTAGGCTATATCCGCCGCGTGCTGGACGAGAATGGTTTTACCGGGGTAAGTATCATGTCGTACTCGGCTAAATATGCCAGCGCGTTTTACGGCCCTTTTAGGGATGCCTTAAATTCGACCCCTAAGTTTGGCGATAAAAAAACCTACCAAATGAACCCCGCCAACCAGGGTGAAGCCTTGATTGAGGCCAACCTGGACGAAGCCGAAGGAGCTGATTTTTTGATGGTGAAGCCCGCCTTGCCTTACCTGGATGTAATTAAACTATTAAAAGATAATACCCAGCTACCTATAGCAGCCTACAATGTAAGCGGCGAATACGCCATGCTAAAGGCAGCGGTTGAGCGGGGCTGGCTGAACGAGCAGCGCGCCGTAACCGAGGTGCTAACCAGTATCCGCAGGGCAGGTGCCAGTGCGATACTGACCTATCACGCTAAGGAAGTGTTGTTGAATAAGTGGTTATAGAAACCCAACATGTCATTGCGAGGTACGAAGCAATCGCACACCCAAAGAGGGGTATGCATAGTTCGCGATTGCTTCGTACCTCGCAATGACAAACCGATATAAAGATAATGACAGCAATAAAAGATATCAGCAGAACAAAATCTGCAGCATTGTATGAGAAGGCCAAAACGTTTTTCCCGGGTGGGGTAAACTCGCCGGTTAGGGCGTTTAAATCTGTTTATGGTACGCCGCTGTTTATCCAAAAAGGTAACGGCAGCCATATTTGGGATGCGGACGGTAATGAGTTTATCGACTTCTGCTGCTCGTGGGGCCCACTGATTTTGGGGCATAACCATACCGCCGTGCGCGAAAAGGTGATTGAGGTGATGCAAAACGGCATGTCGTTCGGCGCGCCTACGGCTTTGGAGAATGAACTGGCCGAACTGATCCTGACCAATAATAAATTCATAGAGAAAATACGTTTTGTAAGTTCGGGTACCGAGGCGGTGATGTCGGCTATCCGGCTGGCCCGCGGTTATACCAAACGCGATAAAATTTTAAAGTTTGAAGGCTGCTATCATGGGCACGTAGATGCCCTGCTGGTTAAAGCCGGTTCGGGTTTGGTTACTTTTGGCGAAACATCGTCGGCAGGTGTGCCTAAGGCTTTCGCCGATGAAACCATTGTAATTGCCCTGAACGATAGGGATGCCCTGCAAAAAGCATTTATTGATTTTAAGGATCAAATAGCGGCGGTAATTATCGAACCTATCCCGGCTAATAACGGATTGCTGCTACAGCAACAGGAGTTTTTACAATTTCTGCGCGATGAATGTACCCAAAACGGTACCATGCTGATATTTGACGAAGTGATCTCAGGTTTCCGGGTTGGCTTTGAGGGAGCAGCAGGATTGTATGATATCCAGCCGGATATTATTACTTACGGTAAAATTATTGGCGGTGGCATGCCGGTTGGCGCTTACGGCGCATCGGCTGCTATTATGAGCCATATATCGCCAGAAGGGCCTGTTTACCAGGCGGGTACATTATCTGGTAATCCGGTAGCTATGGGGGCAGGTATCGCGCAGCTGACAGAGTTATTAAAGCCTGGGTTTTATAACGAATTAGAAGCTAAAACCACAACCTTTGTATCAGCCATTCAGCAATATGTGGCCGATAAGGGTTACGGGTTTAAAATCTTCCAGGTTGGTTCTATATTTTGGTTCGTGTTTACCGGGCAGGAGCATATCCGCCGTGCCGATGAAATTGACGCCGGCAGCATGTCGCATTTCAAGATCTTCCACCGCGAATTGCTGAATCGGGGCGTTTATTTAGGTCCGTCGGGCTACGAGGTTGGCTTTGTATCATTGGCACATACAACGGATGATATGGAACAAGCAAAATTGGCTATATTTGATAGTCTTGATATTGTATTTAACCAATAAACGTTAAGCATAAATTACAGCTAACTGTAAACTTAAAACTGCAAACTGATATGAAGAGGCCATTTGTTATATTTTACGCCACTATTATTTACGCGCTTGCGCAGTTGTTTTGGTGGGGATACCGACTGGTGATCTTGCAGCCAACCCGTATCGGCATGGTAATGGGCGAAGGCTCCATGTTTGTATTGGTGTTTGCGTTAGGTGCATGGAGCTTGCATAAATCGGTTAATAAGGAGCGTAAACTGCACGAGCAGAAAAAGAATTTCCTACTTTCGGTTACACACGAGTTAAAATCGCCGCTGGCATCTATTAAGCTTTACCTGCAAACTATTAATAAGCGCAGTACCCTGGAGCGCCAGCAGATTATGAGTTTTATTGATAAGTGCCTGCTGGATGTAGAGCGCCTGGATGATTTGGTGGAGAATATGCTGCTGGCATCAAAAATAGAAAATCAATCGTACACCTTCCCAATGGAAAACTTCAGCCTTTCGGCTTTGGTAGATAGTGTGGTGAACCGCTTGCAGATTAATAAATGCGATTTTAACCAGCAACTGATCAATGCCGAGATTGAACCTAAAATAGAGATCACCGGCGATAAATTCGCGCTTTCATCGGTAGTGACTAACTTGGTAGAGAACGCTATTAAGTACTCGAAACCATGTGAAGAAGTGGGCGTAAAACTGTTCCGTAAGGATAATAATATTTATTTACAGGTGGCCGATAGGGGCATCGGGATAGCCGATAACGAAAAAGGCCGCATATTTGACAGGTTTTACCGGGTAGGGAGCGAGGAAACCCGTAACACAAAAGGTACTGGACTGGGTTTATACATTGTGAAAACGGTATTAGATAAGCACGATGCTACCATACATGTACGCGATAACCGCCCTGCCGGAAGTGTGTTTGAAGTAGTGTTTTAATAGGATTACGACAAATTGTCATAAAAGGATATATTTATAAAGCCTATTATCATACCGTTGTAATTAAATTGGTGAATAAGCTGTTCGGAATAGCATTTGACTGATCAGTGTAAATTAATACAAGATCAATCTTTTAAATCTTATAGATCATGCCTAACAAAAAAAGAATTTTACTGGCCGAAGATGAAGAGCATCTGTTAGAAGCCATCAAACTAAACCTTGAGCTGGAAGGCTATAAGGTATCAACCGCTACAAACGGTAAAAAGGCCCTGCAAATATTTAAGGAAGAGCGTTTTAACCTGGTAATACTGGACGTAATGATGCCCGAAGTTGACGGCTTTGTGGTGGCCGAAACCATCCGCCTGGAAAACACCGAGGTGCCTATTATGTTCCTGACCGCTAAAAACACTAATGAAGATAAAATCTCGGGACTTAAAAAAGGTGCTGATGACTATCTGACCAAACCTTTTAACCTGGAAGAACTGATTTTGCGGGTGAACAACCTGGTAAAACGCAGCTTGAAAGGCGATGACCTGAAAGAGTTTAACAGCTATAAAATTGGTGAGAAAACCATCCACTTTAACTCGTTCGAATTGGTGAACGAAGATGGCTCTATCACCCCGCTGACTAAAAAAGAAACCATGCTGCTAAAATTGCTGATTGAGCGCCGTAACGACGCCGTATCGCGCGAGCAGATCCTGGAAACCGTTTGGAACTACGATGTGTACCCATCCACCCGTACTATCGATAACTTTATCCTGACGTTCCGTAAATATTTTGAACCTGATCCTAAAAACCCGGTTTATTTCCATTCTATCCGTGGTGTAGGTTATAAGTTTACCGATAATCAGCATTAATGTTTACAAACAAGGCACGGCTTTTTGTTATCGGGGTATTTTTATTGATGGCGGCGTTCTTCGTCTACCAGCGCACGTACGAGTTGGTTGGCGTAGTAGCCGTGTTCATTGGGTTATTAGTATGGGGTTATTTTAAAGAGGGCCCTATTATTTTAGCCGCTAAACATTTCCACAAAAAAAATTATGCTACCGCCGAAGCCTTGCTTCGGCAAATTAAAAACCCGCAATGGCTTAGTAAAAAGCGTCGCGGGTTTTACGAGTTTATATTGGGTGGTATTTGTATGCAAAAGCAGGATTTTGAAGAAGCCGAGCAACATTACGAATTGGCTGCCCAATATCCGCTGCGTACCGTGAACGACCATGTGGCGGCACTGGTGCATGTGGCCAATATCAGCATTCGTAATGGTAAGTATGATAAGGCTACGACCTACCTGCAACTGGCTAAGGAAAAAGAAGAACAGGTAACCGCTAAAATGAAAAGCGTGATTGCCCAGATTGAAGACGTATTAAAAAAACACAAATAAAAGAGAGAGAAGCAAGAAGATAGATTCAGGAAACAAGCCCTGGTTCCTGAATCTATCTTCTTGCTTCTAACAAAAAAATATGAAGGATTCATTATTTATAAAAGCAGCATTTTCAGAGAAAACAGAACGGCCACCAGTATGGATGATGCGCCAGGCCGGCCGTTTTATGCCCGAATATTGGGAGATCAAAAACAAATATTCGTTCCTGGAAATGTGCAAAACCCCTGAGTTAGCTGCCGATGTAACCATGTTACCGGTCGACCTGCTTGGGATTGATGCCGCTATTTTGTTTTCGGATATATTGGTAACAGGCGAAGCCATGGGTGGCGACCTGAGTTTTACCGCTGGTGTTGGCCCTAAGTTTGCCAACCCCGTACGCAGCCAGGCCGATGTGGAGGCCTTACAAACCGATGTTGGCGATAAGCTACAATATGTAGCCGATGCGATAAAAGTAATTCAACAACGGCTGAATGGCAGCATCCCGTTGATTGGTTTTGCAGGCGCGCCTTTTACGGTAATGAGTTATTTGGTTGAAGGCGGATCGTCAAAAGATTTTAAGCTGACCAAATTGATGCTGCATAATCACCCGGAAATGGCACATCAGTTATTATCAAAAATTGCCAAGGTTACTGCCGACTATCTGAACCTGCAAATTGCAGCCGGGGTAAATGCCATACAGATTTTTGATAGCTGGGCACAAGCTTTAGCATGGGATGATTACAAAGAGTTTTCGCACCGTTATATTGTGGAAATTATTAGTCAGTTGAACCGTAAGGAGATCCCGGTAATTTCATTTTGTAAAGGCAGTTCGGTTTTCGCGCCGTTAATGGCCGAGGCTAAGCCGGACGTGATATCAATAGATTGGAACGTTGATCTGCTGGATATTAAAAAACGCCTGCCGCAAAATATAGCTGTACAAGGTAATCTTGATCCACATATTTTATATGCCGATAAAAAGGTGATTAAAGAACGCATTTATCGCTTGTTTGACAGGATGAAGGATACCAACGGCTTTATCTTTAACCTGGGCCATGGTATTATGCCCGATATCCCGTTTGAGAATGTAAAGTACGCGGTAGAAGTAATTAAGGAGTTTAGATATTAATAAAGATAACCAACCTGTCATTGCGAGGTACGAAGCAATCGCGAACTATGCATGATTGCTTTTTGGGTGTGCGATTGCTTCGTACCTCGCAATGACAAACTGATAGAAAATGTACCAATACGTTTTAGCTATACATATCATTTTTGTAGTCTGCTACATGGCGGGGCTGTTTTATATGGTGCGCCTTTTTATTTACCATACCGAAGCGCAGGCTAAGCCCGAACCCGACCGCACCATTTTATCAAAGCAATTTGAAATAATGGAAAGCAAACTGTGGTGGATCATTACTATCCCTTCGGTAATATTGGTAGTAGCTTCGGCTGTTACCATGTTGATTTTATTCCCCGATTGGCTAAAACAACCCTGGTTGCATGTTAAGTTAGCTTTTGTAGTTGGCTTGGGCGTATACCAGCATATCTGCCAAAATAAAATGAAGGAAATGCGCAATGGCATCTTTAAATGGACATCTACCCAATTGCGTATCTGGAATGAAGTAGCTACTGTTTTCCTTTTCGCGATTGTGTTTTTAGCCGTATTAAAAAACGCAGTGAACTGGATCTTCGGGGTAATCGGAATAATTTTGTTTTCCCTTATCTTGATGTCGGCCGTAAAGATCTATAAGTACTATAGGACGAGGAAGTAAGATATAGAAACCCTGTCATTTCGACCGTAGGGAGAAATCTTCTACGTGCGATAGGTATGTCGTAGAAGATTTCTCTTCACCCCACTCTACACAGTCCGTGCGGTTCATCGAAATGACATTTTTACGATATCAACACATACACCGAAAGCCCATCCGCTTCCTCCTCACTTGCATATTCAAACCCTTCATCCCGTACAAAGCCAGTCCGTTTTAAAACTTTAACCGAACTTTCATTTGCCGGGTGGGGCATGGCGGTAATTATTTTCAAGCCCATCACCTCAAAGCCATAACGGATAACCTCGTTAATGGCTTCTTGCATCAAACCTTTACCCTGCCAATCGGGTGATAACTCATAGCCAATCTCGGCCATGTCCTTTTCGGGGAGTAAATTATAATAGCAGATAGTGCCTATTAATACAGGCTTATCTTTCAGGCTTATCACCCAATATACCCCTTGCTTATGCTGCATTACGGCATCTATTTTTTGGATAAAAGCATCCGCATCGGCTAAAGTGGTGGTAGGCGGACGGTTAAGGTGTTTGTTCACCTGTTCATCCGAACGTAGTTTCATTAGTTCTTCCCTGTCGGCGGGAACAAGGGCCCGCAACGCTAAGCGATCTGTGAAAAGTGTGGGAAATGGGTTTGTAGTTATCTGCATATCATCCTAATCATCTTTAAATCTTAAAAAGCAAGGTCATTGTTTGTATATGGTACCATCTTTCATTACCAATTTCACCTGTTTAACCGCTTTAATATCTTCGGTAGGGTTACCCTCAACCGCTATTAAATCGGCTAAAAACCCTTGCTTAATCTCCCCTAAGTTCTTCATGCCAAACACCTGCGCGTTAACCGAAGTGGCCGAACGCAGCACATCTACTGGCTTCATACCGTATTCAACCATCAAAAGCATTTCATTGGCGTTATCGCCATGGGCAAATACACCTACATCACCGCCCATACAAATGGTAACGCCCGCCTTTAGCGCATCGGTAAATATTCTATGTTTTTGTTTAACACCAACAGGGTCAGGGTCGGTGCCTTTTTTCCAGCCTTTATAGCTTGATATCGATTCGGTGGCGTTTAGGGTAGGGCAAAGGGCAATATCCTTTTCTTTCATTAGTTTAAATAGCTCAGGGGTGCCGCCGTCGCCATGTTCAATAGTGCGTACACCTGCGGCTATAGACCGGCGCATACCCTCTTCCGTACCCGAATGTACCACCACGTAACGGCCGCTGCTGGCAGCCACTTGTACGGCCAGTTTCAGTTCATCAACAGTAAACGTAGCAGCCGATGTGCCGTTTAATCCCCAGCGGTAATCAGCATAAAGTTTAACCACATCGGCACCATTGCCAATTTGCGACCGGATGGTGCGGGTCAATGCATCCACACCATCGGCTTCCTCGGCACCTTTAGGGATGCCGGCTTCCGTTTGATCGTTATAACCTTTTGGCCCGTAACTACCGGTAGCCACAATAGCCCGGGTAGCCACCATCAGCCGGGGGCCGGGGATAACGCCTTTTTCTATCGCTTCTTTTAAACCTACATCATCGTACATGGCCCCTTCTGTACCCAAATCACGGGCTGATGTAAAACCGGCCATTAAAGTAGCGCTGGCATGGTTAACGGCCCTTGCCGTACGTTCGGCGCGGCTTTCAGTCAGTACCTGGTCGTTCCAGCTGGTTTCGTTATAAGGGTGCAGGAATAGGTGCGAGTGGCCCTCTATCATACCGGGCATTAAGGTCATTCCTTTTAATTCGATGATCTTAGCTGTTGTAGGCGTTGGTATAACTGATGGTTCGCCAGCGGCAACAATACGGCGGCCGTTTACCAGCACCCACCAGCCATTATGCATTTGGGTGCCGTCAAAAACGCGGTCGGGTTTAAGTAAAATATAGGCTGCTGATGGCCGTTGTGCGGCAGTATTGAGCGCAAAAGCTGAAAAGATCATCAGTAATAAAAGGGCTTTTCTCATAGATGATAAATAATAAGGCTTAAAGGCTTAAATTTAGCATAAATAAATTATTAAAAAATATTTTGCTACCCGTGCAACCATTTAGCCACTTCGCTCATCTTACTTTCAAATGATGTTTTTACAACCAAAACATATCACAACAGAAGAGCTGATCACACGCTGTAAAGCTGGCGAACGCAAAGCGCAGGAATTGCTGTATAAACAGTATGCCGGCAAAATGCTTGCGGTTTGCATGCGATACGCAACAGATAAGATGGAGGCAGAGGATATGCTGCAAAACGGCTTTATCAAAGTGTTTCAAAAAATGGCGGATTACCGTGGAGAGGGATCATTTGAAGGATGGGTAAGGCGCATAATGGTACACAGCTCGATAGAGTATTACCGCAAGCACCATAAAATGATGCAGGTGGTAGATATGGAAGAATCGGGTTATGAAATACCGGTGAACCCAGTAGCCAGTGCCAACCTGGATGCTAAGGACCTGATGGCGCTGATACAAAAACTATCGCCGGGATACCGGATGGTGTTTAACCTGTACGCTTTGGAAGGTTACTCGCACAAGGAAATAGCCGAGATAGCCGGCATAACAGAGGGCGCGTCGAAGTCGCAATTATCGAGGGCGCGTACCATATTAAAAGAACAAGTAGAAAAAATGGAGGGCAACCGATATGAATATGCAAGATAATGAGATGGATCAACTATTCCGCGCTAAGCTAGATAGTTACGAAGTAGAGCCATCGGCAAAAGTTTGGGCTAACATTAGCGATGAATTAGGTGGCGGGAAGCAACGCAAAAGTATAGTGCCTATGTTAAGGATAGCTGCCAGCGTGGTAGTGGTTATTTCAGCCGGATTGTTTTTCCTGGTTAAGAAACAGGTTAATGTAGAGCAGCCTGCAAGCGGTAAAAAATTGGCAGGTGTAGTTATCCCGGTAGTTAAACCAACTGGTTCAGTTCAGCCCGGTAGTATCAATCAAACAGTTAATACAGTTCCACAAATTCAACCGGCGGTGAATGTTCAGCCAAAGCAAGGCTTAGCAGCGGTAGTGCGCAACAACACGGCTCAGCAACAGGCAGGCGCAACAAGGCCAGCCACAACAAACACGGTCCAAGTACCTGTTACCAATACAGTTCAGACACAAGCACCGATAACTCCACCGCAAACATTAATAGCAGCTATAGATCCTCCAAAGGCAAGTGATGCTCATGCAATGCCCGATGGGCCGATAGCAATACCAACAAATGCTATTGCAGGCGATAATTCGAAAGGAAATGAATTAGCATTAGCAACAACACCGGCTGATGAAGATAATAAACCAACGCAAGCCAAAAAACGCAAGGCAACCGGTTTAGGCGGCTTCCTGAACAAAGTAATAGCCGCTGTAGATAAGCGCGATGATAAGATCATTGAGTTTACTGATACCGACGAGGGCGATGCCATTACCGGCATAAACCTGGGCATTTTAAAAGTGAAAAAACAAAAATAAATCAATCTAAATATAACCCCGCAATAATATGAAACGTTTAATTTTTACCGCCCTACTTGGCGCGGCAGCTACAGGTGTGTTCGCACAAACAGCTTCAACTACTACTGCTACCGATTCGGTAAGCAAGAAAAAAGGAAAATACAGCTTTACCTTAGGCATAAAAGAAAACAATAGGGATAGTACATCTAAAAAACGCTCAAAAGCCCCTGGCTTTAGCATGGGCTTAACCTTCTCCCGCTTCGATTTGGGTTTAACAGCCCTGATAGATAACGGAAGTACCCGGTTGTCGCCTCAAAACGAGTTTCTGCGTTATCGCTCGTGGAAAACCAGTAATGTGGGTTTTGATGTGTTCCAGGCTGGTTACCGCTTTACGCCTGCCTTTAAAATGTATGTAGCCGGTGGTTTCGATTGGGAACTGATCCGCCTGCGTGAAGATATCACCATACAACGTACGCCTGATATGAGCGGCTTAAAATATACTAAAGACCCTATTGACTACGATAAAAACCGCTTCTCATCAGCCTATCTGCGGATACCTATTATGTTCGATTTCCGTTCGAATGACGACAAGGACGGTAAAAAATGGCACTATGTTTTAGGTCCGGAGCTGGGGGTATTGTTAACCGGCCGTGTAAAACAGATCAGCGACGAAAATGGTAAGCAAAAAATGAATTACGATTACCACTTCACCAAGTTCCGTTATGGCGCGGTACTCCGCGTTGGCCATGGCAGCTCAGGCTTGTTTGCCAAGTATTACTTTAACGATATGTTTAATACCGATGCGCAAAAAGGACTTAAAAATGCTTCTATCGGCTTCACTGTAGGTTTTTAACCAACCCATCATATCACCAATTAAAAGGCTGCCTGCAAGGGCGGCCTTTTTTATGTTTCCCGATAGTCAAAAATCAAAAATCGCTTATCAACTAAGCAGTAATCACTATCTTCGTAACCCATGACTAACGTATCTTTTCTACAAGCCAGCGCTATCAGCAAAATATATCCGGGTGTACAATCTGCGGGGTTAAAACCTACCGATCTGACTATCGAGCCCGGTAAAATAACCGCCATTATTGGTGCCAGCGGCAGCGGTAAAACTACCTTGCTGCACTTGCTGTTTGGGTTAATTACGCCAGATAGCGGTGCCGTTTACTTTAAGGGCGAGCGTGTTTGGGGGCCTACAGAAAAACTGATACCCGGCCATGATGCCATGAAAATGGTAACCCAGCAAAGCGATGATATGAACCTGTTTGCCAAGGTTTACGATAATATATCAGTATTGTTGCCCAATACCAATATCGAGGCCAAGCATAGTAAAACCGCGCAGGTGATACAGCAGTTGAACATGAAGCGTATTGAAACCAAGCGGGTAGCCGACCTAAGCGGCGGCGAACGCCAGCGCGTAGCCATTGCCCGTGCCCTGGTAACCCAGCCGCAGGTTTTACTATTAGATGAGCCCTTTAACCAAGTAGATACCTCGTTCCGCGAGGGATTGCAGCAGGATATCCGGAAGGTGGTAAGGGAAACGGGCCTTACGGTAATTATGGTATCGCACGACCCGGCCGAGGTACTTTCCATGGCCGATGAATTGATCGTACTAAAAGACGGCGAAATATTGGAGCATGGGCATCCAAAGGCTATGTATAATGATCCTCAAAATTTATATACCGCCCAATTGCTCACCAACTGCAACGTGCTAAGCGGCGAAGAAGCCAAACTATGCGGCATTGAAACCGAAAAGAGCCATGTGGTCATTTATCCCGAATGGGCATCGCCTGCTACCAGTTATACCCACAAACATTGGGCGGTTAAGCAAGTTTTGTTCAAGGGGTTTTACGAGGAACTGGTGTTAACCCAGCAAGGCGTAAGCCTGCGCATTTTAAATGCCCACGAGGGCCGGTACACCGAAGGGGATACCGTGCAATTGAAGATCAGGAGGTATTTGGAGTATTAGTAATGTTATTGCAAGGTGCGCGCCGGTGCTGATTAGGTTTATTAATAAGTTACACCACCCACCAATCCTTAACCAAATTCAGTTCGGTTTTTGCCCGGGTAATGGCAGTGTACCACCATTTGCAAAGTTCGGGCGGGTCCATACCATACATGCTTTTATCAAGAAACAAAAATACATCGGTCCACTCGCCGCCTTGGCCTTTGTGGCAGGTTACGGCATAACCGTAACTGGCGCGGATGCAGTTTAGGTACTCGTCGTCTTTCCAGTTCCTTTTATACTCGGCACTGTTTGCTTTAATGTCCTTTATATTCATGCGCGAGTTAAAATCAATCATCAGCGTTTTTTGCTGATCGGTATCCAGCCCGCCCTTTTCACTATTCAGGGCATTAAGGGAAAGTATGGCATCATATTCAATATCTGATGCATGTGCTTTTAGCCTGATCTTTTGAAAGCTAAACTCCAGTCGTTTACTCATTGCGCCCAGGCTAACCACGGTCGCAAAATCGCCGTTGGTAAGCGGGATCTTATAATTGTTTTGGGTAACCAGTAACACATCGCCAACCTTTAAGGGAATGTGCTGACTGCCATGCAGATCGCGCCGCATAGCTTTATTAATGTTTTGTACCACTTTGTTGCTGCGGGCAATAGCCAGGGTTTGGTTGGGGCCATTTTTGCGATATAGTTCAGAATATACGCTGAACATGCTCTTCGCCGAAGAGTGTAGTTTTACATTATTCAGTCCCACGGCCGGGAGCTTAATGTAACGGTTGGCACTATATTGCCCGCCCATGGTACGCACGGCACTGGCCAGTTTCAATACATCATTACCCGCATCGGTACGCTCAATTTTTTGCAGGGTGAAGGATAGAGCTATACGATCTTTTTTAGCCAGCCAATCCATATCCAACGCCGGACTAACCTTTTGGCCAACAGGCGGCAGTTGGCAGGGATCGCCCACAAAAATGATCTTATTTTTACCAGCCACTTCAAACAGGTCGTCCAATAGCACGCCCGAACCAAAGTTGGCAAAATGATCATCGCCGCTTTGCTCGCCCGACATCATCGACGCTTCATCTACAATATACAGTATCTTGTCCTCGTCGGGTATGCGGAGCAAAAACTGCATGCTCATTTGCCCGCCCTTGTCAACGCCGCCATCCTTTGCAGGTGTACTTTCCAATCCCTCAACCTTGCTGAAATTATAGATCTCGCTATGTACAGTTTTGGTATCAAAACCCGTCTTGCCACGCAGTACCGATGCTGCCCGGCCTGTAGCCGCCAGCATCCTGAAGCTTAATTTTTCTTCTTCCAGCCACTTGCCCAAATACTGCATCAGGAAAGTTTTACCCGTACCGGCATAACCTTTCAATACAAAGGTATTAGCTGCCGGATGCTCCATAAATAGCTTAATGGCCTTAAATGCCTGTGCTTGCTCCTTGTTTAAAGTAGGGGTGTCTGACATTTATTTTTAGGTGCGATTGAATACTGCACGAAAAATAGGAAGATAGATTGGGATTAACAAGAGTTTTGCTAAAATTATTAGCAACCATACATCTTGTCATTACGAAGAGCGAGGGGAGGATTGTGCGATGTGGTAATCTCATAGGCAGGTCAAGTTTGATTGTCCTACGGGATTGCCACGCTATCGCTACCCATGACAGATTTAGCGCAGGATGTGTCATGGTGAGCCTGTCGAACCATGGTGGCAGGCCTACGCACACACCCTTCGACGGGCTCAGGGTGACACCCACCTCTCTGTCATTTACACCTTTAAAGTTCCCGTCGGAATTTGATAACTCAGCAATGACATGGTGGTGTTAGGTCACACCAAATACTCAAACAAAGTAGGGTCCTCGTTCAGCACCTTAACCCCAAAGCGATGTGCTTCCATGCGTTGTAATAAGCCAGCATAATCTTCGGCCGATTTTAGTTCGATACCTACCAGGGCAGGGCCGCTTTCGCGCTCGGTTTTCTTAATGAACTCGAAACGGGTAATATCATCTGTGGGGCTAAGTACATTGTTCACAAACAGTTTCAATGCACCGGGGCGCTGCGGGAAAGTGATAATAAAGTAATGTTTCAAACCCTCGTACAGTAAGGATTTCTCCTTGATCTCTTGCATCCGGTCGATATCGTTATTGCCGCCGCTGATGATGCAGACCACCTTTTTACCCTTGATCTGATCTTTATAAACATCCAATACGGCAACAGATAAGGCGCCGGCCGGTTCAACTACAATAGCATCCTCGTTATATAATTTCAGGATAGAGGTACACACTTTGCCCTCGGGCACCAGTTGCATATCATCCAGTATCTTACTGCCAATCTCGAAAGTGAGATGACCGATGCGTTTTACCGCCGCGCCATCTACAAAACGGTTAATTTTATCCAAAGTTACCGGCTGTCCCTGGCGCATAGCTTCCACCATGGATGGGGCACCTTCCGGCTCCACACCTAACAGCAGGATGTTAGGGTTTTGTTGTTTCAAATAGCTGCCTGTTCCTGCTGCCAGGCCGCCGCCGCCAATAGGCATAATCACAGCTTCAACACCTGGTAAATCTTTCAGTATCTCCACACCTACAGTGCCTTGTCCCTCAATCACCCGGTAATCGTCAAATGGTGGGATAAAGGTCATTTCGTGAGCTTCGGTATAAGCCAGTGCCTCGTGCAGGCAATCATCAAAAGTATCGCCGGTTAAAACAATCTGGATATTGCCGTTACCAAACATTTCGGTTTGCTTTACCTTTTGCTTTGGGGTAATTTCGGGCATAAAAACTACGCCTTTAATACCCAATTTTTTGCAGGAATAGGCAAAACCCTGCGCATGGTTACCCGCGCTGGCGCAAACTACGCCGTTGGTCAGTTGGTCGGCATTTAGCTGACTGATCATATTATAAGCCCCGCGCAATTTGTACGAGCGTACAATTTGCAGGTCCTCGCGCTTCAGGTAGATCTCGCAATCGTACCGTTCAGATAAACGCTGGTTATATTCTAAAGGCGTGTGTTTAACCACATCCTTTAGCCGGGCATAAGCCGATTCAAAATCGAGCTGGTATTTAGTATCCGTTTCCATTTATTATTGTTTCACCAAACGATGCACCATCAGGCTTTGCAAATCGTTATCGTCTATATCCAGCTTGTTATCGGCCAGGGTTAAAAAGTTTTTGTAAGTCTCGTTCAACTCGTCCTTATCCATTTTAAAGCCTAAGCGCTCCATGTGGAATTTTAAGGCATGGCGGCCGCTGCGGGCGGTTAGCACAATGCTGGCGCTGGGGAAGCCTACATCCTCGGGGCGCAGGATCTCGTAATTCTCGCGGTTTTTCAAAAAGCCGTCCTGGTGTATGCCCGAACTATGCGCAAAGGCATTGCTGCCCACAATGGCTTTGTTAGGCTGCACCGGCATCCGCATTTGCTGGCTTACCATACGGCTTAACTCGTAAAAATTTTTGGCGTTGATATTGGTATGCAAACCCAGTAATTTGTGGGTTTTAAGGATCATTACCACTTCTTCGATGGATGTGTTACCCGCACGTTCGCCAATACCGTTAATGGTACCCTCAATTTGGCGGGCACCGTTTTGCAGGCCGGCAACAGAGTTAGCAGTAGCCAAACCTAAATCGTTATGGCAGTGTACCGATATAATAGCCTTATCAATATTTTTTACATGCTCCTTCAGGTACAGGATCTTGCTGCCGTACTGATCGGGCAGGCAATAGCCGTTGGTATCGGGGATATTTACCACGGTTGCACCGGCGGCAATTACCGCTTCAACCATTTGGGCCAGGAAAGCCACATCGGCACGACCGGCATCTTCGGCATAAAACTCAATATCCTCAACCGATTTTTTGGCATACTTAACGGCTTCAACGGCACGCTCTAAAATCTCTTCGCGGGTGCTATTAAATTTATGTTTGATGTGCTGATCGGACGAGCCGATACCGGTATGGATGCGCGGGCGTTTGGCGTATTTTAACGCTTCAACAGCAACGTCTATATCCATTTTGTTGGCACGGGTAAGCGCGCAAACCACAGGTTCGTTTACAGCTTTTGATATTTCTACCACGCTCATAAAATCGCCTGGGCTTGATACCGGGAAACCGGCTTCAATAATATCCACACCCAGCGCTTCCAGTTCGCGGGCTATCTCTATCTTTTCGGGGGTTGTCAACTGGCAGCCCGGCACCTGTTCGCCATCGCGAAGCGTGGTGTCAAATACATAAACGCGGTTGGGGTCGTGTAGCATATTGTTTTAGATTTGAGATGAAAGAATCAAGATTCAAGACTTTGCCGCCTATCTCTTGTTTCTTTCATCTGTGGGTTTCTATTTTATCTAATTAATTAGTCTTTAATCTTGATTCTTAGCTCTTAATTCTCTTTAACAGCTATAAATCTTAATCTCTTATAATCGGCATACCATTGGCCATCCTTATTATAATCGGGCTCCAGTATGTCGGTAATTTCTTCCAGTATTTGTTTCAGTTCCGTTTCCGGGATATCCTTAAAAAAGGTAGACCCAAACATTTGCAGCCATTTGGCCACACCGGCACGGCCATCCTGCAACAGGGTAGGGCGGTCAAAGTGCGCGGTAAACGTTACCCTAAAGCCTGCTGCTTCCAGTTTGGTGGCATATTCCGCCGTTGACGGGAAATACCATGGGTTATTTGCTTCGTTAGCGCCATAACCATATTTGTTTAACACGGTTGTGGTGGCGGCTACTATTTGATCCATATTGCCCTTGCCACCCATTTCGGCCACAAAACGGCCACCGGGTTTCAGGCTTTTGTAAACGTTTTTAGTCAGCGCATCGGCATCCTTTATCCAGTGTAGGGTAGCGTTGCTAAAAACGGCATCAAACGGCTCATCAAAATTATAGGTTGTACCATCAGCCACCACAAAATCCACATCAGGGTAAGTGGCTTTAGCTTTGGCCACCATTTCGGGCGATGCATCGGCACCGATAACTTCGGCACCTTGCGCCTTGATCTGGCTGGCCAGGTAACCTGTACCGCAGCCCAGGTCAAGCACCCGCTCGCCCGGTTTTACATCCAGCAATTCCAGCACATTCTCTCCGTATTGAAATACGAAGGCATGTTTTGAATCATATAAATCTGCGTTCCATTTCATAACACCCTTCTCTAATCTCCCCAAAGGGGAGAGGTTTTTAAATCATATCTATTACACCAAACTTCCTGCACCTCCCCTTCGGGGAGGCTGGGAGGGGTGTGCTTACAAATACTCCAGAACTTTCTGCCCCATGGCCTTAGTGCCCAATATCTTCGCTTTATCGGTATTGGCATCAGCAATATCGCCGGTGCGGTAACCGTCTTTCAGTACTTTATCAATTGCGGCAGTCACTTCTTTCGCTTCATCTTTCAGGCCGAAGCTGATCTCCAGCATCAGGGCTACGGATAGGATAGAGGCCAGCGGATTGGCTTTGTCCATCCCGGCAATATCATGCGCCGAACCGTGGATAGGCTCGAAGAAACCCGTACCATCACCAATAGAGGCTGATGCCAGCATACCCATCGATCCTGCAATTTGTGATGCTTCGTCGGTCAGGATATCGCCAAAAAGGTTGGCGGTTAAAACCACATCAAACTTTTTAGGGTTTTTAACCAGCTGCATGGCGGCATTATCAATAAACATGTGTTCGGTTTCTACATCAGGGTACTGCGGGGCCAGTTCCTGTACCACTTCGCGCCAAAGGCGTGATGATTCCAGCACGTTAGCCTTATCTACCGAACACAGGCGTTTGCTGCGCACACGGGCAGCTTCGTAAGCCTTGCGGGCAATACGCTCTACCTCATAACGGTGATAGATCATCAGGTCGGACGCTGTATTTCTATCTTCGCTGCGTTTCTTTTCGCCGAAGTAAACATCGCCGGTCAACTCGCGGAAGAAAAGGATATCGGTACCCTTCAGCACTTCCGGCTTCAGGCTCGATGCATCCAATAATTCGTCAAACAGCATAATAGGGCGCAGGTTGGCGTATAGACCCAGTTCCTTACGGATCTTTAACAGGCCCTGCTCCGGGCGTACCTTGGCTGATGGATCGTTATCATACTTAATATGACCGATTGCTCCGAACAAAATAGCGTCGCTGGCTTTGGCTTTTGCCAAAGTTTCATCAGGCAACGGGTTGCCTGTAGCTTCAATGCCGGCGTGGCCCATCAGGGCCTCATCGTAAGTAAACTCGTGACCGAATTTCTCGGCTATCTTCTCCAATACGGCTTTACCCCAGGTGGTAACCTCGGGGCCGATGCCATCGCCGGGTATTACTAATATGTGTTTTTTAATTCCCATTTTTCTTTCTTCCAACATGTCATTGCGAGGTACGAAGCAATCATCAGCATGCTAAGCCTCTCTGCTAATCGAGGATTGCTTCGTACCTCGCAATGACGTGTGTGTTTATTTATTTAATTCAAATTCTTCAACCAAACCTTTATTGCTCAGGATATAATCAATATCATCGTACCCATTGGTCATGCAGGCTTTTTTGTATGGATTAACTTCAAAGTTTTCCATTTCGCCGGTGGCGGATATTTTGATGAATTGATCTACCAAATCAATCTCCACCTGCGTATGCGGATCAGCTTCTACGGCGGCGAACAGTTTGGTTAAAAACCCGTCGCTTACTTGTACTGGCAACAGGCCGTTGTTCAGCGCGTTACCTTTAAAAATATCGGCGAAGAAGCTGCTCACCACCGCATCGAAGCCATAATCGGCAATGGCCCAGGCGGCATGTTCGCGGCTGCTGCCGCAACCAAAGTTTTTGGCCGCCAGTAAAATCTTGCCCGAGTAAAGCGGGTTATTAAGGATGAAATCTGTTTTCGGATTATCATTCTCGTCAAAGCGCCAATCGCGGAAAAGGTTATTACCAAAACCATCGCGGGTAGTGGCTTTTAAAAACCTTGCCGGGATGATCTGGTCGGTATCGATGTTCTCGATGTTTACCGGTACTACAGTGCTTTGGATATGTTTGAATATTTTGGTACTCATAATTTTCTTCTTTTTGTCATTGCGAGGTACGAAGCAATCGCGAACTATGCAAGACTGCTCTTTGTTTGTGCGATTGCTTCGTACCTCGCAATGACATGATGGTTATACTAACTCCTCCTCTTTCAGGAAAGATCTAATATCGGTTACTACGCCAGTTATAGCTGATGCCGCTGCCGTTAGCGGACTAGCCAAAAACGTACGTGAGTTTGGCCCTTGCCTGCCCTCGAAATTGCGGTTGGAGGTGGATACGCAGTATTTACCTGCTGGGATCTTATCCTCGTTCATGCCTAAGCATGCGCTGCAACCCGGTTCCCTTAGCGGGAAACCTGCGGCATCAAATATCTTATCCAAACCTTCGCGGATGGCTTGTTCCTGTACTTGTTTTGATCCGGGCACAACCCAAACTACTACGTTATCGGCCTTGTGTTTACCTTTTACAAACTCGGCCACCTGGCGCAGGTCTTCAATGCGGGAGTTAGTGCAACTACCGATGAAAACGTAATCTACCGGTTTGCCCAAAAGCGGCTCGGCATCGTGAATGCCCATATAATTAAGGGCTTTGGTGTACGATAACTGCTCCGATTTTTCAACATCGGCTGTAGCCGGAACGTTTTGTGTAACGCCAATGCCCATACCCGGGTTAGTTCCGTAGGTGATCATGGGCTCAATATCGGCTGCTTCGAAATTCAATACGGTGTCAAAGTCAGCGTCGTCGTCACTATATAGTGTTTGCCAGTAAGCTACGGCTTTGTCCCATTCTTCGCCTTTAGGGGCAAACTCGCGGCCTTTTACGTAGTTAATAGTAGTTTCATCTGGTGCTATCAATCCGCAACGGGCACCCATTTCAATACTCATATTGCAGATGGTCATGCGGCCTTCCATACTTAACGAGCGGATGGTATCGCCTGCATATTCAACAGCATAGCCGGTACCGCCGGCTGCGGATATTTTAGAAATGATATACAGGATGATATCCTTAGCACCAACACCTTTTTGCAGTTGGCCGTTCACTTCAATCTTCATGCGCTTAGGGCGCGATTGCAGTAAACACTGGGTAGCCATTACCTGCTCTACCTGCGATGTGCCGATACCAAACGCGATAGCGCCAAACGCGCCATGGGTTGAGGTATGGCTATCGCCGCATACATAAGTGCCGCCGGGACGAGTAATGCCTAACTCGGGGCCAATTACGTGTACAATGCCCTGGAAAGGGTGGCCTAAGCCGTATAGTTCAATGCCATATTCCGCGCAATTTTTGGTCAGCATATCTACCTGGTAACGCGAAAGCTCCTCCTTTATCGGCAGGTGCTGGTCCCAGGTAGGCACGTTATGATCGGCCGTTGCTACGGTTTGCTTTGGCCTGAAAACAGGCAATCCACGCTTACGTAGCCCGTCAAATGCCTGCGGACTGGTAACCTCGTGGATAAAGTGTGTATCGATATATAATATGTCCGGGAAACCCTCCGCGCTACTGACGACGTGCGCATCCCAGATCTTATCAAATAATGTTTGTCCCATTTTTATTTTACTTTGCCTTATCTCTTAAATAATTGCTTGAAAAACCACCAACCTTTGTGCGAGTTAAAAAGTCTTCCAGTATCCAATCTTCAATATCTTTACGGTGTACTTTAACTGTATCTCCATATTTTATTAGCTTTATTGTATTAGGCTCGTTGGCAAGTCGCCCGGTAAAATGGTCGTCCCCAAATTGAGTTACCTGAACCCACATGTGTTCCGCATGTTCACCTTCAATAAAATTTGTTTTTACAGCATATCTAAATAACTCATCACCTTCTTCATGATCTGTCATGAAATCTATTAAATACTGGAGACCTTCCTGAGCCTGTTCTTGATAAGTTTTTAAAATAGCATCATCCGCAGGAAGACTGGCAATTTTGTCTTCAGATTCTTTTGATGATTTTCTCCTTTTAAAAAACTCAAGCATCTTCGTTAAGTTGTTGATACAGTATTTAACAACAAGTATTTTTATTTAAATATGTCATTGCGAGGAACGAAGCAATCTCGTAGTTTAATTTGTTTACTACGAGATTGCCGCGCTACGCTCGCAATGACATGGTTTTTTTAGCTTTTACCTTTCTTATTATGCTTCTACAGCCTGGTTCTCCGGGCGTAAACTGCGTACAGTTTTGCCGGCTTGCCACATTTCGCTGTCGCGTAACTCGGCCAATTCAGCATCTAATTTTTCACGGTAATCAGTTTTGCTGTTCGAGTCGATTGAACGCTGTGATTCTACACCGGTTGCAACGCTATTGTACAGGTCTTCAAATACCGGTTTTGTAGCATCACGGAATTTCTTCCACCAATCTAAAGCGCCACGTTGCGCGGTGGTTGAGCAATTAGCGTACATCCAGTCCATACCATTTTCGGCCACTAATGGCATTAACGATTGGGTTAACTCTTCAACAGTCTCGTTAAAGGCTTCAGATGGTGAGTGGCCTTTGCTGCGCAATACTTCGTACTGGGCGGCGAAGATACCTTGTACACAACCCATCAGCGTACCACGTTCGCCGGTTAAGTCGCTATAAACTTCTTTACGGAAATCAGTTTCGAACAGGTAACCGCTACCTACGGCAATACCCAAGGCAATTACACGATCCTGTGCTTTACCGGTTGCATCCTGGAAGATGGCGTAGCTTGAGTTTAAGCCACGGCCTTGTAAAAACATGCGGCGTAGTGAAGTACCCGAACCTTTAGGCGCTACCAAAAATACATCCACATCGGCAGGAGGGACGATGCCGGTTTGCTCTTTAAAAGTGATACCGAAACCATGCGAGAAGTATAATGCTTTGCCCGGAGTTAAGTGTTTTTGAACCGTTGGCCATAAAGCAATTTGCGCGGCATCGCTAAGCAGGTAGCAAATGATAGTTCCACGCTCTAAAGCTTCCTCAATTTCAAAAAGGGTTTCGCCCGGCACAAAGCCGTCGCTTACCGCTTTATCCCATGATTTTGAGTTTTTACGCTGACCAACAATAACGTTAATACCATTGTCTTTTTGGTTTAACGCCTGACCAGGACCCTGAACACCGTAGCCAATTACCGCTACAACTTCATCTTTTAATACGTCTTGTGCTTTTGATAAAGGGAACTCTTCGCGGGTTACTACATTCTCTTCAGTGCCGCCGAAATTTAGTTTTGCCATGATTTTTTAATTTTTGTGATTTCACCGATTTTATAGTGATTTCACCGATTGTGTTGTTTTATGTTGTTGTCTTTTAATTACTTGTTATATTCTTCATGTCATTGCTTCGTACCTCGCAATGACATGGTGGTGGTTTACATCGTAAACACCTTTTGCCCCTTGTTCAGATATTCATTTTCTATCACATCCTCGCCCGGTTCCAGTCTTTCAAACTCACGCAGTTTGGAGTTGAAACCGTCGCTATCTTTAATAATAGCAACGCGGGCGCTGCGTACAAACTCTATCAGTCCGTAAGGTTGCAGGATCTTGATCAGTGCGTCGGTTTCTTCGCGGTGGCCTGTTGTTTCAAATACGGTATAATCCTTGCGGATCACTACCGCGCGGGCGCCGTTCTCGCGTAATAAACGCTCAACGCTTACCTGCTCGGCAATTACATCTGTCGATACTTTGTAAAGGGCCAATTCCTGCCAAATCACGTCGGCATTGGTGTGGTAGTATACCTTTAACACCTCTACCTGCTTTTCTATCTGGCGCGATATTTTGCGCACCACCTCTTCCGATTCGGTAATCACGATATTGAAGCGGTGAATTTTATCAATCTCCGATGGAGAAGTATTCAGGCTGTCGATATTGATCTTACGGCGGGTAAATATGATGGCAATACGGTTCAGCAAACCAATTTGGTTCTCAGTATACACCGTAATGTTAAACTCCTGTTTCACCTCTCCCCAGCCCTCTCCAGAGGAGAGGGAGCTATTTATTTTTTTATTATTTTGATCGCTCATAACTATTTGTTTTTAAGCCTCCCCTTCGGGGAGGTTTGGAGGGGTGATTTATTTTAACCTTATCTCGCTTACGCTGCAACCTTGCGGCACCATCGGGAATACATTATTCTCTTTGGTCACCATTACTTCCAGCAGGTACGATCCTTTATGGTCCAGCATCTCTTTCAGCGCGCCTTGCAGTTCTTCCCGTTCATTGATGCACTTGCCGGCAATGCCGTATCCTTTGGCTACCATCACAAAATCGGGGCTTTGGATATCTACAAACGAGTAACGGCGCTCGTTAAACAATTCCTGCCATTGGCGCACCATACCCAGGAAACGGTTGTTCAGGATCATGATTTTTACATCGATACCTGATTGCATAATGGTACCCAGTTCCTGCAGGGTCATCTGGAAACCTCCATCGCCTATAACAGCTACAACGGTACGATCCTGCGCGCCAAATTTAGCGCCTATAGCAGCCGGCAAGGCAAACCCCATGGTGCCTAAGCCACCGCTGGTAACATTACTACGGGTTTTGTTTAGCTGCGCGTAACGGCAGGCCACCATTTGGTGCTGACCTACGTCGGTAACGATAATAGCTTCGCCTTGTGTTAATATATTCAGTTGGTTAATTACCTCGCCCATGGTCATTTCGCCGCTGGTAGGGTTTAACTCATCGTGTATAACGGCTTCAACTTCCTTTTGAGTGTACTCTGCAAATTTTTGCACCCAAGCGGTATGATCGTTAGGTTCAATAAGCGTGGTTAACAGCGGCAAGGTTTCCTTGCAATCGCCCCAAACAGGCACGGTTGATTTTACGTTTTTGTCGATTTCGGCGGGGTCAATATCCAAATGGACAACCTTAGCTTGTTTAGCATATTTATCCAGGCGACCGGTTACACGGTCATCAAAACGCATCCCAATGGCTATCAGTACATCGCACTCGTTAGTTAATACGTTTGGTCCGTAGTTACCATGCATACCCAGCATACCTACGTTTAAGGGGTGACCTGTTGGGATAGCGCCCGCGCCTAAAACAGTCCAGGCTGCAGGGATACCGCTTTTCTCAACAAAAGCCTTAAACTCCTGCTCGGCGCTGCCTAATATCACACCCTGACCAAACAGAATGAAAGGTTTTTTAGCACTGTTAATCAGTTCGGCCGCTTGCTTTATATACTCCGGGCGTACGATAGGCTTTGGCCTGTAGCTGCGGATATGGTTGCAAGGGGTATAACCTTCAAAGTTGAACTTTTGAATCTGCGCGTTCTTAGTAATGTCGATTAATACTGGTCCGGGACGGCCGCTTTTGGCAATGTAGAAAGCCTTGGCGATAACTTCGGGTAGTTCGTTAGCATCGGTTACCTGGTAGTTCCATTTGGTAACCGGGGTGGTAATGTTAATTACGTCAGTTTCCTGGAAAGCATCGGTGCCTAACAGGTGCGCGAATACCTGACCGGTAATACAAACCAACGGGGTACTATCTATCTGCGCGTCGGCTAAACCGGTTACTAAGTTGGTAGCGCCGGGGCCGCTGGTAGCAAATACCACACCCACCTTGCCCGATGTACGGGCATAACCCTGGCCGGCATGGATGCCGCCCTGTTCGTGGCGGACTAATATGTGGTTTAATTTTTCCTTGTAATCAAACAAGGCATCGTATATAGGCATAATGGCACCACCGGGGTAGCCAAAAATGGTATCCACACCTTCCACAATCAGCGCTTCTAATAAGGCTACCGATCCTGAAACTTCTTCGTATGATTTCACCGATTCTGTTGTGATTTCACCGATTTCCTGTGTGATTGTTTGTGTTTCCATTTTATTATATTTTTGATTTCACCGATTTCCCGGCTCAATTATTAATCATTCTTCATTCGCACATCTGCATATCCACGCATCTGCACATTAATTACTCATCCGTTACACAACCCTCAGCGGCCGATGTAACCGTTTTTGCATAACGGTATAATAAACCTTTGGTAACTTTAAGCGCAGGTTGCTGATAAGCTGCCCTGCGGGCTGCCATTTCTTCATCGCTGATCATCAGGTTGATGCTGTTTGTTGTAGCATCAATCTCAATTCGGTCTTCATCATTTACCAGGGCTATATTGCCACCGCTGTATGCTTCGGGGGTGATATGGCCCACCACAAAACCGTGGGTACCGCCGCTAAAGCGCCCGTCGGTAATTAGCGCTACCGAACTGCCTAAACCCGCGCCAAATATGGCCGATGTTGGTTTCAGCATTTCGGGCATCCCCGGCGCGCCTTTAGGACCCACATTGCGGATCACTACCACATCACCGGCTTTGACTCGCCCACTCATAATGCCATCTATGAGTGCAAATTCACCGTCGAATACGCGGGCGGGGCCTTCAAATTTTTCGCCTTCTTTACCGCTAATCTTAGCTACGCTGCCACCAGTGGCTAAGTTTCCGTACAATATTTGCAGGTGGCCGGTGGCTTTTATTGGTCTTTCAACCGGAAGAATTACTTTTTGAGTATCAAAATCAATTGCAGGGATATCGGCTAAATTTTCGGCTAAGGTTTTACCTGTAACAGTTAAGCAATCGCCGTTAAGCATGCCTTGCTGTAATAAATATTTCATTACGGCAGGTACGCCGCCAACTTTGTGCAAGTCCTCCATCATATACTTGCCGCTTGGCTTCATATCAGCCAAAACGGGGATGCGGTTACTTACGGTTTGGAAATCATCCTGTGTAACTTTTACATCCACACTTTTAGCCATAGCTATCATGTGCAGCACCGCGTTGGTTGATCCACCCAGTACCATAATTACTACCATCGCGTTGTCGAACGCCTCGCGGGTCATAATGTCCGATGGTTTAATGTCTTTTTCTAATAATATCTTAATGGCATTGCCTGCTGCCAGGCATTCGGCCTTTTTCTCATCACTTAATGCCGGGTTCGACGACGAGTAGGGCAAACTCATGCCCAAAGCCTCGATAGCCGCTGCCATGGTGTTAGCGGTATAGATCCCACCGCAGGCACCCGCGCTTGGACAAGCATTTTTAACAACGCCCATAAAATCTTCGGGAGTGATGGTACCTGCTATCTTTTTACCTAAAGCTTCAAATGCCGATACGATGTTTAAATCTTCGCCTTTATAATGGCCGGGTTTAATGGTACCGCCATATACCATAATAGATGGGCGGTTTAAACGGCCCATGGCCATAATAGAGCCAGGCATGTTTTTATCGCAGCCGGGCAGGGTAATCAATCCATCATAATATTGCGCACCGCAAACTGCTTCAATCGAATCGGCAATAACATCGCGGCTTACCAGCGAGTAACGCATACCTTCGGTGCCGTTACTCATACCATCGCTTACGCCAATGGTGTGGAATATCAGGCCTACCAAATCCTCGCTCCAAATACCTTTTTTAACAATGGCGGCCAAATCGTTCAGGTGCATGTTGCAGGTATTACCATCGTAACCCATACTGGCTACGCCTACCTGCGCTTTTTTCATGTCGTCATCGGTTAAGCCAATGCCGTATAACATAGCCTGCGCGGCCGGTTGGGTAGGGTCCTGCGTAAGTACTTTGCTGTACTTATTTATTTCTATTGCCTCTGTAGTTTCGGTATGGTCCATTTGGTATATAGCCGGTTATATTTTATTAGTTGATCACCTGTTTTTTAATTGTACAGTAAAGCCGTTTTTAATGCGTTGCTTGTACAGTAGGGGCGACCAGGGTTTGTTATAATTTGTATATCCGTAAGGTAGTGAGATGACCTTGTTTGGGCAATAGCCGAAATTAAAAAAATGAAATAAGAATATAATGTTGTAAATTTTAATTTATAGAAATTATATTCTGTATTATTAAAAATAATCGATATATTAAATTTATTGATTTATACCAAAGTTAAAATCGGTATTCGGTATGAATTATATGCACGCATAGCAAAGGGTCGAAATTCGGCGTGAAATGGGGGAGTGGGGTAGAATTGTTTGTGTAGAATTTAACCACAAAGTTCGAAAAGGGAGAAGCGCAAAGGGCACAGAGATAAGTGTGCTATATAACCACCACGTCATTGCGAGGTACGAAGCAATCATCGATAAGCAGAGCCGATCATCATGCTGAAGATTGCTTCGTACCTCGCAATGACGCGTTTTTTATACAGGCTTAAGTTTATGAAAATTGTAAATGTTTTGAGCAAGCGGGGAATTTTTACTTGTAAGGTCATAACTTTTTTGCTGTTAATGTTAAACCGGGTTCGGTAACAGTTAACGAAATTACTTTACCGCTTTCTACCAAAAAAGAGACCTGCACAGAAGGCGTGCCATTATAAATAAACTTATTTTCGCCGGTTTTATAAAGTGCCCCGCCGTTTTTCCCCACTTTCCCGAGGGTTAATAACTTGCGCATGTTTAATTTGATAGAGAACCCATCAAGCGGGCCATCGCCATACTTATAATCACCTAAATATTTTTGCTTGTCTGTTTCGGCTACATCGGGGTATTTGGGGCTATCCGCATCACCTAAAGCGCTTAGGTAGTCAACTAATTTCCGGGCATCGGCTGTATTGCCTTCGTTGGCCGACAAACCATTTTTAGCATGTTGAAGCAAGCTTATGCCATGTGGCCCTAAAATATGCTGAACCCCGGGATGAAATTCGATCATTGATTTTACCGTGGTATACGCCCCTAACATGGCAAAAGTAAAAATATCCGGTCGTGCCCCTTTTAATATCAGGTATTCGGCAATATCCCTGCGCGCAACATGCGATGCTGCACCAATGGCAGTTTCCCAATCGCCGAAGCCCCAATCCCAGGTGGCCCTGGCTAATTCGGGCCGGGGATCAACCAGTTCTTTCAATCGGTCTAAATTAAAGTGCGAAACGCCTACAACTTCCGCCACTACCGTTTCATCAATGGCCGGGTATCTGTCATGGATTTTTAAGGGTAATTTGCCAACTTCGCTTACGACTGATACGCTGTTGGCATAAATAACATTTGGTATAGCAGCCACCAGTACGCCAAACACCGAACTTTTAACGGCCACACGCCGGCTAATGAATGTTTCCTGGGTCATGTTGAAGAGATATAATCATCATAAAGATAGAATTATATCAGCCGTTTATTATCCCCTTATAAGGGTGATTTAACTTTATGTTTTATTCGCTCGCCAGTTTAAGCGTCCACGCTTAATTTACAGATCTTTAAACGTGAGCGTAGACGCTCACATCGGCTTATGATCAAGCGTGGACGCTTGATCAGGCGAGGGTTATGCTCAAGCGTGAACGCTTGATCGGGCGAGGTGGTTTAATAGATAGTAAGTGCAGCTATAGTTTCGATAACAATGATTGACATTATACACAAATAGAATTTGGATGAACGTTTGATTGTTATCGCATGTCCGGCTATTATTAAGAAAGCGATCACACCTATCAATACCAAAAACATATCGCCATATGCAATGCCTTCCCCAAGTGCAAGGTGTCTGCCATCCGGATATTGATGTACCGAGTTACTAAATGATTTAGTGACGTAAAGTATCCTGATACAAAGTAAGCTATATACTACCAAGAATATAAGCGCTATAGGATGCTTCTTAAATAAAGACCAAGTATTTTTCATAAATGTATGAATATGTTATTAATACAATATTATTGGCAAAGGTAACCTTGTGCCAATAACTAAACGCATAGGCTATTTCGGTCAGACAAAAAAGCCCCCCGACTGTCATCAGATGCTTTGTCAAAATCTATTATTTCGTTATTCCTGAAAAATCCTCCATTCGTCAGTGGTTAGGTTTGAGCCATCCTCGGATAAAATAATATTCAGTTTAACATAGCGGGCTGTCACTTTGGGGAAGGTGCTTTTTTCAATAGTGCTGAAACTCTTGGTTTTTTCATAGGCGATATTCCATGTAATACCATCGTCCGAGTATAGTAACTGGTATTTGGCAATTACATCGGCCCTGTTCCAAAATACGCGCATCGAATTAAAATCCTTAGCGGTGCCCAAATCGGCACTCAGCCAAATGTTAAGGTCGGTACGGTCGCTTGCTGCCGGTTGCCAATACGTATCCAAGTCATCATCTACCGCGGCCGACCCTTTGGCAGCGCTTAGTTCGCTACTGGCAGTAATTGTTTTAAACAATGTGATACTTTCCGGATCTACCGGAATAGTAGCCGGGGCAGGGGCGGGATCGGGGGTAGGTTCGGTTAGTTTTTCAGGTTTTACCAAATCGTAAGTAGTGGCAATCAGTGGCCGGCCTACATAATTGGTGATCAGTTGTGCATCACCACCGTATACACCCCATTTAGGGTCGCAGTATTCAGCGTCAAGCGTCCGACCGTAATAACGCTGTGTGCCGCTTTTAAGTGTCTGTTTTTCATCATTGTACCAAAATTCAATAAAGCCGATAGTGCCATCGCGTGATATTTTTAATCTAAGCACAAAGCGGTTCCATGCATTTATTTTTAATGGGGTTTTCCATAGTTCGGTGCCAATCTGACCGGGCGCATAATGCATCAGGTGGATATCTCCGCCCGTAGTTGTGCTGATAATGATTGGAAAATTTTGCTGCATATTGTCGCCGTAGGCTTTCCACTGAAATACGGCATTGGTATTAATATTGGGCGGCATGCTAATTTTGCAGCGCCAGCCTATATAAATATCATCCCCTTCCTGCGCCTGGAAGCCTTTTGCCGCGTGCGATTCGGTGCGGTGGCTGCCCAGTGGCTTGGTGAATTTCCATACCATCCCGTAAGTTGGGTCGCTTATGGTGGTGATAGTTCCGTCACCCTCGATGTTTGATGCAACTTTCCATATCGATGTGCCGTTAGTTGCATTCCCATCCCACAGTATTTTACCCGGTACTTCGGGGATGGTTACTACGGGCGTTTCGCCCGGGGGAGGATCGTTAGTTTTTTTCTTTTTGCAGGATAAAAAACACGACAGTATACATACTGCAATAAATAGTTTTTTCATGATGGTAGATTATTGGTTAGTGGTAGCACCAAATAATTAAATTATTACCATCAATTTGTCCTCGATATTGGATTAATACTATGTGATATTAACTAATATGTAAAATAGGTATCTTTAAATTATCCTCACTTGGCAGTTCAAGCGTCCACGCTTGAACTTGTTTTTAGGTAAGCGTCCACGCTTGCTTTACTGGTCTTTAAACGTGAGGGTGGTCGCTCACATGGGCTTATGATCAAGCGAGGACGCTTGATCGGGCCACAAGTCAGCAGGCTTTCGGCAGTGGATATCCTGATTAAAATCAACTAAAAAATGTAACCCCGTTATTTTTATAATTATTTGATTATCAAGTGTTTCGTATGTTAAAATAGTAAAATGTGTAAACTTTGTGTAAACCCTGTTGCGGTGCTTTTTGGGTGTGCGAATGCTTAGTACCTGCCCATGATAGGTTTAGTTTCTAACTCCGTGTTCTTGTGTTTCTCTCTTTGAAAAGTGGGAGGATTGTGCGCTTCCCTCCAATAGGGAGGGTGTAGGGAGGGGTTTCATCAAGCGTAATAAAACCTCTCCCTGCCACCGCACAATCAGCCGCACCCCTCCCCATGGGAGGGAATTAAGAATTTTCCGAACACTTATGGTGAGTACATCAACAAAAAAGCCCCCGATTTTCATCAGAGGCTTTTAAAATCTTAAAAGATATTCCGTCTTACCTGTGGGTAATCCCCTCGGCTAATACAATTACTTTGTTGTTAGATGCTTCTACAACGCCGCCATGTATTAAAAAAACATCTTCGGTTTTGCCTGCACCACGAACAATCAGCTTACCATCTTCTAAAGTAGAGATGATGGGGGCGTGGTGGTTCAGTATTTCAAATGATCCCATAGTACCCGGCAGGGTGATCGAATTAACTTCGCCTTCGAATACTTTTTTATCGGGAGTTAGGATTTCTAAAATCATTTTCTGATATGCATATGTGCAGATGTGCAAATATGCAGATGCTTTTTAATTTGCACATCTGCATATCCGCACATTTGCATATTTAAGAGTTAGCTTCAGCTAACAGTTTTTTACCTTTTTCAATAGCATCTTCAATGCCGCCTACTAAGTTAAAGGCTGCTTCCGGATACTCGTCAACTTCACCATCCATAATCATATTGAAACCTTTAATGGTTTCTTTAATGTCAACCAATACACCTTTTAAACCGGTGAACTGCTCGGCCACGTGGAATGGCTGTGAAAGGAAACGTTGTACACGGCGTGCGCGCGATACGGTTAGCTTATCTTCTTCAGATAACTCATCCATACCCAAAATCGCGATGATATCCTGTAACTCTTTGTAGCGTTGCAGAATTTCTTTTACACGTTGCGCGGTATTATAGTGTTCGTCACCCAAAATGGCAGCGCTCAGGATCCTTGAGGTTGAATCCAGTGGATCCACCGCAGGATAGATACCCAGCTCGGCAATTTTACGTGAAAGTACAGTAGTAGCATCTAAGTGGGCAAATGTTGTTGCCGGTGCAGGGTCGGTCAAGTCATCCGCAGGTACGTAAACGGCCTGTACAGATGTAATTGAACCACGTTTTGTAGATGTGATACGTTCCTGCATCATACCCATTTCAGTTGCCAGGGTTGGCTGGTAACCTACCGCCGAAGGCATACGGCCTAACAACGCCGATACTTCA
The DNA here is from genome assembly GCA_040389105.1 of Bacteroidota bacterium. Classification (GTDB taxonomy): domain Bacteria; phylum Bacteroidota; class Bacteroidia; order Sphingobacteriales; family Sphingobacteriaceae; genus Mucilaginibacter. The sequence continues at coordinate 120,646 of JAZKAO010000025.1, forward strand.
GAACCTGCCTGGGTGAAACGGAAGATATTATCGATAAAGAACAGGATATCGCGACCTTTACCTTCGGCATCACCATCACGGAAATATTCCGCCAGGGTTAAACCTGATAAAGCAACACGGGCACGGGCACCAGGAGGCTCGTTCATTTGGCCAAATACGAAGGTTGCTTTCGATTCCTTCATTTCTTCCATATCAACTTTGCTTAAATCCCAGCCACCTTCTTCCATCGAGTGCATAAAGGCATCACCGTATTTAATAATGCCCGATTCAAGCATCTCACGCAATAAGTCGTTACCCTCACGTGTACGCTCGCCAACGCCTGCAAATACCGATAAACCAGAGTAAGCTTTAGCGATATTGTTGATCAGTTCCTGGATCAGTACGGTTTTACCCACACCGGCACCACCAAACAAACCAATTTTACCACCTTTTGCATAAGGCTCTAACAAATCGATCACCTTAATACCGGTAAACAGTACTTCAGATTCGGTTGAAAGATCCTCGAAACGGGGAGGTTGGTTGTGGATAGGGCGGCCACCAGTTTTATCAAGTTTAGCAAGCCCATCAATCGGGTCGCCAACCACGTTAAATACACGGCCTTTAATCGAATCGCCAACAGGCATGGTGATAGCAGTTTCTAAGTCAACAACCGGCATACCGCGTAGTAAACCGTCTGTCGAGTCCATCGCTACCGCACGTACACGGTCTTCGCCTAAATGCTGTTGAACTTCAAGAATAATTTTTTGTCCGTTGTCCTTGGTGATCTCCAAGGCGTCAAAGATGCGTGGCAGGTGAGCGTCGTCAGCAAAGCTAACGTCAACTACCGGACCGATGATCTGAGATATTTTTCCAATATTGGGCATAAATAACCTGGTATTTAAAGTATTTTGTTAAATGTTGGCGCCCTGTTTAAAGGGTGCTATTTTAGTGGTGCAAAGTTAAATTTTTTATACGATAAAAAAACACCTGTTTTAAATTTTTTGTATGAAAAATACGCGAGGTATATATGATACTGTATTTTAATATTAATGGCCGCGTTATTATTCAATCAAATTGCAAAACAATCTTCCCAATATGTTCACTACTTTCCATTAACTCATGTGCTTTGGCAGCATCCGCGGCATCAAACACTTTATAAATAACCGGCTTAATCTCGCCCGATGCTAACAAAGGCCAAATATGTTCCTCCAGTTTTTGGGCAATAGCGCTCTTAAAAGCCACATCGCGGCTGCGTAGCATCGACCCTGTAATCACTAACCGTTTGCGCATCACAATAGATAAATCAACGTCCACATTTTTGCCTTTCATGCTGTTGATCATCACCAACCGGCCATCATTTGCAAGGCAATGCAGGTTGTCAGGTGTATAATTGCCGCCTATCATATCCAGTATTATATCAACGCCTTTGCTATTGGTTAGCTGGTTTAGTTCATCTTTGAAATTCTGCGTTTTATAATTGATGGCTTTGGCGGCGCCCAGATTTTCGCAAAAGGTGCATTTTTCATCGCTGCCGGCTGTTACATAAACGGTGCTGCCCACGGCTTTGGCCATTTGTATGGCGGCTACGCCAATGCCGCTGCTGCCGCCATGTATGAGCAAGCTTTCGCCGGGCTGCAGTTTGGCGCGGTCGAACACATTACTCCAAACTGTAAAAAAAGTTTCAGGGAGTGATGCTGCTTCAATAAAGCTAAGATTAACGGGGATGGGCAGGCATTGGCCTTCAGGTACCGCGCAATATTCGGCATAACCGCCGCCTATAACTAATGCACACACTTTATCGCCAATTTTCCAGCGGGTAACGTCATCGCTAATTGCTTCAATTGTACCGGCTACTTCCAATCCCGGGATATCCTGGCGCGCGCCTGGCGGTGGGGGATAACTACCTTTACGCTGGGCCACATCGGGGCGGTTTACACCCGCCGACGATACTTTTATTAATACCTCGCCTGTAGATGGGATGGGTTTCGGCCTTTCGGCTATCTGTAAAACTTCGGGGCCGCCGGGTTGGGTAATAATGATGGCTTTCATATTTAATAAACCGTAGTTTTTAAAGGTATGTTTTAATAAACAGATGCCGAAGCCATGATAATGTAAAATTGAATTGTAAAACGATTTATATAAATTGCGGTTGCTTTCTTTGCAATAAAATCAACCGTTTATATCTATGAGCATTCAATTAGGCCAGCAGGCACCCGAATTTACTTTAACATCCGACGAAATTAAACCCGTATCCTTATCCGATTTTGCAGGGAAAAAGGTAGTGATTCATTTCTTCCCCTTGGCATTTACAGGCATATGCACTACGCAATTATGTACCATGCGCGATAGTTTTGGTTATTATGATGGTTTGAACGCGCAAATTTTAGGGATCTCTGTCGATTCGCCTTTTGTGCTGGCCAAGTTTAAGGCCGAGAACAATTACCAGTTCCCTTTACTTTCCGATTTTAATAAGGATGTTTCTACTGCTTACGGCGCTTTATATGCCGAATTTGTGATGGGAATGAAAGGTGTTTCTAAGCGTGCGGCCTTTGTTTTAAACGAAGATCATCAAATTATTTACGCCGAGGTGCTAGAATCAGCCGGAGATTTACCTGATTTTGAAGCAATTGCCGAAAAGGTTAAGTAAATTTCAAAAAATATTTCCACTGATTGCAAAATTATTCTATTTTTGCAGTCCGTTAAAAAAGGCAGTAATTATTAAGATGACTGCTTTTTAAAACCGCACTTGTAGCTCAATTGGATAGAGCACCTGACTACGGATCAGGAGGTTAGGGGTTCGACTCCCTTCAAGTGCACAAATCAAGTCTTTAGTTTATCGTCCTAAGCCCCTTTACTTATGACTTTGTACTTTCGACTCAAAACTCAACTAAGCCTTTCTGTATTGTACCGAAAGGCTTTTAACTTTAAATCAAAGGATGCTGAACTTAGTATTGTTTGGTCCGCCCGGGGCCGGTAAAGGTACTCAATCTCAAAAACTTATTGAAAAATATGGTTTGATACACCTGTCGACAGGCGACTTACTGCGTGGCGAAATATCACAAGGTACTGCCTTGGGTATGGAAGCCAAAAAGCTGATGGATGATGGTAAGTTGGTACCAGACGAGGTAGTTATCGGTATGATCAGTAATAAACTGGATACCAATAAGGATGCTAAAGGCTTTATTTTTGATGGTTTCCCCCGTACAGTTGCACAGGCTGATGCGCTGGATAATCTGCTGAAAAGCAAATCGGAGCAGATTTCGGGAATGATCGCGCTGGAAGTAAATGATGATGAATTAGAACATCGTTTATTACTGCGTGGTAAAGATTCGGGCCGCCCGGATGATGCTAACCCGGAAGTGATCCGCAAACGTATTGTAGAGTATAATAACAAAACAGCACCTGTTGCTGATTTCTATAAAAAACAAAACAAGTTTAAAAGCATTAATGGTATAGGCTCTATCAACGAAATATTTGATGCGATAGCCGGCGTTATTGCAGCTTATTAATTATTAGTCCGAAAGTCGGCAAGTCGGGAAGTCCGAAAGTAGGAGGTTTTACTTCTATCTTTCGGACTTTCCGTCTTACGGACTTCCCGACTTAAACAAAGTAAAAATGTCCCAAGGTTCAAATTTTGTTGATTACGTAAAAATCTGTTGCCGTTCAGGCCAGGGTGGCGGCGGTTCTGCGCATTTGCATCGCGATAAGCTAACCAGTAAAGGTGGCCCCGATGGTGGCGATGGTGGCCGTGGCGGCCACGTAATTGTAAAAGGTAACGCCCAATTGTGGACATTGCTTCACCTGAAATTTCGTAAACACGTGATAGCTGGCCCCGGCGACCCGGGCAGCAGCAGCTTAAGCACCGGCAAAACCGGCCGGGATGAGATACTGGAAGTACCGTTGGGTACCATAGCAAAAGACGCCGAAACCGGCGAGATTTTATTTGAAATAACTAAAGACGGCGAAACCCGCATATTAACCAAGGGGGGACGTGGTGGCCTGGGTAACTGGCACTTTAAATCGCCAACGCACCAAACACCACGCTATGCCCAACCCGGCGAAGAAGGTAAAGAAGACTGGAATATACTGGAGTTGAAATTATTGGCCGATGTTGGTTTAGTTGGTTTTCCTAACGCGGGTAAATCAACCCTGCTATCGGTAGTATCGGCTGCCAAGCCCGAGATTGCCGATTATGCCTTTACTACGCTGGTACCTAATTTAGGCATTGTGGCTTATCGTGATAACCGCTCGTTTGTAATGGCCGATATTCCGGGTATTATCGAGGGGGCCTCACAAGGCAAAGGCTTAGGGATCCGTTTCCTGCGCCATATCGAACGTAACTCGGTGTTATTATTTATGGTTCCGGCAGATACCAACCGTACGATTAAGGAAGAATACCAAATCCTGTTAAAGGAGCTGGAAGAATATAACCCCGAACTGATCCACAAACCACGCATATTGGCCATTACCAAAGGCGATTTACTGGATGATGAACTGCAACAGGAAATGAAAGCCGAATTGCCGACAGATATCCCGTCGGTATTTATTTCATCCGTAGCACAAAAAGGGATTACCGAATTGAAAGATTTGCTTTGGACAGAGATCAATTCAAGTCCGAAAGTCGGGGAGTCGGAAAGTACGGAAGAATAAGAATTATTACCCTATAGATTTGAACGGATATCTAAATTAAGCAATAAAAGCGATTGGTTTCCAATCGCTTTTATTGTTTATAACGGTCCATATAACTTTCTATTCGTACATCGATGCGCCTTTTAATATATCGGCAAATACCTGCCATGTTGCAATATCGGCATCAACTTGTTGTTCGCTATTATTATAATAGCCCTGAATGTCCTGTGTATATCTCCCTACAGCCTCCAAAAAATCGCTGAGACTCTCATTCTCCCATTTATCTTTATTTCCTGCAAAGTCCTGTAGTAAACCCTCAATAAACTTAACGAATGATTCGCGATCTTTTACTGTATTTGGCTGCATGGTTGACACTTTAAATCTTTCCGACTTCCGGACTTTCCTTAATAATTTATCACCTGTTCTTCCAACTCCGCAGGGGTATCGCGCCAAATATATTTTTGGGTACGTAGCTGCGGTTCAAAACCGGCTTCTTTAATGGCATTTTGGATACCCTGCGCGGTGAAACGGTGAGGGGCGCCCGCGGCCGATACCACGTTTTCTTCGATCATGATCGAGCCGAAATCGTTAGCGCCGGCATGCAGGCACGTTTGTGCCACTTGTTTACCTACTGTTAACCATGATGCCTGTATGTTTTTGATATTAGGCAGCATGATACGGCTCAGGGCTATCATACGGATATATTCGTCGCCGGTTATGTTATTGGTGATGCCGCGTACTTTGCGCAACAGCGTGCCATCATCCTGAAAAGGCCATGGGATAAAGGCGATAAAGCCATAATGCCCTTCGGGTTTTTCAGCTTGTACCTCGCGGATCCATACCAGGTGTTCAAAGCGCTCTTCAATAGTTTCTACATGGCCAAACATCATCGTTGCCGATGATGGCAAGTTTAACTGATGAGCCGCGCGCATCACATCCAGCCATTCTTTCCCACCGCATTTGCCTTTGGATATCAGCCGGCGTACGCGGTCGTTCAAAATTTCGGCACCTGCGCCTGGTAGGGAATCCAGCCCCGCTTCTTTCAGCGCTTTCAATACATCGTAATGGCTCATACCTTCCAGCTTAGCTACGTGGGCAATTTCAGGCGGACCTAATGAATGTAGTTTAAGCGTAGGATATAATTTCTTCAATTCCCTGAACAGATCGGCATAAAACTTTAAACCCAAATCGGGGTGGTGGCCGCCTTGCAGTAAAAGCTGGTCGCCACCAAAGCGGAAAGTTTCCTCTATCTTCTTTTTGTAGGTTTCAATATCGGTAATATAGCTATCCTCGTGCCCCGGGCGACGGAAGAAATTACAAAACTTGCAATTAGCAATGCAAACGTTGGTGGTGTTTACATTACGGTCAATTTGCCAGGTTACTTTGCCATGCGGCACCTGTATCTTCCGTAACTCGTTAGCTACATAAACCAGTTCGGGGGTTGATGCATGATGGTATAGGTGTACACCCTCATCGATACTCAAAAATTCGAAGTTGAGGGCGCGCTGCAATAGTTCTGCCGTGTTCATATAACAAAAGTACACACTATTTAAATGCGATAGGTGCGATTGTTAAATAATTGACAATTATATGCCTCCATATTAAGTTTTTGTAAAGCCTAAACCATCAACTTAATCCATCATCCAATAACCAAATACATTATTTATACAGTTATGAAAAACATCCTTATCCTGCCGGTATTGTTGCTGGCTATCACATCGTGCAGTAAGTATCAAATTAATGTGCTTAGCAGCACCAACATGCAAAAGAATCCCGAAACGGGCAAGTTCACTACCGAGAACGACAGCATGAAGATCACCTATAGTTTCTTCGGCCGTAACGCGCCCATCAACCTCGAAGTTTATAATAAACTGAACGAGCCATTGTATATTGATTGGCAGCGTTCGGCCTTTATTATTAATGATAAGGCAGTGAGTTATGCCAGCAACCAGGTGAATATTACAGGCGAAGTATCGGGCAGTAGTGTAGGTAATAAAAACATCAGTTTTTCATCCGGAAGTATTGATGCCGTAGCAGCCCTGCCTAAAAACACCGTATTTATACCGCCGCATACCTTAGTAAACAATACCTTACTGGAAGTAAGCGACCAATTTATTAACACCGAGTATTTTGGGGTGACCGAAAAAAAAGAGATCCCCAGTTTAAGTATTTCTGGCACAAGCGCTGTGAAGATAGGGGAGTTTACACAGGATAAATCGCCGCTGAATTTTAAAAGCTATTTAAGCTTATATACCCTTAATGGTAATGTGCCCAAATACGCTTCGTACCAGCATGGGTTTTTTGTATCCAAAGTGATCTCTACCGGAGAGGAGCCCGAGAACTTTGACTTTTTCCCGGCCCGTCGGGGCGATTTCTTTTATACTTCAAAAGCAACAGATGGTGGGAAAATTGCTACCGGGGTTGGATTGGCCGCGTTGGTAGTAGGTGCCGCAGCATTAAATGCGAGCCAGGACCACCACGTGAAGTAGTTAAGAGAGCAAGTCCATGGACCATAGTCTATAGTCCATGGACTCCTAATTCTATTTATGATGAAACCCGAACGATACCCCGGCGGCTAAACCAATAGCGAGGTAGGGATAACTGTTTTGAAAAAAGATGTTGTAGTCATCCTGTCCGCGGTAGCCGCCACCTGTCATCAATGCTACGTTTTGCATAAATGGGAACTGGTAATAATAGGCCACATTAACGTTTAGGCGCTTGCGCACATTACTAATGCTGTAGTTGTTGTATTTATCCATAATGTACGAAAAATCGACCTGCAAGCGCATCCAGTTATTAAATGTCCGGGTTTGTGGATCGATGGCATTGGTACGGGCTTTGGCCAGGTTGTACATCCATATGCCATTTACGCGGACAAAGCCGTATTGGTCTTTAAGCGCATGGGCATATCCCAGGCCAATTAAGGCCGCATGCAGTTCCAGTCCCACGGTTTGGTAGCTGTTGCTGATGGTATTAGCGCGATCTGTACGTTTACCATGTGTATAAGTAAGGATATAAAAATTGGTAGTGAATTTGCCGCTATCGGTATTAAAAGTGCCATTAGGGTTTAGTGTTTTGCCGCGTATGCCATTGGAATGGTGCGAATAGGATAGCGACATAAACGAGGGATGATAATCATCGCGGTTAACGCGATAATATAAGGTACCACCGGGCATATAGCTGGGCGATTTTACCGGCGCGCCGGGCGTATTAAGCAAGCGCAGCTTAACTCGCGGGTTAAATATAAAAGCAAACCGGGATTTGGGCGTGCTGAATACCACAAAATTACCCGTCAGGTCGGCAGTGAGTTGAGTGCGGATTGGGTTGCCATACTCGTTACCAAAGGTGGCTACACGTGCGTTTTGCAAGTAAATATTGTCGAAATTTTGGTTGATGATTCGGGTAGCCTTGGTTTTATCGGCAATGGTATCGGCATGTGCGCCGGTTGTAGGCGGGTCTATCTGGGCATGGGCTTGTAATATCCACGTAAGGGTAAGGCAAATTAGCATTAATAATTTATAGCGGGCAGGGGAAGATAGTTTTGGCATGGATGGTTGTTAATGCTTTGATATACGCTTGAAATACAGGTTTGGTTTAGAATAATTTCCTACATTTAAAAAACCAATTGCAATTCTCATCGTCATGATAAAAACCCTGCTCGCCGTTTTGTGTTTGATAATCCCCGCCGCGTTATTTGCGCAAACCCCGGTTGAAAATTATCCGGAGGACCCCGCTTCGGTTGAACACGCCGACGTACCCAAGGGCGAGATCATTAAACTGACTTTCGAGAACTCCAAAATATTCCCCGGCACCTGGCGCGAGTACAGCATTTACGTGCCTGCACAGTACGATCCCGCCAAGCCGGCCTGCGTTTGGGTGAACCAGGATGGTATCCAGTTTAAAGCCCCAACTGTTTTTGATAACCTGATCAATAGTAAGGAAATGCCGGTAACCATCGGCGTGTTTGTAACACCCGGCCAGGTACGTGCCACGGATGAGAAAACCGCGCTTAATCGTTATAACCGCAGTTTTGAATACGATGGTTTGGGCGATGCCTACGTGCGATTTATTTTAGAAGAGATTTTACCTGATGTAGAAAAACATAAAACAATGGATGGCCGTGCCATTCACCTATCAATCAATGCAAACGATCGGGGAATTGGGGGTAGCAGCAGTGGTGCCATAGCGGCCTTTAACGCGGCCTGGGAACGGCCCGATGCTTTCTCGCGGGTGTTTAGTTCGGTAGGTACTTATATTGGTTTGCGTGGGGCTGATCGTTTCCCGGCGCTGATCCGCAAGTACGAGGCTAAACCCATCCGTGTGTTTATACAGGATGGCAGCAACGATTTAAATATCTACGCCGGCGATTGGTTTAAGGCTAACGAAATGATGGAGCGATCGTTGAAATTTGCGGGTTACCAGGTGCAGGCTATTTACGGCGAAGGTGGGCATAACGGCAAAATGGCTACGGCTTATTTCCCGCAGGCCATGCGGTTTTTATGGAAAGACCACCCTAATCCGGTTAGTACCGAAGCATCCAAAAATGATATGCTAAAGGCCATTATCGCGCCGGGCGAGGGTTGGGAGCCGATAAAAGCAGCCGATGGCGATAAGCTAATGCAGGTTAGTACACAGGCGCTTGCCAAAAATGGCAACAAGTATATGGCAACAGGTAATAAGCTATATCTTGTAAAACCCGATGGACAAAAGATATTGGTTAGCTCGGGGCTAAGTATTGGCGGTGTGGCTTTAACGCCCGATCAAACCCAGTTGTATACTACCGAAACAACATCGCACTGGATATGGATTTTCCAAATAAAAGGCGATGGCACATTAGTTTATAAACAACGTTACGGCTGGCTTTATGCCCCCGATACCGCTGATAACGCCGGTGCGGGTGGGATTAAATGTGATACCGCCGGCCGCGTTTATGTGGCTACCCGAATGGGTATACAGGTGTTAGACCAACCGGGGCGGGTGAACGCCATTTTGCCGGTAACTTTCGGGCAGCCAACTAATTTGTGGTTTGGCGGCGCGGATCTGAATATATTATATGCGGTAATTAGTGGTAAAACTTATCAGCGTAAGCTGAATGTGCGTGGGGTTGGGAGCAATGATGCGCCTATTAAACCGGCTAAGCCACATTTGTAGCATATAGAATTTGCCCATCCGGGGACATAGAAAAAAAAGAATATATCATCAAACTTAACTCAACACCTTCTCCCTCAACTCTTTCGATATCTCATCTGTCACGGCTATCATATCATCGTGCAAATGGGTATTGTTAGTGATGATGCGGTGGCTGGTATCACGATAGGGCAGCAGGAACTCCTTATAAGCAGGTACAACGTGGTTATGCCATTTATACATCACATCATCGTGCGAATATCCACGCTCTAATAAGTCGCGTTTAAGGCGGCGACCAAGGGCTATGTCTTCTTCGGTGTCGATAAAAATGCGCATATCCAACAGGTCGGCAATCTCGGTAAAGTGCATAATAAACAAACCCTCTACTATAATAATGGGAGCGGGTTTAATCTCTAACATCTTTGGTATAGCGGTAGGGTTATTAAAGGTATACTCGTGCTTAACAACAGTTTCGCCTTTTATCAGGCTGCTGATATCCTCAAAAAAATGTTGACGGTCTATAGTCGCGGGTAAATCGAAGTTATACAGTTTATTCTCCTCGGGTGTCATGTTGTGGGCAACCGGGATATAGTAATCATCCTGCGATACCAGTGATACCTCGGTGCCTGTAAAGTGGGCCAAAAAGCATTTTAAAAAAAAGGTTTTGCCCGATCCACTTCCTCCGGCAATACCAATAATATAAGGTTTATTGCTGGTCATTAGGTACACCGTAGCTTAGGTTAACACGGAAACGCTTATCCATGGCCCCAATCATATCGGCCACATTTTTGGTTACTACTACAATCACATCCTTATTGGCTTCATTATCGGCAAAGCGGCCGGCTACTTTTGCAAACACACTGCGGCCGGTCATAGGGTTAGTTATCTTCATTACGGTACCAATAGGGGCAGTACGGTGCAATACCAATTGCTTTTTAGGGTCGAAACTCGGGTCATCCATCCAGGTGGCCGGGCCTTTTTCATCCTTTAAAAATAAACCATAACGGTTAGCCGGGATGTGTCGGTCGGCATTTAAACTATCGGATGCAGCTACCAAGGTGGTATCGCGTTTAGCAACCACCTCTTGCTGTTTGGCGGGTTCAACTACCGGTGCCGGCGGCATACCATTGCGTACAAGTAATATTTGCCCGGGTGTAATGTTGTTGTTGGGTAATTTATTAAGGGCGATAATATCATCAACCGATGTATTGAACCTTTTGGCAATGGTAAATAAAGTTTCGCCATTAAAAACCTTGTACTGCTGCGTGTTTTGCGTGTTTACCGGTGTTGTTTGCTCGGTATGTGTATTGGCTTGCACCTGTGGCGGGCTTACCGGTGGTTGTACTTGCGGCTTTGTTTGCTGTACAACAGGCGGGGCTTGTACGGGTTTAGTTTCTGCTACAGTCTCCTTTTCGGCAGGTTTTGTTTGGCTGCCGCCCGATGATTTGATCAATAAGATTTGCCCCGGCGATAATACATCCGATTTTAAACCATTGGTTTCCTTAATATCATCAACCGTAGTACCAAAGCGCTTGGCAATCGAATACAAAGTTTCGCCGGCCATTACCTTAAATTGCTGGGTCGTTTGCTTAACCTCGGGCTTGCTTTCGGCTTTTGGCGCGGGCTTATTAACTACTTCGGCAAAAGGAAGCTCGGTTGGGACTTTTATAATGGCACCCGGTTGCAAAACAATATTGTTATTGAACTGGATGATTAGGTTGGGCTTGATATTGTACCTGCGGCCAACCCCGAAATAGGTTTCCTTAGGTTCAACTTTGTGCAGGATAACTTTTTTGCCATTGTGATTTTCAACACCAACCGAATCAAAAACGGCTTTAGCAAAAGCGGTACTGGTTAATATTAACAGGGGGCAAATAATCAATAAAATCTTAAACCTCATATCGTTTACTTATTCAGTTTTCTAAATCAATCGCAACTAATTTCGCCTTATCTTTAAGATAAATTAAATGCTTATTATGTAATACAAACGCCTCGGGTTGTAATTTTTGTATGCCTGTATTTAATAAATCGTTAAATACCTGTTGGTCATGCTTAAAAATATACAAGTGCTGACTAAGCGTATTGGATTTTAGTGCGTGCAAAGATACAATTCTATAATCGTTGTAGTAAAGGTTATGCACTATATTTCCAAAAGGCTGTTCGGGCAGGGTAGCGGCATCTAAATCGCCGGGAGGTATTATATCGGGTAAAATAATGCCGGCATCCACATCCTCATCAATAATGGGGTTATAAGTATGTAGCATAGCGCCTGTTTTTATATCTGTCGTAAATAATTTGCGTGGCTGTATCCGGCTGTCAAAAACTACCGGGCCATTTATGCTGAGATGATTGAAGGTGTGGTTATAATCGCTCCATAAAACTTGCCCGCTTTCGCCATCAATAGCAATAAGCCCTTTATGTGCCGGGCTGCCCGGCGATTGGTAATTGTGCAGTAGTAAAATACCATCGTAAGCGGCTTCCATGCCGGTAAGCCAGCGTTCATCGGCGGTGAGTTGGGTAAAGTTTACTTTGCCCGATTGTAGATTAATTGATGCAAAGCTAACCTGTTTTTCGGCTTCGTTCCTGATCTCGGCAAAAAGAGTAGCGCTAATGGGGTCTATCTCCATGCGCCAAACGATGCCATTAAATTTTTCCGAAATATGAGGTTGTAAAGTCATAGCAGGGTACAAATATGATTTATTTAGACGGAATTATGACGCTTTTATACCGAACATAGCATGGTTATTGTACGTTTACAGTATACTCAACATAAATTTTATATGAACGCGAAAGAAATCAGCCTGAAAGAAAAAGAAGTGAAGCCGGTGGTAGATCATTTAAATGACCTGCTGGCTAATTACCACATCCATTATCAAAAGCTAAGAGGTTGCCATTGGAACGTAAAGGGCAAAAGTTTTTTTACATTGCACCTTAAATTTGAAGAGTTATACACTGCAGCCCTGACTACAATTGACGAACTGGCCGAACGGATCCTTACCCTGGGCAAGCCGCCATACAGCACGTTTGATGATTATATTAAAACGGCAAGCATTAAGGAAGTAAACACCATTGGTATGAAAGATACCGCCATGGTAAAAGCCATTATTGCCGACATGGCCACCCTGATTGAAATGGAACGCGAAATACTGGAAATAACCGCCGGTGCCGGCGACGATGGGACTAACGATATGATCAATCGCTTTATGCAGTTTAAGGAAAAGAATACCTGGATGCTGCGCTCGTTTATTGATGAGGATTGATATAAGACCGAAAGACGGGAAGACCGAAAGTCCGAAAGATAGAATATCAGATCAGATTTAGGATACATAAAAAGAAGAGCGATGGGGTTACCCCATCGCTCTTCTCATATATAAAAATCTTTCGGACTTTCGGTCTTTCCGTCTTTCGGACTTTTTAGAACCTAAATCCAAACGTTACATAAACGTTATCGTTGGTTTTGTTTAGCAGGGCCGATGGGCTGGCTGCGCCAATTTCGTAAGGGTAGATGGTTTGATTACCCGAAATATGGCTGTAAGTAGCATCAATATAATAATCGCCGCTACGGTAACCTAAACCACCACTTACGGTGTTAATATCGCCGCCATTGCTTTTAAGCGGATTGCCTTGTACACCGTAACCACCGCGTAAAAATACCTGGCTTGTTAAACGGGCTTCGGCACCAACGTGCGCGTTAACCGCGTTTTGATAAAGCGTTTTAATGTCATTATTATCGCCGGTAGCGGTATAGTCGCCACTTAAACGGGCCGATGAATAATCAAGATATTCTACATCGCCGCTAATAAAACCGTATTGTTTAAAAAATATAGCCAAACCGCCTGCTGCCCTAAACGGTGTTTGCAGCTTATAGCTAAAAGGATAATTTGATGGGCCGTCGGGAATGTTAGTAGTACCATTTAACCGGGTAATCATGCCCTCGTTATAATTATCATCAATATTATACCAGGTAGGGGTGGTAATTACCGCGCCAAAACGTACGGCGTCAACCGGTTTGTATATAAAGCCCAACTTGGCGTTGAAGCCTGTGCCTTTGGTTTCCTGATCCTGGCTGTAAACATTATTATAAGTTTGATTAGCAAAACCTGGGTTTACATAAACCGATGCTATGCCACTTTCGGTAAAGGTGTTTGTAGTATTGTACCTAAGGTTGGTGATACCAATACCAAAGCCTAAATAAAACTGGTTGCTGTAGTTAGCACCCATAGATAGGCTTAACTCTGATTGGCCGCCTGTGCGGATAGCATTGCTTAGTTGGCTTACTCCGCCCGGGTTAATGCTGGGGTAGGCGTTGGTAGCATATTTGCCGCCTGCACTGGTATACTGGTCTATCAGGTTTTGGTGATACGCCCATGCACCTAAAGTGTTATCAGCAATTGCGCCCGATGCTGTTCCGGTTGCATTGTTATTGGCATCGTTGGCGTAGTAGCTGGTAATGCTGTTGGCTGTATTTTTACCACCGTAGCTAATATCCTCGTAATAGTTATTGGTACGGTTGTACGATACGCCAAAGTTTAAGCTTAACCATCCCTTTGTTTTATCGGCACCCTTAGGCGTATTTAAACGCGAGTAAAATACCGCTGCAACATCGCTTAAGTTCAGATTGCTTTTTGATGTATTGGTTCCTTGCGATAGGTAAGTAGCCTTAACTTTCGATCCATCAAATTCGGGCGTAAAGCTAAACTCCGACCGGGTGAAGAAACCGATACCGGCAGGGTTACCGCCTATCGAACTTAAATCGCCACCTATGGCTGTCCCGGCGTTACCAATGGCTTTCATGCGCGAGGTAGACCCGGTTTGGAAAGTGGAGAACCGCAGGGCATCCTGCGAATATTGGGCAAAGGCCATGCTGGTAGCCCCTACTATAAGGGCTACAGTTAATAAATATTTAGGTTTCATAGGATTGAAAATGTAAGCTGTTTTAGAATGTTAAATATTAAGGCCTAACCGGGCGGCCACCACCGCCACCGCTTGATGAACTGCTGCTACTGCCTGATGAGCCGGAGCTGCTGTTTGACGAACTTCCTGAAGAAGATGGGGGTGGCGAATAGGATTGTTGCGTTTGTGGCGCGTTATAAACCGGGCGTGCTGCGGCACCGCTGTTACCATCGTTACGTACAGGCCTGCTGCCACCGTTGTTATAGGTGCTGCCATTGCTGTTAACTACCTGGCGGCCATTGCCGCCGCTATTGGTAGGGCGGCCCGGATAGTTCACGTTTACCGGATAATCGCCATTATAGCCAATTGGGCGTGTCGAACGGCTTACTAAAGCATTACCCGGTGCGCCCGAGCCACGGTATGGCCTTGGTGTGCCCGAATTGCCGTAGGCCGAGTAATTGCCCCAATAGCCACCGCCACCGCCGTAACCATAACCGGTTCCGAAATAGTTATAGCCATAGTAAGGGTTGTAACCATATCCGTAACCAAATGGCGAATAATATGGATTGTAACCATAAGATCCGTAACCATATCCAAAACCAAGGCTAAAGCCTAAGCCGCCATAATAAGGGCTGTTGTAATAGGAGTATGGTGAGTAGCCGTAATAAATATCGTTATAGTAGCTAAACGGCGAAAAATAACCGAAACGGTTAATGCGCGATGCATAGCTATCGTAAAAATAATAATCGTCGTCGTTATAATTATTGTAACGGTTTTGCTGGGTTACTACGGGCTGCGTTGCTGCCACATATTCTATTTGGTCACCAGCTTTTGCGTTTGAATAATAAACATCGTCATCTTTACTTGCTTGATTTGATGCGAGTTTGGTAGTAGAGCAGGAACCCAGCGCTAAAGCGCTGATCAGCATAATTCCATTGATAATGTTCCGTTTCATTGGGATGATTTTGGATTTGTGAATTTAATAATCTTTAAATTTATAAATTTGGCCGTAATTATACGTAATACAAACGTAAAAATTAATCAGGTTAGGGCTTGTGGGGTATCTGGTATTGTAGGTATGACGTACGTTATTAACAAAGGTTTAATAGAACATTAAAAATAAATATAGGGCTGAAATGAGCAAAGGAATCATTAGTAAAGACGAAGATTATTCGCAATGGTATAACGATTTGGTAATTAAGGCCGATCTGGCCGAATACGCGCCGGTAAAGGGCTGTATGATCATTAAACCGTATGGTTATTCCATCTGGGAAAAAATGCAGGCCGTGCTTGACGGTATGTTTAAAGAAACCGGCCACGTTAACGCCTATTTCCCGCTGCTGATCCCCAAATCTTTTTTCAGTAAGGAAGCCAGCCATGTGGATGGTTTCGCTAAGGAATGCGCTGTTGTTACGCATTATCGTTTAAAAAATGATGGAAATGGCAATGTTGTGGTTGATGAGGATGCTAAACTGGAAGAAGAACTGATCCTGCGCCCAACATCCGAAACCATTATCTGGAACACCTACCGCGGCTGGATCCAGTCGTACCGCGACTTGCCTATCCTGGTTAACCAATGGGCCAACGTAGTGCGCTGGGAAATGCGTACCCGCATGTTTTTACGCACGACCGAGTTTTTATGGCAGGAGGGGCACACCGCCCATGCCACCGCCGATGAAGCCATTGCCGAAACCGAGCAAATGCTGGATGTATATGCCGATTTTGCCGAAAACTGGATGGGCCTGCCCGTTGTAAAGGGCAAAAAAACTCCTAACGAACGTTTTGCAGGCGCTTTAGATACCTATTGCATTGAAGCCTTAATGCAGGATGGCAAAGCCCTGCAAGCAGGTACATCGCACTTTTTAGGTCAGAATTTTGCCAAAGCTTTTGATGTGAAATTCACCAATAAAGAGAACGTGCAGGATTTTGTTTGGGCAACCTCATGGGGTGTATCTACCCGTTTAATAGGCGCGCTGATTATGGCGCACTCGGATGATGCCGGCCTGGTATTGCCACCAAAACTGGCGCCTATACAGGTGGTTATTGTGCCGATATACAAGCACCAGGAAGAGCTGGACAATATCAGCGAGTATGTAAAAAGCTTAAGCAAAGAATTGAAGGCTAAAGGCATCTCGGTTAAATTTGATAACCGCGATACCCACCGCCCGGGGGCAAAGTTTGCCGAGTACGAGCTAAAAGGCGTACCATTGCGCGTTGCCATTGGCAGCCGCGATATGCAAAACGGAACCGTTGAACTGGCCCGTCGTGATACTAAAACCAAGGAAACCGTTAACCAGGAAGGCCTTGCATTACACATAGAAAACCTGCTGGAAGACATCCAACAGAATATCTACAAAAAGGCTTTAAACTTCCGCGAGGAGAATACTACCGAGGTGGATACCTACGAGGAATTTAAACGCCAACTGGACGAAAACCCAGGCTTCATCTCCGCCCATTGGGACGGTACACCCGAAACCGAGCAAAAAATAAAAGATGAAACTAAGGCGACAATCCGTTGTATACCTTTGAACAACAAACAGGAGGCGGGTAAATGTATATTAACGGGTAATCCGTCTACACAGCGCGTTCTTTTTGCGCGAGCCTACTAAATTGTTCATGGTTCATAGTTGATGGTTCATAACCTCAATATTAACCATGAACCATGATCTATGAACCATGAACTCAAAAGAAATGAAATTCGCAACTAAAGCTATCCACGCAGGGCAGGAACCCGACCCTACAACAGGGGCGGTGATGACACCGATATACCAAACATCAACCTACTGGCAAAAAACGCCGGGGGATAATAAGGGTTACGAGTATTCTCGTGGTACCAATCCAACCCGCAAAGCGTTGGAAGATTGCTTAGCCGCGTTAGAAAACGCTAAATACGGACTGGCCTTTTCCAGCGGTATGGGCGCTACCGATGCCGTAATGAAACTGCTGGCACCCGGCGATGAGGTAATTACCGGGAACGACCTGTACGGTGGCTCGTACCGCATCTTTACCAAAATATATGCCAACTACGGTATTAAGTTTCATTTCCTGGATCTGTCCGATCCGGAGATTATCCGTCAGTATACCAACGATAACACCAAGCTTATTTGGATTGAAACCCCTACCAACCCAACTATGCAGGTGGTAGATATTGAAGCCATCGGTAAAATCTCGAAAGAGAAAAACCTGCTGCTGGTGGTTGATAACACCTTCGCTTCGCCATACCTGCAAAACCCGATGGATCTGGGTGCTGATGTGGTAATGCACTCGGTAACCAAGTATATTGGTGGCCACAGTGATGTGGTGATGGGTGCCCTGATGCTAAACGATGAAGATCTTTACAAAAAGCTATGGTTCATCTATAATGCCTGCGGCGCTACGCCGGGCCCAATGGACAGCTTCCTGGTGCTGCGTGGTATTAAAACCCTGCACCTGCGCATGAAGGCCCATTGCGAGAACGGTCGTATCATTGCCGAATACCTGAAAACCCACCCCAAGGTTGATAAGATCTACTGGCCGGGCTTTACCGATCATCCTAACCACGATATTGCCAAAAAACAAATGCGCGATTTTGGCGGTATGATCTCTATTACCTTAAAAGGCGCTGATTTAGCCGAAACTTTCCGCATTGCCGGCTCATTTAAGGTATTTACCCTGGCCGAATCCCTAGGTGGTGTAGAATCACTCATCAACCACCCGGTTAGTATGACCCATGGTTCTATCCCCAAAGAAGTCCGCGAAGCAGTTGGTGTGGTAGATAACCTGCTGCGCCTGAGTGTTGGGGTAGAGGATGTGGAAGACCTGCTGGATGATTTGAAACAGGCGCTTTCTTAGAATAGAATCAAGAATATAGAATCAGGAAACAAGATTTTGGAAAGCTGGATATCAGAGGCGCTGGCGCAATGGAATTCATCGGGCACAAAGATGAACCCACCAGCTTCAATTGAAGAAATTGAAAGGGTGGAAGCTACTCTGAATTTCAAATTCCCCGAAGACTTTAAACAACTTTATTTGGTTGTTAACGGCTTTCCCGACTATCATTGGCAGGAATATATGTTTTGTTTTTGGCCGTTAGAAATGATCGTCGAAGAATTTGAAAGGTTTCCGAAGCAAAGGTTTATTCCAGTTTGTGATTTTTTACTGGCCAGCCACGAAATAGGTTTTGTGAGGAACGAAAGTGGAATTTATAAATATGATTATTCACAAGGCAACAAAATTGCTGAAACCTATCAACAAGTTGTTGCGATGATTAACTCTAACGCAGACGATATTTATTGATATGACTGTGATTGACTTCGGGAAACTCCCTCTTCAAGGGGCTGGGGCGCTTAACCTCAAAGCCTTTCTCGACTCCAAAGTTGCCCAGTACAATCAACCCGGCTTTATCGCTAACGATCCGGTTTGTATCCCGCATCTGTTCACCAAAAAGCAGGATATCGAGATCATGGGTTTTTGGGCGGCTACCCTGGCCTGGGGGCAGCGGGTTACCATTATTAATAAATGTAAAGAACTGATTTCCCTGATGGATGGTGCCCCCTACGATTTCATCATGAATCATCAGGAACCCGACCTGGCCAAACTATTGAAGTTTAAACACCGCACCTTTAACGATATCGATACGCTTTACTTTATTGCGTTCTTTAGATATCATTATGAGCGTTTCGATAGTTTGGAGGATGCTTTTATACCCAGCAAAACGGGTGTCATGGTGAGCCCGTCGAACCATGGCGGGCAGGCCTCTGCACCATCCTTCGACGATGCTCAGGATGACACCCCGGTTGAATTGCATTTGAACCACTTTAGAAAGTATTTCTTCTCCCTGCCCGATTTTCCGCACCGTACTAAAAAGCATGTTTCATCGCCATCGCAAAAATCAACTTGTAAGCGGTTGAATATGTTTTTACGTTGGATGGTGCGTAAGGATAACCACGGCGTAGACTTTGGTATCTGGAACAAAATTACCCCTGACGAACTCATTATGCCCTGTGATTTGCACGTTGACCGTGTGGCACGTAAATTAAACCTGATCAC
Source organism: Bacteroidota bacterium (assembly GCA_040389105.1). GTDB lineage: Bacteria > Bacteroidota > Bacteroidia > Sphingobacteriales > Sphingobacteriaceae > Mucilaginibacter. The sequence continues at coordinate 140,302 of JAZKAO010000025.1, forward strand.
CCGCAAGCAAACCGACTGGCAAACCGCCGTTGAGTTAACCGAACGCCTCCGCGAATTTGACCCCGCCGATCCCGTTAAATATGATTTCGCTCTGTTCGGATTGGGGATAGAGGAGAAGTTTTAAAAATTGTAATTGTACCGGGACAAGCGGTGAGCTTGATTTTTCCAAATATTAACTGTAATGAAAGTTAACCAAAGTTAACATAATTCAATATGTTAATTTTAAGTATTTGATAATCAATTTATTGCGTATCTGTTTTTTATATTGGTTCGATTTTTTTATCGGGTTTAACTATAGGTTTAATTAAAAATTGCCGCCACTTTTCGCATCTTCACAATACCCAGCGTTTCTCCATCAGCCATGGGCGCATCAACGCTTTCTATAGATGTATAACCCATTGCTTCATACAAAGGTACACCGGGCAGGGTAGCGCCCAGTTCAAAAGCTTTAAAGCCACCCGCTATGGCAGTTTGCTCGCATAGGGTGATCATCTCGCGGCCAATACCCCGGCGGGCATAATCAGGATGCACGAAAAACGCGCGGATGCGGGCAGCGTCCGTGGCTGGGTCAAGCAGTGGGTCTTCCTTTTCTTTGTATTGGTTGCCGCCGTATAACGTGTTGCGTTTGCTCCAGCCGCCGCAGGCTACAATTTGCTTATCCAGTTCTAAAACATAATAAGTGCCATCGGTAATCAACTGGCTATCCACCCCAAAAATGTGCTTAATGCTGCTTTCTATTTGCCTGTCGGTATAGTAGCCGGTGCTTAGTCCGCGTACCGAAAGGGCGATGAGGTTTTGCAGCGTAGGGATATCGTTAAAGGTAGCTAAGCGGAAATTCATTTTGGGGTAAAGATAAAAATTGCATTGTGGTTTTTGCTCTATTATGCCCGGTTTGTGCTTTATCAACTTTGGTCTGCTCTTAGCCGCAGGGGCCAAGTTACTTTTTCTTGATAAAATTAACCAAAAATCAAGACAGCGGAAATGCTTCCCTTGCCGCACATGGCCTTTGCCCGCATCAGGCAAAACCACGGTACGCAAGAATTTGCCCCTGCTCTCGCTCGCGCAAGTCCACGCTTCAGGCAAATCCGCTTTACCATTCCCACCCGCAGGCCACCATTGTTTTGCCCGATCTTTCCGGAAGCCTCACCGCTGTCGGGGAATAAGAAAGGGACAACTCCAATCGGCCGGAGGCCGATTGGAGTTGCGATTACTGTTATGATGAACCCTTAATAACCGTCCTAAATGCGGCATCGGGAATCTTCGGGTACTACCGGCCCTGCCCTGGCACTAACTGTTCGAAGAAGATAACCAAGCCGCGGTTTTTCTTTTTGGTTACTTTTTCTTTTGCGAAAAGAAAAAGTAACATCCACTGGCTTACCTAAACTGATTTACCTGGCCTAATGAAATGCTGAACGAACATGCTGCTTTACTTCTGTAGAGATTGCTTCGCCCTTACAGCAATGACGGGTGGTGATGATGATAAATAGAGAAAATCTCAAATTCTCAATTCCAAATTTAAAAGCAAAACCCTATCTTCGCCCATGCAAGAAAAAATCCTCATTCTTGACTTCGGCTCACAGTTCACCCAGCTTATTGCCCGCCGTGTCAGGGAACTCAACATCTACTGCGAAATTCATCCATTTAACAAACCGCCTGAAATTGACGAAACCGTAAAAGGCGTTATCCTTTCCGGCAGTCCGTATTCGGTTCGCCAGGAAGATGCCCTGCATTACGATTTTAAATCCATCCATGGTAAGCTGCCTTTATTAGGCGTTTGCTACGGTGCCCAGTACATGGCCCACTTTGGTGGCGGCGAGGTTATGGCTTCCAGCACACGCGAGTATGGCCGTGCCAATTTAGATTATATTAAAAAAGGTAACCCGCTGTTTAAGCAGATCCCCGAAGGCTCGCAAGTGTGGATGTCGCACGCGGATACGATTGCCCGCATAGCGGATGATTACGAAGTGATTGCCAGTACCGAAACGGTAAAGGTGGCGGCTTATCAAATTACAGGCACGCAGACCTACGGTATCCAGTTCCACCCCGAGGTTACCCATAGTGTAGATGGCAAACAATTGCTGCAAAACTTTTTGGTTGATATTTGCGGTTGCTCGCAAGACTGGACTCCCGACTCGTTCGTAGAGACTACCATCGCTGCATTGAAGGAGAAATTAGGCAACGATAAAGTAGTATTAGGCCTGTCAGGCGGTGTCGATTCGTCGGTTGCGGCGGTATTGCTGCACCATGCCATTGGTGAAAACCTGCATTGTATATTTGTTGATAACGGTCTGCTGCGTAAAGACGAGTACCAATCGGTACTGGATAGCTACCAGCACATGGGGCTTAACATAAAGGGTATTGATGCCAAACAGCGTTTCTACGACGCGCTAAGCGGTCTGTCTGATCCTGAAAAGAAACGTAAAGCCATAGGCCGTGTATTTATCGAGGTGTTTGACGATGCCGCGCACGAGGTACAGGATGTAAAATGGCTGGGCCAGGGTACCATATATCCGGATGTGATCGAATCTGTTTCGGTTAAAGGCCCATCGGCTACCATTAAATCGCACCATAACGTAGGCGGTTTGCCCGATTTTATGAAACTAAAAGTGGTTGAGCCACTGAACACCTTGTTTAAGGACGAAGTGCGCAGGGTAGGCAAGGCACTTAATATAGATGATAATATTTTAGGCCGGCACCCTTTCCCGGGTCCGGGGCTGGCTATCAGGATTTTAGGCGAGATTACGCCCGAGAAAGTAGCTATTTTACAAGAGGCTGACGCGATTTATATCAACAATTTGCGTAGTGCCGGTGTTTATGATAAAGTTTGGCAGGCGGGCGCTATTTACCTGCCCGTGCAAAGTGTAGGCGTAATGGGCGATGAGCGCACTTACGAGAACGTAGTTTGCCTGCGCGCGGTGGAATCGTTAGACGGGATGACCGCCGATTGGTGCCACTTGCCGTACGATCTGCTGGCTAAAATCAGTAACGATATCATTAACAATGTAAAGGGAATTAACAGGGTAGTATATGACATTAGTTCAAAACCGCCTGCTACTATTGAGTGGGAATAAACGCTTACTGTTTGTAGCTATAGGCTTGCTGCTGGCGGCATGTTCGCCCAAGTTGCGCCCTATGGTTACACTCCCAAAGCCTGTTGATACTGCCGCTGTTATAAAAAAACCTGTCGAAGTAAAAGTTGTACCGCCACCACCACCCCCGGCAACGGTGATATCGTTGCTGCTGCCTTTCCAGTTAGATCAGCTTGATTTAAGCCGTGGCGCAGGGCATGCCGGCATTGCAAAAGCCGATGTGGCTATGGAATACTACCAGGGTTTTAAGCTGGCGCTCGATTCGCTAACCGTAGGTAACCACAATTTTAAGCTACAGGTTTTTGATACTAAAGACGAGGGTGCGCAAGCGCATAACCTGGCTATTAATACTAAAATACGTACGGGTAATCTAATTATAGGGCCGGTTTACCCCGAGGGTATTAAAAGTTTTAGCCAGGCATCGCCCAATTTAAAAAAAATGGTGGTATCGCCGCTTTCGCCGGCATCGCCAATCGAATATAAAAACCCCAATTTGGTTACCGTAATCCCACCGCTGGAATATCATTGCTGGCACATGGCCGAGTACATCCAAACCAGGCTGAAAGCTAAAAAAGTATTCATACTTAAATCGGGTTATAGCGATGATAATAAGTATTCCATTCCCTTTAAAAAAGCGATAGACAGCCTGAGTAAAAAACGCGTTAAGGTAATTGAGCTAACCGTAGTGCGCGGCAATTTAAGCGCGCTGGTGCCGCAATTATCCGCTACCGAGCAAAATATATTTATCATCCCGGCAACCGATCAGCAATTTTTGCAGGTCACCTTGCACGCGCTCGATCTTTTAGCTAAGCAGCATTTCCCTGTTACGCTTTTCGGCCACCCTAATTGGGAAGATGCCGATTACCTGAAAGCCGATGTGCTGCAAAGGTTAAATACCTATATCAGTTCGGGCGATAGGGTAAATTATAAATCGGCCGCGGTAATGAAGTTTATAAAAGAGTATAGAAAAGCTTATCATTCCGAACCGGGAGAATACGCTATAAAGGGTTATGACGAGGGTTTGTATTTTGGCCGTATGAGCATTACGCCCGGGCAAACCATAGCCAATACCCCCGATTTTGAGGGATTGCATAATACCTTTCATTTTATAAAAACACCCACATCGGGGTATGTAAATACCCATGTAAAGCTGTATAAGTACACCAATTTTGAGCTAAAACCCGTAGAATGAAAGCACTGAACCAGCTTAAAACCTTTCAGCGCATTTTAGATGAATACCCGGCAGATACCCCGTTAGGGAAATTCCTGCCCGGCTTTTACAGGCAAAACAAACAAATGGGTTCAACCGACCGTAAAGTGGCCGGTCGACTGGTTTATAACTACTTTCGCTTAGGCCGGGCCTTGCCCAATTTACCTGCCGATGAGCGCCTCATCGTCGCCGAGTTTTTATGCAATACACAGGTTAATTCCTTTTTACAGCACTTTAAACCTGAATGGGCACTTTGCGTAGACCTCACTATCGATAAAAAGCTGCAAATGGTGAAGGATATTTATCCCGATTTTAAGCTGGAGGATGTTTTCCCATGGGCCGATCAGCTATCGCCATCGATAGATAAGGACGCATTTCTGAAATCATTCTTTACCCAGCCCGATCTGTTTATACGGGTGCGCAAAGGTTTCGAAGCACAGGTAAAAGCCGAATTGAGCAGGGTAGAGGTTGCCTTTAAGGATGAAGGAAATAATTGTTTTTCGATGCCCAACGGTACACGCCTGGAAAATATCTTCCCGGCACAGCACTGGTTCGAGGTGCAGGACAGTTCATCGCAACAAACCGCGCAATTTTTTAAACCCAATAAATGGGATGCCTGGTGGGATGCCTGCGCCGCGTCAGGCGGTAAATCGCTGCTGCTGCACGAACTGGAACCTAATATAAAACTGGTAGTATCCGATATCCGCGAATCGGTATTGGCTAACCTGGATGAACGCTTCCAGCGCTCGGGCCTCTATAAATATCAAAAAAAGATCATCGACCTGACCCAAAACGTCGACCCCGAACTGCATGATTACGCCTTTGACGGGATCATATTGGATGCCCCATGCAGCGGTGCTGGTACCTGGGGCCGCACGCCCGAGATGATCAGCCAGTTTAGCAAAACCAAAATTGAATTTTTTAACCGCTTGCAACAGGATATTGTGCGCAATGTGGTAAAATACCTTAAACCCGGCAAGCCCCTTATTTATATCACCTGCTCGGTTTTTAAAGCTGAGAACGAAGCTGTGGTTGACTTTATTGTGAAAGAATTAGGCCTGAAGTTGGAAGAACAAACCGTGCTGAAAGGATACGGCCATAAAGCCGATACCATGTTTGCGGCGAGGTTATCTGCGCCGCTGGTTCAGGTTTAGCGCAGCGTAACCTTTTTGCAGTCGCTCGGCCTGGCCCACAAGTGTTCGGAAGATTAAAAAAAGAGTGGGATTGTGCGATTCCCTCCAATAGGGAGAGTGTAGGGCAATGTCATTATTTAAGGAAATCTCATCTATCCACCCGGTGCTTGTGTCCCCACAAGCGCTTTAAAATCAGACCTGCAATTAGTGGTTTGTGGGGACACAAACCACGGGGAGAGATTGGCCCGACTCTTAAATAATGACATTGGGGTGTAGGGAGGGGTTTCAACAAGCGTAGAAACCTCTCCCTGCCACAACACAGTCAGCCGCACCCCTCCCAATGGGAGGGAACTAATTATCTTCCGAACGCCAACAACGGCCAGGGCACTTGAACTGGCTTGCAGGAAATTCTAAACCAAACCCCCATCAAATCCAATAAAAAACCTATTTTTAAAAAGTAAATACAACCAACATATATCATGACCTATCTACCATCAGATAAACGATACGCGAACATGCAATACCGCCGGTGCGGGCGCAGCGGCATAAAACTTTCGGCCCTTTCGCTGGGCCTGTGGCATAACTTTGGGGGTGTGGATGTGGAAGAGAATTTCCGCAAAATATTACATACCGCCTTTGATAATGGCATTACCCATTTCGACTTGGCCAACAATTACGGCCCGCCGCCGGGATCGGCCGAAACCAATTTTGGAAAAATTTTAAAAGAAGATTTTAGCGCTTACCGCGATGAACTGATTATTAGCAGCAAGGCCGGCTATACCATGTGGGATGGCCCTTACGGCGATTGGGGATCAAAAAAATACCTGGTATCCAGCCTCGATCAAAGCTTGAAGCGCATGAATTTGGAGTATGTGGATATTTTTTATCACCACCGCCCCGATCCCGATACCCCGCTGGAGGAAACCATGTCGGCACTTGATCTGATCGTGCGCCAGGGAAAGGCCCTGTATGCAGGTATCTCCAATTACCCGGCCGATAAGGCGGCACACGCTATAGCTATATTGAAAGAATTAGGTACTCCATGCTTAATCCATCAACCCAAATATTCGATGTTTGAACGTTGGGCCGAGGGTGGCCTGATGGATGTATTAGGGCAGGAGGGTGTAGGCTGTATCCCGTTCTCGCCATTGGCGCAAGGTATGCTGACCGATAAATACCTGCACGGTATCCCCGAAGATTCGCGGGCGGCAAAGGGCGCGTTCCTGAAAAAGGAGATGATCACCGATCATAAGCTGGATCAGATCAAAAAACTGAACAACCTGGCCATTAAGCGCGGCCAAACACTGGCCCAAATGGCCCTGGCCTGGCTGCTGAAGGACGAGCGGGTAACATCGGTACTGATTGGTGCCAGCAGGCCCGCGCAGTTGCTCGACTCGCTGAAATGTCTGGACAATATCCAGTTCTCGGCCGATGAACTAACCCAGATAGAAACCATATTAAAGTAAGCCATGGCCGATATTAACTGGGGGATTATTGGCTGCGGCGATGTAACCGAAGTGAAAAGCGGCCCTGCCTTTAATAAAATTGAAGGCAGCAAACTGATAGCCGTAATGCGCCGCGATGCCGAAAAGGCCGCCGACTATGCCAGCCGCCACAAAGTAGGCAAATGGTATAGCGACGCGGATAAACTGATGGGCGACTCGGAGATTAATGCCGTATATATTGCCACGCCGCCGGCATCGCACACGCCTTACGCTTTGGATGCACTAAGCCGTGGCCTAAACGTATATGTAGAAAAACCCGTAACCCTTAACGCCGCCGAGGCCCGGCTAATAGCCGAAGCGTTAAAGCATACCAAAGCACGCCTGTCAGTAGCGCATTACCGCAGGCAGGTGCCCATGTTTTTATACGTAAAGGAACTGTTGGACAAGCAAGCCATTGGCGATGTGCGCACCGTGCAGATCCGTATGTGGCAGAGTGCTAAACCGGCGCTGGTAGCCCAAAGTAAACACCAATGGCGTGTTGACCCGGCACTATCGGGCGGGGGCTATTTTCATGATTTGGCCCCGCACCAGTTAGACCTGATGCTGTACTATTTTGGTGAGCCGGATAAGTACCAGGGCTATGCATTAAACCAATCGGGTTTAAACAAGTCTGACGATCATGTTTGTGGGCAAATTGTGTTCAAAAACAAGGTAGTGGTAAACGGATCGTGGTGCTTTAATGTGGCTGATAGCGAGGTGGTTGATCTATGCGAGATTGTTGGCACAAAAGGTAAAATTAGTTTTCCGTTTTTTGGAAAGACAGTGAGCTTGCATAACGGCACCGACGAACATATTACTACCTTTGAACACCCGCAGCATATAGAGCAACCCATGATAACCAAGGTAGTGGCTTATTTTAACAATGAGGGGCCAAATCCCTGCGCCATAGAGGAAGCAATAGTGTTAATGGATATAATGGATGCCTTTACCGCATGATAAATTACAATTGGCTGAATAATTTATTACATTAAAAAAATTATAATATCTATTTTCGTTAAAACAAACAAACAATGAAAAAACTATTCTTTCTTACATTAATCACTGGCTTAATGTGTACAGCCCTTGGCGCGTCGGCACAAAAAAAGGAGAAGCCAAGTCCCGCAGATACAGTTAAAGGCACAACGTCAAAAGGTGTGGATATTACCATTGCTTACAGCCAGCCCGGTATTAAGGGCCGTACTTTAGGTAAGGAAATTGCAACCTATGGCCAGCTTTGGCGTACCGGTGCTAACGAGCAAACCGCTATTACCGTTAGCAAGGATGTTAAAGTTGAAGGCAACGAATTGCCCGCAGGTAAATACAGCATCTGGTCAATCCCCGGCGAAACTGAATGGGTGATCATTATTAACAAAAACACTACCAACTGGGGTACCAACCACGATGAACCAAGCGACCTTTTCCGCTTCACCGTGAAAACACAAAAGGCCAAAAAATTTGCCGAGCGCTTTAAATTCGCTATCGAAAAATCGGGCAAGGTTTCCTTTGTATGGGGCGATGCTTTGGTTGCGTTTAGCGTAAAATAAAGCCTAACCCGGTAGGGTTAAAAATATAAAAGCGTGATTGCAGGATATATATCTTCCTAAGCAATCACGCTTTTTTGTTAGTCCTTTTTCTTCGGCACTTTAGCGCCCTCTTTGCGCGCCTCGGACAGGCCAATGGCTATCGCTTGCTTTTTAGAGGTTACCTTTTTTCCGCTGCCACTTTTTAGTTTGCCTTCCTTCATTTCGTGCATGGTTTTTTCAACCTTTTCTCCTGCTTTTTCCGAATATTTTGCCATGATAATAGATGTTTATATTGATCTATAAGCAAAATATTTGCCAAAATATTGTTGAATTACACCACCGCCTCCAGCGTATCCACATCTACCGAGTTGATAATATGCAAATGCTCGGTAATTTTATCGGCTTCCCAGTCCCACCAGGCAATGTTAAGCAGGCGGGCAATGGTGGCCTCATCAAAGCGCTTGCGGATTAGCTTAGCCGGGTTGCCGCCTACAATGGCATAATCGGGCACATCCTTGGTCACTACCGATTTACTGGCTATTACCGCGCCATGACCAATTTTTACGCCGGGCATAATCAGCGATTCGTATCCCAGCCAAACATCGTTACCAATAACAGTATTGCCCTTGTGTGGATACTTTTTGGTAAGATCTACACCCTCGTTTATCCTTTCCCATCCGTTCTCGAATATGGCAAAGGGGAAGGTTGATATCGGTTCAATTTGGTGGTTAGCACCATTCATTATAAATTTTACCCCCGATGCTATGGCACAAAACTTCCCGATGATGAGCTTATCGCCCAGCATATCAAAATGGTAAAGCACATTGTTCTCAAATGCCAGCGGGTCGTCCACATCATCGTAATAGGTATAATCGCCAACCTCAATGTTTTTGCGGGTAATAATGTTTTTAAGGAAAATAAGCTTGCGGTAATCCTTCATAGGGTACAGCGCTTTCGGGTCGGGGCCGTGTGGCATCATAAAAAAGACTCCATTTTTTAATAAATGTACGGTTTTAAAAAATCATATATTTGAACCTCCATGAATTTATAAACCATGCAAAAAATTTCGGAAACAGACCTGATTATCAATGCCGACGGTAGTATTTACCACCTTAACCTGCTCCCCGGCGATGTAGCCGATACGGTAATTACCGTGGGCGACCCCGACCGTGTGGGCGAGGTGAGCAAGCACTTTGATACCATTGAATTTAAAAAGGGCAAACGCGAGTTTATTACCCATACCGGCAGCATGCGCGGCAAACGCTTAACTGTGCTATCTACAGGGATAGGTACCGATAATATTGATATTGTGTTTAACGAATTGGATGCCCTGGTGAATATCGACCTTGGTGCGCGACAGGTGAACCCCGAACTAAAAAGCCTGGACATCATCCGCATCGGTACATCAGGAGCGGTACAGGCCGATATCCCCGTAGATGAATTGCTGGTATCATCGGCCGCCTTTGGGCTGGATGCCCTGATGCATTATTACCTGCAAAACTTAAGCGCCGATGAACTGCAATTGCTGGATGCTTTTAAGGCAGCATTACCATTAAACTATGGCTTAAAACCGTACTATGCTTCGGCAGGGGCGGCGCTATTGCAATCGCTGGCGCACGACCTTCCGCAGGGTATTACCATTACCGCTCCCGGCTTTTACGCGCCGCAGGGTAGGCAGGTAAGGGCGCAATCGCTTACCCCCCGGTTAATGGACAGCATACAACAGTTTAGCCATAACGGGCAACGCATTACCAACCTGGAGATGGAAACGGCCGGTATTTACGGCCTGGCCGGCAGCTTGGGGCACCAGGCTTTATCGTTTAATGTAATATTGGCCAACCGTGCTAACCACGTGTTCAGCAAAGACCCGGGCGGTGTGATGGATAAATTTATTGTGCAGATATTGGATAGGATAGTAGCGGCCTAAAACTAATCGTGTATATTAGTGTTAAACCCCTGTTAACCGCCCTATATCTATGACTAAAAAACTACTCGCCCCTTTTTACGAACGCCTTTCGCTGGTACTTATCGGTATTTTATCGCTGGGTTATTTAATATATGCAGGCAAGGAAGTGCTTGACCCTATGATGTTTGGCTTTTTGTTTGCCATACTGTTGCTGCCGGTCTGCAATTTTTTTGAGCGCAAATTGCGCCTGCCCCGCAGTATGGCCTCGTTTATATCCATCATTTTAATGGTATGTTTTATTAGCGGCATAGTTTACCTGGTGGCTACCCAAATATCCCAATTAAGCAACGATTGGCCCAAACTAAAAATACAGCTTGCCGATACCGGTGATAAAATACAAGGACAAATATCCAAGTACTTACATTATAGCAGGGCCAAGCAAAGCACTTATTTGCGTAATAACAGTAAGGATCTGATGGCCTCGGGGGCGGATGTGATTACCAGTACCTTTGGAGCGGTATCATCACTATTATTGTTTTACGTTTTCATTATTATCTTCACCTTTTTTATCCTTTTTTACCGCCGATTGCTGCTGCGCTTTTTGCTTTGGGTTTTTGGCAGCGAACACGAAAAGGTAGTTTTTGATATTGCCGAGAACGTGCAAAACATCATCCGTAAATATATCTCGGGCCTGCTGATAGAAATGCTGATCGTATCTATTGTGGCCTGTATTGTATTTTGGGCTTTAGGCATCCACTATGCTATACTGCTGGGCATTATTACCGGTTTGTTTAATATTATCCCCTACATAGGGATCTTTTCGGCCCTGCTGATAAGCACACTCATAACTTTTGCCACCGGCGATGGTACCAATACCCTGTTTGTGGCCGTAAGTGTACTGGGCATCCATATTGTCGATTCTAACTTCCTGCTGCCGGCCGTAGTGGGATCAAAAGTGCGCCTTAACGCGCTCATTACCTTTATTGGGATAGTATTGGGCGAAATGCTTTGGGGTTTATCGGGCATGTTTTTATCTATCCCAACTATCGCCATCCTTAAAATTGTTTTCGACAGGATAGAGAGCCTGAAGCCATGGGGCTTTTTATTAGGTGGCGAATATGAGTATAAGAAATCGGCGGAAAAGGCGATGAAGACGGAGTAGCTATGCGGTTGATTTAACCACAGAGGGCGCGGGGCCTGCTAATTTGAATTTTCTACCGACATTAAAACCAGATGGGCAATGTCATTTATTTTAGGAAATTGCTTGTATTATCCGGTGCTTGTGTCTTCACAAGCACCTTACAAGTAGCCCCGCAATTCAGTGGTTTGTGGGGACACAAACCACGGGTAGAAAAGACTTAGTAAACCCTCGTTAGAGGTTAAAGGTTTGTAGAAAACAACAAAACCCACGAACAACGCCGTTAGGTGTTGAACCCCGCTTGTTGAGTACTGATTATATTTTGTACAAATCGTTTGCTTAGCAGGAGTAAACAAATTCCTTAAATAGCGATATTGGCCAATATCCGTTCATATCCCTAACGCAGAAAATTGTTAATTACACCGGTACCAGCGCCCACGTTTCCCGTATCCGGCCAATTTGGTTGGCTTGTTGGGTTAATTCGTCAATAGCATGTATAGGGAGGTATTTAAGTGATGATAACTGGCCGGCAATAGCATCAGCTTTTTTGTAGATCTTAAACCCTTGCCCGGCAAAAAATTGTTCGGCTTGTTCAAAGCTTTCAAACTTTTTTTCCTCTACGTTATGCGCTTGCAAAAACTGGCTCAACTCGTCGTTAGCCAATTTTAAGGCATCCTTTTTAATATAAATATCGGCGGTTATCCAGTGGCCGCCACGCTGGCGCAATACCCGGTGAATGATCTGGCATAACCGGGCCTTTTCATCGGTGTTCAGGTAAACCAGCAGGCCCTCGTTTACAATATTTACTGGTCCGGCGGGCAGCAGGCCGATGGTTTTCATGAAACTATCTTCATCCAGCGCGTTCATGGGCATAACCAGTAGTTCGCCTTGCAAATCAAGCGATTGATTTTTGATCAAGCGATTGATCAGGCCATCTTTTACCTCAATTACCCCGGGCAAATCGGTATCAATATAAGTTACATCGGGATTATGCAGGGCGTAATGCAAGCCTCTGAACGAAAAGCCAGAGGAGATCTCCAGGATATTATTGCCGCCTAAAACATGCAGTAAATGATCTACCGATTTATAACGCGCCTCAAAATGGATCAGTCGTTTTAAAAAGGTGATATCCTTTAGCTTTTGCCTGCCAAGCGCCACGGTGGTGGCGCCCCAAACTATTTTAGCTGCCGCCGCTATAAAAGGGATATCGGTATACCCTTTCATCAGCAATAAACCTTTAGCCGATGGACTGATGGAACTATAATCGCACATGTAACAAAGCTAAGGCAATTTGCTTGTTAGATATTTAACCTTTGTTAAAAAATTGAATTGTTTGCCTGTTTGTTATGGTAAAATGGGTAACCCCTCACGGGGCATTAAAATACTTGTTTGTAGAAGTAGACGAAACAATGGAATTGTCCCCAGCGGGGACTACCCTTAGGCATTTATATCCGTCCTATTTCGGCACCAACGCCCAGCTTTCCCTTATTTTACCAATTTTGGCGGCTTGCTTTATCAGCCCGGTAATATCGGCCAGGCCTACATATTTTAAGGCCGATAATTGCCCCAAAGCGCGCTCGGCCTTTTTGTGGATCTTAAAGCCATATTCATTAAAAAACCTTTCGGCTTGTGCAAAGCTGTCAAACTTGTTTTCCTCCACATTATGCGCCTTCATCAATTCGCTAAAATCATCGTCGGCGGTATCAACCGCGAAGCTTTTGCGGATATAGATATCGGCATTTATCCAGGCACCGCCACGCTCGGTTAATATCCGGCGGATGATCCGGCATAGCCTAACCTTTTCCTCGGTATTCAGGTAAACCAGCAGCCCTTCGCTTACAATATTTACAGGCCCTGGGGGTAGCTTGTTAATGGTTTGTATAAAGTTATCCTCGTCCAGCGCGTTCATGGGCAGGGTGAGCAAGGTTCCCTTTAATGCCAGTTTTTGCCGGGATACCAGGTGTTCGGTCAGTTGCTTTTTGGTTTCAATTACCCCGGGTAAATCGGTGTCAATATAAGTTACACCGGGGTCGTTAATGGCCCGGTGTAAACCCCTGAACGAAAAGCCGGACGAGATTTCCAGTATATTCTGCCCGCCCAATGTTTCCAACAAGTTATCAATGGATCTGTAGCGGAGTTCAAAATGGAACAATCGCTTTAAAAAGCCTTCGTTTTGGGCATTATTATCCAATGTGGTAAGGGCGCTGTTGCCCCAAATCAGTTCCACAGCATCGGCCATAAAGGGGATATCAGTAAGGCCTTTTAACATTAAAAGGGTTTTAGCCGAGGGGCTAATTGAGCTATAGTCGCGCATCATAAATTATGTCCAATAATAGTATTTTTTAATCTGAAACTCATATTATCTTCATAAGCCAATTGTATTTTTGCATAAACAAAATAGTATTCAGGTTCATTTTCAGATCTGTATCCCCCTAAAACATTCATCATGCAAACGGATCAAATACAATTGCCAAAAGGTAAAACCTGTAATAAATGTGGCAGTAAGCTGGATACCCGGCGCAGGCGGGGTTTCTTTTTAAAAACTTTCCTGTTTTGGCTGCCCATAAAAAGATACTTTTGTACCAAGTGCCTGCGATCAAAGTATGTGCTTTAGGTATAATGTATTACGCAATGAAGTTTATACGGTTTGCCCTGCTGCTCCTTATTTTTATTACACCTGCCCTGGTATTTGCCCAGGTTAAAGCTGCGCCATCGTTCGGCATAGTGCCGCTTGGTGTACTGGGCGGTATTGATGAGAGTAACCTATCGGCTTATATGGCGGCGCCTTATGGCAGCAAGCAATATGTTTGCCTTGATGCAGGTACGCTGCACGCGGGCATTAATAAGGCTATTGCCAACAAGGTATTTAACATCCCGGCCGAACAGGTTTTAAAGCAATACATTAAAGGCTATTTCATTTCACACTCTCACCTTGATCATCTGGCCGGGTTGATCATCAACTCGCCCGATGATACGGTTAAAAATATCTACGCTTTCGCGGATTGTATTGATGTGCTGAAAAACCACTATTTTACCTGGAAAAGCTGGGCCAATTTTGCCAACGAGGGCGAAGCGCCGGCCTTAAACAAATATCATTATACCGCGTTAACACCCGGTAAGGAAATACCGGTGGATAATACCACTATGCAGGTAACCGCCTTCCCGCTTAGCCACTCTAACCTTACCAGTACCGCGTTCCTGCTAAAAAGTAAGGGCAGCTACCTGTTATACCTGGGCGATACCGGCTGCGATGAACTGGAGAAGAGCCAAAACCTGCGTACGCTATGGCAAACCATTGCCCCGCTGATAAAGACACATCAATTAAAGGGGATAATGATAGAGGTTTCCTTTCCCAACCAACAACCCGATAAAAGCTTGTTTGGCCATTTAACGCCGCGTTTGCTGATGCAGGAATTGAATGTATTAGCCGGTTACAGCGGCGGTATAAATGGCTTAAATATTGTAGTTACCCACCTGAAGCCGCCTGCTAACCATATTGCTCAAATCAAACAGCAATTAAAGGCCGGTAATAAATTAGGGGTGAAGCTGATTTTCCCTGAGCAGGGGAGAATGCTGGAATTGTAGAAGCAGCCGTTATACAGCACGTCATTGCGAGGTACGAAGCAATCCCCGGTATGCAGAGTGGCTCTTTAAACCGAGGATTGCCACGTCGCTACGCTCCTCGCAATGACGCGCAAATGAGGGGCTTTGTTAATCGCTCAAAATATCCAAACAATTCTTACTGATCTTTGCCATGCGCTCATCCAATGTACTAAGCGCGGCGGTATCGCCTATGCTTTTGTAAATGGTTTTAATAATGGCCAGGGTATCATCGCTGGGGTCGCAGGCCTGGGCTATTTCAAGGTGCTGCGCGGCTTTGGTGGCAATGGCCTTATATTGATCCTTTAAATTAAGATAATCGGGGTCGCTTTGTTTGGCGCTGCTGATTTTGGTAAACAGCCGGTTAGCTTCCGCAGAATAAATATAGCCCAGCGCACGGTGCGCCACGTAATAGTTGGGTACAGCAACAGTTACCTTCTCGTAAAAAACTACGGCCCGTTCGGGCAGTTCGCTATCCTCGTACAGTTTGCCCATGCTGTTATAAAAGCTAACGCGCGATTTTGGCGGCAGCAGGTCAACGCTATCCAGTAAGGCCTTGCCCATGGTCAAAGCCCCCCGGGTATTGCCCTGGAAACGCTCGAGGTTAAAATCGAGGTAGCGTTCGTATACCTTTTTTTCGTCCTGCTGCGCGTAAAGTACAGTAGCGGCGAAAAGAAATAGCAATACAAGTCCGTATTTTTTGATCATCAGGCTTTAAACGATTTCGGCTACCACAAAAGTACTGCCGCCTACAAATATTAAATCGTCGGTATGGGCCGCGTAGCGGGCCGCTATCAACGCCGACATCACCGATGGGTATTCTTCCCCGTTCAGGCCAAAGGTTGCCGCTTGCTGCTGCAAATCGCCGGCATCCAGCCCGCGCGGGATATCCGGCTTGCAGAAATAGTAGTAGGCATAATCGGGTAGCATGGCCAGTACTTTGGTAATATCCTTATCGTTTACCATACCCAGTACAAAATGCAATTCGTTGTAAGGAGTGGACTCGATGTTTTTCAGCACTTCCTGTATCCCGTCGGGGTTATGGCCGGTATCGCAAATCGTTAGCGGATCGTGCCCCAAAACCTGCCAGCGACCATTGAGCCCGGTAAGGGTGCGCACTTGTTTAATCGCCGTTTTAATATGTTCATCGCTGATAATAAAGCCCTGCGTACGCAACTCATCCACGGCAGATAAAACCGTTTTTAGGTTTTTTAACTGGTAGGTGCCGGTAAGGTCGAGTCTTAAGTCCAGGGTCTTAAGTTCTGAGTCTTTTTTATGGATGATAACGTCCAAATAATCAGTTAGCTCAGACTTTTGACTTATGATCTCAGACTTTTGACTTAAATCCCATTCCTCGGATGCAAAGCTAAGCTTTGTTTTTTCATGATAGGCTTTTTGGATAAACACATCGGCAACCTCGGGTTGGTATTCGCCAATTATCACAGGTACATTGGGTTTAATAATCCCGGCCTTTTCACCGGCTATCAGCGGCAGGGTATCACCTAGTAAATTCATGTGGTCCCAGCCGATATTAGTAATAACAGAGAGCATCGGTGTGATGACATTGGTGCTATCCAACCGCCCTCCTAAACCAACCTCAATAATGGCGATATCTACCCGCTCCTTAGCAAAAATATCAAAGGCCAGGCCAACGGTCATCTCAAAAAAGGAAACTTTAAGGCGCTCAAAATCGGCCCGGTATTGTGCTACAAAATCAACCACCGATTGCTCGGGAATCATCTGACCGTTAATGCGTACGCGCTCCCTAAAATCGCGCAGGTGAGGGGAAGTGTACAGCCCGGTTTTATAGCCGGCCGTTTGCAAAATAGCCGCCAGTATATGCGATGTAGATCCCTTGCCATTGGTGCCCCCCACATGTACCGATTTAAACTTATCCTGTGGGTTATCCAGCAATTTGCACAAGGCCCAGGTATTGGTTAGGTCCTTGGTCATGGCCGCCGCGCCCGTGCGCGAAAACATGGGGAGTTGGCTGTAAAGGTAATCGAGGGTTTGAGGATAGTTCATGGTTGATGGTTCATAGATCATGGTGAATATCGACTATGATGAGGCAAAGTTAAAAGTAAAATATTGATTTTATCCATTTTAATATATAACAATTTTAAGTATATTTGTGTATAGATATTAAAATTTAGGTGTATGCGTACCAATATAGATATTGATGATGACCTGATGTTAAAGGCTCAGAAATTAACTAAGATGAAGACTAAGAAAGCAGTGGTTGAAAAAGCGCTACAGTTATTAGTACAGTTGGAAAACCAAAGCAAACTGCGTGACCTTTGGGGTAAGATAGAAATGGACGATAAGGCGTTTCAGTAATGGATATTGTATTAGTTGATACTTCGGTATGGGTTAACTTTTTTAAAGGAAACCCAACCAATGCCAGTTTACATTTGCGGGAAATATTGTCGAACACGTTGATCGCGACTTGTCCAACTATTGTTCAGGAGGTTTTACAAGGCGTAAAAACCGATAAGGATTTTATAAAGACTGTTGGATTTTTTGATGAGATGCTTCAGTTAAGGGATGAGCCGTACCAATTAAGTATAGATGCTGCTACTATATACCGGAAGCTAAGAAATGATGGTATTACTATCAGGAAACCTAATGATTGTTTAATAGCCGCTTACGCTATCCGAAACAACATAACCCTATTACACGATGACAGAGATTTCGACTTTATAGCATCCAAAAGTGAGTTGGATATTGTTAAGTTTTAAAGCAGGTTGGATTTAGTTTCATAGCTATGAACTATCATCTATGAACCATGAACTCAAATCTTAATCCACCTTAAATATAAAGGCATAATGCCCGGTTTGGTTACCCGATGCCGTTGTGCTGGATACAAACTTGGTGTTTTTAATAGCGTCCACGCAGCTCTGTACCAAGTCTAAGCCGGCCTTTGTCCTTTGCTTGTTAGAGTGGGCTTCTAATACGTTACCGCGTTCATCAATAGTAAAGTCAATTACCACGGTGCCTTCCACACGGTGTACGTTCTTCACATTCGGCGGGTCCACCACGTGCCAGTTGGGCAGGCTTAAGCCATTACCCGAACCACCCGGACCATAATTATCACTCAAGGTTGATCCATTCGGACTACCTTGGTTACCGGGCTTGTCGGTAGTGCCATCGCCCGATCCGCTGCCGGTACTGGTTTTACCCTTATACAGCGCGTTTTGATTTACAGTTTGCTTGGGCGCTGGCTTGGCCGTTTCGGTAGCTACGGTTGTACTTGGCTTTTTGCTATTGGCGGCCACAACGGGCGCGTCCTCGGTATTTTGGGTGACTACGTTCTGGTCGCTTTTTTCGGATGGGGTAGGCTTATCGGTTGGTGGCTCTGTGGTAACCTTATCAGGTTTGGTATGGTTGGCCTTTTCTGCTGCCGATACCTCCTCCATGCTCATAATATCGCTGCCCGAACCTTCGTCGGTAGTGCCATAATTTACCAAAATACCCCCAATGCCATCCGCTTCCTTAGGCGGCGCATGGAAAACAATAAAATAGCACAAGCCCATCAGCACCGCCATAATCAGGCCGGTAGCTAAAAAAGCCTTGGGGTAGTTATTCTCTATTTGGTCATTAGTCATTGGTCATCCGTCATTAGGCCATTAGTTATTGGCCACTGTGATTAGTACCTTGACTAATGACTAATGACCAATGACTAATGACTATTTTGCCACCGTTGCCAGTACCAGTTTTATATTTAATTTTTGCGCTATGTCCATTACCTGCACCACATCCTGTATGGCTACGGTCTTATCAACCGATAAAACAATGGTTAACTCCTTAGCCAGCGATTTATAGCCGCTCAGCGCGCCTTCCAATCCGTCTACGCTTATCTCCTTTTTCTCAACCGTATATTTCAGATCTTTGCTGATGGATACGTTGATGGTTTTTTTAGAGATGGATTGCCCGCTTGATGATTTAGGCAGTACCAGCTTCACCACGTTGGGGTTGGTTACGGTTGACGCGATGAGGAAAAACAACATCAGGAAGAACATGATATCGTTCATTGCCGATGTATGCATTTCGCCCGAACCGCGCCTGCTCCTCTTTTTTAAATTCATTTGCTGGGTTCTTCTAAAAGGTCAATAAACTCAATAGCGTCTGTCTCCAGTTTCAGTATCACCTTGTCTACCATCATGTTTAATACCTGGTAACAAACGTAGGCTATGATACCCACGATTAACCCCGCTGCCGAGGTGATCATCTTTTGGTATAAACCGCCCGATATGGTACCCATGCTGATATTATCGGTTGTAGAGATATCGTAAAATATTTTAATTAC
Organism: Bacteroidota bacterium; assembly: GCA_040389105.1. Taxonomy (GTDB): domain Bacteria; phylum Bacteroidota; class Bacteroidia; order Sphingobacteriales; family Sphingobacteriaceae; genus Mucilaginibacter. Next base: position 159,691 of record JAZKAO010000025.1, read on the forward strand.
ACCCGCTATGGTACCAATAAAGCCAAACATGGGTGCAATACCGGCTACAATGCCAATGATGCCGATGTTTTTTTCCAGCTTGGATACTTCCAGCTTACCAATGTTTTCGATAGCGCCCTCGATGTCCTTAATAGGGCGGCCGATCCTTAGCAAGCCTTTTTGCAGCATACGGCCCAGGGGGGTATTGCTGTTACGGCAAATGGCAATGGCCGAATCAAGCTTGCCGGCAATGATGCTGGCCTTTACCTGGCCCATCAGGCTCGATTCGTCCCTTGATGCCTTGCGGATGGTGAAGTAACGTTCAAAAAACATCACCAGCGCCAATACCAGTAAAATACCCAGCGGCACCATTACCCAGCCACCTTTCAATAGCAGGTCGCCAAAGCGCAGTTCCTTTGGTGCAACGCCCGGGGCGTTTATAGCATGGTTAACAGAATCAACAACCTTGTTTGCCGTATCGGCTATTTGCATTAAAAGCATCATATCAATATATTATCTTATTTCTCTAATAGACATTTCACTATCAACAATTTTCCCGGTGGCCTTTAATTCTTTCATACCATCCGTAGTTTCTTTCCTTGTGGCGAAAGCGCCAAGTATTACAATGTAGTTTCCGCCCCGGCCTACCTTATCATTTAAATAACGGGCTTGTGCAAATCCCCTGCTTTTCATATTTACCATTTGCTTATCGGCAATTGATTTAATAGGGAATGCCCCGGCTGTAATTACATACCATCCTTTAGGTATTACGGCAGGCATTTCACCATTAGTTAACGTTGGATTAACTGTTGGAGTATTAACCGGCGGCGCAACAACTACCGCGGTGGCCTTCTTGGTTTCCTTAATTACTTCCGTTTTTTTAGGTTCGGTAACCACTTCCGGCTTTTTAGCTTCGGCTTTTTTGGCGTTAGGTTTTAAGGCCGCCGCCTTTGCCGAATCGGCTTTGGTTATACTGTCGTTCCTGGCTGCCAATTGTTGTTTGGCAATGCTATCAGCCGCCTGGTTAGCGGTGAAGGTACTATCGTGATGGACAATAGGCGACGTATGTTTTACCACAGTAGTATCCTTGTGCTGCGGCAGGTATTGTTTAATTAGGTCGGGCCTGAATTTGTAAATGGCACCTAAGCCAATAACGATCAACGTAAATACGATCAGTAATATCATCCAGATACCAAAAACGCGTTTTGGTTCTTCCTCGTAATATTCCTCTTCGGCAACCTCTTCTTCGGCCAGTTCGGGCTCGGCCACAGCGGGTGCAATTACGGGTGCTTCAACCGGATGCGGAGCAGCGGCATTAACAGGGGCCTGGATAGGCACCGGTGGCGGTGTTGTTAAAAAGTCGGTTTTGCCAACTGGTTTTTTAGATTTGGTATCGTTTATCTTATAAACATCCAGCGGGCGAAAAGCAAAAAACGCCGGATCGTCCATTTTTGTGGTAGATGTAAACGTTAATTTTACTCCGTCCGAATTAAATGAGCCTAAATTAGCGAAGGGTACTTCATCTACCATTGCCTGGTTTTTTAGGTTGGCAATGTATTTTTCGATAAAGTATTTAGCCGATGCCAGCGAGATATTTTTAACGCCGGTAATGTATTTAGCCAGCGATTCGTCCTCGTCAATAATCTGGGGATCAAACTGTACCGCATAATGGGGAGGGAAAAACTTCTTGGCCTGGTTATCATAATAGGCAGCCATGCGTATTTGCACAAAGTAACCCAGGTTGGGCACCGTCAATTCGCCTTGCTGCCCCAGCAGATCGCTTATATAATAGGCTATGTCCATGCTGCTAAAAGTAACAGTAAATTATAAAACATCAAAGGGTTTAATAACCGAGTAAAACAAGGGTACCCTTGTTCGACCAGACACCGATTGCGTGGTTGTTAACCAGCTTGTCATTTCGAACGAACAGGGAGCCGCCTGTGCGATAGCGTGAGGAGAAATCTTGTACATGCGATGTGCAAATCGTATAAGATTTCTCTTTCGCCCCTTCGCGCAATTCAACCCCGGCTCTTTCGAAATGACAAGCTGGTTTTTAGCGTCATCAAAAACCTTTAAAGCCTTGGATAACTTAGTATAACATTCCACCATGAATCAATAATACCGGCCTTAAAATCCATAACTCACCCCACCAAAAATGTTGAACCCGTAGTTAGGATAATACAAGTATGTTGATGAAGTAGTATTTAACAGGTTATTGGCCTGCACAAATACACCGAAGCGACTGTTCACTTTATATTCGGCACCGGCGTTAATATCGGCAAATGCTTTTAACGATACTATTTTGGTAGTGCCGGCAATGCTTGATGCTAAGTCGGGTGTAATATCTTTGGTATCGCCCCTGAACAATAGGGTACCGGTTAAATTTACCTTATTGCTGATGTGGATATTGGTACCAGCGCTCAATTTAAATTTAGGCAGGTTCCAGGGTTGTGCTTCGGTAGCCATTTTGTAATCCTTAAACTCTACCCGGCCAAAAATATCCAGGTCTTCGGATGCTTTAAAGTCCAGTTCGCCGTTGAAGCCGGTTACGGTAGCGCGGCCGCCATCGTATATTACCTTAAAGCGGTTGTAGCCAACCGGGAAGTTAAAATTGCTCACCATTAGTGCCATATTCTTCACATCATTACGGAAAACGGTAGCCTTAAAACCCAACCCGGGGGCTAAGGTACCTTTCAGTCCGGCGGCAAGGTCTAACTGATCAACCGAGTTTTTGATGTCGACATTTTGCCCCAGGAAGGGGTTAGTTTCTGAAAAATCCTTTAAAGATGATTTATTTACATCACCCTTAGCTTCGGCAAACAGGCGCACATATTTGGGGATTACCTGTACCTCTAACCTAGCAGCCGGGAATACAAACAAGCGCGATGAAAAGCCGAACTCGCTTACAATGCTTACACCCGCGTCAATCTTATAATTATCACCCTGGAACTTTAAATACGGGTTTAACCTAACCAAGCTATTGTTAATACTGTACAGGCTATCCTTTTGCGTACTCATATCTACCGACGCGTTCAATCCCGCGTAAAACTGCTTTACGGTTTGGTTAATAAAGCCCGATAGTACCAGGTTATTTTCTTTAGCGTGATAGTTATCGCTATATAAATAGCCGCCCAGTTTTAGCGCGTAGGTAAAATCCTGCGGAACATCCTTAAAATTTTTGGTCAACTCGCCACTGGCGCTGATGGTGTTAAAGGTATGTTTATCGGTATTTAAGGTAACAGGAGGGCTAAACCTATCGTACCCATAAAAATTATTACCCAGGCGTTTATAGCCAATGGTACCCGTAAGGCTGTTGGTTTCGCCAATGCTTTTGCCAAATACGCCAATCTCGTCCTTACTTTGGTTTTGATTTTTATAGGTATCTCCCTGTTGGGCAAAGTGCTTTACATAAGCGCCGGCTTGCAGGGCCTGGTCTTTACCGTTATTTACATATAATTCGGCAAAGGTAGTTTTCATGCTACCTAATCCACCCTTTACCAGGTTGTTATATAATACCGAATCGCGCTCGGGCGGCATTTTCATGGCTTCCATTTGCTTAATATCGGTATTACGTTCCAGGCGTTTATCTAATGGCTTATAGGTTAAAGGAGCCTTGTATGGCGATTTATCTTCCAGATCGGGGTTGCGGCGAATCTTCACCGCGTCGGCCAGTACCGGCTTGTAGGCCGTGGTCACAATAATCTCTTCGGACAGGGAACTTGCCTTATCATTCAGTCCGCCTTTCCGGCTGGTATCCTGTGCAACCTTAGCCACGGCGTCGCCCAGGTTTTGCGCTGCCGATTTGGTTGGCGCAACGGTAACTGCCTTTTTAACTACCGGTTTTGGCGCAGGCTTTTTTACCGCGGGTTTAGCCGCAGGTTTTTTAGCGGGTGCCTTTGTCGTTTTCTTGGTCGATTTTTTTGTTTGCGCTTCGGCAGGGGCAAAAAATAATGCCATTCCTAAAATCAGCAGCGCGTATATATAGTTAGATCTCATTGCGTGTTTTTCCTTCTTTTAGTTATTACCTTGTTTTTTCACCTCGCTCTTTTTTGTGCTATCGGCAGGCGCGGCTTGCGGCGCGTCTTTCACACTTCCGGGCGCTATTTTTTCCAGCTTGGCCTTAGCTTCGGGCAATATCTCGTCATCGCCCTGGTAATGCTCAATAATACTTTGGTAGGTAGCTTTAGCCTGGAAATTATCTTTCAGCCCCACATAATTATCGGCCAGCAGGATATAGGTTTTGGCTACCCAATAATCGTAGTTAGGCATTTCTTTAGTCAGCTCGAAGCAAGTTTTTTGCGATGCCTTGTATTTGCCTTTCAGGTATTCTACCCTGGCCAGGTTGTATTTGGCTTCGGCAGCGGCAATAGTTTTAGTATTGGCAACGGTATAGTCAAACTCGTTAATGGCAGCGGTGGTATCACCTTTTTGCAGGTAAGCCTTGCCGGCATATACGCCAGTTTTAAACTTATCCTCCTGTGCCGATTTCTCGTTCCCACGCACCAGGCCTACGTACTTCAGCACGTCATCCGGCTGGTTCATTTGCGAGTAGCTAAGCAGCAGGTTATTAATAGCGTATGTATAATCGGCCTTGTACTCTGAATTGGTTTCCAACCTTTTCAGGAACACTACCGCCTCGTTATATTTCTGCTGATCAAGATATAATTTAGACATACTGATCAATGCTTTTTCAGAATAAGCGCTGGTCCAGTCGTTTAGTATCACGTTATAATCCTGTACGGCCTCATCAGGGCGTTTCAGGTTAACCAATGCCTGGGCGCGGATAAAGCGCATCTGCTTTTCGTATATCGGTTTAGGGAACTTATCATAATAAGCGTTCACAGCCGATACGGTCCCTTGCCAGTCGCCCCTTAAATAAAGGTTGTTGGCGGCGGTTTGCATAATGCTTTCCTGCTCGGCAGTGGTATAGTTGCCAATAGGGGTACTGGTGGCATAAGTAATAAAGGTTTGCGCGTCGCCTTTATCGGTATAGATCTTCTCAATTTGTTTCAGCGCCTGCTTAGCTTCATCGGTTGACGGGTAATCCTTAATTACACGCTTGAACGACTCTACCGCCAGGTCTTCCTTATCGGCATTATAGTCTATCAAGCCCATGGTAACCAGCGCTCGGGGGATATAGCTGCTGCGCGGATATTTTTCAACCATTGCCATCAGGTCCGACTTTGATTTTTCGCCATCGTTTTTCAGGAAGTAGGTATAAGCAATCTCAAAGGCCGCGTCATCGGCAAAATCCGAGTTAGGAAACTTGTTCAGCACTTCGTTCAGCGTGCTGATCTTGGTATCCAGCGATCCCTGCAAGCCCTGGATCATCCCGCGTTGAAACATGGCATAATCTTCGGTTTGGTTATGCTTGGCAATAATGCGGTTATAATAATCCATTGCCTTGCTATAGCTTTTCAGTACAAAATAGCTGTCGGCAATTCGGGTAATGGCATCGTTAATGGTATTAGGGTCCTTCTCTTCGCCATCTAAAAAGCGTTCGAACGAATTGGCAGCTTTTTTATACTGATCGCCGTTAAAGGCCGCGTAAGCCAGCGCGTAGTTGGCATAATTATAAACGTCGGTTTCCTTGGCGGCAGGCATCTCTAAAAAGGTTTCAAACCGTTGTACCGATTCGCCGTATTTGCGTACCTCGTACATGGCTTCGGCCATCCAGTAGGTGGTTAAGGCCTCAATTTTAGGATCGACCGGGTATTTCAGCGAGCGCAGGAAAATACCGATGGCATTTTCAAAAGCGCGTTCGTTAATAAACTCCAGGCCGCGGTAATAGGTCACCTTTTGATAGGCTATTTTGGCGCTTTGGGTTTTATTGGGGATAGGTTCCAAAATCTCCACCGCTTCGCGATAGTTTTTTGAGCTGAGCAATTCCTCGCCCAGCAAAATTTTCATCTCATCAATACGGGTCGATCGCGGATAGTTTTTTAAATAGGCACGGGTTGCTTCCAGCGCCTGGGCGTAAAAATCCAACTCGTACGATAGTTTGGCGTATTGGTATAACGCGTCTTCCTGCAATTGCTTATCAAACGTAAGTTTTGATGCTTTAAGGAACGCGTTACGGGCGCTTTGCTTATTGTTAAGCCTTAAAAAAGCATCACCTAAAGTATAGCTGCCGGTTTGGCTGTAAACATCATCCTTATCCACCATCTTCTCTAACTGAACGGTGGCTTTTTGGTATTCGCCAATTTTATAGTAGCCGTAGCCCATTTGGTAGCTGTCCTGTGTGTTTTGGGTACGGCCATTGTCCTGCGCTTCAAATTTGGTATAGTATTTAACCGAGTTAGGATAATCGGACTTGGCAAAGTACGATGCCGCTACAATGCGGAACATCTCCGTTTCGTTTTTTTGGTGGGTACTGTTCAGGATGGGGACGGCGTAGCTTAGCACATCATCATAGCGCTTATCTAAAAAGTAAACCGCGCTGATATAATAAGGATAGCTATCCTCGTATTTCTTCGATTTTTTTAAACGCTCGAAGTTTACCAACGCCAGGTGATAATCCTGGTTTAGATAGGCAATGTAGGCAAAGTAATAAACAGCATCCTCGGTATAAGGCGATTTGCGGTCCTTTACCTCACTAAACTGCAGTTGGGCATTCTTATAATCCTTAGTGGCAAAATAAGCGTAACCCTTGCGGAATTTGTATTCGGTATTTTCGCGGCCATTCAGGTCGGATGCCTGCACTTTATCAAACCATTGCAGCACCTCGGGGTATTTACCCTGCCTGAAATACGATTTACCAATTTGGAAATAAGCCAATTTGGTCAGCGGGTTTTCGGGATGTTCCTTTATAAAGCGCAAAAATTGCGGTTCGGCATCATCATTACCCAGTTCCAACGAGCAAAAAGCCTCGTAATATTGGGCGTTTTCCTTTAGCAGGGATACCGATGTTTCAAAATCGGGTTGAGTGGTGGTTTTTACAGTTGATTTTTCTACCAGCCTAAACTGCTCGGCAGCGGCTACAAATTTCCCCTTGTCCAGTAATTCAACGGCCGAGTGATAAGTTCTATATACCTGGCCCGCAGGGTTTTGCTGCGCATAAAGCGATGACAGGGAAAGGGCAGGGAGTAAAAGAGCGACGTACTTAAGTTTCATCATAGATAGGTATGATACAATTTGTGCTAAAAATAGCGATTCCACAAAGATGTAATCCACAGGAGTAATTCACAAATGTGGATAACGCTTTTTTAACGCCCTTAGCTTAGCCGATGGTATAGATGTGGAAAAAAATATTGGTTTGGGGAGAGATTAGAGGAATTTCGGATTTCGGAATTTCAATTTCGGATTTTATAAAACGGGCAATAATAATTAGCTATCAATTAATCACCAGCAAGGCATTCACCAGCGCGTTATACAGTTTATCAATTTCGATAGGCTTGCGTAAAAACCCGTTGAAGTAGCTGGCATATTCGTCCTGATGTTCGGCGGTGATATCGGCCGTGAGGGCGAATATAGGGGTAAAGGAGTTGGGGTTGCCCGCATCCCTGATGTTTTTGGTGGCATCAAAGCCGTTCATTTCGGGCATGTGGATATCCATCAGGATAAAATCGTAAGCACGCAGCTTCGATTTCTCTACCGCTTCTATACCGTTTATCGCATGTTCGGCTACAATCCCCCAGTTTGATAACAACTTGCGGGCAACCATAGCGTTGATCATATTGTCTTCGGCTAATAATACCGTGCGGTTAATCAGTTTGTTTAATGGGGCAGGTTTTGGGGCTGCTTCGCTCACCATGCGTTTGGCTTTAATATCAAAGTGAAACGATGAGCCTTTGCCCACTACGCTGCTTACATGTACCTTACTACGGTGCAGTTCTACCAGTTTTTTAACAATGGCCAGGCCCAGGCCCGATCCGCCATGCTTACGGGTGGTGATAGATTTTGGCTGCGAAAAACTTTCGAAGATCTCATTATACGATACCTTGGGGATGCCTACGCCTGTATCGGTAATGGTAAAGCGCAGCAAATCGTACTCTTTATTCGTCTTCACTTTTGTAATGTTAATTTCAACCTTGCCGGCTTCGGTATATTTAATGGCGTTACCTACCAGGTTGCCCAATATTTGCGATAGCTTTGTTTCGTCCAGTTCGTAGCTTTCGTTTATGGCTTCGTCGATATTTAAAAACAACTTCAGGCCCTTTTCCATGGCCACATTGTCATAGATCTGGCGCAGGTTCTCGGCCAGGGTACGGAAGTTGCATGGATGCATGTCCAGACGCATTTTGCCGGCTTCCAGCTTGGTAAAGTCAAGGATGTCGTTAATGATCAGCAGGAGGTTGTTAGAGGCAAATTTTAACGAGTTGAGCATTTGTTGTTCTTCCTCGTCCGATTTATCCTTTAACAGCGATGTAATAGTGATCACCGCGTTTAAAGGCGTACGGATCTCGTGGCTCATGGTCGACAGGAAATCCTGCTTCACCTTGGCCGATTGCTCGGCCAGTTCCTTTTTCTTAATGATCTCGTCTTTTTCCTTTTGCAGCTTGGCCTCCTTTTCAAGCGATTCCATCCGGGTGATCAGTTCGTAATTTTCGATGATCTGCAAGGTTTGGGTATTAATAACGGCTTCCTTTTGGCTTAAGTAGCGTTCCAGGTATTCCAGCGCCATTACGGTATTGCCCTGCCGTTTGTAAATGTGATACAGCAGATGATCGCATTTAAACTTAATGATCACGATGTTGTATACCTCGCTAAAATCAAGGGTTTGTTCCAGCAGGCGGCGGGCTTCTTTTAGCCGGTTCATGCGTACATACAGATCAGCCAGGCGGTGATAGGCCATGCCCAGGCCCAGTTTTTCGCCCACTTGCTGATGGATGCTGATACATTCGTTCAGGTCTTCTTCGGCTAAGTCAAATTGCCCGGTGCTGATATGTACTTTGCCCAAGCCATAAAGGGCAAATGCCAGGCCACGGATATCACCTGTTTTATTCTTCATCGCTATCGACCGTTCTATCAGATCAAGGGCTTCCTTAGTTTTACCTTGTTTTAAATAGATACCCGACAGGGGATTATAGGCGTTCGATTCCAGGTTGATATCCTTAGCCTGGCGTGCCGATTCGATAGCGCCCTCGTACGATTTTATGGCGTTCTTCTGGTCGCCAAAATACTCGTAAATAGTCCCCAGCGATTTTTGCGTGCGGGCCTGATTATGGTAATCGTTATATTTACGGTAGGTGGTAAGGCAATTAATAAGGTATATTAAGCCTAAATGATAATTATCGGTTTTATAATAATTGCCGGCAATACTATAACGGGCATCGGCTATGCCCTTATCATCCTTTAGTTCCTCAAAATACTTAATGGCTTCCTCGGCCATGCTGATAGAGCGCTTGTATTCGCCCTGGATCATGTAAAATAGCGAGAGGTGGTTTAAGCTTTTGCCTATCAGTTCGTTATGATTGATCTGTCGGCTTAGGGTAAGGGCATGATCGGCCAGTTGGGTGCTGTGGTTCAGGTCGTTAATGCGGCCTGCATACGCTTCATCTAAAAGCGCAATAATTTTATCCGTATGGTCATTTAAAACTTTATCCACAGAAAAAATTAACAGAGGATCCATTAATCAGCACCAATTGCCGTCAACTACAATTATGGTAAATAAATATTATTATATAAACTGTATTTATTAAAAATAGCAATTATTTATTGATATAATTAATACGTACACGGTTAAATTTTAGGTAATACGAAAAACGTAATTTTTTTGTTACTGTTTTTTGCATCTGTGATATAAATGTGATTATATTCGTGATAGATATGATAAAAATATCACTGCTTAGTGTGCTTACCTAATAGCATACTAAGCAGATATCAACCAAAGTTAAACACATTTGGATAGTAATTTGGCTTCAGCGCATGATGTAACTTGGTTGGCAGTATCCGGGCTATCCATTAGCTATTTCCCATTGCCGCAAAAACCGGTTGTTGTTCCTGATTTAAATTATCTATAGTTAAGTATACCAGGGGCAGTGAAATCAGTACTTATTGTATTCATCATATTTGTTTCCCTTACCGGCAAGGCATTTGCTTCTGCAGATACTATCCGTCGTGCCGATTTAGAGCGTGAGACGGATGTAGGCGATATCCGTGCGCGAATGTTCCACCAGCAAACCAAGTTGGATACTGCTATATTTAAATTCCGCAAGCTGTTTATCCCCTCTTTCTCCTATAACCCCAGCGCCGGTTTTGAGTTGGGCTTATCTGTTTCGGCACTCAAATTTTTAGGGCACCCCGATAGTACCACCATATCCACCGGCGAAGTGGAAGTATCAGCATCAACCAAGGGCCTGGCAGCTATTACCTATAAGCACAATGTTTACCTGCCTAAAAACAAATGGAGCCTGCAAGGCAACTGGCAAGTTGCACGTACCCTGGCGCTTGATTATGGGGTGGGCACCGGCCGCCGCAGCGAGTATTCGGTTTTAAGCAATGCCCCTGCCGATGATATTTACCAGTTAAAGTACACCTCGTTTAAATTTAGGGAAACCGCTTACAAAAAAATTGAAGGGAACTTTTATGGGGGTATAGGCCTTATTTTAAATGCTTATACCGGTATTGATGAAGAGCGGCGCGATAATACCAATGCCTATCATTACCAATATAGCGCCGGCAATAATTTCCCATTATGGCATTACCTGTATAATGCCTTTACGCTAAACTTGCAATATGATAGCCGCGACCATCCTAACCGGCCATATAAGGGCATTTATGCCAACCTGGGTTTTAAGGCGGCTGATGAGATATTGGGTAGTTCGCAAAACGCAACACAATTGATAACCGAATTTAGGAAATATTGGAGCCTTTCTGCCAATAACCCGCAACATGTGCTGGCCTTTTGGCACTGGGGAAGCTATTTGCTGAGCGGTAAAATACCGTACCTGGAGTTGCCCGGCACCAGCGGCGATAATGATGGCCGGAGCGGCAGGGCTTATACGGTTGGGCGTTTTAAAGGATTTTCGTTTTTTTATTCGGAAACAGAGTACAGGTTCCCTATATCGGCCAATAAATTGCTAAGTGGGGTGGCATTTGTTAACGCGCAAACCGGCAGCAACACAAGTGGGATATTGCCTGTTAAATTGTTTAGGCAATGGGAGCCCGGCGGGGGTATTGGATTGAGGATATTATATAATAAGTATTCCCGATCTAATATATGTGTGGATTATGGGGTGGGGAAATATGGTTCAAGCGGTTTCTTTATCAACTTAAATGAAACTTTTTAATAAAAAGTTTAACAGTTATTACTCGCCATCCTTATGGTGCTTGTCTATAATAGTGTAATGGCTCTCTTTGCACTTAGCGCAGAAATATTTTTTAATTGGCAGGAAGAACAGGAATTTTCTTACAAACCAACTTCTATGCAATTGAAAATGATAAGAGTGTCCACATTTTGGACATAACTTACCTGAATTAATACGAAAAATAGAAGCCAAGGCGATAAATAATTAGCTTAAAAAAAATAAACGTACAAAAAATAAAATTATAGTTTGTTTTTTTATCCAATTATTTACCCCACAAATGCATTTTTTTATTGCACTTAAAACAAATGTAGCGTTTAACAGGTAACCAAAATAAAACCCCCTTTACAATTAATCCCCGGGGTATACGGTCTAATTTAGTATTGCATTTCCGGCAGGACGGAAAATTAGCCGCTTCATTGTTTTTTGGATTATTTAGGGGTATTACCATTGTTTAAACAATTAGTGGTTAATCGTATAGCTATATAACAAATATAATAATAATAAACTTAATTGAAAAAGGTAATAAAATTTTTAACAAAATGGCTTAATTGTTATGTTATATATAAGTATTTTTCTTTTTACGATTTTTTACTTAATATTTAGTTTAAGCAGCGAACAATAATTGCATAATTACCGTTTATAGTAACGCGCAATAAATTGTGGAGATAGGGAACATGCGTGTTTATAATTAATAATGATAAGTTTTACTTTAATATAAATTCCGGATATCGCTATGGCCGAAAGCCTCTCTGAAAATATATTATTAAACATATTTGAACAATCGGCCGGATCATTGATCATCAAAGCCGATTTGCCATACTTTACCATACTGGCTGCAAGCAACCTGTTTTTGACGGAAACATTTACCCGGCGCGAGGATATCATCGGGAAAAGTTTTCTTGAAGTTTTCTCGGGGAATATTAGCAGCGATGGAACAACCGCGCTTGATGTGCTTGAAAAGGTTGTGGCAACAAACACCAACGCCAATCAACCTGTGTTTGAACGTAAGGTGGTTGATCCGCGATCGGGGATTAAACAACAGATATATTGGGCAACATCATACGTGCCCATTGCAGGTAAGGATGGCAAGGTGGCCTATATCGTTAACAATACTACCAATGTTACCGATAAGGTAAGGGTTGAAGGTAAACTGCTGGCCAGCGAGGCTAACCTGCTTAATTTAATTAAGCAGGCCCCGGTTGCCATTAGTATATTAAATGGTTACGATTTAATTATACAATCGGTCAATGATGCTATGCTGGAAGTGTGGGGAAAAGATAAGCGTGTAATAGGTAAAAAGCTGGCCGATGGCCTGCCCGAACTGGAGGGGCAGCCCTTTATAGGGCTTTTACAGCACGTTTATAAAAGCGGAACAGCGTATTACGGTACCGAAACAATGGTTACGCTTAACCGTAATGGCCACGACCAGGTACTGTATTTTAACTTTGTATACCACCCTATAACCGGTGCCGATAAAACCGTAACGGGTATAATGGTGGTAGCTACCGAGGTAACCGGGCAGGTAAACGCCCGGCACGAACTGGAGGAAAGCAGCAGGCAATTCCGTAACCTGGTTACGCAATCGCCGGTGGGTATGGGTATACTGCGTGGCCGCGATATGGTTGTTGAAGTTTGTAACGATATGCTGTTGCAAATTTGGGGCAAGCGCGGTTACGAGGTGGTAAATGAGAAACTGCTGGATATATTCCCCGAATTGCAAGGACAGCCATTTCCCAAAATACTGGATGATGTTTACACCACCGGTAAAAGTTATTCGGAAAACGAAGCAACGGTGTATATAGCTACACCCGACGCGATGCTAAAGTACCATGTTAATTTTACTTACGAACCGCTTTTGGATATAGATGGAAGCGTATCGGGCATTATGGTTACAGTAGTTGATGTAACAGACGGGGTAGAGGCACGCCAAAAGCTGGAAGATGCCGAAGAGCGTATACGTTTAGCTACCGAAGCTACCGGCCTGGCTACGTGGGACCTTGACCTAAAAACCCGTGATATTATACATTCGTCGCGCCTGGCCGAAATATTTGGCCGCCCAAGTACCGAGCATATTCCGCATCAAAAATTAAGAACGATTATCCATCCTGATGACCTGGGTGCTGTAGAGCGCGCATTTGATAAGGCATTAAAAACAGCCAACTATTTTTACGAAGTGCGTGTGGTTTGGGATGATGGGGCCATACACTGGATACGTACGCACGGCAAGGTAATATACGATGAGCAGCAGCAACCGGCCCGTATGATAGGTACCATATTGGATGTTACCGGCCAGCGTATTTTAATAGATGAATTAAAACGAAGCGAGGAAAACCTGCGCTTAGCCACTCAGGCTGCCGAATTAGGAACCTTTGATTATAATGTTAAAACCAATAAAACCCGTTGGGACGATCGTTGCCGGGTTATATTTGGTGTTTTAAATAACCGAAGTGTTACACACGATACCTTTTTACAGGTATTGCACGATGATGACCGCGAGCAAACAGAGCAGGCCGTACAGGATGCCCTGATAAAAAGCAAAACAAATGGCGATTACTCTGTTGATTACCGGGTAATTGGCTTAGACGACCGCAAATTGCGCTGGGTAAGGGCAAAAGGCAAAACTTTTTTTGACGAGGACGGCCAACCCGTAAGGTTGATAGGCAGCGTGATGGATATTACCGAAGTTAAGAAAGATGAAATGCGGAAGAACGATTTTATTGCCATGGCCAGTCACGAACTAAAAACGCCGCTTACATCGCTTAAAGCTTATATACAAATGCTGTTGATAACGGCCCGTAAAAACGGCGATGTATTTTTAGAGAATTCCCTGCAAAAAGCCGATAACCAGGTAGGCAAAATGACCAGGCTCATCTATGGCTTCCTCGATCTGTCAAAAATTGAATCGGGAAAACTGCATTTAAACCTGAGTAGTTTTAATTTAAATGATGTAATTGAGGAAGCTATTGCCGATACACGGCCAATTGCCCAAAGCCACCATATTGTATTTAATGCAGCAGAAGAAATAATTATAACGGCCGATACCGATAAAATTAACCAGGTACTTACCAATCTTATTAATAACGCGGTTAAATATTCGCCTAAGGGCAGTACCATTCATGTGCAATCGGCAATAGCAGGCGGCACTGTGCAGGTATCGGTAACCGATGAAGGTATTGGCGTAAAACCTGAAGACGAATTAAACATCTTTCAACGCTTTTACCGGGTTGAGGATGATACCACCCGGGGCTTTTCGGGCTTTGGGATAGGCTTATACCTATCTGCCGAGATAGTTAACCTGCATAAGGGCCGTATATGGGTAAAAAGCAATGCGGGCAAGGGATCAACCTTTTCTTTTGTTTTACCACTAAAATAGCTTTACAATTATTTATAAAACCGAAAGGGAGAAACCTTATGAACATACCTTTAGGCATGTACAAGATTTCCCCCCTTCGGTTTTAATGACCCGCTAATTATTCATTTCACACTATCACCCTCACAAATTAGTTTTTAGTCATGTTTCCTTATTACCGTAACATTTTTTGATGGATGTGTTACCGTATGGTGCCTGCGGTAATAGGCGCGTTGGGCAGCCCTATTCTTTTTGGCTACATGCCTGCGGTGTTCGTTACCAATTATATAACCACCGCCGGCGCCAATAGCACCGCCAATTAGCGCGCCGCCAACATTATGGCCAATAAGGCCGCCTACAACAGCGCCACCGGCACCACCAATTATAGCGCCTTTGGCTTGTCCGCTCATTTTCTTTTTTTCCTGTGCAAGGGTATAATTGCTATCTGCAATTAAAACGGTAAGTACTATGCTTAAACTTAAAAATATCTTTTTCATGGTGTGGATTGGTTTTGTTGTTTCACTTGTACAAGCTAAAACAAATACCAGGCCAATAACCCAAAAGCTACTTTCTCACAGCCGTAACGCGCGATCCGTTTTTGTCCAGCGTTTCAAACACCATAGTTTTATCATCCAGTTTAGATACATAAAAGGGGAAGGTGCGCTTGGTGCCATCTGTCAATTGCTCGGTATAATTAATATCGTTAGCGGCAATGGTAAACGTGCCGTGCGATATGATTTCGCCTCCCCAGTGTATAAAAAGCTCGTTTTTAGGTGTAAAACTAATGTAGGGAGCGTAAGTAGCCAGGTCGGCGGCGCTGGTGGTATCGGTAGGGTCGTCGCTTTTGGGCTTATCAATTTTTATATATTTCCAATTGCCATAAAGTGCTTCGGGTTTTATACCATGCGTGCAGGCCGTAAGTAATAACAGTGCGGCAGCAAATATTAAAAGTGTTTTGTTTACCATACAGAAATTAAGCAAATTATTGTTTTTTGGTGTTAGGGCTTATCAGCAATATGGTATAATTTTAAATAATATAAACTATAACCTATTGCGCATGTTAAATTAAAACAAGGTTTATAAACCGGTTTAATTTATACTATAATGAGCACGTCACAAAACCAATCCAAATCTACCGAAAAAAAGACCGATCAGCTCGAAGAACTTAAAACCGAGGGCCCGTTAAGCGAAAAAGACGAAGTAAAAGCCGCCGAGCGTAAAATGGCTAAACGGATTAAAACAGCTGCACAAACAAAAAAATAGCGTTAAGGAATGCTATAAAAGTAAAAACCCCGGCCATAAAGCCGGGGTTTAGTATTTCATATACAGGCATTTATTTCAGCGCCTTTATCTCCGTTTTCAAATCTTTTATTTGCTGTTGCGCCTGGCGGTTTTCTAAATAAAAATAGATGGCCGTCCCTAAAAATATCTTACCCAAAATAAATACCGCGGCTAACACCCATTTCCAGGCTTTATGTACCCGTATATGGTTCGATTCTGATTCCATATCAATATAACCCGGCGCATTATCCTGCGGTGGCGGGTTATAGGTTTGCTGGCGTTCGCTAAAGGGCTGCGGCACCGGTTTTTCGTGGGCAATTAATGCGTCAATCTCGGCTTCTATTTTATCCCAACTACCCGGTGGCGGCAGTATAGCCATGCTTTGGGCCAGCAGTTCCATGTCGGTTTCTAACCGGTATAAAGCCCGCCGCACTTCGGGGTGTTGTTGTTTTAATTGCAGTACCAGGCGCTCTTCATCTGCTGTGGCCGCCCCGGTCACATAAGCTTCAAGAATACCGCTGTTAATGTATTTTTCTATTTTGGTATTCATGCCGGCCTCCTTATTGCGGCGAAAGCCTGTTGTAAAATCTTTTTTATTGCTTCCTCCGGTTTATTAAGTTCAAGAGCTAAAGTGCTGATACTTTTGCCGTTGTAATGGATGTTGCAAAATATCAATTGTTCCTCCTCACTCATCCTGTGTAAAAATTTATTAGGCCTGGCAGGTAAATGGCTTTTATCGCCTGGGTTGCAGGCGGGTATGGTTTCAAAAAAACCGGCCAGCATTTTACGCGCTATCAGTTGCAGGCGTTGGTAAACGTTTGCCCCGGGCTGTACTATGCTGTGTAAATGCTGCGGTAACTCGTTAAATACCGATACCAGGTATTGTTCGGCTGTATGCTGATCCTTCACAACCTCGTAAATATAGCCAAGCAGCAGGCCTGCATATTCATCGTATACGGCACGTGTGGTTGATGAAGAATTTGCTAATGCAATATGCTGATTCAAACCAGTTTAATTAATTAGGATATTGCAAATATCCTGATAATATTGGTATAAAAATATAAAAAAATACCAAAAGCATAGTTTACTTTAAGTTAATAAAGTTTTACATATTGAAATAACAGCTATAAGCTTTCGATACTTAAAAACAAAAGAGCATATCTGTTGCTTTTGATGGTGAAAACAATAGTACACCTGTTAGTATGAAACATAATACATCAAAAGCGGTAATGCGCGTCTTCAACGGCGATTTAAAGCTGGACGATGCCGCCCTTACCAAACTTTTTTTAAAGCAACTGGATAATATTTACTGCATAAAAAAGCACCTGTTAAAGGTATTACCCGGCCTGGCCGATAAGGCATCGTTCCCCGATTTAAAAGAGGCCATATTGGAAAACACCGACCAGATTAAATTACAGGTATTGCGTATGGATGTAATTTATAAAATTTATGGCGCGGCCTACAAAAACCATAATTGTATGGGAGTAAAAACCATGTCGCTTGAGGCCTATATTGCCGCCAAGGTAGAAGATCAATCGGCGGTTGACCGCGACCTGGCCCTGCTTATCCATTTACAAATAACCGAAAGTGTAGAAATGGCCTACTTTGGCGTATTGAAAAATATAGCCGCCAGTTTAGATAATAAAGAGGTGCAGGCTTTGTTAGATCAAAACTTTGATACCGCCGTTAACAGCAAAAAACTGTACGAACTGATTGCAAAGGAATATATATCGTAGCTGTGGCAATTTTTAAAGATTTAAATTATATTGGGATACTAATAACAAGTATAAAATATAAAGCGTTTTAGTGATTATGGGGAAAGTGTTATTAGTATTGATTTGCTGCTGTTTACCATTTAATTTATTAGCCCAGGATGTGATAAAAACAGCCAGTATGGTAGATACAAATGGTAAAAAAGATTTAATAGATGTTGCAAATTTGTTGCTGCACATTAAACCGGGTACTGTTAAAAAAGAAGATGGCAAACGTATTTATTTTTCTTTTCTGCCCGTTTCATCGGCAGTACCGGGCGGCGGTACAGCGCTCATTACTACTACTACAGCCGGTTTTTATTTAGGCCCGCGCGATAGTACCTATTTATCAAGCGTAGTATTTACGCCATATCTTAATTTTGCAGGGCGTTTTGGCTTGCCCTTACGATCGTCGCTTTGGTTAAAAAACAATAGCTGGAATATACAGGGCGATACCCGGTTTTTGGTTTATCCGCAATATACCTGGGGGCTTGGGGGCAGCCAGGCCGAAGAAAATAAACTACTCGTTAATTATAAATACGTAAGGTTTAACCAGGCGGCATTAAAGCGCGTTACCAATTACTTTTATGCCGGTATTGGCTATAACCTGGATTACCGCATAGATATAGAGGCCGATCAATCCAATAAGCTTAAAAGTTTTACGGGCTACCAATACGGGGCTGCTAATGATAATAATTCCTTTTCGTCGGGCGTTACGCTTAACTTACTGTACGATACCCGTAATAATCCATTTAACCCCTTGCCGGGCATGTATGTAAACGCTATTTATCGTTATAATTCAAAAGCATTGGGCAGTAACGATAGCTGGCAATCCTTATATGTTGATGTACGTAAATACATTTCCTTAAGCACTGAAAAGAAAAAGAATGTGCTGGCCCTGTGGGCATATTACTGGACAACGCTAAACGCGGGCGCGCCATATCTTGATTTGCCCAGTGTTGGCTGGGACCCTTATAACCGGTCGGGCAGGGGAATGGAGCAAAACCGCTATCGTGGGCAGGGCATGTTTTATTTAGAAAGCGAATACCGCCGCGATCTTACCCGCGACGGCTTGTTTGGCTTTGTGATATTTGCCAATGCTACCTCGGTAACCGAAGCGGCCAGCCGCAACTTTAAATACATAAACCCGGCTGCCGGAGCAGGTTTCCGCATAAAATTCAATAAAGGATCTGATACCAATATCACCCTCGACTATGGGTTTAGCAAGGGCTATAATACCTATATATTAGGTTTGGGAGAAGCGTTTTAAGTTAGTCACGATGCTTCGCGTCATTGGTCATTTCGCTTCGCTGTCATTAGTCATTTGTGCGTTTCTGAATACAAAATGCCACAGGCATTTTGACCAATGACCAATGACCAATGACCAATGACCAATGACCAATGAC
>JAZKAO010000026.1:0-77046 GCA_040389105.1 Bacteroidota bacterium
CACTTCAATACTAATTTATCACTTGTATCGATACAAACATAGGAGAGGGCAGGAATTACATTACGTCATGCCAGCTTTAAAGTCCCGGCGGGATTTGATAACTCGCAATGACGTAGTGGTGAAAGGGCAGTGAAAATACTGTAACCCCGGTGTTTTGTAATTATTTGATTGTCAATTATTTGATGTAAAAAAAATGTTGAAAAGTGTAAACTTTGTGTAAACCCTTTTCTCACTGCTTTTTGGGTGTGCAATCGCTTCGTACCTTGTAATCACGTAACGGGATGGGCTTATTCCCCACCCTTTGCCAAACTCTCCAAATACCGCTCCAAACTATACTCATCCGGGTACAGCACATCGCGGGCTTTGCTGCCCTCAAACGGGCCTACAATACCTGCGGCTTCCAGTTGATCAATGATCCGGCCGGCGCGGTTGTAGCCCAGTTTTAGCTTACGCTGGATGAGTGAGGTAGAACCTTGCTGGTGCAAAACAATCAGGCGGGCGGCATCCTCAAACATCGGGTCGCGGTCATCGGGGTCGTATTCCTTAGCGCTGCTGCTGGCTTCGCCTTCACCCACAAATTCGGGCAATAGCATGGCCGATGGATATCCGCGCTGTTCGCCAATAAAGTCGGCTATTTTTTCTACCTCGGGCGTATCCACAAAAGCGCACTGCAGGCGGATCAAATCACTGCCGGTTGAGAGCAGCATATCCCCGCGACCTATCAATTGATCGGCACCGCCCGAATCTAATATCGTACGCGAATCTATCTTCGATAATACCCTGAACGCCAATCGCGCCGGGAAGTTGGCCTTTATCGTACCCGTAATAATATTTACCGATGGGCGCTGTGTGGCTATCACTAAATGGATGCCTATGGCACGGGCCAACTGGGCCAAACGGGCAATTGGCGCTTCCACCTCTTTGCCGGCGGTCATCATTAAATCGGCAAACTCATCCACTATCAGCACAATAAAGGGCAAAAAGCGGTGGCCTTCGTTAGGGTTAAGCTTGCGGTTAACAAACTTGGCATTATACTCTTTAAGGTTACGCACCTGGGCATCTTTCAGCAAATCATAACGCTGGTCCATCTCAATACAAAGCGAATTGAGCGTATTTACCACCTTTTTGGTATCGGTAATAATGGCGTCGGCTTCATCGGGCAGTTTGGCCAAAAAGTGGCGCTCAATTTTGCGGAACAGGGTTAACTCCACCTTTTTAGGGTCGACTAACACAAACTTCAACTCGGCAGGGTGGCGTTTGTACAGCAGGGATACCAAAATGGCATTAATACCTACCGATTTACCCTGGCCGGTAGCACCGGCAACCAGTAAGTGGGGCATCTTGGCCAAATCGGCAATAAATACTTCGTTGCTGATGGTTTTACCCAGGGCAATAGGCAAATCCATGGTATTGTTCTGCCATTTCTCAGTCGCCAAAACCGACCGCATAGAAACCATTTCGGGGTTTTGGTTAGGTACCTCGATACCGATAGTACCCTTGCCCGGCATAGGGGCTATAATACGGATGCCCAATGCCGCTAAACTTAGGGCAATATCATCCTCCAAGTTCTTGATTTTGGAGATACGCACACCCGGCGCGGGGATAATTTCGTACAAAGTAACAGTTGGGCCAATGGTGGCTTTAATCTTGTCTATCTCAATGTTATAATGGTTCAGGGTTTCAACAATTTTGTTTTTGTTGGCCTCTAACTCATCGCTGTTAACCGAAATTTTGTTCGATCCGTAGTTTTCCAGCAAATCAAGTGTAGGATATTTATAGCTGGATAGGTCAAGCTTAGGGTCGAAAGTGCCAAACTGTTCAACCAATGAGTTGGCTGTTTTTGTGGTGTCGCTTTGTTCAATACTGGTTACCGGGTTAGGGCGTGCAGTCTCAACAGTCAGTGGGATATCGCTTCCGGCTTCCGGCTCGGCGGTTAGCTCGGGCATCAGGGTAACCGGTTCGTGGCGCAGGGTATTTTGCGTATCGATATTAGTATTACGCGGCACGGCAGGTTCATCATCCACTTCTAAATTTACCGGGCGTATACTCATGGGTTGTTGCTGCATCCGCTCACCTGTATCGATAGGTACGTGGTTGCGGCCGTTCTTTTTCCACTCTACAGGTTCAGATATTTCCTCGTCCAGCAAATCTATCGCTTCGGGGTTCATATCGTCCATGGCATTGGCCAATGCTATATCCTTAGGCTTGCGCTGAGGGAGTTTAAAATCAATATTATAGGCAATCACTAAAAATACCAGCACCACAAATATCAGCCCGAAGCCAACACCTGCCTGGCCAATTTGGGCATCCAGTAAACGGTTGCTCCAAAAGCCAAACTGCCCTTCTAAAAAGTGGGCGTAATCGTTAATCAACCCGTGTACAAAGCCAATAGCCAGCGAGAAGAAGATGATGCCAAAAAAGGCATAACCCAAAGTTTTAGGAATAGAATATAATTGCACCCTAAACAGGAGGCGATAACCCACAATAAAAAATACGGCTATAAACAGGAATGATGATATCCCAAACCACTCGTATATAAACTGGTTGGATAATAAGGCACCCAGTTTACCCAGCCAGTTGTTCACTATGGGGTCTTTCACGCCGCCATCCAGCAATTCCTGGGTGGTTTTAAACAGATTGCCCCAGCCGCCGTTTGCCGCCGATACATAGCTTTGATCCTCCTGCCAAGTGAACAGGTACGAGGTGAAAGCTACCAGGAACGCGATGGAAAGGAGTAAAAATACTAGCCCGATGATCTTGATGATCTTACCATCCTTTAAATTAAACGATGGCATTTCCGTCCGCACACGCTCGCTCCTCTCGCGCCCGGCTTTGGGCTTGTCCCCCGGCTCGCTATTCCCCTTGAATGTATTTGTTTTAAACTGATTTCCTTTTACCGGCATCCTATATCAACTATATATCGCAAATATAAAGGTAATAGATAAAAGAAACATTGGGTGTTATTTTATTTAATTCGGTTGGGGAGGGGGTAGCGTGGCGATTGCGTGGTGGTGATTTAACCACAGCGGCCACCGAGTGAGGAACCACAAAGGGCACGGAGGTTTTTATATCAGTGAAATCAAAAAAAATCAGTGAAATCTAATTTAGTAATCGGTGAAATCATTAGTAACAAAAAGGTAATGCCCAGTTAAAGCCAGCTTAGCACACTAATGTTATCATTACCCAGATATAAAAACAATGAGCCTGATCATTTTCCCACTCAATTCGTTCGATCATTTCCGGACCTGCCTGCCTGATATTCTGGATGAAGAGATATCAAGGGCATCCATTAGGCTCAAGCTGCAGGATAGCCCGCAAAATGATGTGGAGCGGAAGGCATACCAGGAAGAACTGGACCGGATCAGCGTTTTAAAATATATCAGCCAGTTACGCAAAGGCAAATTAAGCCGCGAAGATTTTGAATTAAAAGTGAAGCTGACCGCTTTGTAATATCCGCATTAATATTGGTGGTTGTCCGATTCAAAAGGTCCGTAAACCTCATTGGTGAAATCTCATCACAAATCGGTGAAATCATAATTAAACATTTTACCTTTATACGGTTAATTAGCATCATAATCAAACACAACATCATGAGTAAAATATGGTTTATAACGGGCTGCTCCACCGGTTTTGGGAGGCAACTGGCCCAGGAACTTTTATCAACCGGCCATAGCGTAGTAGTAACCGCGCGTAACCCGGATGATATTAAGGATATTGCCGAACAATACCCTGGTACCGCCCTTGCCGTAAAATTAGACGTAACCAAAGCCGAAGAAATTACCGCTTCGGTTGAGCAGGCTATCCAAAAATTCGGGCGGATTGATGTGCTGGTGAACAACGCCGGTATAGGCTACTTTGGCGCTATTGAAGAAAGCGAGGAAGACCAGGTGCGCCGTATGTTCGAGATCAACTTCTTCGGGCTGGCTAATATGACCAAGGCCGTATTGCCGGGCATGCGTGCGCAACGCAGCGGGCATATTGTTAACATCGCCTCCATTGGCGGGCTGGTAGGTTTCCCAAGCGTAGGCTTTTATAATGCTACCAAATTTGCGGTTGATGGTTACTCGGAAGCTTTGTCAAAAGAGGTGAAGCCTTTGGGTATCAACGTAACGGTAATTGCCCCCAGCGGCTTCCGTACCGACTGGGCAGGCCGATCGGCTAATGATACTAAAACCATTATTGACGATTATCATGCTACCGCGCATACCAACCAGGGCACTATCCGCGGCTACAGCGGCAAGCAACCCGGCGATCCGGTACGTGCAGCCAAGGCTATTGTTAAAGCCGTTGATGCCGAAAACCCGCCGCTGCGCTTGCTATTAGGTGTTGGTGCTATGCGTGGCGCCCGCAACAAAATAACCGAATTGCAACGTGATTTTGATGCCTGGGCAGAAACTACGGAATGGGCAGATTCGCCGGCAGAGTAGACCCCTCCCAACCCTCCCCGAAGTGGAGGGTTTAAATTCATAAAAATAGTTTATCAACAGTGAAAACAACCGTATTAATATCCCGCATTTTACTGGGCTTTCTTTACCTCGTATTCGGGCTCGATTACTTCCTGCATTTTATACCTTACCAGCCATTGCATACGGGTAAAGCCGGCGCGTTTATTGCCGGGCTTAAGGGAACAGGTTACTTTTACCCCATGCAAAAGGTAATACAAATAACCGGCGGGTTATCCTTGCTGTTTAACCGTTATGCGCCATTTTCTGCGGTTGTGCTTTTCCCAATTAGTTTAAATGTGCTATTGTTTCACACATTTTTAGTGCCATCGGGTTGGCTAATGGGTGTTACATTATTGGTACCTAACCTGCTTTTAGGCTATGGCTACCGTAAGTATTATAGCGGCATGTTTACGGCAAAAGCGGTTGTTTAATAATTTGCTTCCATCCAGGATATAGCAGTCCGTCCCTGCTACACACTGACAAAAAGATTGAATAACAGGTGTATTGAGCGGTTAAAAGCCTTAATTAAAAATGCTGTATTTGTATCACCAATATTAAATACCAATGCCAGCAATTAAAAGATCATTACTACTCAATTTTATTGTACTCGTTTACTTTAGCGTTACCGTATTCGCTGAAAAAGAACACGCGGTTTATAGCGCCGAAATAACGTTCGGTAAAAGCGCTCCAAATATAGCCCGGATAACAAAGGATACTTTAGTGCTTGTTAAAGGCAGCACCTATTTGTTTACCGTTGATACCCCCGAAGACCAGGGCCTGGTTTCAACCGCGATAACTGTTAAGCAATTGCCACTGCAACTTGCCGCAAAAGATGGTTCCAATCAAAAATATACGGTTACCGATAAAAGCGGCGCGGTAAAAACAGAGGGCGAACTAATAACGGGCGACCGCTTAACAGTTACCGCACAAAATGGCTCATTAACTACAACCTATTATATTGCGGTACAGCCAATGGCGCTTATCGGGCAACTGGTTTTAGCCCAACCCCAAATTACCGCTAATACCAATCATGCCCTTACGCTTTATTTTACAGCCGGGCAGCGCAGCCCCGATGCATCGGTAAAAATTTATCTCCCGGCAGGTGTTAACGCTACCATGGATAATACAACCGTAAATGTTATCGGTCGTGGCGATGTAAAACTAAGCGGACTTACCACCCAATCCATTGGCCGGGTAGGGGCCGGCTATCCTTATCAAAAAGTTGGCGATGTGGTGATATCAAAACTAAGCGATGGGGGCTCGGTACTTACATTTAACCACCTTGATTTAAGGCCGGCCAATGGCCCCGACCTTAAAATTGTGATTAGCAATGTGAACCTTAAATCAGTTGGTGAATACCGGTTTAAAGCCGCCTGCACCACATCAAAACCCGAAAAGTTAACCAGCGCGGGTACAGGTAATGAAGCAGTTGTATTAACGGCAACAGGCACGATATCCGATCTGGAAAGAATAGCCTACACATCCCCGCAATACCAGGAAACTGCCTCAACCTATACTACTGCCAATTTTAAATGGGGTGCGGGCGTGGGAGGTGCTGTGCAACTGATGCAATCGTTGGATAAAGGTAAAACATGGTCGGTATCAGCAGCTAAGGTTGATGCTGGTGCATCTACGGCAATGGTTACGGGTTTAAAGCCCCATCAGTTATATACTTTTAAATTAAATGTTAAAGACGGGGCGCATAAAGGTTTATCAAATACGGTTTCCTATTACTCGGGTAAGGTTGATGTGAAAAGCTTTGGGGCGGCAGGCAATGGTGTGGATGATAATACCGATGCGATTAATAATGCCATTGCTCAAATAGCCCAAACCGGCGGCGGTACCTTGCTATTTACCAAAGGTACTTATTTAGTACGCACCGTACATTTAATGAGCAATGTATACCTGTATCTTGACGGGGGGGCGACTATAAAATGCCTGAAAGGCGGCGACGCGCCTGAAACTACCTGGTTTAGCGATAAAAAATACCGCTCGGGCCTTTCGCCTACAGATTTTGGGCCATATGCCGATCCCGAGAATTATATGACCAAGCAGGATGTTGGCCACCATTACTTTAAAAACGCCATGTTTTTTGGCGAACGGCTGGATAACATTAAAATAATAGGCACCGGCCGCATTACCGGCGATGGCAATATTGTGAATGGCGATAACGTGATGAAAAACACGCCCGATAACCGCACCGATAAAATGTTTACGCTGAAACTGTGTACCAATATCGAGATAGGGGGCATTTATCACCCGCAGGATATGTGGTATGATGAAGCGAAAAACGAGCCATACTATATGCAACCCGGCGGAGCAAAACTTTTTGACGATGAACACATGCTGAAGATAGACCGGTCAGGGCATTTTGCTTTGCTGGCCACAGGTACCGACGGCATTAACGTACACGATACCTACTTCAGTAAGGATAGCCAAAGCAACGTGCGCGATGTATATGATTTTATGCAATGCAATAATGTAAAGGCCACCAATATATTTTCGAGGGTAAGTTCGGACGATGTGATTAAGCCCGGGTCCGATTGCTCACTGGGCTTTACGCGGCCGGCAAGTAATTATCTGGTGCGCAATATTGTGGGCGATACCAATTGCAATTTGATACAAATAGGGTCGGAAACGGTGGATGATATTACCGATATGTATGTAGATAATATTTATGTACTTGGCGCTAATAAGGCCGGCTTCTCTATTTCGGCAAACGATGGCGCGCATATTAAAAATATTTATTTAAATAGCGGGCGCACGGGTCCTATCCATTCGCGATCTAAAATGTACAGGGCTACTACGCCATTTTTTATATCCATATCAAACCGGGGGCGTGCAATTGGCGCAGTGGCCGGCAAGTACGAGTTTACCGAAAACGGCAAAGACCATAACGAGTTGCTGATTAAAAACGTAAATATTGGCGAGGTAGAAAACATTAACCTAAAGGCGGTTGATATTTACGAGGTTTACGGCGGCAGTGCTTATAGTGGTAAAGTATGGAAACCCTATAGCGGTACCCAACGCAAAGCCACGCCCATAATTGCAGGTTATAAACTGCCCGATAATGCCGATGTTAAAGGCGGGCTGGATTTTAAACTGCCTAATGGCAAACACACCGGCTATATTACCAACGTTACCTTTAACGATATGAATGTGCTGGTAAAAGGCGGCAACCCCATTGCGGATACCTTAAACACCCCTAACGAGCTTGGCGTTGGCCAATACAACGCGGCCGATTTAAAAATTCAGCCATCTTATGGCATTTGGGCAAGGCATGTAAAGGGCTTAAGCGTACAAAACAGCACTTTCAACTACGAGCAGCGCGATAGCAGGTATGCTGTTTTTTTAGATGATGTAATAGGCGCGCAACTAAACAATGTAAAAATGGTACGCCCGCAGGATAATAACAAGCTCATTAAGCTTAAAAACTCATCCGGCTTAACCGTGCAAAACAGTATTTATTACCAGGATGTATGGGGCAGCAAGCCAACCGCTATAACTGATAAGTAAATGTAACTATACTAAAAGCGAAACGCCTCCCGATACATTTATCAGGAGGCGTTTTTTTGTGATAAGGTTTAAGTAAAGATCATTCCCGCCATTTCACCACATCGGGTTTGGCGCCTTGTTTAAATGTTAGGGCTGTGGTAGCCTTAGCAATATCGCCGCCATCAATTTTTAGGCGTTTATTGCCGCTGCCTTCCACCTGTAAAAAAATCTGCGCCGCGCCTTTCAGCCGGGTGGCGGTCATTAATATATCGCTGCTATCGGTAAACCGGCATGCCGATTCGGCTTGCTGGTTGCCTTGTAAATTTAAACCGTTAATGGCGCCATCTTCCACATGGTCAAACACCAGGGCCGGGCGCAAATCGTCGGCAGCCGTGCTTAGGCTTACATTATGCAATACCAACCCACGTACATTGCGGGCATACAGTCCGTAGGCAGGTGGTACACCTATCTGGTAATATTCGCCGGCTAATTTGGGCACATCCCTTACCGCGCCCTGCTCTAATGTACCGCCGCCGGGGAAGGTGATATGGACATTATCGAAGGTGATATTTTCCATAAACACATTGTCCATAGCATTCAACGTAACGCACGAGAACATTTCACCAGGATTATAAGTACTTGGATGCTGCGTATCGCGCAATGGAACGGGCTTTACTACTGTAGCTGTAATGCTGTTAAAGGAAATATTACGTACAATCGCTGGCGAGCGTCCCGGTGTGGCAGTCTGCCCGTTTTGCAGACCTAATCCAATAGAAATCGGCCCGGTTACATCCTTCATTACTATGTTGGAGAAAGAGATATTCTCGAACCGCGATCCTGGCCCGCAACGCATTTTAATAGGGCAGCCATAGGTTTCATAAATCAGGCAGTTGGATACGGTAATATTTTCGGCCTCGCCACCGCCAAAACGGAAAACAGACCAACGGGTGCTGAAAGAACAATTAGTAATCGTTACAAACTTACAACTGCCAAATAACGCGCAGGCATCATCCTGGCTTTGCACATCGCAATTGCTCATGTGTACATAAGTGCAACTAATAAAATGGAACCCATCATTATTATTAATAACCCTTCCACGGATGTGCAGCCCCTCCAGCTTCACAAATTCGCTCTGGATCACCCTAACCGAATGGAAGGCGCTGTTCAGTAAATAAATATCGCGCACGGTGAGGTTTTTGCACTGATGAAACAGCAAATGGTAAGGCCTGTGGGGGCCGGTTATGCCGGCCGGCGGCATCTCGCCTTTTACCGGGGCACGGAATTGCGCACCCTGCCCATCAATAGTGCCGGGGCCGTCAATGGTAATATTATCGGCCTTAACGGCAAAAAATAAGCCCACATTACCATCGCCTAAAGTAGAATCACCGCTGAGCGGGATAGCGTCGGCAGCGTAATATTGCTTGCCATCGGCCGTGCCTAATAATATCGCTTGCGCGGATAGGTATAGCCGCACGTTACTTTTTAGTTCAACCGTGCCGGTAACAAATGTGCCGGCGGGTACCAGTACCGTGCCGCCTTGTTCTTTGTTGCAAAGGTTAATGGCAGTTTGTATGGCTTTAGTATCCAATGTTTTGCCATCGCCCTTAGCTCCAAAATCCTTAATGTTATAAGTGCGGGCCCCCAGGGTATGGGTGCTATCGGCCTTTGCCCCGGTTTGGGCGCTGGCGTTTTTATCTAACAAACTTAAGCCCACGGTAGCGCCCAGCGCCGGCAGGGACACTTTACTTAACCATTGCCGCCGCGAAGCCGATACAGCTTCGGTAGCTCCGGATTTTGAAAATAAGGCACGCGATAGTTGATATAGGTTTTTCATTAATGCGATAAATTAAAATTTATAACGGTTTTATCCCCGTAAAGGGTGCTTGTATCAAAACTACAGATAAGCCAATAAGGATAAATGCGGGATATTCACCTAATATGCAGTTTGGTTGTCAGCGCGTATGATGCGGACAAAATTTTTTAATCACGAAAAATAAAATTGGTATAGCCCCTTTTTTGCCGGATGGATTGTCTTTACAATAAATAGCGCTTGCTATTGCTATTAACCTTAATTGAGAAATGAAACCAAAGCTGCTTAAAGTATCTACCGATGCCGAATGCTCTTTCAGCGTGCGTCATGAAACGGTTCCATCCAATCATAACCGATGGCATTATCACGAGGAGGTGGAAATCGTTTATTTTAAAAAAGGCTGCGGCACGCAGTTTATCGGCGATCATATCAGCCGGTTTATGAGCGGCGATATTGTAATAGTCGGCGCCAACCTGCCGCACTACTGGCGCTTTGACGACCAATATGTAGATCCTTATGGCCATACGCCGGCAGATATTACGGTGGTGCATTTCTCTGAGAATTTTTGGGGCGATAAGTTCCTACAACTGGCCGAGAACAAAGTGATTAAAATAATGCTGGAGAAAGCCCGGAGAGGTTTGTTGCTATTCGATGGTAATAGAGAGGAAGTGGCCGGTTTAATGACTAAAATGGTGGATAGCCAGGGCAGTTTAAGGGTAATGCTGCTATTGAAAATTTTGATGGCCATTACCAATTGCAAACAGGTAAGGGCGCTTTCGTCAATAGGTTTTAAGTATGATTACAAGCAGGAAGAGAACGACCGGATTAATGCCATATACGAGTATTCGCTGGCTAATTTCAGGAGCCGGATCCAATTGGATGAGATTGCCGATATCGCGCATATTTGCCCTAACTCGTTTTGCCGCTACTTTAAATCGCGTACTAAAAAAACCTATTCGCAGTTTCTTATCGAGATTAAAGTTGGCAACGCCTGCAAATTACTGATAGAAAATAAATTGAGTATTAAGCAGTTATGTATGGAGAGCGGGTTTAATAGTTTTTCCAGCTTTCATAAGTATTTTAAAAAAATAACCGGTAAAAGCCCGGCCATCTATAAAAACGAATACATACAGCATGCAAAAATTACCAATATGTCAACCCTGGTACAAATCTCCGCATAGCTGCACAAATCCCATATAAGCATAAAACAAACCAATTTATAAATGAAGCGTATCGTATTTAAATACACCACCATGGCGGGGCTTGCAATTGCAGGCATCATGGCTATTTATGCCTTAAAAACCGATAATACAGTGATCCCCGATGCCGATAATGCCGGGCTAAAACTACCCGACGGCTTTGGGGCTTTGCAGGTAGCTAATGTAGGCGCAAAAGCAAGGCATATTGCCGTAACCCCGCAGGGCGATATTTATGTAAAACTGGCCAAACCTAAGGCCGGCCAGGGCATTATTACATTGCACGAGGCCAGCAACGGCAAGGCCCAAATTACCGGCGGTTTTGGCAATTATGGCGGCACGGGTATGTACATTAAGGATGGGTATATGTACGCGTCGTCAAACACCGAAATTTACAGGTACAAGCTGGATGCGCAAAGCAAGGTGATAGATACCCTGCACCCCGAACGGATAATTTATGGCTTAAAGGCCGGTCGCCAGCACGAAACAAAATCGCTGGTGCTGGATAATGATAATAATATCTACATTAACATTGGCGCGCCACTTAGCGCCTGCCAGGTGCAGGACAGGGGTTTACACTCGCCTGGTATACCCGGCTGCCCGCTGTTGGATTCGGCCGGTGGGGTGTGGGTATTTAAGGCTAATAAATTGAACCAAACCTATAAGGATGGGATCCGCTTTGCTACGGGCTTGCGCAACATTGTAGGCCTGGACTGGAACCAGCAGGATAACCAGTTGTTTGTGATGCAGCACGGGCGCGATAACCTGAACAGCTCGTGGCCCGAATTGTACGACGTAAAGCGATCGGCCGAATTACCTGCCGAATGTATGTACGCGTTAAAACAAGGCGACAATGCCGGCTGGCCCTTTATGTATTACGACCAATTGCAGCATAAAAAGATCCAAGGCCCCGAATACGGAGGTGATGGCAAAAAGGAAGCCGACCCTAAATATATCGACCCGGTAGCGGCTTATCCCGGCCACATGGCGCCCAATGGTTTGCTGTTTTATACTGGTAAAATGTTCCCCGAGAAATATCGTAACGGCGCTTTCATTGCCTTCCATGGTTCATGGAACCGCGCGCCCGAACCGCAAAAGGGTTACTGTGTGGTATTCCAGCCGTTTAAGGATGGTAAGCCCGCAGGCGATTGGGAAATATTTGCCGATAATTTTTCGGGCTCGGCTGATAATACCGCGAAAGGCGGCCGCAGCGCCGAACACCGCCCGGTGGGTTTAGCCTTGGGTGCCGATGGTTCCCTTTATGTAAGCGACGATGTTAAGGGCGTTATTTATCGTATTATCTACACCAAAAAATAAGTTTTATTAATGAAAAAAGTAATTGTTATCCTGTTATTAATTACCCCATTTTGCCTGAAGGCACAAACCAAAGCTAAAGCGGCCGCCCCGGCGGGCCTATCGGCATCTATAGCCCGCGGGCAAAAAGTATATATGCAATATTGCTTAACCTGCCACCAGGCCGATGGCGGAGGTGTACCTAATATGAACCCGCCGCTTATAAAAACCAGTTATGTAACCGGCGATAAAGTACGCTTGATAAAAGTAGTGCTAAACGGCTTTGCGCAAAGTGTGGAGATAGACGGCGAATCGTACTCGAACAATATGCCGCCGCAAAACTTTTTAAAAGACCAGGAGATAGCCGATGTATTAACCTATGTACGTAATAGCTTTACCAATAAGGGTACAGCTGTAACTGCAGCGCAGGTAAAAACTACAAGAGCAACAAACAAAAAATAACCAAGCTTAATAAACTGTACGACAAAAAAGAGAAGCATACAAACCAACCAATTATGAAAAGATATTTATCCCTGCTATTATTCACCGCCTTTAGCGCTGTAACATTTGCACAAACACCAAATACCGAAGAGGTAGTAAGGCGCGTTGCCGATAACGTGATCAAAAACACATCATTTAAATTTGTGAACGACAAAACCGGCGAGAAATTTGAATCGACCAAGGGTTTGGCCATATCGGCTGATGTAAAGGCCGATAGCAAGTACAATAAATGGATGTACGTAAACGGTGTATTAACCACCGGCATGGTACAAGCCGCCAAAGTGCTGAACGATAAAAAATATTCGGATTATAGCCTGCATAACTTCAGTTTTATTTTTGATAACCTGTCGTACTTCGAAGAATCGCGCAAGGCTAAAAACCCCAAGGTAGAGTATAACCCGGTTTTCAGCATCACTAACCTGGATGCCTGCGGTGCTATGTCGGCCGGGCTGACGGATGTTTATGGCCTGGATAACCGCAAAGATTACCGCGCTTATTTAGAACGTTCGGCCGATTATATCCTAACCAAACAATTACGTTTGGCCGATGGTACCTTATGCCGCCCTAACCCACGTAAAAACACGATGTGGGCCGATGATTTGTACATGAGCGTGCCTTTCCTTGCGCGTATGGGCAAACTAACCGGGGATAGTAAATACTTTGACGATGCCATTAAACAGGTAGAAAACTTTAACAAATACCTGTACGACCAGCCAAGTGGCTTGTTTTGGCACAATTACTACAGCGATGTGGAAATGAATGGTGTTGGCCATTGGGGCCGTGCCAACGGCTGGTTAGCTGTTGCACAAGCCGAACTATTGAACAATCTGCCTGCCAACCACCCTAAAAGGGCCGAACTGATCCGCTTGTTGTTAAGGCAAATTGTGGGTTATGCCCGTTACCAGGATCAAACCGGTTTATGGCACCAGTTGCTGGATAAGCCTGATTCGTACCTGGAAACTTCGGTTACGGCTATGTATACTTACGCGGTAGCCCGCGCGGTTAACGAGGGGTGGATAGACCGCCATTATATCTCCATTGCCCGCGAAGGCTGGAAAGGCTTAACCGCCAAGGTAACCGCCAACGGCGAGTTGGAAGATGTTTGTATTGGCACTAATATGGACGAGGCTATTAAATTTTATTATACCCGCCCAAAAGAATTGAATGATACCCATGGTTTGGGTGCATTCCTTTTAGCCGGTTCGGAAATGATTAAGTTTGAAAAAAGCGAGAAAGATGCTAAGAAATAAATTGCTGAAAAACCTGCGGCTGCTAATTGCCGGTTGTGTAATAGCATTGCCGGGCACATTGCTTGCCGCCGATTGTAATATCGAAAAATTCGGCGCGGTTGGCGATGGGCAAACACTAAATTCGGTAGCGATACAAAAGGCCATTGATTATTGTAACCAAACAGGCGGTGGCAAAGTGATCTTCCCGGCAGGGCGGTTTTTATCGGGTACTATAGCGCTAAAAAACAATGTTATCCTGCAATTGCAAAAAGGCGCGGTTTTATTGGGCAGTACCGATATTAACGATTACCAAAACCTCGACCCATTTACCGAAGGCCTGGGCCAGCACGTAGGCTGGGCGCTGGTAGTGGGTGTGGACTTGAAAAATATAGGCATAGAAGGCGAGGGCGTAATAGATGGACAAGGATCGGCCTTGAAAGCAAAGCATATTTTAATAGATACCCGCCCCGAGGGCGAACGCTGGGGCCGCCGCCCGTTTTTATTACGGATGGTGCGCTGCGAAAAGATTAGCGTAAGCGGGGTTACCTTAAACTACTCGGCAGCATGGACATCGCATTATTTCCACTGTAAGGATGTAACTATCCAAAAATTAAAAATTGTAAGCAGAGGTGTTGCCCATAACGATGGGATTGATATTGACGGCTGCCAGCAGGTAACCATTAAGGATTGCGATATCGATAGCGGCGATGATGCGCTGTGCTTTAAAACTACATCGAGCAAAATGCCTTGCAGTAATATTACCGTAAGCGGCATGCGCTTAAAAAGCAGCCAGGGCGCTATTAAAATGGGTACCGAATCTATGGCTGCTTTCGAGAATATTAAGATCAGCAACTGCTATATTTATAATACCAGCAATGGCGGCATTAAGTTACTAAGTGTGGATGGCGCGCATTTGCATAATGTAGAGATAAGCGACATTACCATGGTGAACGTTAAAACACCGATACTGATCAGGTTGGGATCAAGGTTGAGTGTGTTCCGTAAAGATCAGGATACCCAACAGCAAACCGGCACGTTGGAAAATGTGATCATCAGGAATGTAAAGGCACAGGCAGCCGATACCGCTCAATTAAAACCGCCATCGGGCATCTTAATAACAGGTGTACCCGGCCACCCGGTTAAAAACCTGACATTGGAGAATATCGAGATTACCCTGGCCGGCGGTGGCACACTGGAAAATGCCCAACAGGTAGTACCCGAAGCTATAGACAAATATCCCGAAGTGAAAACTTTTGGCCCGCTAATACCGGCTTATGGTGTTTGGGCAAGGCATGTAGAAAGTTTAACTTTAAACAATGTACAGTTTAAACTAAAAACGAACGATATGCGCCCGGCGCTGATATGCGAAGATGGTAAGGATATTAAAATAAACAACTGCACTATCCCCGCGACAAACGGCAGCCAGGCTATTATTAAACTGACCGATGTAGATGGCGCTAATATTGTAAACAACAAGGTACAGGGTACCGCCGCCGTGTTTGTAGGCACTAATGGCAAAAATATCCAATTAAGTAACAATCAGCTTCCCGCTGATATGAAGAAACAGTAATCGATGTTTAAAACCAATTTTATAAAACTAATTTGTGCCACCCTTTTACTGGCAACACAAACAACTATCGCGCAAAAACCGGTACTACCCCAACAAACCGATCGCTGGGCCATACAAACCGATGGCAGCATTACCTGGGCGATTAAAGACCGTTTGCCCCATACCGATCATATCGAAATGTCGGGCGAAAGGGTATCGCTTTGGGTGCAGTATGGGATAGATACAGCGGGTGTATGCAAGGTAGACCGTACATTGGTATTTCCAACATTCAGGCTATTGCCCGATAATACCCGCAGCCATATTTCGTATTCCTTTACGGATAATGATCTGCCGCGGATTTTTATCAATAACCGGTTATTAAAATTCGACCTGGCTAAAACAGGTAAATCAGGCGATATGGCCTTTAACGCCAAAAGCATTAATCATAAAGGCATTATGCGCATATCCGCGCAAGCGGGCAGCCCGGCGTTGGTAAGTATGGTACGCAGCCTGTTCCCATCGGTAGATAAACCGATGGCTTTGGAAAAATTTGTGCTGACCAATACCAGCGACAAACCCGTAACCGTATATATGGAACGCCTGCGCCGCGAGGTAACTACCGATTCTACCCGAAGCAAAGGGACACCGCATACGGTTATCCTGCAATCGCTGAACGATGGCAGCCGCTTGTTGCAGCCGGGGCAGTCGGCCACATTTGCGGTTTGTTACCGGGCTACCGATCAACCACAATCGGCAGCGAATATTAATGTGGATGCTGAAGAAAAAGCCCGCCAAAACAGGGTGACCGAAATACAGGCCCCGCTGCAATTGGAAACGCCCGATGTGGTATTGAATACCGAATTTGCCTTTGCCAAGATCCGCGCGACCGAAAGTATTTACAAAACCAAGGGCGGTTATATGCACGGGCCAGGTGGTTTGGCTTATTATGCCGCTATTTGGGCTAACGACCAGGCCGAGTACGTAAGTCCGTTCTTTGCCTTTTCGGGCGATAGGATAGGGAACCTGTCGGCCATGAATTGCTACCGCTTGTTTGCCCAATACATGAACCCCGAATATAAAGCCATCCCAAGTTCGATAGTAGCCGAGGGCGATGCCGTTTGGAGAGGGGCCGGCGACAGGGGCGACCAGGCCATGATAGCCTACGGTGCATCGCGCTACGCGCTTACTTACGGCAATGCCGATACCGCCAAAAAACTATGGCCGTTAATTACCTGGTGCCTGGAGTATAGCCGCCGGCATATTAATACGCAGGGTGTGGTCGAATCTAAAAGTGATGAACTGGAAGGGCGGTTCCCATCGGGTAAGGCCAACTTATCTACCAATTGCTTGTATTATGACGCGCTGATATCGGCATCGCTTTTGGGCAAACAATTACATCAGCCTAAAAATGAAACAGATGCTTATACCAAACAAGCGGCCGAACTAAAAGCCAGCATGGAGAAATACTTTGGCGGCAATGTAGAAGGCTTTGATACCTATAAATATTACGAAACCAATGATGTTCTGCGTGCCTGGATCTGTCTGCCCCTAACCGTAGGGATCTTTGAACGCAGCAAGGGGACGGTGGACGCTTTGTTCTCGCCGCGCCTGTGGACGGCTGATGGCCTGGCCACGCAAGCAGGGAAGGAAACCTTTTGGGACAGATCGACCCTGTACGCACTGCGCGGTGTATTGCAGGCTAACGAAACCGAAAGGGCGATGGATTTTCTGCAATATTATTCGCGCCGCAGGCTACTGGGCGAACATGTACCTTATCCGGTAGAGGCTTATCCCGAAGGTAACCAAAGACACCTTTCGGCCGAGAGCGGCTTGTATTGCCGGATATATACCGAGGGTTTATTTGGGATGCGGCCTGTTGGTTTTAATAGTTTTAATTGTTCGCCACGCCTGCCCAAAGGGTGGGATAAAATGGCGCTGCGCAATATCCATTCATTTGGTAAAGTGTTTGACCTGGAGGTGATACGCCAGGGAAAAGACAAGTTAATTATTACCGTAACCGAGGGTAATAATAAGCGCGTTTATAACATTAAAGACGGCGCGACTATCCCGGTAACGGTGTGATTTTTACCTGTAATCTATTTTTAAAGGAGCGGCAATGCCGCTCCTTTTTTGTTTAGCAGGGATGAAGTACGTTAGATTGGCATAATGTTATACAAAATTGTCAAAGTGATGCTAATTGTATTGACTTTACAATAAATTAAAATTAAATTTAGTCACCAATTTATAAACGAACTATGCTTGCCCCTGATCTTTTTAACGAAGATGATTTGCTGCTACAAATAGCCCAAGGAGATGAACATGCCTTTGCTTGTTTATTTGCTCGCTACCACCAGCAATTGGGTTCGCATATTTTCCGTTTAACCGATTCGATGGAAATGGCCGAAGAGGTAGTACAGGATGTGTTTCTGAAGATCTGGACTAATCGTACAGAATTGAACGGCATCCGGAATTTTAGGGCCTACCTTTTTGTAATGTCTAAAAATCACGCGCTTAACTGCATTAAAAAAGCGATGCGCGAGCAAAAGTACCAGCAACAGTGGGAAGCGGAAAATGCTACCGAAGAAGAACTGGTACTGGTGGATGCCGATAGTAATAAATATTACAGCCTGTTAGATACCGCCATAGACCACCTGCCGCCCCAACAGCAAAAAGTTTACCTGCTTAGCCGCCACGAGCGCCTTAAATACACCGAGATAGCCGAAGAAATGAACCTATCGCGCGAAACGGTTAAAAAATACCTGCAACATGCCGTGGCCTTTATCAGCAATTATTGCGAGAACCACTCGGATATGGTGGTATTCCTGCTATTGTTTTTTAAATTTTTTTAAAAAAATTTAAAAGCCGTACCCCCTTTTTTACCCGCTCCGTTGTCATTAAATTATAGCAACCTCTTTTGCTATAACGAAACCAGTAATTGATAATTTTTTTCAAGCAAAAATGAGCAACGCTAATAAAAGAGTGTCTTATCTGTTTAACCTGTATTATACTAAGCAGGCTACAGATAAAGAACTGAGGGAGCTATTTGAACGGCTTGATGCTTATAATGAAGACCAGCTTACCGACCTGATGCGCGAAGCATGGGAAGATTTACATAGCCGCGAAGATCTGTTTGATGAGGCCAAAAGCCAAAGCATACTTAAAAGCATATTAAAAGAAGGTAAGCCGGGAAACGTGGTTAACCTAAAATCCAAAGGATATTGGAGATTGGGTATCGCGGCAACCATATTGATCAGCCTGGGTGTGGCCGCGTATTTTTTAACCCAACCAAAGCCAATTACCGAAATAGCTAAGGTTCAGCTTCCGCACGATGCCTTGCCGGGCAGCAATAAAGCCATACTAACACTTAGTAATGGTGAAACCCTGGTATTAGATAGTACCCATAAAGGCCTGATAGCACAACAAGGGAATGCCCGTGTAATAAAAAACAAAGATGGCCAGGTTGATTATAAGGTAGCGGATGACGCAAGCAATGCTGCAGCCATTGCCTACAATACAATTACCACGCCCAAGGGCTATCAATACCATGTTGTTTTGCCCGATGGCAGCAAAGTTTGGCTCAACGCGGCATCGTCCATTAAATTCCCAACCCAATTTACAGGTGCGCAGCGCAATGTAGAGATGACCGGCGAGGCTTATTTTGAGGTGGCCAAAAATCCGGCTATGCCCTTTATTGTAAAAACCAACCGGCAGGAAGTTAGGGTTTTAGGCACCCACTTCAGCATAATGGCTTATGATGATGAAAGTGTATCGCGCACTACATTGCTGGAGGGATCTATTATGCTTACCGGGCAAAAATCATCACATATATTAAAGCCGGGTAACCAGGCTGTATTAAATGCGCAGGGCGATGTGAATATTATTGAAGATGCCGATACGGATGAGGCTATTGCCTGGAAAAACGGTCTGTTCCAATTTAAGGATGAAGGTATCGAAGGCATTATGCGCCAGGCCGCCCGCTGGTACGATGTTAATGTTACTTACAAAGGCAAAATACCAACCCGCCAGTTTAAGGGTAAAATACCGCGTAATGTTAAATTATCTGAGATGCTGAGCATGTTTAAATATGCCGGGGTAAACTTCAATATCGAAGGCAGGGAGCTTACGGTTACCAATTAACCGCTTAAAAAAACCAATTACAAGTACAAAAATATAATTAACCAATTATTCATTTTTAAACCAAAAAACCAAATGAGAAAAGAATTACAAAAATCAAGTTAGGCAGTAAGGGTATCCTTAATTAGCTGTTATTAAATATATTAACAGCACAAATAGGCATAAAAAAACCGGGAAGTGTTTGCAGCACCATCCCGGCAATATGTTGGGTTACCCAAAAAACATCCACTGAAATAGAACGCTAACGTTTAACCCAAACACCGCAAAAATATGAATTTTAATGCTAAGGTCATACCTGAGGCTTCGCCTGGGGTGCGTCAAATATTATTGGCTATGAAACTAACTGCTATTATCATGATCGCAGCACTTACGCAAATAAGTGCCAAAAGTTTTAGTCAGAATGTAACCATTCATGAGAAGAACACTTCTGTCGAAAAAGTTCTGTCATTAATTGAAAAACAAACCAACTATCACTTCCTGTTTGATAAGCTCGACTTGCCAAAAAACGGCAAGTTAGATGTTAATGTAAACAACGTTACGGTTGAAGAAGCCCTGAACACGTTTCTGAAAGCCCAGTCACTTACTTATAAAGTATTTCAGCAAACTATTGTTTTGCGCAAGATTGATGAACGCAATACCCCTGCTACCGTTATTGCGCAAAAAATAACCGGGACAGTAGTTGATGCTAAAGGCGAGGGGCTGCCCGGTGTAACCGTTAGGGTAAAGGGCGCGCCCACGCTGGTTACCGTTACCGATATTAATGGTAAATACACTATTACGGTGCCTGATAATAAAGCCGTACTGGTATTTACCTATGTAGGCTTTGATACAAAGGAAGAACCCGTTGGCGACCGTACCGCCATTAATGTAACGCTAACCGATAACGTAAGCACCTTAAACGATGTAGTGGTTACCGGTTATGGTGGCGCTGTGAAAAAGCGCGACCTGACAGCCGCCATATCTACCGTAACTACCGAACAAATAAAGGAAAGGCAGCCTATTAACCTTTACGATGCTTTACAGGGGCAAGTTTCGGGCTTGCTGGTAATGAATGATAGCGGCGAGCCAGGTGCCAGCGGCAGTATCCAGATCCGCGGTGCATCTACCTTTTCAACAACCGGGGGCAACTCGCCACTGTTTGTTATTGATGGTGTAATTGCTACCGATGTAAATGGCATTAACCCCAACGATTTTGAAACCATTGAAGTACTGAAAGACGCGGCATCGGCATCTATATACGGCGCGCGTGGTGCCAATGGTGTCATATTAATTACCACCAAAAGGGGTAAGGAAGGCAAACCGCAATTAAATGTACAATACGCGCATATCTTCGGCCGCATATCGCATACCATTGCGCAGGCAAACTCGGCCGATTTGCGCTTATGGCGTAAGATCCAGTCGCCAACTAATGCTACTGCCGGTGCATCTACCGACTCGTTAAACCCGGCCTATAACTCGGATAATTACCTGGAGCAAATGCTACTGGGTAATGTAGCCCATAAAAACGACCTGAAGTTTAGTATGAGCGGCGGCCAAAAGGGGCTTACCTATTATGGTAGTATGAACTATTTGGATGATAGGGGCGTAGCCTTAAATACCGCTGCAAAAACAGGTAGTGCCCGTATTAACGTAGATTACCAGGCAACTCCAAAGCTAAAATGGTCGACCAGTATTAACTTTGCCTGGACAAAAAGCCAGAACTGGAGTACGGGTAACTCCCTTAAGCCGGTATTTGACCGGCCGAATAACCTGCGTATCTATCTGCCCGATGGGTCGTTCACCAGCTATGTATCTACAAAACGCAACC
The DNA here is from genome assembly GCA_040389105.1 of Bacteroidota bacterium. GTDB lineage: Bacteria > Bacteroidota > Bacteroidia > Sphingobacteriales > Sphingobacteriaceae > Mucilaginibacter. The sequence continues at coordinate 21,460 of JAZKAO010000026.1, forward strand.
CCATTGCCAACGTATTGCTTGAACATAACGAAACGCAAACATACCGGGGGCAGTTTAATAATATCCTGACGTACGAGATCATCCCCGGCCTTAGAATAACCGGCCTGGGCAACGCGCAATTGGATAACGGGCAAAATACCTATTTCCAACCCCAGTTTTTAGATGATAACGGGAACGAGAACCAGGGAAAAAACTCGATGAATAAAAACATTAACTGGCAATTGCAAAGTTATTTAAACTATAGCAAAACCATAGCTAAAGATCATTCCATTACCGCGTTGGCAGGCTGGAGCGCCGAGCGGGTACGCAGCGATAACTTTTTAGATGTAGCCATACCGGCCTCGTTTATCAGCGAGCAGATCTATGTGTTTAACGGTAACAATATTGATGTAGCCAAAAGTTATACCACTGCCAGTGCGCATTCTACCCAATCTATGTACGGTAGCTTAGGTTACAGTTATAAGGGCAGGTATATTGCTAACGGCACGTTCCGCCGCGATGGTTCATCGCGCTTTGGGCCCGATAGTAAATGGGGTAACTTCTTCTCGGCATCGGCCGCGTGGCGTTTTAGCGACGAAAAATTTATGGGCTTTTCCAAGTCGTTTTTGGATGACGGTAAGTTAAGGCTTAGTGTCGGTCAGCAAGGTAACGATGGTATTGGCGATTACGAGTCGTTCTCGCTTATCAGTTTCGATCAAACCTATAACGGTGTAGGCGGGGCCGAAACAGCTACCAAACTGGGCAACTCGCAAGTGCAGTGGGAAAATACCATACAAAAAGATATTGGTTTAGACCTTACGTTCCTGAAAGGGCGCTTAGGTTTTTCGGCCGATTATTATATCAAATCAACCAATCACTTGCTGGCCGATCGCCGCATCCCTACCGAAACTTCATTTAGCACCATCAGGGTAAATGTGGGCGATATTGAAAACAAGGGGATGGAGCTTTCGCTGAACGGATCGCCGGTGATGACTAAGGACTTTAAATGGAGTGTAATAGCCAATGTTTCATTCCAGCGCGGTGTGGTAAAAACACTGTTTAATCATCAGCCCTTTATCACATCCGATAATAAACACCTGATACAGGAAAATGGCAAGCTTGGCGATTTTTATGGCTGGCAGCAATTGGGTATCTACCGTTGGGACGCATCAAATGCTTATGATGGCAACTGGAACAGGCTTACCCCGGTTAATGTATCAGCCGATGGTAAAACGGCACAGTATTACACCACCAGCAACGGGCAAAAATATACCGGTACCATCCATAATTTATATGGCCCTGCCGGTAAATTGGTTGGTGGCGATACCGAATGGGCAAACGTTAACCGCGATAGCTTGATTGATGATAACGACCGTAAGATAATAGGTAACGCCACCCCAAAATATTTTTTAGGATTAGGTAATACGCTAACCTACAAAGCTTTCTCTTTTTCGTTTAATATTAACGCCACTGTTGGCGGCCAGGTATACAACGCCTTTGCCGAAACACTTTCAACCAATGCAACTTCAACAGGTACAGCCTTACCATTAGGCATATACACCTCATGGAGGCAACAGGGCGATATTGCCTTGTACCCGTATTTCCCTTACAAGGATACCCACGGCGACCAGAAAGTAGGCAACAACAGTTTTTACCTGGAAGACGGGACCTTTATACGGCTTGCCAGCGCCAGGTTTACTTACCAGGTGCCTGTTAAAATACTAAGCAGGGTGGGTATAAAGGCCTTAAGCGCTTATGTATATGGTATTAACATCCTCACTTTCACCAACTATACGGGCTTCGATCCGGAGTTTTCTTCGGATGTATTATCTCCCGGTGTTGATAGTGGCAGGTACCCTAAAAGAAGAGAACTGGGTTTAGGTTTAAATATCACATTATAAAAATACGATGATGAAAAAAATATTAACGGTTACCTGCCTGGTAGTAACAGTACTATGCAGTTGTTCAAAATCCTTTTTGGAGGAGAAGCCGCTTGGGGCCATAAGCACCAGCCAGTTTTATCAATCGGCAAAGGATATTACAGCCGCCTTGGCCGGCATGTACGGTTTGTTTCAGCAAACTTTAATGGGGCCAAGTGATCGCATGATCTTTTGGGGCGAATCGCGATCGGACAATTATGAAAAAAATGGTAATGGCGGCGGCGATTTTAACGAATTGCAGCTAAATAGCTTAACAGCGGCCAACACCTATTCAGACTGGACAGCCCTGTACCGGCTGGTAGGGCAGGCTAACCTGCTCATTAAATATATCCCGCAGGCAGCCCAGTTAGAAACTAATAAGGCGCTGGTAACCCCGGCTATTGTAAACAACAATATGGCACAGGCTTTAGCCATGCGCGCGCTTTGTTATTTTTATATTACACGCAACTGGGGCGATGCCGTAATACGTACCGAACCTTATGACGATGTTACGCTGGAAGCCGCGCTGCCACGTAGCCCGGCGGCCGATGTATTTAGTAAAGTGATCATCCCCGACCTGTTAAAGGCTTACGATCTGTCGGATAAAAGCGCGGTTAACCCGGTTTGGTATATTAGCACAGCAGCCATTTGTGCCATGCTTAATGATGTGTACATGTGGCGCAAGGATTATCCTAATGCTATTTTATGGTTCCAAAATTTGCAAAAGGCAAAAACCGGGGTATCCAGTAAGGCAACTTACGGCGGTACGGCTATTACCGATTTGCAACCGCAAGCCAGCTGGAATGCCATGTTTGTATCGCCAACTACCAGTGTAGAATCTATATGGAATATTAACTGGGCCTTTGCCAATAATGGCTGCGCTTGTATGCCGGGAGCATCATCAACTACCAGCAGTACCGTATTGCTGATAGACGCGGGCATATTTGCATCGTGGCCGCTGACAAACCCAACAGATATCAGGGTAAAGGCAACATTTGATTTGACCAAGACCGGGCGCGACCGTGTACAAAAATACTACGCCGGCAGCTATGGCACAGCCGGTGTTACCGGGCCTTACACCGTTAATGCGCTTGATATCCAAACAACTACTAACGTTTACCCGGTAATGTACCGTTTGGGCGACCAGTATTTGCTATATGCCGAAGCACTAAACAAAACCGGCGACAAAACTAACTCGCTTAAATATCTCAACTTTATACGTAACCGCGCGGGCCTAACATCGTATTTGGCTACTGATGCCGCGGTATCAACCACCGATAAACTGGAAGATGTAATATTACAGGAAAGGCAATGGGAGTTGTTTGCCGAAGGTAAAAGATGGTTTGACCTGGTACGTACCGATCATGTGCTGAAAATTATGGATCCTATTGTGCGAAGAAGGCAAATAGCCCTTGGCATACCTGCTGACCAGGCTAATGGCTGGGGCACCGACTTGCGGAAATATTTATGGCCGCTGAACAGGAACGTGCTTAACGCCAACGATCTGCTTGTTCAAAACCCACCTTATTCCGATTAAAACATAACAATATGAAAAATATTAAAAACATATCGATAAAACTGCTGGCCCTGATAGGTTTAAGTTTTATGGCAGGTTGCAGTTTGTTTAACCTGGATAACCAGAAAAATTACGAATACGATCATTTTGTGCTGGATAATCAACTGCACATGACAGCCTGGGATTATTTAAAATCGCGCGCTAACGGAAACCCGTCAAACCCAACTGATACAGTTTTCAAATGGATGAAAAAGGCCATTGATTACTGTGGTATTGATACCATGGAATATATGAAGCCCGACCGTACGTATATATTCCTGCAAAATGATGCCCTGATGGGTATCTCAAGCGGTAAGGTATCGCGCGGGTTCTTTTTCGATTTCCCGATAGTAACCTCGGTTGATGGTACCGGTTTATTTAAAACCACCACCCCGGCAACACAGTGGAGCCAGTATAGCAAGCAAACGGTTAAAAATTACCTGTTGTATCTTATTATTAAGGGCAACTATAACTTTAACAATTTTGTAGCAGGGCCTAATATTTACGAAACCTTGCTTCCGGCCGGCACCGTAGCCACCCGCGAATCAAAATTGGGTTTCCTGGTAACACCGGCCACTATTCCGGGTTTTACCGATGGTAAAACAACTACCGCGGCTACGTTCACTTATAGCACGGCCGGTACAGGTTTTGATCCGGAAGGTAAAATAAATATCCAATTGGGTAATACTTCCGATTCCAAGATCTTCCTGGGCGGTTATAATGTGGTAAGGTCTTCGGGTTATTATGCAGACAATGGTTCCATTCACGTGTGGGGTACAACCGTATTTCCCACCAGGTAAAATAGCAGCAACATGAAAAAAATATTTTTAGTTATCACAATTTTATTTACTGCCCATTGCTTGTTTGCCCAAAATGTAAAGTTTGGCATACAGGGCGGCATGAATATGGCATCTATTGGCCCTAACGCGCCACAAAACGGGGGAGCAAAGTCGCAGGCTTACGCCACATTCCAGTTTGGCGGGGTACTGGATATCGCTTTTAAGGATTTTACCCTGCAACCCGGCATATTATTAACCGGCAAGGGTAACCACTCCACCACTACCGAAAATTTTGTGTCGAACGGGGCACCTGTTCCTTATACTATGACACATTTAACCAATGTATCGTATATAGAGGTACCTGTTAATTTTTTATACACCCACGCGGTAAAGCCGGGTAAGTTTTACGCGGGTGCCGGGCCTTATATTGCCCACGCGGTTTGGGGTTCGTTCAGCCAAAAATCCGACCTGAACACCTATTATAAAAACGTTAAAATGACCGATATCACCTTTGGCAGCGGTACCGACCAGTTTAACGCGACAGATTTTGGCGCTAACGTACTGGCCGGGCTGGAACTGAACAACGGTTTAACCTTAGGGTTAAATTATGGCCTGGGCTTTAGTAATATCACTAACGACGGCACATCTGCCAAAAACAGGGTGTTTAGCGTTGTGGTGGGCTATAAGTTTTAATAAACTAACGGTATAACCGAGATTTAAGCAAGCCCCCTCTTACAATCAATTTGAGGGGGCTTGCATTTGTAATGGCACTGGTGCTTAAGCCAATTGAATTGAATCATTCGCTTGTATTGGGAATAAACACTAATCATTTTTAAATCAAATTAGTATCCTCAAACCCCCTGTTATTTATAAAACAATGAAGAGTACAAAAAACATCGACTTCCAGGTTATTTATAAAAAAGCCATGAACGGCCTGGCATTATTGCTCATTATGCTGATCCTGTTATCATCAAAAAAAATAATGGCACAAACGGCTGTAGTATCTTCCGTAACCGATTTGCAGGCCGCCATTAACAAGGCTAAACCGGGCGATGTAATTACTGTGGCCGATGGTTTATACACTACCACCGCCGATATTATAATTGGTACCGGTGGTACGGCGGCAAAGCCTGTAACTATTACCGCTCAGCATCCAGGCAAAGCCGAAATTACAGGTGCAGGCGGGTTTAGTTTGGTTAAACCGGCAAAGTACGTAGTGATTAGCGGGTTTAAATTTACCCATCCGGCATCAAAGGCTAAAACAGGTATTGGCACCAGCTTTTGTCGCTTTACCCAAAATATATTTGAAACACCGGGCGATGGCGAAGACCTGACCATTGCCGGCAGCGACCAGGAGGTGGATCATAACACCTTTCAAAATAAAAACGCGATGGGGCGCTTCATTGCCATCCGCGGCGAAGGAAAGCAAATAGCCGAGCGTTTACATATTCATCATAATTACTTTAATAACGCGGTTAGCCAGGGTGGTAAGAATGGTGCCGAGGCTTTTCAGTTTGGATTGAGCGGCTTTAGCCTTTCATCAAGCAATAGTATTGTAGAGTATAACCTTTTTGAACGCTGCGCGGGCGAGAATGAACTGATATCGGTAAAGGCATCGGCCGTGATATTGCGTTATAATACCATACGCGATTGCCCCGCGCAATTTACCCTGCGCCATGGCAACAAAAGCCAGGTTTATGGTAATTACTTTTTTAATACACCCGGCCTGCGCATTTTTGGCGACGATCACCTGATATACAGCAATTATTTTGAAAGTTGCAGCGAAGCTATAACAATTGGTAACGGCGATGGCGAAGTGGCGGACGGCGCGCAACTGACCGCGCATGATCGGCCCGACCGCGTGCTGATTGCCTTTAATACATTGATTGATAATAAAACCAATATGATACAAACCGGCCGTAAGGATGGCATGGGGGCTACTTACGTTACTATAGCTAATAACATTATCCAGGGCGGCGGTGCGGCAGCAGGCCTTTCGGGCCCTTTTACCAATGGGGTTTGGAACGGCAATATCCTGTTTAAAGTAAAAGGCGCGGGCAATATGCCGGCAGAAGGATATACGATGGCCGATCCTAAATTGGTGAAAGACAAATCCGGCACCTATCATATCCAGGCAGGCAGCCCTGCTATTGATCACGCTGCAGGTTCGTATCCGGGTGTTAAATTTGATATGGACGGCCAGGAACGTACCGGTACGTTAGATGCCGGGGCCGATGAAATAAGCGATGCACCGGCAACCGCGCATGCCCTTAAGGCAGCTGAGGTTGGTTTTGGAGTTAAATAAAACTGCGCCATGAAAGCATATCAAATATTAATTATTGCCGGGCTTTTAAGTCTGCCGGTAATGCAATTGGCCGCGCAGGATAAACCAGCGGCCCCGGCCGAATTGCCAGGTAAAGGATTAGCCCAACACGATTTTTTTTATGCTGGCGAAGGCAACAAGGTAATGTCGATAGTGCGCAAGGGCAAAGTGGTTTGGACTTATACCGATACCACCAGCAAGGGCGAAATAAGCGACGCGGTGTTATTATCAAACGGTAATATCCTTTTTGCGCGCCAATTTGGGATAACCGAAATCACAGGCGGTAAAAAGCTGGTTTGGAATTATGATGCCCCACCCAAAACCGAGATCCATACGGCAAGGCCTATAGGTAACGATAAGGTTTTATACATCCGTAATGGCAACCCGGCAAAGCTGTTTGTGGTAAATATGGTATCTAACCAAACCTTATTCGAGATGGAGTTGCCGGTTGGTAACCCGCTTGTGGTACACCCGCAGTTCAGGCATGCGGAACTGACAGCCGAAGGCACTTTGCTGGTAGCTCACATGGATATGAGCAAAGTATGCGAGTACGATGGGGATGGGAAAGTAATATGGTCGGTTGATGTGCCTAACCCCTGGTTTGCCGAACGTTTAAAAAACGGCAATACTTTAATTACCAGTAATAAGGGCTTTGTACGCGAGGTAGATACTAAAGGCGAAATGGTCTGGGAATTTAAAACAACCGATTTGCCCGAAATTAAATTCGCGGGGCTTCAAAAATCTATCCGTTTGGCCAATGGTAATACCCTTATTAGCAACTGGGCCAAAAAAGGTGACGGGACTGCTGTACAGGCTATTGAACTGAACCCGGCTAAACAACTGGTAGGGGCGATACGATCGTGGGAGGAACCCGACCTGGGTAAATCAACCACCATACAAATTTTGGATAATAGCACGATAAAGCCTGAAAAAGTACATTTCGGAAAATTTAAATAGTAGCCGGTGTTAGGTTAAACGCGGATAGATGCGATTGCGTAATGGATTAAAACGATCACCTTGATTTCATACGGCTCAGCGTTTCGGGCGACATGTTGAGATAGGAGGCGACAACTTTATTAGATAAGCGCTGTACTATTTCGGGGTTGCGGTCAAGCAGTTCTTTATAGCGCAATTCGGCATCTTTGGTTATCTCACGGTGAAATATTTGCAAATTATTAATGTAGGCGTTCTCCAAATAAAACCGGTAAAATTTCTCCCATGATGGAATGACGTTCAATAAATAGTAAAAATCTTTTTTTGTGATACGTAACAGTTCGCTGTCCTCCATCACCTGGATATATTCCAGTGATGGTGTTTCTGTAATAAAACTTGCCAGGCCGGTTGCAAACTGGTTTTCAAAAGCAAAATGCCGGGTGGCCTCCTGCCCATCTTCGCGAATGAAATAAATACGCAGGCAGCCCCGCGTTACAAAATTCATGTACATGGCTACATTACCCTCGCTAACCAATAACTCAAACTTTTTGTGATACGAAGGTTTGAAATAGCTCAACGCCAGATCCATTTGTTCATCGGTAAGAAAAACAATATCGCGGATATAGTTGGAAAGCGCCTGTTTTAACATCGCGTAAAGTTAAGCAAGTTGCGCTTCAGGTTGATGTTTTTTAACCAGGCCTTTTTTATATTCAAAATAAGCTAATAACGCGCTCGCTACCGCGGCCATAGCGCCAAGCAGGTAGATATGGCTATAATTCCCCGTGCCTGCAACCAGCCCGGCAACAGGGGCGGTTAGGCCTACGCCCAAATCAAAAAAGGCGTTATAGGCCGCCATTGCCATGCCCCGGTTTTCGGCACTCACCTTTTTTGCGGCGATAATGCCAAACGACGGAAATACTAACGACATGCCAAGGCCTGTTAAACCGGCACCGGCTATACCCGCGAATGCGTTGGGCGCTTTCCAAATCAATAACTGCCCTGCTATCTCGATCAATAAAGATATCATAGCTACCCGTGCGCCGCCAAACTTATCGGGCAAGTGCGCGAAAAATATACGCATTACAATATAACCTGCACCAAAAGCTGTAAGGGCCAGCGATGCGCCACCCCACGAATGCTGAATAAAATACAGCGTGATAAACGAAGCGATGCCGCCAAAGCCAATACTTGCGAACGCTAAGCCTGTGCCCGATTGCCAAACAAGCTGTACGGCTTTATAAAAAGGGAGCCGTACCGGATTTACCGGGACAGGGACATCTTTTAACAACAGCATAGCCAGGTAGCTGATCAGCGGGAAAACAACAATGCCCAACAACGCAACCGGTAACGAAAACGATGAAACTAACAATATACCCAACGGCGCGCCGCAGGCCATGCCGCCATACATGCCCATGCCGTTCCAAACCATAACTTTCCCGATATTTTTAGGGCCGACTAAAATAAAGCCCCAGGCAAATATGCCGATAACGAGATAGCTTTCCCCAACCCCCAACAGTATCCGGCCTGCTATTAATGCAATCAGGCTTAAAACAGGCAATGATGCAAACCAATAAGAAACGAGGCAAAACAGGCCCGATATGGCGGAAAGGGCCATACCTAATATTACGGCTTTTTTACCCCCTTTCAAGTCGGCCATTTTACCGGCGAAATGCCGGGTTAACAGGGTAGCAAAGTATTGCATGCCAATAACCAGGCCCACAATAATATTGCTGTATTTTAATACATTGTGAACATAAATAGGGATTACCCCCAGCGATATCCCCATGATAAGAAATTCGAGAAAGATGATGCAGCATATTGTTAGTAGCGGCTTTAAAAGAGGTGTGGTCGCCGGGTACGTAATTTCCGCAGACAGACCTTCGTTTTTAGATAAATAGGACATAAATAAAATTATGCCCAAAGGTAAAACGAAGTACTTTGGCAAACATTGATATAAATCAAAATCGCTTCCGTTCAGTAGCTCCATTTTTCCGGGTTACAGAATAATGTTTATCTTGTTGAATACCTTAATGTGAAAAATGCAGCTATTAATATCTTTAAAATGAGTATGGAGATAGAAAATCATTGTCTATTAGCATAACCCGTTAAAAAGTTCCAAAAATTAATATGACAAACTCTTACTTCCGGCATTGCATCAATTTTTTAATTGCTTTAACTTTAATTACAGCAATGTGTTTTTCAGTTAATAGTTATGCGCAGGGAAAAATCAATGCCAGGTTACAGTCGCCTGATCATAAAACTTCCGTTCAGTTTAGCCTCAACGCCAATCAGCAACTGGTTTATAACATGGCTTTTAATGGCCGTCTTGTTGTTGGTTGGTCTCGTTTAGGGCTGGAAACCAATGGCCCTGAAATGTCAAAGGGATTGAAAATAATTACACAAACCAGCACAAAGCACAACGCTTTTTTTGATTGGGCATTGGGCGAAAACGCTCGTATAGATAATAATTACCGGGAATTGATATTACATTGTCGTTCTTCTAACGCTGATTTTGATGTGATTGCCAGGGTTTTTGATGGCAGCTTTGCAGTTAGGTATGCTTATCGCGGGTTTAAAGAAAAAGTAAAACTAAATAAAGAGTTGACAGAGTTCAACCTGACAGGTGATTTTAAAATTTATAAATACCACGAAGAATCGGTTTTTACCCCGGTAAAATTAAATGAAATGACGGGTAGTTGCGATCTGCCGGCAACCCTGGTTGGTAGTAAAGATATGTATTTGACGATAGGCGAAGCAGAGAATCGGAATGATACCAAAAGCGTTTTAATAAAGGGGGAAAACCCTAACAGCCTCGCGCTTGATTTTTATAGAGATACGATATATAGGGGGAAAGCTATCGCGTCCGTTCGCCGCGATAATGACATTTATTTTAAAGATAGCCTGGTTACCCCATGGCGAACAATAAGTTGTGCCGCAACTGCTATCGGGTTGCATGCTTTTAGCCAATTAAATTTGAAGCTGGTTAACCCATTGACAAATGAAAACCCTACTACTATCAAACCAGGCAAGGTATTTCGTGTACCGATCAGCACGCAAGGCGGGCTGGACGGAGCCGACTTCGCGGCTAAAATGAACTTTCAGTATATATTACTGGATGCCGGTTGGTATGGTGCCGAATTTCGCAGCATATCCGATCCTACCCGGCCCATTTCGGGGCTTGATCTGCCGCAGATCATCGCGCACGCGCGGGCCAAAGGGATAGGTGTTATTTTATATGTAAATTACGTTGGTTTGCGTGCTAAACTGGATACCATATTACCCCTTTATAAAAAATGGGGGGTGAGTGGTATGAAATTTGGATTTGTAGATGGCGGAACACAAAACGGGCTTACCTGGCTTGATTCGGCCATGCAGAAGGTTAATGATTACGGATTCATTTTAAATGTACACGATCATTATAAGCCAACCGGGCTAAGCAGGCGTTATCCCTACAATTTAAGCCAGGAAGGTATTCGCGGCGATGAAAATAGCCCGGATGCTTTTCATACCATGACTTTGCCGTATACCCGTTATTTAGCAGGCCCGGCCGATTTTACTTTTTGTTATCCGAACAGTAAAAATTCTTTTGAAAAAAACCTCAAAGTAAGCAAAGGGCAGCAGCTGGCGCTTACGGTTATCTATTTTGATCCTTTGCAGGCTATCTTTTGGTATGGAAAACCGGAGGATTATAACGCCGATGATCCCGAAATTGAGTTTTTTAAGTACGTACCAACCGTATGGGACGAAACACACTATCTTGCCGGCGAGATAGGTGAATCGGTGAGTGTAGCCCGCAAAAAAGGCGATGTTTGGTATATGGGTAACGCGGCTGGGCTGGCTCCCTGGCAGGCAAGCGTTTCGTTGAGTTTTTTAGACAAGCGTAAAAATTATACGGCGACAATATACGAGGATGATGGAAAGAACCACATCCATATCCGAACAATTAACGTCAGATCCATTGATCAATTCCCTATTAGTTTAGCAGAAAAGACTGGTCAGGCCGTCGTTTTCCGTATTAGCAAGTGATGATGCAAAAATGTTAAAAAAGGGAAATTATATCGTTGAGTTAATCATTCTGTTGCTCTTGACGTTGGGCCTGAGTATCGATGCCCAGGCACAGAACGCTGTTTGGCAATGGAGTGTGAAAGTAAAAAACGCCCGTGAAAATAATGGTGTGGCCAAAGCATATTTATGGATAGCACCGGAATGCAGGAGGGTCCGCGCATTTATTTTCGCTCAGAATAATATGGAGGAACAATCCATACTCGAGAATCCGCAATTCAGGAAGGAAATGGGTAAGCTGGGCATTGCCGAAGTTTGGGTGAGCCCTTCATTCGATCATTTATTTGATTTTGAAAAAGGTGCCGGAGAAACTTTTACCGATCTGATGAATGAACTGGCCGGCGTATCTGGTTACGACGAGTTGTCTTACGCGCCATTTATCGGCATGGGGCACTCTGCTGCGGCGAGCGCTCCTTATTATATGGCCGCCTGGAATCCGGAACGCACACTGGCCGCCATATCTGTCAGCGGGCAATGGCCGTATTTTCGCAACCCATCATTTGCGCCGGATATTTGGGGAGCCAGGACTATAGACTTTGTTCCATGCCTGGAAACAATGGGAGAATATGAAGCGGCCAACACTGTTTCGGCAGAGGGCCTTAAAGAACGGCAGGCTCATTCGCTGATACCATTAAGCATGCTCGCAAATCCGGCCCAGGGACATTTTGCCGCGACTGATGAAAAATGCGTTTACCTTGCCCTTTATATTGCAAAAGCACTTAAATATCGGCTACCTGAACTTACTGCCAAAGGTAAAAAGCCACATCTAAAAAAAATAGACCCTACCAAAACCGGCTGGTTAGTAGACAAATGGCGATTTGATCAACAACCAACCGCTCCACCTGCACCCGTTGGCAATTACCAGGGAGATCCTGCCCAGGCATTTTGGTTTTTTGATGAAGAACTGGCCAAAGCTACAGCAACGTATCAGGCTAAACACCGTAACCAACAGCCACAATTGATCGGTTATGTGGAAAATAATAAAATGGTAGGTCAGCGCAGCACACATCAGCAGGTCAATCTCCGTTTTAAACCGGAAGCTGATGGCATTACCTTTAAGCTGCATGCGGCCTTTTATGATACTGTACCGGTAGGAAGCCCAAGGCCTAAAGGTTGGGCCGACAGGCCTGTTGGCCAACCTGTTGGGCATAGCACCAGCAAAATCGCCATCCGTATAGATCGCATAACAGGGCCGGTGATTAAGCTGGATGATTCGACATTTAGGTTAAACTCCCGAGCTGGCTTTTGGGAAGACCCACATAGTTACGAGCTTTGGTTCGCGGCAACACATCCCGGCGATGAGGCATACAAACCCGCGGTGCAGCAAGCGCAAATGCTCGTTCCACCGCGTAACACCCAGGGGACAGTACAGCATATCAACTTTGCTGCAATTCCGGATCAAAAGCCCGGCAGTAAAAATGTTAAGTTGAATGCTACTTCGGATGCCAGAGTACCGGTTAATTTTTATGTTGAAGAGGGCCCGGCCGCTTTAGATGGTAATGTACTGCGGCTTACCGATATGCCTCCGCGCAGTAAGTTCCCGGTTAAGGTTACTATTGTTGCCTGGCAATATGGATCAGCTAACGAACCCAAACTGCAAACAGCAGCGCCTGTGGCCCGGACCTTCTGGATCGGGCAGCGGTAAATAATCATAAGTAACCTATCAGTCAATTTAAATACCGCAATATTGAACCGAAAACGCGATCTGCTGCTCCTGTAGAGCGAATATTTAATATCATCAAATAAGTTTACCCAAGTTTTGAGTATCTAATATGTAATTGCTTGTCATTGATCTTTACCAGGCCCAAGCAAGAATTATTTCTTTTAATAAACAAATACGTACCTTGAATAACAATCTACCGATGAGGAAATTAATTTTGATCCGCCCCCTTATTTTAGTGCTGACTGCATTTATCTCTACTGGTGTTCAGGCGCAAAAGTTTGTACACCCCGGAGTATTACATACCACAAAAGAATTTAATTACCTGTATAAAATTGTACAGCAAAAGATCCAGCCGGGGTACAGTTCTTATTTGTTGATGAAAGGCGATCCGCGTGCCTCTGCAGATTATAAAATGAATGGGCCGTACAAAACTATTGCGCGCGATGGTGAATTTGCCTGGACTAAAACAAAAATGGAAATGGATTTTAGTGCGGCCTACCTTAACGCCATTATGTGGATGGTTACCAAAGATCCCGCGCATGCCAAAAAATCAGCCGAGATTTTAACGGCCTATGCTGATAGCCTGACAAACATCCCGTTAACCAACGATGCGCCCCTGCTGGCCGGCCTGGAAGGGTTTAAGATTGTTTACGCGGCCGAGGTTTTGAAGTACACTTATAAGGAAGCTACCAAAGCCCGGCTGGATAAGATCACCAAAATGATTACCAATGTTTTTTTACCTGTGATTGAAAATTTTTATAACGCCAAATCTTATACAAACGGTAATTGGGGGAGCATTAATACCAAAACCTATATGGCAATGGGCATTTTTTTAGATAACCGTGCGATGTACAAAAAAGCGGTTGACTTTTATTTGAATGCCAACGATAACGGCACCATTAAAAACTATATCAGCGGGGCAACGGGCCAGATACAGGAAAGCGGGCGCGACCAGGGCCACAGCCAGTTAGGAATAGGGGCCATGGCTACTATTTGCGAAGAAGCATGGAAACAAGGCGACGACCTTTACTCGGCATTAGATAATCGCTTAATGCTTGGGTTTGAATACGTGGCAAAGTATAATTTAGGTGATAATAACATGCCCTTTACAACCTGGAAAGATGTTACCGGCAAATACAGCGATTGGACAATAATAGCCCCACAAGGCCGGGGGAAATTTATGCCTGTTTATGAAATGGTGTACAATCATTACGTATTGCGCAAAGGATTATCAATGCCTTATACCAAACAAGTTATAGAAAAAATACGGCCTGAGGGTTTTGACAGGGACCAGCCGGCGTTTGGGACTTTCCTGTTTTCGGTGAAATAGTAATTGAGTGGCAATTAGTGTTTTGAAATAGCGAATAGTAATTAGAACTTATTAAGGTTGTTAGACTTACTTGCATTTGAGTATTAAATTGCGTTCGCAATGTGTATCGCTCTTATAATGGTTTACAATTAACCGATCAATTCACTATGGCCTGGTTTACCATCACCCTAAATTTACCGATCAGGTTTTCGTCCCAGTAGCTATCCATTTGGCACATAAAAACGGCAATCAAATCCTCCTTGGGATCTATCCAAAAGCGGGTATAAAAAGCGCCGTCCCAGCCATAAGCCCCCGGCGATTCCAGTTCATCATAAACACCCCGCTCGGTACGGATGCCAAAGCCCAGGCCAAATTTATCGCCCATAATGCCGTTGTGCTTAAACGAGGTAAAAATATATAGATCGCCAATAGAGTTACTGCTCATCATCTCCACCGTTTTAGGGCTTAGGATGCGCACGCCATTCAATTGCCCCTTGTTCAGCAGCATCTGCGCAAAACAGGCATAATCAGCCGCGGTAGATACCAACCCCGCCCCGCCCGAAAAGTAGGTTTGCGTAACCGGGTAGGGGAAGTACTTGTTTTCCTG
The DNA here is from genome assembly GCA_040389105.1 of Bacteroidota bacterium. Lineage (GTDB taxonomy): Bacteria > Bacteroidota > Bacteroidia > Sphingobacteriales > Sphingobacteriaceae > Mucilaginibacter. The sequence goes on from JAZKAO010000026.1 coordinate 36,589, forward strand.
TACCAGTTTGCCGCTACGGTCCATTTTATACAAATTAGCCAACCGTGGGAATTTATCTTTAGGTACTGTAAAGTAAGTATCATGCATTTGCAGCGGATTGAGGATGGCTTGCTTCAGGTATTGATCTAAAGTTTTATGGGTGATCACCTCCACCAAATAACCCAGCACATCAACCGACATGCCATAATGAAATTCCTCGCCGGGTTGCGATATCAGCGGCAGTTTGCCCAACGCCTGGATCTTTTCCTTTAATGTGCCGGGCGTAGGGAGCAAGCCGACCGTCATACCGGCCTTGGTATAATAAGGGGCCTGCAAAGCATCGCCATAAGTAATGCCCGATGTATGGTTCAGTAGTTCGCGTATGGTGACCTCGCTTTTGGCAGGTACCAGTACCACGCTATCCCCCGTAGATGCTTTCATCACTACCTTAGGGTTTTTAAACTCGGGGATGTATTTGGATATAGGGTCGGTCAGCAAGAAATAGCCCTGCTCATACAGCGTCATCACAGCGGTTGATGTAATAGCCTTGGTCATGGATGCAATGCGGAACATCGCGTCCGTATTCATGCTTTTACGCGTTTCGATATTCGCCTGCCCGAACGAGCGGTAATACACCACCTTGCCATGCCGGGCAACAAGCGTCACCGCGCCGGGTATCTTAGCCTGCTTTACATAGTTGTTCAACACGGTATCAATCCTGCTTAAACGCTGTACCGATAGGCCCACGTCGCCGGCTTTGGCCATAGGTAGGCTTTGGGCATGTAAAGAGATATAGCTTAAAAACAAGATGATGAAAGCAAGGGGGCGCAGTTTTAACATGTTATAAAAACTAAAATTGTCATTCTAAACGGAGTGAAGAATCTACAGATATTGTATATCCAATATAACCAACCCGTCATTGCGAGGTACGAAGCAATGACGGGTTGGTTATATTATGAAAAGATGTTATTTATCATAAGTCCGTTTTAACCAACTGGCCGGAACAGGTACGATACAAATATTCATCGAACGGTTATCAACCGATAGCATGGCCGATTGTACCTCTATCCTTGTCCCGTCCGGGCTAAACGTTGGATGCAGGTGATCGGCGGCGGTGGTTTTGTGGCCGGTGGTCAGCATAATCATTTCGCGGGTATGGCGGTCTATCAGGTACAAACTCCTTGAGAAATCGTCGCCCACGGCCCATTTGCCATCAGCCGAACCGTTTACATGCCATAAGCCGCTGCCCGATGGGGTTTGCCCGATGATGATCATCTCCCTTGTGCGGATATTTACGATACCTAATCCTGTAGGTTTTTCGCGTGTGCCGGATGGGCCCCAATCGGTTTCCTGGCCGGGGTTAGCACCACCAACAGCTGTCCCGGCAACGGTGGCTTTGGTGCCTGCTACCGGGCGGTGGCCCATTATCGCGAAGGCAACTTCATCTTTGGTAATCACAGCTTCGTGCGTTACCCATTCATATTCCGATTCGGGATACAGTGGGCGCAAACCCGATCCATCCGAGCGCACTATCCAGGTACGCTGCGGCGATTTGCCACCGGTTTCCCAGCAAAAAACAATTTCGCCTGCTACCCAAGGGTTGGTTTGGATATGCCCAACCTGGAAAGGTACAGCCACCACGTGCTTAATTTCGCCGGTTTTAATATTCATAGCGCCAATGCCCGATGGGCCTGCACCCATTTTGCGTGGGCCAAAAGCAGCCTCCACTTTAGTCCCCGCAGGCAGGCGTTTAGTAGCCTCGGCACGGCCAATACGGAAGTACGCCCAATCTTCGGCGCCATCCAGTGCCATATCACCACCCGCGCCAATCTCGGGCGGGGTAGTGCCGCAAACACGCTGGTAATTATCAGCCGGTTTTAATTTGCCCGCTTCGCTATCAGCAAAAAGTTTAGCCAAATCAACTTCTACAATTTCCATCGATCCCGGCGCGGCAGTTTTTGGCGGGTTACGCATAAAAAATAGCTTCATTTCCTTGCGCGATACATTTAACATGCCAGTATAACCGCCTTCGCTTACCTGTACAATTACACCCGTTTGCTCGTTAACCGCCATAGCCTCGTTCTTTACCCTGTCCGACCGGAAGATGAGCCATTTACTATCGGCTGTCCACTGGTTGTGGGTTTGATAGATCTTTGAATCGCCCGTTTGGGTGCTGGTTAAAAAGGTAAGCATGGTCCCGGTAACGGGGTCTTTTACCACTTTACGTTCGGACGGGAAACGCCGCCCGATCTGCGCGGATGCCGAAACGCCTAATACCAGAGCGGCGGCAATAAGGGTGTAAATTTTGGTTCTCATTATTTGGTTTATTAATGTGGTTTATCTATCCAATTTATGCCGTTCGCGGCAATTGCTTTCTTTATGCGTAAAACATCCCGCCACGCCGCTGATAGCAGCGACTCGCGATGGCAGCGACTCACGCCCGATCAAGCATGTTGCTTGATCGCATTAGTTTATGAGCGTCCCGCTCATATTAATGGTTTTAAAAAGTAAGCGTAAACGCTTACCAGGTCGTTCAGTCAAGCAACATGCTTGACTGGGCGATAGTTTACTTATTCACCTGCACAGCGCTATCATTTATCACAAAGGGGTGTTTCTCTAACATCCTATAAATTTCGGCCCCGGCCAATAAAACCGGGCCGTAGCCATGCGCGGCAAAGGTGTTTACCGGGCGGTAGCAATAAAATGCCGGATCGAAACCCATCCCTGTTCCTACGCAAGTGCCTTCTACCTGGCCTTTATCGTTCACTTTGGTGCTTACCGCATTCCAGGCCAGTAGGGCGGCAGGGCCGTAAGCTTTGGCATCCAGCCAGCCTTTATTAATAGCCCTTGCATAGCAATAAGCATATATGGCTGTAGCCGATGTTTCCAGGTACGAGTCGTTCCTATCCAGCAATTGGTGCCAAAAACCGCTACCATCCTGGCGCTGTGCTATGCCGTAAGCATGTTTCTTCAGCATGGCCAGTATCTCGGCCCTTCCGGGATGGTTTACAGGAAGGGCGTCCAGTAATTCTATCTTAGTTAAAAAAGCCCAGCCGTTTGCCCTTGCCCAGTGGAATTGCGGGTGCGGGTCCATGGCTTGTACCCAACCGTGCATGTACAAGTTTTTTTCGGGGTTAAACATCCGTTTGGCGAATAAGCGGTACTGTTTAATGGCCTCGTCATAGTATTTCTTATCGCCGGTCAACGCGCCCATCTGGGCCAGCGCTGGCAGGCTCATATACAAATCGTCCAGCCATAGGGTATTGGGTTGTGGACGGTTGCGGGCCAGCGTACCATCCGTCAAACGGAACTGCTTGGTCATAATAAAGTTGATATAATTATCAATCATAGGCCGCAGTTGGGCTTTGGTAGCGCCGCTTCTTTGGGTTTTGATCATAGATGCTGCCATAGATCCGGCATCATCCAGCGCCTGTGGATCGATCACCGAGTTTACCGGCGATGCTGTTTTGCCCCCGGTTTTAGCGCGGCTTTTATAGCCCGCCACCACATCGCTGATGAACTGCATGCGGTTAGTGGTGTAGCTGCTATATTTGGCATCGCCGGTAGCGGCGCTGGCTTCTAACATGCCGGTATAAACAATACCCCATTCGTAACTGATCAGTCGGAAATCGCCTTGTTTAAATATGCTGTTGCCATTAGCTTTTGATAAATCGCTGATCACATCGTTACTGGTTTTATCAACCAATTGGTAAGGTGTAGCGCCCTCTAAATAATGATAAACCTTATCCAACACAGCTTTTACATCGGCTTGTTTGGTTTCGCCATAAGGGGTAACGTAGGCCGGCTTCAACAGGTGTAGCGGTGTGGTTACATCATTGGTTTTTTGCGCGTAAGCGGATAATACTGTTGCCGACAGTGCAATGCCCGATAACAGCATCCGTAAACGGAATGGGTGTTTTTTGGTATGATTAGATATATTCATATGGATATGATGATAGTTCATGTTTTAGATCAAACTTATTTTTGGCGCATATTAACTGGTGGATCGGGCGCGGTTGGTGGTACAGGCTCCTTTTTAATTTTATTGGCCTGGATAGATGCCGATGACTGGATACTAAACCCATCTACACCGCGCTGAATAATTGCCGGAACGTTAGCCGGGGTTTGCGCTTTGAAGTTGATAAAACTGATGTTTTTTACATCTTCCAGTATCACAGCCGGGCGCGTTTCCTGGCCCATATAGCTTACCTCTACATTATTCATTTCGATATTCTGTGCATGGCGGATAAAGAATCCGTAGGCTGGGATCACACCAAAACGTTCAGGTTCGGGGTAATCCTTAATGTGTTCGGGTACGGCATTTTGGATCTTCACCAGCGGCGAATCAATCGGGCGGTAGTAAATGCGGATATTGTTCAGTTTCACATCCTCCACATTATGACCGGGGATCCCGACAATCATCGAGGAAAAATGCGAATCGGCATTGTAAACATTCACATTGCTGATCAGGATGCGCCTCAGGTTACCAACCGGCGTTCCCTCTGGGCCACGCATCCTTGCGCCTAAACGTAAAAAGATGGGGGAGTTACCAATATCGCGCATGGTGATATTGCTAATGGTCACATCCTCCAGCGATGCGCCATCTACTGTTTCCAAAGCCAAACCACGGCAGTATTGAAACACGCAGTTACTTATGGTGATGCCTTTAAAGCCGCCATTACCCTCGGTGCCAAACTTGATACGACCGGTAGGCCCTTGTCTATCAGGCACCATTTTACTTTCGTTACGCATATAAGTACCATTCAAAAAAGTGCCGCGGTCAAAGCCGCTTACCTGGCAGTTGGTAATGGTCACGTTCTCCGTCGACCGGAAATAACCCAGCGCGAAAGAGCTTTTTAAGCAAATGCCATCATCCCAGGGCGAGTTTACTGAGCAGTTAGATACATGCACGTTATGGCAGCAGTCGATATCCATTCCGTCGCGGTTGGTATCTTCCTTTATGTTATCAATGGTCATGTTATCAATACCCGTCAGTAGCATCCCGAAGTGGCCGCCAAGCAAAATAGTAAAGTCTTTTAAGGTTACGTTACGGCAAAGTTTTAGTCCGATGGCTTTATTTCCCTCGCCAACACGGCGGGGTGTTTCGCGGGTTAGGCCCTTGCCATAAATAGTGCCGGGCCCCAGTATGCTGATATCTTCTAAATTTTCGCCCCAAATCAGGCTGTTATGCCAGTGGCTGTGACCAAAATCCTGGTATTTCAGCTTATCTCCCCAATCGTTTGGTTCGGGTTCATCGTAACCTTTGCCTCCCGCTGTAGATGGTGCAGCTAAAATGGTAGCGCCCTGGTCTATATATAAGCTGATATGGCTTTTTAACCGGATAGAGTGCGAAGCGTAAGTACCGGCCGGGAAATAAATGGTACCGCCGCCTGCTGCTGCGGCTGTGGTAATGGCTTTGTTAATAGGGTCGGTATCCAGCGTTTGGCCATCACCGGTAGCGCCAAAATCTTTAACGTTATAGGTTTTTGCACCTGCTGTTTGTGCCTGGGCGGCTATAAATAAGCCACATTGCAGCAGGCATATCAATATTGTTTTTTTGATCAGTGTATGTTTCATACTTGCAATTTTATCATAGATGTTACAAAGCGCTGTGCCTTTAAGAGACTATAAAAGCCATACAGGTTTGCTGATCTGTTATTATTAATAGGTTTTATTGGTGAAATGCTGATAGGGCAGCAAATTTTGCTCTATGTTATGGTATATTTTTCAAATTGCTATCCTGTTGCATCCTGACCAGGGGCATAGGCTTTCTGTTGATTACAGGATGCTTCAGGACACTGCTAAACAATAATACTAATTATGTTTACTGCAACCATTGTAAACGGCTAATAGCTAACCTGATTTTCTTTTATATCCGGATGTATTTATCATATTGATGGAAAATTATTGTATTTAATTAAATGTCAAATTGACATTTTGTTATCTTGCACTATTATAAACGAATGATCGGACTATAACCAATTACCAATTATGAAATTAAAGATCTTGCTTTTTTTAACGGGTATATTATGTACCACCATTACAATGGCGCAAAAAAAATTGGCCGAAACGCCGCCCATGGGCTGGAACAGCTATAACTGTTTTGGATCGGCGGTGCATGAGGACGAGGTAAAAGCTAATGCCGATTATATGGCTAAAAACCTGAAAGCGGTTGGCTGGGAATACGTTGTGGTCGATTTTTTATGGTCGTACGATAACCCTCCGGGCAGTAATATTGGCAACCCTTTTCAAATGAAAATGCAGGATGGGTCGCTGGTGCCCTGGCTTACGATGGACAAATGGGGCAGGTTAATGCCGCAGCCCACCAAATTCCCGTCAGCTTTTGGTGGCAAGGGTTTTAAACCGCTTGGCGATTATATCCATAAACTGGGTTTAAAGTTCGGCATCCACGTTATGCGTGGTATCCCGCGTCAGGCAGTATGGGCAAAATCACCTATAAAAGGCACCAATGGCATTACTGCCGATATGGTGGCCGATACCAGTTCTAAATGCACCTGGATGAACCATATGTACGGGCTGGATATGAAAAAGCCTGGCGCGCAGGAATACCTTAATTCGATACTGGAACTGTATGCCGGGTGGGGTGTTGATTTTATCAAGGTTGACGATCTCTCGCGGCCATACCATGAGTTGGAGGTTGAAGGTTACCAAAAAGCCATCCAAAATTGCGGTCGGCCAATTGTATTTAGCCTTTCGCCGGGTAACACGCCAATAAACCAGGCCGATCATGTGGCTAAATATGGCAACATGTGGCGCATGGCCGATGATTTTTGGGATAACTGGAAAGAAATTATAGCCATGATGAAAGTGGCCAAACTATGGGAGGGTAAAGGTGGCCCCGGTGCATGGCCCGATTGCGACATGATACAGATAGGGAAACTATCCAAACGCGGCCCTGTAGGTAAGGAGCGCTACAGCCGTTTTACCGAAGATGAGCAATATACGCACATGACTTTTTGGAGCATTTACCGCTCGCCTTTAATGCTGGGTGGTAACCTGCCCGAAAACCGGCCCTTTGAATTACAGTTATTTAATAATGCCGAAGTATTGGCCGTAAACCAGCACGGCGAAAACCCACGCGAGTTGTATAATAAGGATGGCAAAATGGTTTGGTACTCGCATGTGCAGGGCAGCAAGGATATTTATGTGGCTTTATTTAATTTAAATGAAACACCAAGCGATATTAACATCACATTTGCCGATCTTGGGCTTAAAGGCAACATAAAAGTGCGCGATCTATGGAAAAAGCAAAACACAGGTTCGTTTACCGATAGCTATCATCAACAGGTTAATAAACATGGTGCGGCTTTATTCCGTTTAACGGCATTGTAATTTAAGGTATATGAATATGATCGATAATTTTCGTCGGATAAAAAATGTATTAACTCTAACGGCTTTTTTAATTCCATTATCCGGCTATAGCCAAAATAATACCAGGCTTTGGTACAAGCAACCCGCTAAGGTTTGGACAGAGGCATTACCCGTTGGCAACGGCCGGCTGGGCGCTATGATATTTGGCGGTGTTAATAAGGAGTTGATCCAATTGAACGAGGCTACGTTATGGTCGGGCGGGCCGGTGCGCACAAATGTAAATCCCGGTGCTTATGCCAATTTGCAATTAGCCCGCGAATCCCTGTTTAAAAACGAAGATTACGCCAAGGCAAACGAGTATACTAAAAAAATGCAGGGCTATTACAGCGAATCGTACATGCCGCTGGGCAATCTGTCCATCAGCCAGGATTTTAAGGACACCATCACATCCGCCTATTACCGCGATTTAAATATTAAGGATGCCATAGCCACCACCCGCTTTACCATTGCCGGTGTGGAGTATACCCGGCAAATTATCAGTTCGGCACCCGATCAGGTAATTGTTATCCGCTTTACGGCCAGCAAACCCGGTCAGCTTAATTTTAAACTGGGCATAGCTAATTTGTTGAGGCATCAAAATGTGGTTATTGCTAATAATACAATAGCTATGACGGCTAAGGCCCCATCGCATATCGAGCCAAGCTATATTAATTCAAAAAACCCGATTAGTTGGGATGATGGTACCCATACCCGGGGGATGCGTTATGAACTATTGGTAAAAGCCCAAAATAAAGGCGGTACTGTAAGTGCCGATACCAGCGGTATAGTAGTAAAAAATGCAAACGAGGTTACCGTATTCCTTTCGGCGGCTACCAGTTTTAATGGTTTTGATAAAAGCCCGGTTACACAGGGTAAGGACGAAGCCAAATTAGCGGCGGAGTATCTTAATAAAGCCTTATTAAAACCATGGCCCCTATTGTTAAGCCGCCATTATGCCGATTATCACAAATATTTTAATCGGGTTAACTTTAATTTGGCGCTACCCGCAGATAATACAAACGCGGCATTGCCTACCGATGAACGCTTGCTTAAATATACCGAGGGCGCAAAGGATCCATCTTTTGAAACCCTTTACTTTCAATATAGCCGGTATTTGTTAATTAGCAGTTCGCGCCCGGGCGGGCCGCCTGCCAATTTGCAGGGCATCTGGAATAAAGAACTCCGGCCACCATGGAGTTCAAACTATACCACCAACATTAACGCGCAAATGAATTACTGGCCGGCAGAAGTAGCCAACCTGTCCGAAATGCATTTACCCTTTATCAACTTTATTAAAAATGCTTCGGTTACCGGCAAAGTTACCGCTACCGAGTTTTATCATGCAAAGGGCTGGGCCATGCACCATAACAGCGATATCTGGGCACTATCTAACCCGGTTGGGGATATAGGCCAGGGCGACCCAACCTGGGCTAACTGGAGCATGGGTTCGCCATGGCTGTCGCAACATTTGTGGTGGCATTACGAGTTTACGCAAGACAAGAAATACCTGCGCGAAACCGCTTATCCGTTAATGAAAAGCGCGGCCCTGTTTTGTATGGATTGGCTGGTGCCTTATAAAGGCTACCTGGTTACAGCCCCATCAGTATCGCCCGAAAACGCTTTTTTTGATGATAACCATAAAAAGGGGAGTGTATCCATTGCCACCACCATGGATATGTCTATCATTTGGGATTTGTTTACCAATATCATAGATGCCAGTAAGGCCCTGGGCGAGGATAAGGCATTCCGCGATACCATTATTGCCAAACGGGCTTTGCTGTACCCGCTGCATATCGGGCAAAAAGGGAACCTGCAGGAATGGTATAAGGATTGGGAAGACCCCGAACCGCACCATAGGCATGTATCGCAATTATTCGGGCTATTCCCGGGCAGGCAAATATCTACCATCCAAACCCCGGCATTTGCTGCTGCGGCCAAAAAAACATTAGAATTAAGGGGCGATGCCGGTACCGGCTGGAGCCTGGCCTGGAAGATCAATTTTTGGGCGCGACTGCTGGATGGTAACCATTCCTATAAAATGATACACGATTTGTTGCACCTTACCGGGGCAACGGGAACCAATTATGCCAATGGGGGAGGATCGTACGCTAACTTATTTGACGCGCACCCGCCGTTCCAAATCGACGGGAACTTTGGCGGCTTATCCGGCATGTGCGAAATGCTGCTGCAAAGCCAATCGGGCGAGATCAGTTTGCTGCCCGCCATTCCTGATGCCTGGAGCGAAGGTAAGATCTCGGGATTAAAAGCCCGTGGCGACTTTGAAATAGCCATGAACTGGAAGAACAAGCAGATAGTTACAGCATCTGTTTTATCAGGCGCGGGTGGCTTATGCCGTATCCGTACGGCTGCACCTATAAAGGTTGCGGGTGTACAAGTTAAGTTAGTTAAAACAGAAAATGGTTATTTAACCAGTTTTAATACCCAAAAAGGATTAAAGTATAACATCGCCGCAAACTGATGAGTTAATATGGAAGAAGGAGGTAAGTCAGCACGGCGGAATTTCTTAAAGCAGGCATCGGTTTTGGGTGCAGCTACCGTGGCGGCCCCGGCTGCTTTAAGCGCATATCCTATTAGTATTACCGAAAAGGGTGGTGATAATACCACCTTTCTATTTCAGGGCGATTCTATAACCGATGGTAACCGTACTCGTAACCTGGACTGGAACCATGTTTTAGGCCATGGCTATGCTTATTTAATAGCTGCGCGTTTATGGTATAACCTGCCTAAAAAAGGGTTCCATTTTTTTAACCGGGGAGTAAGCGGTAATACAGTCCCGGCTTTAGCTAAGCGTTGGCAGGAGGATACTATTGCCATAAAGCCCGATATACTTAGTATATTAATAGGTGTAAACGATACTACCAGCGCCGTAAACGGTAACCAGGCTTTTACTATAAAAAGTTTTGAGGATGATTACCGGGCCTTATTAAAGCAAACAAAGGAAGCGTTACCCAATGTTGAATTTGTAATTATAGAACCCTTTATTTTACCGGTTGGTAAAGTAAAAGATAAATGGGACGATTACCAGCGCGAGATAAGCGGCCGCCAGGCTGTGGCCAAACGTATAGCCGAGGAATTTGATGCCGTATTTGTGCCTTTGCAGGATGCCTTTAATAAAGTTGCCGAAGAACCATCGGCCATTTACTGGATTTGGGATGGTATACACCCCATGCCCAACGGACACGAACTATTTGCCAGGGAATGGTTAAAGCAGGTGGGTAAAAAGTATAGATACATCAGGTATTAATGAAAAAGCATATCCTTGCCATTGTGGCTTTGCTGGTGTGTATAAACGTACATGCTCAACAGCTGGTGAAAAATATTTCGGTACACGATCCTGTAATGATAAGGCAGGATAGTACCTATTATATTTTTTGCACCGGCAGGGGGATAAATATTTGGTCATCTATAGATATGGTGAACTGGAAACACGAACCCCAGGTTTTTGATACCGCGCCGGAATGGGTTAATGCGGTTGTCCCCGGCTTCCGTAACCAGTATTGGGCACCCGATATTTCATACTATAAAGGCCAGTATTATCTGTATTACGCGGTATCGGCCTTTGGTAAAAACACATCGGCCATAGGTTTGGCTACTAATACAACCCTGCACACCAACTCGCCCGATTATAAATGGGTAGACCATGGCAAAATTATCCAATCCATCCCCGGTAAAACCAACTGGAACGCTATCGACCCTAATTTAATAACCGATAATAATGGTACGCCATACCTGTTCTTCGGTTCGTTTTGGGATGGTTTGAAAATAGTTAAACTTAATAAAGACCGCTTGAGCGTTGATGATAATATCGATAAGCTGGTTACTATAGCCAGCCGGAAAAAGGAGGGATCATCTAATTTAAACCCGCCATCGGTTGATAGTAACCCGGTTGATGCCGGCGGTAACGCCATTGAAGCGCCATTTGTATTTAAAAAAGGCGCATACTATTACCTGTTTGCTTCTATAGATTACTGCTGTAAGGGCCCTAAAAGTACCTATAAAATGATAGTAGGCCGATCAAAAAATATTAAAGGCCCTTATTTAGACAAGGATGGCGTAGATATGGCTAAAGGGGGAGGGGCAATTGTTTTAGCCGGCGATAGTAATTGGTACGGTGTTGGCCATAATGCTGTTTGTACTTTTGATGGTGTTGACTATCTTATTTTTCATGGCTACGATGCATCGGATAAAGGCAATTCAAAATTGCGGATAGAGCGGCTTACCTGGAATGGCGGCTGGCCTGTTGTTGCTATATAATTTGATACGGAAACTGTACTATTTGATACAGTGGTGCCAAAACAAGTAAATATTTGCTGTTTTACACCAATGGTTTTAAGCAAAGCAGCAAAAACGAAGTGCTTAAACGAAGAATCGCGATAAATTGTTTTCTAAAAATTTCACTTTTTTTTGAGTATACAATAGTTGATAGCGCTGTTTTTTGCGAATTTGAAAATGATTTATAACACTAACTATCATGTTTTTAAATTCAGGATAGCACAGGATAGTTAATTAGGATACTTGTACATATCTTTAGTTACATAATCAGATAGGTAAACCGATAGACCAATTAATACACTATCTGATATTTTAAACCAATTAAAACCAATACCAAATGAATCAAATTTTACGAAACCAATTATTGGGTTGTACCACGCATAGCCCCGGATGTACTTGTCAAAAATACATTTATTAACGCGGTTAACTTAAACAGTTTAAAACCCATTTGATCGGAGGCCTATCCCGGCTTTTTTGATCTGACTGTATATTGTAAACTTAATTTTCTAAATATTTTAATATGTATAAATTTTTAAAAAATTTATCCTGTTTGCTTTGCCTTATAATAATTTTTGGTGGCTGCCGTAAAAAGGCATTCGATGATTATTACGGCCGACCTGCTACATTGCAACCACCTATTTACCAGGTATTGCAGGCCCGCGGTAATTTTAGCACCTTATTATCGGTAATTGACCTTTCGGGTTATAAAGCAACTTTAAGTGCTGCCGGTTACTGGACATTTTTTGCTCCAAACGATGCTGCCTTCCAAAAGTATTTCGCGGCAAACAATACCAGCCTGGCTAAAATGGACTCGGTAACAGCCGGTAAAATTGTAAGGTATTGTTTAGTATTTAACGCGTTCCAAACCAATCACCTTGCCGATTATCAATCGGGCGCAGGCTGGGTACCCAATACCGCGTTTAAACGCCGTACCGCTTATTACGATGGTTTTCAATTTGGCCTTGGCCCTGATGGGGCTGCGGGTGTTTATGTTGCAGAGAACCGTAATTTTGGTAATTATATTTATGGTGATAATAATAATAAGTATATACCATACTTCTACTCAACCTTTATGACCGGTGCAGGTTTATCTGCAACCGATTATAACTACTTTTTCCCGGCATCAACTTATACCGGCTTTAACGTAGCTAACGCGGCTGTTCTTAATAAGGATATCCTGGCCGAAAATGGTGTAATACACGAAATAGACCAGGTAGTGCTGCCATTGCCAAGTGTCGAGCAAAAAATGGCTTCAAACACACAGTATAGTGTTTTTAAAAGTTTATATGATCAATACATGGTTAGTTATGCTTCGGATGTTAATTATACCCGTCAGTATAATACGGTATCGGGCAAAACAAACACGGTATATGTAAAAAAATACTCTAATTTATTGATTTACGCTCCCGGTAACGAAAACTTTGTGAAAGTTGAAGATAACGACGGGCAAAGAGATGGTTATACCATGTTTGCACCAACTAATGCGGTGCTTACTCCATACATTAATAATGTGATATTGGAGTTTTACGGAACACTGGCTAACCTGCCAAGCAATATTATTGCCGATTTATTGAACGCGCACATGTTCCAAACAACGGTTTGGCCAAGCAAGTTTGCTACTTCAAGTAACTCAAGCGGCGAGCCGCCACGTTTTGACCCTGCAACAAATGTTATTGATAAGCAATTTTGCAGTAACGGTTTGTTTTATGGTGTTAATCAGGTGCAACAAGCCAACGTATTCAGCACTGTTTACGCCAGGGCTTATTTAGATCCGGCTTATTCTATCATGACCAAGTTGCTTGATCTGACTGTTAAAGCGCAAGTAACAAGCCCGGGGCTAAAGTTTACCGTGTTTATGTTATCTGATGCTACATTACGGTCATTAGGTTATGATTTTAATCCGGCATCGCAAGCATACACCCAAACTGTTAACGGTGTTACTACCAGCGGCCTTGGCCCACAAGCTTTACTGCAAAGGATCTTAAATTTAAACATTGTACCTACGCCTAATGGCGAGTTAAACGACCTGTCGGGTAATGGCATTGCCGAAACTAACGCGGGCGAATATATCCGGTGGCATAATAATACCGTATCATCGGCCGCTACTGTTGAATTAAACCAAACGTTAACGGTTACCGGCTCGCGCAATTACAGCAACGGTAAGGTCTATTACTTAAGTGGAGGTATGCTTGATGGTGCCACTAAAACCGTAGCAGCCGATATTCAGGCCAATGCCGGTACCGCAACTGCACAAGGCCCTTATTACGATTTTTATCAATACCTGATCAGTTCTGCAGCGTATAACCTTGGGGCTGCCGAAATTTTGGGTTTACAGCTTGGTGCTAATTATACCATATTTATACCTACCCAGGCAGCTATGAAACAGGCTGTTGTAGATGGTTACCTGCCGGGAACAACCACCGGTACAGGCGCTGCAAAAGTATGGGCATCGTTTACTTACAACCCTTCGTCAAGTACCGATAAGGATTTAGTAAGCCGCTTTATTCAATACCATATATTAAACGGTATTTCAATTGCACCCGATGGTAAAAAGGGTGTTAATGGGGTAACCTTCCCTACGCTGCTTAGAAACGTAGCCGGCGACGCGTTAACTGTAGTAACATTTAACCAACCCGGAAACTTAAGGATAGAAGATAGCCAGGCCAGGTTTGTTAACCTTATTGCGCCTAATAACAACAGCTACTTCCCGGCAACCAGCAACTACCTGGGTAACCACGTATTGCTGCACCAAATTGATAGTTATTTAAGATACACTTTCTAAACGCTTATATCTTACACATGAGAAGAATTTTTACTTCTATTTTTTGCGCAGTTGTTAGCTTATGTATGTGTGCTGCTATGCACGCACAAGCACAAACTGCCGAGAAAATACTAATCAAGGGCAGGGTCATTGATTCTAAAGACAAACTTCCGGTTATAGGTGCCACTGTTACAGAACAGGATAAGGATAAACGGACAATTAGCGCTCAGGCTGCCGATATTGATGGTAATTTTAGCCTTAAGATCAGTGATCCGGCTAATAAGTTGGTTATCTCTATCATTGGCTATAAATCAGTTACATTAGATATTGGTGTACGCCGGTTGTTTAACGTTGGCCTGCAAAGCAGCACTAACGATTTAACCGAGGTAACCATTACCGCCCGTGCGCAAACCAGTAACGGTACCGGTTTAAATATCGATAAGCGCGATCAAACCACATCTACTGTTACCTTAAATGCAAGGGATGTGGAAACACTGCAGGCTACAACCATAGATCAGGCCATCCAGGGCCGCTTACCGGGTGTGGATATCGTATCCAACTCGGGCGATCCGGGTGCGGGTATGTCCATCAAAATCAGGGGTACTTCATCAATCAATGGTATATCAAACCCACTTATTGTGGTTGATGGTGTTCCGTTTGATACACAGGTGCCAAGCGATTTTAACTTTGCTACAGCTAACAACACGCAATATGCCGACTTGTTATCTATAGCTCCGTCGGATATTGAGGATATCTCTATCCTGAAGGATGCTGCCGCTACCGCAGTATGGGGGGCACGTGCTGCCAATGGTGTATTGATTATTAAAACTAAGCGTGGTAAAAAAGGCCCGCCAAGTATTAGCTATACATTTAAAGGTACCAGCACGCAACAACCAACTGGCATACCGCTTTTAACCGGCGACCAATACTCGACATTTATTCCCGAAGAGGTGATGAATGTTGCTGGTGTCCCTTTAAATACTTTAACTAATAAGGAGTTTGAATACGATCCGTTGGATTTGTATTACTATAAAAACTACAGCCAAAATACCGATTGGATAAAAGCCATCTCGCGTAAGGGTAGTGTTTTGGATAATAACCTATCCATATCAGGTGGTGGCGAAAAGGCGCGTTATTTTGCATCGGTGGGTTATAACGATCAGGTAGGTACTACCATTGGTACCGGTTTAACCCGTTTAAACACCAGGTTAAACTTAGATTATATCGTGTCCGACAAAATACACTTTACCACTTTCTTTGCCTACTCGCATACCAATACGGCATTTAACTATGCTGCCAGCAGTAACGGTACAGGTGCAGATGGTGTACGCGCTATTGCATCAATTAAAATGCCTAACAGCAGTATATTTGAGTATAATGAGTATGGTTTACTAACACCAAACTATTTTTCGCCGGCACAAAATGTGCAGGGTGTGTACGATCCGGCCAAGGGAACAAACTATAACCCGGTTGCTATGGCCAACGCGGCACAAAATAGCCTGGTTACCGACCGTATTACACCACACTTTAACCTGGTATACAATATAACCAGCGAGTTGAATGCTACCGGAGATGTGGTTTTTGATATCAATAACAACAGGCAAACACGGTTTTTACCGGAGATTGCAACGGGCAGGCCGTTTACCGAAAGCACTGTAAACCGGGCATCTAACTCAGATTACGATACGTACAGTGTGTCTACCAAGTTAAACTTATTGTATACACCTAATTTAGGCGAAAAGCATTCGTTCCAGAGCTTGTTTTCATTCCAATCCGAAGATGATAAAACTTTAAGCCAGGGGCAATTGATCACCAATACCGCATCAAGCTCGTTAACCGATGCTTCATCGGCAGGGCGTACCAATACCGACCCGGGTGTAACATCGGGCATTGGACAAACCCGTTCGGTTGCTATGTTAATAAACGGACAATACAAATACCTTGACCGTTATATTATTAACGTAGCCCTGCGTGGTGATGGCAGCTCGCGCTTTGGCCCCAATAGCCGTTATGGATTATTCCCTTCAATTTCTGCAAAATATCGCCTCTCGGCCGAACCTTTTATGAAACAATTTGCCGGCTGGCTGGATGAATTTAGCTTCAGGGGGGGGTATGGTGCATCCGGTAATTCACCAGATAAGGATTACCTTTTTTACAGCATCTATACTAATACAGCTAATAACTACTTAGGTTTATCAGGTTTATATCCATCTAATGTACAATTAAGTAACCTGAAATGGGAAACTTTAAAGGGTATTGATGCCGGTGTAAACATCATTTTATTTAAGAATAAATTGAACATCGACCTTGGTTTTTATCGTAACCGTACCGAAAACCTGCTAAACAAGGATCTGTCAATAGCTTCATTTAACGGTTATACTTCATTGGCTTATCTTAACGTAGGTACATTAGATAATCAGGGTGTGGAACTAAGTATTTTTAGCACACCATACAAATCAAAGGAATTACAGGTTGATTTTAATTTTAATATCTCCAACAACATTAATACGCTAAGGTCAATATCACCGTATTACGCAACATCAAGCGGTAACATTACCAAAAATGGCGAGTATTTATCGGTATTGCAGGTTGGTAACCCATTAGGCTCTATTTATGGATATAAGTTTAAGGGTGTTTACAAGGATGCTGATGCTACTATAGCCCGCGATGGCAATGGTGCAAAAATTGTTAGTCCTGATGGCACACCGGTGCAAACCCGCTTCAACTATCCGCAATCGGCCTACATATTCCAGGCTGGCGATGCCCAGTACGAGGATATTAACCACGATGGTAATATTAACTACCAGGATGTGGTATACCTGGGCAATGGTAACCCTAAATTTACCGGTGGTTTTGGCCCAACCTTTACTTACAAGGGCCAGTTTACCATCCAGGCATTTTTTAACTACCGCTTAGGTGGCAATATTATTAACGGTACAAAAATGACAACCACTAACGAGTTTTCGTTTAACAACCAAAGTACCGCAGTATTGCGCAGATGGCGCAACCCTGGCGATGTAACCGATATCCCGCGTGCGGTTTATAATACAGGCTTTAACTGGTTAGGATCAAGCCGTTATATCGAGTCGGGTACATTCCTGCGTTTCCGTTCAATTACTGGACGCTATAACTTTACTAAGGAAATGGCCAGAAAGATCAATGCAAAAAACATAAGTATATACGTAACAGCCGAGAATTTATTAACGTTTACTAACTATACCGGGCAGGATCCTGAAGTAGCCAACAAAGGTGGGATATACCAGCAGGTAAGGGACGATTCAACTACACCGCCGTTAAAACAGTATACATTAGGTTTATCAATAGCATTTTAACATTTAAAACAGATAACAATGTTTAAAAATATATTTTATAAAACAACAGTACTTGCCTTAATAGCAATATCTGCCTGTTCGTGTAATAAATATCTCGAACTACGCCCGCAAAATGGTATCACCTCTGATAATTTCTGGCAAACAAAGGAGCAATTGCAAGCTGCGGTAATAGGCGTTTATAGTTCAATATTAACCCCAAGTGATAGCAAGAGCAAAGCCCCGGCCGAAGTGTTTTTCCTTTGGGGCGAAATACGGGCCGATTTTATTAAACCTGGCCCGGGTTTAACCAACGATGAGCTGAATATTATTAACAGCAGTTTATTGCCTACCAATGCTGTAGTTAGCTGGCAGCCCATATACCGTGTTATTAACTTGTGTAACACCGTGCTTGATTTTGGCCCCGGTGTATTAGCAAAGGATAATACGCTTACACAAACGCAGCTTAATAGTTACCTGGGCGAGGTGCTGGCAATAAGGGCCCTAATGTATTTTTATATTGCCCGGTCTTTTGGTGATGCGCCTTTGAAAATAAAATCAACCGCTACCGATGATGATTTGGTACAGTTAGCCAAAAGCAGCCAAAAAGATATTTTAGCCCAGGTGGTTGCCGATTTAAAACTGGCCGAGGGTTATGCTACGGCAAGCTATGGCAACAACGCGTCTGACAAGGGCCGTATAACTAAGTTTACGGTAAATGCCATACAGGCTGATGTTTATTTATGGATGGACAATTATGCTGATTGTATAACAGCTTGTGATAAAATAATAAACTCAGGCAAATTTGGATTGGTAGCAGGGGATGCAAGCTGGTTTTCAAAACTATTTGTTACCGGTAACTCGTCCGAAGGTATTTTCGAACTTCAGTTTGATAGCCAGGTGTTAAACCCGTATGTGGCCATGTTTTCGCCCGCTGTTGCAAAATATCGTTTTTTAGCCGACCCGGTTATTTTGGATAACTTTTATACAGTAGACCTGGTAGACCCTTTAAATGTTGATATACGCGGCCTTGATGTTGCCATACACGCTGCCGATCAGTCTATATATAAATTTATAGCGCTTGGCCCTAATACTTTGCGTACAACCGATATTTCTTATGCGCACTGGATGGTTTATCGTTATGCCGATATTATGCTGATGAAAGCAGAGGCTTGTGCTAACAGTGCCAGGGGACAGGACGCGCTTGATTTGATTAACCAGATACGTACACGTGCACATGCACTACCTGCAAGTGCATTATCACCCGCTGTGGGCGATGCTCAAGGCCTTAATAGCTACATTTTAGCCGAGCGCGCCCGTGAGTTTGCCTTTGAGGGTAAGCGCTGGTACGATTTGCTACGAATTGCAAAAAGAAACAATTATGCCCGTTTAGACGTACTGATAACGGCCGCTGTAGAAAGCGTACCGCCGTTGTACCAACAATCGGCTATTAGCAAACTTAAGGATCCTAATAGTTTATATTTCCCTATTCCGCAGGCAGATATTCAAAATGATCCGAACCTTATTCAAAATCCATTCTACAAGTAATCCATAATGAAAATTGTATACGATATGAAAAAATTAATGAATAGGATTAAACCAGTTATGCTAATGATCGTATCAGGCATAATGCTGATGGTTGGCTTATACAGTTGTAAGCAGGATCACCTTACCTTAACTACAACCAGCACTGTAAATATGTATAGCTATTTGCAGCAAAACCCCGATAAGTTTTCATTGTTTCAGCAAATTGTTGATAAAGCCGGTTACGCCAGTTTTTTGAACACTTACGGCACATATACGCTGTTTGCGCCAACTAACGATGGGGTAAAGGCCTATCTAAAAACAACGGGGAAGGCCAGCGTTGATGCAATTGATGCCACCACAGCCAAAGGTTTGGTTAGTATCGCCTTAATTGCCGATACGCTAAGCAGCCAATATTTTACCGATGGTAAATTGCGTACACCAACAACCATTGGCCAATATTTAATTACAGGTAATATTACAATTAATGGGGTATCAAGCACGGTTATTAACAAACAAGCCAACCTGATTACCGCCAATATTAAGGTTGGTAACGGGTTAATACATGCTATTGATAACGTTTTAATCCCAGCTAACTTAACTGTAGCGCAAACTATCGAACAAAACCCTAAATATAGCATATTTACAGCCGCTTTAAAGGCTACGGGTTTTTACGATACCTTAAATATTGCTATAGCTGATAACCCTAACGTAAACCGAAAATATTTAACGGTTATTGCCCAAACAGATAGTGTATTTAAAGCCAATAATTTTGCCGATTTTAACGCTTTAAAAACCAGATACTCTACCAAAGGCGATCCTAAAAACCACGCGGATAGCCTATGGCTGTTTATGGGCTATCATATATGGTCGGAGTTATCGTACCTGTCTGATATCGCGGTATTACCATCACATACAACACTTGCACCGCTTGAAATTACTACCAGCCAACTGGTAGGCCAAAACGTATTATTAAACAATGATACCTTTAATGGCGTGTTAGAGCCGGGCAAGCAATTGTACAGGCCAACCAGCGATGTATCGGCCACTAATGGCGTTGTACATAATGTGTTAGGCCACTATACTATCAAAATACGCTTTCCTCAAGCCGTTTACTTTGATGTAGGTATACAGCCCGAAATTTTAAAAACACCTGGTTTATACAGAGGGGTGAACAAAAACCAACAATTTAACCCGGGTACCATAGCCGGTATTGTAACTACTGGTTCAACAAACTACTATACAAATTATATTACCGAGCCAGTTCCTGTAAACTCGGGCGATTATTTTTACAATAACGATAATATGAATATTGGCTTAAGGTGGAGGACCGGAAATAACGGAGCCAACTCAGTTGAATTTGTAACCCCTGTAATTGTTAAGGGCACTTACAAAATATGGGTCGATTACAAAAGGCAGACTTCGGGCCAGGTTATCCCGGCATTTTTCGATGGGGTTTCTTTACCTAATACGTTTAACAACGTGGATCCGCTGAACGGTAACGAAACAGATGCGCAGGCCGAAGCAAGGGGCTTCAAAAGCTATTCCGATTCGCCTGTTACAACTACGCTTACCAATGCCTATAATGGCCAGGTGGGCCGCTTGTTGGGTATAGTGACCATTAAAACTACCGATCACCATAAAATTAAGTTTGTAGCAACCGCCGGTACAGGTGATGCCAGGGTTTTAATTTTAGATGTAATAGAATTTAGGCCGGTTGATATGGACCAGATACACCCAAGGCTTGGCCGCGATGGTAGCCTGGTACCATAATTAACAAATAACAGTAAGTAAAAAATTATTTGATAAACAAACCGATTGATAATGACTCACTATAGAAATAAATATTTTTTAATGGCACTGCTGGTAACGCTGATATTTGCGGCGTGTAAAAAGCAGTGGGATCAGCGCGATAAGATAACGGATCAACAGCTGAATATTAACCTGATGCAACAAATACAGGCAAATGCCAACCTAAGTACATTTGCAGGTTACTTAACCAAAATTGGTTTTGATAAGCTATTGGCCGGATCAAAAACTTACACCGTTTTTGCACCCACCAATGCTGCACTGGCCAGTATAGACCCTGCAATAGTGGCCGATACAGCTAAACTGCATGTGTTTGTTGCCAGCCATATTGCCAACCAGGCGTATCTTACAACAGGTTTACAAACAGCGTCTGTACGCTTACGAAACCTTAATGGTAAAAACGTAACATTTACGTCAACCACTATCGAGGATGCTAATATTACCAGTGCTAACCAATATGTAAGCAATGGTGTATTAGATGTTATTGATAAAGCGCTTACGCCACGGTTAAATATCTCGCAATATATACGCAGTTTAACAACTGTTGGCCTACTGCAACAGGCTTACGTAGTACGTAACGATAGTACCTTTATCGATACCAGTAAGGCTACTGTAGCCAGCATTAACCCTACAACCGGTAAACCTATATTGGTGCCTAATACAGGTGTGGTAACCATTAATAAGTATTTTAATAAGGTAGCCGCCCTGGCTAACGAGGATAGCACCTACACCTACATTGTGTTAACGGATGCCGCTTATAATGCCGAACGTAACAAAGTAAGCAAGTATTTTGCCACCAGCTCTACCGATACCACCATGAATATCCTGGCTGGTTTTAACGTGCTGAAAGATGTAGCTATCAGGGGGATTATACAACCTGCAAACTTACCATCAACACTTTTATCGGTTAACGGGGTACCTGTACCAATTGATAAAACAGCCATTGTACAAACCTATAATGCCAGCAATGGTATAGTGTATGTAATGAGCAGTGTTAATTTTAACGTTGCCGATAAAATTACCCCTATCATTATCCAAGGCGAGCAGCCATCCTTTTACGCACGTACCGATAAGCAGGGCAATACCCAATTACGGTCGCGGTTGGATAATAGCGTTGTGCCGGCTGTAACTTATAAAGACTTGTATATATCAGGTACCGGTATAGCCAGTTATTTTGCAGCTTATAAGTTAAGCAACTTATATACTTGCCAGTACAAGGTTATGTTGCGTGCTATTAACGATACATTAATTACCCATATACCTGCAGCATCGCCAACATTGGGCAATATTTCACAAAAGGTAACCTTTGGACAAATTACGGCTACTACTACCACCGCCGGTTTAATTGCCCCGGTTACCGCGGTGAATTATCCTTATCAAAACGTTACGCCATATTTTTACGGTGAAATACCACAAACACCTGCAGCAGCGGGTACAGTGGCTGCTAATGCAACAATTAATGTTGCCAGCGGAAATTTGAATGTGATAAAATACAATTCGATAAATATGTATGTAACAGGGGCGAACGTAACAACTACAAACCTGAACAACGTAATAGTAGATTATATTAGACTGATACCAATATTACAATAACCTATTTAACCTAAAATATGCAAAATTTTACTAAATCAATTGGTTTGCTGCTCTTTTTATGCCTTTTTGGCGGCGTAAAAGCTATGGCGCAGAAAGCAGATAGTATATCGGTTCGGTTAGCTGATAGTATTGCCCGTTATAAACAAGATTCGGTTACCAAAGCCAAGGGCGACAAAATAAGTGGTGTTGTAAAAGATGCTTCTACAGGAAAGACAATTTCTGGTATTAGCGTTAGTATATCCCTATACTCAGCCGCTATTACCGACGATCGTGGCCGCTTCACTATATCGGTGCCTAACTATAATGTGGTACTGATGCTTAAAGGGCAGGGCTACCAGCAAAAAGAAGTGCCGGTTAAAGGGCGAAAGGTTATTCCGGATGTATTACTTTTCGAGGACGCCTATAATTCTATATACGATGAAGCCCGCATGCCTTTCAGTAACGTTGCTGTAAACAGGCAAACAAACTCCGTATCAAATGTTAATACATTAGGCGCGTGGGAGCCAACCAGTTTAGAAACCCCCGATTCTTATTTACAAGGTAAGGTTGCCGGTTTAAAGGTGATACGCCGTTCGGGCACGCCAAACATTGGCGCTAACTTGTTTTTACGCGGTTATAACTCATTATATGGTACTAACGCGCCATTATTGGTGGTTGACGGTATGATATATGATACCAATAATTATGGTAATTCCATCATCTCGGGCCATGTGCATAATCCGTATGGAAGCCTTGATTTGCACGATGTTGACAACATCACCATTTTAAAGGACGCGTCGGCCGGTATCTATGGTACAAAGGGTGCCAATGGCGTAATTTTAATATCAACCAATAACCACCCCGATCTGGCTACAAAAATTGATGTGGGTGTATACGGTGGATACAATTATATGCCGCAAAGTTCATTGTTGCCTTTAATGCAATCGCCAAACTATCGTACCTATTTATCGGATGCTTTACGCACAAGCGGGCAAACATCTGATCAGATAGCGGCACAGCCGTACATGAATGATAATGTGAGTAACCCTAATTATTATGCCTATCATAATAATACCGACTGGCAAAAACAAATATTTAAAAACGGCTATAATAAAAATGTTAACCTGCGTGTATCGGGTGGTGATGATATAGCCACTTACGTATTAGCTTTAGATTACGGCGGCAACAAAGGTATTACCAACTTAACCGACCTTACTAAATACAGCACCCGTTTTAACGGTAACTTAAAAATAAGCAAGCACTTTACCATTAACACCAGCTTATCATTTGCCTATAACGAACAAAACTTAAAAGATCAGGGCTTATCAAGCAAAACAAATCCTATATTTTTAGGCCTGATCAAGTCGCCGCTGTTGCGTGTGCAACAAGTTAACGCGCAGGGTACCGAATCGCCAAACCAGTCGGATGTTGATGTATTTGGTTATAGTAACCCGGCTGTGGTTTCTTCAAAATCGCAGGAGTTTAATCAAAACTACCGTTTCTTTGGTAACTTTAACTTCAGGTACGAGATCAGCAAATATCTTGCTGCCCAAACACTTATTGGTGTAACAGCCGATAAGATCCGCGAAAGCACATTTATACCAAGGGCAGGTGTAACCGACGATACTTTAACTAACGGTGCAATTGCCGATAGCCGCCTTGGTAGCCAGGTAACCCGCTTGTTTAGTGTATACAGCGATACTTACTTATCATACAACCGTACCTTTAACCGTATACATACCCTTGGTGTTTATGTAGGTACCAGGTTCACCCAATCAAATACTAATTACAACGTTAACTTAGGTTATAACTCGGCAATTGACCAATTGGTGAGTGTTAATACCGGTGCCCCGGCATTGCGTGTAACCGGTGGCGATGTTGGCTCATCACGTTGGTTAAACAACTATGTTAATGCTAATTACCAGCTATACAATAAATACATTTTTGGATTTAATATGGCGCTGGATGCCTCGTCGCGCTTTGGTACCAATATACCGGGAGCTTTAAAGGTAGGCGGTGTAAACTACGCGGTATTGCCATCGGCATCTGCGGCATGGGTAGTATCATCTGAAAAATTTATGGCCAATGTTAAGTTTATCGAATTATTAAAACTGAGGGCAAGCTATGGCCTAACCGGTAACGATGATATTGGCAACTATACTGCCCGCCAATATTATGTATCGCAAAACCTGCTTGGTTTGCAAGGTTTGGTAAGGGCCAACTTTGGTAACCCTGCCCTGCAATGGGAAGTTGGCAAAAAACTGGATATCGGTATCGATGCCTCTTTCTTCCAGGAAAGATTAAATATCACAGCCGATATTTATAATAACAAAACCGATCACATGATCACTCAAACACCAACGCCCGGGTATTCGGGTTTAGTTTATGCCATAACCAATGGCGGCGCTATGAAAACAAACGGTGTTGAATTAAGTGTAAGCGGCCGTGTAATCAGCACCCCTAAATTTAAATGGGACATTGGTTTCAACATCGCATCGTACCATAATAAAATTACCACATTACCAGGCAGCCCATTGCTTAGTCAATACGCCGGCGCTACTATCAGAACGGCAGAAGGCCGCCCGGCCGGTATATTTTACGGATACCGTACCAATGGTGTATACACTTCAAATGCCGAAGCTGCATCAGCCGGTGTTAGTGTACGCAATTCAAGCGGTAACTTAGTAGCCCAGCAAGGTGGCGATATGCGCTTTGTTGATGTGAACGGCGATAAAATTATCGACTCGAAGGATTTGCAGGAAATAGGTAACCCTAACCCCGATTATACCGGCGGTATTACTACCGGCTTTACTTACAAAAGGTTAAGCTTAAACACATTGTTTACGTTTACCAAGGGCAATAAGATTTACAACTATACCCGCAGGCAATTAGAATCGGAAACCAGCCCGTATAACCAAACACTTGCCATTAACAACAGGTGGAGGGGCGATGGCCAGGTAACCAATATCCCAAGGGCATCGTACGGCGACCCGAGCGGCAACTCCAGCTTCTCCGATCGTTGGATAGAGGATGGTTCATACATTCGCTTGCGTACCATAACCATTAGCTACGATGTGCCTGTTAAGTACAAATACTTTAAGTACATAAAAGTTTATGCTACCGGCAATAACCTGTTAACCTTTACCCACTATTTAGGTTACGACCCGGAATTTGCCGCTAACGGAAACGTTTTACTACAGGGAATTGATAATACACTCGAACCACAATTTAAAACTGTGCAGTTAGGTTTACGTATTGGTATATAATAATTTAATTGACTGATTACAGAGATTATGAAAAGGATTTCATTTAAACTAATTTATAAAACTTGCCTGGTATGTTGCCTGGTAACTACGTTTTCGTGCAAGAAAGTGTTCGACCTGCCGGCTAAAAACCAGGTTGATGCCGAAAATGCCTATCAAAACGTATTTGATGCCAATGCAGCTGTTGTTGGTATATACGGACAATTTATAGGTATTGCTGATAGGTATATTGTATTGAACGAGTTGCGTGCCGACTTAATGAGCCCTACAGCTAATGCAGATATATATCTGAAGCAATTAAACACGCATACCGAAACAACGGATAACCCATGGGCCGATCCTAAGCCATGGTACAAGCTTATTTTAAATTGCAATGATGCTATGTATCACTTTGATGATATGCTGAAGACAGGTAAATTAAAGCCTATCGATTATCAGCAACGTTATTCGGATATTGGTACACTGCGTTGCTGGTTATACCTGCAATTAGCTATACAATATGGATCGATCCCTTATATAACCGATCCTATATCGAATGTAACCGACTTAAACGATGCCAGCAAGTTTCCAAGATTAACGCTTGCCCAGGTAATTGATAAATTAGCTGCATTTATGAACGACCCTGTGCGTTACCTGGATGCTTACTCGGCAACCGACCCTATTACCAATGCTACAAGTTCATCGCTAAACGTTACCGTTGATGGTAATACAACCAATTTATTCTTTATTAATAAATATGCGTTTTTAGGTGATATTAACCTGTGGAAAGGTAACTATGGGTTAGCTTCAACAGCGTATCGTCGTTTATCAGATGTTGGGCCTATCGGTACCAACAATAACGCGGCGGCTTTTGCAACATACGAGCAGTTTAAAGCTTGCTATGATAACCAAAACGTAAGTTATGGTAGCCCAAGCGGTACACCTAACCCTAACCAAACCGAAAATCCGTTAAATGATAATAACGTTACCGGCTGGCGCCAAACCTTTGCCGATCCTGCCTTTAGTACCAATACCAGTTGCGAGTATATCTGGCGTATGCCGTTTACATCAACTTTTCAGCAAGGTAATCCATTTGTTAACCTGTTCTCGAACCAGGGCGGTAGCTACTTATTAACCGCTTCACAAACTATGATTGATAACTGGAATTCACAAACACAGCGTAACGGCTATCCTTATGATGCACGTGGCCGTATTGCCGTACGTACCATTGGCGGGCAGCCCGTTATTATGAAGCAGTTATATTATTACCTTGATAACACATCTTTTTTACCTGTTAACGTATTATCAAAACCGGGTTATTGGTTGCTTTATCGCACCGGTGTTTTAGCTAACCGCTTTGCCGAATCGGCTTTAAATGATAACCAGATAAAATTAGGTTACGCATTGGCAAATGTGGGGATACATGATGTATTCTCGCCATATACACCTAACCAGCAAACTGGCGCAACAGGCATACCAAGTAGCTTTGACCCTACAAACTCCGAGCAAACTTTCCTGCCGGCACCATATGATATAGATGCCCGTTCTGGTGGTGCGCAAAACTACCATGGTTTGTGGTATCGCCAGGTAGGGACCCGCAGCAGGGCCAACCTGAGCAATTTACCGGCAAGCTTATACCTGACCAATAATAAGTTAGCAATTGAAGATGCTATTATTGACGAATGTGCGCGCGAAACCTCTTTCGAAGGTTACCGTTGGGGCGATTTGGTACGTGTAGCCCTTCGCCGGGGTACGCCTGCATTTTTGGCCGATAAAGTATACAATAAATTATTGCGCGAGGGCAACCCTGCAGCAACAGCAGTGCGCACTAAACTAATGGATCCTAACGGCTGGTATATGCCGTTTAAATTGTAACCCTATTTTAATTAATATATTAAAAGCGGTACGTGCGTAAGCAAGTGCCGCTTTTTTTGTTAAACTAAATTTGGCGCGTTAATTATACCCGGTATGCATTTTGTAACATGTGTATTACTGTAAACAAGATTTCGTTGTCAATTATCTTATTTTCAGTGATTTGTATTTTTAATTGTGTAATTACTCGCCACGTTTCGGGATAGTACGGGATAGTTTACCCGCTTAGTATTTGCATTTTTAATTCACCAATTAAAGCCATCCTGGTTGGCCTAATGTTAAAATCTGAATACACCTGTTAAATGAAAAAATACCTGGTTACCCTGTTTATTACATTGTTTATACCTGCTACGCTTATTTATGCTGCAGGTAGTAATCCTTCATCTAAAATAAAAGCGCCCGGTTTTCAGCCGCCGGCTTCACCTCGGGCTACTTATAATTTTAATTCGGGCTGGCGCTTCGTTTTTGGCGATGCCACCGGCGCCGATCAGCCCGGTTTTGACGATGCCGCCTGGACTGGCGTTAGCCTGCCACACACCTGGAACGAAACCGATACTTACCGTGCCTATATTAGTCATGGTGGGGGAGATCAAAGCGAAAAAATGCTGGGCATAGGCTGGTACCGTAAGCATTTTAAACTGCCTGCAAGTGCTGCGGGACAAAAGATATTCCTGCAATTTGATGGTATGCGCCAGGCAGGCCGTTTCTTTTTAAACGGAAAGCCGATTGGTAAATACGAAAACGGTATTACCGCCATGGGTTTGGACATTACTGCCGCTGTAAATTTTGATGGCAAGGACAATGTAATTGCCGTAAAGGTTGATAACAGCACAACGTATAAGGAAGAAGAAACCGGTACCGCGTTTCAGTGGAACTCCAAAGATTTTAACCCCAATTTTGGCGGCTTAAACCGCGATGCCTTTCTGATTGTAACCGGGAAGATCTACCAAACATTGCCACTTTATACCGGCTTAAAAACAACCGGGGTATACGTTTATCCAGAGGATATTGATTTGAAGAAAAAATCGGCAACTATTAAGGTGGAGGCCGAGGTATCAAACGAAGTAGCGGGTGATTACGCCTCTATCACACTATCAGCCATTGTTGTTGATGCCGAAGGTGTAGTGCGCGCCAAACTGGAAGGTAATACATCCGACCTGGTTGCCGGGCAAAAGGAGGTTTTTACGGCTGAAGGATCATTGACAGATGCCCGTTTTTGGGACGTAAAAGATCCGTACCTGTACCATGTTTATTCGATATTGAGTGTAAACGGGAAGGTGGTTGACGTTTGCGATACCAAAACCGGTTTCCGCCAGGTAGAGTTTAAGGGTGGCGTTGGTACAGGCGGCGTATGGCTGAATGGCCGCTTTGTATGGCTGACCGGCTATGCGCAACGATCGGCTGACGATTGGGCAGGTTTGGGCGGCGGCTATCCCGATTGGATGCACGATTATACCATATCTATGATGCGTGAAAGTAATGCCAATTACCTGCGCTGGATGCACGTATCGCCGCAGCGCGCCGATGTATCGGCCTGCGACCGTTACGGCATTGTGGAAGTTTGCCCTGCCGGCGATAAGGAACGTATGGTAACCGGCCGCCAATGGGACCAGCGTGTAGAAGTAATGCGCGCATCTATGATATTTTATCGTAACAGCCCAAGCATCCTGTTTTGGGAAGCGGGAAATACCATTGTAACACCCGAGCAAATGACCCAAATGGTGGCCCTGCGTAAAGAACTCGATCCGCATGGCGGCCGTGTGATGGGTACCCGCGATAATGATTTAGCCGAAGCAAACAAAGCCATCACGCCCATGTCCGAATACTATGGGGTAATGATAGGGCAGGCCCCGCAAACTGATAAGGTAGCTGGCGATGATATCTTCCGCGGATATAGTATATCCCGCAGGAACAAAGCCCCATTGATAGAAACCGAAGATTTTAGAGACGAAGCCGGGCGCAATATATGGGACGATTATACGCCGCCATATTATGGCTTTAAACCCAAATTGGGTACAGGTTCGGATGGCCGTGCGGTTGATACCTGGCACTGGAATTCGGAAACGTTTGCCCTGGCAGGTGCCACCCGTTATAACAGCTATGTAACTAATATGATCAGTAACCCCGACCCGGCACATTCCAAATGGGCGGCTTATTGCTCTATCTATTTTTCCGATTCGGATGCCGATGGCCGCCAGCAGGGCAGTTATGTGCTGCGTGTAAGCGGTAAAGTTGATGGCGTACGTTTACCTAAACCAATGTTTTATGTATCGCGCGTTATGCAAAACGAGCAGCCCGACTTGCATATCATTGGCCACTGGAATTACCCTGCAGGCACTAAAAAGGCCATGTATGTAGCCGCTACGCATTGCGATAAGGTGGAACTATTTGTAAACGGTAAATCCATCGGTGTACAAACCAAGACAACCGTATTTAAGGACACCATTAAAAAAGGTGATACCCCGGTGATAGACCGCCCATCCGACGATAACACGGGTTGTATTTACGCATTCCCTAATGTAGCATTTGCACCTGGCGCTGTTAAAGCTGTAGCATACAAAAGCGGCAAAATAGTGGCCCAGCAGGAAATTCAAACAGCAGGCGAAGCTAAATCTATCAAGTTAACCTTACATACCGGCCCACAAGGCTTAATGGCCGATGGCAGCGATGTGGCCTTAATTGATTTTGAAGTAGTTGATGCCAAAGGCCGCCGTTGCCCAACAGACGAGGCCAAGGTTGATTTCACCGTAAACGGGCCTGTAGTATGGCGCGGCGGGTTTAACGCGGGTAAACTTAATACCACCAATAACCTTTATTTAGATACCGAATGCGGCATTAACCGCGTAGCTATCCGCTCAACACTTAAGGCAGGCGCTATTACGGTAACCGCATCAAGGCCCGGCCTGGCAAGTGCTACCCTAAAGGTAGATGCAAAGGCCGTTGATACTACCGGTGGCATATCGCTTACCCAGCCACAGTTATTAACAGATGCGGTAGTTAAATAAAATATCACTAATGATAAATTTATATTTAAAATCGAAGCTACTACGAGTATATACCCTTAGCTTAATGGGGATATGCAGTGCTGCTTTGGTAAACGCGCAAGGGCCGGGGCCATCCATATTAAATCTTCCTGCCAAAAAAGTAACCAAGGTAACCGAACCGCGGCAGATGGAGAACTTGGGCCGTGGTATGATAGCCGTGCATAAGGGTGCCGATTCGGTTTATGTAGGCTGGCGTATGCTGGGTACCGAACCGCAAAGCATCGCTTTTAACCTGTACCGCAAAACCGGCGATGCGGCCCCCGTAAAACTAAATAAGAAACCCATTACCGAAAGCACAAATTACGTAGATACTAAGGTAGATTTCAGTAAGTCCAACGCTTATTATGTAAAGGTAGTTACCGCCGGGGTAGAACAACCCGCCAGTAAACCTTTTACACTTGCCGCCAACGCGCCTGCACAACAATATTTAAATATCCCTTTACGCACCCCCGCTGGCTACACCCCAAATGATGTATCGGTGGGCGATTTGGATGGTGATGGCGAATACGATATCATCGTCCATCAAACTGGCCGGGGCAGGGATACGCCATCGCCGGGATTGACAGACGCGCCTATCTTCCAGGCTTATAAAATGGATGGGACGTTTCTGTGGCAGATCAACCTGGGCGAAAACATCCGCGAAGGCGCGCACTATACGCAATTTATCGTTTTTGATTTGGATGGTGATGGTATAGCCGAGTTTGCCTGCAAAACCGCCGATGGTACCATCGACGGAAAGGGAAAAGTAATTGGCGATAGCACCAAACACTGGCGCCGTACCAATGTAGATCCCCGAAACACATTCTATGGTAAGATACTGGACGGCCCCGAATACTTTACCATCTTCAGTGGCCGTACAGGCGAAGCACTGGCTACTACCGATTATATCCCTAACCGTTATCCAACCGCAGGCTGGAGCGGCCACGGCGGCAATGGTGGCAGCGATAATACCGGTAACCGGGTAGACCGCTTTAATGCTTGCGTAGCCTATTTAGATGGTGTCCACCCAAGCGTGGTGATGTGCCGTGGCTACTATGGCCGCAGTGTGCTGGCTGCCTGGGATTGGCGTGGTGGCAAACTCACCTCGCGCTGGGTATTTGACAGTAAAGATGGCGAAAACCCATACTCGGGGCAGGGCTATCATACCGTTAGCGTGGCCGATGTAGATGGTGATGGCAAGGACGAGGTCGTATACGGATCGATGGTGGTAGATGACGATGGCAAAGGCTTGTTTACAACAGGATATCGCCATGGCGATGCCCTGCATGTATCGGATTTAGACCCTGACCGGCCGGGCCTGGAAGTATTTGGTATCCACGAAATTGAGGATAACACCAAAGGACCTGGAGCAACGGTTTATGATGCCCGCACAGGTGAAACACTATTTAAAGGCTCGATGGATAAAGATTTAGGTCGTGGTGTGGCCGAAAATATCGACACTACACGTGTAGGTGCGCAGATGTGGTGGAATGGGTCTGACCTGATGGATATTCACGGTAACCGGATTGGTGCCGCGCCGGGTTCGGTTAACTTTGTATGCTGGTGGGATGCCGACCTGAGCCGCGAACTGCTTGATGGTAACCATATTGATAAATATGGCAAAGGCCGGATATTTACAGCCACAGGCGCGGTTTCCAACAATGGTTCAAAATCAACGCCGGCTTTAAGCGCCGACCTTTTTGGCGACTGGCGCGAGGAAGTGATACTACGCAGTGCCGATAACCAAAGCCTGCGCATTTATACCACCGTTATCCCAACCACGCATAAAATTTACACCCTCATGCACGATCCGCAATACCGCGATGCCATAGCCTGGCAAAATTCGGGCTATAACCAACCGCCGCATGTGGGGTTTTATTTAGGCTATGGGATGAAGACGCTACCCCGGCCAAATATTGTATTAGTAAAACCAGCCAAAAAGTAAACACCTAAAATCAAGCCCATGAAGCCGCTATTTAATTTGATGATATGCGTAATTATACTGATGGTTATTCCTGACAGTGTTTTTGCACAGCGACAAATGGAGTACCTGGGCAGGGGCGTGGTTGCCATTCATCAGCCCGGCGATAGTGTTTTTGTGAGCTGGCGTGTACTGGGCACCGACCCCGATGATATGGCTTTTAACCTTTATCGTAAAACAGGCAACACAGCGCCGGTAAAGCTGAACAAAACGCTGGTTACAGGCGCAACCATTTTTTCTGACACTAAGGTTGATTTTACCCAGGCAAACGCCTATTACGTAAAACCGGTGTTAAAAGGCAAGGAGCAAGTGCAAAGCGAGGCATTTACCTTAGCTGCCAATACTCCTGTACAGCCCTACTTGTCGGTACCATTGCAAACCCCGGCGGGCTATGCGCCAAACGATATTTCGGTGGCTGATTTGGATGGAGATGGCGAATACGAAATTATACTGCACCAGGTAGGCCGGTCGCACGATAACTCGCAGGCCGGCGTTACGGATAAACCGATACTACAGGCATGCAAGTTGGATGGCACCTTATTATGGACTATCAATTTGGGCATTAATATCCGCGAAGGGGCGCATTATACCCAATTTATGGTTTACGATTTTGACGGCGACGGCCGTGCCGAACTGGCCTGCAAAACAGCGGATGGCACAGTAGATGGTGTTGGTAAGGTGATTGGCGACAGTACCAAAGACTGGCGCAACAGCCAGGGCTATATCCTTTCGGGGCCTGAGTATCTGACCATGTTTAACGGTATGACGGGCGCCGCTATGAGTACCGTTGATTTTGTGCCGCCACGTTATCCCGATAATTTGAACCCTACTACACAGCAATTGAAAGATATGTGGGGCGATGGCTATGGTAACCGTATGGATCGTTTCCTGGCTGCTGTGGCTTATTTAGATGGCGTACATCCCAGCCTGATCATGAGCCGTGGCTATTATACCCGCACTTATGTAACTGCATTTGATTGGAAAGGCGGCAAACTGACCAAACGCTGGGCTTTTGATAGTAAAGACCGATCGAACCCATACTCGGGCCAGGGAAACCATAACTTAAGTATTGCCGATGTAGATGGCGATGGCAAGGATGAAATTATTTATGGCGCTATGACGCTGGACGATAACGGGGAAGGTTTATATTCAACCCGTATCGGTCATGCCGATGCCTTGCATGTTGGCGACCTTGATCCCGACCGGCCGGGGCTGGAAGTTTTTGATACGCAGGAGCGTTTTTCGGACGCGGGCGCCAATTTCAGGGATGCACGTACCGGCGAAGTGCTTTGGAAAAAGGCATCTGTAAAAGCAGGCGGGGACGGGGAAGGCCCGGGCCGCGCATTAGCTTTGAACGTTGACCCAAGGTACCGTGGTTCGGAATGTTGGGTTGCGGGTGCAGGTTTAACCGGCATGTGGGATGCCAAAGGCAATAAAATATCCGAAAAGAACCCATCGGTAAACTTCGGTATTTTTTGGGATGGCGACCTGCAAAGCGAATTACTAAACGGGACCAGTATTGATAAATGGGACTATATGAATGAGCGGTCGGTTAACCTGATCAATGCGCGGCAATACAATTGTTTATCTAACAACGGAACAAAATCTACCCCTTGTTTATCAGCCGATATTTTGGGCGATTGGCGCGAGGAAGCCATTTATCGCACCGCCGATGGTAAGGAACTGCGCATATTTACTACCACTATACCCACTACGCACAAACTATACACCTTTATGCACGACCCGCAATACCGTTTAAGCATAGCCTGGCAAAATGTGGCTTACAACCAGCCGCCGCATACAAGTTTTTACATGGGCGATGATATGCAACCACCGCCTAAACCCAATATTACATTGATAAAATATAAAAGCAAGCAAACAGCTAAGCAATAAATCACTGGAAGAATAATAAGGAAAGCAGCGATGAAAAGATATTTAAAAACCCAGTTTGTTATGGCGCTAACGGCGCTTTCAGTCGTTGTTATGGCGCAAACTACGCCGCCTGTAACCCCACCCGCTGCAGGGCAGCAACGCGGGCCAAAGCCTGATAAACTAATTGCCAATAATGGTTTAAGCGGTAGCCTGGGCGTACATGACCCGGTGATGATAAAGGCAGGTGATACTTACTACGTGTTAACCACCGGTATGGGCATGAAATCATCCAAAGACATGATCAATTGGGTAAATGCAGGCAGCGTGTTGGACAAGGATACCAAATTCCCGTGGTGGAATAATGATATCCCCGGTAAGGTAGGTTTATGGGCGCCTGATATCCATTATGCTAATGGCAAGTACCACTTATACTATTCGGTATCGGCCTGGATGAACTTTAATTCGAGCGTGGGATATGCCACCAATGTTACCTTAGATCATAACAGCCCCGATTATAAATGG
Organism: Bacteroidota bacterium; assembly: GCA_040389105.1. Classification (GTDB taxonomy): domain Bacteria; phylum Bacteroidota; class Bacteroidia; order Sphingobacteriales; family Sphingobacteriaceae; genus Mucilaginibacter. The sequence goes on from JAZKAO010000026.1 coordinate 71,718, forward strand.
GTTGACCAGGGCAAGGTGGTTGATTTTAGAAACGGCGGCGACAGCGTAAATGTAATTGACCCCAACTTTTTTGCTGATGCGGACGGCAAGGAATACCTCATCTACGGATCGTATAAAGGCGGGTTGCGCCTGATGGAACTAAACCCCAAAACCGGCAAACCCTTTACCGAAAAACCTGAACTGACTACCATAACTACCCATTTGGGCGAAGGCAGCTTTATTATTAAAGGCCCCGATTATTACTATGTATTCGCGTCGCGTGGTAAATGCTGCGCGGGGGTACAAAGTACTTACCAAATTGTGATAGGCCGGGCAAAAACTGTAAAAGGCCCGTACCTGACCAAAGACGGTAAATTATGGACGGATAACAACTACACCGTTTTTTTGGCAGGCGATGATGCCGAACCCGGCCGTGGCCATAACGGTTTTTTTGCCCAGGGCGATACCACCTATATTGTTTATCATGCCTATACCCGTGCCTTTGATGGCCAGTCGCTGTTAAATATTAAGCCTTTGTATATGGATAAGGATGGCTGGCCAAGCTTAAACCCTAAGGACAAACTGTTTAAAATGCCGGCGTTCGAGAAAAAGGTTTTTGCCGGTAAATAAAATTCGGTTGGTAGTGCCTTTTGTACGATGTTATCTTCGGGATATTTTTTAAAAGTTTTTAAGGTCTCTTTTTCCTGTAGTGCCTGGCTATAGCTGTTTGTGTAAACATCTTATAGCTATATCAATGGCGATAAAGCGAACTTTAATAAATCAGGTATCCCGTTTTACGGGCTGATATTTCAAAAAACGATTTAATTTTTTGTGTTTTTCCGCCTTTTTTATTAGGCTTTATGGGTAGAAATATCCGTTTTTACGTGCAAGTACTATTTTAAATTTGGTAAAATCGTACAATGGTGTGTTTTATCGTGGGCTGGGATATACAATATAACGAAAATTTGGGAGATCTGCAAGGGCAACTAAAACGAACACATCATTAATAATACTTGCTAAAAAACAAGATGGACCGAGGCCAAGGTTAGTCCCCGCTGGGGGACTTGGGCTTAATGCAGTATCCTAAACATCAGCTCTTTCATCAATTCGCCGTGGGGGGCGGTTGACTCTACACCTTTGCTTTTCAGGTCGTACTCGCGCAGGGCGCTGATGATATCCATGGTTTTGCCATAGCCGAAGCTGTGGGCGGCCTGCTCATAATCTTTTACAAAATAGGGGCTAATACCCAACTCGCGCGCCACGTTTTGCTGCGATTTATCCTTGAGGTAATGGTAGGTAAGCACCTTGGTAAAATAGCTGCCCAGGTTGCCCAGTACCAGCACAATAGGGTTTGATTTGGGGTTAGCCTCGAAGTAGTTGATGATTTGATTCACCTTGTAGGCGTCTTTACGGGCCAGCGCGGTTTGCAGCTCAAATACATTATATTCCTTACTAATGCCGATATTATCCTGGATGCTTTTCAGCGTAATCTCCTGGCCCTTATCCACGTTCAGCATCAGCTTGTCCAACTCGTTAGCTATTTTAGATAGATCGTTACCCAGGTATTCCGACAGCATGGCTGCGGCTTGTCCGCTTAGTTTGTATTGCTTATCGGCTACGTAACCTTCAATCCAGCCCGGTATCTTGCTATCGTACAAAGTCCCCGATTCAAACACCAACCCGTTTTTCTCAATCGCTTTATACGTTTTTTTGCGCTTATCAAACTTGCCGTATTTGTAGCAAAACACCAGTATGGTGCCCGGCAGCGGGTTCTCCAAATAATTAAGCAGCGGGTTGATGGATTTCTTATCATCATCATCACGGCCCCACTTCATATCCTGCGCTTCCTTAACCATAACCACCTGGTAATCGGCCATCATAGGGTAGCGCTTGGCGGCGTTCAGCACGGTCATTACGTCGGTATCCTTGCCGTACATAACGGTTTGATTAAAGCCCTTTTCGGCCGGGGGCAGCAATTCGTGTTCGATGTAATTGCTCACCTGGTCAATAAAATAGGGCTCGTCGCCATGCAGCAGGTACAGCGGCTTGTATTTGCGGTTGCGCAGGTCTTTTAAAATCTCGGGGGCAGTCATGTTGTTTGTGGGGGCAAATTACAAAATTATGGTGTGATTTAACCACAGAGGGCACAGAGACTTGTGTTTTGTGTTTGCACAGAGGCCACAGAGGTGTTTTTCCCGGGCCGTTGTTGGTGTTGCCACCCAGGTGTTCGGAAGATTAGAAAAAGGAGTGGGATTGTGCGATTCCTTCCCATAAGGAGGGTGTAGGGCAATGTCATTATTTAAGGAAATCTCATCTATCCACCCGGTGCTTGTGTCCCCACAAGCGCTTTAAAATCAGACCTGCAATTAGTGGTTTGTGGGACACAAACCACGGGGAGAGATTGGCCGGACTCTTAAATAATGACATTGGGGCGTAGGGAGGGGTTTCATCAAGCGTAATAAACCCCTCCCTGCCACCGCACAATCCAGCGCGCCCCTCCCCATGGGAGGGAACTAAAAGTATTCCGAGTACATGGGTGGCAACACCAACAAAGGCGTTAATGATTCACCCCAACCACGCTTCGCTGGTCGGCCCTCTCTTCGGTGCGCGGAAAGAAGGCAGGGGGGCAATAAACAGGTTATCCCCTCTTTCCGCGGAACGCGAAGAGAGGGTGGTCGAGCGCAGCAACGACCGGGTGAGTATGAGGACATTGCTTTTCAAATAACAGGGCGGCAGACACAAATATGTGTCTCTACACCGGAGGGCTACCGTTTTTTTCCTAATTTTAACCCGATGGACCTGCTGCAGCCGCTTAACTTACCGCCCTATCCCTTTAAAATTACCGAACATAACGGCGAGTATACCCTGTTTGATGAATTGCGGAAAAAAACCATCATTATCACCCCCGAAGAATGGGTGCGGCAGCATTTTGTGCAGTACCTGATTAAAGATAAGGGCTATCCTAAAACATTAATTGGTTTAGAAGGGGGCATGAAACTGCATGGCACCGCCCGCCGCACCGATATTTTGGTGCGTAATAACAAAGGCGAGAAGGTGCTGCTGGTAGAATGCAAGGCACCGTCGGTAGCTATTACCCAGGGTGTGTTCGATCAGGTGGCGCGGTACAATATGGTGCATAAAGTACCCCTGCTGACCGTAACCAATGGCTTGCAGCATTATTATTGCCGTATTGATTTTGTGAACGAGCGATATGATTTTTTAGAGGAATTGCCCGAATATTAGGTTAAAGGCAAAATGTTAAAGGGGAAAGGTCTTTAATTCGTACAGCTTCGTATTGCCTTTAACCTTTTGCCTTTGACCTCTTTTTCTTACGATTTATTCGTAGATTTACTCCCGATCAAACACCTGCTTTAATATATATATGAAAAATTTATTAGTGATGCTGATGGCGCTATGCTGCCTGCGGGCCATGGCGCAAAAGCCTGATGTGGCTGTTGGGAAAGCTGTTTACGATTTTACCCATATCCGCGATACCACCCATCGCGATAAACCTTATACCGAACGTTTGGTGCTACTGGTTGGGCGCGCTGCCAGCGTTTATAGAAGCCTGGACAAACAACTGGCGCAGGATAAAATGGTTGCCGATGTAATGAACCAGGTAAAAAACGCGTCGAACCCTAACGCGCTGGCACTAACCATACAGGGCGGCCCGCCCACCCAAAGCGAAGAGTATTACCAATACATCCGCGATAAAAAGCTTTATGTGGAAGAACAAGTAATGAACTATTACCTGGTAGAGGATGCGTTGCCGGCCATTAAATGGTCGATAAAAAAGGATACCATGAGTTTTGGCGCACTGCATTGCCAAATGGCTACCACGCATTTTAAAGGGCGCGATTATACGGCCTGGTTTTGCCCCGATCTGCCTTTTCAAAACGGTCCCTGGAAACTAAACGGCCTGCCCGGACTGATACTGGAAGCCAGCGACAGCAAAAAGGAGGTGGTATTTAAATTCAGCGGGTTTGAGAATATCACCACCGGCGACCAGACTATTGCCCCCGCTGCCGATGATATTAAAACCAACCCTACCGAAATAGCCCGCCTAAAGGAAGCCCGCAAAAAAGATCCGTCGGGCTTTGCCAAAGCATCGCACGGATCGGGCCAGGCCAAGCGGGGCAGCAACGGCATGGATATGGTTGACCCCACCAAAATAGTATCCATAAATGTAAAAGGCTATAGCGGCCCGATAGGTAAGGATATTAACAACCCTATAGAGTTGCCGGAAGGAAAATAAGGGATATCTAAAAATGATCGCAGGGTGTCATGGTGAGCCCGTCGAACCATGGTGGGCAGGCCTACGCACGCACCCTTCGACAGGCTCAGGCTGACACTTTCTTTACAGTCATGACAGAATTATAAAACGCGCAATGACAAATCCAAGATGGTTATCTCTTAAAAATCGCTCAGCAATTCCAGCTTTTTTTGGTTGTATTCCTCTTGCGATATCAGGCCGTTATCAAATAACACTTTTAGCTTCTTTAGTTTTTCGGTAAGTACGTCGGGCTTTGCTTCAACAACCGGGGCTGGTGCTACAACAGGCTCGGGTTGCGGGGCTGGTGTGGCAGGTTGTGTGGCCGCGTTTTGTGTACGATCGAAGTTTATCGAACCCGATTCGGCGCGTTTTTCTTCCAGGTCGCGCAGGCGGCGGGCTTCGCGTTCGGCTTCCTTACGTTCCTGCGCATATTGATATAGCTTGCGGGCCTGTACTTTGGGCAGGTAATCCACACCCATTTCGGCACCGTTGGTAGTTTTAGCGCTGAAGATGGCGCCTATAATTTCCTCTTTGGTGAATACATCAACAATATCCTTCCACACAAAATCAACAAACTTGATAGACAGGCCCAGGTTTGCCGGACTAAAAAACAGGATGCGTTTATTGGTCAGCGCGATACAATCGGGCAGGATATTTACCAATGGCTTTTTTTGCGTGGCTATGTACAGGATCTCCTCGCCGGTGGTTAACAGGTCAACCAGGCGGGTATATACTTTTTCAACGGCCTTAACGTCTTGCTCGTCGTTTAAAAACTTGTCTATCATGTTTTCTATCTGATGATGATTGGTGCAAAAATAAGAATATTATGTGTAGGATTAAGTAGTGTGTTGATTTAACCAACATGTAGAATTTAACCACAAAGGTCACAAAGAGTTTTACACAAAGGGCACAAAGCTTTTAAAGCTAATAATTAAGCAAAAACAATATTCCTAATTAATTGGGTGAGAATTGACCACAAAGCCTTTGTGTCGAAACAAATCGAGCAAAAAAAATCTTAGTGTCCTCCTATGTTTGTTATCAATGATTATATTAGAATATTAAAGTGAGGGAAATGAG
>JAZKAO010000027.1:0-54620 GCA_040389105.1 Bacteroidota bacterium
TCACTTCAATACTAATTTATCACTTGTATCGATACAAACATAGGAGAGGGCAGGAGGTGTATCGGCTTCCATATCCCCTCTTTCCGCGCAGCGAAGAGAGGGTGGTCCAGCGAAGCGTAGACCGGGTGAGTCAACCTCTCGCGATCAGCACAACGTAATACCCTCCCAAAAAAATCGTTACATTTAATTAATCACTTTTAAATTCGTTATTTTTGAGAATGATGCGTGCCCCTAAGTATATTTTAGCTTTTACCTTTCTGCTTTACGCCTTCTGCTCAAAAGCGGCTTCCATCCTGCTGCCTATGGACGAGATCCAAAAGGACCACCTCAAATCGTACGGTATCGCGTTTTGGACTTTGCAAAAGGGCGAGGAGGTAGATTGGCTGCTGAATTACCGCGGCGGCAGCTTTATGCTGAAATACGACAAATCGGTGGAGGATGAGTGCAAAATCCGTGGCGTAAGCTACGAGGTGCTGGCCGATGCCAAGGTAAACCAGATTATGACCGAGGTGAGCGATCCATCCATTAATATGGATATTGTAAAGCTGGAAAAGGCCCCCAAAATGGCGGTATACGCCCCCAAAAGCGTACTCCCCTGGGACGATGCAGTTACCCTGGTACTGAAATATGCCGAGATCCCTTACGATTTGGTTTACGATGAGGAAGTGCTGCGCGGCGACCTGACCAAATACGATTGGGTACACCTGCACCACGAGGATTTTACCGGCCAGTACAGTAAGTTTTTTAATGGCTTCCGCTTCCAGTCGTGGTATATCGAGGATGTGAAGACCCAGGAGGCGCTGGCCCGTAAGCTGGGCTTTCAAAAAGTATCAAAAATGAAACTGGCCGTGGCCGAACATATCCGCGATTTTTGCGCTAACGGGGGCTTCCTGTTTGCCATGTGTTCGGGTACGGATAGTTTTGATATCGCCCTCTCGGCTGCCAATACCGATATTTGCGAAAGCATGTACGATGGCGACGGTGCCGACCCTGACGCGCAATCCAAGCTTGATTTCAGCAATACCTTTGCCTTCCAGAATTTCCAGGTGGATATGAACCCGATGTCGAACCGGTTTAGCAGTATTGATGTTACCCGTAGCCGGCAGGTTGATCGCAGCCGCGATTTTTTTACGCTGTTCGATTTTTCGGCCAAGTGGGATGTGGTGCCCAGTATGCTTACCCAAAACCACGATAAGGTAATTAAAGGCTTTATGGGTCTTACTACCGCCTTTAACAAAACTTATATTAAGCCCGGCGTAACCATTATGGGCGAAATGAAAACCGCTAATGAAGCTCGCTATATCCACGGCGAATACGGCAAAGGCCAATGGACATTTTACGGCGGCCACGACCCCGAAGATTACCAGCACCAGGTAGGCGACCCACCAACCGATTTAAAGCTGCACCCCAACTCGCCGGGCTATAGGCTGATCTTAAACAATGTACTGTTCCCGGCTGCTAAGAAGAAGAAGCAGAAAACCTAGGGTTTTCGTAAATAAGAGGGTGTCATCCTGAGCTTGTCGAAGGGTGCGTGTGGTGGCCTCTCAACAATGCAATAAGTAAAAATTTAAATGAAACAGTACTTTGTTTATATCCTGCTATGTAGCGATAATTCATACTATACAGGCATAACCAACGATGTTGAAATACGCGTAGAACAACATCAAATAGGCCTAAATAAAACTTGTTACACGTATAAAAGAAGACCTGTAACACTGGTATTTCATACACCATTTAACAATGTTCATCAAGCCATTGCTTTTGAAAAACAGGTTAAGGGTTGGCGAAGGGCAAAAAAGGAAGCCCTTATTAATGGTGATCTGTACTTATTATCAGAATTAGCAAAAACCGCTAAAAACAAGTAAGATTTAGCGCAGGGTGTCATGGCGAGCCTGCCGAACCATGGTGGGCAGGCCTACGCTCGCACCCTTCGACAAGCTCAGGGTGACACCCGTTTTATTCTCGCGAAGCGCTTAATTATAAAACGTCCACGATACGCCTATCTTCAGTGTCCTATCCTGCATGGGGTAGCGATTAACGGTGTAGAAACCCTTGCTTTGCAGGCCCTGGTTGGCGTAATCGTACTGGATAAACAGGTTGGTGCGTTGCAGGGTGGCCTTTAAATATACGTTAGCATAAGGGTACGAGTTATAGGTGGCATTGCCGCCATTATAAAACTGGCCAATGCCAATTGCGTAGGATGGGGCTACATAAGGTGTATTGTAGCGCACACTGATACCGCCTATCACATCAATAGCATCAAACAAGCGTTTGCCATAGTACAGGTTGCTGTAGGTGTATACCTCGGGGGTGCGCAGGGTGCTTTGATAATCGGTTTTTTGGTAAACAATATAATTATCAAAGTGGATGCGGTGCCAGGTAAGGTTTTTACCAATGCTGATCTTTAACAGGTTGATAGGTGCCGAAATTTGCGATGGTGTGGCATCAATACCACCCGGCTGGGCGTTAAAATAAATATAATCGTTAATCAGGAAGTACTCGGCTTTTACATCAAGCTGTAGGGCATCGTTAATGTAATTGAACGATACATTCTCGGTCTTTTGATTTTTAAGGTCGGTATGGAAGATATAGTGGTTGGAGATCCAACTGGCATCAACCAGCGCGGGGGCATTATTTTGCGCGTAGGCCCCTAATATAATCCGGCCGGTTTTATTGTTCCCCGCCAGGGTAAATTTTACATCGTACAAATAATCGCCAAAGTTGCGGCCCTGGGCTATCTGCTGAAAATCGGCATCAAGCAATACCTTATTGCTAAACTTGTAGCCCAGCTTGGCTTTTAGGGTAATGTTTTGGAAAGTGGCGCTTTGTTTTTGTACCTCCTGGCTTAGCTTACCAAAGGCCGTCAGTACCGAATCGCTTACGTATTGCTTGTAGTTATACAAATCGTGCATCAGTCCCAGGTCCAACTTCAGCTCATTTTTTAACAAGCCCGACGATTTGGGCCGGAGGTAAAAGCTGTACGAAAACTCGTTGCGGATATCCTGTACATACAGCGAGTCCTGCGATTTAACCGAGTTAAAAAAATAATCGGGAAAAACCTTATAGGTATCGGCACCGGTTTGGTAAAAGGCATACGTTTGCTTATTATACATAAACGTGTGCGCTACCCGCTGTGTGGGTAATATATTGGCGCTTTCCTGCCCGCTAATGGCGGTATCAATATGCCCTATATAGTAAAACTGCTTTAAGTAAAAGCCGTTATTGGTAATTTGCGATTTTGAACTGGCCAGCCTTACGGGCTCGGTCAGCTGATCGAACGATCCTTTTTTAAAGATACTATCGTTTTGTATGCCGCCACTTTCGGGCGTTTTAAGGTTATTAAAAAACAGGTTGGTTAGCAGGTTATACCGCTTCGTCTTCGATTCGTACCAGCTAAATATGGCCGCGTTCAGGTCGCTCACGTTTTGCCGGTTATAATACCCGTTCGATCCTACGATGTTAAAGTTAGCCCCGATATTTAACTGCGGGTTGATGTTTTGGGTTATCACCGCCTTAAATACCTGCTCCTTACGGCCGCCGGTATATAGCTGTAAATTAGTGTAGGGCACCCGGGCGCGGTAATACAACAGATCCTGCGGGTTTAGCATATAGGCATCTAAAAAATGCAGGCCCACATCAAAACCCACCCTTTTTACCGGCTCAAAAAGCAGGGGGCGCTGGGCCAGGCCTAAGCTGCCCAGGCCAATAGTGGGGTGGTGCGGCTGGTAAAGGGGGCTATAGTTCTCGAAGTTAACCAAACCCGTATCCAGTAGCATTACCTGGGTACTGTCGGTCAGCAAACGCTCGTTAGTTACCCTAATAAATTTAGAGTTAAAAACAACCGAATCGTGCTTGTTCTCTTCCTTTTTGCGCAGGCTGTCCATCATTTGCGCATCGGTCATTACCTTTGCCGCGGGGCGTGTTGCCGTATCGCGGTAATAGGGATTGGTTTGCTGCTGCGTTTGGTTGGGATTTGTAAACTGCGCAAACGCCGGCCGCACTGCCAGGCACGTAATAAACACAAAAAGGTATTTAAGCTTGTTAAACATTAAAGGCTGCCTATCAGTTCTTTTAAAATCAACGTCATTTTTGGTTCGGCGTCCTGCGCTACCTTTATTATTTCTTCAACCGATACGGCTTTCAGCGTTTCGGGGAAACCCTCGTCTGTTAATACCGATATGGCAAAAACAGGCAGGCTCATGTGGTTGGCCACAATTACCTCGGGTACGGTACTCATACCTACCGCGTCGCCGCCTATAATGCGCAAAAATTTGTATTCGGCACGGGTTTCTAAATTGGGGCCGGGTACTGCCACATAAACTCCTTTATGGCAGGTAATATTGTTGGCGGCGGCAATATCCAGCGCTTTGGCAATCAGGTCGAGTTTGTAGGGTTCGCTCATATCGGGGAAACGGGGACCAAGTTCGTCCTCGTTACGGCCAATCAGCGGGTTGTGGGGTTGCAGGTTAATATGATCGGCAATCACCATCAAATCGCCCTTGCGGAAATCGGGGTTAAGCGCGCCGCTGGCGTTTGATACCAGCAAAACCTTAATGCCCAGCATTTTCATTACCCTAACCGGGAAAGTGATTTGCTGCATATTGTAACCTTCGTAATAGTGCAAACGGCCCTGCATGGCCACTACCCTTTTACCGGCCAGTGTACCAAATATCAGTTTACCCGAATGGAACTCCAGTGTTGAAATGGGGAAATCGGGGATATTGGAATACATTAGTTGTTTTTCAACAACAATTTCGTTCACTACACCGCCCAGGCCGGTGCCTAATATAATGCCTACTTCGGGTTCAAAATCGCCAATGCGGCTTTTAATGTAGGCTACGGTGTGCTGTATACTGTCTAACATAATTTTGTATTAACGTATTAAATTGTTGCCCGCCCTTATTTAAAAACGCCACACCAATGGGCAGGGTATAAATAGGCAGTTGATTTGTAAGGGGCTGCAATGCTTGTTCACCTAAACGCTGCATATCCTTTTCTGTTGTGATAATTATTTTTTTATCTGCCGTGCAGGCCTCAAACTCATTGGCAAGTTTAGCAATATTTTTTAAGCTAAAGCGGTGATGGTCGGGGTATTTATGATGAATTATTTGCGGTGTTGCTTGCGCAATGTACTGGTACATAGGCAGCGGATTGGCAATGCCGGTCAGCAAAAACACCGTAGTATCCGCAGTTATCTCTACATTGGTGGCTACCCCATCCTTATGCAAAGGCAAATAGCTAATAGCCGTAAAAAACACTTGCTGATGCGCGTAGGGTGCTGCCAGGCGGCGCGCGTGTTCCTGTCCGCCGCTATCTAAGGTGGACGGGCATTTGCTTACGATGATCACATCGGCACGCTTGCGCCCCCAAAAAGGTTCGCGCCTGTTGCCGGCGGGCAAAAGCAGGTTGGTACCCATCAGTTGCCGGTAATCGAACAGTAAAATACTGAAACCCGGCTTAATGGCCCGGTGCTGGTAGGCATCATCTAAAATTATAATATCATTAGCCGCTTGCAATTGCGCTGCCCCTGCTACCCTATCCTCGCAAACGGTTACGTTCACTTCAGGGAACTTATGCTTCAGTTGGGCAGGCTCATCACCTACTTCGCTCGCCGGCGAATCCTGCGTGGCAATGTAATAGCCCTTGGTTTGGCGCCCGTAGCCCCTGCTTAAGGTAGCCAGTTGGTGATCATCTTTTAGCAGCCTGATCAGGTATTCCGTCATAGGTGTTTTACCCGAACCGCCCACATCTAAATTGCCAACCGAAATAACCGGCATATCAAAACCGCGACTTTTAAACAGCCCTACATTATAATACCAGTTACGGATGATAACCACCAATCCGTACACCAGCGAAAACGGGAATAAAAACAAACGCAGATATTTCATTCAGGCGGTAAAGATACGAAAAGGCGAACATCCCGGTAGGGATGCAATACTTTGTGTCTCCCAGTGCGAGCCATTGCAAGCGAGAGACGCGACGTATCGTGTATCTACGTTAAAATGCAGTAATTACTTACCGTAAATCAACGACAGAAATAGTAATGCATGAATTATAATTGCAATAATTAATGGCTTCCAAATAGGTTTAGCCCGGTACAATGTGTTATATCCAATATATCGGTGCCAAAAAAAATCAAAAATAAGGGCGCTTCCTAAATTAAAGGAATAAGTACTAATGAACCCCATCTCGATATTCCGAAGAATACTTATTTGAATAATTATGTAAACAATGCCAAACACAATGATCCAGGCGCTTTGTTTTTTGTGCCCTAAACTTTTAATATTTGCAGCAAGTAACACAGCGCCAAAAATTGATCCGCATAAAGCTGTAAAACTAAAAATGGCGCCTTGCGAATACAGCAATGGGGCATCAAGATCCTGAACAATATTATACTTTGATCTCCTTGTTTTCCATCCGCGATGAATAACAGGCACCCCTGTGTATATATTATCTTCCGGTGGCAGAGGCTGGCGCATAATTGCTAACTCCTGTTCTGTAAATACACGTCCGCGCCTTTGTAATTCAGCAATAGCCTCTTCAACTGATTCGGTAGAATAGTTTTCAGGATTTTTTACGCACAGTTCCAGTAAGAAATCTGATTTTTTAGATACGTCTCGTTTTCCATTGTTGTCCATTGCCTTAGGTTTGGTATATCAATAATAATGATTCCTTGCTAAATAACCGCACCATTAGTGCAATATAACCTCATTTGCTTTTCCCATTAATTTTCGCTATATTGTAGTGCCTGCCAGTATCAATCAACCCATCATTATACTATTTTGCAGCAATGGAAATTTCATTTTGCGATAAAAAGTAAAAAAACGGTGCTAATTATATTAAAACAGCAGGCAAAACCACAACATTCCAGGCGTTCTTTGAGGTAAATTCGGTTTTATGAACGGGCCACTCGTTCATTTTATAGCTAAATGGTTATTGCATTACCACGCCGTAACACATTAAGTTATCAAAAAAATTATAAATGATAAGATTGTATAATGGCTGAGCAGTTTGGAAAATCCCCCTTCAGGGGGTTAGGGGGTTATCACCGCGTTTATAACCAGCACCCCCAGCAATCCCGATACGGAGATAATACACTCCATCAAAGTCCAGGTGCGGAAAGTTTGGTTAAGGCTAAGCCCGAAATACTCCTTAAACATCCAAAAGCCGGTATCGTTCACGTGCGATAGCATCAGGCTGCCGGCCCCAACAGCCAGCACCATCAACTCGGGCGATGTGCCATTATTAATCAGCGGCAAAACAATCCCAGCCGCGGTTAGCGAAGCCACGGTAGATGAACCCAGGGTGATCCGCAGCAAGGCCGCCAATCCCCAGCCTAACAATAGCGGCGAGGCATGCCAAACTTCGGCAATGGCCTTTACCTGTTCGCCCACGCCGCTGTCAATTAATATCTGTTTAAAGGCCCCACCGGCGGCTATAATCAGCAAGATCATGGTGATGTTTTTAGCACCCTCTACGCAGCTTTCCATGGCCTTTTTAAGCGGCGCCTGCAGGATGAGCAGGATGATTAAAATGGAAAGCAGCAGGGCCAAAGTTGGATCGGCCAGTACTTTAAAACAATAGCCTATACGGTCGTGGAAAAGCAAAGCGCCTACGTTCCCCGCTATGATGAGGAACACCGGCATCAGGGCAATGGCAAAGCTTTTTAATGCCGATGGCAGCACCTTATCGGGATCCATAGTGATGATATGCTCGCTCAATTTAAGGTGCTTAATACTGATAATCATCCTCGGGAAAAATACCCCGGCCAGCGTAGCCACCGGGATACTGATAGCCAACCCGTAGAGCAAAACCTTGCCAATATCGGCATGAAAAATAGCCGCCAGCGATACCGGCCCCGGGTGCGGCGGCAGGAAGCCATGGGTAATGGACAGGGCGGCTATCATGGGCATCCCCACATATAATTTGGGCAAACCTGTAGCCGTTGCAATACTGAATGCCAATGGCAGCAGTACAATAAAACCCGCGTTATAAAACAGCGGGATGCCCACCAAAATCCCTGTTAGCAAGGCTGCCCATTGGATATTCTTAATGCCAAACCATTTGATCAATACGTATACTATCCGTTCGGCGGCACCGTAATCCTCGGCCAGTTTGCCTATCATCGCGCCAAGCGCCAGCACCATAATCAGGCTGCCCAGCGTATTGCCAATGCCCGCGGTAATGCTGGCCATTACCTTATCGGCCGGCATTTTAAGTAGTATGCCGGTTATGATGGATACGATGAGCAAAGCCAGCATAGGGTTCATCTTTTTAAAGATGAGGATCAGCAGGATGACGATACCCAGCAGGATATATAGTAAACTCATAAAGATCTATTGATTTAATTGGTTAAGCAGGCGCATACTATCGCGGGTATCAGTATAAAGCTTTTTAAAGATGGGGAAGGTTTGGGCATAAAGCCGATGGTTGGCTGGGTTAGGTTCCACCACACTAAAATTGGATGGGGTGGCCAGGTCGGTATCCGGGTGCAGGGCCTGCATGGCCAGGTAAGCTGCCCCAATAGCCGATGCATCTTCCAGTTGCAGCATCACCAGTTTTTTACCCGTAATATCGGCCAGCAGCTGCATCCAAACGGAGGAAGTGACAAAGCCGCCGCTCACATTCAACTGCTCAATTTTTACCCCTGATGTTTCCAGGGTTTGCAGCACATCATTCAGCGCGTAGCAAATGCCCTCTAAACCGGCCCTTAAAAAATGCGCTTGCCCGTGTACCGGCTTAATGTTTAAATAAGCCCCACTGGCTTTGGCATCCCACAGGGGGGCACGTTCGCCATATAAATAAGGGAGAAAGATCAAACCATCGCTGCCTGCGGGGATGCTGTCAACCTTATCAAACAGGTCATCGTAATCCCGGCTGCTAATGCCGCTGATATCTAAAAAATTACTCAGCAGCCAGTTTAGCGCTATCCCCCCATTGTTTACCGCCCCGCCGCTGATAAAGGTTTTAGCATTCAGCAGGTAATTAAAAGTCATGGAGGCAAAGTTATAGATGGGTTTATTGCCGGCTACCCGTACCGCGCCGCTGGTACCAATGGTAAGGGCCGCTGTTCCGGGTGCAATGGCTAAACTGCCCAGGTTGGCGCAGCAACCATCGCTGCCGCCTATTACAAATTTGGTGTTGGTTGGGATAGTTAGTAATGCGGCTACATCAGGGTTTAAATCCGACCGGTAATAGGTAGTGTTTACTGCCTCGGATAGCTGGACTGCATTAATGCCGGCAAAGCGGCAGATCTCATCGCTCCAATTTAATTTGATGATATCGAAATAGCCGGCCCCCGAGGCAATGCTGTAATCAACCTGGAAAATACCGAATAGTTGGTGCCATATATATTCCTTAATGGAGATGAGTTTATGCGCCCGGTTAAACAGATCGGGCTGGTTTTGCTTTAACCATATCAACTTGCACAGGGGCGACATGGCGTGTATAGGTGTCCCCGATGTACGATAGATGAACTCCCCCTCTGCCCCATCGCGGATGTTTTGGGCGATGGCTTCGGCACGGGTGTCGGCCCAGGTCATCATGGGGTTCAGGGCTGCGCCCGCATCATCAACGGGGATGACACTGTGCATAGCCGTGCTTAGACTGATGGCTTCGGGGGCGTAACCCAATTGCTTAACAATGTCGGCCACGCATTTAACAAAAGCCCGGTAAATAAGCGCGGGGTCCTGCTCGCTAAAGCCCGGCTGGGGCTGATTGATAGGATAATGCTGTTTGGCTACGGCTATTACCACTCCGCCCATATCAATAGCAACCGCTTTGGTACTACTGGTGCCTATGTCTATCCCAAGTATATATGCTTGCATTTATGCAGGTGAATGGTTTATGATGATCAAAAGCCCGTTAATGGCTTTACTATCAGAAAATAAATCTACCTGAAAAAATTAGATTTTAAAGTACGGCATCATCATATCACGCAAAAAAGCCGGATTAATACCAACCCGGCTTTTTGAATGCTATTTTAAAATCGATTATTCACCTGATGGCGGTGCGCCATCTGTATTTAATGTAAACGATGGTTCGGACGCGTCCGATGCTTGTTGCAGCCTGTCGGCATCGGATGTATTACTATCGTCTGACACCTCACCGCCATCATCAAACCCATTACTGTGAATGTCCTTCTGGCTCTGCTGGTCGTCGGCTTCTGAATTATCAGAATCGTCTAATGGAATTTCGTTTTCTGGCGTGATCATGATCTTTATTGTTTAATGTAAATATACAACAGCGCATCGGGGCGCTTGTTTTTAAAAGTACCGGGGGTATAAACAATAACCCGCGGAAAACATCCGCGGGTTTAAAAGAGTTTTTGATAACGCCGGTTACAAAGTGGCCATATCAATTACAAAGCGATAACGTACATCGCCTTTAACCATACGGTCGTAAGCGGCTTGGATATCCTTCATTTCAATCATCTCGATATCCGAAACGATGTTGTTTTCGGCACAGTAATCCAGCATTTCCTGGGTTTCGGCTAAACCGCCAATACCCGAACCTGCTAAACTTTTACGGCCGCCCAGTAAACTGAAAGCCGCAATCTCGGCCGGTTTAGGCGGAACGCCCACGCAAATATGCACTCCGTTAGTACGCAACAGCGACAGGTACATGTTAAAATCATGCTCGGCAGATACGGTATCCAATATAAAATCGAACGTACCTGTAGCCGCTTTCACCTGCTCAGGGTCGGTTGTTACTACAAAGTGGTGCGCGCCTAACTTTTTGGCATCTTCCTCTTTTTTAGGCGAGGTACTTAATACGGTTACTTCGGCACCAAAGGCTACACCAAATTTAACAGCCATATGACCCAGGCCACCTAAGCCTAATACGGCTAGTTTATGGCCCTTGCCTACTTTCCAATGCCTTAATGGCGAATAGGTAGTAATACCGGCGCACAATAAAGGTGCAACCGCGGCCAGATTTAACTTATCGGAGATATGCAGCACAAAATCCTCGTGAACTACAATAGTGTTTGAATAGCCGCCATAAGTTGGGGTTTTGCCATCCTGCTCTAAGCCGTTATAAGTTTGTGAATTTCCGTTCAGGCAATATTGCTCTAAATCCTGCTTGCAGTTTTCGCACACCCGGCACGAGTCTACCAAACAGCCAGTACCGGCCAAATCGCCTACTTTAAAGTTTTTTACGTGGTCGCCTACCTTAACTACACGGCCTACAATCTCGTGCCCGGGTACCATCGGGAAAATCCCGGGAAACCAATCGTTTTTGATCTGGTGCAAATCGGAGTGGCAAACGCCGCAAAATAAAATATCAAACTGTACATCGTGCGGTCCAACATCGCGGCGATCGAATGTCCAGGGGGCTAAGGGTGTATGTTCGTTTTGGGCGGCATACGCTTTTGTTTCAATCATGGTAAATAATGTTTGTTGATGGATAAATGACACGGCCTTAGGAGGGCCTTATCACAAATATACAACCAAGCTTTGCCCGAACAACAGGTAAGCACCACGTAATTTAAGGTATGACGTTCATATTACTTTTCGGGAATAGGGCAATTATTAAAACGCGATCTGCTATAAGTTACTATTGATCACCTGTTGCAGGTATTCCTTAATATCTGCCCGCGCCCCTATCGACCGGCTGATGATCTCGCCCTGCTTACCGATAACTATATGCACCGGCAAAGCATTGGTATTAAACTTTTCGGACAGGTTGCTTACGCCATTCACCACCATATAGTCAAAGTGTTTGGTTTTAAAAAACCGATGCAAGTCGGCGGTTTTATCGGCGCTGATGGCTAAAAAAACAAGATCCTTCCGGCTGCCATATTGCTTAACCAATTGGTTAAGCCGGGGCATTTCGGCTATGCAGGGGCCACAGCCTATACCCCATATATTTACCACTACAATTTTACCCTTTAAATTGGCCAGGCGTATGGTTTTACCTTGCAAATCGGTCGCGGTAAAATCGGGGGCTGCCTGCAAAGATGTGGTTGACGACGGGGTTTTACTATTAGCTTTTAACGAAGCTTCGAACTGTTCGAAAGTTTTTTGCGGCAAATTGCATTGCTTAAATATCAGCCGCATACTATCCAACGCACCTGCATCCCCTGCGCGGTATAGCTTTTTATAATCTTCCATAGCCAGGTTAAGGTTACCGCTTTGTTTATAGGCATCGGCCCGCAGGGGTAATAGCAATGGGACAAAATTACCCTCGGTATTACTACCCGACAGGATGTTGATAGCTGCCGAGGCATTATTAATTGCAAGCCTGTATTCCTTTTTAAGCAGGTTGATCTTCACCAAATCTAACAGCATAAAAGGTACATACATTTGGTAGTGACCGCTATTCAACCTGTACTGGTGATTAATGCTGCCATCCTGAAATTGCATGATACCCTTGTTCAATAACGCTTCAGCGCTATCCAGTTGGGTATGATTAGCCATATATACCTCCGGCAGGTTATTCAGGGCATGATAAGAAACCTCGCCGGTAATGTATAGGGGTTTCAGTACCCGCTCAAAAGCTATCAAGGGGATGGTTTTATCGTTTTGCAGGTAATGAAACACGTTTTCATCTTTAGATATGGCCGCATCAGGGTGATCTATAAAAATAACCTTCAAGTTCCGGCGTACATCTTCTTCTACTTCCTTACTGCTGGCCTTATAATATTCGTAATTGTAAATACTGAATGCAAAAGCGGTTTCGGCTGTAGCCGGGTATTTTTCAAACAGGTTAAAAAGATAAGCCTTGCCCTTATTTAAATCGCCCGTTTTAGCATAGCCGATACATAAGGCGCTAAGCAGCCCGGCGCTGTTATCGGCCCCATGAACCATCTCTAATTTGTTGAGCATGGCCACTATCTCCTCTTTAGCAGTACCCGGCTTAACCATCGAAATCACATTGATATACTTAGCATAGGCCAAATAATTATCGGGGTAATTATTTATTTCTTTTTGGAAAACACTATCGGGCTTATCGGCAAAAAAATCCTGCATATAGGCGCCCCTTACCGGGGCTTGATGGTCGGCATTATATACCAGCAGGTTTTCGCCAGCCTCATCATCATCCTTATTTAAGGTATAAAACTCCACCTTAAATGATGCTGTATGCGGTGGTAGTTTAAACTGATTGGCAATTGCATCACGGGCAGTAATTAAGGCTACATGGAATTTTTTAATGCCGCCATCCTGCAAGTAATTGGTAATGCGCGCGTAGATCTGTTCCTTACCGTTCAATTCCGCTTGCGCATCAGTTGTTTTATAAGCAACCGTAATCATATCGCCTTGCGCGGGTTTCTGTGGCATTATAGTGCCGGGCTGGGCTAATGCCAATAATGCATGGCAACCCATATAAGCCATAAGGCATAGTTTTTTGATCATTTTATTGTGATTTTTTGATTAAAGAAAATGGAACAATTAGCTACCAGCAATAATTATTGACGAAGCTGATCAATTGCCGGGTAAACCCATCTCATACCTACTTGAATGACATTTGGCCGTTCCGGTATTTAATTCGCAGGGCAAAAAGCCGCATTGGTCAGCGGGTTTAAGGTGTTGGTCATCCAATTTACAGGGATCGTTATTTTTATTATAAATTGGGCCTATGAAATGGCTGAAAACCACTTGGGATAAATCATACACCAACACCACTTACCGCATTGCGTTACATGCCGGGTTTTGGTTATTCCTGCTATTTTACTGGATGCAGGAAAGCGTAGTGATCCACATTAACCTGCAACAGCATTTCTCGGTAACGTTAGTGGGTATCGCGTTCGCTTTGTTTTTGTTTTACCCGCTGGTTTATGTGATAGTGCCACTACTGCAAAAAAGAAAGTGGGTACCTGCCACCCTGCTGTTTATCATTTACTACTATATGGCGGTGCTGTTAAGAAGCTACCATATTGAATTGGTGGTTGATTGGTATAACTTAAAGCATACCTGGATAGTAGGGCGCGATTTTTGGCCGCGGGTGTATCGTAACCAATTTAGCATTGGTGGACTATCGAAGATCTTTTTCAGCAGTATCCCCAGTTTGCTGGAGATAATTATGGTGCCCTTAATTATTAAATTTATCCGCTACGCTTACCAGTTTAATTTAAAGCAAGCCTGGCTGGCGCAGGAAAACGCGCAACTGCAATTAACAACATTAAAAGCCCAGATCAATCCGCATTTTTTCTTCAATACGCTCAATAACCTCCAATCGTTTATTGTGCAAAACGAAAAGGAAAAATCGGTAGACCTATTAAACAAACTGGCCGATTTTATGCGCTCGTCCCTGTATGATTGCGAGGGAGAGTGGATTACTATGAAACAGGAGACGGATCTATTAAACAATTATGTAGCTATAGAACGGGTTAGGTTTGATGAACGGGCAGATATAACGATCAACATCACCAATCAGGATCCCGCTTACCGGATCCCACCCTTTATGTTTTTGCCCTTTGTTGAGAATGCCTTTAAACATGGTGGGGCCTTACCAACCGGCGAAATAGCTATCCATATTGAATTGACTAATAAAGCTGATGCACTGATTTTAAAATCAGTCAATCAATATCACAAGGAAGATAGCACCATAAACCCGGGCGGTATTGGCTTGCAAAACGTGCGTAAGCGGCTGGATCATTATTTCCCCGGGCGGCATCTTTTGGCAATTAAGGAGGCAAACGGCAAATACAGTGTTGAACTTAAAATTGATAAGGCACTATGAACTATCTGATTATTGACGATGAGCCACAGGCCCGTAAACTATTGCAGGCCTACATGCAAAACATAGGTAACTACACCCTGGTTAAGCTTTGCGAAAACGCCATGGAAGCCTACGAAGCCTTGCAAACCCAAAAGGTTGACCTGATGTTTTTAGACATTAAGATGCCCATAATATCGGGGACGGATTTTTTACGCTCGCTTAAAAATCCGCCTTTAGTAATTTTCACAACCGCCTACCATAAGTTTGCGATGGAGGGTTTTGAACTGAATGTGGTTGATTACCTGTTAAAGCCCATTGCCCTGCCCCGCTTGTTACAAGCGCTGGAAAAAGCACAAAGCAGATGGCAACCGGATAAAACCAGTATTGCTGCTAACGAGGTAAAGCACCTGTTTATTAAGATAGAAAACAAGTTAGTTAAGGTAACCTTAGCCGATATTTTACTGATTGAGGGGATGCAGAATTACACCAAGCTACACCTGCCCGACAAAATATTAATTACCGCCTACACCATGAAGGCGCTGGCCGAAATGCTCCCCGCCGGTCAGTTTTTAAGGGCACACCGCTCGTTTATTGTACCTATTGCCACTATTAATGCTATCAACGGCAATACTATCGAAACTACGTACCAAAATATCCCTATCGGCATCAGCTATAAAAATGAAATTATAAAATACGCCAATAACAAGTAATGCCTGTATTATATCTTCCCCATGTAACAGGCCTTGCCGTTTAAGGGGCAATAGTTATAAAAATACCCATCAATTACCTTTAATTAAATTTAACAGCAACTGCTGCCCCACCACATTGGCCGGGTTTTTTGCCTGGCTGTTAAATGTATTCATAGCCGCGTTTTCTCCATCGCCTTCGGCTTTTTTCTCTTTTTTAACATCCTTAATGCACGATTGCAGGTCTAACGCGCAAAGGATAATCTTCCCCCGGCCATGCGGTATAACACTTAATGCCGAATAAACCTCCTGCTTATGATCGGACACACAGGCCACAACCGTTTCGCCGTTCAGTAACCGCATCCCTAACCTGCTTTTGTTATAAGCGGCCAGGCATTGGTATTCCCAGTTAAACACGCAAGCTTGCGGCAAGCCGGCAAATAACGGATGCTGCTTTACAAAATAATTGCCGCCATACCAGCTTGTCCCTAATACCTGCATCCCGCGATATTCCACCACTTCTTTTTTACCCAAATAAGTCGCCCATTTATCTATATTATCGCCAACTATTAAGGTATTGCCGTTATTCACCCATTCCAATATATCTGTTACCAATGGGTTCCCGGTCTGCTGCGGATCAAACGCCCCCACCAGTAGGGTATTACCCTGGGGGCTACCCGATTTATACGTTTTAAAATCAACACCAACCGACTTTAAAAACCCACCCATTAAACCCGAAGTATCGGCCACTGATAAATGCCGGCTTACACCCGAGGTATTTAAATGCACGGCAAAAACCTGATCATCGCCCCGGCTAACAGCCGTTTTATTTTGCGTTAGTACCGCGTTCACTTTTGTATACCCGGCATCGGCAACTGGTAGCTTAATGCCGTTTATCAATAATTCGCCGTATTGTACACCGCCGGTAACCTGTACTGTAAAGCTCTTTTTAAAGATAGTTTTCCCTTGCTGATTCATTGCGGTAACCAACACTTCGCCTGCGCCATGGATGTTTTTTTCGTTGACGATAAAGATATCCGCGATAGTGGTATCGCCCGTGGATACAACTTTATGGTTAAGCTTAACCGCTAGGTATAAGGGCCGGTTATATCTGGCGATCAATTCCGGGTCGCCTTTTAAATTGCGGTAATTATCTACCACGCCCGAATGATTTTCCAACTTCATGCTTTCCCAGCCGTTCACGGCATAGCCATCTATCGTGTTGTTCAACCGCACATTCTCTATCACGCGGCCCTGGTAGTAATAAGCTACGTTACCCATTTTACGGGTAAGGCTATCTACATTAGGAAATGCTTTCAAAAAGTTGTTCTTCTTTAAAAATTGGTCGTAAGCATCGTACCATTTTAAATAAGTATCCGTTTCCCAGCCGCGGTCTTTGCCCGTTTTCATGATCTCATCGCGGATGAGTTGCAGGCGGGGCGGGGTACCTATAGCCCCCTCTTCGCCGTAATAAATGATCTCGTTTTTATGGTCGGTATATTTCGCGTAGCTACCTGGGTTGTTATATAAATTATCGTGATAAACACCCGGCCCGCCGGCATGGTGCTGATCAAACCAGCCATAGTCATAAAACGTGGTATCATAAGGCAATAAATGCAATTTAAACTTGGGGTCGGGTTCGTTCAACTTAATGTTTCCGTTTGATGAATTATAGGTCATAATACGGCTGGGATCCAATTGGTGGCCGGCCAGCATTTCGGTTTTATCAAGCACTTGCGGCGATGCCCCGCGTTCGTTATGCATATTGTAGATAACCAGCGATGGGTGGCTCCTGTCGCGGCGGATCATCCGCAGCAACTTTTCCGTACGGACGCTAAAATAATAATCGGCTTGTTTTTTCTCCAGGTCATTTTTAGGATTGAAAAGATTTTCGGGGTATTGGTTACCGCCGGGTTCTTCAAAATAAAGCAGACCAAGTTCATCGGCAGCATCCAGCACATTCCGCTGGCCAATGGTGCGGTGAAAGTTAAGCATATTCAGGCCCAGGCGCTTGGCATCCACTACCTGTTTCCGCGCAAGTTCGTCCGATGGCGCGATACCGTTTACCGGCCAAAAACCCCAGGAAATGGAGGTGCGTAAAACGATGCGCTTATTGTTAAGATAGAATTGTTTGTCGCCGTTGATATCCCTGATCTCGAACCAGCGGAAACCGAAGCGCTGGTGATAGTCATCGGTCAAGCCATTTGCTCCCTGCCATTTCACATCAAGGGTGTAAAGGTTGGGATGATCCACGTCCCATAGTTTAGCGCCCGGCACATCTACCTGGAAAACATGAACGCTATTGCCCACCGGCAACTTTACAGAATAGGGTTTGCTGAATACCATTTTACCTGTATTCTTCTCTCTTATTACCAACTGGTAATTGCCATCGTTGGTTTCCCCCGACAAGTTATTTGCCGCCACCTGGATTTCTACATGATTTACCTGCGGCTTATTCTCAACAAAAACATCACTAATACTGGTTTCGTTTGTGGCGATAAGGATCATCTGGCCCGTAATTCCGCCAAAGCCGTGCGTAGGTTGGGTGCGATAATCGCCCCACATAAAATTTTGGCTGTCGCGCCAGTCAAAGTTGCCGTTCGGGTCGGTTATTCTTACGGCTACGTCATTAATTTCCCCGGCGCTTACAAAGTCGGTAATGTCTACATCAAATGGTGTACTGTTCACCAGGTCGTACCCTGCCAGTTTTTTGTTCACAAATACTTCCGCTCTAAAGCGCACACTTTCAAAATGCAGCTTAACTCGTTTCCCCTTAAACCCTGCCGGTATGTTAATTTTGGCAAAAAACCACGATACGCCAAGGTAATTGCCGCCTACCCCAAACTTGTTGCCATTGCTACCCCATTTAAATTCCTCAACCGTGGCTGGTAAATGGACAGTTTTAGCGTTCCTGCTGTTTAAGGCACCCCATCCACCGGTTGGCGGGTTTAACGGGAGCGCCTTCACATCAACCGGGGGGTGGTACAATTTATCGTTTTGCCAGCGGGCGGCCGTATCCAGCCAAAGCGACCAATTAAGATGGGATAGATCGATCTGCGCCCTGCCGGCTTGGGCTATTGCCGCAAAACGGATGGCGAACAACATGATCAGCACAAAAATAGGCGCGTATTTAATTTTCATAGGTGTAATTACAATGAATTGGAAAAATATGTTATTATCATCAAGAAGTCGTCTCTCCCGATGCTCATTCGTCGGACTAACACGTAATATTCATTACGCGGATAATGGTGGGCGCGGCATCAACATCATGGGTGCTTTGTTTTTGGTTCTTAACCGCCTGGCGTGTTCCTGGCAACTAAACCCCATGGCCCCGGCTACTTTTAATACCCTTGCCCTGGTCACCGGGCTAACATCGCCACTATCACCATAACACCTGCTTACTGTTGAAGCAGAGATATCCAGGTAATAAGCAATGTCGTGAATAGTTATCTTTTTTTCACCATCCCCGGCTTTCTTCAAACTGTTTGTACGAAGGTTTTTGGCATCAATATTCATGACAAAACCAAGGTTGTTTGCGGCTTTCAGTACTTTTTCCGCAGTTAACTTCCCCACCAGCAACGAGCCATTAAGCGCCCGGCTCACGGTTGCCGTTGATATATGTAGCAGATCGGCAATATCAGCCATGGTAATCTCCTTATCCCGCGGTTCTTGTTCAAACCCGGTTTCGGATACTACCTTGCCTTGTTTTACAATTACCGTACTTTTGTGCACATATCCCAACTCTTCGGCCGCTTTTAAAATTTGCAGCTTAACGTTCTTTTGCAAGCCCGGTAAATTATTCAAAGCATAATTTACTGTTGCAAGCGACAACTTCAGCTTGCGGGCAATATTGTTAACGGTAATTTTTTTATGCCTTTCCATATTATTATTATTAGGCAAACCCCATCATTTTATTTTACTGATACTCAACACCGACTTATCGGCACCAAAATTGTAATCGGCCTGGTTTTTGGCTTCGGCAATATTGGTTTCTTTAACAATAACCTGCTTGCAGCGGTCGCCGTTGATGCTCAAAAACAGCTCGGGCGCATGAACCGATTTAACCTGTTCAAAGGTGATTTGCCGGCTGTTTTCAATATTAATTAGTGGCCGGGTATCCTTACAATCCATTATCACATCCTTCAAAGTGATATTTTGGGCTTCAATAATATCCGCGCCCCTTTGCGATTTGATAGTTACGTTGTTCAGGTAAATATCCTTAATGCTCATCTCCGGTAACCCCCTGATCAGCATGGCCCTTCCGGCGCCGTCGCAAACCAGGTTGCTGATGTAAAATTTCCTGAACTGGGGCGTAGCTTCCGTCGCGGCCGGGATATCCACTTTACCATTTGTTTGCGCCAGCGTTAGGGCTTTAGCATAATAGTACATATCAAACAGGATGGCATCGTGCCCAATATCGCGCATATAAATATCCCTGATAAAAATATTTTCTACAATGCCCCCACGGCCACGGGCGGTTTTAAACCGCAAGCCGTTGTCTGTACCGATGAATGTACATTTGGATACAAAAATATCATGCGCCCCGCCCGACATTTCGCTGCCAATAACAAAACCGCCATGGGCATCATACACCACATTGTTTTGTATAACGATGTATTGCGATGGCTTGCCCCGCTGGCGCCCTTCCTCGTCCTTGCCCGATTTGATACAGATCCCGTCGTCGCCGCAATCCAGTGTGCAGTTCTCCACCTTAACGTACGAACAGGATTCGATATCCATACCATCGCCATTTTGGGCATTGGGCAGGTTACGCACCCGCACGCCATCAAAAGTTACGTTTTCGCACAACAGCGTGTGCAGGCACCATGCCGGCGAATTTTGGAAAGTGGTATTTTGCAGCAGCACGCGCTTGCAATTGGTCAGCACCAGCATATTGGGCCTTAAAAAATCTTTGATCCCTTCAAAATCCTTTAGTGTTTTACCTGATGTGGTATTACCATCAGATTTGCGCGCGCCTTTAGCATAACTTTCGGATGGGTACCAGGTTTTACCATCGGCGCTAAGCACGCCTGTGGTGATCATTTGTTTCCACTGTGGTTCGGTAACACGGTCTTTCCCTAGGGCGCGCCAGGCTTCGCCATGGGCATCAACAGTGCCATCGCCTGTTATAGCAATATCGGTTAGGTCGGTGCCTGATATCGGCGATTGGTTCCTGATGGTTTTACGCCCTTCAAAATTCCCTTCAACTAAATGATACTGGCTTTTATCGGCCGTAAATTGCAGCAATGCCGACCGGCTGATATGCAAATTGACTTTACTTTTTAATACTACCGGCCCGGTGATCCATAAACCCGGCGGGATCAATACCACGCCGCCGCCTTTTTCGCTGCAAGTACTTATCGCTTTGTTAATACTTTCGGTATTTAGCGTTAAACCATCCGCGCGGGCACCAAAGTTGATGATGTTAAATGTATCGGCTTTAAAGGTGGGGCGTTCTACCTTTGGCAAATTATCCCAGGAGTAAGGGATAGTTTGGCCCAACGCGGTGGTTAGTGTGGCCGTTGCAAAAATTCCAGCTGTTATTATTTGATATATTTTCATTAATCATGTTTTTCAGGACTTATAACCCGGCCCGGCCGGATGTATCCCATATAGAAAAATAAAGAGCGGGCCGTGTTGCCACGGCCCGCTTATGGTTAGGTTAATAAGTCCACCTCGGGTCGCCGATAGGTGTACTTACATTACTTGCCGTGCGCAGCGGCGAGCCGGCGGGCAGGGTAAAATCGGTAGTGGTAGCAGTCCAGCCAAGGCTAACGCTTTGGTTGCCTATCATAGTGATGTTGGCCGTTGGATAAGTTAAAGCAAGCGGCGTAGCGGCACCGTTGGTAAAATTGAAAGTATTGTTGTTATTAAATACCGTTGACGAACCGGCACCGCTGGCACGCAAAACAACATTTTGAACAGTACCCGCCGGCCTTGGCACATTGCCCAAAATACTGTTGGTGATATTAAATTTCACCGGGTTGGCATTGGCATCCATCAGCACGTATAGGCCCTGGGCACCAAAGTTATTCATGGTGCAATAATCAAAAGTAATGGTTGGCGGGGTTGATGTTAATGCGGTTGAGCAACTGAGTAATTCCCTGCCAAAATTGTACATGGTTGTTTTACTAAAGGTGAGTGTATTAAACTGCAACTTATCCAGGTGCAGGAAGGTATAACCCAATGTACTGGCCACATCGTAAATAACACAATTTTTCACGGTGATATTGTCCATGGTATAGTCGCCGCCGGCAGCGCCGCGGTTGGCCCGCATAAAGCTGGTTGTGGCCCCATGCATAATGCAATTATTTAGGGTAACCTGCGTGTAGGCGCATTTCTCGGCATCGGCCAAAACACCGGTGGGGTTAATAAAATATAACGCTCCCGAGGCGGTGCCATCCAGTTCAATACCTGCAAAATTAATTCCCGCGCCGTTGCCTTTCAGGTCAAATTCCTTGAAATTTACTTTAGTATCGGTAGGGTTGCCCGATGTTGATTTAATGGTAACGGTTTTTTGCAAAAGAATAAAATTAGCCGTGCCCGCGCTGTAAGTGCCCGGGTTAAGCCCAATAACGGCATTATCGGCCGCCGCGTTAACGGCTGCAACCAAGTCGGCACCCGAATTAAGGATGGTGGTATACACTGTAGCAGCTACTGTAGTGAAATTTAATAAGCCTTTACTTTTGGTCCCGGCAAACAACTCGGCCGTATAATCGGTGCCCGCGGTAAGCGTAGTAACTGTTTTAATACCCGCGGTAGCCTCACCGGCGTTGATGGGGTAACTTGTAGCCGTGCCCCCTTTAGGGCCAAGTGCCACACTGGTCAGGCCGGCGGTTACTGTCCACCTTAATGTTACCGACGTTTCCTTTAATTCCAGGTCGCGGATAGGCAGGAAGAATTGTTCGCCAATAATAGTGAAGCCCGAACTTGTCACCCAATTAGATTCGGGCTGGTCCAGATAGGCATTGGCCTTTAACCGCATATAATATTTTTTGCGGATGGTGATCTTGTCGTCGGCAACGGTCAGGCCCGCGGTATCTGCTTGTAGGGTAAATTCCGAAGTTGCAAATGTCGAATCCTGTGAAAACTGGGCCGTATAGGTTAGTTTTTGGCCGGTACTAAACAGGGATGGTGTCCAGGTGATGCGCGCATTAGTTGCGGTAGTTTTTACCGAAATGCCGCTGGGTTTAAATAAACGTGGCGAAGCCAGGTCCTTGTTCGGGTCATTCTTTTTACAGGATGACAGGATAGCCACTGCCGACAGGAGTATCAGCCAGGCATTAATTTTAAAGGTTTTTAAGCTTTTCATATCTTTTAACTTTTAATAACCAAAGTTTTGTTTGATGTTGGTATTTTGCAACAAGACCGATTGAGAAAAAGGTAATACTTCCCTTTTATTCGACTCGAAGTAGATGGCAAAGCCTGTTTTATCAGCGCTGATATAAGCTTCAGAAAGTGCCTTGCGCCAGTTTTTGGTGGTATAACCGGTGGGCGCGGCTGAAGTGCCTAAACCCGGTTGAAACAAAGTGGCCGAAGGTGCGCCCCCATAGGTATCAAGCGTAGCCACCTCCTGTTGCGAAGTAACCACATTATAATTGGCCTGCTTGGTATACACATATTGTGGAATGGCCGCATAAACACCTTCACCATTCATCAGCTGGCGCAGTTTGGTGCGGGTTTCATCAAATTTGCTGGCCATGATGTTCCAGCGCATCAAATCGTATTTACGGATACCTTCGCCGCCAAACTCTAATAAGCGTTCCTTAACAATAGCCTGGAAAAAACCATTGTAATCGGCCGGCATAGCGGGGATGCGGCTTTCAAAGCCAGCAAAAGCCCTTTTCCGTACCTCCATCAACGCGCTTTGCCCGGCGGCAGTCGGCCCGTTATTCAGTTCATTATCAGCCTCGGCAAACATCAGCAAGATATCGGCAAAGCGCAGTACCGGCCAGTTAACGGCCAGGTTTTGCGAAGTACCCACAATGTTGGTCCACGACCGCCTGAATTTAGCATCGGTCATATTATCCAGCGTGTTCATGATCTTTTGGCTGTTGGCATCAATTTCATAACAAGCAACCGTTACATCCCTGCGGCTGTCGCCCAATTGGTCAAACTCATAAAAATAAGTGGCAATCATTAGTTCGCCGCCGCCGCCCTGGCCAAACCTGGATGAGGCATTGATACGCAGGCCATTATAATAGCCCAGTTTAGTATCTGTACGCGCACCTGCCCCGTAAGCACCCAATTCAAACATCAGCTCGTTAGTTGGATCGTTGCGGGTAGACGAATGCAGTGATTTAAAGACATTTTCATACACCGGGTTCAGGTCGTGCTGATCGCGGCGGGCCATAATGTCGTTACACTCGTCATAAGCTATCTGGTAATATTTTTTATAATCGCTGGTACGTTCCATGGTATGCGTATCCTTATTCATCATATAACCACCGCGAAAAAGGGCGATACGCGCCCGCAGGCCTTTAATTGCCCCCTTAGATAAGCGGGTATCAGGATAACCTGAATCCTTGATCCATGGCACCAGGTCTTCAGCTTGCTTCAAATCATCCAGTAAATGGTCGTAAATAGTTGAGCAGGCCGTTACGGGTACATCAAGCACAGGTACATCCGCAGCCGGCTCCCATTGGGCTACAACCGCTCCCCAGTTACGTACCAGGTGCAGGTAAAATTCGGCCCTTAGGGCTAATGCTTCGCCCAGGTATTTGCCCATAATGGCCTTGGTAACTGTACCATCGGCATATAAAGGCGAGTTCCGGATACCCTTGATACAGATATTAGCCCGCTCGATGCCGGCGTACCACTGGTTAAAGGCATTGGTAATTTCGCCATTATCGGGCGTGGCATAATACAGGCTGATGCCGCGGCGGTCCTGCGAGCTATAGCTGCCCGATGTTTTAAAGTCGTCGGCGCTCAGGGCGTAAATGGTGCCTTCCTTGGTCAACCCGTTATCGCCGCAAAGCTGGTTATAGATACCGATGATGGCCGAATTGGTATAGGACGCGCTGGTAAACGTTGCTTCCTGGGATATGGTTGAAGCGGATTCCAGGTCAAGGTATTTTTTACAGGAACTGCTAACGCTAACCAACAGTACTGCCAGTATTATAGCTCTTGATTTTTTATAATTAAGTTTCATCTTTTCTTTTGATTTATGGTTAAAAACTAACATCAATGCCTGCAAGCACAAAACGATTGCGGGGATAAGCCGCATAATCTACACCCGGGGTAAGTGGGTTACCGCGGCGGGTGTTGGCTTCAGGGTCGTAACCTGAGTATTTGGTGAACGTGTACAGGTTATTAACGGTAGCGTAAACCCTGAACCTTGAAAACACCTTAGTCCGTTCCAGGAATTTTTTTGGTAATGAATAGCCCAGCGTAACATTAGTTAACCTTAAAAATGAACCGTCTTCAATAGCGTAGGATGTCAAGATATACTGCCCCGCTGCTGGTGTCCAAAAAGTGGTATTGGCATTTAAGGCAGCCAGTTGGGTTGGGTCGGTAACACGCAGGCCGTTATCATCAAACGAGCGCCAGCGGTTAGCCACCACTGCCAGCATATTATTGTCTTTATACAAGTACTGCCCGGTAAACTCTGTTTTATTGGCGTTATAGGTTTTGTTACCGTACGAGAAGTTCATGAAAACACTGGCATCAAAGCCTTTAAAAGCAAACTGCTGATTAAACCCGCCCGTAAATAAGGGCTGGGTTAAGCCTAAAACCTTGCGGTCGGCATCGCCAATAATATTAGTTCCGTTATCAGATAGTTTCTTCAGTTTCATATCTCCTGGCTGCGGGGCCTTTGCACCCAGGGCAGCGGCACCATCATCGGCCACACCGGCTTTTAACTTGTAGCTATAAGTATTAGCTGTGGAATTATAAGTTATGTCGAAATCGCTGATCTCGTAACGGCCATCGCTTACGTAACCATAGATCTGCCCAACAGGGCCGCCCACCTGGGCAATAAAGTCGTTACCGTTAACCCCGCCCGAAGCCACCAGGTACGAGCTTTTGGGGTTGCCAAATTGGTCTAAGCCTAGGCTTACTATCTTGTTACGGTTAAAGGCGATATTAAAGCTGGCGTTATAGGTAAATTTTTTGCTGTTTATAATCACACCGCTCAGTTGTAACTCCACACCTTTATTAGAGGTTTTACCAATGTTTTGAATTTGGGTAGTATATCCCGAGGTAGATGGAATTTGCGAGGTCAGAAGCAAATCCTTGGTGGTATTACTGTATACATCAATACTGGCATTTAACCTGCTGTTAAACAAACCAAAATCAAGGCCAAGGTTGCGCGAGATGGTGGTTTCCCATTTCACATTGGGGTTGGCGAAAGAAGTAGGCGCAAAACCCGGCGTTACCGATTCATCAACGGCATAGCCATTATTGCTGCTGGCCGCATACAGCGTTTTAAATAGATCCACACCAATACGGTTATTACCGCCGGCACCATAACTCACCCTTAATTTAAGGTTATCCAACCATTTAAGGTCCAGTTTTTTCATAAAATCCTCTTCGGTTACGCGCCAGCCTAACTGGCCCGAAGGGAATACGGCATACCTGTTTTCGGGCGCGAACAACGATGAGCCGTCGCGGCGAACGATAAAGGATGCTAAATATTTTTCGCGGTAGGAGTAGGAAGCCCGGCCAAATAACGAGAAAAGCCGTGTGCCCGATTCAGAGGTGGTCGGCGGGTCCTGTACGGCACCCGATGGCGGTGTAGCCTTTTGGATCCCTGCAAATGCTTGCTCGGCCGTAATATCTACCGGCAGCCATTTGGTTTGGTTACCGATACTGCGGGTTTTACCCTGGTTAATCTCTTCGCCGGCCAATAAGTTAATACTGTTATACTTGCCCAGGTTAAAACCATAACTAAGGGTATTACTGTTGGTAATAGTTAAGGTTGATGATGTAGCAAGGTCGACCACCGGCATATTAGCATTTTGGCGGGCCACACCTGTTATGGCGCTACTAAACTGATCGGTCCTGCGGTCGGTAGCGGTAATCCCGAATACCGTTGAAAGCGTCAGTTTAGGAATAATGCTGTATTGCGCGTTAATACTGCTAATCACCTGGTTGGTATAATCGTTCTTGGTTACGGCATAAGCCCCAAGTACCGGGCTGGTTAGGTTGGTTAGGTTGGCATAATCCGGGTCGAACTGGTCGACCTGGGTTTCCAATCCCGGCGCCTCGAACGGGCGGAACCTTACCGAATTACGCAACTGGTTATTGCTTTGCGAGCCTGTATTTGAGGTACCTGCACCATACACCCGCTGGCGGCTGTAACGTGTATTAAAGCCAAAGCGAAATTTATCGGATGCCACATTATCAAAACGGAACGCGGCAAAGGTGCGCTGATTGCCCGAATTGAGCATAATGCCGTCTTCCTTCAGGTTATTAGCTGTAAAGTTATAACTGGCTGTTTTGCTGCCGCCGTTAATGTTAACATTTTCTGATTGTGTAATGGCGTTACGGCCAAAAACACGATCCTGCCAATCGGCAAACTTATAATTCTTATAAATATCCAGGTCGCTGTATGTACCGTACGATTTGGTAAACGCGTCTTTGGTTTGCTGGTCTGTATTGTAGTTATATAATTGGTACTGATATAAAATATAATCGTAGGGCTTCATTACATCCAGCTCGTTGGTGATCCTGCGGATACCGGTATAACCGTTTAGGGTTACCACCGTCCGCGAGTTTTTGCCCGATTTGGTAGTGATCAAAACCACACCGTTAGCACCTCTCGACCCATAAATAGCTGTCGAAGCCACATCTTTCAGCACATCAATCGATTGTATTTCTTGTGGTGAAATAATAGACAGGGCGTTTTCAACCTGCACCCCATCCACAATAAACAGCGGCGAATTATCCTGCGTTATCGAACCACCGCCACGCACACGGATCAGGATGTCGGCACCGGGTTTTCCTTCTGTAGTTGTTACGCTAACACCGGCCAGTTTGCCCGCCAGTGCTTCGGCCGCGGTACCAACCGGGAAATCTACCAGATCCTTTGCCGTAACGGAAGAAACCGCGCCAACAACCGCATTTTTTGAAATAGTTGAGTAACCGATATTTACTACGGCTACCTCGTTTAATTGGGTGGCGGCATCTTCCAGCAGGGTGATAGATATATCCTTTTGAGCCGGGCCGATGCCTATCTCCTGCGCGCGATAGCCAATATACGAGGCTACAATGGTTATGTTACCCGTAGCAGGTATGTTGAGCTTAAACGCGCCATTAACATCGGTAGCCGTTGCAGTGCTTGTACCCTTAACTTTAATGGTAACACCAATAAGCGTTTCGTCATTCTTGCCAATTACTTTCCCCGTCAGCTGCCTGGTTTGCGCCCGGGCTGCCGTACAGAAAAGTAACATCAGTAAAACCTGAAGTAAAACTTTTTTCATAATTTGATTTTGGTTAAACACCTCAGCAGGTACCGTACCCCTGGCGGTGTTATTGTTTATAATTGGTAATTGGTTAATTAAAGCAGCAATAAATCGAACATCATGCTGCCCTAACATTTACAAACGTACCGGGAGAATCCCGAAAGGAGGTTCAATAATTATCGGAATGGGTTCAATAATTATCGGAAGCGCCGGTTTAACGCCGAATTATTGGATGATAACGGATCCGGTTTAAAACTGATAGTGTTAAATAAAATTATACCGGGTTAGGATGGCTGATTAGCCCCGGCATGTTTTACCTTCAAATAATCGGATGGGGATAAATGATATTTGGCTTTAAAACAAGTACTGAAATATTTGGAATTATTAAAGCCTACGGTATAACCAACCTCGGCAATATTCTCCGATCCGGCATCAAAATATTGCCTGGCCCGTTTTAGCCGCATTTCCCTTACAAACTCCACCGGTGCCATTTGGGTAAGGCTTTTAAATTTACTATAAAAAGCGGTGCGGCCCATATTCACCATACCGGCTACTGTATCAATATTGAAGTTGGTATCGGCCATTTTCTCCTCCACAATCTCCAACACCCGTTTAAGGAAAGTTTCGTCCTTAGATGTAATGGTGATCTCGCCGGGGTTCAATTCCATTATTTTTTGCCCATTGATGAGGCCCTCGGCTATTCTTTTACGCCTGTCGAGGATATTGGCAATAGCAGCGAACAGAAATTCATTATTAAACGGCTTGGTGATGTAATAATCGGCACCATATTGAATGCCTTCTATCTGGCTTTCGATGGCGCTTTTTGCCGAAAGCAGCACTACCGGGATATGGCTGGTGGCTGCATCATTTTTTAGTTTATCCAGCATTTCAACACCATTCATCCTGGGCATCATAATATCGCTAATCACCATATCCGGCAAAATGCGCCGGGCCTTGCTTAAACCTTCTTCCCCGTTTTCTGCCACTTCTACACGGTACATCACGCTTAGCTGGGTTTTAAGGAATATTCGCATATCGGGATTATCTTCAACAAGCAGCACAAGCGGGGCCGATTTTTGATGCGTTGCAGATGATTCGGATAATACCGGCTCTGCAACTATTTCGCTTTCCGGGTAATCAGCTAAAATGGGCGAGTTTTCTAACAAACCAACTTCCGAATCACTGGTAACCGGTTTTGCAAGAGGGAGGCTAACCGATACCGTAAGTCCCCCGGTCTCGTTATTGGCCGCTATAATTTTTCCCTGGTGTAGTTCTATCAACTCCCGCGACAAGGCAAGGCCTATCCCGGTACCTTTCAGCTGCTCTGTTTTAGCGGGGTCTCCCTCGTAATATAGCTCGAAGATGTCCTGCAATTCCGTTGGGCGCACACCTGTGCCCTGGTCGCTAACATCTATCAGTAACAGGTCTTCCCTTTCTTTAGCAGTGATGGTCACTGTTATGGTTTTACCCTCGGGCGTAAACTTGTAGGCATTGCTAATAAGGTTATACAACACCGTTTCAATTTTATCAGCATCAAGCCAGGTATAAATAACAGTTTGGTTGCTTACTACTTGTAAAGTGATATTCTTTTCCCGCGCCAATTCATTAAAGTATGTCCCTATATCCTTAACAAAGGCCACCATATCAATTATAGAAAAGTTAAGCCTGGCTTTACCACTCTGCACTTTTCTTAAGTCAAGTAACTGGTTAATAAACCTGGCCATGCGGCCGGCATTGCGGCGTATTACCTGTAGGTATTGGTTACCCTGATCGGAAAGTTGTTCCTTTTTAGCGATCTCTTCCAGCGGGTTAAGAATTAAGGTAAGCGGGGTCCGTAACTCATGAGATATATTAGTGAAGAACTTAACTTTTAATTCCGTCAGCTGATGTTCTACGGCAATCCGCTGGCGCAGGCGCAACATGGTTAGCGCTGTGCGGCGGATCATCTCAATGATAAATACCGATATCACCGCGTATATCAGGTAAGCCCACCAAGTGCGCCATGGCGGGGGCAGGATGGTTATGGCCAATGTTTTGGATGGGATATTAAGGTATAGGTCTTTATTGATACACTTCACCTCGAACTGGTAATTGCCCGGCGGTAAGTTGGTAAACGTTGCCCGGCGCTGGCCCTGGTTATTTTGCCAAACATTATCAAAGCCTTTAAGGCGATACAAATAGGTTTGCTTATCGCCGCCACGATAATCCAGCACGGTATAATCTATGCTGAAAATATTTTGCCGGTGGGTTAGTTGTATTTCGGCAGCATTGTTAATATTGCTTTCCAGCACCGACCCTAACGAAGCCGCGCTTACATCGGCATTGTTAACCTGGAGATTGGTGAAAGCCATATTAGCATAAATAGGATAATCTTTAATGGCTTGCGGTGCAAAGGATAAAAAGCCTTTTATGGTGCCGAACACCAATGTACCATCCTTCATCAGTTGGCACGATGCCTCCGAAAAAGCTACTTTTGGCACGCCATCGTACGAATTATAATTTTGAAACCGCTCGGCCGATGGATCAAAACGCGAAATACCGCTTTGTGTTGCCACCCACAAATGGTGGTTTAAATCTTCGGTACAGCTTAGTAAATAATCGTTAGGTAAACCGTTTTTGGTTGTATAAACCTTAAATTTAAATGCAGGTGAAAAAGGGTCGCCAACCGCTAGGTTAAGCCCGCCGCCCGAAGTGGCAAGCCACATCCGGTTCTTTGTGTCGCGTAAAACAAACTGTATATCATTATTGCCAAGGCTATTGATGTCGCCGGGCCGCTTCCTAAAACTGCGCACCTGGTATTGAGCGCCTCCGGCATCAACCACGGCAAGCCCGTTTGTTGTCCCCAGCCAAATGCGCCCATCCTGGTCGGCTGCCATGCAACGGATCTTTCGGAACCCGCCAAGCGGGTCGCCGGCCGAAAAATAACCCACCCTGGAAAAAGTGAAGCCATTACTGCCCGGGGTGGCCAGGTTAAGCCCTTCGTCAAAAGTACCTATCCAAATACGCCCGCGGGCATCTTCCAGCAAGGCATAAATTTCATTGCTACTCAATGTTTGTTTATCCTTCGGGTCCGACAAATAGCGGGTGAGGCGGTAACGGGTTTCCTTAGCGTTAAGCGGTTCGGCACGGTATAAACCACTTGCTTTTGTGCCCAGCCATATTGCCCCCTTGCTATCCTGCATCATGGTATAAACTGAACCCATACCATCTTTAGGCAGGTTTTCAAAAGTTATATTTACCGGCTGATCGTGATCGTAAACATACAGGCGGCCGCTTTTTGCCCCCATCCACAATCTGTTCCTCCGGTCGCAAAGTAATCCGCGGACTTCGTTATCAGATTTAAACATCCAGGGATCTATCAGCAATTGCTGCCTGAAGCCGTTAGGCTGAAAAATGATCTTTTCGACCCCACGCTGGTCGGTATACAACCAAAGGATACCATCAGGATCATAATAAGCCACATTAACAATATTAGAAAACAACCTGTTTTGCGATCCCGGCTTATTGTAAAAATAGGCCAAGCTGTCTTTTGCCTTATCGTAATAACCAAACCCACCGTCTTTTAATATCGTCCAAATTTGCCCCTTGTTATCTTCGAAAACTTTAAAATGACTGCCGCCATAATTATTCTTCGAATCATTTTTTTGGTAATAGGTACTAAACTTCCTATCAGCAGTATTATAGCGGATAACGCCTTGTTTATCAGGCTCTATCCACAAACTACCGCCCCGATCCTTGTAAATGGAGTATAATGGCACGCCGGTATTGTAAACGGACGAGGAAAAACTGAGCGTGGCCGTATTAAGCGTAACCAGCTGGCCCGATGAAGTAGTTATATAAAGCGCCTGCTTGTTATTATCTAATTGCAGCGCGTTTAAACTACCGTTGCTGACTGATACTACCGAAAAAGAGCGCCCAGGTTTATCATAGATAACCAGTTGCCCCTGCTTTGTAGCAAAATATAATTTGTTGCCCGATTCTGTAATAGCCAAAAAATTCAGATGGCCGAAGCTATCGGATTTTACGATATGCGATTGAAAAATACCTTTCGCGTCTTTGTGCAGGTATACCAACCCGCTGGGTGTGCCCAGCCAAATTTTTCCATCCTGGTCTTTCTTTAAAAAATTCACCTGGTTTGCGGGCAACCGGAAACTGCCTTTACCTCCCGTATGATAAGCATAATAGGTTGTAGAATTTACCCGGGTATCCGGAACCCAGATCAAGCCCTTATTTTCCACAGACAACCATAACATATTTCCTTCGGATGCGATAATGCGGTTAAAGGTGATCTGTAAATGATTTTTAAATTGAAGGATAGATGCCAGGGGCAGAAATTGCTGCGAACTTTTATCAAACCGGTAAATATGCCCGTCATAAGCCCTGATCCAAAGGTGATTGGCCTGATCTTCGGTTATTTGTTCGATCCGGTCATTCTTTAATTGGGACATATCGCCGGGGGATGATTTAAATGACAGGAAGTGATGACCGTCAAAACGGTTGATACCATCCCATGTACCAAACCACATAAAACCCTCGCTGTCTTTAAACATACAGGTAATAATGTCATGCGATAACCCATCTTCTGTGGAGTAATGTTCTATCTTGCTTTTCGGCTGCGCAGATACCGTGACTGTACCGGCTACAACCAAAAACAAAGCGATAAAGAGTGGCCTAATTAAAAAATTGCTCATCTGTTACTCCTTTACAACTCAAAACACATGCCCAATTACAGCGGGATAAATATATACAATCGATTGTTTAAAGCTATATTTAAGATTGTTAATTAATTGGCTATCAGAAATGAGTTTCCGTGCTTTATCATTGTTCCATCAGCTATAAATAATGCATCATTATAGTTAAATTATCATAACTTAATAATTGCGTTTGTCTTATAATCTCAAACAATCAACTCCAAAAAATAAATTCTTTAATTACATTTGATAAGGCTTTAAACAAATGTCTATAAACAAGTTTAGAAATATAGATGGATGGAAAGCATACCGGTAAGGCATCTTAACGTAAGCCAAAACGAACCCGATCTTTCAGAGGCCTTTAGCATCCGCAACATTCAAAGCTTATTAGCTGGCAAGGACATGGTGCAGGAATTGCACCGGCATGATTTTTATTATATACTGGTTTTAACAAACGCATCGGGCAGCCACCATATAGATTTCACGCCTTATAGCATTGCTAACCACTCCGTTTTCTTTATGCGACCGGGCCAGGTTCACCAACTTGTCTTAAACGCGGAAAGCAACGGCTATTTAATGCAGTTCCGCGATGAATTCTATTTCCCGAAGGACAAAGCTTCCAACCAGTTATTACGTAAAGCCAGCCAGATTAATCACTACCAATTAAATGAATATAGCTTTCAAAGGCTACAGGCTATATCGGCTTATATTTCCTTGGAATATAAGGAAAAAGCAGACCGGTATGAGGAGGTGATCAAGGCCAATATGGGTATTATGTTTATCCAACTGACCCGGCATCAAGGCACCGCACCGGCCGAAAAGGCCAGTTTGTATATGCAGGAAAAGCTGGAAAAATTTTTGGAACTGTTAGAGGCCAATGTGATTACCCATAAGCAGGTTGCGCAATATGCTAAAATGCTAAATCTATCTGCTTATCAACTGAATGCTATTGCCAAGGCGGCATTGGGGAAAACCTGTTCAGAGATCATCAACGAACATATTGTTTTGGAAGCCAAAAGATGCTTACTTGCCACTTCTAACCAGGTTAATCAAACCGCCTATCGCCTGGGTTACGCGGATGTATCTTATTTCATTCGCTTCTTTAAAAAGCACACAGGCTATTCACCTGAAGCCTTCCGGCATAACCATAAATAGATTTGGCAGATGAAACGCAGGGGAATGCAGCTATCCCCGCTGGTATGGCATAACGTAATTTCCCGGTATGTTTCTTTCTGGTACCTTTATCCAAATGCAAAATCTACAAACCCTTATCCCGCCCACCAGTTTAGCCGCAGTTGAAAGCGCGTTATTGCAAACCTTTCATACAACCGCAGTACAGGAACTCATTTTATTGACGGGCGGCTTATCCGCATCCATTGTATATAAAATGATGGTGAACGGTCAATCCTACGTTTTAAAAGTTGATCGCCCGTCAACGTTAATGGATGACAAGGCGCTGAGCGGTATGGAGATTGCCGCAAAAGCAGGCATTGCCCCCCAGGTATATTATTGGAATAAGGCATCGGGCGTTGCGATCAGCCAATTTATCGAAAATGCCCCATTGCAAACTACTTTCAGATTTCCCGGCGTTTTGTTGCCCGAACTCGCACGAACGATCAGGTGCATACATGAGTTGCCGTCTTTTCCGGGCGGAAATCGTTTAGTGGAAACCGTTGATGGATTGCTAGCTCAATTTAAAGAGCCTGGTTTTGAGGAGTATTTGACTTACTATGCGGATATCAAAAAGCACTATCCCTGGGATGATGCCGACAGGGTACCCAGCCATAACGATCTTAATCCTGGTAATATCATTTGTGACGGCGAAAAAATATGGATCATTGATTGGGACGCAGCGTATCAAAATGACCGTTATGTTGACCTGGCGATAGCCGCCAACTTTTATGCGGCTGATGATGAGCAGGAACATATCTTTCTTGCAGCTTATTTTGGCGATGCTTTAACAGATTATCACAGGGCGCGGTTCTTTTTAATGCGGCAAGTATGCCGTATTGTGTATGGGGTGCTACTATTTAAAAAAGGAACCCTTGGTCAAACCTTACTGAATCAGGCTCTGGCCGATCTACGGTCTCCTCGGTTCGCAGATGAAATAAACAAGATGGCAGACATCAAAACCCGCTTGGCATAACCGAATTTAGCAGGCCGATACTTTAGTATAGGTTTACGCTATCATGAAGAAAATAATCCTTGTCCTGTTTGCCCTTTTCTTTTCAGTAGTTCAGGTTAGCGCTCAGTCGCAAAACAATTTTAGCTTAGGCTTTGCAGATAGTGTCAAGTCTAACATATTGAAGCAGCAGCGGCAATTGCTGATATATACGCCATATCAGGTCAAAAAATCCCGTGCAGCAACTAAAGACGTTTACCCTGTTATTTACGTGTTAGATGGAGAAAATAATTTTCGCTCTGTTGCAATAACCGTTGAACGTTTGGCCGATATGGGCCTTTGCCCGCCTATGATCGTAGTGGGCGTACCTAATACCGATAGAAGCAGGGATCTAACGCCAACAACCGTAGCAAATAATACAGATGGTGTAAAAAATTCGGGAGGGGGCGAACGATTTCTTTCTTTTATTGAAAGGGAATTAATTCCGCACATCGATTCCAATTATCTTACCGCACCCTATAAACTTTTAATGGGCCATTCTTTGGGCGGCTTAATGGTTATACAAACAATGGTTCATCATAAAGACCTTTTCAACGGCTATATTGCCATAGAACCATCCATTTGGTGGGACAATCATAAAGTTTTGAACGAAGCTAATGCCGCTATTGAAAAAGATTCTTATGCCCATAAAACATTGTTTCTGGCCATAGCAAATCATACGGAAAGCGGCGCGGATACCACAATTGTACAGGCAGATACGTCAAGCCAAACGGAACTTACCAGGTATAACCTGGATCTGATACACCACGTGCACCAGCACCCGGAAAATAACCTGCGGTTTAAAGAAGTGTATTACGAGCATGACAATCATCAAACGGTTCCTTTAATAGCAGCTTATGATGCACTGCGTTTTATTTTTGATTATTATGCCTTCCCCGGGAATTCCGGACATCAAATAACCAATCCAAATTTACTTTCAGTAATCACAGATCATTATCACAAAATTACGGAGGAACTGGGTTACCAGGTAATTCCTGATGAACCGTTGGTCAATAATTTGGGCTATTACGCTTTAAGGTCAAAGCTATATGATATGGCCGGGGGATTATTTGCCTTAAATGTGCGCAATTACCCTAAAGACGCAAACCCTCAGGATTCTTATGGGGACTATTATCTGGCAAAAGGTGATAACAATAACGCGATGATCTGTTTTAAAAAGGCGCTATCCATTAAAGAGATACCAGAAACAAGGGCCAAGCTGAATTTACTTTTGAAAGTTAAATAGCTTCATTTTGCACACGAAACAAGGGCAATGCAGACAGTTAAGCGTACTTGGCATAACGCAAATTACTGCCGGGTTTCTTTTAGATACATTTACCACCTCATGAAAAAAACAACCCTAGCGCTGCTATTGGCGCTGATCTTTCCCACTATCCGAACACATGCCCAAGTCTACGAAAAAAAGATAGACTCCCTGATCCAAAAGGCCATCGGGCTCAACCGTTTTAACGGTTCGGTGCTGGTATGCAAAAAAGGTAAGATCATTTATGAAAAAGCTTTTGGTTATCAGGATGCGGCTAAAGGCATACGCAATACAACCAACACGGTATACCAGATCGGTTCGACCACGAAGGAATTTACCGCCGGTGTTATTTTGAAACTGGCCGAGCAACATCAATTATCGCTGGATGATAAACTCAGTAAATATTTCCCCAGCTTTAAACGCGGGAACGAGATCACCATTAAACATTTACTAACCCATACTTCGGGCATTTATGAAATTTTACGTGACACCAATGCCGTAAAAGAAAGTACCCGGCCCAGAAGCAAGGAGCGGATGCTGTCGTTCTTTATAAATAGGCCCCTGGATTTTGATCCGGGCACGCAATATGCCTACTGCAACTCCGGCTATATCCTGTTAGGCCTGATCATTGAAAAAGTAACACATCAGCATTACGAACAAGCGGTCCGAAACCTGATATTAAAGCCCTTGGGTATGACACATTCTGGTTTTGACTTTACAGGTTTAAAAAGCCCCAACAAAGCGATAGGCTATACCAAATATACCCAAACCGTAAAAGAAGCATCAGTGCCATGGGATTCGACCGCTACATATTCTGCCGGCTCGTTATACAGCACCGTTGGCGACCTTTATCGCTGGCATAAAGGCGTGTTAAACTACAAGATCTATCATCAAGCGAGCCTGGAAAGAGCGACTACCCCGTTCCTGGAAGGCTACGGGCTGGGTTGCTGGATAGATACGATATACGGCAAAAGGGTGGTATCACACGGCGGCAACATCCTGGGCTTCACAGGTTATTATGGCCGGATACAGGAAGAAGATGTTTGCATCATTATTCTGAACAATATTTTCAACCACCAGATAGAAACCATTGGCCAGTCTATTTTAGCCATACTTTATGATAAACCTTACTCGTATTTTGATGAGTTAAAACTTACACCTACCGCTTTAGATAAATATGTGGGTAACTATGATGTCAACCCAAACTACCAGGTGAAAATAACACGGGCTGGCGATCACTTGTTTATACAGCGAAACAGCCAACCCAAAATTGAAATTTGTGCTTATAAGGAAAACACGTTTTTTCAAAAAGATGATGATATCCGGGTCTCTTTTAAGCAGGAAAATGGGCAGGTCGTCAAAATCATCATTATTGAAGGCTTAAGTACCAAAAGGGGCGACAGGATTAAACTTTAGCTAAATCCTATACATTCCCGCTTTTGTCCTATCCGCCGGTTTACGGTGTAAATACCTTTGTAACAGCAAATCATTTTTGAATTATGACCACAAAAACCAAGCTGATCGCCTCTTTAAAAATATGGCTGGTGATCTATCCGTCTATCACCTTGTTCCTTTACTTGTTCGGCCAGCCTTTAGCTGTGCTACCATTATATCAGCGGACACTATTATTGACCATTGCATTGGTTCCCTGGATCATTTTTGTGGGCTTGCCATTGCTTAACTGGATCATCGGCCGGGGTTCCATAAAAACCAATCAAAACTAATATGACACAACTATTCGACGCCATTATTATCGGCGGGAGCTATTCGGGCCTGGCGGCAGGCATGGCCTTGGGCCGGGCATTAAAGCAAGTTTTAATTATCGATAGCGGCAAGCCCTGTAATGCGCAAACACCGCATTCGCATAATTTCCTTACGCAGGATGGCAGCACCCCGGCCGAAATATCAGCCATTGCTAAACAGCAAGTGGGGAAATATCCTACCATTACATTTTTAAATGGTATAGCCATTAAAACAACAAAAAACCAAAACGGCTTTGAGATACAGGTAGCATCGGGTGAAACCTATTGGGCTAAGCAATTAATTTTTGCCACCGGCATCCGCGATATACTGCCTGACATAGCCGGCATTTCGGAATGTTGGGGCATCTCGGTACTGCATTGCCCTTTTTGCCATGGCTACGAAATGCGCAATGAAAAGACCGGCATTATTGGCAATGGCGACGCTGGTTATGAATTGGCCGGCCTGATTGCTAACTGGACCCAAGATTTAACCCTGTTTACCAATGGAGCATCTACCTTAACTGCGGAACAAACCGCTAAACTTAATGTTCACCAGATCAAAATTGTCGAAACGGGAATTGAAAGATTGGAGCATACAAATGGTTATCTGCAACATATCATTTTAAAAGACGGCACGAAGGCTCCCGTAACAGCAGTTTACGTCCGCAGTCCATGCACGCAGGCTTGCCAGCTGCCTGAATCCTTGGGCTGTACCTTAACGGAAGATGGCTATATCAAGGTAGATGCTTTCCAGGAAACCACCATAAAAGGCGTTTTTGCCTGCGGCGATAATACCACAAAAACCCGTACGGTGGCTAACGCCGTCGCTATGGGAACAACAGCCGGCATGACGGTAAGCAAACAGCTTATTTCAGCCGAATTTTAAATCAATAGTATGAAAGAATTTTGGGATAACCGATACAGCCATCCGGCGTACGTGTATGGCACCGGGCCTAATCTATTTTTCGCGGAATGGCTTAACAGACAAAAGCCTGGGTCCATATTGATGCCCGCAGATGGTGAAGGGCGCAACGGCGTATATGCAGCTACACAAGGTTGGCAAGTTACCAGTTGCGACCTTAGTGTGGCAGGAA
Source organism: Bacteroidota bacterium (assembly GCA_040389105.1). Taxonomy (GTDB): domain Bacteria; phylum Bacteroidota; class Bacteroidia; order Sphingobacteriales; family Sphingobacteriaceae; genus Mucilaginibacter. Next base: position 38,704 of record JAZKAO010000027.1, read on the forward strand.
GTGTGAAAGCACTGGCGCTGGCTGAAGCCAACCTGGTTTCGCTGGATTATATCGTCGGCGATTTGGAAGGGCTTCAGTTTGAACCGGCAACATTCAACGCTATTGGCCTCATCTACGCGCATTTTCCGGCAGACAAGAAATCAATGCTTCACCGGAAATTAAACGAGTGCCTTAAACCGGGTGGTATAATCATCTTCGAAGCCTTCGGTAAAGATCATTTACATTTTAACAAACTTAACACCAAGGCAGGCGGGCCAAAAGAATTGGCTATGCTGTTCTCGGCAGCCGAACTCCGGGCCGACTTTCCGAATTATGATATCCAGTTGTTGGAAGAAAAAGAGGTGGTTTTAGAAGAAGGCCAATACCACCTTGGCACAAGTTCGGTTGTGCGCTTCGTCGGGAGAAAACAATAACAAAATCTATCAATAATATAAAAACCAATATGAAAATTATCATTGTAGGTGCAACAGGCACCATGGGGCAGCACTTAGCAAGTGCGTTTGAAAATGAACACGAAATTATCAGGGTAGCTTCTAAAGGAGGCGATATACAGGCAGACATTACCTCTACCGAATCGATAGCAAATATGTTTAAGCATGCAGGGCCATTTGACGCGTTGATCTCGACAGCCGGCCCTACCTATGTAGGCCCCTGGAAAAAAATGACAGATACGGAATTTAGGACAGGAATTGAAGGTAAACTGATGGGCCAAATCAATTTAGTATTGATCGGGCAGCATTATATCAACCCCATAGGTTCATTTACACTGATTACCGGTGCTTTAACTCATGAACCGCAACGGAATTTTGCCAATGCGTCGGCCGCCAACGGCGCTGTTGAAGGATTTGTAAGGGCAGCCGCCATTGAGTTGGAAAATGGTATCCGCATTAACGCCGTAAGCCCGACAGTGATCGAGGCTTCGCCGCAATATTTCCCTTACTTTCCCGGCGAAATACCGACCACCATGCAGCAACTGGAATACGGTTTCCGCAAAAGTGTATTCGGCGCGCATACAGGGCAAATCATCAAGCCTTATTAAATATGGAGCAAACCGCCCGTTTGGCAGACAAATACGGGCGGTTCGCATATTAATTGCTGCAATGCCGGAATAAAGCGACACATTTATAAGTAATTATGAAAAAATCATTCGCGCTCTTATTGAATATCGGTTTCTGGACTTGTTATTTCGTCCTGATCGGCATCCTTTTAGCGCTTTATAACCGCAGCAGCCCGCCCGCCAGCGATCACATAGCCCGAATGATTAATGCTTTTAAAAACCTTTTTCTTTTTGCTATCCTGCCTTCGGCGCTCACCTATATTTTTTATTATTTCCTGCTGTTTCCCAAATACCTGCAACAACGGAAGTTTTTACTTTCGCTGTTTTTTGGATTGTTGATTGCCATTGGTATAGCAGCGCTTTGTTATGTCCTTCATCGCTACCTGATTGAAACAGGCCGGGTCATAGATATGGATGAGAGAGGCAAAAATGGCCGGTCTACCGCTATAAAAGTGATTATGGTGACGACCTTTATTGATTTGATTACCGGCATGCTTGCGTTAAGTATCAAAGGTTTTGTCACCTGGCTTTCCGAGATCAGGCTGAAAGAGTTGTTGAAGGAAAAAAATTATGAGATGGAAATGGCCCTGGTTAAATCACAGCTTGACCCGCATTTGTTATTTAATACCATCAACAACATCGACGCGCTGATTTTAAAGGATGCCGTTAAAGCCTCTAATTATTTGAACCAGTTATCGGGTATTATGCGGTTCATCCTTTATGAAACCAAAACCGATCAAATTTTATTGCACAAAGAAGTCGAATACCTGGAAAAATATATCGCACTACAAAAAATAAGGACCGCCAACCAAAACTATGTACACTTTACTGTAACGGGGGTAATGGGTAATAGACTTATTGCTCCGATGGTTTTTATTCCGTTCATTGAAAATGCTTTTAAACATACCAACAATAAAAAAATAGAGAACGCCATCACTATTGATATTTTCGTCAATGATGATAATATCCGGCTGCTTTGTGCTAATAAATTCGACCCGCGGCCGTCAGCCCGCCAGCCAGACAGTGGGTTAGGCAATGAATTGATTCGCAAACGACTTGAGCTGCTTTATAAAGGCAAACATAGCTTACGAGTGGATAAGACCAATGAATTATACACTATCGACTTAATGATACCCAATGGATAAACTAAGCTGCATTATTATCGAGGATGAGCCACTGGCGCTGGAAAAAACAAAGGACTTTGTAGAAAAGGTCCCTTTTTTGCATTTAAGTGCCACGTTTGACAATGCCCTGACCGGGCTTAATTACCTGAATAATAACAAGGCCGACCTGCTTTTCCTGGATATCAACATGGATGAACTGACCGGGATAGAACTACTGGAAAGTTCAAAAATCAGCAGCCAGGTGATCATTACCACGGCCTACCAGGAATATGCGCTAAAAGGTTATGAACTGCAGATCACCGACTACCTGCTAAAGCCCTTTACATTTAACCGCTTTCTGCAGGCGGTGAATAAAGCACAGGAAAATTTAGTGAAAAAAAAATCGGACAACCCGGCGGATTTCATCTTTGTGAAGACCGAGAACCGCCTGGAAAAGATCATGATCAGCGAAATCATCTATATCGAAGGGATGCGGGATTATCGCAGGATCCATACCACTACTAAAAAAGTGATGACCTTGCAAAACTTCAGCGAGTTTGAACGGCTGATCCCGGCGAGCCTGGTTTGCCGGGTACATAAATCATTTATGATAGCGGTGAGCAAGATCGAATCTATCGAACGCAGTAGGATCAAGATAGCCGATCAGCTGATCCCGGTTTCGGATACTTACAAAGATACCTTCTTCCAACTCATCAACAGCAAGGCCTGACTGGCAGACACAAAACGCCTGCATGCAGACGTCCGGGGCCACTTGGCATAACAGAATTTATCATCATAAACCATTCATTTACTTTTGTTTAAGTAAAAATTTAAATAAAAGAAAATGAAAAAAACCTTACACATAGGGCTGCTGCTTAATCTGATCTCCCTTGCTCCCTGTGCCTTTGGCCAAACCCACGACACGGTTAAAACCGCCAAAACTTATTTAGACCCGGTAATCAACCTGGTGAGTACCAACCTTAATTACGGTGCTGCCAACAGTGCCTTAAGCGATTATAAAAAATCTGTATTGGGCGCACAGATTGGTGTATCCTTTCAGGCGGGTATCACTCCGGCATTCTCCTTAGTATCCGAATTGTATTTTGCCATGAAGGGCGGAAAACTTAAGGTTGGTAATCCATTTATCACCCAGGCCTCTACCATCCGTTTATACGCCATTGAAATACCTTTATTGGCGCGCTTTCATTTCAGTGAATTCCATATTAATGCCGGGCCTTCCATCGCCTATAATTTTTATGGCACCCGGAATATCGGTGACCAAACTACCGATCTTTCTTTTAATTCATCAACCAATAGCTATAAGCGCTTTGATGCCGGCCTTCAGGCGGGTGGTGGCTATACCTTCCATACCAAACGCAAAAGGATAGCCCTGGACCTGCGCTACAATTATGGCCTGACCAATATTTCCAGCGGACAGGAAATGTATAACCGGAGTTTTATTGTAAGCATCCACGTTTCAAAAGCCTGGAAGACCAATCCATTCGCCAAGAAATGAGCCAACACCGAAAAACCGCGCTGATAGCGGGCGTGTGCTACCTGCTCACCTTTGTTTCAATCCCTACCCTCGCACTGTACGGCCCGGTACATAATCCCAAATATATCACAGGCCATGGGCCCGATACCGCCGTCATCATCGGGGGCATACTCGAAATAATAGTTGCTTTAGCTGGCATCAGTACTGCCGTCATTTTATACCCGGTGATCAGAAAGCAACATGAAAGTGCCGCTTTGGGCCTCATTGCCGCCCGGATCCTGGAATCCGGCACCATTTTGGTTGGGGTGGCGTTTCTTTTGTCGATTGTTACCTTGCGGCAGGCCAACTCCGGGGCAAATGCTTTAGTAACCAGCCATACGCTGGCCATCCTTTATGACCGTATTTTCCTACTGGGGCAAAGCTTCATGCCGGCTATATGCGACCTGTTGTTAGGAGCCATGCTCTATCGTTCCCGCCTTGTGCCCCGGGGCCTTTCCCTGATCGGCATCATCGGAGCAGTCCCATTGTTGGCCGGCTATTTCGCCGTGCTGTTCGGTCTCATCGGTCAACATTCTGTGCTGGCAGGATTGTCTGCACTATTGGTCGCACTATTTGAGTTTTCACTGGGACTATATCTTATCATCAAAGGCTTTAAACCATCACAGCAATGAAAAAAATACTTCACCATCCCATCACCCGCATTATATTGGGCCTATTGACCTGTTTGATCGTATTTATCATTACCCAAAATATAGCGGGTAAAGTACTTGAACTGATTGGTACAGGCAAAAACCTTAGAAATCTGGTCAAGGGTATATTGGCATCCGTTGCAGTCATTAGTACTTATCGCCTTTTCTTTAAGTGGATCGAAGAACGGGTGGTCACTGAACTTTCCACCGAAAATATTGTCAAAAATTTAGCAATTGGCACGGCTATAGGGCTAACCATTCAATGCCTGACAATATTAGTAATCTACATTTATCATGGTTTCAAAATTATTTCCGTCAACCCGGTTTCTTTTATCATCATCCCGCTGGCCGTAGCATTTACAGTCGCCATTTTTGAAGAGGTCCTGATGCGCGGGATTGTTTTCAGGATACTGGAAGAGAAGCTGGGGAGCTATATCGCCCTGGGTATCTCGGCCTTGATCTTTGGCGCTTTACACCTGGCTAATCCTAACGCAACTTTAGGTTCGGCCATTTGTATCTCCATTGAGGCTGGGCTATTATTAGGTGCGGCATATATTTATTCACGCAGCCTTTGGCTACCGATAGCTATCCATTTTGCCTGGAATTTTATACAGTCCGGTATTTTCGGGGCCATCACTTCGGGTAACGAAAAAACTTCCAGTTTATTAACCATGCAGCTAAGTGGCCCGCAATTAATTACCGGCGGGAAGTTTGGGCCCGAAGGCACCATACAGGCAACAGTTTTCTGTTTACTCGCAACCGGGATTTTCAAATACCTCAACATCAAAAACAACAAAATGATCCAATGTCAAGTTTGGAAGAAGTAATCATTTGTAGAATATGGACACAAGGAAAAATCAATAGTACCACCACTACAAAGCTATATTGGACGCTTTTAACCTTAATGACCCTCTTTTTTGTAATGAGTGGGTATTTTTAAATAACTATAAGCCTGGAAGTTTATTTATTAACAGAAAGTACTTTTATCCGTCTTTCCGCATTTTTATTTTCAGGGTTTAGTTGAAATGATTTTTTATAGTTGATCAAGGCATCCTTTTTATTATCCATTAACTCCAGAACTTCGGCATAGCTATCGTATGTATTTGCGCTGTTCGGATAAAGCGTTGTGTTCAGTTTAAATATAGCAAGTGCTTCGGTAGGCTTCTTTTGATTGAGCAGCTGATACCCCCACGCATTCAGCGCATTTTCCTCTAATTTGAATGTGGCATCTTGTTTTTTCAAATCAGTAGCCAGGATACTTGCGCGGTCAAAACCCTGTTTTAATAAGCCTGCCCTTAATTTTTTGAGGTTTGACGATAAGCCGAAACCATTGGCTTCATGCATTTCAGGGATATAATAACCGGCTATTTCATCAATAAATTGATCGGGGTTGCCCCCCATTAGATTGGTTAGTACAACTATAGAAAGGTCATCGTTTAAATAAACAAATAAGGCAGACCGGCCACCGCCTACCGGGCCTACGGCCGGGTGGTCATCCCGGGTTACTGTGGGCCATCCCAGGGCATAACCATTGGTAAGTGCGTTAAACCCTCCAACTTTCCCATTATTTAAAATTGCCGGTTGCCATAGGGTAGCTATGCTTGATTTGGCCTTAAGTAATTTCCCTTGTTTTAGCGCGATGATCCAGTTGCCCATATCGCCGGCTGTAGATTGGATGCCGGCCGCGGTACGGTAAAACAATGGAAACTGTATATAACCAACGCCGGGTGTTTGGTTCCTGATAAATTGCCCATTAACCAATTTGGTCATGGTGTACGCGCCAGCCGAATTTGGAACCACATCATAGGAGTCGCCAAATCTGGTTAAAGGCATTCCGGCTACCTTAAATTGCCTATCTTCAATAAATTTAGTGAAGTGCATCCCGCTCAATTTCGTAATGATCTGGCCAAGCAAAACATATCCGGTTTGGTTATAACTGAATTTATCGCCAGCATTAAACTCCATGGGCAACGCCTTTACCTTTTGCATAGCTAACTTCTCTATCCCGTTGCCCAGCACTTGTTCATCTTCATCTAACATATCCGGTAATCCCGACGTATGTGTTAGCACTTGCTGCAAAGTTATTTTTTGCCAGGCAACAGGCAGGCTGTCCAGGTACATGGAAACACGGTCGGTTGTCTTGAGCTTGCCAGCTTCGGCCAGTTGCATAATGGCAACACCCACAAATGCTTTGGTAATTGAATTGATAGAAAAGATGCTTTGATCGGTAGCCGGGATATTATTTTCAAGATTAGCTATGCCGTAGCTGTTTAATTTAACGATTTTATTATTGCGTATTACCGCCAGTTGCAAGGCCGGCATGTGCTTCTGCTGCATTTTGTTTTTGATAAAAACATCGATGCTATCTGAAGTGAGATCCTGCGCGCTGGAAAAAAGCGGGGCCAGCAGCGGGACAAATAATAATAAAGCAATGGTGCGTATAAAGTTCATGGGTTAAAAGTATACTACTAAGAGTTTGTGGTGCATGGCTATGTTACATGCTTTGATTTATTATTGAGGATTATAATATTAAGGTTTTAATATCAGCTGCAATTGCCTGGCGGTTTTAAAGCCGCATTGCGCAGCGATATATTCAATGGTATATTCCGGATTGTTCAACATGGTGCTGGCATACTCTTTTCGCGAGAGGGTATGATATTCCAGTATCGTAGATCGGATGCGTGACAGGTGATTGGTTTACCGTCAAAAAGCCCGGTAGCCGCTGCTGTGGCCGCGCCATCACATACCGCCATAAGTTTGGTCGCCGGCGTAAAATGTTCCTGGATGAAAGAAATAACGATAGGATCCTGTTTCTCATCACGAATAGACAAAGCAGGAATAACAATTACATCAGCTGTCAATTTCAGGGAATCCGCTTCTTTAAAGGTTAGTTGCGGCAGGATGAAAAGGTCTTTTTTGATCTGCACCGGAACCTTTTCTTTGGCAACGATATAAACATTTAATTGGCCGGTTGTATTAAAAAAGATAATAAGGGGCCAGCATATCAAACATCTCTGTAACCTTATTATCGGCAATAATGAGTACTGTCTTTTTGGATGCATCATATAATGGTTTCTTCCATTCAAATTGTTTATCACCCGCATAAGGGGGCAATTGCCCGAGCGCTATAAAAGGTTGTAGCAGCAACGTGAGCGCAGCACCTGCTACAACAACGGTGGAAAGGGAAATAAGTAATACTTTCTTTAACTTTTTCATTGTGATTAATTGTCAATAATAATATCACAAAGATGTAGGGAATAAAGAGCGCCGTGGTGACAAGCAAATGTCAGATACGGACAAGTGCAATGCTTATTTATTATTATGCACATTCCGGCGTGAAAAATGTTTTGGTGGTGAGTTGTTCGGTGCATGTCATAGTTTTAATTAATTAAAACTATTTTGAGTTACAAACTCAATTAAATCTATTTCACATTTCTAAAAAAATATTTGCGGGTTTGAAAACTATTAGTAAGTTTGCACTTACGGTAAGTCTTAGCTTACTATTTAGATATGAATAGCAATTTAGCTTTTAACGCCCTTGGTGATCCGACCCGTCGGGCGATCTTCGAAAAATTACAGCACCGGCCAATGGCGGTAGTGGCTATCGCCGATGGTTTACCAATCAGCCGCCCTGCGGTGTCCCAGCACCTGAAAGTGCTGAAGGAAGCGAGGCTCATTAATTTGAGGACGGTGGGCAATAATAATATTTATGAGCTGAACCGCGAGGGCATTTTAGCCATGAGAAATTACCTGGACAAATTCTGGGATGATGCTTTGATGAACTTTAAAGCCTTAGCCGAACAAACTGAAAAACATAAATAATGGAAACCATCAATCTAACATCGATTAAAAAAGAATTTACAGTCGAAGCCTCTCAGCAGACGGCTTTTGAAGTGTTTACGCAAAAAATAGACCTTTGGTGGCCGCGAACGCACCATATCGGCAGTTCAGACATGACCGAAATGGTCGTTGAGCCGCGTGTTGGCGGCCGCTGGTACTCCAAACATACGGATGGTAGTGAAGCTAATACCGGCTATGTGCTTACCTATCAGCCTTATGACCTGCTGGTATTGGCCTGGCAGATCGACGGAGATTTCAAATGCAATCCTGACCTGGTGACCGAAGTAGTCACTGAATTTATTTCCGAGGGACCTACCACTACCCGTGTCAAATTCGAGCATAAAGACCTGCATAAGCTGGGCAATGGCAAGGTTGTGGAAAGCATGGATCAGGGCTGGGGCGATATTATGGAACGCTATCAACAATTTACACTTAACAACAATTAAATATGGCACATGCAATTAACTGGTTTGAAATTCCAGCTAAAAATTTAGAGCGAGCGAAAGCCTTTTATGAAGCTATTTTAGGTATAGAAATGATCCTGCCTTTCCCGGATATGAAATACGCCATGTTCCCGGCGGACATGATGAACGGCGAGATCGGCGGCGGCATTTCGGAAGAGGAAGGGTTTGAGCCGGCACAACAAGGCGCATTGATCTATCTGAACGGCGGCGATGACCTGGACGTTCCTTTAGGTAAAGTTGAAGCCGCAGGCGGTAAGGTAATTATGCCGAAGACCTCCATCGGGCCAAACGGTTTTATGGGCCGCTTTATTGATACCGAAGGCAACCGGATGGCTTTTCATTCGATGAGCTAATGAATAATTACGAAAAGTTCCTCGGGTTGCACCACCAGGAAAGCCCGCTGCTTATTGCCAATGCCTGGAATGTCAAAAGCGCACGGCTTATCGAAGCTGCGGGCTTTGCCGCTATCGCCACCTCCAGCGGGGCGATAGCGGATTCGTTAGGTTATCCTGATGGTGAAAAAATCCCGTTCAGTGAACTGTTTTATGTTATTGGGCGCATAGCCGCCTGCACCAGCATCCCCTTGTCGGTTGACCTGGAAAGGGGCTACACCGATGACCTGACCGAATTAAATGGCCATATCCAGCAGTTAATTGATATTGGCGTGGTTGGCATCAACCTGGAAGATGCACAAGGCGAAGACATTTACTTACGAAAGTTAACCGGCATTAAAAACTATTTAGCGCAGACCAACCAGCAGTTGTTTATCAATGCCCGGACGGATGTCTTCTTACAAAAACTGGATTCGCCCCTGGAAACCACACTGAAGAGAGCCAAATTATATGCGGAGGCGGGCGCGGATGGTTTATTTGTTACTGGCGTAGCCGATCTGGCGTTGGTGCAGGAGATTACCACTACGGTTTCCTTGCCCGTCAACGTGGTCGCGGTGCCCCAGCTGGGTTCCATTGCTGCACTGGCTGAAATTGGTATCAAGCGGATCAGCATGGCGGTGTTTTTATATAGGGCAACCTACAATCAGTTAGAAAAACTCGCCCAGGCGGTTCAAACAGAACATTCACTCGCGCCCTTGTATTAACTTTCGGATAGTAAGGACTTGTGCCAATAGCACTACAGGCACAACGAAGCACGGCAGCCAACTGAACGGAAAGTAAAAGAGCGCCAGGTTTGGCTGACCAAAGGACAGCACCGCCCGGCTGACGATATTGACCAATAAGAGCAGGCAAACGATATTCCAGGCCAGTAGCCATTTCCGGCTGATAACGGACTTTCTATAACCGAAGTAAAAAATAAAGGGTGCGCTCAGGCCCGACAGGATATCCAAGTTACCGCCTTCAAAGGTCATCCGGTTGGGTACGTAATGATAAAGGCAAAGCGCGAATAAGATCAGCTCGACCGGTAAGCGGACGATATGGAGCAGTGTTAATTGCCCGGCATCAAAACCGTCAAGAAAAGCGCGACCGCGTTTGGTTATAAATAAACCGATGATCAATAAGACCGGCGGGATCAGTAATAAACTGAAACGGGGCGGGACGCCGCCACTTACCTGGTAAAAGCCAGTGCGTGTTAAACCGCCCTGCAACAGCAGCCAGGCAATTGCAAAAATAATCATCGCTTTGTTATAACGACTGGCGCGGTAAACAAAGAAAAGAGTTAAAAGCGTTGTGGCGATAAAGCCGCCGCTGATGTAAAAAGGTAAATTTTCCATACCTCAAAGGAACAGCTTGCTACTGGGCGAATACTTGCCAAATGACAAGAAATTACTTTTTGGCGCGGATGCGGCTCAGCGAGGTATCGGTGATCCCCAGATAGGAAGCGATATATTTTAAGGGCACATGCTGGAAGATCTCCGGGTTTGCTTTCAACAGCGCGGCATAGCGTTCTTCGGCTGTTTCGGTAATCGTCGCCAGCATCCGGTTCTTTAGGGTAGAGAAACCATCTACCAACACTGAACGGCCAAATTCACGGAACTCCGGTAAGGTATGAAAAAGTTCATTCAGCTCGCTGTAGGTAATAAACGCGCCTTCACAGTCGGTCAGCGCCTGGATATTTTCTTTGGACCTGGTTCGTTTAAAAAAAGAGGCTACTTCGAAGATCATTTGCCCCGGCGCATAAAATGCCGTGGTTACTTCGTTCCCTGCGGTGTCTTCGGCAAACGCCCGCATATAGCCCTTATCCAACAAAAAATAAGCATCGGCAATTTGCCCGGCTTTTAACAGGTATTCATTTTTGGACAACCGTCGGTCCGTAAAACGTTTGGCGATCTCCAGCGAGGTGGTCAGTGAAACCAGGTTGCTCTGGTGAATAAACACGGACAGGCGGCTTTCGGGCATCCCCTAAGTTACATTAAATTATTATCTAGCGTTAAACCGGATATGCGCCTGGTAAGGCCCTAATTGCTGCGTAGCTTCAAAAGCCCGTCAGTACAATATTTTATTAGCTAACGGGTCATAATAACGCTCGCCGTAAAAACAACCGATACCATACAACTGCACCATCAGGCCGTTCTCCTCCCGGTCAGTCGGGAAATCGCCCTGCAAAATTATTGCGGCTTTCTCCGTTTCGTCCAACGCATCATGATCTTCCAGGGTCAGCATAACCCAAATAAGGGAAATTATCACAAGTCATCGGGAATTCTGCACATAGCCCGGGCCGCGTTCTTGCCGCAACTTTGTATCAACAAAACAAATTAAAAACTTAAAACTCAAACAACATGAAAACTTCAGCAGTAAAAAACGTAGTATTGGTACATGGCGCATTCGCAGATGGTTCTGGCTTTAAAGCGCTTTACAATGAATTAACTAAAAACGGGTATAACGTATCCGTAGTTCAAAACCCGCTAACTTCTTTAGAAGATGATGTTTTAGCTACACACGTAGCCTTGGACCGCATCGGCGGCCCGGCCATACTTGCAGGGCATTCATGGGGCGGCGCGGTGATCACCGAAGCTGGCAATCACCCTAATGTAGCAGCATTAGTTTATATAGCCGCTTTCCAACCCGACAATGGCGAATCTGCCCTGCAATGGTTACAAACCGCTGCACCAGCTCCAGAAAACGGCGTATTGCCTCCTGATGATAAAGGCATTGTGTACTATGATAAAGCTAAATACCACGCTGGCTTTGCTGCTGATATCAGCAAGGAAGAAGCCGAATTTATGTACGCTTCACAAGGTGCCTTTTACGCCAAAGGCTTCGTCAGCCCAATCACTGATGCTGCCTGGAGGCATAAGCCAGCTTATGGCTTGGTAGCTACCGAAGATAAAAGCATCAACCCGGACATCCAAAGAGCGATGTACAGCCGGTCAAACACCAAGGTAACCGAAGTGAAAGGCAGCCATGTGATCTTCATGTCGCAACCTGAACAAGTTGCTGCTGTCATTATGGAAGCAGCAAATTCTTAAATTTTTTGTAGCTTGAGCCTTCCTTATGAAGCTCAAGCTTACACTCGAAAATACCGGCGGCGAACTCCTGCTCTTTAAAGAAGAACCGGGGTTCGACCGCTTGTTTTATAGCCGGGATAAATTTAATAAATACTTCACCATTGCCTGGAACCCGGGCGAAAGCCAAAAGGTTACCATCGACGGTACGAAACTTGAATTTCCGTCCCATACCTTACTTACACTTTTATTTAATCAATCCTTCAGCTTTGAAAACTCAGCCAGTATTGTGGCCTGGCAGTTCAACCGGGAGTTTTACTGTATCATCGATCATGACAGCGAAGTGAGTTGCGTAGGTTTTCTGTTCAGCAGCACTGATCATTTGTTTGTTCCTTTAAATGTGCCGGCACAGCAAAAACTGCAATTGTTGACCGACGTTTTTATCCAGGAATTTAGCACCTCTGACAATATCCAGCATGATATGTTGCTGATGTTGTTGAAGCGGCTGATCATTTACGTGACCACCCTGGCCAAATCCGGCTACGCCCCAACTAAAAAACTGCAGGACGAACGCTTCCATATCATCCGGAAGTTCAACCTGCTGGTTGAGGGCCATTTCAAAACGGAACATTCGGTTAGCTTTTATGCCGACCGACTTTTTAAGTCACCTAAAACACTGGCCAACCTTTTTGCGATTTTCAATCAGAAAACGCCCTCACAAATTATCCAGGAAAGGATCATCATCGAAGCCAAACGATTGTTGTTTTATACAGACAAATCCATTAAGCACATTACATTTGAACTGGGTTTTGAGGATCTGGCTTATTTTTCCAGTTTCTTTAAAAAGAATACGGGCGTTTCACCCTCTGATTTCAGGAATAGGTAAGATTTCGACTGGAGATTCCGCTCAAACTGACCACCTGATTCCGATTTAAAGTGACCAGGGTATTCCGGACCAAAGTGACCACCTGATTCCGGATCAAACTGACCACCCCCTTTTTTTGTGTTATGCTTTAGATACCGGCTGTCCTATTTAAATGCCAGATACCGTTTCCGGAGGAACGAGTTGACCGGAAGCCTCATTATGTATGCGAAGTCGCTCTGAAATGCCTCTGTTAAAGCAATGAACGGCCATAACCAGAAGGACATAGCAGGTAACTTATCAAAAGTATTAAGCTTCAAAAAAAATAAAGAGGTTATAGCTGGAGCAGCACCAGGCTAAATGGAAATTGGTAAATAATTATCTTTGCCTATGCTGCTAAAGCCTAGGCTGCATTTCTTTTCCAGCAAATAGGTGGTCAATTTTGCCACGGAATAGGGTGTAACATATCTCCGAAACGCCCACTATAAGGGTCTGCTACTACTTCGTTAAAAATTTCAGGGTTCATACATTTCAAAAGTAGCAAAAATAATAAGGAGGTCTTGAATTTAAAGGATAATGACTTAAATTATAATTTAAAGTCCAATGCATCTTTCATATTAGTTTGTAATGCAGTGCATAAAGCATAAACGGTACTTAATGTTGGGTTAATTTCCCCTCTTTCAATCCTCCCTACTTGAGATAACGGTATTTCTGCCTCATTAGCCAACTGCTCCTGCGATAATCCTTTCGAGATCCGTAAATCTCTTAGCCTTCTTCCGAAAGCCTTTATAACTTCGACATTTTTGATGTTTATCACCCATCGAAAATGAGGCATATATGTGTTTTTTATTGACGCATATATGCGTTATTTATTATCTTGCACAATTAATCAATCACATGGAAATTAAACAGTTTAACGAGTGGGTATTAGAAAACCCTGGGAAATCAATTAATGACTATTACAAAATGACGGGACTTGTTCCAGTAACTAATTCTCAGCCTTTGCATTTAAACAACACAATTGAAATGCCATCGACCATTAATGTAAAAATATCTGCTGCAAAACTGTTTTTGTACACAGGTGTGGTGATGGTCTCGGTTATTGTTTGGACAATCCTATTTTTTATTGTTTTTTACGGGATAGCTGGTGAAGTAATAAAACATTTTTTGCTTCGCTTATCTGGACAATCGATTTAAAAAGAAAAAAAAGAATTTTGCCTTCGAAAATCTCCTTTTTACGTTCGCAGGGGGAGCGTCTTTTTTTTGACGAATAATAATGATAAGGGCAGATTTTAGTAAATCTACAAACCTCTTTTTAGCATATCCAAAAGGATTTTCAAATGAATACGAAAGCTTAGTTCCTTTCTATGATCAATTAATAGAGTTGATACCACGCGACATCAACCTATTTTTAATAACTAACACCAAAAAAGCAGAACGGGAAGTACGAGTTAAATTTAACCACAAGCCTAACGTCGATACGATAGTTATAAATTACTTTGATGAAATATGGCTAAGGGATTGCATGGGAGTTTTTGCAGGAGATAAGATATTTAAGTTTAATTACTCGCCAAACTACTGCACTTTAGGTAAGGAAACAAAGTATTACCAGTATTTAAATAAACTAACCAAACAGGCATTAGCTGCGGCTTTTACCTCAAGCATAATAGAAGTACCGTTAAATATTGATGGAGGCAACTTTGTACATAATACTAAGAAGGTATTTATGACAGAAAAGGTATATGAAGATAATCCCGGTAAGGATGTTGAGAAAATCATAAAGCAATACACTGGGCTGGATGCAATAGTGGTTGGCCGAAACTATTATGATGTTATAGGGCATACAGACGGCTATATGGCATTCAAAGACGAAGACAATATATTTATAAGTGAATATCCTAAACTGCCACATTTAAAAAAGGATATTGAGTATGCGAAAATGCTTAAATCGGTAGCTACAAATAATGGATTGAATGTGCTACCTATTTTCGATAATCCTGTTGACGAACCTATACAATGCGCTTGCAAAAATATAAAAACAAGAAGTTGCCTATTTTCCGCCCGAGGCGTATATGTCAATTATATAAGGTTTAATGATTGCATTATTATGCCCGAATATTCGTCGCCTATAGATAGCCCAATAGATTATAACTGGACAAATAAAAAATGGCTGGAAAGCCAGGGCTTTAATGTACTTAGTATTAACTGTGACCCATTAGCAAAATTTGGTGGATCACTACACTGCATCGCTTTTCAGGCTTAGTCGTAAACAATGGAACAAATTATATTAGAGATCAGCGACAAAAAACAGACTGCGGCGGTGCTGCGTGTGATAATTGGGAGTCGTTCGTTTTATAGAATACACCAACGCTCCTCAATAAATATGAATTTAAAATCAGCTCTATTTATAGAAATTGAGGATGCTTGGCTATATTTAAAATATCAGTTGCCACAATGGCACTCATTCCAGTTGTCTTTTTGTAGTGAACAAATGAGGCCAATAATAAAGAATGATTTTTTCTCTGAACTTGTTAAAGATAAGCCGGGTCACGAAAATTGGTTAGTTACATTAATTGGTTATGGTATTCATTGGATTTGATGATCCATTGAAAAAAATCTTCAAATTTTCGATCAAAGAAAATCTTAAATCAAATAATCTTTAAATTTTACATGGGCACCATAGCAACACTACAATTTAAGACCGTATGTGAAATCGTATGTGAAAAAAGAAAATCCGCCGATTTCGTGCGAAATTCGGCGGATTTTGCGGAAAGATTGTGGAGAATATCGGAGTCGAACCGATGACCTCTTGCATGCCATGCAAGCGCTCTAGCCAGCTGAGCTAATCCCCCGTTGGGATGGCAAAAGTAAAAAAAAGTTCGTCAAACACAAATTTTACTTTAAATAGAATTTAAAGGCATAAACGCAATGTATTTTTGCGAACTAAAAAACCTGTAAAAAAGTAAAGCCCCTGATGGGCAGGGGCCTTTACTAACCAATTATAAACCTA
>JAZKAO010000028.1:0-81158 GCA_040389105.1 Bacteroidota bacterium
AATGACTAATGACTAATGACTAATGACTAATGACTAATGACTAATGACTAATCATGCGTCTCTACAAAAAATAATCCTACCTTTAATCAACTAAAAAACCTAAGGATATGACTTTTGATAACGCCATCAGCTGGTTTGAAATACCGGCTACCGACATTGACCGAGCGCAAAAATTTTACGAAGCCATTTTTGATATCAGCATGATGCCGATGGATATGCCGCAAATGAAAATGCGCATTTTCCCCTTAACCGATATGATGAAAGGTGTAAGCGGTTGCCTGTGCGATAGTGGCGGTTTCCATGTGCCATCGGCCGATAAAGGCCCGTTGGTTTATCTGAACGCCAACCCCGATGTGCAAATTGTACTGGATAGGATTGAGGCCGCCGGCGGCAAAATCATAGTACCTAAAACCCAAATCTCGCCCGAGCATGGCCACATGGCCGTATTTGTTGATACCGAAGGGAACAGGGTAGCCTTACATGCCGTGCCGCAGGGATAAGTTTTTTAATCATAAATAAGATGAATAACGATCTGTCACTTCGTATTGTTTTGCAAAAACCACCGGCAGGTGTTGATTTTGGCCTGCAAAAGGGATCGGGTAATAATTTTCAACCGGTGCAAATCCAGCGGTCGGGTTTGCAAGACTTGATTTTTACCCTAACCATACAAATTAAGGGCGATAAACAAAAGGATGAACTCCCCGGTTTTGTTGGTCCCTTTGCGCAAGGCCCTGTACCTAACAAGTTTATTTACCTGGATATTGGCACCATTGCCGGTCAATTTAATTCCTGCTGGTCGCGGCGATTGAAGATCCCCTTAACCGGGATCACCTGGGACATGGTTGAGCAAGTAAAAAGCAATGCTGACTTATGCCTTGAAACGCATGTTGCCGGCACGGCGAAAGATGGCGGCCCTAATTGCGCTACGGTAAAGCCTTTTGAGGGGTGGAAGGTGATAGAAGTAAAACACAAATAATCACCTTGCAATGACGCGGTGTGTAAAACAAAGCAGCCTGCTCAAAATGAGCAGGCTGCTTTGTTTTCTTGATTCCTGAATCTAAACTCTTGAATCTATCCTTAAACCGCGTCACTTAGCGAGCTAAAGGTAAAGTCCCTGATCTTCATTGGCGGGATCATGTAGCTGCGGTAGCTTTCTACACTGATGGCGCGCTCGGGTTTACCCAGGGCTTCCACGTTATTCAGCATAATTACCGGGCTTTCGTTAAACCTGAAGTTTTTTATCGGGAACTTGATCTTACCATTTTCGATATAAAAAGTACCATCGCGGGTAAGCCCCGTCAACATCAGCGATTGCTGATCAACCAAACGGATATACCACAGGCGCGATACCAGGATACCCCGCTCGGTGCTGGCAATCATTTCTTCAATGCTGCTGTTGCCGCCTTCCATAATAATATTGCTGGGGCCGGGTACCGGTTTTACACCTTTTTGCTGCGCCCAGTAGCGCGAATAGCTTAGGTTTTTTACCACACCCTTATCAATCCAATAGGTTTTTTCCAATGGCAATCCTTCGCCGCTCCAGGTGCCGCCGGGCAGGTCCTGGTTAAATGGATCCGAATAGATGGTCACCTTTTCGTCCATCAGTTGATCGCCTAAGCGGGTGCCCCCTTTTTTGCTTAAAAAGCTACGGCCTTCCTCGGCGCTGCGGGCATCAAAACGGAACATGTTTTCCAGCATATAGGCGCCTGCGGTAGGTTCCAGTATTACGGTATATTTGCCGGGTTCAATAGCCTTGGCGTTTTTTGATGCGTTGGCTTTCATTGCGGCAATTTTGGTAGCGCCGTAAGTATCCAGTTTTTTGATATCAGTAAAACCACGCGCGGCATAGCCCGATATGCTGCCGGCATCATCGCGGGTGGTAACCGAGAAAGTTACATCCGACGATTTATTGTAGGCAAACAAACCCTTACTGTTCATTACTGCGCTAAAGCCCGATGAGTTTTCAAGGAAGCCAGCCTGTACCAGTCCGGCCTCTTTAGTAGCCTGCATGCTTTTAGCAATCAGGGCAGCGCGGGTATCGGGTGTCATGGCCGCGGTATCGGCGTTCCAGGTGATGGATTCCTTAAACGTAGCCGGGCCTAATGGCGGCATGTGTTCGGGGTTTTCGGGAGCCAGCTGGGCTAATTCTTCCGACCGGCGCACTACCTTTTCCAGCGACGCGTCGTCGAACTCGTTAATACTGGCCGAACCTGTTTTTTTACCAAATGTCGAACTTACAAATAAACCGGTTGTGCTGGTTTCGGCCGCTGTTGAAACCGAATTAAGGGCTGTGCGGATATTACCGCCCATCCGGCCGTTAAGGCCCACTTCGCACTCGTCGGCTTTTGAATAACTAAGCACTTTCTTTAATAAAGCCTGTGCTTCTTCTTTTGTATATAATGCCATAATAATTACCCGATCCTCTTTTTAGTGTTTATCACATTTACCCCATTAAAGCGCGCGGTCGACGACCCGTGCGATACGGCGCTAACCTGCTGCGGCTGGCCTTTACCATCCGAAAACGATCCGCCAAGGCGATAATCGCGCTCGTCGCAAACGCCCACGCACGAACTCCAGAATTCGCGGGTATTAGCCTGATAAGCCACATCATTAATTTGGCCCATCAGTTTACCGTTCTTAATTTCGTAAAACAACTGACCACCAAACTGGAAGTTATAACGTTGCTGATCGATAGAGAACGAACCGTTATTCACGATGAAAATGCCTTTCTCTACATTTTTGATCATATCATCCTGCGATAGCGGGGTTTTGCCCGGTAGCAACGATACGTTTGGCATGCGTTGAAACTGTACCGAATCCCAGTTATCGGCATAACAGCAGCCCTGCGATTTATCAAGGCCAACAACCTTAGCCTGGTCGCGGATGGCTTGCAGGTTTACCAGTACACCGTCTTTAATAATTTCCCATTCGCCGCATTTTACACCTTCATCATCATAACCAACCAGGCCTAACGATCCTTTTTGCATTTTATCGGCATGGATGTTTACATGCTCGCTGCCGTACTTAAAGGTTTTTGATTTCAGCTTATCCAGCGATACAAAGCTGGTACCGGCAAAGTTGGCCTCGTAACCCAATACACGGTCTAATTCGGTTGGGTGGCCAACCGATTCGTGTATGGTTAACCACAGGTGCGATGGATCCAATACCAAATCGTACTTACCCGGCTCAACCGATTTAGCGGTTAGCTTTTCGCCTACGTTTTTGGTGGCCTGGGCAATATCTTCCAGCATATCATAACGCTGTTTGTAGCGGGTAACAATACCGGTCACCTTTTCTGATGCTGCCGGGTTCAGGTATTCGTAACCCAAACCCATTGGCGAACTTAACGAGGGCTGCGACTGAAATTCGCGCGTGTTAGGATCTATTTTGGTTACCGAGAAATTTGGCGAGATGCGGTGGATATCCTGATCGATATATGATCCATCGGTTGATGCAAAGTACTTCTGTTCGTTAATCATCGAGATGCCCGAGTTTACAAAGTTGGCGCCGCCTTTGGTGGCAATGGCATTGGCTGCCAGCAGCAGTTCAACTTTCTCTTTAATTGGCACTTCAAATGCATTCTTCTCAATCGGGGCTTTCCAGCTTACTTCACCATAGCCTTTTTGCGGGGCCAGATCAACCGGTTTACCACCAATTTTGGCGTTGGCTTTAGCTACCGCCACAGCACGGGCCGCGGTTTTGGCCATACCTTCCTTAGTTACATCGTTGGTGGCAGCAAAGCCCCAGCAGCCATTGGCAATAACGCGGATCCCCACACCGAAGGATTCGCTGTTGGATACATTTTGCACACGCTGCTCGCGGGTGGCCACAAACTGCTGCAAGTAGCGGCCAATGCGCACATCGGCATAACTGGCACCTAATGATTTGGCGGCGTTTAAAGCCACATCGGCCAGGGCCTTTTTGGCTTTGACATCAATTGGTGCCAATAGGTCCTGCGGATCGATGGATCTGCCTAAGGCAGATAGGTTTGGCAGCATCATGGCGCTGGCACCCAATCCGGATAAGTAAATAAAATCTCTGCGTTTCAAGGTTAATTCCTCCTTTTTATTGTTGTTTAGTTTTAGTTTTCTGTATTGTTAAGCTGGTATTAGCTGAAGAACTTGCTTTCGGCCCATAGAAAGGTTGCCGCCATTAAAAATAGCATATAAAAATATATTTTAGGCACGCCTGCACGGGTTTTTTGCTGTATTTGTTCTGTTACAAGTGCTTTAGCCGGGTGGGCATTTGCATATTCGCCGGTAAGCGCTATCCTTTTGGCAGCGGTAATGCTTTGCCATGCATCCTTTTTCCATACGTACCACCAGTAAGGCGCACCGTTGTACTGAATAACCTGCTGCCATCCATAACTTTCGGGCCAGTAGGTAACCGCCCGTTGAAATAGCACAGCCGAGTTTTGTGCCGGGTACGCCACAGATTGGTTAACCTTCACATCGCCCAAAGGCAAGACACTTTCCGAAACCAATTGCACCGGACTATTCACCACCGGCAGATTTGTATCCATCGACCAGTTTTCTGTAACCGGCAGTTTACGCGCGGCCTTATCTATCAGCAATGACCATAGCGCAGCATAATCATCCTGGTTACCGGCAAGCGCCCAATTGTAAGTATTGTTAATGGTGGTAAAGATCAGCTTCCCAGCGCCATTCAGTGTAATGGCCGAAAGCAGGTGCCCATGTTCATCGGTAATTAAAGGCTGTGTATTGCTTTGCGCGATGATGGAAACAGGATCGATATTCAGCTTAACAGTTTTGCTTTTGCCTTGTAGTGTTAATGCAGATAATACCGCCTGCTTACCTGCTTGATAATTGATGGGGAAAGCGCTTTGCAGCCACGATGCTTTTTTATCCGAACTATCGGCGCGGATAATTAATCCCATCCCTTTTTTGCTGATCTCCTGTTGCAGGGCTGAATTTTCGGGTGCGCTAAGATTTTTCAGAACGGATAAGTCGCCGATTACAATATCGAATTTGCTTAACAATCCAGCGGTAAGATGAGACAGATCGGGCTGGTCCATATTGAAATATTCCTGCCCAAATTTGCCTTTAGTGATGGTCGTGCGCGATGCCACGCCATAACCATTACCGCCCAGCCAGTTCTTTAAAAATTTGGTCTCAAAATCGGGCGAAGCCGAAAGCATCAGCACTTTTAAAGGTTGCGTTTTTTCGATAATTAGGGGCAGGTGTTCCTGTTGCAGGGTGTCCTTACCATTTAGAACGATTAAGCTATAAACAGAGCGGCCGTTGTTTTTGGGTGTTGATTTAAACGCGAATGATGTTTGTGACCTGGCCGGAATCACCACAGAATCGAGCGTAGTGTTTAAACCTTTCAATACTAATTCACACGCTTTCGCCGATGTGTTTTTATACGAGCCTTGTACGGCGAATTGCTGGCCGGTTTTTACCTGCTCTGTCCAGGTTGCGGCAGTAAAACCATCGGGTATGCTTGAGGGATGGAAGATAACTTGGTGGCCGGATAGCTGCGCTAATTCATCTTGATTTAATCCGTAGCCATAAATATGTACCGGGCTGATATGTGCGCTATCAGTAAATAAGTGCTGCACATTATCCAGCAGTTTAGCTTTGGGGTATTGCCTATGTACGGCTTTATCCAAGGTGTAAACGCTATCGGTTTTGTTTAAACTATCAGGATGGAAGCCATCGGTCAGCAATATTTTGCCTGCGCCTCTGGTTTCGGTAACGGTGGTGGAATAGGTGAGAGGTAATATCACACAGGCTAAAGCGCTTATCGCTAAAACCACGGCAATAATGCGCCCAATTAAATGCGCCTTATTACCGCGCGCATACTCCCGGTAAACCGCGAAGGCCGCCAGCAATAAACAGATTGATATGGCAACGCTATCCCAACTCATGGCTTCTGTTTTAAGTTTTGGTAATAGTGTTGTGCCAGGCCCATATCGGGGGTGGTGGCTTTACTTTGAGGTACCCGCGCGCTTGGCGGCAGTGTTTTTTGGATAGCCCGTTCCACCAAATCAATATCTTGTAATTGCGGATGTGTTGCCTCCATAATCCTGTTCATGGCGCTTACCGCTGATAAATAAATACCCGGCTGTGCCGATGCCTTAACGCTGAGTTGTTGCTTAGCCAGTTGCAAGGTATGTTTATCAGCATCGCTATACATACGGGTGATCCTGATCCGCTCCAGTAATTGCACCGCGTTTTTCAAGGTTCCAAATTGGTCGGATCCGGGTTTAAGCTCCTGTTTGTTGAGTGGTTGGCTAATCTTGCTCAGGTCGCCGCTCAGGCGTTTTTCCATTTTTAAAGGGGTAGGCTTGTAAGCCGTTTTGGCTACGTACGATCGTGATTTTTGCTGCAAGTCTTTCAGCAAGCGCAGCGCTTTATATTCGTAGGGCAGGGCCTCTTCGGGTTTGTACATGCGCAGGTGCAGTTCGGCGTTCCACATTTCGGTAAGGGTAGCCTTTAATTGGGCTTTTATGGCTGGCTCAAGGAAAGTAGCGTCTTCCGCATTATCGTGCTTATCGGTATAGGCATCCAAAATCATGGCCGCGTTATTAAAGTTCTCTACTTTGGCCAACTCCGAGTTTTCCTTCATGCCGCCTACGTCCGATTCATCTTCCTCGCCCAAAAATTTGCCGTAGCGCAGGCGCAGCATTTTTTGGTCGGCACCAATATCACCGCTGACGCTGTTAAACTTATCCCGGCTCATGCTGTCGCGGCTTTTTATCAGCTTCTCGGTATCCATAATAATTTGCCGCTGGCTACGGAAATACTCCGGTTTCAGGTTCGATCCGTTCACAATGCCGTCCATACTCATCAAGGCCGCCGTATCCTGTATAGAAACGGTGTATACATCCGTCCGGCTTTTTTGCCGGTTGTTATCCTGGGCTTCGATATAAAAGTAAAGCTCATCGCCGGGTTCCATCTCCAACTTAGGCAATTCGAATAAGTGCTGTAAATTGTAAGATGTATTGTGCGATGCAAACGCATCGCCGAAAGGGATTTTATATTCCTTAAACTTCACGCCCTCGCCGCTGCCTTTGGCAACCGTGGCATAAATCAGCGCGTCGCTTACGCCGTAATCGTCGGTAATGGTGGTGGTTAAGGCCACCTGCGGCTTTTCGCCGGCATCAATATATGTGTATTGTTTAGGCGTTTTAATGTGGATCTGCGGCGGGTTATCCTTTATGGTTTCTACCTGGTACAGGTCGGATAGCTTGCCATCAATATTCACCTGGTAAAAGCCGGGTTTATCAATGGCTTTTTGTGCTATCCAATGGATATGATCTGCATCGGTTTTAAGCGCAATTTTTTCGTGATCGTTAAATAACAAAGTCAGTTGCTTCACCGCTACGTTAGTGTTAATTGTCCAGTTAACGGTTGAGCCCTCCTCGGCCAGGATGGTAAACTTGTCCTGCCTGCGTTTGGGTTTGCCCGTATAAGATGGTGGGGTGATCGTAAGATCGGCAGCATTAATTTGCGGTAATACTTTTTCGACCGCGGTTTTTGCCGATGGCGGAAAAAGTAAATTATCGCCGGTTATATAAACTATCGGAAAAAAATGCATCAGGGAACTCCCAATTATAGCCAGCAATAAATATCCAAACGCTTTTTTAAGCCGCCTAAAAAACTGTTTTGGAAACGATGGGACGTTGTTAATGGCTGTTTCAACCCTGCTTAATTGCAATTTTTGCAGCAATGTAAGTTCGGTAGAAGGTTTTAGGATCAATTCCGCGCTTTCCTCTAATTCGGCATAATGCTGATTTAAAAATGAAGCTAACGATGCTAAGGTTAAACGCCACGGCCGCCGGATAGCGATGATCACAGCCAGCGATAACAGGAATAATAGCAGCAGGTGTTTGTTAAAAGGTATAAAAAAGATAGTTATCGTGTTCAGTAAAAACCATATGGTGAATAAGCCTATAGCGCAGGCGATGGCTAAAACCACATCGGCCAGTATTTGGAGGCCGATCCATTTTTGCCTTAAGCTGTTTATTTTATGTATGCTCTGTTTAGCCATTAACCAATATTGTTTTGTTTTTAGTGGCTAACCAGCGCTCGGAAAAAAATACCAGCGCCAATGCCAGCCATAAATAATGTGCTAATTCAATTTGTTGGGTTTGTATATCAACAAACGCATCGTTATTGTTGAGGTGTACCGGCTGCAATTGTTCCGCGCTGATGGCCCGGCGTTCGTGCTTGCCAACGTTGAATTGCTGATTGTTAACTAAATCCATTATCCATTTGGGGAACTCGTCGCTCCAAACCAAATCGCTCCAGGCCGGGTTAAAGCGATTGTAAAAATGATAGGTATTAGTTTTATCCCTATCCAAACTTAAAACCGGGTTGCCAAAGCCATCGGTCCAAATGGCGTTGCCAATGTTTTTCGATTCGATATTTTTATGCAGCGCTATTTTAGCTGTACCTTGTATCAAGTTGTAATTGCCTTTATTGCTCAACCATGTTTCGGCTTCGAATACTTTACCATCCTCGTAATGCAACATGTTTTTAGTCTGGCTGATGATATCATCGTCAATCGCTTCTTCCGATAGCCAAAAAAGCCAGTCTTGGTTAGTGGGTATAGCTTCGGGTTGGCGATATATTTTGATGAGGGTTTTCCGTTGTGTCAATTGGCTAACTGCATCTAATGCCGCCTTTAAATAATTGGCGTCAACCATGTTCTTATCCGTATAAATGGCTATGCGTTGGGTTGTAGTATCTACACTAATTTTCGAATCGTTTAAACTAACTACCGGTTCGCCATGCTCCACGCCAACAGTGTATGCCGAACCGGCCTTCCCGCCATTTTTAATATCATTGTACTGATAAGTTGTGCCTGTTGGCGTTGCTGTGCCCTGTACCACGCGGATATTGCCATTGCTGGTTAACCAGGCACCGGCCAACCATGTACTTACCGAATCGGCCGGGGTATAGGTATGCCAGTTGATGGTTAAACCGGTTGTTGGTCTTTCGCCCTTAAAATGGCTGATATGATTAGTGGTGAATAGTGCTACCGGCAGGGAAGACGGGATCTTGCTGCTGAGTTGCTTGCTTAACGCCCAATAATTTAAGGTATCTTGCAGGGCCATGGAATCGGGGTAGGTTTTTAGTAATTCCGTTAGGTCCTGCTTTTTAAAATCGGACCTCAAAAAATGCAACTCGTAGCCAGCTTTGGTTAAAGAGTCTATTTGGGGTTGAAAGTGGTGGTAGGTTTGCAGCAAATTAACTTCGGGGATCATCAGCCAGCCTTTGGCTTTACCCGCTTTTAAATGCTGTTGCCAAAATGGAGCGGCTGATAAAAAGGCTAATAATATCAGCATTAAACAACGGAGTAGCAGCAACAACAGATCCAGCAATTTAAGGCTCCGGCTGCTTTTAGGCGACGACTCGGTAAATAGCGCGATACTCCCCACCTTCAGCGTTTTACCCGGCCGGATATTCCACAAATGGATCACCACCGGGATACTGATAGCAGCCAGCGCGAAAAGCCATATAGGGTTTGTTAGTAGCATTTTATATATCAAATTGTCATTTCGACCAACGGGAGAAATCTTCTACGTGCGATTGGTATACTGTATAAGATTTCTCCTCGTACCTCGTTCGAAATGACATGCTGTTTTATTAAATTAACTTTTATTCCTCTGCACCAAAAAATCCCGCAAAGCTTTATCCAATGGCTCGGCCGTGCTGATCAACCGGTGGACGATATGCTTGCCCAAAAGTTCCATGCGGATATCGGCTAAATGCTGCTGCATGTTTTCCTGGTAAGCCTTGGCCTGCTGGGTATTAATTTGGATGCTTTCGCCGGTTTCCAGGTCTTCTAATGTAGAGAAGCCTTTAAAATCCAAATCCAATTCGTTTTGCCCCATCAGCTGAAAAACAATTACCTCGTGCTTCAGCGCGGCTAACGAGTCCAGCAGTTTGCTGATCTCGCCATGTTCCTGGTACATATCGGTAATAAAAACCAATAGTTCTTTGCGGTTCGATCCGGTGAACAGTTCTTTATAATGTACCGGCTGCGTGAACTTGCCTGTGGGTTGTATTTGTGTTAACTGGTAATACAGCCGCTTTAAATGCTGCGGATCGGGCCGCGAGGCCAGCGAGAATAAGCCGCCATCCTGGAAAACATAAAGCCCAACGGCGTCGCCCTGTAAATTGGCCAAGTAGGCCAATGACGCGGCCAGGTATCGGGCATAATCTATCTTTTTAACGCCGTTATCATCATGGTTCATACTGGCGCTGGCATCCACCAAAAAACGCACGGAGATACTGGTTTCAATTTCCGATTCGCGGATATAATACCTGTCCGACCGCGCAAACATGCGCCAGTCCAGCCAGCGCAGGTCATCGCCCGGCTGGTAGCTGCGGTACTGGCTAAACTCCAACCCGGGGCCTTTTACGGTGCTTTTGTTAAACCCGTTCATAAAGCCATCAACAACCGTTTTCGCCAGTAATGGCAAATCCTTAATGGTCATTAATACTTTGGGGTCCAACATGGCTTGGTGGTTATTTATGTGCAAATGTGCGGATATGCAAATATGCAGATGTAAGTATTAAAGCATTTGCACATACGCGCATCTGCATATTTGCACATTATAAAATTTTCGGTCGTTCAATTAGCTTTATCAATTCCTCCGTTACCCTGTCCGATGTAATATCTTCGGCTTCGGCTTTAAAGTTCATTAATATACGGTGCCTTAGCACGGGGTAGGCCATGGCGTGGATATCTTCGGGCAATACGGCGTAACGGCCTTTTAGCAGGGCGCGGGCTTTGGCCGTCAGGATTAAAGCCTGCCCCGCGCGCGGACCGGCACCCCAGCGTACCCATTCCTTAATGTAGGGGATGGTGGTAGTATCAGGGCGGGTAGCACGGATGATCTGGCTTACATAGCGAACCAAATCTTCGTTAATATTTACCTGCCTAACCAACGCTTGTGCCTGCTGAATTTCTTCGGCAGTGATAATGGCTTTTACATCGGCCCTTTTAGTGCCGGTGGTGCGGTTTAATATATCAAACTCTTCCTGATCGGTGGGGTAGCCTATTTTAATTAATAATAAAAAGCGGTCTAATTGTGCTTCGGGCAGGGGATAGGTGCCCGCCTGCTCAATTGGGTTTTGGGTAGCCAGGATAAAGAATGGCTTATCCAGCGGATAAGTTTGCCCGCCGTAGGTTACCTCAAACTCCTGCATGGCCTCTAACAAAGCTGATTGTGTTTTGGGCGGTGTACGGTTAATTTCATCGGCCAAAATAATATTAGCGAACAGCGGGCCTTTGTTAAACTTAAAAAAGCGCTTGCCGGTGGCGTGGTCCTCTTCCAATATTTCGGTGCCTATAATGTCGGTCGGCATCAAATCGGGGGTGAACTGGATGCGCCTGAAAGCCAGCTTAAGGGCCTGCGACATAGTCTTTACGATCAGTGTTTTAGCCAGCCCCGGTACACCCTCTAACAGGCAGTGGCCGCCGGCTAAAAAGGCTACCAGCAGTTCGTCCAGGATATGGTCCTGGCCTACAATTACTTTCTGTATTTCGGTTTTTAGTTGCGGAAGCTTATCCAGCAGTGTTTTGATCTCTTTTTCCGTCAGTTCAGCAGTCATAGTTAATATTTATGCATGTGTGCCTAATTGATTTGGGGCTAAATGCAATTATTTATTCAATAGCACAATATAGGGCGCTTTTTACACAATAAAAGGCTGTTGTTGTAAAAACTTTAATTAGGTATCTTAAAAATTACAACTTCGGCAAGCAAAAGTGATTTCCGCATATAATTTTATAGTAATTTTAGATTTTTATGCAACATGCCCAATAGCCCCAAATTTACTTTTGCACGATTAAGCTACCACTCAGGCGATTGGGATACCGATCAGCGGATGCCATCCAATATCCTCAATTCCCTGCTGGAGTATACCACTATTCCATTTGATGCCAAGGAAAAAGTGGTGCCGCTAAGCAGTCCCGACATCTTCAATTATCCCTTTTTTTACCTGAGTGGCCACAAGCTGGTGCAGTTCGATACCCAGGAGCGGGCCAACTTTAAAAAGTATGTAGATAACGGCGGCTTTGTGTTTGTTGATGATTGCAATCACGATATAGACGGTCTGTTTGCTAAATCGTTCGAGGCGCAAATGGCCACCTTGTTTGGCCCAACGGCATTGAAGAAGATCCCGAACAACCATCGTATTTATAACTCCTTTTTTAAGTTTGAAAAAGGCCCGCCGCCTACCACATTCGAGCTGAATGGCTGGGGCGACGACCTGATACACGATTACCTGAAGGCTGTTGAAGTAAAAGGACGCATAGGGGTGCTATACAGCAATAAAGATTACGGCTGCGAGTGGGATTACGATTTCCGCAACAAACGCTTTTTAGCTGAGGACAATACCAAGTTTGGGGTGAATATTGTGGTGTATGCGATGGGGGGGTAGGTCCGGAGAACTACTTAAGAAAATACAGCTAAAATCGTGGAAAATAGTTTAATGTCTTTCTAAATTTTAAAGCTTTGGTTTTACCTTGTTCGTCATAAAATAAGTATAATACAGTGTCACTTTTGATGATGCTATATGCTAATTCATATTTTGTATCAGTCACAAGGCTATTGCGTCTTTTCCCATTTTGGAATTTGAAAGTAATATTTTCGCCTCTGCGATCACTATAACCAACCCCAACAACTAATTTATCCCCAATAATCCGGTCGGTTTCAATGTTCATGGCTACAATATATGGGTTGAGTGAATCAATCGGCAGCAATGATCGTGACGTTACTTTATCTATGAAACCCTCATTATCCCAAACACCTTGAATGATCGGTCTAAAGTGCTTTATTATAGAATCATTTTTAGCATTCGCTTTACCTATGCTATCTAAAATCATTTCTGATCTCTTGTCTGTTTTGAAAATACAAGACTGACAAATGCTGGTTATCAGTAAGCCATAAAGCAAACGTTTCATAGTATTATGTAAGGTTTTACCCAAAGATAATAGGTTTGACTATTCATTATCATAAACATTAAACCTTATTCGTAAATTTGCCTTTCATAAAGCTATCTCACATACATGAATGCTGACGCTATAAAGTTGTTGCCGGGTAAGTATTGTAATTCGTTAACCGATTATTCCCGTTTTGTTACCCGCGAGGTGGCCATTGGCGATGTGCCAATGGGGGGCAATAATCCCATCCGTATCCAAAGCATGACCACTACCGATACCATGGATACGCAGGGTACGGTTGAGCAAAGCATCCGCATGATTGAGGCCGGCTGCGAGTATGTACGTATTACCGCTCCCAGCATTAAGGAAGCCAACAATTTGGCCGAGATCAAGAAGCAATTGCGCGCCCGTGGCTATACCGCGCCGCTGGTGGCCGATATCCACTTTACGCCAAACGCGGCCGAAGTGGCTGCAAGGATAGTGGAGAAAGTGCGCGTGAACCCCGGCAACTACGCCGATAAAAAGAAGTTTGACCAGATAGATTATACCGACCTACAATACCAGGCCGAACTGGACCGCATCTACAGCAAATTTTCGCCGCTGGTGAAGATCTGTAAGGAATACGGGACGGCTATGCGTATTGGCACTAACCATGGGTCGCTATCCGACAGGATTATGAGCCGCTATGGTGATACCCCGCAGGGCATGGTGGAGTCGGCTATGGAGTTTATCCGCATGTGCGAGGCTATGAACTATTACCAACTGGTGGTAAGCATGAAGAGCAGCAACCCGCAGGTAATGGTACAAGCCTACCGCTTACTGGTGCAAACCATGGTGGCCGAAGGTATGAATTACCCCCTGCACCTGGGCGTTACCGAAGCCGGCGACGGAGAGGACGGCCGCATTAAATCGGCAGTAGGTATTGGTACGCTGCTGGAAGACGGCCTGGGCGATACCGTGCGCGTGTCCCTTACCGAGGAACCCGAAGCCGAAGCACCGGTGGCTATTGCCCTTGTGGAACGATATGTAAGTCGTAAGTCTTTAGTCGAAAGTCAAAAGTCAACTCAGGACTTAGAATTCAAGACTGAAGACTTAACTCACGATCCCTACGAATACAAAAAGCGCGAAACCTACGAGGCTAACGCCTTCATCGGTGGCCACATGGTGCCAAGGGTTGTGGTAGATATATCAAAATTGAATCTAAAAGATCCGGCTATATTGAATGCTGCCGGCTACCTGTATTCGCCCATACTGGATAAGTATAACATGGGCGAGCAGTCGGTTGATTTTGTTTATTTGGGGGATGAACTACCATCGTTCAACATGCCCGGCAACCTGAAACAATTATATAATTATAATACCTGGCTAAAACTGGCCGATAAAGCGCAGTGCCATCCGCTGTTTACGCTTAAGGAATATATCAATCCAGATGCCGACCATTCGTCGCCATTGAACCTGGTACGCATTACCCATGCCGATTTGGATACCGATGATTTTGGCTTGCTGCAACTGGATAAATCGCTGGTGTTTGTACTGGAAACTACCGAAGCGCATGGCATGGCCGATCAGCGCGCGTTCTTTTTTAAACTGGAAGAAATAGGGCTTGATGTGCCGGTGATAGTGAAGAGGAGTTATACTTTTAGTCCGGTGTCTGAAGTTCTAAGTCCAAAGACTGAGAGTAATTCTGACTTAGAACTTAAGACTCAAGACTTACAACTTTTTTCGGCTACCGATTTGGGCGCCCTGCTGGTTGATGGTTTTGGCGATGGCATTTGGATAGAAGCACCGGAGGTGGCTGTTGATGCGATAACCTCTACCGCATTTGGTATTTTGCAGGCCACACGGTCACGCATTTCTAAAACCGAATATATTTCGTGCCCCAGCTGCGGGCGTACCTTGTTCGATTTGATGGAAACTACCCAGATGATCCGCAGTCGCACCAGTCATTTGAAAGGCTTGAAAATAGGCATTATGGGCTGCATAGTAAACGGCCCCGGCGAAATGGCCGATGCTGATTACGGTTATGTAGGCTCGGGCCCGGGCAAGGTTACGCTTTACCGCAGTAAGGAAGTAGTGAAGAAGAATGTAGGGTCGGATAACGCGCTGGACGAATTGATCAATATCATCCGCGAAGACGGTAACTGGATTGAGCCGGCATAAATGCTATCGCAAGTTTAACGTAGTGTAAGCTGTGGGGGTCTGAAGTCGCCAGACTTCAGACATCCCGGGCACGAGTTAAGCCGGCACACAGACTGCCCTTACCTGGGGCCAATTGTGAGTATAACCAACACTAAACCCAACAACCATACGTTTTTTATTATAAGGATATCATCCGCAAGGAAATATTGCCTAAATTCCATAAGTTTAGATGAAATTATAAACCCCTATATGCACAGAAGAAATTTCCTGAAAAACACTTCGCTGGCCGGCCTGGCTATTACGGCTGTAGCGGCGGGTTCATGCAATTTAATCACATCTGACAAGAAGCAGGACGATAACACCCCCGATTTTGACGATCAGTTTGAACTGAACGAGATCACGATAGATACCTTACAGGAAAAAATGTCGGGCGGTACTTATACCTCGCGATCCATTACCGAATTATACCTGAAGCGTATTGAAGCCATTGATAAAAAAGGCCCGAAGCTGAATTCAGTTATCGAACTTAACCCCGATGCTTTAGCCATGGCCGACGCTATGGATAACGAGCGCAAGGCAGGCAAGGTACGTGGCCCTATGCACGGCATCCCGGTGCTGGTAAAGGATAATGTAAACATAGCCGGTAAAATGACCACCACCGCCGGCGCATTGGCCTTAGATGGCCACCATGCTGCGGATGATGCCTTTATTATTAAACAACTGAAAGCATCGGGCGCGGTGATATTAGGAAAGACTAATTTAAGTGAATGGGCCAACTTCCGCTCCAACCGTTCTACCAGCGCGTGGAGCAGCAGGGGAGGCCAAACGCTGATGCCATATATTTTAGAGCGTAACCCCAGCGGTTCAAGCTCGGGTTCGGGGTCGGCAACGGCGGCTAATTTATGCGCGGTTGCTATTGGGACGGAGACTGATGGGTCGGTGGTTTCGCCGTCGTCGGTTAACGGGTTGGTAGGCATTAAGCCGACTGTGGGTTTACTAAGCCGTACAGGCATTATCCCCATCTCTAAAACACAGGATACCGCCGGGCCTATGGCGCGTACCGTTAGGGATGCGGTGATCCTGTTAAGCACGCTTGCTGGTGTAGATGCGGCTGATAGCGCCACTTTAGCCAGCAAAGATTTAGCGCAACCCGATTACACCAAATTTTTAGATAGCGCCGGCCTGGCAGGCAAGCGTATTGGGATAGAAAAATCCTTTTTAAAAGGGAACGAAGCCGTAGTAAGTCTGTTTCACGAAGCCATACAGGTGTTAAAAAGCAAAGGCGCTAAGGTAAAGGAAATAGATCTGTTGAGCCAGCTTAAGGAAATAGGCGACGCGGAGTACCAGGTGCTGCTATACGAGTTTAAGGACGGATTGAATAGTTATTTATCCTCGGCTAACGCCAAGGTAAAATCGCTGGCCGATGTAATTGCCTTTAACAAGGAAAACGCCATGAAGGCCATGCCCTTTTTTAAACAGGAAACCCTGGAACTGGCGCAAAGCAAGGGCGACCTAAAAAGCAAGGAATATATAGATGCTGTAAAAAAAACCACAGAAACATCGCGCAACGCGATAGATACCATCCTGAAAAAGAATAAGCTAACCGCCATAGTTGGCCCCACAAATGGCCTGGCCTGCTGTATAGATTTGATCAATGGTGATTATGATACCGGTTTCTCGTTTTCGTCGCCGGCGGCAATGGCTGGTTACCCGCATATTACGGTGCCAATGGGCGCTGTATTAGGCTTGCCTATGGGCTTATCGTTTTTTGGTACCGCCTATAGCGAACCCGAACTGATTAAGCTGGCCTATAGTTACGAGCAGGCATCAAAACGCCGCACAATGCCTAAGTTTAGGAAGAATTTGATTTAAGCTATTTTACAGATATGGAATTTGGCCGAGTTAGCCCCGAAGAATTACCCCTGATAGATTTTACCCTGCCGCCCGACTCGGCATTAACCACCGTTACCCTGCAAGCCGCAAAGGGTACAGGCCCGGTACAAGTACATGTGGGCTGCGCCAAATGGGGGCGTAAAGAATGGGTAGGAAAAATATATCCCCCAAAAACTAAGGACGCCAATTTTTTGGATGAATATGTAAAGCACTTTGATTGCATTGAACTGAATGCCACCTTTTACCAAATTTACGGCGCGGCTACCATTGCCAAGTGGAAAGAAAAGGCCGATGCTACCCCAGGCTTTAAATTTTGCCCTAAGTTTTCGCAAAGTATCAGCCATATCCGCAGGTTGAAAAATGCCGACGAAATTACCACCCAGTATTACGAGGGTATTATGGCTTTTGGCGATAAATTAGGCCCGCTGTTTTTGCAGCTGGGTGATAATTATACGCCTAAAAGCTTCGACGATATGAAGAGCTACCTGGAACATTTGCCTAAGGACGTTCCGGTATTTTTAGAGGTGCGGCATAAGGATTGGTTTGCCGTTCCCGAAATTAAGGCGCAGTTATTTGGTACCTTAAAAGAATTAGGCATAGGCGCGGTAATTACCGATGCATCTGGCCGGCGCGATTGCGTACATATGGAACTACCAACACCGCATGCCTTTATCCGCTTTGTGGGTAACAGTTTAGATAAAACCGATTACCGCCGTGTAGATGAATGGGTAACCCGCATTAAAGATTGGGCAGGCCAGGGCCTGCAATCCGTTTGGTTTTTTATGCACCAGCACGATGAACGCTACTCGCCCGAACTGGCTGATTATGTAAGCGAAGAACTAAACAAGGCGCTTGGCTTAAACCTGCCAAGGCCAAAATTTATTGATAGGGATAAAGGGCTGTTTGATTAGAAATAACTCGTCATTTTTTTCAAGCCGTCACAGCGAGCGTAGCTATCCCCGATATGCAGGTCTGCTCTGTAAGCAGGGGATCACCACGTCGCTATGCTCCTCGTGATGACGGTGTTTAGGTTAACAAAAAAGCCGCCCCGTTTTCACGGGAGCGGCTCTTAAAAAAATCACAATTTTTATTTAATCCTTAGCTTTTAGGGTTCAGCGCTGCTGCTATCCTTTCAGAAAGATCCTGCAAGTGGTATTTGCTCATGTTATCGGTAGTACCCGGTAAAGCAGCAGTAATTTGGCTGTTGATTAAGCGTAATTGCGCCTTAGCAACCGATACCACGTCTGTTTGTTCCAGTTCGCGGCCACCGCCTGCGCCACCGCGCCTGCCGCCACCGCCTGCCGGTGCTGCTGCCGCAGCTGCAGGATCAGGGGCTGGTGCTACAATGTCAATCAGCTTATCCACATACAATTTTTGCAGGTTACGGCGATAAATATCAATAGCCTGGTTGCCTTTCAGCTCGCGGAAGACGATATTCTGCATGTCAGCAAAAAAGTCGGTGATTTTGTAAGCGCCGGCCGGGTCCTTAGATTCAGCCACCAGCATTTTATTTAATTGGTGTTCGGCTAAAATCCTGTTTAAAACAGCATCCTGGCTGCGGTAAACTACGGTTACACCGTTGCTGCCAATTTGGTTAAGGATATTATTATCAACCAGCCACATTGGGGTGGTAAATAATTGCCTGTCTAAAAACGCCATCGCTTCTTTTTGGGTTGCGGTAGGGGTAGTTTCGTAAACAAAACCGGCCTCTTCAACCGATTTTGGGTTTTCGTAAACACCCGCAATGTTTTTAGCCACATGGCCCATATAACGGCCAAACTGGGTAGTTAACTGGCCATACATATTAGCCAGGTTACCATAGTCTTCGTTAGGTTCTTTGGTCCACTCGGGTAATTTAACCAAAATACGTTTCAGGTTTTTAATGCCGTAATCGCTGGCTACCATGGCGTTATCGCTCAAATCCTCATTTTGTGAATGCGGATCATCCGGGTTGCTTTCGGTACCGAACCAGTTGCGGCGGTTTTTAAGCGCCTCCATGGTCATTTTGTTTAATACCGGTACTTCTTCCTTAGCGGTTTTTGTGCCTGGTAATACGCGGTAACCCCAGTTAATAGCCCATTTGTCATAGTCGCCTATGCGTGGGTATAAACCGGCTTTGGTAATATTATCCTCGGGCTGTGCCACGTAGTTAAAGCGGGCATAATCCATAATTGATGGGGTGTGGCCGTTAGCTTCAACAAAAGCCTTGTTACGCAATTGCTCAACAGGTACGGTAGAGCTTGAACCATAGTTATGGCGCAAACCTAAAGTGTGGCCAACTTCGTGCGATGATACAAAGCGGATCAAATCGCCCATTAGTTCATCACTAAATTCCATTTTACGGGCACGTGGATCAACTGCCGCGGTTTGGATCATATACCAATCGTGTACCAGCTTCATTACGTTGTGGTACCAGTTGATATGTGTTTCCAAAATCTCGCCGCTGCGTGGGTCAGAAATGTGCGGGCCGCTGGCGTTTTCTGTTTCAGATGGTTTGTAAACGATAACCGAGTGACTGGCATCATCCAAACTCCAGGTTGAATCTTCTTTAGCGGTGGGGGCAATTTTAGCTACAATGGCGTTTTTGAAACCGGCAGCTTCAAAAGCTTTCTGCCAATCGTTAATACCGGCCATCAGGTATGGCTGCCATTTTTTTGGAGTGGCGGGGTCTATGTAATAAACAATTTGTTTTTTAGGTTCAACCAGGATGCCTTTTTTGTATTTATCCATATCCTCGGGCTTAACTTCAAGCCTCCAGCGGGCAGCCAGTTCAACGCTTTTTACACCTTGTGGGTTAGCATCGAAATCGGTATAGCCGGTGGTGAAGTAACCAACGCGGGCATCGTAATAACGGCCTTCCATTGGTACTTTAGGCAATACTACTAACGATGTGTTCAATTCTACAGTAACCGAACCGTTGCTGCCGCCACCACCAATTGCAGGGGCAGTAGGGGCGCCGCCACGGCCAAATGCCGATACAGCCGCGCTTAACGAATAGGTTTTTACGGTACTGATCTCGATATTGGTTTTAAAGCTGCGCACGTTTTCGATATAACTCCTGTCGGACAGTTGGTTGCCCATACGCAAACGCGCTTTAGATGCAGCCGAGCTGAAGTAGAAGATATCATTATCGCTGTTGATATAATCGGTCATATCAATAACGCTGCCCTTTGCATCGGGCGAGTAAGCCGCGATAGGGAACGCCGCAGCTATAGCCTGGATGTTTGAACGCTGTACCGCGGCATACATCGCCTTGGTGCTATCCGAGCTGTAAGCGCGGTAGGAGATTTTACGCATGAAGATGCGGTTAGCCGGGCCTTTTTCAAAGCGGATAACGCACTCGCCAATCTGGTCGCCTGCGTAGCCGTCGGCCGCGCGCACATCGGCGCCTGCCTTGGCTATACGGTTAACCACTAAAATATCGCGGTTTAAAACGCTGTCGCCAATTTCAAAAAAGTAGTGGTCATCAACCTTGTGGGTTTTAAATAAACCGTTGCGGCTTATGGCCTTATCGGTAATTACAGTTTTGTAGGGTTTTGGTACTGCCCTTGCCGCTGCCGCGCCTGCGGCACCCGGGAAACCACCCGGCAATGCTGCCCCACGGCGGCCACCGCCTGTGGTATCCCTTTGTTGTGCAAAGGTGGCCACGGCCAATGTTGTTAGTAAAACAGGAAGTAATAGTTTTTTCATATAAGCTTAAAAAATTTGAGAAAGATAAATGTAAGCACTCCTGCCTAATATCCTTATTTATAACTTATATGTTACAATGGGTGTGATAACCTATAATTAAGGGTTATGACTTAGTGCGATACCAGGCCCGATACCACATTGATACTCAATGCTAAAATGGCCGTATTAAAGGCAAAGGCTATCAGGCCATGTACCAGGGCCAGCCGGCGGATAGGGCGCGACGCGATCTCTACATCCGATACCTGGAAGGTGGTGCCCAGCACAAATGAGAAGTATACAAAATCAAGATAATCGGGTTCGTCCTCGGCGGGGAATTGCAGGCCGCCCATCATTTTTTTACCGTCGCCATCGGGGTTGGTGCTGTAATACATGTGCGCGTAACGCATGGTGAAAATAGTATGCACCAGCCACCAGGATACCACCACCGATACCATGCTTAATATTACATGCCCGGTAATTTGAGCTTGCGAAAGGTGTTTATCAGCCCTAAGCAAAAATAATATCGATACCAAACTTACCAGCGCGGCACCTATTACAAAAATAAATATCAGCGTACGGCTGGAATCCTCCAATTGGGCCACCTTGCGTACTTCCTTAGGGTGGCAGGTGAGGATCAAAATCCAGTCTAAAATAATAACCGTTAGCGCGAACGATGACCACGTGAGTAGCACCACCCCGGTGGTAGAAAGCACCGTGCGGATAAAAAACAGCACAATAGACGCTACTGCCAGAGAAATATACAGGCGGTAATGGGCATCCATGGTAAATAGCGTGCGGCGGTTGGTTTTAGTCATGCGGAGGGGTATTTGTGGTTTATATATACAGTAGATAAAGATAGGTGATAGTTAATGAAAAAACCATGAACTATCGGCTACTAAAAATCATCCTCATCAACTATATGCGCCACGCGGCCAACCTGCCCGTCCTCTAACTGTACTTTAATGCCCCGCGAGTGGTAAGCAGCGCTGGTGAGCAGGCGTTTTACAAAGCCACGGGTAAGGGTGCCGGTGCGCTGATCTTTTTTAAGGATGATATCTACTTCAAGGCCGGGATATATGTCTTTTCTGTTCTGTCCGTTCATTAGGCGTTATGCTTATTTCAAATAGCGATTAATAATGGCTGTTATCTTTTCTTCGTTCTCGGGTTCGAAGCCGCCTAATTTAGTAAGTAAGTTGCGTTTTCCGTCAATAAAAAATATCTGGGGGATGTAATTCAGGTTGTATTGGGTTTTTACACGCTCCATTATAGCCGAGTCGATGGAGAGCTGCTGCCAGGTCATTTGTTCTTCGCCTAAGGCCTTTTTCCAGCGGTCTTTATCATCATCTATCGATACGCTTACCAATCTGAAACGGTCGTCTTTAATGTTAGCGGCTATCTTTTTTAACGATGGGATCTCCTGCCGGCAAGGGCCGCACCAGCTTTCCCACAGTACGATCATGTTCAGTTTTTTGGTGGTGTCTATCATCGGTATATGCCGGCCATCCGCTGTGGTGAGCAGGTTATTGGGGCGCAGCGCTTTTTCGTCGGGTCGGGTATCTAAAAACTCTTTTATCTGGCGCCCTCTTTGGCTTTTGCGGGTTTCCTCATCAAAGGCATTGTACATTTGCTTTAATTCATCATTGGTCACCTCATATTTAAGACTTTTTAAGGCAAACAAGGCCCAATAGGCATTAGGCAGCGCCTGTACTTTTTTTATGAACCTGTCTACCTGGCCCTTATGCTTTGCAGGATCGGTGCTGATGCGGATGAATGGCATATCAAAATTGTCCAAATAGAATTTATTCTGCGGACCGGCTTTCATCTCTATCCCTTCGCTTTTTGTCAGGTCGCCGGTAAGTTCGGTGGTCCCGGTCTCCAGCAAAAAATCGCCGAACATATGTGGTTTGCCATCCTTAGGCGCATGAGGATCATTAATGCCTAACGAAACGGACATGGGCAGCTCTTTATCTTTGTAGCGCCTGGTGCCTTTGTAAACAAGGCCAACTAATTGTGTTTGAAAAGCGGTATCTGGTTTAATATGGAAATTAAATACGCCATTAATAACCCTTGCAGAATCTATTGGTGGTTTTGCCCTCGTGGGGTTTTCTACGTATGCACTATAGAGATACACCCATTCAGATTTTAAACCTTTGATGTTACCGTTAATAACGATCTCGTTGCTTTTTGTGTTGCACGATAGGAGGGCTGTTAATAATATAACCGATAGCAGTGATTTCATAAGGCTTAAATTATAGTTAAATATAACTCAAGCTATTCATAAAAGCAACCGCCAATAAGTACCGATTAGTATTTGGTCAATCCGGCTATAGCTTCCTCTACCTTTTCGAAGTCAAACTGTACTAAAATATCATCCATCAAATTAGCAATCTGCTCGTTATGCAAATTGCCTATGCTGCCTTCATGCGTATGGTTCACGGTTTTTTCGGGGCTGAAATTGCCTTGTTCAATATCCAGGCCTACCTGTTTGTAAGCATCGCGGAAAGGGGTGCCGTCCAGCACCATTTTATTTACTACTTCTACGCTAAATAGGTAGGCATATTTAGGGTCGTTCAGGATATCGGTTTTCACGGTGATGTGCTGCAGCATAAAGTTGGCCATGTGCAGGCATTGCTTCAGTTCGGCAAAGGCGGGGAATAGCAACTCTTTTAGCAGCTGCATTTCGCGGTGATAGCCCGATGGCAGGTTAGTGGTCATCATGGCTACATCGGTAGGCAGGGCTTGCAGGCGGTTGCACTTGCCACGCATAATTTCCCAAACATCGGGGTTTTTTTTATGCGGCATAATACTGCTGCCGGTAGTCAGGTTTTCGGGGTAGCTTACAAAAGCGAAATTTTGGCTTAGGTACAGGGTTTGATCCATCGCCATTTTAGCCAGCGTAGCTGCCACGGCCGAAAGGGCCTGTGCAATAATGCGCTCTGTTTTACCGCGCCCCATTTGGGCGTAAACCACGTTATGGTTCATACTGCCAAAACCAAGCAATTGGGTAGTCATGGTACGGTTAAGCGGGAAAGATGAGCCATAGCCCGCTGCCGAACCCAAGGGGTTTTTATTAGTGATTTTATATGCGGCTAATACCAGTTCCAAATCATCGGCCAAACTTTCGGCATAAGCACCAAACCATAAGCCGAAAGATGACGGCATAGCCACCTGTAAATGCGTATAGCCTGGCAGCAATACGCCCTTGTGTTGCTCGCTCAGGCTTAATAACAGATCGAATAAGCTTTTAACCTCCTGTACTACCTGCTGCAATTCGTTGCGGAAGAATAGTTTTAAGTCAACCAAAACCTGGTCGTTACGGCTACGTCCACTGTGAATTTTTTTGCCGGCTTCGCCAATGCGGCGGGTTAGCAATAGTTCAATTTGCGAGTGTACGTCCTCTACACCGTCCTCAATCACAAAGCCATTAGTGGCAATGTCCTTATAAATGGCTTTTAATTCCTGTTGTACAACTTGCAGGTCTTCGGCGCTCATCAAGCCAATGCTTTGCAACATTTGAGTATGCGCTAACGATCCCAGCACATCAAAGGCGGCCATTTGCTGGTCAAACTCGCGGTCGCGGCCAACGGTAAAGTTTTCTACCAGTGCGTTTACGTCGGTTGTTTTTTGCCAGATCTTGCTCATGCGATGGATGTTTTTTATTTCGGACAAAAATACAGTATTAAACCTAATCTCAAATTAAAGGATTGCATTATGTGCGATAGGTACAATGAGTAATTATTTACCTACGAATATTTCGTAGGTAAATAAATTATGCTTACTATTGGTCATAAACATTTATCAAATGACAAAGCATCACCTTCTCGCCATTTTAATTGTGGTTTTATTGGGTTGTAACTTCTTCGCAACCGGCCAAAAATTACCAAATAAGCAGGAAACCAGCGTTTACGCGCCCGCCGAAATTAAAATAGATGGTAAGGCTACAGAATGGCATGACATTTTCCAGGCCTATAATCATGCTGTGGAAACCTGGTATACCATTTCAAATGACGAAAATAATCTCTATCTCGTTTTTCGTTCTAATGAAACAGAAGTGACCCAAAAGATTATTACTGGGGGCATAACAGTAGCTATTGGTTCGGTTGATAAAAAAAGTGAGTTGACTCCTGTATCCATTACCTACCCGGTAGTGCCATGGATGAATGCCCAGGTAGATTACCTTTTAAAACCCTCGGGCCCGGTTAAGGATGCTGATGTTAAATTTTTGAATAAAAAAATCAACGATCAGTTAAAAGAGATCAAAATTAGCGGTGTAAAGTCTATCCCGGATGCATCCGTATCTATTTATAATGACTTGGGCATTAAAGGCGCGCACCTTTTAGACAACCAAAAGAATTATACCTGCGAAATGGTTTTACCTTTATCATACATAAAGCATTTGATTGATGATAAGGGAACATTTGCTTACCGCGTACAAGTGACGGGGATTGATTTGAAGACCACTATAATTGTAGGTGGCAGGTCGTCTGCCGACCCTGCTGCACCATCCGCGGACGCGATACCGCATGGGTTGTTGTACGATACATCGCCTACCTATTTTACGGCGACGTATACGCTGGCTAAGAAATCGGACCGTTGATTTAGGGTGATTTTTTTGATTTCGTTGATTATCCTAAAAAATCAACGAAATCATTATAATCAATTATAAAATCAGCGGTTATGCTTCCATTTCCATAATCTGTTCGGCCAGTTCTTCCCATTTATTTTGGGTGGCCTTCAGTTCATTTTGTTTAGTCTGGTAAGTGGCTTTAGTTTCCTTTAGCTTGTTGCCGTCGTTATAAATTTTGCTGTCGGCCAGTTTATCTTCCAGTTGTTTCACCTCTTTTTCAAGCACAGAAATCTGTTCTTCCATTTTGCTTAAATCCTGGTTCAGCTTTTTTAACTGCTGGAATTTGTTTTCGGATGGCTGGCTTTTAACCGGCTCGGGTTTCTTTTCTTCTTTTTTAGGAGCAGCTACAGGTATAGCGGCCTTAGGCTCTAACTTGCGTTTGGCGTTCCAAATATCGTACTCGGCATAAGTGCCCGGGTAAACTTTTATCTTTTGATCTTCGATAAACCAAATCTTGTTAGCTACATTATCCAGGAAATGCCTATCGTGCGATACTACGATAACCGTACCCTCGTACTGCTGTAAAGCCTGGATCAGGATATTAACCGAAGCCATATCCAGGTGATTGGTAGGCTCATCCAGCACCAAGAAGTTAGCATCCGCGGTAAGCGCTTTAGCCAGGGCCACGCGCGATTTTTCGCCACCCGACAGTACTTTGATCTTTTTAAACACATCATCACCGGTAAACAGGAACGAACCTAAAATGGATCGTAACTCGGTATCGGTATGCTTTGGCGCGAAGGCCTGCAATTCCTGCAGTATCTGGTGTTCCAGGTGCAGCGACTCTAACTGGTGCTGCGCGAAGAAGGTTTGCGTAACATTATGCCCGGTTAGCGATGTACCCGAATATTCCTTATCGGCACCGGCAACAATACGTAACAGGGTAGATTTACCTTTACCGTTGGCACCAATCAGGGCAATTTTATCACCCTTTTCAATTACCGCTTCGGCATCATCCAAAATATCGATGGCCGGGTATTTTTTGGTCAGATGCTCTATCATCACCACGTGGCGACCGGATTGCTTGCTGAATTTGAAACTGAAGTTAACCTCAGGGTTATCATCATCCACATCATCCACACGCTCCATTTTATCCAGCATTTTGATACGCGATTGCGCCATTTTTGCTTTGGATGCTTTTGCACGGAAACGCTCGATCAGGCGTTCTTCCTGCTTGATCTTTGATTGCTGGTTTTTAAACTCGCCACGCTGAATTTCGGCACGCATGGCTTTCTCTTCCAAATAGAAAGTATAATTACCCGAGTAAACGTTCAGCTTCCCTTTGCGCGATTCAACCGTGCGGTTAATTACCTTATCCAAAAACCATCTATCGTGCGATACGATGATGATGGCACCGGTAAATGCTTTCAAATAATCCTCCAGCCATTGGATAGACGGTAAGTCTAAGTGGTTGGTAGGCTCATCCAGCAGCAGGATATCGGGGGCCTGTAACAGGATTTTAGCCAGCATTACACGCATACGCCATCCACCCGAAAAGGTGCTGAGCTTTCGGTGGCAATCGGCTTCGCTAAAGCCCAAACCCGCTAAAATTTCGTGTGCTTTGTATTCAATATTATAACCGTCAAGCAGTTCAAATTCGTGTTGTTTGTCGCTTAGTTTGTGTAATAAATCTTCGGTATAATCTGTTTCCAGTTTTTGGAGTAAAACCTCAATTTCATCGTGCAGTTGGTTTTGGCGCTCAAAAGCCTCCATAGCCACGTGAACGATGGTTTTATCAGACGAGTAGGAGAGCAGATCCTGGTTAAGGTAACCCATGGTTAAATCCTTAGCCATAGATATAGTGCCCGATGTAGGTTTGTAGTCGCCCACAATTATTTTCAGCAGGGTAGTTTTGCCGGTACCATTGGCACCTATCAGGCCAATTTTTTCACCGGGTTTAATATGCCAGTTGGCTTCATCATATAATGCCCTTGCACCTATCTCGAACGTAAGATTATTTATAGCGATCATTTGGCCGCAAAGATACGGTTT
Source organism: Bacteroidota bacterium (assembly GCA_040389105.1). Taxonomy (GTDB): domain Bacteria; phylum Bacteroidota; class Bacteroidia; order Sphingobacteriales; family Sphingobacteriaceae; genus Mucilaginibacter. The sequence continues at coordinate 27,242 of JAZKAO010000028.1, forward strand.
TTGAGGCGAAAGCTAAAGGGTTAAAGGCGAAAGGAATAGATGTGACAGGGGGATGAGTTAGCGGTTAAAAAGTATGGTTGACTATTTTGAAAAGCGGTAACGGTGCTGCTATTTAAGGGAAGAGATTTTTTTGCAATCTACGAATATTTCGTAGATTGCAAAAAATAGAAACATCAATGAAGAGAATACTATTCATGTTAAACATGCTCATATCAGCATATGCCTATCCGCAAATTATTATCAATACAAATGTTAAGGGTTTTGGAAACAAAATAAGTATTGAATACTGGAAAGATTTCACCTATGTAAGTGATACACTCACGCTAAATATGGGTAAGGCCAGTTTTGAATTTAATTCTTCAATACCGATATATTTTAAACTTAAAACTATAGGGGCCGATACTTACACGCCATTTTTAATAGGCTTTCCGGGCGATAGAATTGCTATAGAAAAAGATAGCCAGTCTGTTAGTGTAAAAGGCGGGGCTGATAGTTATAACATGTTTTTAATAAAAACCTATGGTGAAGCCAGAGCAGCTTTTGCAGGTAAAAGGCTTGAGCCTAATGCGATGACCAAATATCTGTTAGAGCGATCAGATCAATTTTTTCAAGATTTCAGCCATCCAAATAAGCAGATGATCAAAGATACTTACGAGTTATCTGTGATCATAAACTATAAGCTTTATCCCTTGATGAATGATGCCGGGAAAATTAATGCTTTGTATCGCTTTTTAGAAGATAAGGGAAGAACATCGCCGGGTGAAACGGATCTTTTTAAATACCTGGATAGGCTTAATTTTGATAACCCCAATATTGGTTTTGCAAATATTACTGATGTGATGATGATGGACAATTTTATCCGCATAGTACATGCACAGGCGGTTAAAAAAGATAGCACATTAAGCATGGTTGATACTTATTTATTAAAGCGTAATATAATTAAAAGCCTTTTTAACAGTAGCCTTTACCGCGAAAGGCTATTGGCTTACAACTTATATTCCCGGATTGAAGAGTACATCCGGTATCCTGCGCAACTGGCAGGTGTAGGAGATTTTTTAAAAGATTTTGAAAAGGAATTTCCAGGCAACAGTACTTTACCAGCCATAAAGAAATTATATCAGCAACAGCTAACCGCTATCGGTTCTCTTGCAAAAGGTTCAACAGCGCCGGGTTTTAAATTGCCTGATATGAATGGGAAGCAGGTATCGCTGGCTGATTTTAAAGGGAAAGTGGTTTATCTGGATTTGTGGGCAAGTTGGTGCGGGCCCTGCCTTAAAGAGATGCCTTATATGGAAGCGTTGAAGCAAAAGTATAAAAATAAAGCGGTTGAAATGATTGCTATATCTATAGACACAGATATTGACAAGTGGCTGGCAAAGATAGCTTCAATGAAATTACAAGGTATACAACTAATAGATAGTAAAGGATCAGAAAACAGTAAGATAGCTAAGGATTATAAAATACACGGTGTGCCACATTATATTTTAATAGATAAAAATGGCCGTATTTCTTCGGCATTTGCACCAAGGCCAAGTTCGGGGGCTGAAATTGAAAAAGAAATTAATCGCTTATTGTAAAGGATGTTATTTTGTAAGATGGCATTTTAGCAGATTTCGAAATATATGATTTATTATCAAACTAAAACAATTCCGCTAGCTTCTTATCCAGTGCGGCTTCATCGCCCGTTCCGGAAAAGCGGGCAATGATCGTTCCTGTTTTATCTATCAATATTTTAGTCGGGAAAAGGTGAACATTGTACTCATCGTTAATATCCGTGCCTTTTGTATCAGTTCCCCGTGGTTGTTGCATCATGTTGTACCATAAGCCGGTGCCGTCCTTTTTAATGGCTTTTTTCCAGTCTTCGGGTGTGTCGTTACAGGCTATTGCAATTACATCTAAACCGGTTTTGTGGTATTTAGCAAACAGCTCTTTCAAGTGCGGGGTACCTTCCCGGCAAGGGATGCACCAGCTCCCCCAAAAATCAAGCAATACATAACGACCCTTAAAATCATTCAGGCTGATCTTTTTGCCACTTGCGTCCATACCGGTAAAGTTGAAACCTGGTTTTGCCAGCAGATCGGCCTCGCGTTTGGCTATAGTGTTTTTTATTTGAAGGCCAACCAAGCTGTTTTGCACCCCGGCGCTAAATTTGCTATAAATGCTTTTAACGGTATCCAGCGGCCACGAATTGGTGTAAACATTCATTTGTGTTGGACTGATATAAGAATTGGGATACATAATAACAAACCAGCGGACAACAGCCTCATATTTAGCCGCCGCCGGCTCGCGCAATTTTTTCAGGCTATCCAATATCGTGCTTAGCGAATCTATCACATGCTCGGGCTGTTTGTCTTTTTTAGCTGCGGCTACGGCTTTCATCATCACATTGGTTTTAGCCGATGTTGGTGCAAACTCATTATTCACCACATCAAGCCTGCTTTGTAGTAACTGATATTCGTGCTGCGTTTTAGAACCGCTTATGGTTAGCTGATCAAGCTTATCGGCGTTGCCAGTTGCAGTAATGTTGGCGGCGGGTTCTAAATACACAGTAGCAAAGCTGTTTTTGCCGCCGGCCTTTAGCATCAAATTGCTACGGGTAGGTTCGTTGATATTGCCTTTAAAGGAAAAGGTTTCATCCTGCAAGCGGCAACTATCGCGAACAAGTTTCTTTTCACCATTCTGATAAGAAAGGAAAACCCAGGCATCCGCGCCGCCGCTTATCTTCCCCGAAAAGGTAAATTGCTGCGCAAGTGTATTGGTTGAACCCAATAATAATACTAAGATAATTGTAAACAGGTGCTTATACATGGGCTGATAGGTTTTGCATATAAACTAAAAGACAGCCGATATATTTTGGTGTTGCAGGTAATTTAGCTTTTTTTAACAGTTATGCCTAAAATAAGCTATTTAAGGCATGTGCTTTTATACTTTATGTACCCTTAACGTTACCGGCCCGGGCGGCACGTTGAAAAATATTTTACCATCCTTTTCGGTAACATGTATCTGCATAGATACCTTTTTTTGGTCTTTGGTCATACTGCTAACGGTAATAATGCCTTTGGTGGCATCATATTCCCATGGGCTGTTTTGGGGTACATTAGGCACATTGATGGATACACTGCAACGATGATCGGCCCCGAACGTGAATACGGCGCTTTTAAAAGTTTCTTTTATCATAATTACCATCATGTCTTTTTTGTCTTCAGGTATCTTGTTACCCAAATCGCCTACTTCCACATTATCAACTGCCCATTTGCCAGTCACATCTTTTGGATATTTATCAGCCCACAAGCCGGTAAATAGTGCTATTATTAAAATTAATTTTGTCATCATGTTTTAGCTGAAAGCTTGTTATCCCTGTGCTTCCCTTTGTTTAAATTTAATTTTTGCTTACAGCTTGCGCCTTTTATTTTTCTAACTCCCCCTTTAGGGGGGCGGGGGGCTACTTCACCGCCTCAAGCCAAGCATGCGCCATTAACGTAATACCGGCCATGTTGGGGTGTACGCCATCCAGTGTCCAATAAGCGCCCGGTGCAAATTTAATGGCCTTATCATAAACGGCCTGGTAGGGGATAAAGCCTGCCTTAAATTCGTCGGCCAATTCGCGACTGGCGGCGCGGAACTCATCAAACTTAGGATACCAGGTTTCGTCAACCTCTTTTACGCCAATTACGGCATAAGGTTCGCCTATAATGATCTTTACATCGGGCAGGGCCTGTTTGGTGCGGTCCAGTAGGTTTTTATAATCGTTACGGAAAGTTTCGATAGTGCCGGTATAGCCATGCTTTTTTACCGCCCAATGGTCGTTAACACCCACCAATATACTTAAAACGTTGGGCTTTAGTTGCAGGCATTGCGCATCCCAGCGATCGGCCAGTTGATAAACTTTATCGCCGCTGATGCCTTTGTTATAGATCTGTAAATTAAGGTTGGGATGGTTCACCAGTAGATCTGATCCCGCCATTAGCGCGTAACCGCTACCCATACAGGCCACATTATTAGCCGTAGTGTTTTTTTTATCACGGCCTGAATCGGTAATAGAATCACCCTGAAAAAGCATTATATCGTTAGCATTCAAGGCAATACGTTTGCCATTACCCTCCGCGAATGCCGCCGAAGCGATCTCCGGTATAGCTAAAGCAGCCAGTGCGCCAATAGCAGCATTGGTAATAAATGAACGGCGGTTTAATTCTTTTTTCATGTTGATTTTTTATCACCTCTTCAGAGAGGTAGGGGGTATTACTTCACCGCTTCCAGCCAGGCATGTGCCAGCAGGGTGATGCCGGCCATATTAGGGTGTACGCCATCGCCGGTCCAGTAATTACCCGGGGCCGATTTCATAGCTTTATCCACCACCGCCTGGAAAGGGACAAAGCCAGTGTTATATTCATCGGCAATTTCACGCGCAACAGCCTGGTATTCGGGGAATTTTGGGTACCATGCATCAGTTACGGCTTTTACACCATTAATGGCATAAGGTTCGCAAATGATCAGTTTTACATCCGGCAAAGCTTGTTTGGTACGGTCTATCAGTTTTTTATAATCGGCGCGATAGGTTTCAATGGTGCCGGTATAGCCATTGGTAATGGTATGCCAATAATCGTTAACACCAACAAAAATGCTTAATACGTTCGGTTTAAGTTGCAGGCAATCGGCATCCCAACGGTCGGCCAGTTGAAAAACCTTGTTGCCGCTAATGCCTTTATTATAGATCTGCAGGTTTTTACCCGGGTTGTTCACCAACAGGCTCGATCCTGCCACCAGCGCGTAGCCATTGCCCATACAGGCCACATTATTAGCCGCGGTATTCTTTTTATCCCGGCCCGAATCGGTAATGGAATCGCCCTGGAAAAGCACAACATCGTTGTTATTCAGGCTGATTTTTTTGCCTTTAGCTTCGGCAAATGCGCTTGAGGCAATTTGGGGGATAGCAAAGGTGGCCAGTGTGCCAATAGCGGCATTAGTAATAAAGGAGCGGCGGGTGTTCATTTTTTGATTCATTTTAATGGTTCATAGGTGATGGCCCATTGTGATTACGTTTAGCAAATAGCCAGGCGCTATGAACTATGATCTATCAACCATGAACCATCAGCTAAATTATAAATATTCTCCATATCTTAACACACAAAGCGGTAAATTTGCATCATGTATCAACTGATCAAACCTGTCTTTTTTAAGTTCGACCCCGAAAACATACATTATTTTGTTACCGATAGCCTGCACGTAATTAACAGCATCCCGGGCGGAGGCGCGCTGAGCCGTGCATTGTGGAACGTAGCAGATAAGAGGCTGGAGCGCGAGGTGTTTGGCCTGAAATTTAAAAATCCCGTTGGCCTGGCCGCCGGGTTTGATAAAAACGGCGTGATGATCAAAGAAATGGCCAATATGGGTTTCGGCTTTGTAGAGGTAGGGACTGTTACACCCTTGCCGCAACCGGGTAACCCAAAGCCCCGCATGTTCAGGTTGCCGGCCGATGCCGCGCTGATCAATCGCATGGGTTTTAATAATGGTGGGGTAGATGCTATGGTTGAACGAATAGCCGACTATCGCGCAAGTTCGGCATATAAAAGCCAGCAGATCATTATCGGCGGCAATATTGGCAAGAACAAGGTTACACCTAACGAGGATGCCGTAAATGATTATGTGATTTGCTTTGACAAATTATTTGATGTGGTTGATTATTTTGTGGTAAATGTAAGTTCGCCCAATACGCCGGGCCTGCGCGAGTTGCAGGAAAAGGGCCCGTTGCTGCATATTTTAAATACCTTGCAGCAACGCAATAATAAAAACGGGATATCGCGCCCTATCCTGCTAAAAATAGCACCCGACCTAACCAACGAGCAACTGGACGATATTGTAGATATGGTACAACAAAGTGGTATAGCCGGAGTGATAGCCACTAATACCACTATCAGTAGGGATAATTTGAAATCGGCGGAGGAGCTGAAAACCGAAGCAGGCGGATTGAGCGGTAAGCCACTAACCCATCGGTCAACAGAAGTGATCAGTTACCTGCACAAAAAATCAAATGGATCATTCCCCATCATCGGGGTAGGCGGCATCCACTCGGCCGCGGATGCGTTGGAAAAACTAAATGCCGGCGCATCGTTAGTACAATTATATACCGGTTTTATTTACGAAGGGCCGGCATTAATTGGGCGGATAAATAAAAAAATCTTATCAGCCTAATTTTACTATGGCAAATACCTTTTCGCAGATATATCTGCAATTTGTTTTCGCAGTTCAAAACAGGCAAAGTTTAATTGCAAGGGAACATAAAGAAGAGTTACATAAGTATATCACAGCCCTTGTGCAAAATAGAACTGCTAAAATGCTGGCGATTAATTGTATGCCAGACCATATTCACTTATTTGTGGGATTTAAACCCAATATTTTGATTTCGGATTTTGTTAAGGAAATTAAGGTGGAAAGTAATGAATTCATCAATTCCAAAAACTGGGTTAAAGGGAAATTTAAATGGCAGGAGGGTTATGGAGTCTTTTCATATTCTCATTCACATATTAATGCGGTGATAAATTATGTCCTTGATCAGGAAGTACATCATCAAAAGAAAACATTTAAGCAGGAGTATTTGAATTTGTTACAGAAGTTCGAGATCCCGTTTGAAGAAAGTTATTTATTTGATTTTATTGAATAGCATACGTTATAGTGGTTATAAGGAGGCTCCTATGGAGCCATATCGCTAATGTTTGTATGTCTATAAACACGTGGCTCCGCTGGAGCCGGGTGATGGTAGACACAATATATAACCGGATATAATAATGTTGTTAAAAGGGCTCCGTTAGGAGCATCCTGTTTATAGAAAGAACAAAAGGAATTTATGGCTCCATAGGAGCCTCCTTACTTTGGGCATATAAAAATCGGCCGTTAAATCCCCAAATCATAAAACACAAAAAATCCTGCCGGCTTACGCCAACAGGACTTAAAATTCGCTCCGGTTAACCGAAAAAATTACTTTGAAGCGGCGATAGCTTTCGCTAATACTTCGTTGTTTTTTGCGATCTGGCTGTGTTTCGACTCAGCAGAACGGCTGCCTAACTCAATGTTAGTAGCTAATTTTAAAAACTGTACTTCTAAACGTGAAGTAGTTTTGTTTTTCCTGTCTTTTCTTTTTAAACGTGTAACGCCCATGATAATCTCTTTATTAATGTTAACCTTTGAGGTCGAGAGCGGATTCGAACCGCTGTACAAGGTTTTGCAGACCTCTGCCTAGCCACTCGGCCACCCGACCATTTTTCAGGAGTGCAAAGTTAATAAATATTTATTGTTAGTCAATTTTAATTTAAAATCTGTTTCTAAACACTTCCGAACAAAATATAGCGGTAGCTATGGCCACGTTCAACGATTCGGTTGCGCCTGCACCCGGGATAGTGATAGCGGTATCTACCAATTTTTGTATTTCGGGGCGTATGCCATTACCTTCGTTGCCCATTACAATTAAGCCTTCGGTGTTAAAACGCGTGGTATAAATGTTTTTTCCGTTTAATAAGGCACCATAAACAGGCATTTTTAATTGGGGGATAGCAGCCTCTAAATTGGTATAATACACATTTATCCGCGAAAGCGAACCCATGGTAGCCTGCACTACTTTTGGGTTATATACATCAACCGAATCGTCCGAACAGATGATATGGTTAATGCCAAACCAATCAGCCGTGCGGATAATGGTGCCCATATTACCGGGATCCTGCACGCCATCCAGCACCAGTGCATATTTATTTTTTAGCAAGGCGGCATTTAAAGCGGGCCATTCGGGTATCTTTATCAGCGCAATAACTTCCTGTGGGGTGGTTAAACTACTTATCTTTACCAAATCATTTAAAGAAATTTCCTGAAAGTTTATTTTTGCCGATAATTTCAGCAATTTTGGGGCAACTGCATCAGTATGGTAAATGGTTTGGATGGGATAACCTGAAGCGATAAATTCGGCAACGGATTTAAATCCTTCGGCCACAAATAATCCATGAACATTGCGGAACTTTTTATGTTGTAAGGATTTAAATAAACTGATCTGAGATTTTGAAAGCATATACCGGTTTAAAACATAAAAGCTTTACAATATTAGTTATTCTATTGGTTTTCTTGTTAGCAGGATGCGGTTTAACGCGCCGGCTGAAGCCCAATGAATCGCTGGTGCGCAAAATTACAATAAAAGGTGTAGATAAGGAATTTAGTGAGGCCGCACCCACTTTTGTAGACAGGCAACAACAGCCTAACAACTGGATCAACCTAAACCTGTATTATACTTTCAGTAAAAACGGTAAGAACGATGTGGGCGAACCGCCATCTATACTGGATAGCAATTTGGTAGAATACTCACGTGTGCAGATACAGAAATTTTTGCAAAATAAGGGCTACCTTAAAGCCCGTGTTACCGATTCAATCATTATTAAAAAGGAAAAAGCCGAACTGGTATTTACCGCTACCGAGGGGCCGATGTTCAGGATCAGGAAGTTTCAGGATAGTATTGGCGATAAAAGTGTGGCTGCATTGTACCGGGCTAACCGCGCCGCTTTTTCGCACATACAGCCCGGCGGCCGGTACGATACCGATAGCCTGGCTTACGATCGCGACGAAATATACCAGTTGCTTAAACGTAATGGTTATTATGATTTTTACAGGCAGTACGTTACGTACGATTTTGATACCACATTTAATAATAGTGTGGTTGACGTAAAAATGATTATCCGCAACCCGGTTGGTAAGATAAAGCACCCTGTTTATACGATTAATAATACCCTCATTACCATATCAAACAGTAACGCCCGTAACCCAGGTAAGGCCGATACTTTGCAGGTTGACTCGCAGTTTAGATTTGTTGATTTTTCACATTATTTTAAACCTAAGGCGGTAACTTATTATGTTTTTCAAAAGAAAGGCGAGTTATACGATATTGATAAACAAGCCTTGACCACCTCGCGGCTCTCGGAGTTAAACGTGTTTAGGAACGTGCCCAACCCCACCTACGAAAAGTTACCCGACAGTACCAACCGGTTGAATACAAAAATTGATATTGTACCCCTTAAAAGGATGAGTGACCGTTTAGAGCCCGAATTTATTTTTAACGGCGGCCGATATGGTTACAATATAGGCAATACCTTCACCAACCGTAACCTGTTTAAACGGGCCGAAATATTGCAGTTTAAAATAAACTGGAGCGTATTGTTTGATAAAGCGCAGGCCAGTGCCGTAGGCAACGGTATCCAAAATCAGGATTTTAAGGCGGGTATTACCCTTGCTTATCCGCGTATTATTACACCGTTCAACCTGCCTATATTAGGTAAATACGGTGTGCCGCATACCACCTTCTCTACCAACTACTCCCTGTTTTATCAAAAGGGTTTGGTGCTGCGCGAAAGCTTTATCAACTCGCTTACTTATGATTTTGCCGAGACCGGGCATAAGCTGCATACGCTTACACCCATTAATATTGAGTTTTCGACAGGTAAAATCGACCCTATTGCCCGGCAGGAGTTGCTGAATATTAACCGTTACTCGTATATCTTCCTGATAGGCCGCACCGTGTTTACTATCGGCAGCCAATACACCTACCAGGTAAATGCCGATATGCTGAACTCGATAGGTAGTTTCGAGTATTTCCGTGGATCACTGGATGTGGCGGGTAATACCATGAGTTTGTTAACCAGCCTGATCAACACGCCGCGCGATACAGCCAACCAGCGCACCATTTTTGGACAGGCGTTTTCGCAATACACTAAAGCCGAAATTGATTTTAGGGTATACCGTAATGTAGGCGGCGAACGGCAGTTTGTTTTCCGTATTAACCCGGGCATAGGCGTGCCTTATGGCAACAGCAACCAATTGGTGTTCGAAAAGAATTTTTATGCCGGCGGCGCTAACGATAACCGCGCCTGGTTGCCCCGCACACTTGGCCCCGGTAATTTTAACCGATCTATTTATCCCGATAGCACTACCCGTAACCGCCTGAAATATTTAGACCAATTTGGCGAAATAAAAATATTAGGCAATGCCGAATACCGCTTTAAACTGGCCGATAACTTTTTTGGATCGAAGCTGAAAGGGGCCGTGTTTACCGATTTTGGTAACGTATGGCGCCTGCACAATACCGTTGAAAGCCCGGGCGGGCAGTTTAGCTTTGGCAACCTGTTCCAAAGTACAGCTATTGGCGTAGGTACCGGTTTGCGGTTCGATCTTAACTTCTTTGTGTTCCGCCTGGATGCTGCCTTTAAGTTTAAGGATCCGCAGTTTAATGGGGGCGATCAATGGGTACTGCTGCGCCATGCTAACGAGTTATTCCACAGCGGCAACTTTAAAAATACCTACCTGGTTACCAATGGCGAAAGCTACAATTTTATGCAGCTTAACTTTGGGATTGGTTTACCGTTTTAAGGATTCGATAACGCCCGGTTAAATTGCACCCCAATAAGCCTTGATAATTATTATTTGTCTAAATTTAGGCCTTATATTATCCTATCAAAAAAAAATGACTGAGGTTAACGTGCAGTGGCTGCAAAGCATTGATGCCTTAAAAGATGTACCTGCCGGGCAATTGCAATGGCTGATAGATCATAGCACCTTGCTGGAGCTGGAGGTTGGCGGGGAATTATTTAAACCCGGCGACCCGATGAAGGGTACTTACATCCTTATAGAAGGGCGATTTAGGTTATGTATGCTGCAAAACGGCGAATTGCGGGAGATCACCACTTTCGAGCCGAAATCCATCACCGGTTACCTGCCATTTTCGAGGGCTAAACTTTCGGGTGGTATCGGCGAAGTGGTTACAGCTATGCGCTACCTGTTTTTCCCGATCGATAAAATGCAGGAGATGATCCGTACCCAGTTTGAATTGACGCAGGCGCTGGTACATATTATGACTACCCGTGTGCGCGATTTTACCGCTTTTGAACAGCAAAGCGAAAAAATGATGGCGCTGGGTAAGCTATCCGCAGGTTTGGCGCACGAGTTAAATAACCCGGCTGCAGCTGTAGTGCGTGGCGCTGCTTCTTTGCAAAAACACTTAAAACTAACCCCCGACGCGTTTAAAAGGGTAATGGCCATACACATGAGTGTTGCCGAAGTTGATTTTATAAACGACCAGTTATTTGCCGTTTTAAACCGTACGGAAAAACCTTATTTTACCATGATGCAGCGGTCGGCCATGGAAGATGACCTGTACGATTGGATGGCGGATTATAGCGTAACCAACAGCCAGGAAGTTGCGGAGAATCTGGTAGATTTTGGGTTTACCCTTGCCGACTTGGATGGCTTTAAAAAGCATATCCCCGACGATTCTATCTCGGCCGTTTTTAACTGGATCAACAATAACCTGGTTACCGAAAAAATGGTGATGGATATTGAAGATGCCTCGCGCCGGATTGCCGATCTGGTAGGCTCGGTTAAAAACTTTACCCACATGGATCAGGGCCATGGCAAGCAATATGCCGATATCCATAACGGTATCCGTAATACATTAACCATGCTGCAATATAAAACGCGCAAGGGTAATATAACCGTTCAGGAGGATTTTGATTTAACACTGCCCCCCGTTAATGCCATGATAGGCGAGTTGAACCAGGTATGGACTAACCTGATAGATAACGCGCTGGATGCGATGGAAATTAACGGAAAGGGGATTTTAGAAATAAAAACCGCGCCGGCAAAGGATTGTGTAAAGGTATCGGTTATTGATAATGGCCCGGGTATCCCCGACGAGATCAAGAACAGGATCTTCGATCCGTTTTTTACAACCAAGGAAGTGGGAAAGGGTACAGGGCTGGGGCTGGATGTAGTAGTACGTATTGTAAAGCAGCACCAGGGTAATATTAAGGTAAACTCGGTGCCGGGGCGTACGGAGTTTATTGTAGAGTTCCCTATCAACGGCAACTAATGCCGGTTTTTGTATATTTAATTTAATAAAGCGAAGGATATTTAATGAGTTTGCCTATCATATTTTGTATTGATGATGATCCACAGGTGCTGCGTGCCATTACACGCGACCTGAAAAATAAGTACCGCGAAAACTATCGGGTTTTGGGTACAGATAAAGTGCAGGAGGCCTTGGATAGTTTATTGGAACTAAAAAATACGGGCGAAACGATAGCCTTGTTTGTATCCGACCAGCGGATGCCTGAAATTGATGGTATCGGCTTTTTAGAAAGGGCCATGCAATTTTATCCCGAAGCTAAGCGGATCTTGCTTACGGCTTATTCAGATAAGGATGCTGCCATAAAAGCTATAAACGCCATTAAATTGGATTATTACCTGGTAAAACCCTGGGACCCGCCCGAGGAAAAATTGTACCCGGTAATTGATGACCTATTGGAAGATTGGCAGTGCGATTACCATCCCGAATTTAGAGGCATTAAGGTGATAGGTTACCAATATTCGCGCAAATCGCACGAGGTAAAGGATTTTTTGGCCGGTAACCTGGTGCCTTACCAGTGGCTGGATATACAAGCCGGGCACGAAGCCGAAAAGTTGCTGCAGCTTAATAATTTGACGACAAAAGATCTGCCCGTTGTTTTTTTAGAGGATGGATCTTGTTTAATTAAACCTGGTATTGTGGAAATAGCGGCTAAAATTGGTTTAAACCCACAGGTAAAACGACAGGATATTTATGATGTGGTCATTATTGGTGCAGGTCCGGCTGGTTTGGCGGCGGGGGTTTACGGCGCATCCGAGGGACTAAAAACGCTATTGATAGAACGGCGCGCACCGGGCGGACAGGCCGGTACCAGTTCGCGCATAGAAAATTACCTGGGTTTCCCTACCGGCTTAAGCGGGGCCGAATTAACCCGCCGTGCCATTACACAAGCCGCGCGGTTGGGTACCGAGTTCCTTTCGCCGCAATCGGTTAGATCGATACAGCAAAAGGATGGTTATAAAAAAATTATACTGGACGATGCCGAGGAAATTAATACCCGCAGCGTGGTTATTACCACCGGGGTTGATTACCGTAAACTGGATACCGCCGGCATAGGCGATTTTACCGGCGCGGGAATTTATTACGGTGCCGCCATGACCGAGGCTACCGCCTGCAAGGATAAGGAAGTGTATGTGGTAGGCGGGGGCAATTCTGCCGGGCAGGCGGCTATGTACCTATCAAAATTTGCCCAAAATGTGTATATTCTCATCAGGAAAGAGGATTTAACCAGTACCATGTCGGCTTATCTTATCGATCAGATCAAGGCTACCGATAATATTCATATCCTGCCCAAAACCGAAGTTGTTGAAGCGCGGGGGGCCGACAGGTTGCAAGAACTGGATATAGCCAATGTGGATACACATGCCGTAGAAACAAAACCTGCCGCTGCCTTGTATATTTTTATAGGTGCCAAGCCCTTTACCGACTGGATTCAGCTGGATATTATAAAAGATGGCAAAGGCTTTATTGAAACCGGGCGCGAGTTAAAAGGCTACAGCGATTTTAATAAGATCTGGAAGCAAAAACGCGACCCTTACCTTCTGGAAACCAGTTGCCCCGGCATTTTTGCCGCCGGCGATGTAAGGGCAGGGGCTATGAACCGTGTAGCATCTGCCGTTGGCGAGGGATCAATGGCTATTAGTTTTGTACATAAATACCTGGCCGAAGTGAAATAATAATGTTATTATAACCCTTGTCATTTCGATAGAGCCAAGGGGTGGGACTTGTGCGAGGGGGCGAAAGAGAAATCTTGTACGATATGCTATAATAAATTGCATATCGTATAAAATTTCTCCCTCACTCCATCACTTAGCCCATGTGGTTCGTCGAAATGACATGGTTTGTTTTGTGCCGGGTATAAAAACAACCAATATAACTTTAATAAATAAATTAAGATTATGGATCAGCCCGAAATCTGTCAGCATATTAAAGGCCTTACCACATTGCAGGTAGCCGATGAACTGGTTTGCGAAATATGTATCAAAACCAATAGCCCCTGGGTGCATTTGCGTACCTGCCAAACTTGTGGTGTAACCTTGTGTTGCGATGATTCGCCCATGCAACACATGACGGCGCATTATCACGCTACAGCGCACCCGGTAGTCAGTTCGGCCCAGCCGGGCGAAAGATGGTTATGGTGTTACCCCGATGAGGTATTTGCCGAATATTAAGGTAAACGCTATGTATTTATCAGGGTGGTTTCCCTGTCAATAATATCCGCTATGCTGGTTTCGCTTAGTATCTTCAGCGTAGCATCGCGCACATCAACAAACACATCGCGGATACCACAGGTAGTTTCCTGGTGGCACTCATCGCATTTATGATAAAAGTTAAGGCTGGCGCAAGGCACCATGGCAATAGGGCCATCGGTAATACGCAATACGTTTACCAGGTAAATATCCTTGGGGTCTTTATTTAAACTATAACCGCCGCCCGCTCCTTTTTTGCTGTACAAAAATCCCGCGTTACGTAAGTCGAGCAATATTTGCTCTAAAAACTTTTTGGGGATCTTTTCCTGCTCAGCAATCCATGATATTTGCAAGGGTGGTTTGTCCCGGTGTTTACCCAGTATTACTAATGCCTTAATGGCATATTTGGTTTTTTTGGAAAGCATTTGACCAGTTAAGCAGCAAAATTATATAATAATAATGGTAATGTTTTGCGCGAATGCCCAAATATTCTGAAAAAATGTAAGTTTCCCTATAGTTTTAATATATTTTTTTTATTTGCACAGCATTTAATATGGTTTGCCCCGCTATGGGTTTAAAATCGGCGGTGATGCCTTGCCCGTTTTGCACGGTAACTACGGTAGTGGCCGAGTAAGCTGTTTGTGCCTCCAGGTAATTGCTGTTGCTTAACCCGTTAATAAAGGGCTGCCCGTTCACCAGTACATTAAACACGCGCGATTTTACGGTAGTGCCTTGCCGCGTATCGCTCCCTAAATTATAAACCAATAACTCGCCGTTTGATTTGGCTTGCAGTTCGGCAAAATGCAGGGTCACTTCATATTGGCCATCGGGCACATCAGCTTTAAAAGCCTCAATACCAATGCGCTGGGTCTCGTAAATCGGGTCGTAATTGGTGCCAAATATGTCCTTATCCGACCCCATGCTGGTACGGCCGCCGCCGCTTTTCAGCGGTTCGCCCCCAACATATCCCCAGCTATCCTTGGTATAAGCCTGTTCGGGCAGCCAAATTTGTTGTAGTTTATCATCAACAAAATACCGTACATCGCCCAGGCTAACATTTATTTCGGTAAAGGGAAGTTTGGTATCAGTAAGCAAAGCAGGGATAGCTTTAAAGGTTACCACTTGGTTATCTTCGGTAGCTGTACCCGCGGCAGTAGCTTTCAGTTGATTAGTCCCGTTTTTAAACGGCACTTTAAATACCGCCATACCATCCTGCACGTTTGCTGTACCTAAACTTTGCCCGTTTAACCACAATTGTACTGCCACCTGGTTACTAAACACAGTTACCGGTTGTGTACAGGTTATGCCATTGGTGCTAATGCCCGAACGTAGTTTCCATTGGTTGCCGCCAATTTGTATAAAAGGTGTTTTAAGCAAATTGGCCTGGTATAAAAAGTAAGTTTCCTTTGGTTCGCGTACATCGGTGGTAATACCCTTGGTGTTGATGTGCGGGGTAGATTCGGCCCGGCCCTCCGAATTAAAATCAACCAAATTCCATATCGCGGCACCGGCTACAAAAGGGCGGTTCATCATTTGCTTAATATAATGGGCATGATAAATCACTTCGTACTCTACACTTTTATCAAAACGTTCGGGGTTAAGGCTGTGGCTGCGGCTATCGGCGTCGGCACCGTATTCGGTCACCATTACCGGTTTATCGGGTGTATTTTTATGGAAGTTATCCAAGAAGGCCTCAAAGCCATTTAACCCGGCCGAATACCAGCCGCTATATAAATTCCAGCCTACAATTTGCGGTACTTTTGTTAAGCCGGTGCTGGTATACAGGTTATAACTACCGTGGCAGGGGATCATAGTATAGCGCGACGGATCTTCGGCGCGGCTAAGCGAATCGATACTTTTAGCCAGGGTAACGATGCTGGCGAAATAAGCTTTCTGCCGGTCGGATCCTGATTGGAAATGCGGTTTCAGCATCACCTCGTTCATATAAGCCCAAATAATAACACTGGGATGGTTAAAGTTTTGGCGGATCATATCGGTTTGCATGGCCAGGCAATTAGCCGAAAATGCTGCCGACTCGGTAATCTCGTTTACAATAGGGATCTCTACCGATGCCATAATGCCCAGGCGGTCGCAGGCTTCCAGCACAGCTGGGTCTTGCGGGTAATGCGCTATGCGGATAAAGTTAGCGCCCATGCTTTTCAGCAATTGCATATCACGTTCGTGCAGGGCATTGGGCAGGGCGTTACCCAAATCGCGAAAATCCTGGTGGCGGTTAGCGCCCATTAGTTTAACCGGTTTACCGTTCAAAAAGAAACCTTTATCGGCATCAAAGCTAAACCAGCGCAGGCCCAACGGGTTAGTTTGCTCGTCCAGTACCTCGTTGGTTTTGGCATCATAAACACGGGTAATAATATGGTACAGGTAAGGATCTTCAGGCGACCATAAATGCGGCTGCATTACCGTTTGCTGCTGACTGAATATTTGCTTGCCCGACGCGTTGGCGCTTAACTTTTGCTCGGTTTTTCCAAGTAGTTTGCCCTGCGCGTCAATCAGTTCACTCACCACTTTTAAATTACGCTTTTGGGTGGATGTATTGCTGATACTACCCTCAATCACCACACCGGCCTTGCTATCGGTAACCGATGGCGTTTTAATGCGGATACCAGGCGATGCATTGTCATCCATTTCAAAATGCACGGGGTTGGCGGCTACAAGGTAAACATCACGGTAAAGGCCGCCGTAAAAGGTAAAGTCGGCACTAAGCGGCGGGATATCGGCATTGTTACTGTTATCAACCTTAACCGCTATTTCATTAGCGGCAAGGCTATCGTTGGTAAGCAAGTACTGATTAATAGGGAAGCTGAACGCCGTGTAACCGCCAATATGTTTGCCAACTGATTTACCATTTACGTATACTTCGGCTACCTGGTTGGCGCCCTCAAAATGCAGGTATATGTTTTTGCTTTTCCAGGCAGATGGAATGTACACTGTTTTTTTATACCAGCCAATGCCACGGTAATAACCTGGGGCATCGTCATACACATCAGTCGTATTCCAGCTATGAGGGATGGATACCTTTTCCCAGTCGGTTTTAGCTGCCGCCGATGGCATACCTGCCACATCGCCTTTATGGAAAGCCCAGTTGGTATTAATGGATTGCACAACGCGGCTTTGCGCCAGCAAGGTATTGCAAAGTAAAAGGCAGGCGATTATTGTCCTTAATATATGCTTTATCATAAAAGATGTTCCCGTAAGGTTATACCGATGTGGTTTTATTAACGCAATGCTAAAAAATATCAGGCTAATATACTTCAATATCATATTCCTAAATATCATCCTGCTATGCAAGGCTCAATAGATAAATCTGTACCTTAGTATTTAGGTAAGGCCAACAGTAAATTAAAAGCTACCCCTGCAAACTAATTATAGCCGGCAGGGTTTTTAGTATAACAATTAAACTATAAACCATGAACCCAGATAACACATTCTCGGAATTTGATAACGACGACGACGATAGGGACCGTACTTTAAAGGACGACCTTGGCGAGACCATTGATACGGAGAACCTGAAATATAATGCCGATAAAAACAGCTTTGAATACGATGTTAAAAGCGATGACCCGGATTATGATCACCCCGATCCGTATGATACTACTGTGAAAAATGGCGAGGATATCAGCTCTACTTACGATGAAGCTAATCCCTACGATGTGAACGGCGAATATGATGCCAAGCGTAACATAGAAACCGACGCCGACGATTTAGCTATGCACATTGATGACGGCGAAATTGTAGAAGTTGATGCTGCCGACGCGGCCCTGGCCCGCACCCCCGAAGATGATCGTGATGATTTGGATGAAGAGGGGTACCCGAAAAATGACGGGGACTATGTGAGATAAAAGGCTGGTTATAAATTTAGCACGTCATTGCTTCATACCTCGCAATGACGTATCTTTTAACTTACTCCAAATCCAAATTAAACCGCTTACGCAGTTCTATTAGTTGCGGATTTTTGGCGGCCATGTACTGATATTTTTCTATAGTCGTATAGGGGCGCTTGCTGGCAATATGCTCATCTACCCGGGTGGTTACCGTCAGATCAAAGTTTTTTAGCGTAGTGCGCAGGTAGTTCAGCAAATCAGGCTTCTCATCGCGGAACCAGTTTTCCTGGGTTTTGTTGCTTACGGCTACTTCAAAATCGTAAGGTTTAAGCATAACAGGCGCTTCGCCTGTAAAAATGGTGAGCAGGGTGCTGGGTTTGCCATCTTTTTTAATACTCGCGGCATAATCGCTCCAGCATTTCAAAAAGTCGTCATAAGTAAAATCTTCCTTATCGCTACCTTTTAGATAAGGGTCGTCGTCCTTAGCGGCTTCTTCCTCTACTTGTTTCCCCATTTCGCTGAACGACGGGATCTTTATGGATGTACTACTATTTTGATTTGGGATAAATATTTTTGGCGAAGCCGCTGCCGGGGTAGGGGGAGCAGCCGTTGGTATAGTAGCAGTAGCGGGTACAGCAGCCGGAATGTCCTTTACAACTGTGGCAGCGGATTGTGGTACAGGTTGTTGCGGCACTGGCTTAACTTCGGCAACCAGTATTGGCTGTGGTGCCGGAACCTCCGTTTTTGGGCTGGTTTGAGGCGCTATTGCTGAGGTATCAGGTTTTTTTTTTAATTGCCCATCGGGCATTGCAGCGGCATTGGCCATATTAAAGGCCGATGGCAGGTGGCAGATCTTCAGCAGTGCCAGTTCAACTTGCAGCCGCTGGTTTTTACTGAGGCGGTAGTTCAGGTCGCATTGATTGGCAATAGCCATGGCCGATAGCAGGAACGATACCGACGTAGCCTGCGATTGCTGCAGGTATTTAGCCTTTATCCCGTCGCTTACTTCCAGTAGTTTCAGTGTATTGGTATCCTTGCCTACCAGCAGGTTGCGCAGGTGGGCAGTAAGGCCGGTTATAAAATGGGCGCCGTCAAAACCCTTACCCAAAATCTCATCAAACAGTAACAGCACCTTAGCAGTATCCTCTTTAAGCAGGCTATCGGTAATGCTGAAATAATAATCGTAATCCAGTATGTTCAGGTTATCAATAACCGAACTGTAGGTTACGTTGCCGCCCGAAAAGCTGACGATCTGATCGAACATGGATAGGGCATCCCTTAAACCGCCATCTGCCTTTTGGGCAATAATGTGCAGGCCGTCCTGTTCGTAGGTGATGTTTTCCTTAACGGCTATACCCGCCAGGTGCGATGCCATATCATCAACCTTAATACGGTTAAAATCAAAGATCTGGCAACGGGAAAGTATGGTGGGCAGTATTTTATGCTTCTCGGTAGTGGCCAATATAAAAATGGCGTAATGAGGCGGCTCTTCCAGCGTTTTCAGGAAAGCGTTAAATGCCGCCTGCGATAGCATGTGTACCTCATCAATAATATAAACCTTGTATTTGGCACCCTGTGGCGGTATGCGCACCTGGTCTATCAGGTTACGGATATCATCAACCGAGTTGTTACTGGCGGCATCCAGTTCGTGGATGTTAAAGGAGTTGCCGTTTTGGAATGATTTGCACGAACCGCACTGGCCGCAGGCCTCGCCATTGGGCTGCAAATTTTCGCAGTTAATGGTTTTAGCCAGGATCCTTGCACACGTTGTTTTCCCTACGCCACGCGGCCCGCAGAATAAAAATGCCTGTGCCAGCTGATTATTTTTGATCGCGTTTTTTAGTGTGCCAGTAATATGTTGCTGACCTACAACGGTTTCAAAAGTAGCGGGGCGGTATTTGCGAGCCGAAACAATAAAATTCTCCACGGTTACTAAGGTAGTAATTTTTAGAATTGTTAAAAGGCGCAAGGCCGGAATGTTGAAAGGTTGTTATGATATGGGTGTTTGGTGTGCCTGGCCAATGTTGGTATTGTCACCAACAGCATGCGGTGGCCTTATAAATGTTGGAGACAACACCACAGGTGTCGGAAGATTCTTAGTTCCATCCCATGGGGAGGGGTGCGACTGATTGTGCGATGGCAGGGAGGGGTTTCTACGCTTGATGAAACCCCTCCCTACACCCCAATGTCATTAAGTTAAGCTTTTAAGGTGCCTGTGAGGACACAGGCACCGGGTAAACTTCCCGTGGTCTGTGTCTTCACAGACCACTAATCGGCTCATTTAGTTAGCTGATTTATCCTTAACTTAATGACATTGCCCTACACCCTCCTATGGGAGGGAATCGCACAATCCCACCCCTTTTTCTAATCTTCCGAACACCAACATTGGCCGCACAATGTTTTATTTAGCTAAGGCCAATAATCCCTCCACATCCAATCTGCGGGTAAACATGGTCAAATCGCCATGCTCGTCAACTGGCCATTCCTCTTTGGGCCTGTCCCAGTATAATTCCACGCCATTATGGTCGGGGTCATTCAGGTATATCGCTTCAGACACGCCATGGTCTGACGCGCCGGTGATGGGGTAGCCAGCATCCAGCAAACGTTTTAAGGCTACGGCCAAATCCTTACGTTCGGGGAACAGGATGGCGGTATGGTATAAGCCGGGTGCAAACTCAGGAGCAGGCGGGGCGCCCTTGCTGTGCCAGGTATTTAAGCCAATATGGTGGTGGTAACCCCCGGCCGATATAAAGGCGGCTTGGTCGCCGTATTTCATCATCAGTTCAAAACCCAGTTGCCCGCAATAAAAATCAAGCGAACGTTGCAGGTCGCTTACCTTTAAATGCACATGGCCAATACGGGTTTGGGCTGGTATTTTGTAATCGCTCATTATATTATATGTTTAAACATGTAAATTTAAAATATTATTTATACTAAGGTGTTAGCGTATTGTAATATTATAAGGTACACACAGGTTTGCTGCTAATGCGGTTGTATTATCCCAACCCATTTTAATATCCTAAATATTACAAAATATCGCTAATCGACATCATTATATTTAAAAGTATTTATACATCTTTGGGTACAAACTAACCTTATAGTTACTTCATGTATAAAATACTGCTGCTGCCTGCCTTGTTACTGTTGGCTTTTACCGGAATGGCGCAAAACCGAGCCGAAATAAAGGGTAAGATCATTGATTCGGCCGATAAAAAACCTGTTGAAATAGTTACTGTTGCCGTACTGCATGCTAAAGATACCACCGCTACAGCACTGATTGCCTACGCCCAAACCGATAAGGATGGTTTATACAGTATCCGCAACCTGCCTACCGCTGTACCATTAAAAGTGGTGATATCCTATGTTGGTTTCCGCCCGTATGTGAAGTTTTTTAGCCTTATAAAAGGGCAAACACTTAATATGGGTACCATACCATTGGCCCCAAAACAATTAAACGAGGTAGTGATCACCGCCGAGCGGATGCCTATCACTGTGCGTAAGGATACGATTGAGTTTGATGCTACAGCCTTTAAGACTAAGCCCAATGCCGTAGCCGAAGACCTGCTGAAAAAACTGCCAGGGGTTGAGGTAGACAATACCGGGAAAATAACTGTAATGGGTAAGGATGTGACCAAGATACTGGTTGATGGCAAAGAGTTTTTCTCAAGCGATTTGCGCATCGCATCCAAAAACCTGGATGCCGACCTGATAGCCAAAGTGCAGGTATACGACGACCGCGAGAACGACCCCAACCACCTGGTGCCCGATAACGAGGTAAGCAAGATCATCAACCTGAAATTTAAAAAAGCACTGAAGAAGAGCATTTTCGGTAAAATGTATGGCGGGCAGGGTACGCAGGATCATTATCAGAGCGGTGCTTTATTCAATATGTTTCAAGATACCTTGCAGATCAGCGCCCTGGGTTATACTAACAACCTTAATAGTACTGGCTTCGATTTTAACGATCTGTATACCAACGGCGGTGCCAACCGCGATGGCGGGGCTTTCTCACGATCGGGTATAGGCTTTAATTTTGGCGGCGGTAATGGCCGGCAAGTATCCACATCGGCAGGGGTAAATATCAATACCGATTATGGAAAAAAATTCAAGGTAAACCTATCGTACCTGTACAAGCATACCCGCTCTACTTATAATACCATCACCAATCAGCAGCAGTTTTTAACGGATACTACCGTGACCACCGGGTCATCCAGCGACAGGATGACCATATCGGATGATAACATTATTACAGGTTCACTTACATGGAAACCTAACGATGAAACCCAATTGAGGTATACTCCCAACGCCAACATATCCAGTGGGTCATCAAATAATGCCAATGGGAGTAATAGCTACAGCAATTTTATTAATCCTATTAATAATTCAGTGACCAGTAATAACGCGTTGAACAGCCGGGTTTCGTTCAACCAGGGGCTTAATTACAATCACCAGTTAAAAAAGAAAGGGTCATCGTGGGGGATAGATCATGGCCTGAGCATCAATCCCGGTTATAAGAACAATAGTTACGATAACCAAAACCTGGTATCGTACGTAGGTGTACTGCCATCGTATGTATTAAAACGTTATGCCGATAACCTGAGCAAAAGCAGCAGCGGTACGATATCGGCCAATTACCGAAACCAGGTGATTGAAAAAAAACTGAATATCGATATTAGTGGCGGTGTGGATTACAATAACTCGCTTGATAAGGCCTCAACTTACGATTATAATCCTGTAACAGGCGAGTACGATAGCTTTGTACTCATGCTGAGCAGCGACCTGAACCGCATTGTATGGAAAGAGAACGTTAATCCGGGCTTTACCTATAATATATCGCAAAAAAGCAGTCTGGTGGCGCACCTTACCAGCCAATGGCAGCAGGTGACCAATATTTATAACCGGGGGTACAACGATGTTAAACAGCAGTTCTTTTTCCTTATACCCACGTTAAGCCTAAGGCTGAACCACATATCTATCGGCTACAGTCGCAACGCTAATATACCTAACATTGGCGATATGATCCCTTATTCTATCGTTTACAGTCCGCTAAGTTCGGTAACGGGTAACCCCGATCTGAAGCCCACTACCAGTAACCGGTTTACCATTAGCTACAATAACTATAATTATCAAAAAGGCCTAAGTTTTTCGATGAATGGCAGCTATAATATTGATGAAAACAGCATCTTCAGGCAACGCACTATCAACAGTCAATTGGTAGAAACCAGCATGCCCATAAACCGCGATGGCCGTTATGGTGCAAGCCTTTACTCCTATCTATCTAAACAGGTAAAAAAATCGAAGGAATTGCAGCTAAGCGTTAGCGCTAATATCAGCCTGTCACACAATCACGATTTTTTTGTGATCAACCATCAGGATGGCTTCCAAAATAGTTACCGCGCCAGTTTTTCGCCACGTTTTTCGCTTAATTACAAGGATATTATCCAATTCGACCCTACGTACTCCCTTTCGCAGGTGTATACCCGTTATACCGGTGTGGCTTACAACGCGCAAAGCAACCTAACACATAGCGGCGGTTCGCATTTTATGCTGTATTTCCCGGCCAAGTTTAACCTCGAGGGTAATTACTCGTACGTTTATAACCCGCAGGTGGCACCGGGCTACCAAAAAAGCAGTAACCTGCTTAGCCTTAACCTGGCCCACCAGTTTTTACGTAAAGACCATGGCGAGATCAAGCTATCGTGCTACGATATCCTCGACCAAAACATCAGCAATTACCGCTATATAGGCGCCAATATCATTACCGACAGCCAATCGCAAATTATTAAGCGGTACTTTATGCTGACGTTCCAGTTCCGCTTTAATAAATCAACGGTAAAAGGCGATGAAAAGCCACAGCCAAGGCCGGGCAGCAGTATGCCTATGATTATTAGGATGTAGCTTTGGTTAGAACGAAGATGAGAGAGCCAGGAATCAAGACCGACGCAATAATCTTGATTCCCGGCTCTGTTTTCTTGTATCTTTCCCCCCCCCCTTAGGGGGTTAGGGGGTTAATGCGTATCTTTGCCCCATGATCATTAAATCAGCCGAATTTGTTGTCAGCAACACCCAGATATCCAGACTGCCGCCCCCGGTAAAGCCGGAGTATGCCTTTATCGGCCGGTCGAACGTGGGCAAATCATCGTTGATCAATATGCTGGTGCAGAAAAAGGGCCTGGCCAAAACATCGCAAACGCCGGGCAAAACGCAACTGATCAACCATTTCCTCATCAACGAAAACTGGTACCTGGTCGATCTGCCGGGCTATGGCTATGCCAAGATCTCAAAAAGTAAAAAGGAAGACTGGGACAAATTTATCCGCAACTACCTGAACAAGCGCGAAAGCCTGCAATGTGTAATGGTGCTGATAGACAGTCGGCTTGAACCCCAAAAAATAGATCTTGAATTTTGCAATATGCTGGGCGAAAAAGGTCTGCCCTTTGCCCTCATCTTTACCAAGGCTGATAAGCAATCACCCGTAAAAACCGATCAAAACGTTGCGAAGTTCCGCAAGGCGCTGTTAGCCAGTTTTGAAGAAGTGCCGGATATCTTCATCAGCTCATCTGAAAGTGGTTTGGGTAAGGATGAAGTGCTGAACTTTATTGACGGTATTAACCGGGAGTTTGTAGTGCCTGATTATAAGAGTTTTGAGTAGTGGTTTTCTTGGGGCAGGTTTGTACGTAATTTATCGTCAGTCTGCTCTTAGCCGTAGGGGCCAAGTCACTTTTTCTTGATAAAATTAACCAAAAATCAAGACAGCGGAAATGCTTCCCTTGCCGCACATGGCATTTGCCCGCATCAGGCAAAACCACGGGCCGCAAGAATTTGCCCCTGCTCTCGCTCGCACAAGTCCACGCTTCCGGCAAATCCGCTTTACCCTTTCCACCCACAGGCCATCATTGTTTTGCCCGATCTTTCCGGAAGCCTCACCGCTGTCGGGAATAAAAAGAACAGCAAATCCAATCGGCCGGAGGCCGATTGGATTTGCTGCTACTGATGTGATGAACCTATCGTTACCGTCCTAAATGCGGCCTCGGGAATCTTCGGGTACCACTGTCCCTGCCCTGGCACTTACTGTTCGAAGAAGATAACCAAGCCGCGACTTTTTTCTTTGGTGACTTTCTTTTTTGAGAGAAAAAAGAAAGTTACATCCACTGGCTTTCATTAACTGATTTACCAAGCCTAATGAAATACGGAACGAACATAAACCACTACCACACACCAAAAGAAAATAAGCCGAAACATTACTACATTTGTAAACCTTTTTGGTTTACAAATGAAAAAATATCTGTCCTTAGTTACTTTCTCGCACACCATATTTGCTATGCCATTTGCCTTTATCGGCTTCTTTTTGGCGGTGACCACTACCCATCACGCCTTTAAATGGCAACTGCTGGTGCTGATGGTGCTGTGTATGGTATTTGCCCGTAACTCGGCCATGGCATTTAACCGCTATTTGGACAGGGATATCGATACTAAAAACCCGCGCACCAAACAGCGCGATATACCGGCTGGGCGCATTACGCCGAAAGCTGGTTTGACCTTCACCATCATCAACTGCTTGCTGTTCATTACCGCCACCTGGTTTATTAACCCGCTGTGCTTTTACCTGTCGCCGGTGGCTTTGCTGGTGGTGTTGGGGTATAGCGCTACCAAAAGGTTTACGGCACTTTGCCATTTGGTTTTGGGCCTGGGTTTATCGCTGGCACCTATCGGGGCCTATTTAGTGGTGACGGGCGAGTTTAAAATATTGCCCTTATTCTTCTCGCTTTCGGTACTATGTTGGGTAAGCGGTTTTGATATTATCTACGCCTTGCAGGACGAAGACTTCGACCGCAGCCAACGCCTGCATTCTATTCCCTCATATCTGGGTAAGGTGAACGCCTTACGCCTTTCTACCTTTCTGCATGTGCTGTCGGCTATATTTATTATGCTGCCGGTATTTTTTACATCGGTAGGGGTGTTGTATTATGTGGGCATCCTGTTTTTCTGCAGTATGCTGGTATATCAGCATCTGCTGGTTAAACCCAACGACCTAAGCCGTGTAAACTTCGCTTTTATGACCACCAACGGCATTGCCAGCGTAGTATTTGCCTCGCTGTTTTTACTGGATAGGGTATGGATGATCCATTTGTGGGAGCATTTGTGGAGGGGGTAATGGTAAAGAAGCTAAAATCGTCGATTTTACTATCAATTTTTAGACGAAAGGGAGGAGAAGGCCTTTACACAGAAGTTATTACCGATAAAAATAAATTTAAGTATGCTCTTATACTCTCTTCTTTAAAGGATGATGAAGAAGGGCTAATCATTTATTTTAAGAATGAACTCAATTGGTTTTTACTAAGTAATCAACGAATAGTCATAACGCAACAAGTTATAACCACTGTAATATCAAATGATGATATTGTTGAAGTCTCATTAGATTTAGCTGGCCAAGCTGAAGACAGAATAATAAATAAAGCAGAATTTACACGATTAATTGTATCGGACATTCGCAATAGAAAGCACAAAATTCAATTAGAAAAAGGCGACCCATATTGGGGGATATTTCAAGTGCTAAGTTTTATTTCCCAAAAAAGGTAGCTATATGTATCGTGGCTAACTATAATTTTACCCTGCCCGTTCACGCTTACCTTAAACGTGAGCGTGGACGCTCACTAATCCGATAAGTTCAAGCGTGGACGCTTGAACGGGCGGCGGTAAGTATGGATCAATTGTTTTTACAAGCCTGTAAATAAAGTATAAAGACTTGATAATCACTTAAGTTTTCTATGTTTTCAAGGATCTCAAAAGCAGATGTTGCTTCTTTTTCGATATCCAGTTCAAATAACATTTTAAGCTGTTCACTACACTCATCAGCAGTTCTATTACAGTAAGATATCCAATCCTCATCAGTCTTTTGATCTTTAGGATCATACCTTAACCAATACAACTCGCAAGTTGCATCAGGTAAAACATACTGCACCTGCCCACCGAGATTGCCCAATTGCGTCTGTTTTGCGGCCTCAACAACCTCTAAAATATCACACCTACGCCAGCCATATTCACTCCCTGAGCGAATAGCTTTATCTAAAATATACTCGGGCAACATTAATTCGGTTTGTTCCATTAAATCAAATATATCTACAATTTCCTATTTTTGAATCATGTCCGTTATCCACCTCATCCGCACCACCAGCGCCAACCCACATTTCCGCACATTAGTAAACCAACTGGATGCCGAGTTACGCGTAATGTATGCCGAACTGATGGATACTTACGATCAGCATAATGTGATCGAGCAGAACGATACCGTGGTGATTGCCTATCTTGATGATCAACCTGTTGGCTGCGGCTGTTTTAAAGCTTTTGATGATGAAGCGGTAGAACTGAAACGCATGTTCGTTCACCCTGATGCACGGGGCTGGGGTATCAGCAAACTTATCCTCGGCGGACTGGAAACCTGGGCGCGCGAACTGGGCTTTACCTGCACCGTACTGGAAACCGGCAGTAAGAATATCGACGCGAAGCATTTGTACCACAAATCAGGCTATGCGGATATCCCCAAATACGGGCCTTATGTTGATTTGCCGGATAGTATTTGTATGCGGAAACAGTTACCGTTAATTGACCGTGATTAAAGGATTTTAGGATTCTTCTGATTTCTGAAAATCCTGCGCATCCCCAACCCTTTAAGCAAAGTCATTTTCGGATTTTTCTGATCTATAAATCTTTACATAATAGGAAGCAAAAATCATGTTCATCTATAAATCCTTTAATCAAGGTCATTATTTTCAATTTAATTCTATTAATTCCGTAGACTATGTATATATTTGACACATGAAGCTGATTGCGTACTATCAAATTACTATTCAATGCTGCTGTATGCATGGCAATTACAGGCGCTTGTAAGGGAATGTTAACAAATTAAATATCAGCCTCTTCAGCCAACGCCGCGGGGGCTTTTTTCGTACTATACTTAAACTGATATAAAGATGCAGAGCTTCAGAACAGAACTGGAGAATCCCATAGTGGAGCAAGATATAATAGACCTGGATAAAAAAATCCGTGCCTTTCGTGAAGGAAAGATCCACGAGGAAAAATTCAGGAGCCTGCGTTTGGCACGCGGGGTATACGGCCAGCGGCAGCCCGGCGTGCAAATGGTGCGCATTAAACTGCCCTTTGGCAAGGTTACCTTTAAACAATTGCTAAAAATTGCCGACATATCCGACGAATACGGCAGCGGCAACCTGCACCTCACTACCCGCCAGGATATCCAGATCCATTATGTAAGCCTCGACCGTACGCCCGAGCTTTGGGCCAAACTGGAGCAGGATGATATTACCCTGCGCGAAGCCTGCGGCAATACCGTGCGTAACGTAACTGCATCGGCAGCGGCCGGGATCGATCCGTTGGAGCCGTTTGATGTATCGCCTTATGCGCATGCCACTTTCGAGTACTTTTTGCGCAACCCGATATGCCAGGAAATGGGCCGCAAGTTTAAGATCTCTTTTTCATCAAACGAACTGGATACCGCTTTTTCTTATATCCACGACCTGGGTTTTATCCCTAAACTGAAAGGCGAGGAGCGGGGCTTTAAGGTGCTATTAGGCGGCGGCTTAGGCGCGCAGCCAAGCATTGCCAGCATTGTACACGAATTTTTGCCCGAGGATGAACTGATTCCATTTATCGAATCGGTTATCCGGGTGTTCGATCGCCACGGCGAACGCAATAACCGCAACAAGGCTCGTATGAAGTTTTTGGTGGCCAAAATAGGTTTAGAAGAACTGCTGAAACTGGTGGCTTTGGAAAAGGTAGCCAATAAGGTAAAAATTTATCCTATTGACAGGAGTACCATTAGCACCCCGTCTATCCCGCAAAATACCGATTACCCGCATATCGAACCAAGTCTTGCTTACGAGCAATGGTTGCTTACCAACGTTTTTGAACAAAAGCAAAGCGGCTTTTACGGCGTAAATGTAAAAGTGCTGATTGGTGATATCCCTACCGCTAATGCTCGTAAACTGGTAGAGGGCTTAAGGCCATGGGTAGCCGATGAGATCCGTATTACAGTTAACCAGGGCTTGATGTTAAAATATGTGCGTAAGGAGGCTTTGCCTGCTGTATACGCCGCATTAGCTGCCGTTAACCTGGCTGCGCCTGGTTTTGATAGCGTGGCCGATGTAACTACCTGCCCGGGTACCGATACCTGTAACTTAGGCATCAGCAATAGCATGACCTTTGCCCGTGTACTGGAAAACGTAATTTATACCGAATACGAAGAATTGGTTTATAACCGCGATATCAAAATAAAAATAAGCGGCTGTATGAATAGCTGTGGTCAGCATGGGTTGGCGCATATCGGCTTCCATGGTAGTTCGCTAAAGGCGGGCACCCGGGTGTTGCCATCAATGCAGGTATTGCTGGGCGGTGGTACGGTTGGTGATGGTATTGGTCGCGCCGCTGATAAAGTAATTAAAGTACCGGCCAAGCGTGCCGACAATGTGGTGCGCTGGGTGCTGAACGATTATAAGGCTAACTCCATTGAAGATGAAACTTTCCACGATTATTATGATCGCACAGGCAAGGATTACTTCTATCACCTACTAAAACCACTGGCCGACCTAAACACCCTGACCGATGAGGAATTTGTGGATTGGGGCCACGAGGAAACATTTAAAACCGCCATTGGCGTAGGCGAATGTGCCAGCGTAATTATTGACCTGGTGGCAACCCTTTTGTACGAATGCGATGAGAAGCTGGAATGGGCCAACGAAGCTTATAACGAACAGCGCTGGGCCGATAGCATTTATCGTTCGTACAGTGTTTTAATTGGCGGCGCTAAGGCTTTGTTGCTGGATAAGGGCGTTAATAGCAGCACCCAAACCGGGGTAATTAAAGCGTTCGATGAGCAATACGTAGCTACAGGCGAATTGCCTTTAAACACTACTTTTGATGAACTGGCATTGCAGATCAATAAAAACGAACCATCGGAAACATTCGCTGCCGAATACTTGCGGATAGCCGAAGAATTTTTAAACCAGGTAAAGGCAAAAAGAGAGGAAGCGGTACAGGTATGATAAATGCTGACAAACAGGTTAATGAGCCCCGCATCACTTTAGTAGGCGCAGGCCCCGGCGATGCCGAACTGATCACCATTAAAGGGATCAAAGCATTGCAAACTGCCGATGTGGTTTTGTACGATGCCCTGGTGAACGATGAACTGCTGCACTTTGCACCCGCCCATGCCGTAATGGTATATGTAGGCAAGCGCAGCGGCGAACATTATTACGAACAAGGCGCTATCAATAAATTAATGGTGGATTACGCCCAAAATTATGGCCACGTGGTACGCTTGAAAGGCGGCGACCCTTTTGTATTTGGCCGCGGGCACGAGGAAGTGGATTATGCAGCCGGTTATAGCATCCCCACACAGGTAATCCCCGGTATTTCCAGTTCAATTGGTGTACCCGGTTTGCAGGGCATCCCGGTAACGCACCGTGGGTTAGCCGAAAGCTTTTGGGTGGTTACAGGTACCACAGCAAGTGGTTTATTATCAAACGATTTGTACGATGCGGCCCGCAGCCGTGCCACGGTAGTGGTGCTGATGGGTTTGCATAAATTGAAGGAAATAGTTAAATTGTATCAAAACGAGGGCCGTGGTAAACTGCCCGTAGCGGTAATACAAAGCGGATCGACCGAGAACGAAAAAGTAGCCATTGGCGTGGTTGATACTATTGTTGAATTGGTTGAAGAATATCAAATAAAAGCCCCGGCGCTGATTGTTTTGGGCGAGGTGGTTTCGCTGCACCCAAAATTCCAGCCTATAAAAGATTTTTATGCCATTGCTGACAAAGAATAACGGACAACCAAACGAGGCTGTAAAGGCACCGGAAAAGAACGAGTTGTTCCCGGTATTTTTAAAGCTGAACGAATTGCATACGGTGCTGATTGGCGCGGGTAATGTTGGTTTAGAAAAACTGACTGCCGTGCTGGGCAACAGTCCACAGGCAAGGGTAACCATTATTGCCAGCGATTTTTTGTCCGCGATACATGAACTGGCATCGCAATATCCACAGGTAAATATTATTCAAAAAGCTTTCACGGATACCGACCTTGACCATGCCGATTTGGTGATAGCCGCCACCGGCAACCCCGAGTTGAACGATTATATCCGCCAATCGGCCCGCGATAGGAAACTATTAGTGAATATTGCCGATAAACCCGCGCTTTGCGATTTTTATTTGGGTTCCATCGTACAAAAGGGCAACCTCAAAATTGCTATCTCCACCAACGGCAAATCGCCCACGGTGGCCAAGCGCATTAAGGAAGTGCTGAACGATGGCATCCCCGACGAAATAGATACTACACTTACCCAGGTAAACCACCTGCGCGATGCCCTGAATGGCGATTTTAGCGAAAAGGTGCGCCAGCTAAACAAGCTGACCGCCGTACTGGTTGAACAAAAGAAACCTATTGAAGAGAAAAAGAACTTTAAATGGCTGATATGGGGCACCATCGTATTATCGGTGCTGATAACGGTTACGGCGCTATGGTTTAGGGACCCCGCGGCACGGGAGTTTATAAGTGGCATTAAACCTGTATTTTACTATTTTTTGGGTGCCGGTTTTATTTTCGCGATGATAGATGGGGCCATCGGTATGTCGTACGGGGTAACTTCTACCAGTTTCTCACTCAGCATGGGTATCCCGCCGGCCTCGGCCAGTATGGGGGTGCATTTATCCGAAATTATGAGTAACGGTATTGCCGGCTGGATGCATTACCGCCTGAATAACATCAACTGGAAGCTGTTTTGGCTGCTGTTGATACCCGGCGCTATCGGTGCGGCGCTTGGCGCTTTCTTGCTGTCATCTTTAGAACATTATAGTACTTACACTAAACCCGTAGTATCGGTATACACCCTGATATTAGGCTGGGTAATATTGAATAAAGCATTTAAATCCGACAAAAAAAAATCGGCTGATAAAATCAAAAAAATCTCGCTACTGGGTTTTGGCGGTGGTTTTATCGATGCTGTTGGCGGCGGCGGATGGGGATCTATCGTGCTTTCGTCGTTAATTGCAGGGGGCCGCAACCCGCGTTTTTCCCTTGGTACAGTAAAGCTGTCGCGGTTTTTTATTGCTATGGTAAGCTCTACCATGTTTATTACCATGCTCAGCCACGAAAGCCGCTGGGATGCTGTGGCCGGATTAATTATTGGCAGCGCGCTGGCATCGCCTATTGCAGTTAGGGTATCTAACCAAATCTCAACCAAAACCATTATGGTGGCGGTTGGCATTGTTGTAATGTTAACCAGCTTGCGTAGTATTATTAAATTGTTCTTTCCCCACATATTATAATATGAACGCACTGATAGAACATATTAAACAACAAACAACAGGCTTATCACCTGTGGATGCCTTAAGGCTTTTAGCCGATACTTATCCCGGCGGAGTGGTGTTCTCTACCAGTTTTGGCTGGGAAGACCAGGTGATCACACATATGATCTTCGCTAACAATATCCCCATTAAGGTATTTACGCTGGAAACCGGCCGCCTGTTTCCTGAAACATACTACGTATGGAACCGCACACTGGAAATGTACGGCAAACAGATACACGCCTATTTCCCCGATGCCGAAAAGGTACAGCAAATGGTAAGTGCCAAGGGGCCAAATAGCTTTTACGAATCGGTTGATAACCGTAAAGAGTGTTGCCATATCCGTAAGATAGAGCCTTTAAAAAGGGCCTTAGCAGGCAACCAATGCTGGATAACCGGTATCCGTGCCGAGCAATCAGCTAACCGCCAGTTTATGGAAAATGTGGAGTGGGATGAAGGTAATAAGCTGGTAAAATTCCACCCCATTTATGGTTGGGATTTGGATGAGGTGAAGCAATACATCCGCGATAATAATGTACCTTACAATACCCTGCACGATAGGGGCTTCCCCAGCATAGGCTGCGCACCCTGTACCCGCGCGGTACAACCCGGCGAGGATTTCCGTGCCGGCAGGTGGTGGTGGGAAGATCAATCGAAAAAGGAATGTGGCCTGCATAGCGTGGATGCTGCAATTGATGAACAGACAAAGGAGTTAAAGCCTTTATAAGGTTGAAAGACATATAAAGCTACACAGATAGCTCCGTAGGAGCAACATGTTGGTAGCAACATAAAACAAATTGAAAAGCTCTGTTGGAGCGGCATGTTAATGGTAAATAATGAGTAGAAAGCCGGATTATTTGGATGAGTTGGAGGCCGAGGCTATCCACATTTTAAGGGAGGTTGCCGGGCAGTTTGAAAAGCCGGCCCTGCTGTTTTCGGGCGGTAAGGATTCGATTACGCTGGTGCGATTGGCCGAGAAGGCTTTCCGCCCGGGTAAGTTTCCGTTTCCGCTGGTGCATATTGATACCGGTCATAATTTTGAAGAAACCATACAATACCGCGATGAGATGGTTGCCCGCATAGGCGAAAAACTGATCGTCGGGTATGTACAGGATGATATTGATAATGGCAGGGTAGTGGAGCAGAAAGGCAAAAATGCCAGCCGTAACCAATTACAAACGGTTACACTGTTAAACACCATCGCCAAACATGAGTTTGATGCCTGTATAGGCGGCGCCCGCCGCGATGAGGAAAAAGCCCGCGCCAAGGAGCGTGTGTTTAGTGTACGTGATGAATTTGGCCAGTGGAACCCCAAAAGCCAGCGCCCCGAATTGTGGGACCTGTATAATGGCAAGATACACAAGGGCGAGAATGTGCGGGTATTCCCGATAAGCAACTGGACGGAACTGGACGTGTGGAACTATATCCGCCGGGAAAATATCCCCTTGCCAAGTATCTACTTTGCGCACGAGCGGGAGGTGATTACCCGTAATGGTCAGCTAATGGCCGCTTCACCATTCCTGAATATGGATGATGAGGATGTGGTGATCCGTAAAAATGTGCGTTTCCGTACCGTGGGTGATATGAGCTGCACGGCGGCAGTAGAATCGTACGCGTTTGAGATAGACGATATAATTAACGAGATAAGCGCCAGCAATATCAGCGAGCGCGGCGCACGTATGGACGACAAGGTAAGCGAAGCTGCCATGGAAGACCGTAAGAAAGGAGGGTACTTTTAATATGAACATGCTTAAATTTTTAACAGCCGGCAGTGTTGATGACGGGAAGAGTACCCTGATTGGCCGTTTGTTGTACGATACGGATTCTATCCTGGATGACCAGTTAGAGGCCCTGCAACGCAGCAACCGTAAGAATGACGATGGTACCATCGACCTGGCTATCCTAACCGACGGACTGAAAGCCGAGCGTGAGCAAGGCATTACCATTGACGTAGCCTATAAATACTTCCAAACCGATAGGCGTAAGTTTATTATTGCCGATACCCCCGGCCATATCCAGTACACCCGTAACATGGTTACCGGTGCATCAAACGCCGGGCTGGCCATTATTTTGATAGATGCCCGCAAAGGTGTGATCGAGCAAACCATCCGCCACTCGTTTTTGGTATCGCTGCTGGCTATCCCGCATGTCATCGTCTGCGTTAACAAAATGGATATGGTTGATTACAGCGAGGAGGTATTCGACAAGATAGTGGCCGATTACAAATCACTGATCTCGGTTAAACTGGACCTGAAGGATGTGCAGTACATTCCCGTAAGCGCGCTGAAAGGCGATAACGTTTGCTACTCATCCGAAAGGATGTATTGGTACAAAGGGAAAAACCTGCTGGATTACCTGGAAACGGTAGAAACCCATGTTGACGAGGATACCAATTATACCCGTATGCCAGTACAATGGGTGGTACGCCCCCAAACCGACGACTTGCACGATTACCGCGGTTACGCCGGCAAGGTACTAAGCGGCACCTTTAAACTGAACGACAGCGTTACGGTACTGCCATCGGGCTTTACTACCACGTTGGATAGGATAGAGCTGTTTGATAAGCGCCCTGAAGAGGCCGTAGCCGGCATGTCGGTCACCCTGCATTTGAAAGATGAGATAGATATCAGTAGGGGGGATATTTTGGTAAAGAGCAACCAGCCGCCCATTGTATCGCAACTGATTGAGGCCGACCTGTGCTGGATGGATACCAAACCGCTTGACCCTACATTAACCTACCTGATACAGCATAACAGCAAGGTAACCCGCTGCCGCATTAGCGAGGTGCTATACAAAATGCAGATCAATACGCTGGAGAAGCTGTATGACGAGGAGTTTAAGCTAAACGATATCGGCCGGATTGTGATTAAAACCGCCGATCCGCTGGCCTTTGATGTTTACCAGCAAAATAAAGCTAATGGCCGTGCCATTTTAATAGATAGCCGTACAAATTTAACCGTTGGGGCGCTGATGTTCAGGGCCGCGGCAGAGTAATATACCCCTCCTAAATCCTCCCCGAAGGGGAGGGCTTGATAAAGAGGATAAAGAGCGTTGTGGGCAGAGAGGCAATAGGCCTGCGTCTTTGCTAATAGTTAATTCCTAAATTTGAGAGAAAAGGGCGCGCCGGTACAAGTGGCGCGTTCCTTTTTTGTAGCCGGGCCATCCCGGTTAAAGACCGGCGGCTACCCTGTGGAGGCCCGTGCGCCCACTGTACAATCTTATCATTTGCTTTCGATTTTTTGGGAATTTAGCGGCTGTGCTTTTTTTATATCCCGGCTAACGGCTTAGCTTAGGGCGGTGATATCCTGTTTCAAAAAAACAGCTATTTGCAGATATCTTTATGGTATTTTACAAACAAGTAAAAAATGAAACTGGGTAAAATAGTAGAATGAGATGGTTGCCCAAACCCGGGCTACTACAATATACTAAAAATATCCGGGAAATCCTAATGGATTGTAAGCAGTAACACACATCTGTGACACGTGCTTTATTGGTTTTTTACGGCCTTTTCCTCACTAATATATACTCCCCCTATGCTGGCGCACGCCTGTGGCGTGTGCTTTGTTTAAGCAGGTACAGCATAATTGCCAACTTCGGCACACGCCACAGGCATGCACCAGCAATCTATTTGGTTTTTTGCTTAAGCAGGTCCGTTTGTCATAGCATTATTTCTACCAAACCTTTGCCACCCGCATAATCAATAGCACTTGAATATCGCCAGTACATTGGTTCGGTAACAAAACCTGCAACTACCGGGTTGTTGTGTATATAATCTGCCTTTTGTTCTATTACAGTTGCGCTCCATAACTCAATAGGCTTATTGTTGTGCTGCCAAAACTGGTAGTAACTTACATTACTACTTTTTGCACCAGCCCTTTTAAACATCCACAATACCCATTCCCTGCGCGATTCCTGTATGTTTTCGGTTATGCTTTTTACTATTTGTTTAGATGTATACTCCTTGAACCTACCCAATATAATTTCGGGATTACCTTGCTCTGCTCTAAATATCAAATGTATATGGCTTGGCATAATACACCAGCAGTATAATTCCATACCCAAATTAGCTTTGCAGTAATTCAAGCTTTCAACAACAATGTCGCTATAATCAGGGCGGGTAAATACGTCTATCCAATTAACTACAGCAAAGCTTACAAAGTATAGCCCTTCGTTGTTTAAAAATTTGTATTTCCTGCTCATTACTTAAGTTGATAAACTAAACGTACGCAAAATAAGTTTATTTATAAATGATTGTAACGCTCCAGTATGTGCAGTGGGGCACACGCCACAGGCGTGCGCCAGCAACCAGTGCTATTACAATTAAATATCAGTAAATACTTTATGCTAGCGCACGCCTGTGGCGTGTGCTTTATTGGCCAGCAACCAGTGCTATTACAATTAAATATCAGTAAATACTTTATGCTGGCGCACGCCCATGGTGTAAGCTTTATTGGTTTTTATGGCTTTTTCCCCACTAATATATACTCCCCCCATAACTCCGTATCAGTTAACCTGTAAGCGTCATCCGGCGAGATACTGACTGGCGCGCTTACGCCGCCCTTCTGTATATCCCTGATATCAAAATCGCCGTTTAGGCGTGGTACGCTTAATTTTACCTGGTAACTAAAACGTACGGGTGCCGTTACCGATAGATCGAGATATTTTAAAGGGATGGCCAATTCAATAATAGGTTCCCCTTTCCAGAAATGCAGCACCGCTTTGATCCCTTTATCATTATAAACCGACAGAATGGAATCCTTAATATCCTTTATACCTGTAACCTTAATTTCCTTCGCCGTTTTTTCGACCCTGGCATTGGCAGCTGCTGTTAAGGAGTCAAGCTCTTTTTTGTTTTTTACGGTATCCCTACCCAACCGCTCCGCGGCAAATACAGGCACCATCATCGATGAAACCTTTACCGCCTCCTGCGATGTTGGGTAGGTAACCGAAATATTTTGAGGGTCTTTAGCCCGCTTGGCCTTTTCTACCGAATGGCTAACGGTAAATGTTACGCCTTCCTTTAATATCTTAAAAGCCGGGACCGCGCCCGAACCACGTATGGTGAGGTATAAGTTGTCATCATCGTTAGCCACCACATAATAAATGCGGTTAGCCAAATTATATGCGCTTAAATTTTTGTTGGGCCATTCTTTTAATTCGCCGTCTGCCTTAATATTGGCAGGCGCCCTCACACTTGCATTTTGTATTTGTGGCAGGCTTTGCCCCAAAGTTTCGGTTATAAAACCAGTACCCAGGATTGCCATAATTAAAAATTTTTTCAGCAGGTTGAAGTAGTTCATGTTCGAAGCAGTTTTTTGCAATTTAAGAAAATAAACTAATTCTTTAGGTGATGGTATTAATTTGCGTGGCAGCATAGGATCAGATACCTTAACTGGCGTACGCGGCGTTGAAATTGCCTGGCGTATTCGCTACTTCTTAGCTTTGCATTCTGCACGCGTGTGCTTTGTTTTGTATTTCGGTTGCCAAGTCGTACACTTTTTGCCCTTTCATATCTTCCCACTTGCATACTGCATTAAAACCGCCCAACTTTTAGCTTGCATAGCTTTATCAATCAGCGTATCCCATTCTTTTTGCCGGCCGGTATTGCGGCCATAATTGGTTTCGGCCTGGTAAAGCTGGTTAATCTTCAGTTCCTCGCGCGATAGTTTATCCCGGATATCCAGGATACCGCGGGCGTACTCCCTGCGATCGAAGTACGTTTCGCTTAACTGCTTTTTTAATTCGGCGGCCATCAGCAGGTGTATATCGTAATGGCTTTGCTCGTGGTTTAATACCCGGGCCAGCAACTCGGGATTGTTTTTAACCGTATCGGCCAGCCAGGAGCTGAACGAGAAATAAGGTATCACCTGGAAAAGGTATTTAGACCGGGTATCGGTACTTTGTATGGCCTGTAGCTTGCGCAGGCCCATCAACATTTTACTGTCGGATATATTGTCTGTCCCTGGTGGCATCTGGCCTTTAAACTCGGCCGCGGTCAGTTTCATGGCGGTCATAACAAAGCCATTGTTTAGCCGCGGATCGATGGATGACAGGTCCTGATTTTTGGGTTGTGCGCAGGCAAGGCCTGTTAAGGTAATTAGC
Organism: Bacteroidota bacterium; assembly: GCA_040389105.1. Classification (GTDB taxonomy): domain Bacteria; phylum Bacteroidota; class Bacteroidia; order Sphingobacteriales; family Sphingobacteriaceae; genus Mucilaginibacter. The sequence continues at coordinate 65,655 of JAZKAO010000028.1, forward strand.
AATACGGTAATAAGGTTTTTCATTACCGTAAATATGCAAAAAGATAAAACGATCCGAAAATCTTTCCATCCTTAAACTCTAATTAAATAGGTTTATTTTGATAATCAGGGGAATTCTAAAATCCTAAAAATCAAGGTCAATCAAGGTCTAAAACATACTCTTCAACCCATCAATAATACTTTCAAAAAAAGTAGGCATACTTAGCCCGTTGTGGTAGTTGAAATACAGGAAGATGATAAAAATAACAGCCGCTATAATAATAAAGCGCTTAAACAGGTAGCCCAGCAATACTAGCGCCAGCGGAATAACCAGCAGCCATCCCCAGCTAATGTGGATGGGGAAAAGTTTATCATCGTGCTTGTAAACGTAATATAGTTTGGCGTGGGTACCGGTATCGTTATTATGGCGCAGGTATAAAAAAATCGATTTTTCTATTTTGGGGCTGTAAAAGGCTACGCCCTTGTTAAAGGTAAGTTGCTGGTCAAATCCGTTTACGGTGAAGGTGAATAGGCCGTTCACGTTTTCCAGCGGGGCATCCAGCGTATCGGTAGCTACTACGGCTATCTGGCTTTGGCCAAAAGGGTTATCTTTAATAATAAAATGATTAATGGTAATGGTATCGGCCCGGGTAAAAAGGCATAAGGTAAGCAGGGCCACCATTATTAATGCAAAACGTTTCAGTATCATTTTATCGTGTTAATTTAACCGTAGGCTAATTTAAACATTTTAATGGTTCAGCAGGTAAATGGCGAAATTTAATGCACCGGCAAAGCTTACCCAAAGTAAATAGGGCAGTAGTAGCCAGCAAGCTGTTTTATTAAACCTATTGAAGTAGTACATATTTACGATAATGCTTATCCACAATAAAATAATGATGATTAACGCCACCAGTATTTGATGCAGCCCGAAAAATATAATTGACCAGGAAAAGTTAAGCGATAGTTGTAAAAAATAGACAGTGCGTGTACTGCTGTATAATGCCGATCCATCTCGCTTTTTCCATACCCGGTAGGCGGCAATGGCAATCAGGATATATAATACCGTCCACACCGGGCCAAATAATTGGTTAGGCGGGTTAAATGATGGCTTATGCAGCGTGCTGTACCAGCCGGTTATTTGCGGGATGGTAAATGCCGACGCTACGGCCGCAATGGCCAGCGTGATGAGCAAACTGATGAGGAACGGAAAAAACTGAAATGGTTGTTGTTTTAACACTAATAGCTAATTGATTTACGATAGGATGTTGTACCGCCTATTGCAAATTTAAGGCCAATAACAATTTGGCTAAAAGCATCCTGGTTGCTGCCGTAGTTAATGCCATCAAAATTATCAGTCATAATTAAATTATGCTGGTAACCAATGTCAAATTTCAGGCGGGGCTCGTTATAGTCGTTAAAAAACTTGAATTCGTAACCTACTTTCAGGGGGATAAATACGTTGCTGCCCTTGCTTTCAACCGATAGCGCGCCGCTATCGTAAACTTGCAGATCGGTATAAATAACACCTACGCCACCGCTGATATAAAAGTTTTTTAAGGCATTAAAAAAACGGCTTTGCGAGTAATCCAGTATTTCGCCCATTTGCAATTGGGCCCTAAAGGAAACGGCCGAATAATTATTATTGAAATTGTAGTGCGAGCCGGGTATAATAGCCGACAGCGAATCGCCCCTTAGTGTGCCTACCTGCAGTTCGGCAATGTAGTTAATATAGGGTGTAAAATTATAGGTAAAGTGCGCGTGCGCGGCATAACCCGGTTTTGAATTAGTAAAATCGGTATGTGTGGTATTAAACCCGGCCGAAAAACCAAAATCATACTGTGCATAATTATAACCTACCTGGGCATTTGCGGCAAAAGCTGAAACACATACAAGCAGGGTGAAAATTAATTTTTTCAAAAGACAAGTTTTAAGTTTAATACAATGAATTATGCAACAATTTGGGCTTGCCCGGTTACACTCTCAAATATATATTATTTTTCATATCGGTGCTAAAATTTCTACTGATAAATTGAAAAACGAGTAAACTCAATTTTTATATATTTGGGAAATTTTAAAACGGTATTCAAAAAATAAAAATCAGATATGTCAAAAATTAAAGTAGCAAACCCGGTTGTTGAGCTGGATGGGGACGAGATGACCCGTATTATATGGCAGTTTATTAAGGATAAGCTGATATTACCTTACCTTGAACTGGATATTAAGTATTATGACCTGGGTGTTGAATATCGTGATGAAACTAACGATCAGGTAACTATTGATGCTGCCAACGCTATTAAACAATACGGTGTAGGTATTAAATGCGCTACCATTACCCCCGACGAGGAGCGCGTAAAGGAGTTTAACCTGAAACAAATGTGGAAATCGCCAAATGGTACTATCCGTAACATACTGGACGGTACTGTTTTCCGCGAACCTATTTTAATGAATAATGTACCCCGCTTAGTACCAAACTGGACAGCGCCTATTTGCATTGGCCGCCATGCCTTTGGCGACCAATACCGTGCTACCGATTTTGTAACCAAGGGAAAAGGTAAATTAACCATCACTTTCACCCCCGAGGATGGCAGCGCCGAGCAATCATTTGAAGTATTTAACTTCAAGAGCGATGGTGTTGCACTGGCTATGTACAATACCGACGAATCGATCCGCGGTTTTGCCCACGCTTGCTTTAACCAGGCGCTAATGAAAGGCTGGCCATTATACCTGTCAACCAAAAACACCATCCTTAAAAAATACGATGGCCGTTTTAAGGATATTTTTGAAGAGATTTACCAAAACGATTATAAAACCAAATTTACCGAAGCCGGTATTGTTTATGAACACCGCCTGATTGACGACATGGTGGCATCGGCCCTTAAATGGAACGGTAACTTTGTTTGGGCTTGTAAAAACTACGATGGCGACGTTCAGTCCGACACTGTAGCACAGGGCTTTGGTTCATTAGGTTTAATGACCAGTACTTTGGTTACCCCCGATGGCAAAACGATGGAAGCCGAGGCTGCACACGGTACGGTAACCCGCCACTACCGCGAGCATCAAAAAGGCCGCCCAACTTCAACTAACCCTATCGCGTCTATCTTCGCGTGGACACGTGGCTTGGAGTTCCGCGGTATTTTAGATGGTAACCAGGAGCTGATTGACTTTTGCAAAACCTTAGAGCAGGTTTGTATTGAAACGGTAGAAAGTGGCAAAATGACCAAGGATTTGGCCATTACCATTAAACCAAAGGTTGAACACGGTACCGATTACCTGTACACCGAAGAGTTTTTGGAAGCCATTAACGAAAACCTGAAAGCTAAATTGGCCTAAGCGGTTTTTGTTTTTTGATATTAAAATGCCCTGTAAAATTTATAGGGCATTTTTTTGCCTTATATTGTAGCATATAGCTAACCACTTGCGTAATTGCATTAAACCAACCTGATATATGAAACACCTTAACCTTTTTTGTATTGCGATACTTGCTGTTCTGTTTTTAGGGCTTTTTAGCGGCTGCGATAACAAGTGTAGTGGGATTGTTTGTGTAACGGCGCCACCGTCGGTAATTTTAGATATCAGGGATAATCAAAACCGCGATTTGCTTAACCCGGCCACACCCGGGCATTACGATACGGCAAAAATTAAGCAGTTAAATAATAGTATGTTTAAAGTAATACCCGCGGGGAGATACCCCATAAATAAAGACCGTATTAAGCTGGTGGCCACCTGGGGTATCGGCGAAATTACAACTTACCTAAAATTAAGTGATACCGACCAGGATACCATTTACACCAATATTAATAAAACCGGCATGAGCGGTTGCTGTGCCGGGTTTGGCCTTGTTGCCTTTAGCTATAACGCCAAACCATATACCGATTCGTTAGCCAGCAGGTATTTTATTGTGGTAAAATAAGGCTTATTATTTAGCCGAAAAGCAATTTCAATTTTGAGCAGGGCGATTTTTTATTTTGATGTAGCATTGGGTGTTAGTAATGCGTAATGTATTTAACCAAAAGCTTAATTGTACATGAAAAAATTAGCATACCTTTTATCATTCCTGATAATAACATTGTTATCCTGTAAAAAAATAAAAAATCAGGACGACCAGCAACAAACCTGCGACATCCAAAAAACTAAATCAATAAATAACGGCAAAGTAACTATTGTAAATGGCGTATGGGGCACCGTATCCATCAGGCAGGGCGATTGTATGCCCATGTCGCCCCCGGCAACAAATACTTGTACCGAATGTGCCATACAAAGGGAGGTGCGCATTTACGCTTATACTAAAAGCACCGATGCTACCCCAGCTATACCCGTAACCGGTTTATACGATAGCTTTAGTACCCAGCTTATTAAAACGGTTACCACAGATAGCCAGGGCTTTTTTGAAATTACCTTACCCGATGGTAAATACACCATTGTATTTGTTGAAGGTGGTAAGCTATATGCAAGTATTGGCGATGGGCAGGGCGGTATATCGCCGGTAACTGTAGCGCAAAACAAGGTTAACTTTAATTTATTGCTTAACCGCGCGGTTGATTAAACATCACACCGCTTATTTAAGCAAACAGGGCAACTAATAAGGTAGGCAAGCCTACAGCTACTGCTGCACCATACGCAAGGTCTAGCCAAAAAAAGCTGCCGAGGGTACCGGCATAAATAAGGCCGATAACGGGGTAGCCCAATATTTTAACCCATAAGGATGTTTCGGGGGCTTTAAGATCGGTTAGTATGGCTTTGGCATCACCAGTACTGGGGAAGGCATGCATAGCTACCGATACGCCGAGGTATATCAGCAAATAATCGGCTATGTTGCCATTATCAAATTTAAATACCGGCAACGCGGCCGGGAACGCTATCAGCATGCCCAGTAATGAATTTAGTATAAACGGGCCAACGCTAATCAGCATACCATGCCATTTGTTGGCTACGGTTTCGTGCAGTACATAGCCTGCCGGGTTGGCCACCTGGAAGTAAACAACCTTAAAAACCGGTACATTAAACCAGCGGCAAAAAAGCTGGTGGGCCAATTCGTGTACAATAACACCCGGAAAGGTTAATATAGTGATTAGTATACCTGGGATAAACATGATAGGGTAGGTTTAAAATTTAACTTTATTTGCAATTACATCTTTTACAAAGGTCATATATCCGGCCGTAAGAGAATCCTTTTCGGATAAGCGGATCATGGCATCGCGTTGCTTAAAATCCTTATTAAAATGATAAGCCATGGCCATGGTTGCCATATTGTAGGGCATGGCCTTATCTAGCGCGTAGCAGTGTTGGGCCAGTTGCAGACCCTCTTTATTTTTACCCATCTTTAGCAATGTCCGCGCTTTTGACGAGAGGGCAAATTCGCACTCATGGTTAGTGGCCAGCATCCTGTCGGCATAATACAACGACGAATCTAACTCCCCCAGCTGGCGCTTCACCATCGATTTCATATTTAACGACCATTGATAAGCGGGATCTATATTTAACGATAACGACAGCACACTATCGCTCAACTGGTATTTTTCCTGGTCGGAATATACCGAGGCCAGCGCGAATACAGCGTACACATCGCCGGTGTATTTTTTTAAATAACGTTTTAAGGCAGTATCGGGTATGGCTGTTTTATAATCCTTAAACGCCACCCTAAACGAGTCGGAAGGGAAATATTCGGTACTTAAATTTACCACATGGGTAAGTTTGTTAAATAATACCGTATCAGTTATTTTTTTATCCTTCAAGCCCTGAAAGGCTGTCGCTACAGCACTAAAGTCGGTATTGTTAAACCCGGCTATTAATAAATTAGATAACACATCAACCGATCCGGGTACAATTTTCCGGGCCTTTTCCAATTCCCTTTGTGCGGTAACATAGTTAAGGGATTTTTCGGCTTTTTCGGCGCGTTCCAGGGCAATGGCGGCCTTTAAGTTACCGGGCAGCCATATTAAGGATATCAGCATTACTACTGCTACGCCCGCGCCAAAAAGCTTTACCCATAGGGGTATAGGGAAATTAATGAGGCTTTGCCTGCATGGCGCGCAAAGTTTATTAGGGTATCCTGCTAATATATCCGGGCTGTTGCACTTAATGCAATTATTGTTTGTTTCGGGGTTAGGGGATAATTGGTCGTGAAAATTTTCTTCCATTAGGTAAGGATCTGTTAGGTTGCTCCTAAACTATCAAAAATTTAATAAAAATTAAAATGTTGCTCAGAACTTGTTTTTGTCTTTCTTGTTTATCTTCTAACTTAGCAAGCTCAAATACATACCATGTCAACATTATATCCACTGCAATTTAAAACCATATTTAAAGATAAAATTTGGGGCGGCCAAAAAATCAAAACCTACCTGCATAAAGATTTTGGCACACTGCCCAATTGCGGCGAAACCTGGGAGATCTCGGGCGTAAAATCCGATGTATCGGTAGTAGCCAATGGCGCGCTGGCAGGGGAGTCCCTGGCCGATCTGCTGGAGCAATACAAGGACGAACTGGTAGGCAAGCATGTTTACAATCATTTTGGCAATATCTTCCCGCTGTTAGTGAAGTTTATTGATGCTAATGATGATCTGTCTATCCAGGTACACCCTAACGATGAGTTAGCCAAAAAGCGCCACAACTCTTTCGGTAAAACCGAAATGTGGTATGTGATAGAAGCCGACCCGGGTTCGACCCTGATTGCCGGCTTTAACCAACAATTGGACGAGCAGAAATACCTGGCAGCGTTAAACAGCGGCCACATTATGGATATCCTGAATAAGGAGGATGTTGCCGCAGGCGATGTGTTCTTTTTGCCAGCCGGCCGTGTGCATACCATTGGCAAGGGCCTGTTGATTGCCGAGATTCAGCAAACATCGGATATTACCTACCGCATTTACGATTTTGACCGTGTAGACGATAAAGGCCAAAAGCGCGAACTGCATACCGAAATGGCCTTAGCGGCCCTTGATTACAACGTTTACCCAGATTATAAGACCGAATATCAACCCGCCAAAAACGAGGACGTACACCTGGTTAAATGCCCTTATTTTACCACCAACGTAATGGACTATACCCAAAGCGTAGCAAAGGACTACAGCGGCCTGGATTCATTCGTTATACATGTTTGTGTGGAGGGTGCTTATACGCTGAAATACAATGGCGGCGAATATGCCGTTAAAATGGGGGAGTGCCTGCTGCTGCCAAAAGTAATTGATCAGGTAGAATTGGTGACCGAAGGCGGCTTTAAGATATTGGAGAGTTATATTGAGTAACACCCCTCCCAACCCTCCCCGAAGGGGAGGACTTAAATACTAAAAAGCCATTTGATTTACTCAATCAAATGGCTTTTTTAGTCAGCATAGTTCTGAAGTCCTCTCCTTCGGAGAGGATTTAGGAGAGGTTCATCTCGGGCACATCGCCCTCCACAATCAACTTCCCAGCTGTAGCTTTTATAATTTCTTCAACACTAATATCCGGCGCACGCTCAATTAACCGGAAACCGCCGCCCGGCAAAACATCCAGCACGGCCAGTTCGGTTACTATTTTTTTTACGCAGTTAACGCCGGTAAGGGGCAGGGTACAGGCAGGGAGGAGTTTACTTTCGCCGGCCTTGTTAACATGTTGCATGGCCACAATAATATTCTCTGCCGATGCCACCAGGTCCATGGCGCCGCCCATGCCCTTTACCATTTTGCCGGGGATTTTCCAGTTGGCGATATCGCCGTTTTCGGACACCTCCATGGCGCCTAAAATGGTTAGGTTTACTTTTTTGGCGCGGATCATCCCAAAGCTCATGGCCGAATCAAACACGGCCGAGCCGGGCAGCATGGTGATGGTTTGCTTACCCGCGTTAATGGTGTCTGGATCCTCTTCGCCGGCAAAAGGGAAAGGGCCCATGCCCAGCAAACCATTCTCTGATTGTAGTACCACATCCATATCAGCCGGGATATAATTGGCCACCAGGGTAGGGATGCCAATGCCCAGGTTAACGTAATATCCGTCCTTAATTTCGCGGGCTATGCGTTTGGCTATACCTTGTTTATCTAACATAATTGCTTGTGTTTTGGCCCGGCAATTGGTGTGCCCAAGGCCTTGCAAAGATGCGATTTGTTTGCTGCTTTAAGGCATTGAGGCCGTAGTTTTTTTGGCTGAATAGTCCGTATTTAATTGCTGCTTTAAGTAAACGCGGGGTAGGTGTCTGTATTTAAAGTTCGAATCTTTAATTAAACTTTAATTTTATGTAAATTAAATATATATCTGAATAATAGATTATTAAAAATATTTCTTTATTCAAATACAGAAGCTTTTTCTGTATAAAGTGGGCAATTAATGGTGATTTTGGCGTTGCCTGCGGCCCGGGCTATCCATTGCAAGTCCTCGCTTTCCCTTCACGCTATCCGGCACACGCTGCGGGTTTTACATTACTATCCCTAACGCGGCCACCACACCTTACTCGCCCCGGCCAGTGAAGCGTAGACGGGGTGAGTTAACTCGCAGGGGGCGCCCTTTACCACCAACAAAAAACCCTCCCCTACCCGGTGGGGTAAAGAAGGGCTTGTCGTTTTTTATTCCGGGGTAATGCTTACAAAACCTCTACGCCGGTAATCTCTTTCACTTTAAAATAACCCTTGGCCGCGGGCAGATAAACCTCTATTTCCTGCGATGATATTTTAAGCCTTTTACCCGCAAGGGTAGCAGTTGGTGCCATCAATTTTTCCGAACCGTTAAATTGGCGTAACCACAGATACGATTTTTCGTTTCCGTTTTTATCAGCAATAACCAGGTAATTAAATCCCTTTAAATCTATCCGCTTAAATGTACCGAAATCGGCGGTGGTCACTTTTTCTTCGCCGGTATTGTTGTCCTTTTTTGCCATTGCTACCGATAGTTTGATAAAACCATCGCATTTCATACGCATCAGGTTTTTAGCCAGCTCGATGCCAATTGTACGCATGGCATCCTGATCTTCCATATTTACTTTTTTCTCGGCGGCCAGGTCGGGTAGCAGGTCGGCATGTTGCGCAACACAATTACTATAAGCTTCAATAGCCTGTTGCTTGGTTGTAATTTTAGCCATATCCAGTTTTGCAACACAGTTGCATATACTGTCGGTCAGCCTTTTTTCAACCGGGCCCATCGCTGTTTGGGCTTTAGCTAAAATGCCGGTAACGGTTAATGTTAAAAGGAGTAGGGTTTTCTTCATATTTTAGTTTTTTACCAAATATAATAATTGATTTATTTTTAGGGGCTTATCTCAACTGGTTTTTAGTAAAAAGTGTATTTGAAATATCAAAAATACTTGCTACATTTGCGTCCCCGTTTATAGCGGGTAAAAAGTAAAAAACAAATTAATCAATGCAACAGTACGAAACCGTAATCATTCTGACCCCGTTGTTATCAGAGGAGACCGCGAAAGAGGTAATTGCCAAATTCACAAAGATCCTAAAAGATAACGGAGCCGAAATTATCCAGGAGGATAATTGGGGTCTGAGAAAATTAGCGTATCCTATTCAAAAAAAATCGACAGGATACTATCACCTAACTGAGTTTAAGGCCCCGGGTGAACTAATTAACAAAGTGGAAATTGACCTGAAGCGTGACGAGCGCGTTGTGCGGTTCCTGACCATTGCTTTGGATAAACATGCCATTGCTTACAACGAGAAAAAACGCAGCGGTGCATTTAACAAAAAGCCGGCAACTAAAACCGAGGAGGCATAACAAATGGCTAACGAACAAATTCAATACGTTACTGCTCCCAAGGTGGACGATAACCGTAAAAAATACTGCCGTTTTAAAAAGAATGGTATTAAGTATATCGATTACAAAGACGCTAACTTTTTATTAAAGTTTGTTAACGACCAGGGTAAATTATTACCACGCCGTTTAACAGGTACTTCACTGAAGTTTCAGCGCAAAGTGGCCCAGGCTGTTAAGCGTGCCCGCCACATTGGTTTATTACCGTACGTTACGGACTCACTAAAATAATCGGGAGGTTTAAACAATGGAAGTTATTTTAAAACAAGATATTAAAAACCTGGGTGAGAAAGACGATATCGTTAATGTAAAACCAGGTTATGGCCGTAACTTTTTAATCCCACAAGGGTTTGCACAGTTAGCCACTCCGTCAGCACGTAAAGTATTGGCCGAGAACATTAAACAAGCACAGTTTAAACAAGAGAAGATCCGCAAGGATGCCGACGCTATTGCTGCCAAATTGGAAGGTGTAAAACTAACCATCGGCGCTAAAGCTGGCGAAAGCGGTAAAATTTTCGGTGCTATCAATACCATCCAGGTAGCTGATGCATTGAAGAAACAAGGCTTTGAAGTTGACCGTCGCCGCATCACTTTTGAAACTGAACCTAAATTTGTTGGCGAATACGTAGCTAACTTAAACCTGCACAAAGAGGTTAAGGTACAGGTTCCATTTGAAGTGGTAGCTGAGTAAGTTAAAATGCGAAAGGCGTAATGCCAATTGCGAAATCATAGAGCGTCCCGATTTTCGGGACGCTTTTTTTGTTATAAAATCATGTCATTGCGAGCGATAGCGTGGCAATCCCATAGGACATTCAAACTAAATCTGCCTATGGGACTGCCGCGTCGCCCAGAGCATTGGCCCGGCACCGTTCCTCGCAATGACAAGGCAAGGTCTCTGTGCCCTCTGTAAAAAAAACTCCGTGACCTCTGTGGTTAAATTCTAAATAAACCATTTCGCAATTGGCATTTCGCACTTCGCAATCAAAAAACTATTTTCACAGCATGAACGGCATTTGGAAACTCGTATGGCGCATTGTTAAAATCACCCTTATTTTATTTGTAGGGATCAGCGTGTTTTGGGTGCTGCTATATCGTTTTGTTAACCCGCCGGTTACCTGGTTAATGATAACCCGGGGCTTCGAGCGTAAAAGCGATGGCAAGGACTGGAAGATCGACAAGCAATGGGTAGATTTTGATGCCATTGCCGACCCTATGAAACGCGCTGCCGTTGCGGCCGAAGACCAAAAGTTTTTAGAACATTACGGGTTCGACTTTAAAGCCATGGAACGCGCTATTGATAAAAACGCGCATAGCCATAAACTGATAGGGGGCAGCACCATATCGCAGCAAACGGCCAAAAACGTTTTTCTATGGCCGGGGCGATCGTATGTGCGCAAGGCTTTCGAGGCCTGGTTTACTATGCTGATAGAGATTTTTTGGAGCAAGAAGCGCATTATGGAAGTTTACCTGAACGAGATAGAAATGGGCGACGGTATATACGGCATAGAAGCCGCCTCGCGCGCTTATTACAACAAAGCGGCATCGCAGCTCACCAAAAAAGAATCGGCCGCCATAGCGTCTATATTCCCCGATCCGTTGAAGTGGTCGCCAACGCACCCGAACGATAAAGTAGCGCACCATCAATACCTGATTATGAAAAACATGCGGAGGTTAGGTCCGCTGGATTTCTGATTTAGTCATTAGTCATTCGCTTCGCTGTCATTATGCTTCGCGTCATTGGTGTGGATGTTGATGCAATCTCCACCGCGTCATTGCGCGGTACGAAGCAATCCTCGGTTTGCATGGAATATGATTGAGGCCATAAATCATGGATTTTACCCTCACATTACCATTAACACCCGCAAACCACTTAATTTTACAATCAATTTAACACGTTAAACATAATGGAGAAGCAAACGCCCTTATTAAACCTGGATGATGTGAAGCTGCTGGTAAACGGTTTTTACGATAAGGTGCGTGCTGATGATTTGCTTGGCCCCGTGTTTAATGATAGGATCCAGGACCGCTGGCCGCAGCACCTGGAAAAAATGTATACCTTTTGGCAAACCACGCTGTTAGGTGAGCATACCTACAGCGGCCGTCCATTCCCGCCACATGCCACGCTGCCTGTAGGGCACCAGCATTTTGAGCGCTGGGTAGCCTTGTTTACCGAAACCGTTGATGAACTGTTTACCGGCGAAAAAGCCGACGAAGCCAAATGGCGCGCCGGCAAAATAGCCGAGATGTTTGAGTTGAAAGTTTATCATTTTCAAAATACCCCCGGATCTATATTGTAACAAACAACTCGTCAGGTCTGTCAAAGCTTTGTATGAGATATCTATCCTACCTGAACCCTATCGATGTTAAAAAATCGCTCGGTCACTCAAAAATGAAGTGGGTTAAAAGCCATTTTTCAATCAGGTATAAAATGCCTGTTGTATTTGGGATGATTACTTTGGGGCTGTTTATTTTAGTTGTGCACCCTGGTTACAACGGTTATGAAATTGGGCCTGTTATTGGCTTTGTTACTTTTTTTATGCTGCTTATTTTAAGCCTGGTAGCCACTCATCATAACGATAAACTGATCCCAATAGCATTAAATAAAAAGGCTTTAAATTATAGGGCGTTGATTGAAGATGAATTAAAAGAAGCCGGTTGGCGGATTGACAGGGCGAATCAACAATACCTGCTGGCAGATAAAAACGGGAAGTGGGTGGTTGGTAGCACGATATGCATTTTATTTGACAAGCACAATGTTTTAGTAAATGTGCAAAATAGCCAGGGCTACCAGGGGTACGCTCCATTTTCATTCGGCCGGAATAAAAGGATTATGAATTGGCTGATTCAGACCATCAAAGAACTCGCTATTTTATAGCCAGCGCCTTTATTTTTTGCAAGGCCTCCGCGGCTTTTTGGTTGCCATCCGGGTCGTTAGCGGCCAGTTTAGTGGCATCGGCCTTGTTGTAAAAGTTTAGGATATCCCTTTGCAGGGCGGCATCCATGCACGAAAACTGATTATCCTGCAGATGAAGCAACAAATCATTATAAGTTTTATCGGCTAAGCGGTATTCATCGGCGGAGGTGGGTTTGCCGGTATCAAAATCAATATTGGCCAGCGTTAGCCGGTTGTTATCGGCATGTTGAAGCGCTACGGCGTAGTTAACCAGTATGCTATCCATGCTCTTTTTAAACAGGTTCTCGCTCTCTATCCCCGGGTATTTAAAGCTAAACTTTTTTAGCGGACCTATTTTGGGCAAAATCCTGATCAAAAATGCCACGGCCCGGGCCTTAAAATTTGGGCGTGTATAATCAGTACCAAACTCCTTATCATACATCTTTTTGGGCATTTTAAACCTAAAGTCGCGGTGGCGGGCATGTACATCCATTTTTCGGATCTCGTTCTTTTTTGTTTTCCAGGCATTATGCAAAATAGCCGGGAACAAATCGCGCACGCCCCACCTAAAGGTAGAAACGGTGCCGTCAAAATCGGGGAAAAGTACATTCAGGTCCTGTCCGTAAGTTTTTAAAAAGGCCCGCTCCAGCACCGGCTTAGCCATGCTGAAGCCAATAAAATCGTGATATTCGATAGTGGCGTAGTGGCCTTTTGCAGTCTGTATCACATCGTAGGCCAGTTCCATACGGCTGTGGCTGGTATGGTCGTCGGCATAGGTAACTACATCGCCAAACCGGGCTTTTAAATCGGGGTTAGCTAAGGGCACCGATTGATTGGTAGCCAGCGAGTGCCCGTATTTATCGGCCATATAATGCGATACCGCACCCAGGGCAAAGGCGTATTCGTTCAGGTTTTGCGATTCGGTTACCAGTGCTGTTACAAAATCGCCGCTGCGCACGTAATGCAGCAAATCGGTAAAATAGGGCTGGCCGAAAGGCATATAACCCATATCTGCCACCAGGCAGCCGCCGTAAGCATAAGCATGGGCTTTCTTAATGTCGTCGGTTGTAGCGTTTGGATATTTCTTCAACAGCATCGGCCTGATCTGGCTTACCCATTCGGCATCAATAATGGCCTCGTGCGCTAAAATAGAAAATCCGCTTGCCGGCGATACCATCAGCAAAAGAAAAAACAGAGCGGTAACCAGGTACTTAAAAAGGGGGCGCGGTTTCAATGTAAAATTTGGTTGTGATGGAGATAACGGGTAAGGTAATCATTTGTTTTAAGGTTATACAAACGTTACGGGTAATACCTGTACTTTAGCGCAATGTTAGCGGTAATTCAATAAACCCTTTAAGTTTTGGGAGTATTTCGGAGCGAGGTCGTCCACCGGTTTTTTATCCTCATCATTACAGTTCACCATTAAATTAACCAAATAGGTATTGCTGTAAAACGCTACGATGTTTTGTTTTAGGGTAGGCGTAATTTGGGCATATTGGTCATTCTGAAGCCGGGCTACCCATTCCTTATAAGTCATATCAGCCAACGCGTATTCACAAACTGTGGCCATTTTGCCGGTATCAAAATCTATATTAACCAGCATCAGTTGGTTTTGGCCTGCTTTATTTAAAGCTTGGGTATAGTTAACCATAATGCTGTCCATGCTTTTTAAAAACAGTTCCTCGCATTTAACGCCCGGGTATTTAAAACCCATTTTTTTAAGGAAGCCTATTTTAGGCAGCCTTTGGATAGTATGAGCCAACAATCTTGCCATAATACCCGGATGTTGATAAGCCGTACCAAATTTTTTATCGAAAGCGCTTTGCGGCATGGTATAGGCAAACGTTTTGCGGCTGATGGCATTGCCCGATTGTTTAATGCCTGCCTTATCCGATTTCCAGGCCACGTTAGCCAATTCGGGAAAAAAGTCGCGCACGCCCCATCTGAAGGTGTTAATTGCCGATTCGAAATTGGGGAATATGGTATTCAGATCCTGCCCATAAATTTTAAGGAACGCCCTTTTTACCAATGGCGTAGCCATATTAAAACCAATAAAGTTATGATAGGCCGTACTGGCATAATTGCCCTTTACGGTTTGTATTACATCGTAAGCAAATTCCATACTGCTGTGCGATGTATGATCGTTATCGTAAGTAACCACATCGCCAAACTGCTTTTTTAATTTGGGGTTAGCTATACCAACCGACAGGTTTGTGGCTAATTGATGGCCATACTTATCGGCCATGTAATGCGATACGGCACCTAAGGCAAAGGCATATTCGTTTAGGTTTTGCGCGTCGTTTAGTAACTGCATAATAAAATCGCCGCTGCGCACATAATGCAATAAGTTGGTAAAGTAAGGGCAGCCAAAAGGCATGTACCCCATATCGGCCACCAGGCAGCCGCCGTAAGCGTAGGCATGTGCCTTTTCCAGTTCTTCGGGCGTAGCTAATGGGTATTTTTTTAACAGCAGGGGCTTAATATGGCTGGTCCACCCGGCATCAATAATAGCCTCGTGAGCAAGAATGGAAAAGGAGCGGGTTGGAGCGACGAAGACCAGGCAAAACAATAAAGTGATGAGATACTGTTTGCACTGGTATATCAATTTCATGATATATGCACTAAGTGGTAATGGCGTTTATTAATCACAACGCAAATATCACCCTGCAATTTAAGCTGAGTATTGCTTTAAGTTAAGTTTCTATTAAGTTTTAAAGGATTGATTTAGATGATTGATGTTTTGTTAATATTGAGTTTAGTCATTTCGCTGCGCTGTCATTATGCTTCGCGTCATTGGTCATTTCGCTGCGCTGTCATTGGTCATTGGTGGATTGCAGTCAAAAACGCCGCAGGCGTTTTTGACTAATGACTAATGACTAATGACTAATGACTAATGACTAATGACTAATG
>JAZKAO010000029.1:0-66642 GCA_040389105.1 Bacteroidota bacterium
TGACCAATGACCAATGACCAATGACCAATGACCAATGACCAATGACTTAATGTATATCCGTAATCACCACATCGCTGCGCATTACCGTTGGTATAATTAAGCCGCCGGGTGTTTTGGGGTTATCCTTAATTTCGGTAGTACCGCCAATGTTTTGTATAATGGTTGATTGTTTTACCCAGCCGGTTACCTTATCTACCACAATATCGGCCAGGCGGCTGCCATCCAGGTTATACTTTAGGGGCACGCCATTTGTTTCAATAAAAGCATCGCGATTGGCGTAGGTAATGGTAGAGTTTACGTGGATCTGGTAAAAGGTTTCGGTAATGTCCCGCAGCTCGTAAATGGAATGTACATTGGCCGGCCGGGCGCTTTCCAGTTGGCTGTCACTAATCCATAAAGCGTTTTTCCTGACGGGGACAGATGGGAAGATAGCTGTGCCCATTTCAAAATTACTGCGGAAAGCCCGCTCGCCAAAAGATTGCTCCATCAGGCTTTTGATTTGCGCCCGCTGATCGGGTGGCGATTGCGTTAGCTTACCTACAATCCGATCGAATATCAGCCCCATACTGGCCAATGCCTGCAGGTTACCGGTTTTGGTAAGTACCAATGCTATCGTTTGGTTTTTAAAGGCCGCAAACGCTACCGATACCGGGTCGGCCGGGTCTACATTGTCCGAACTGTATTGTGTAGTGCCTGTAGGCAATTGCATTTTAAGCGTAAGGCTTTGGTAGCGCATTTCCATATCGTACAAACTATCGCGCACGTTGGTTACGGTAAAGGCAATGCGGCAGGTAATGGTAGTGTTAATGGTAGTGGTTTTGCCGTTAACCGTTTGCATTACCGATGCCGTAGCAGTAGTAAGGTTATAATAAGTAGCGCCCTTAACCAGGTTTAAGGCCAGCTTAACATATTGCGCCCGGCAGACTATGGTTGATAGGAGTAGAAATAAGATTAAGCCAATGCTTTTCTTCATGCGCAATTTTAAGAATAATGTTTTGATGGTAGAACGTATAACAAGACATTTTTAATATAAAACTCCGCACGTCATTGCGAGGTACGAAGCAATCATCGATATGCCGAGCGGCCCTGCTTGCCGATGATTGCTTCGTACCTCGCAATGACGTTTTGGGAGCAAAAAATAATTCCTGAAATTCCTGTAACATCCAAATATGGCCATCATCTAATTATCGATTTCATGGCCGAGGTACACAAAATGCCATGATCATCGTTCCCGATCCGCACCTTAAGGATCACGCATAAAAAAAATTTCTAAACAATTTAATTTCTAAAAAAAATGAATGATTTAATGTATCACCTATGGTGGGCTGTGCCCGTTGTGGCCGCTTTGTTGCTTTACAAATCTGTATTGCGCGTGTTTTTTGGTATGATCATCGTCCCCGACGATCGTATTGGCCTGGTTGTAAAAAAGTTTACCCTTTACGGGGATAACCGTATGCCCGACGGCCGTATTATTGCCACCCATGGCGAGGCCGGTATGCAGGCCAAACCACTGGCCCCGGGTTTGTACTGGCGTATGTGGCCATGGCAATATGGCATTACTATGGAAGCTTTTACCATCATAGAACAAGGCAAGCTTGGGCTGGTAAAAGCAAAGGACGGCGCACCAATGGATACCGGCCGTGTGCTGGGTAAACCGGTTGATTGCGACAAGTTTCAGGATGCGCAGGCGTTTCTTGAAAACAATGGGCAAAGGGGCCCGCAGGCGGCCTTTTTAACCCCGGGTAGCTACCGTATCAACACTTTCCTTTTTGAGATTGTGATGGTGCCTATTACCCAGGTACACGAAAACAAGGTGGGTATTATTACCACTTTGGATGGCGAGCCTTTAGATAAGGGCGAAATTGCCGGCGGCCCTATTGCTGGTCACCGTAACTACCAGGATCCGATGGCATTTATTGAAGCCGGCGGTAAAAAGGGTTTGCAAGAGGATGTTATCCTTGCCGGTACCTATTACCTTAACCCCTGGTTTGTACTGGTGGAACAGGTGGAGATGATGCACATCCCTATTGGTTTTGTGGGCGTGGTTAACTCGTTCGTTGGTCCTGAGGGTAAAGATACCAGCGGCATGGGCTTTAAACACGGTAATATTGTTGCCCGTAACGAAAAAGGTGTTTGGAACGATCCGTTAGACCCCGGTAAGCACCCGGTGAACATTTATACCCACACGGTAGAAATTGTCCCTACAACCAACATTGTGCTGAACTGGGCCAATAGCCGCACCGAATCGCACGAGTTGGATAAAAACCTGTGTACCATAAGTGTGCGTTCATCCGATGGTTTTACCTTTAATTTGGACGTATCGCAGATCATCCACATCCCGCACAACGAGGCACCTAAGGTAATAGCCCGTTTCGGTAACATGAAAAACCTGGTATCGCAGGTGTTGGAGCCTACTATTGCCAACTACTTCCGTAACTCGGCGCAAAAAAGTGGTGTGATAGAGTTTTTAACCAACCGTTCGCAAAGGCAAGAGGATGCCAAGAACCAGATAGCCGCTGTATTAAGCGCTTATAACGTAGAGGGCGTAGATACGCTGATAGGCGACATTGTGCCACCGGAAGCATTGATGAAAACCTTAACCGACCGTAAAATAGCCGAGGAAGAAAAGATGACTTACGAGATACAACGTAACGCGCAGGTAGAGCGTAAGGAATTTGAAAGCGCTAAGGCCGGTGCCGATATGCAGCCCGAGGTGGTAAAATCAACCCGCCAGGTAGAGATCAACACCCAAATGGCTGCTGCCAAGGTAGCATCGGCAAAGGGTGATGCCGAATCGAAAACGATTAACGCCAAGGCCGATGCCGAAGTGCAAACCATTAACTCCAAGGCTAACGCCTTAGCCACCGAAGTGAACGGTAACGCCGATGCTGGTAAAATTAAAGCAATAGGTTTGGCCGAAGCCGAGGTAACCAAGCAAAAAACCGAAGCCATGGGTACCGAACAATACGCCATAGTACGTGTAGCCGAAGCCCTGGCCCAAAACGGTGTAAAACTGGTGCCAGAGATATTGGTAAGCGGCCAAAACGGCGGCGGTAACGGCCTGATAGATGCCCTGATAGGCAGCGAAATGCTGAAGAAACTGAAGGAGGAGAATGGCAAGCATGTAGTTGATAAGGCTGAATAAGTAAGGCTTAGTTAAAAAGGGTGGGCTTGTGCGATTCCCTCCCACAGGGAGGGTGGAGGGAGGGGTTAACAAGCGTGCATAGTGCAGAAACCCCTCCCTGCCACAACACAAGCCTCCGCACCCCCTCCCTGTGGGAGGGAATTTAAAAAAAAAGAAACGGCCCCGGGTAACCGGGGCCGTTTTCCATTAAACCAAAAATAAACTATTATTAACTGATGAGGGTTGATCCTTTTTGGGCGGGTTTATGCGAACCCCACAGAATGGTTAATTGCACCGTGCGGCAATATTTTTTTGCAGCTTCGATAAAATTTTTGGTGGCAATTTCGCGGCAATCCTTTTCCAGCATCTGGCGGTTAAACGTGCCGTACCAAACATTGTTTAATTCTTCGCCCGGGCTGGTGATGCGTGTCCAGTTGCGCTGGTTCAGCATCGCGTAAATTTCGCTGGCCTGTTCTGCAGTAGTCCCCGGGAATTCGGCACATACCATAATGTGGTTCATATTCTTGTTTTTATAAGTTAGATGCATTGTTATAATTGTATTTCTCCTGGTTTAATAATGGCGTGCACATGGCACGCCATATTATTTTTAGAGAGGTTGATGTAGGGCCAGGTATTTGATATCAAATAACGGTATTCAAATATTAACCCCTTTTTATTATATTGTAAAGTAAAAGCCTTTTTAGTGCAAATTTAACCGTGTTTTAACGGTATTTTTGGGGACTTTAGCGGTGCTGAATAAAACAGGATAAACAATTAAATGGCAACAGAAGTAAAATGCCCGTCGTGCGGAACTGCTTTCCCTTTAGAGGAAGTAATGGCCGAGGAATATAAAAAGGACCTGCGCGTAAAAATGCAGGAGTATACCACCAAAAAGGAGCAGGAATATAGCCTGAAGCTGAATGAGTTTTTGTTGAAGGAACAGCAGCAGCAGTTGGTATTTGAACAGCGTTTGCAAAACGAGAAGAAGACCCTGCAGCTTACCATGGAGGAGAACCTGCGCAAATCCATCTCATCGGATTATGAGAACCAATTGATGATGCTGCAAAAAGGCAAGGAAGAATCGGACGAAAAGCTGAAGCTATCCCGCCAAAAAGAACTGGAGTTTTTGCAAAAGGAACAGGCACTGAAGCAAAGGGAAGAAGAACTGCAATTGGAAATGCAGCGCAAGCTACAGGAGCAGCGCGGCGAACTGGTAGAACAGATCCGCAAGCAGGAAGCTGAAAAATCGCAATTAAAGGATACCGAACATCTGCTGCGCCAACGCGAATTGGAAAAGCAATTGGACGACCAAAAGAAACTGGTTGACGAAATGAAGCGCAAAGCCGAACAAGGCTCCATGCAATTACAGGGCGAAGTACAGGAACTAATATTGGAAGAACACCTGCGCAACTTTTTCCCCTTTGATGTGATTGGCGAGGTAGGCAAGGGCGTGCGTGGTGCCGATTGTGTGCAAACCGTGCGCAACCAGTTTGGGCAGGAATGCGGCAAGATCATTTACGAAAGCAAACGCACCAAAACATTCAGCATGGAGTGGATTGAAAAGCTGAAGCGCGATATGCGCAGCATGGGCGTGGATGTGGCCGTGATAGTTACCCAATGTTATCCCAACGGTATGGACTGTTTCGGCCAGATGGATGGGGTTTGGATCTGCTCGTTTGATGAGGTAAAGGCCGTAGCTTATGTGCTGCGCGATGGGATCATCAAATTATCTAACCAAAGCAAATCGCAGGAAAACAGGGGCGATAAAATGCACCTGCTGTACGATTACCTCACCGGATCTGAATTTTCGGAGCAATGGAAAGCTATTCGCGAGGGCTATCTTAGCATGAAAATGTCTATCCAGCGCGAACGAGATGCCATGGAAAAAATGTGGAAAGCCCGCGAAAAGCAACTGGAAAAGGTGTTGCTAAATGCCGCGCATATTAAGGGATCGATAGAGGGTATTGCCGGCAGTGATTCGATACAGTTGAGTTTGACCGATGATGCGGATGACGCGTTGTTATTAGAATAGGTACCTATAAAAACTTGTCATTGCGAGGTACGAAGCAATCGCACACCCAAAGAGCGGTCTTGCATAGTTCGCGATTGCTTCGTACCTACCCATGGCAGATTTAGTGCAGGGTATCATGGTGAGCTTGTCGAACCATGGTGGGCAGGCCTACGCACGCACCCTTCGACAGGCTCAGGATGACACCCTCCTCTCTGTCATTCAAACCTTTATAGTTCCCGCCGGGATTTGATTACTCGCAATGACAAAATTCACTACATCAACAATATATCTATCCTGTGCGCATGCACCATATTCAGCGCTGCCGACCAGGCGAATAGCGTAAAATGCCCGTCCTGGGATGCTACCATGGCCTGGGCCCCGCGCTGATCGTATACAAACTGGGCCGCTGCTAAATGCCGGGTACCACCGTTTTGGGCAGGGTGCATATATTGCGGTGTACCATCGGTAACCGGTTCGGTAACAATCATCTGGTCAACCGGGATGCTGAGTTCAGACCGGGCCACTTTCGCGCCAAAGGCCAGTAGTTCGTTATCGCGGTTTATAATGGTAGCGCCATCTACAGCCGTAAACCCGCCGATGATATCTATCGCGTTACGCAGGCTTTGTTTCCATTCCATATTACGCTCATGCTTCCCCTGTCTCAATAAATCTGCAATCACCGTATAAGGTGGATCGACCGGGTAGGAGATGGGGTGGATCACCGAGTTATGCCATTCGGTCGATCCCGTGGGAACGATCAATACCAAACCGCCACGGTTATGCGCACGCATGGCCGTAGCCAGTTCCACCAATATATTAAACGACCCACCGGGTGCCGATGGCAACGGCATATCCAGCAGGGATTCTATCAGTTCGGGGCAATTATCAATGCTGATATTATGCTCATCCACCATTTTAATTTCATCGCCGCGCAACACACAAATATTCACAAATTTGCCAAAGCCGTCCGTACGGCGGTGCTTAATGACTAACAGGCCCGGTTCAACCACTTCCAGCACAAAACAAATACCGGGGATTTGATGAGTAGTACCCCAAACGTGCAGGGCATCGTCATCGTACCAAACACCTAAGTGTATGCCGGGCTGCTCAACAGCTGGTGCCAGTTTGGTTAGGTTTTTGGGTGTAAGGCGTAACTTGTTTTCAAATATCAGGGGCTTATCAGCCTGTTGCGGTGGTAAAAACGCGATGGAAATTTTAGGCGGATGCCCTTCCTCGCGCCGTAGACTGGCCCAAAAAGCGATATCTACAATAGACTCAATAACCGAAACAGAGGGCACATAGGCCAGGTCGCGCTCGTCCAATTGACGGGCAACTTCCAAATGCCTTAAAAGGTGGGCCTCAATTTTGGTGGCCACCATGCGGGCAGCCAGGTACGATGGTTCGGATAACATACAGTAGAAATATACGCAAATTAGTTAACCTGTTTGTCATTATAGTTTGGGGAGTGTAAAAAATCTCTTGACAAACTCAATTCTTTAATTAACTTTGTAACTCAAAGTACTTTTAGATATGAAATTAACATTCTCACTCCGATACCTCATGCTTGCCGTCCTGTTATTTGTAACAGAAGTATTGATTGCGGCCTATCTGCACGATGCTGTGATCCGCCCCTACGGTGGCGATTTTTTGGTAGTGATATTGCTGTATTGTTTTGTTAAAAGCTTTATAGATACACCGGTAATGATTACGGCAATCGGGGTGTTGATATTTTCGTATATGATAGAAGTATCGCAGTATTTCCATTTTGTAGATGTGATTGGACTGGGCGAATCGAAACTGGCGGTAGTTATTTTGGGTAATTATTTTGCCTGGACTGATCTGCTGGCCTACACCTTGGGCATAGCCACGTTAATGTTATTAGAACAAATGCGGATAAAACGGAGTATTGAAAAAGTATATCAACAAGCTATAAACGATTAAAAAATGGCAGCTTTTGTAGATCAGGATAATATTGTGCGTAAAATATGGGGCAAAGCCGACACCATACTTTTTATATTCGCCGGTTCGGCAGCCGAGTTCGCGCTGAATAAGGCGGTAGACTGGCTGTATTTTACCGGAAAGCTACCCGCCGATCCGCTGGCGCGCTTGTTCTCGACAGTAGCTTATGCCCGGCAGATCATATTTTCAGACGAGGATGACGCTATCCGCGCCATCGATAAAATTACCGCCATACACCAGGGGGTAGAGCAGGCCCGGGGTGCGCAAATACCCGATTGGGCTTATCGCGATGTGTTGTTTATGCTGATCGGTTATTCCATCCGCTCGTTCGAATTACTGGAGCGTAAACTCACCATCCAGGAAAAAGCCGATGTGTTTGATGTGTTTAACCGCGTGGGCTTGCAAATGAAGCTGAGCGGCCTGCCCGCCAGCTACCTGCAATGGGAGCAAATGCGCGAACAGCACATGCAGCACGATATGATCAGCAGCGAATTTACCATCGATCTGTACCGCCAATACAAAAAGCATTTGGGTTTAAACCGGTATTTTGTGTTAAGGCAGGTACAAATTATGGTAACGCCAAAGCGCGTAAGAAACTTATTAGGTTTAAGTAATATCCCGGTGTTGCTGCCTGTATTGTTAGTTTATAAACTTTTTAAGGCGATAAAATTGGAGGGTTTATTAAAAAATGCGCTGCTGCCTTTAAAATATAAGGCACAGATCAAGTCGCTTGATTTTGCCGGGTAAGTAATGATTTTATTTCTTCGCCGTTTATGGGTATTTGGCTGGCAGCAGGCACTAGCCTGCATATTCCCGGTGCTGGTGTTTACTATGCTGGGGATCTCGCATTTGGTTTCAGGCTTTATCCCCCGGTACGATTTTATGCTGATAGCCTGTATCGGCATCCAAATTATCCTGTACAAAACCAAAATTGAAACATGGGATGAGGTGCTGGTCATCTGTATCTTTCACCTGTTGGGCTTAATGATGGAATTGTTTAAGGTGCACATTGGCTCCTGGGCATACCCCGAATTTGCCTACACCAAAATAGGTGGCGTGCCGCTATACAGTGGCTTTATGTACGCCAGTGTGGCCAGTTATCTGTGCCAGGCCTGGCGCCGGCTGGATGTGCAGATAACAAACTGGCCACCGCGCCTTACCGCACGCTTATCGGGCGCGGCTATCTATCTTAATTTTTTTAGCAATCATTTTATGCCCGATATGCGGTATGTGATCGGGCTGTTTATCCTGTACTTTTTTAGGCGTGCTACAGTGACTTTTAAGTTAGAGAACGGCATTTACCGCATGCCGGTAGTGCTGTCGTTCCTGCTCATTGGCTTCTTTATATGGATGGCCGAAAACATGGCCACGCTGCTTGGCGCATGGAAGTACGCCTATCAGCACAATAACTGGGCAATGGTTGATTGTCAAAAGATCAGTTCGTGGTTTTTCCTGGTGATTGTTAGTTTTATCATCGTGGCTGAGTTAAAAATGCTGAAGCATGATGGCGAAAAGCATGATGGCGATTTAACCACAGAGGCCACAAAGAGAGAACCACAGAGATCACAGAGCATTTTATGATCTAAAACCAAACTTTGTGTTCTCTGTGAAAACCTCCGTGATCTTTGTGGTTAAATCATAACCTAATCCTATTATATTTGCCATCGATATGAACACCCCGCCGCAATTACGAACTGTTAATGTAACCCGTTACGTTACCCCCCTGCGCGAGGGCGGCTCGCTGCCGGCTATTGCCGAGGCAGATGATGGTTTTTTGTATGTATTAAAATTTCGCGGTGCGGGGCAGGGCGTTAAGGCCCTGATTGCCGAACTGATAGGCGGCGAGATTGCCCGTACAATAGGTCTGAAGATCCCCGAACTGGTGTTTGCCAACCTGGATACCGCCTTTGGCCGTACCGAACCCGATGAGGAAATACAAGACCTGTTGAAAGCCAGTGTTGGTTTAAACTTAGCCTTGCATTACCTGTCGGGTGCTATCACATTTGATAGGTCGGTTACCGTGGTCGACCCTTTACTGGCATCAAAAATAGTTTGGATGGATTGCCTGCTGACCAATGTTGACCGTACCCCACGCAACACCAATATGCTGACGTGGCACCGCGAATTATGGCTGATAGACCATGGCGCGGCCTTGTATTTTCACCACTCCTGGCATAATTGGGAAGAGCAGGCCAAGCGACCATTTGTGCAGGTGAAAGACCATGTGCTGCTGGCCTACGCATCCGAACTGGATGCAGTTGATACCGAACTGAAAGCCATATTAACCCCCGAAGTGATCCGTGCCATTGTAGGCCTTATCCCAGATGAATGGCTGACTACCGAATGGGAAGAATCGCCCGACGAGGTGCGGAATATTTACGCGCAGTTTTTGGAAACACGTATAGCGTCATCGCAAATTTTTGTAAACGAAGCACAACATGCAAGAGAAACACTTATTTGAGTACGCAGTGATCCGCGTTGTGCCCAGGGTTGAACGCGAGGAGTTTATTAACGTTGGTGTCATCCTTTTCTGCGCCAAACAGAAATTTTTGCAAGCCATTTATACACTCGATCCCGACAGGATGAGATGTTTCTCCACCCAGCCGGATATGGATGAGTTAAGGGAACACCTTTGCATGTTCGAATATATTTGCGTTGGCAGCCCGCAAGGCGGCCCAATTGCCTTGCTCGATCCGGCTTCGCGCTTCCGTTGGTTAACCGCTACCCGTAGTACGGTGGTACAATGCTCAAAAGTACACCCTGGTTTATGTACCGATCCGGCTGAAACTTTAGCCAAATTACACTGGCAATTGGTGCTGTAATCATAAATATTTGTCATTTCGAACGTAGAGAGAAATCTTGTACGTCAAGACAGTCCGCTCGATTAAGATTTCTCTCTACGTTCGAAATGACAAATTATGTGATGTGGCCTCCCAATCCCCACCACCTCAGGCTATATTCCGCTTCAACCCAATCCATTCGCAAAATTTACATTTGGAAATCCGCTAAATGCTCTTAAATTCGCTTGATGCCCGACCGCTATAATTCAATAACTTATGGAGAACCGCAAGCCGGTTACTGGGAGTGGGATATGACAGGCGCTATGCCGTTTAAAAACACCGGTATTGAAGAAGCATTGGGTTATACCACTACCGGCGTCAGGCCAAATTGGGCCGAAGTAGTACCCCCCGAAGATATTTTAATAATACGGCAACGCCTGGCCGAACATATTAGCAACGTGGCAAAAAAGCCATTTATACAGGAAGTCCGCTTTCGGCATCTAAACGGATCAACTGTTTATTTACTGTGTACCGGCCACGTTTTTCAATGGGGCCCCGAAGGCGAGCCCCTAACCATGTCGGGCAGTTATATTAACATCACCAAACAAAAAGAAACCCAAAAGGAACTATTACTGGTAAAGGACTTTTTAAGCAAAACCAACGAGGCCGCGGTAGTAGGCGGCTGGCAACTGGATATGGCTACCAATAAAGTAACCTGGACCGACGTAACCCGTAAAATTTTTGGTGTGCCCGATGATTTTATTCCAAGCCGGGGTACAGCGTCCGGGTTTTTTAAGGAAGGGTACGATCGTGATATGCTACGCCAGGCCTTTCGCGACGCGGTAGAAAAGGATATTGTGTATGACCTGGAATTGCGTGTGATCAATGCCAGGGGCGAGCAATTGTGGACGCGCACTATTGGTCACCCCGAGTTTGAGGATGGGCACTGTGTGCGCTTATATGGCATCTTTCAGGATATTACTATCCGTAAGGAAAACGAGGAAGCCTTAGTGCGGGCCAAGGAGCAGGCCGAGGCGGCGGTGATAGCCAAATCGAGGTTCCTTTCTATCATGAGCCACGAGATCCGTACGCCTATGAACGCGGTAATTGGCTTTACCAACTTGCTGCTGCAAAACCCGCGTACCGATCAGCAGGAATATTTGGATGTACTCAAGTTCTCGGCCGAGAACCTGATGGTGATCATCAATGATATATTAGATGTAAATAAAATAGAAGCCGGCAAAATAGAGTTGGAGCAGGACGATTTTAACCTGAAAGAGCTGCTGGATAATATCCATGCTTCGCAGCTACAGGCTGCCGATGAAAAGGAGATCAACTTCGGCTTAAATTTTGACCCGGCCATACCCGAAATAGTACAGGGCGACCAGGTGCGCCTGGGGCAAATACTAAACAACCTAAGCGGTAATGCCATTAAATTTACCCAGGATGGGGGCGTATCCATCAATTGTAAGTTAATTGCGCAGGATGATGATACCATATCGGTTTATTTTGAGGTGAAAGATACCGGTATCGGTATCCCGCGGGATAAGCAGGAGCATATTTTCGATATATTTTCGCAGGCCAGCAGCTCAACCACGCGTCGCTTTGGCGGTACGGGGCTTGGGTTGGCCATCAGCCAGCGCCTGGTGAATTTAATGGGCGGCGAAATACAGGTAACCAGCCGGCCCGAGCAAGGTGCCACCTTTTACTTTGAACTGAAAATGCAAAGGGCCAAAAATGCACTGGCTATTGCAGTAAGGCAAAAGCAAACCACTTACCCCGAACTGCTGCATGGCCGCCGGGTATTACTGGTGGAAGATAACCCCATTAATGTGCTGGTAGCCAAACGTTTTTTAGAGCGATGGGGCATTTTATGCGATGTAGCCGAGAATGGGGAGATAGGGGTGGAAACGGTTCAGCAGCATTATTACGACCTGGTGTTAATGGATATCCAAATGCCCGTAATGGATGGTTACCAGGCTACGGCCGCTATACGTGCCCTTGGCGGTAAGTATAAGGATGTACCCATTATAGCCCTTACGGCATCGGCACTGCTGGATATGAAGGACAAGATTTTGGAAATAGGTATGAACGATTACGTCAGCAAGCCTTTTAAACCCGAAGAATTGTACGATAAAATTAGCTATTACGTTAGCAAATAAGCCGGTCACATCCAATGAACCCTAAAAGCCCTTTAGCCGAACAGCATAACCTGCTAAGCGAAGCCAAATTTCGCTTAAAGGCATCGTTGTTAATGGGCAAAAGGCAAGTGCAAAACCTGTGGGCAGGCCCGGCGCGATATAGCGATAGCGCACAGTTAAAAGATCAACCCATTATTGCCCTATCCGAAAGTGAACTTTGGAATAAGGACGATAATGAACAAAACTGGATCCTAACTGCCGGCAAAGTACAAAACCTGCGATTAGCTGCTAAAAAACTGAATGGGTTAGAGATTCCCGCTAACCAGGTATTTAGCTTTTGGAAACATATTGGCAACCCCAACATCGGCAAAAAATACGTTGTCGGCCGCGAGATTAGGGAGGGGTGTATTATACCAACTATAGCGGGCGGGTTATGTCAGTTATCCAACGCTTTGTACGATGCTGCCCTAAAGGCTAATTTTGAGATTGTTGAACGCCATAAGCATACCCGAGTTATAAAAGGATCGTTAGCCGAGCAGGATAGGGACGCCACGGTGAAGTGGAACTATGTGGACCTGCGTTTCAGATCGGGCCATGCCTTTAGGATAGAGGTGGGGCTGACGGCCGATAAACTGGTGATCGCTTTCCGCAGTACCGAAAAAAATAACGCCTTTAATGATGATGGCATCCGGTCATTGATGCAATCATCTAAACTGAATGACTGTTACTCCTGCGGCAATTTTCAATGCTTTAAGCATCCCGATGGCATACCTGTTAAACGTGAAAGCGCTATTACCACCTATATTTTGGATGATAAGTGGGACGAGTTTGATGAATATATTAAAACACAGGCCACCGATACGGATTTTTTTATTGCCCCGCTAATTAATAACCGTTTTATTAAAGCAAGCCGCTATAATTGGTGGTTTAAAAATCCGGCTAATGCCAGGGCTTTAACGCTGGTGGCCTTACAAAGGGCCCTATTAATGCGCTGGTTTAATAAATCTAACATATTTGGGTTGATGCTGCGGTTGGATAAAAGAGTGGCCAAAGCTGCGGCGCGGAAGATCCCCATGGCAAGTACACATTTGGTTATCTCGCAAAACTTACTACCGTATTTATGGCAGGAAGGCGCTTTAGGTGGCCGCACATTTGATGTGCTGATGACGCGCCTGCCGATGGAAAAACTGCACGAGCGGCTGGATTTAGCCCACAGTAAATTCCCCGATAGTACTACCCTTAATGATTTTCGCGCCCCGCAAAACTTAATAGATATGGAAAATGCCGCCCTCACTCAATCGCGTTGTGTTATTACACCGCATACCGAGGTGGCCGGTATTTTTAATAACAAATCCCTTAAACTAAATTGGGTTTTACCCAAAATGGCACCAAAAATACCGGTACCGGGTGGCCGCATCCTATTTCCGGCATCGGCTTTAGGCCGCAAGGGCGCTTATGAGCTTAGGCAACTGGCTAAGGAACTAAATTTACAGGTAACCATAACAGGCAAAGCCACCGAAAATGCTAACTTTTGGGATGGCATTACCACCAGCTTTACTACCGGCGATATATTCGAAAATATCAGTATGGTGATATACCCTGTCTATGTGGAGCATCAGCCCCGGTTGTTATTAAAAGCTATAGCGGCGGGCTTGCCCGTTATTACCACTACAGCTTGCGGATTAATGCCGGCTGATAATTTAACCATAGTGCCTGTTGGCGATAATAATGCTTTGAAAAAAGCGGTTGTTAACCAAATAAATATGCCGGTGCAGACAAAAAAAGAAGCGGCATGCGCCGGTTAAATTGCAGCATATGAAACATGTATTTACAATTTTGTTATTAGGCTTTACTTTAACTGCGTTTGCACAAGTAAAGTGCGACAGCATTATCTGGAAAGCCGATCGGAAACTGACCTGGGGCGATTTCCAGGGCGAACCTGTATTATCGGGCATGGTGGCTGCAAAAACACATTACGATTTTGTGAGGACTTGGGCTGCACACGGCTTTACACTGAAAACCAAAATGGTATGCTCTTTTAACCCATGCAAGTCGTGGAGCAGGAATAAAAAATCGGATAATTTGCTGGCGCACGAGCAGGGGCATTTTGATATAGCCGAATATTTCAGGCGGTTGTATAATAAGCGGGTGGCCGAGGCCACTTACTCTAAGTCGACCATTGTATCGGTGATGAAAAGTATTTACCAAAACATTAATACCGAATGCGAAACCATGCAGGAAAATTACGACACACAAACCACCCATGGCCTAACCAAGGATAAACAGGTAGAATGGTTGCAAAAAATAGCCGGCCTTTTAGATGCCACTAAACCATTTGACCAGGAAGAAGTAGAGGTAAAATTGCCCTAATGATGGTGTATCCCGAAATTTTAGCCCATATTAAACGATACGTGCAGTTAAGCGCGCAGGATGAAGAACTGCTTTGCAGTAAACTGGAACTGAAAGAGTTTAAAAGGAAGCAGTATGTTTTAGAGGCTGGCAAGATATGCCCCGGCAATTACTTTGTAATTAAAGGCTGCCTGCGACAGTTTTTTGTGAACAGCAAGCTGAACGAACAGATCATTCAGTTTGGGTTGGAAAACTGGTGGATAGCCGACCAGGACAGCCTGCTGAACCATAGCCCATCAACCACCTGTATCCAAACCATTGAAGCATGTGAGTTGCTGCTCTTATCAGAAAAGAACCGCGTGCTGCTGTTTGAACAGATCCCCCAGTTAGAAAGCTATTTCCGTGTGATGATGCAAAAGGCCTTTGTGGCATCGCAACGCCGTATAGGCTTTATTTTTAACCAAAGCGATGAGGAACGTTATCGTCACTTTATCAGCCTGTTCCCGGGTTTTGCACAGCGGGTGCCGCAGTATATGCTGGCATCGTACCTGGGCTTTACGCCGCAATTTTTAAGCCGGCTTCGGGCCAAAAAGGTTTGAATTTATTAAACTCAGTTCATTTTTTTAAGGTATGCTAATGCGCAACTTTGGTGTATCAAAAAAACAAAAGAAAATGAGCAACAGAATTAAAATGAACCAAATAGACCCGGCCGCATACAAAGCGGTGATGGGCATGGAAAACTATGTAATGGCAAGCGGTTTAAAAACAACCCACCGCGAATTGATCAAAATCCGCGCGTCGCAAATAAACGGTTGTGCTTATTGTTTAAATATGCATACTGTTGATGCCCGCAAAGCCGGCGAAACCGAGCAACGCATCTATACTTTATCAGCATGGAGAGATACGCCATTTTTTGACGAAGAGGAACGTGCCATATTAGCCCTTACCGAGGAAATGACGTTGATAAGCCAGCACGGCGTTAGCGATGCCGTTTATGCCAAAGCAGCCGAATTATTTGATGCGACCTATTTAAGCCAGATCATGATGTCGATCATCACCATCAATGCCTGGAACCGAATTGCAGTGACACTTCAATTTGAACCGGGGAAATAAGTCATTTCGCTTCGCTGTCATTGGGGGCATAGCCTTGCGCCGACATTAGGTTATTAGGCACGCTGTCAATTGTAATAATTAACATGCGGGTTATAGTGTACAAGGTGTACAAAGTGTTCAACCGTACAACTTGTACACTTTGTACACAGATAAATAAATCCGCAGGGTTTATGACCCAATGATTATTTCTTCGCCACGCGCTTATTTGCCGATACCGATTTGAGGATGGTTTTACCCTCCACAATCTGCTTTTGGTCTTTCACTTTATTTAAGGATAAAATATAGGCATCCATTACTAATTGCCGCATATAGTCGCGGGGGAAACCGGCCAGGTCTTTTACCTGGATATACCGGTATTGGTTACCGTTACCTATCAGCATTTTTTTAGGGTCGGGCACTTCGGTACCCCAATAAAAGCCGAAATGTATATTATGCCCCGCACGGTAAACAGCGATAGAACAAAAGATATGGCTTAACTTTTCAGTAGGCGACCAACCAATGGCTACCGCGTTATAATTATCGTAAATCAACTCGTTACATTGCGGGTACTCATCCCACACAAAATCGCGTAGCCAAAGCACCTTATCCCGTACCTCGGGTGGCAGCGGGGCCAGGTAATTGAGCAGATCGGCGGTGTCTTCTTTTGCCATAACAGAAAAGGGTACAAGTAAATATACTTAAAAACATATCCCGCTAAAACATTAATTTGCAGCAACAATTCCCACTAATGACTAATGACTAATGACTAATGACTAATGACCTGAAAGAATTATGCGGCAATATCGATATCTACCTGTTCGACCAGTTACTGAAGGGCCGGTTTGATAGTTGCCAAACTATATTGGATGTTGGCTGTGGCGGCGGGCGCAACCTGCACTATTTTTTGCGTAACGGCTTTAATGTATATGGTATGGATGCCGATGCCGGCGCTGTTGAAGCGGTAAAGCAGCTTTCGGCGCAATTAGCGCCCGGTAATGCGGCAGCTAATTTTGTGGTGGCCAGGGTTGATGACTTGCCTTACGCGGATAGTTTCTTCGATTTGGCTATATGCAGCGCCGTGCTGCACTTCGCGCATGATCATAACCACTTTGATGCCATGCTGCGCTCTATATGGCGGGTGCTTAAACCCAATGGCTATTTGTTTGCCCGGCTGGCATCTGATATTGGGATTGAGGGATTGGTTAGGCCATTAGGCAATGGCCGGTATCATTTACCAGATGGCAGCACCCGCTACCTGGTGAACGAGGAAATACTGATGGAATATACCCTTGAATTAGGCGGCGAGTTGTTTGAACCCATTAAAACCACCAATGTACAAAACCAGCGCTGTATGACTACCTGGTGTATAGTGAAGAAATAGGATGGTGAAACGGGATAACAATACCGCCACTATTCTAAATTATAAGAATATATATTGATATTAGTTTTTTATAAATCTTAACAGAGCATGATCAATAACAACACGTCGCCAACGCCCGGGATGGCATTTAAAGTTTTAACCATTATACATTTAGCCTTAATGCTGGGGCAGGTGTTATTTGGCGTGGTCGTTTTCTTTCAAACCCGATCTGTAAGGGTAAATATTGAGAAAATAGACGACGTATATATTTACATAGTACCATTTATGGCTATCAGTTGCTTTATAGCCAGTAACTTTATGTACAAGCAACAACTGGGTATTGCTGCCGGTAAACCCACACTGCAGGAAAAAATGACGGGTTATCAAACCGCATTAATTGTGCGGTATGCATTGCTTGAGGGGGCATCGCTGTTTGGAATTGTAGTTTACCTGCTTACAGGTAATTTGCTGTTCCTGCTTATCTCGGGTGCCATAGTAATTTACTTTTTATTGATCAGGCCTACACGGGATAGGGTAGAGGCCGACTTAAACTTAACTTACGAAGAAAAGATTGATTTGGATAGCCGGGATACATTTGGCCAATAGTTATTTGGGATTGATATAACAGTTATAGTGTTTTTTTTATCGTATTAATTATGCCGGTTATGATGGCGCTAATTAGTAATTGAAAATTGGGGATGGAATACTGTTGGTTCATTGCGGTTAGATTAAGTAATTTGCATCACCGAAAATTAACTATATCCATGAAGAAGAACCTCACCATCCTCTTATTGTTAGCCTTTGTTTTTAAAACCCATGCGCAAAATATTCCCTTAATAAAGGGTTGGAAACTGGCCATAGGCGATTCGGCCCGCTGGGCTGCCCCCGATTTTGATGACCGGAACTGGCAGGCTGTTGATATAGCCAAAAGCTGGGAAGAGCAGGGCCATCCAGATCATGATGGCTTTGGCTGGTATCGTATCCATTTGGTTATTCCGTCATCAATTATTAAAAACGCTTTTTTTAAGGATAGCTTGGTATTTAACCTGGGCAGTGCCGATGATAACGACGAGGTATACCTGAATGGTAAACTGATTGGTAAGTACGGCAATAGGGGAGGCAGCATAAAGGATGGGCACTATGGGCCGCGCAGTTATACCATAGCGGTTAATAATCCAGCCGTTTTATGGGATAAGGAAAATGTGCTGGCTATACGTATTTACGATACCGGCGGCGCCGGTGGTGTTTATGGCAAAAACTTAAACATCAGCATGGTCGATGTAATGGACGGCGTACAGTTTGATACCCGCTCAGATTATGTTTATGGCGCAGGTAACAGCTTAATTAAACCGGTAAAGCTGATCACCAAAAACCATTACAACTACAAGGGCAAACTTTACTTTAAAGTAACCGATCCCGAAACTAAGGCAGTGGTTTATCAGCAAACAACCAATGCCGGCTTCACTTTTGGTAAGTCATTTACCTATTCGTTCAAGGTGCCTCTGTCGAAAAAATCGTACACGGTTGATTATACCTTTACCGATGAAAAATCAGGCAAAAAGATTGATCAAACCGAAAGCACACCATACATACTTACACCTGCGCCATCGGCTAAGCCAAAAATAAATGGCCCCGAAGTATTTGGCGCGCGGCCCGGTCACCCGGTATTGTATTTGATCCCTGCTACGGGCCAAAAGCCATTAAAGTACGCGGCTTCGGGTTTGCCTGCCGGGCTTAAACTGGATGCTGCAACGGGCATTATAACCGGTATGGTAAGCCAAAAGGGCGACTATCCTATTACCCTTACCGCCAGCAACAAGTTGGGCAATGCTACTAAAAAATTCACCTTTGCTATTGGTGATGTTATAGGCTTAACTCCCGCGCTGGGTTGGAATAGCTGGAACGCATGGGGATTAAGCGTGAACGATGAAAGGGTTAAAATATCGGCCAGGGCCATGGCCGATAGATTGAGCGCCCACGGTTGGGCGTACATTAATATTGATGATGGCTGGGAAGCCGAAAACCGTGCCGCCGACGGCCGGATTGTTGCTAACAGCAAATTCCCGGATATGAAAGCCTTGAGCGATTATGTACATGGTTTGGGCCTGCGCATGGGTATTTACTCAAGCCCGGGGCCACGCACCTGCGGTGGTTATTTGGCCAGTTGGCAGCACGAAGACCAGGATGCCCAAACCTATGGAGACTGGGGGATTGATTACTTAAAATACGATTGGTGCAGTTATTCGCAAGTGGTAATGCACAACCCCGATCTGGCTACGGCCATAAAACCCTACCAGGTAATGCGTAACTCGCTGGATAAGGTTAACCGCGATATCATGTATAGCTTTTGCCAGTACGGCGATAACAAGGTATGGGAATGGGGCGCAAAAATTGGCGGTAACAGCTGGCGCACCACAGGCGATATAACGGATACATGGGAAAGTATGTCGACCATTGGGTTTAAACAGGATGAGATGGCACCATTTGCCGGCCCGGGGCATTTTAACGATCCGGATATGCTGGTGATAGGCAAGGTAGGCTGGGGCCCAAGCCTGCATAACAGCCGCCTTACCTTTGATGAACAATATACTCATATTAGCTTGTGGAGCCTGCTGGCATCGCCATTATTAATAGGCTGCGATATGGGGAACCTGGATAAGTTTACCTTAAGCCTGCTCACTAACGATGAAGTACTGGCTATTGATCAGGATGCCTTAGGTAAAAGCGCCCGCCAGTATCTTAAAAACGATAATTACCAAATATGGGTAAAGGATTTAAAGGACGGCGGCAAGGCTATTGGTCTATTCAATACATCCGATCAATACCAAACCATTAGTTTAGGGCAATTAGCTGCTGTTTTAAAGCCCTATCACCAATTTAGGGATGTTTGGCGGCAGCAAGATATCAAAGCAACGGGCAAAGCCTTAACAGCCAAAATAGCGCCACATGGTGTATGGCTGATCAGGGCAGAGAAATGATAGATAAGGTATTGTAAAAAATAAAGACCTCGCAAGTGCTAATATACTTGCGAGGTCTTTTATTTTAGAGACTCTCTGCTATTTATTTCCCGTCATCATCTGCGGCTTGCAGTTCATCTTCTTTTTTGCCTTTGCCAAGGCGTATTTTAGGTTTATCCTGCGTGCCGGTAATGGTCATCGGGATCCCTAAAATACCTAAAGGCGGCAGGCCTAACCTAAATTTGATATTCATAGCCTTATCAAAATTAACCTGCCCCTCAAACCTTACCCTGAACCCGGCCATGCGCATTTTGGTAGGCGCAATGGTAATGATATTATTGGCAATGGTGGTTTTTATCTCCACTTTGCTTAGGTCGGCGTTGTTAGATAGACTATCATGACTGGTTGAACTGCCAATAGCGCCTGCCAGTTTAAAACCATGCATTTTTATTTTTGATGCCGATAGTACCCCGCCACCTTTTAGCGACGCGTATACTGGTTGCATATTGCTATTGAGGCGACCGCTGAGCTGATAATCCAGCGATACCAAACCCTCGGCATGGGCTGCCGATGTGGCCATATCATGGAACAGCTTAATATTGTTATAAGCTTTTTTAATATCAAAATCCCTGGCACTGATATGATAGTTAAAGAATGCCTTTTGCGCACCTGTGTTTGTATAAGATGCATCCATACCCACAGGTGAGCCGATGAGGTTAAAGCCGGTTTGTTTCAGGTTGATATTGCCTTGCTTAATGGTCATCTGGCTTTTAGCATCAACAAGGGTTAGGCCGTTATACTTTAGCTTTTTAACATCGGCGGCAAAACTCAGGTCGAGGTTACGTGGCACCATCACTACGCCCGTTGCTCCGCCACCTGTATTAGTGGTAGTACCCGTTCCGGCGAAAGCCATAAAATCATCAACTACTATTTGGTTACTGGTCAGGTTAAAATCGCCCTTTAAAACCGAACCCGGTTTAAGGGCATAGTCGATTACGTTAGATAAAGCGCCGTTCAGCACAATTTCCGAATTACCATACCGGGCAACAAACGTATCAAATAGCATTTTTTCCTGGTTAAAGCTAAAAGCTCCCTTGCTGATGATAAACGGCTTGGGGAATAATTCGGTACTTAAGGCTACCCGGTTTACCTTTAATGTGCCCGAATTAGCCAGCTTATCATAACGACCGGCCATGGCATCGCTTTGCTTGCCTTTTAAGCTAAAGTTGGCTGCTATATTTCCATTTACATCATAACCTTTTAGCGCAAATACCTGGTAAATTTTCCCAATGTTAATGGTACCCCTGGCAAACAGGTTATAGTTAATATCGGCAAAATTGCGCAGTTCGGCTTTTAAAAAGAAGGGTTCGTTCTCAAATTTAAATGAGATAGGTTTAACCGAAACGGCTGTACCAGCTAAGGTACCTGTGCTATTGGTAACTGTAGTGCTTACCTGAATATTATCTATAGGGTGAGGATAATATTTGGTTTGGATAGCGCCATTTTTTAAACTGATATTGGCCACCGTTACCGGGAACTTCTTTTGAGCAGGCAGGTAACTGCCCTTGGCGTGGATATCTGCAAACAGGTCGCCTTTCAGGTCGGTACTGTCTACGGGGTAAATCTTTTTCAGGTCGGCCAGGTTAAAGCTGGCTTGCAGCAAGGCATCAACCGGGGCATTATCGCTGTTACTGTATTTAAAATAACCTTTTATATAATTATGCAGGGCGGTAATATTAAGGTTATCCATAGCTACCTTAATGTTTTTATAATTATGATCCGGGCAATCGGCAATCATGTCAAAACTGATATGATCAATAGCCTGCGGTAGCGACGCGTATTTTAAATACCCGTTTTTAAACGACGATTGCAGGCTGAATTTAGGGATGCTGACAGGCAAAGTATCTATTTTGCGTAGACCGGTGCGTACCGGCGCGGTGGCGTATTTGCCTTCGGCCAGCAGGTGTAAAGCGTAGCGGCCTTTCAGGTCTACCGTTTTAATGCCGAATGCCTGGTTCCATTTCTCCAGGTCTATCTCGGTATTTATTTTGGCGTAGATGTCGGGTTGCTTTACCCCTTTAACACGGATCACCGAACTGAAATAATCCTTGTCAATATTAAAGTATATCGAATCGATATTCAACGACAAGCTATCGGGATTTAGGGCCGGAACTTTAGCATCCATATTCACAAACAAATTTTTAACCGGCGAGGGCGATTTTTGGTTGTTGATATAACCATCGCGCACTTTTAAATTAAAGCTGAGATCGGGTTTAATATTATCCTTTACCATATACTTACCGATAAGCGATAGCGCGATATGCCCGTTGCCGTTCACCTCGGTACCTTCCAGCATTTTTTGGTAGGCGGCAGGCAAGGCGGTAAAAATATCGCTCAAATCGCTCTCGTGCGATTCTACCCTGAAATCCATATCATAACCATCCTTTATAAAGGCGAAACGGCCTTTAAACTGAACGGGCAGGGCATTGATCATCAAATCGTTTTTCTGAAAAATAAAAGCCAGCGATCGGGTATTGATCTGTGTGACCAGATCGGCATTTACTTTTTTGCCCAGGATATAGGCCTGTTTGGCGTAATAAAAATCGAGCGACTGGATACTGGTGTGCGTGTGCAGGTCAAAAACATCTTTACTCAGGTCGCCGCTGCCGGTATAGTTAAAACCGCGGGCAATAATTTTCATCGGTAACGATTCATCGTTATAAACCAGGCGGCTTTTCTCCACTAAAATTTGTTCGATACCTAAGGATGCGCCGCTGCTATCGGCCGCAGCTGTGGTTTGTTGACCGGCTGATTTATAAATATTGTAATTGGCCTTGCCCGCGCTATCAACCTGGATATTGATAAAGGCCTGGTTAAGGTATATTTTATTAATGCTGATCTTGCTTTTAAATATCGATGACAGGTCTATCCCCAGCGTAAGTTCCTTAGTGGCAACCAGGGTATCCTGCTCAAATGGCGCGCTGCCTTTCAAATCTACATTGTAAAGGGTAAGGCTCAATTCGGGGAAATGCTTAAAAAACGACAGGCTGGTACCCGAAAACGCGATATGCCCGTTAATGCGCTGATTAGCCCAATGGTTTATTTTTTTAGTGAACGTTTGCGGGAACAGAAAGGGCAGCAGGAACATGAGCAATAGCAAACTGCCTATAACAATGCCACTTATTTTAAGGGTTTTAATTAACCCACGTTTAACGGATGCGCTCATATATGTATAAATTGTGATCGGGAAATGGCTGATACAGCAGCGTGCCACATTAGCTGTGCAAATTTAGCAATTGCAGGCTTAATATAGCTAAAGGCACCGGTAAACAAAAAAAACCTTTAGACTTCCGACTAAAGGCTTTTGACTTAAAGAGTGCTCCCGACGAGATTCGAACTCATATCGATGGTACCGGAAACCATAATTCTATCCGTTGAACTACGGGAGCAGGGCGCAAATATAACCTATTGCCGGTTATTTTAAATGCAAACATATCATTGTTCTTTATATTTTAACAGCAAATTAATGTAACCATCATATATTAGCCTGTAAATTATAGCATTAACAATGAGTAACAGACGTAAATTTTTAAAATCATCGCTTATCGGTATGGCAGGTATTAACCTGCTGCCGGCTATTAATACGTTTGCAGGTACGGTTGATATTAATCATCATACTAAGGCCGATGGTAAGTTCAAACTGCGCTTCGCCTTAGTTTCGGATGGGCACTACGCGCAGCCAGAGACTGATTCGGACACTTTTTACGGCAATATGGTGGGGTGGATGAAAAAAGAACACAAGGATAACCACCTGGATTTTGTAATTGTAAACGGCGATTTGGTACATAACCGCCCCGATCTGCTGCCAAAGGTTAAGTCCACCTATCTGGATAAATTCCCGGTGCCGTATTATACCCTGCCCGGCAACCACGATTTTGCCGACGCGCAGATTTGGAAAAGCGTTTTTGGATACGAGGATAATTATACCATTGATAAAGGCGATATTGGCTTTGTATTGGCTAACACCGCCGATACTAAAGGGAAATATGTTTGCCCCAATGCCGCCTTTTTAAAAGCATCGTTCGATCAGTTTAAAAACAAACAAATTGTATTTGCCGTGCTGCATATCCCGCCGCATACCTGGCTACCCGAAGAGAAGTCGATATTTTTAGAGTGCCCGGATATTTTGGAACTATTGCATAGCTACCCTAATATCAAGGCCGTATTCCACGGGCACGATCATTCGCTGGATGGGGTGCGTTATACCGGCAAGCTGCCCCACCTGTTCGATTCGCACTTTGGCGGCGATTGGGGTACAGCCTACAAGGGTTACCGGGTGGTGGAGGTTGGGCTTGATAATCAGATTAACACTTACCAGGTTAATGCCAGCATGAACCCAAAGATGAATGCGAATAAGCTGTAGCTTCGAGTCCGAAAGTCGGAAAAGACCGGAAGTCCGGAAGATATATTCTTAATGCGTCGTTCCTTACAGCAATGACGGAGGTTATAAAGCAAAAGAAGCGAACGGAAACCGTTCGCTTCTTTTGCTTTAATTCTATCTTCCGGACTTCCGGTCTTTTCCGACTCCTTACACATTAAACCTAAAGTGCATTACATCGCCGTCTTCAACAATGTATGTTTTGCCTTCAATCCCCAGCTTGCCGTTTTCTTTTATCGTAGCTTCAACGCCATTATATTTTACAAAGTCTTCGTACTTAATTACTTCGGCGCGGATAAAGCCTTTTTCAAAATCGCTGTGGATCACACCGGCAGCTTGTGGCGCGGTAAAGCCCTTGGTAATCGTCCAGGCGCGTACTTCCTGCACACCGGCAGTAAAGTAGGTGGCCAGGTTAAGCAATTTGTAAGCTGCTTTAATTAATTTATTAACGCCCGATTCGGCTAAGCCCAGATCTTCTAAAAACATTTGGCGCTCGTCATAGCTTTCCAGCGTAGCAATTTCCGATTCTATTTGTGCTGATATTACCAGCACTTCGGCACCTTCTGCTTTGGCAGCCGCTTTCACACGCTCTACATAAGCATTGCCGGTATTAACCGATGCTTCATCAACATTACAAACGTATAATACCGGTTTGGCAGTCAGCAGCCATATATCGGCAATATATTCCTGGTCCTCTTCGGCAACAGGGGCGGTACGTGCCGATTTACCTTCCAGCAAATGGTTTTTGTAAATGGTCAGCACATCGAAGGTTTTTTTAGCCTCTTTGTCGCCGCCGGTCTTGGCCATTTTCTCTACCTTTTGGATCTTTTTTTCTATTGAGTCAAGGTCTTTTAACTGCAATTCGGTATCAATAATCTCTTTATCGCGAATCGGGTCAACCGAGCCATCTACGTGTATCACGTTATCATTATCAAAGCAGCGTAAAACATGCAATATGGCATTGGTAGCACGTATGTTGGCCAAAAATTGGTTACCCAAGCCCTCGCCCTTGCTGGCGCCTTTTACCAGGCCGGCAATATCAACAATCTCAATTACGTTAGGTACCACGTTTTTGGGCACTACTATTTCGGTAAGCTTGGTCAGGCGCTCATCCGGCACGGTAATTACACCCACGTTAGGCTCTATAGTACAAAACGGAAAGTTAGCCGCCTGTGCCTTAGCGTTTGATAAGCAATTAAAAAGAGTTGATTTCCCCACGTTTGGCAAACCCACTATACCACATTGTAGTCCCATATTTTTATTTAGTTCATAGTTAATGGTTCATAGATCATGGCAGTTACTATGAACTATGATCCATGAACTATTAACCCTCTAATTTGCCGCAAAGATAAGAGAAAAAACCACCTGTTTTTTCGAAAAATTAAACGCACCTTTGCGGGCGCTATAAAGGCACATAAAATCAAACAATAACATGTAAAAACGGAGGGCTACATAATGGAAAAAGAGACGTTGGAAGAAGTACAACTATTGCTGGAGCAAAATGATGATAGAAAGCTTAGCAAGTATCTGAACGATTTGAATATATCGGATGTTGAACAACTGATAGATGATCTCCCCGAATATGGCCCCAGGTTTATTGAAATGTTATCCGTTAACCGCGCGGTTAATGTTTTTCGTATCCTTGATTTCCCAACCCAGGAGCGTTTCATTAAAAAACTATCAGGTACTAAAATTGCCGAGCTGATCAATGGCCTGCCGCCGGATGACCGTACGGCCCTGTTTAGCGAGTTGCATGGCGATACCGTTAAGATCCTGATTCAACTTTTACCACCCGACGACCGCAAGGAAGCACTTTCATTATTAGGTTATGAAGAGGATAGCGTTGGCCGTTTGATGACACCAGATTATATCACGGTGAAACAGGATTGGGATGTACCGCGTGTGCTATCGCATATCCGCAGATATGGCAAGCGGTCGGAAACCATTGATGTGCTGTATGTAATTGATAATAAAGGTGTTTTGCTGGATGATATCCGTATTCGTGAGGTATTGCTGGTAAAGCCCGAAACACAAGTGAGCGAACTGATGGACGGCAGGCTGATAGCCCTGAATGTAAAAGACCCGCAGGAAGAAGCTATTAATGTATTCAGGATGAATAACCGCACGGCCTTGCCGGTTACCGACGACGATGATATTATGCTGGGTATTGTTACCGTAGATGATATTTTGTGGATAGCTAACGAAGAATACACCGAGGATATCCAAAAAATAGGTGGTACCGAAGCGCTGGATGAGCCTTATCTGGACATTAACCTGTTTCGCCTGGTTAAAAAGCGCGTAGGCTGGTTGATTGTGCTTTTTTTAGGCGAAATGCTAACCGCCAGCGCCATGCAATATTTTGAAGGATCGATAGCTAAGGCA
Source organism: Bacteroidota bacterium (assembly GCA_040389105.1). Taxonomy (GTDB): domain Bacteria; phylum Bacteroidota; class Bacteroidia; order Sphingobacteriales; family Sphingobacteriaceae; genus Mucilaginibacter. The sequence goes on from JAZKAO010000029.1 coordinate 26,594, forward strand.
GTGGTATTGGCTATGTTTATCCCTTTAATTATATCCAGTGGGGGTAACAGCGGCTCGCAGGCATCCACATTAATTATACAGGCTATGGCACTGGGCGAGGTTACCATTGCCGATTGGTGGCGGGTAATGCGTCGTGAATTACTGTCTGGCACCATGTTGGGCATCACATTGGGTATTATTGGCTTTCTGCGCATCTTTATATGGACGCTTATTTTCCCTACACTATATGGCCCGCATTGGATGTTGGTTGGTTTTACAGTAGGTACGGCGTTGATAGGGGTGGTATTATGGGGATCGCTGGCCGGATCGATGCTGCCGCTGGCTCTTAAAAAATTAGGTGCCGACCCGGCCACTTCATCGGCCCCATTTGTGGCCACGCTGGTTGATGTTACCGGGCTAATCATTTATTTCAGTATAGCGGTAATGATTATGAGCGGTACCTTACTATAAATTTCAAAACGCTATTGTTTGGTTTTTAATTATTTATAATTTTATAGTAATTTAAAACCAAACATCAACACAATGGAAACAACCGAGCCCGAAGTACAGCCAACACCCGAACATGAACCAGTGATGGTGCTTAACCAGGAGGCGCAATATTATTTACAACAAGCAGGTAAATGGGCCTCGTTTTTGGGCATTATGGGTTTTATAGGCAGTGGATTAATATTATTAGTGGCCATATTTGCCGGCACATTATTATCAACCATATCAAAATTTTCTCCCAGTCCAAGCCCGCTTACTATGATGGGGCCAGCTATTGGGGTAATTTACTTTATTATAGCGGGCATCATGTTTTATATAAACCTTAATCTTTACCAGTTTGGTACACGTATAAAAAGCGGTATTGCCTTTGGAGACAATCGTATATTAACCAGTTCTTTTGATAAGTTAAGATCATTCTTTAAAATAAAGGGCATTATACTTATTGTGGTAATAAGTTTTTATTTATTAGCCCTAATAGCTGTTGTTATTGCCGGGGTAGGTGCTGCGTCTATGATGCGGTAGTTTGCTTTACCTGGCACAAATAAAAAGTCCCCCGGTGTAACACCGGGGGACTTTTTATTTTATAATTGGTTAGGAGGGGAGCTTAAATTTAAAAAGAAAAATCTTCGTCGGCGGATGCCCTTGCCGGTTCGTGGTTTTCGCTAAACTCGTAGCGTTTTTCTACCACTTCCTGGTTGGCTTTGATATAGTCGATGGTATCCTTTAAACCCTCGGCAAATTTTTCAAAGTCTTCCTTATACAGGAAAATTTTATGTTTTACAAAAACACCATCCTCCAAACGCTTTTTACTTTCTGTAACGGTAACATAATAGTCATTTGATCGTGTTGCCTTTACATCAAAAAAGTAAGTCCGCTTGCCGGCCCTAACCTTTTTTGAATAAACCTCCTCGCGCTCTCTATTGTCAAAATCTCCCATATAATAAGTGTTTGTTTAGTTTGTTTGGGATAAATATATAAATTTTTTCAAAGTGCAAGTATTAATTTCAATATTATTGGAATTTTAAGTGTATTTTTTTAGAAGGATTGCAGTTTTATTTAACCACAAAGATCATAAAGGGAGAATCCACAAAGATCATAAAGGAATATTAAAAAATATCTTTTAAACAATTTCCGTCATAAAAGCTTTGTGGCCTTTGTGCAAAAAACTTTGTGTGCTTTGTGGTTAAATTTGCACTTTAGCTATTCTCTGCTTCTTCTAATAACTGTTTTTCATACAGTTCAAAATAGCTGCCTTTTAGTTGCATTAGGCTATTGTGGGTGCCCTGCTCAATAATTTGACCCTGGTCCATCACCAGTATTTTGTCGGCATTTTTTATGGTTGATATGCGGTGGGCAATAATAATACTTGTTTTTCCATGCATAATATGGCCCAGGTTGTTCAATATTTCTTCTTCGGTACGGGTATCAACAGCCGATAAGCAATCGTCAAATATTAAAACCTGCGGCTGCTTAACAATAGCCCTGGCTATAGATACACGCTGTTTTTGCCCGCCCGATAAGGTGATGCCCCGTTCGCCAATCATGGTTTCAAAACCATTTTCAAACTCCATAATATTATCATATACGGCGGCATTCTTAGCGGCTTGCTTTACAACCGGCATATTTAATATATCGGCGCTAAAGGCAATATTATTGGCAATCGTATCCGAAAATAAAAATACTTCCTGCGGTACAAACCCAATTTGCGATCGGTAATGCCCAAGGTTTTGCAGGTGCAGGGGTAACCTGTCTATCTCAATGTTACCGCCGGTACAATCGTACATGCGCATAATCAGGTTAGCTATGGTAGATTTGCCCGAGCCTGTACGGCCAATAATAGCCACCATTTGCCCTGGTTCGGCCGTGAAAGATATGTTTTTTAAGGCCTGTATGCCCGTATCGGGATAAATAAAGGATACATTATTAAAGTTGATCTGCCCATTTATTACCCGCTCTTCGCTGTTAATGGATACAATCTCGGGCTTGGTATGCAAAAATTCGTTTATCCGCTTTTGCGATGCCGCCGCGCGTTGTATAAGTGATGTAACCCAGCCTAATGATATTACCGGGAACATCAACTGGTTAAGATAAACAATAAATTCGGCCACGTTGCCGGGGGTAACGGTGCCTTTCATTACCTCTACACCGCCCACATATATTACTATGATGTTACTAATGCCAATCAGCAACAGCATCATGGGGTAAAACAAAGCCTGCACCTGCACAAGTGCCATAGATTGTGTTTTGTAGCCCTCGCTTTCCTTGGCAAAGCTTTCCTGCACAAATTTTTCGCGTACATACGATTTGATGACCCTGATGCCCGAAAAATTCTCCTGCACAAAACCTGATAACGACGATAGCCGCTCCTGGATCTTTTCGCTGCGCGAGTTAATGATGTTATTTACATAATAAATGCTGATCACCAATATGGGCATGGGTAAAATAGAGAAGATAGCCAGGCGCACATTTACGGTAAGCATGGCATATATTACCATTATAAAAAGCACAACGGTATTAATGGTATACATAATGCCCGGCCCCAGGTACATGCGCACCCGGCTTACATCCTCGGTTACGCGGTTCATCAGGTCGCCGGTATTGTGGCGGCGGTAAAAGGCAAGCGATAGGTCCTGGTAGTGGCTGTAAATCTCGTTCTTTAAATCGTACTCAATATGGCGCGACATTAATATTAATGTTTGCCGCATAAAAAACAGGAACATGCCCCTTAATAAGGCCAAAACCAGTACCAGTAAGCCAAATAACATCAGGCTGTGGCCAAAAATAGTGTAGATGACACCTTGCCTTTCAAAGCCGTTAAACAGGTGATAAGTGCCAATATTATCGGTAACTAAATTAAAGGCAATACGGATCACCTGCGCGGGCAATACGCCAAATATGTTGGAAATGATAACAAACAATATACCCGGCAGCAGGCGCCAGCGGTACTTCCACAGGAATTTATTTAGATATGCAAGGTCTTTCATTTATAAAAGTCCGGATTCCGAAAGACCGGAAGACCGAAAGTCAAAGATAGGGGATTAGTCCGGAAGTCCGAAAAACCGGAAGACCGGAAGCCGAATAAAACGCCGTGTATGACAATGCACTTACCGACTTCCGGTCTTCCGGACTTACCGGCTAAACAAAAAACATTTGCTTCCATCAAAAAAACACCTACTTTTGTCGCCACAACACCACCGTATCGTAATGCCTGTACCTAATACATCAGATCTTTCCATATTTAGCCAGCTTACAGATTACGGGCATCAAAAAATAGTGTTTTGTAACGACCCCGATACCGGGCTCAAAGCCATCATCGCCATTCACGATACTACATTAGGCCCTGCCCTTGGCGGTACCCGCATGTGGGCCTATAAAAACGAGCGCGACGCGCTGAACGATGTGCTGCGCCTGTCTAAAACCATGACTTATAAAGCATCCATCGCCGGTTTAAACCTGGGTGGTGGCAGCGCTGTTATTATTGGCGACGCGCGAAAGGATAAAACCGAGGCACTAATGCGCAAATTTGGCCGTTTTATAAAGAATTTGAACGGAGAATTTATCACAGCCGAAGATATGGGCACCAACCCGCGCGATATGGAATACATCCGTATGGAAACGCAGCACGTTACCGGTTACCCGGAAACCATTGGCGGCAGCGGCGATCCCTCGCCTATTACGGCCAGGGGTGTTTTTATGGGGATAAAGGCTTGTGTAAAGGAATTATATGGTAACGATACGCTGGCAGGCCGGTCGGTAATTGTACAAGGTGTAGGCCATGTAGGCGAAACCCTGGTGCGTTTACTGCGCGATGAAAACACCAAAGTATACGTAAGCGATATTAACGAAGAGCGGGTAGGGCAAGTATCTAAAAAGTACGGTGCGCAACCGGTATCAAACAATAATATTTTTGATATCGACGCCGATATTTACGCGCCATGCGCTTTAGGTGCTACTATTAATACCAGTACTATTAAAAAACTGAAATGCGCTATTATAGCCGGATCGGCCAATAACCAGTTGGAAGACGAAGCCATACATGGCCGTATGTTGCTGGATAAGGGTGTATTACTGGCACCCGATTACGTGATAAATGCCGGCGGCCTGATTAATTGCTATAGCGAACTGATGGGCTTTAGCCGCAAGCGTACGCTGCAGTTAACCGAAAATATTTACGATGCTACACGCAGCATTTTAAAATTATCGAAGGGCGAAAATATCCCTACTATTGAAGCTGCGAATAAAATAGCCGAGAAAAGAATAGCCGATATTAAAAAAATTAAAACATCATACTAATAAATTAATTATACAAAGGATTTAATTCCTTAAAATCGTTCTTACCATGTTAAATAGAAGGCACCTTAGGGTAAAAGTATTACAGGCGTTATACGCGTATCATCAATCCGATTCGAAAGATGTTAAGTACCACGAGAAACAATTGCTGCAAAGCATTGATAAGGTGTACGAAATGTATATCTGGATGCTGTCCCTCGTTTCGGAAGTGATTGATTACTCGGCAAACGATGCCGAAGAGCGTGCCAACAAACACCTGCCTACTGCCGATGACCTGAAACCTAACCTGAAGATACTTGAAAACAGGTTTATTACATCGTTAAAGCAAAATGCCGAATACATTACAGCAGTAAAAAGATACAAGATCTCGTGGGATTTTGATCCCGAATTGGCCCGTGCCTTATTCAATATCCTAAAAAACTCGGACGAGTATAAAGAGTACCTGCAAAAAACCGACGATACCATATCAACCGATAAGGATATTATTAAGTTCATCTTTAAAAAAGTGATCCTGAAATCATCATTAGCCGAGCAGGTTTTTGAAGATATGTTCATTTTTTGGCCGGTAGATAAGGATGTATTGCAGGCCCTGATTGCCAAAACATTCAAAAACTTCGCCTATGATGAGCCTAAGCAAAATAAACTGGCCGAAGTAACCGGTAACTGGGTAGAAGACCGCGATTTTATTGTAGACCTGTTTACAAAAGCCATCCGTTACGATACGCCATACCAGGAATTGATCAATACCAAAACCCAAAACTGGGAACCCGAGCGTATTGCCATGATGGATACCCTGCTGATGAAAATGGGGATTACCGAGTTTATTAACTTTAATTCGGTACCCGTAAAAGTAACCATAAACGAGTACCTGGAAATAGCCAAGGAATTTAGTACGCCTAAAAGTAATTCGTTTATAAACGGTATATTAGACAAAATTTTGTCGGAGCTTAAAACAGAGAACAAGATTAAGAAAATTGGCCGCGGTTTAATAGAAGAATAAGATGAAAACATTACTCATTGCCCTCCTTTCATTAAGTGTACTAACTGCCTGCAATAACGGCAGCTCAAAACCAATAGCAAGTGCAGCCCTCACTAAGGATAACGCGCCGGTAATTAAATTTGATAGCGAAGCCTTTGATTTTGGCAAGATAAAAACCGGCGATAAGGTTACGCACGAGTATAAGTTTAAAAACGAGGGTAAATCGCCCTTGATTATCAGCGATAGCTATGCTACCTGCGGCTGTACCAAGCCCGAGTGGCCGCACACCCCCATAAAACCGGGCGAGAGCGGCACGATAAAGGTTACCTTTAGCAGCGAAGGCAAATCGGGTTTGCAGGATAAGCAAGTTACCGTAGTAGCTAACACCCTGCCGGCAAACACAGTTGTACACCTGGTAGGCGAAGTAATAGAAAAGAAATAATTTTTTAAATAATAGAATGATAGCAACAGTTGTATTACAAGCCGCCAGCGGCTTGGGTAGTTTTAGCGGTATTGTACCAATGATATTGATTATTGTGGTATTTTACTTTTTCATGATCCGTCCACAGGTTAAAAAGCAAAAGGACCAAAAGAAATACGTTGACGAATTGAAAATAGGAGATAAGGTAGTTACCACCGCGGGTATCCACGGTAAAATAGCCACCATAACCGATCTTTATTTTTTAGTTGAGGTTGATAATAACGTAAAGATCAAATTTGATAGATCGGCCATTTCGCTCGAATCATCAAAGGCATTGAACACACCGGTGGTCGAAAAAAAATAACAGGCACACCACACGATATTTAATGCCGTTCAATTTATCTTTAATTGAACGGCATTTTATTTTTATTAAAGTACAAATACACCAACAATGGCTATTATTAAACTCTCGGCAATAGAACGCAGGCGGATGTCGGTGTTTATGACCTGCCTTGTGCTGGCCATTGTAGCCTGGGTATTTGTGTCGCTCTCAAACGATCACCGTTATGTGATTAAACAGGTGGTCAACTTTAAAAATGCCCCGCAAAAACGGGCGTTCCATTCCCTGCAATCCGATACGGTAGATGTAACCATGCATGGTACAGGCTGGCAAATGCTGTTCTCTAAAATGAAATCGGCCAACAAACCGATAGATATAGACCTGCGTACGCTGGAGAACAAGAATTTTGTGGTGCTAAATAACCAGATAAAGCAAATTAACGCCGGCAGGGATTCGGCCAATTATGTCATCTCCATTAATCCCGATACCCTGTATTTTGATTTTACCAGCCGCATGGTAAAGCGTGTGCCGGTAAAGCTAATGCTATCTATCAACTACCAGCAAAGGTTTTCCCTGTCCGATCGTATTAACATTAAGCCCGCCTACATCACCATTAGCGGCCCTGCAAACCGCATAGACCGGATAAACGAATGGCCTACCGACTCGTTAAAACTACATGGCATTAACGAAAGCTATAGCACGCGCCTTAACCTGCGCCCTGTAAATGATGGCAGTATGGTGATCTACCCAAAGGCGGTTGAAGTGCGCATCCCGGTTGATGAATTTACCGAAAAAACCATGGAGATACCGGTAAAGCTGATCAACCATAATTACGATAACGTAAAGATCTTCCCGCAAAAAATAAAGGTAACGTTTACAGTTTCCCTGAATAAGTATGCCGAAACCGATGAGGATTTTTTTGAAGCTACCGCCGATTTAGACCTGTGGCGCGATAAAGGCTATACCACCTTGCCTGTAAAACTGACACGCCAGCCTGCATTCTGTAAAATAGTAAGCATCGAACCCCGTAGTATTGATTTTATTGTAAAAAAGTAATGTTTAAAGTAGGCATAACGGGCAATATAGGGAGTGGCAAAACCACTATCAGCAAAATTTTTGAATTGCTGGGTGTCCCCGTATTTTATGCAGACGATCATGCCAAAAACGTAATGGTGCGCGATGCCGACCTGATAGCCGGTATTAAGGCAACTTTCGGTAACGAATCTTATTTCGATGATGGATCGCTTAACCGCAAGCATATAGCCGGTATTGTTTTTAATAATGATGCCGAACTGATCAAGCTAAACGCGCTGGTGCATCCGGCTACTTTCCGTGCCTTTGATGCCTGGCTGGCCTTGCAAAAGGATGTACCTTATGTAATGAAGGAGGCCGCGCTGCTATTCGAAAGCGATTCGTATAAAATGTGCGACCGTACGGTGATGGTTACCGCGCCGCTGGAATTACGGATGAAGCGCATCCTGCAACGCGATAACATTACCCGTACCGAAGCCGAAAGCCGTAACGCCAAACAGTTTACCGAAGAAAAAAAGATTAGCCTGGCTAACGATCTGATCCGCAATGATGATACCCAGCTGGTTATCCCGCAAGTACTGGCTTTGCACCAGTTGTACCTATCTTTAAGTAAATGATCCTCGACGATTTTATTCATTTCAATGCTACCGGGCTTTATTGCCCTTACGGGGATTTTTATCTCGATCCGCAGCAGCCGGTAAAAAACGCGGTGATTTCCCACGCCCATGGCGATCATGCGGTGAGCGGGAACGCAGATGTGTACTGTACCGCTGCTACGCATCAGTTTATGCTGATCCGTTATGGGAAAAATGCGGGCAAGACATTTCATTTGGCGGGCTTCCACCAAGCTTTTAGCGTTGGTAAGGTGAATATCATACTGATACCTGCCGGCCATATACTGGGTTCGGCACAGGTACTGATGGAATACGAGGGTATTAAATACCTTTATACCGGCGATTATAAGCTACAACCCGATGCCACCTGCGAGCCTTATGAATTTGTACAGGCCGATGTGCTGATTACCGAAAGTACCTTTGCCAACCCCGAAACCAGTCACCCCGACCCCGTTGAAGAGGTGAAGAAGATGGGGGATATTAAAATGAATATCCTGCTGGGAGCTTATGGCCTGGGTAAAAGCCAGCGACTGATACGGATGATCAACGATATCATCCCACAGAAAAAGGTCCTGGTACATCATCGCATTATGCCCCTTAACCAGGTTTACGAAAAGATGGGCTTCCCTTTGGGAAAGCATCAACTGTACGGTCGGAAACTGATGAAAAACCAGGACGAGTATGTGTACATTGTGCCGCCCTTTACCTTCGATAGTTATTTTAAGGCCACAGGGGTGAAGCGCCTGTTTGCATCGGGCTGGAAAAATTTGCAGGTGAACGAACAGGATACCCTAATGCTATCGGACCATGCCGACTGGAACGATATTTTGCAGGTGGTTAACCATACACAGCCTAAACAATTGTGGACATTACACGGCGATGGGAAACATTTGGCAACACACTATCGTAATACTATTTTTGTAAAAATGTTAGCTTAAAATGCTGCAGGAAAATATTGATTATTATATAAACGAAGATGGTAACTTTGTATTTACCCGCGAGTATCATTTAAAGCGTGGATATTGCTGTAAAAACAAATGCCTGCATTGCCCCTGGGATTACGGAAAGCCCAAGCAAAACACCGACGAGGAACATAAATAACCTGCCATAGCGTTTGTTATTATTAAATGGAATTATGCAAATAGATCAAGAAATACAAAGCACCAAGTTTGATGATAACTACCATAAGGTTATCATCAATATTTCTTATACCTATGGCTGGATAACCAACGCCACGCGCGAGAATTTTGAGAAATATAACCTCACTACCCAACAATTCAATATCCTGCGCATATTAAGGGGGCAATATCCTTGCCCGGCTACCATTAACCTGTTAAAGGAGCGGATGATAGACAAAATGTCGGACGCGTCGCGCATTGTGGACCGTTTGATTCAAAAAGGCATGGTATCGCGCTGTACCAACAAACAGGATCGCCGCGCGGTAGATATCCGCATTAGCGATATGGGTTTAGAAACCCTATCTAAAATGGATGAAGAATTTAAATCAAAAGACCTGCTGAAAAGTAACCTGACCGAGGAAGAGGCCGGGCAATTGAGTGATCTGCTGGATAAGCTGAGGGGCTAAATTAGCAGCCGTTTTTGTTAGGCATCGTTAATGGCGTAATCAAATAATCGCCGGGTTATTTCATTATCTGATGGTTTTGTCGCCAGGCTGCTTACAAAATCATTAATAAATTCTTTCACTACAGCTACTTCTAAAAGATAAAAGTAGTGTTGCCCATCAATAATTATCATAGTCCCTTCTGACGCTACTCGTTCGTCTTCAATTAAAACTATACCTGAATGAATATCAATCTTGCCTCTTTGAAAAATGACTAAGCTGTCATCAATATTTTCAATGCTTTTAACAACGTCGATAAGTTTTTGTCCTTTTTCATAAGACTTTCTTTCATTCAATTTAATCATCAAGTCGTTTTCAAAATCTCGTAATCCGGTAGAAACGTTGTTCTTAGCAGGATTAACAAAATTATTTGATTCGATATACTTTAAAAAATTATCATCAATCGTCATTCGTGGATATTCTTTAAGATATTGGATAAAATAGTTAGGCCATACCCAGGTACCGTCTGTTAAATAACTGGCTGGGCATAATGGTTGTTGTGTTTCAATGTGCAGGTTATATCCCATCCAGGCAACCACTAATTCACCGCCTTCTAAATATTGAATGATCTTTTGACGTATAGTGTCTTCTTCGGTAGCTGTTTTATTAAAAAAGTCATCGAAGCGTTTTGCTTCAGGCAAATCATCATGTTCTTTAATAAAGCCAATGAGTTTCATAAGGTAAGGTATTTATATTTCCGATAAAAACCCACCCAGCGCAATCCCAACACCCAATAATACCGCGATCATCTTCCGCATATTAAATTTATGATCGGCGCTCGATTCGAACAGGATCGTTGTTGATATATGCAGGAAGATCCCAATCACTACGCCCATTATCCGGTTAAAATAATGTTGCAGGTTGCCAATGCCACCACTGCTTAATGCCGAACTGAAAAAGTAACCGGCCGGTGCCATTATGGCAAACATAAAAAGGTAAAATATAGTGCCACCCTTTTTGATATTACTGGAGAGCAGCACGCTACCCAAAGCAAAAGCCGCCGGGATATGGTGCAGGGCTATGCCAAATACCAGTTGGTTTTGCTGACCCTCGGCAAGGGGCATACCCTCTAAAAAGGCATGAAGGCATAAACTCACCATAATCCCCAAAGGGAAAATAACCTGATCGTGCGCGTGGGAATGTGTGTGGATGTGCCCATGCTCAATACCGTCCGAAAATTGTTCTAAAACAATTTGAAACAGGAACCCAATGAGGATGAACACACCAACTAAGTTATCGTTACCGTGATAAGCATCGGGTATAAGGTGCAGCACCGTAATGCCAAACAGGTAAGCCCCGCTAAAGGATAGTACCAGCTTTAATTGTTTATGATTGCCCCCCTTAAACAGGAACACCGAGATACCACCGCCAAACGCGGCTAAAAATAAAATGATAATTTTCCAGGCTGCCATTAAAATTGGGGCTGTAGTTTTTTTAGTAAAACAGCGCCAAACAGGTACCCCACTATCGTGCCATAAATAGCACCCGCCAAAATGTCAATAGGGTAATGCACCCCAACGTATAATTGCGCCAGGCAAACCAGCACAGCCCATAGCAGGCACCAAAACCATATCCCCCGCCAGCGTTTATGAAAAACCATAATCAAAAACACTGCTATAGCAAAGTGGTTACTGGCGTGCGATGATGGGAAGCTATAGCCGGTACCGCAGGGCACCCGGCTAATAATGGTTTGTGCCAAAGCCGGATCGTTACAGGGCCGCAGGCGCTTTACCAGAGGTTTTGCTATGCTGGCACTGCCAAAATCAGAAACCGCGAAAGTGGCCAGCAGCATCAGGATAATCACAATACCCTGCTTTTTGTAACGCATCAGGCAAAAAATAAGGATAAAGGCATAAACCGGGATCCAAAACTGCGGGTAGCGCAAATAAGGCATTATACAATCGAAAAACCGGTTTGACAGGGTATGATTAAAGAAATAGAATAGCTTACGATCGAGTTGTAATAAATATTGGGGCATAGCGGTTTTGCAAACGGCTAAATATACCAATAAATTGAATTGTTGGGCTAAAGACCCGTTTGAATGCTGCTTATCCGTTGGCTGAAGCCAACGGCAATCAATTAACTTACCTGATTGATTGCCGGCCCTTTTAAGGGATCGATAAAAATGCTACACCCTTATGGCTTTAGCCAAACAAATACAAGAGCGAATGGGTTGCATTTAAAACATCAATTAATACATCAACATCAACACAATAATATTTATTTTTACCGACTAAAATATTTCATCTTGACACTCATTAAATCAATATCAGGAATTAGAGGCACTATAGGCGGCGCGGCAGGCGATGGTTTAACACCGTTGGATATTGTTAAATTCACATCGGCTTATGGTAGCTGGGCTGTAAAAAAATCGGGCCTCAAAAAAATTGTTGTCGGTCGCGATGCCCGTTTATCAGGCACTATGGTTAATAATATTGTGATAGGTACTTTGCAGGGTTTGGGTATTGATGTGGTAGATTTAGGCCTGTCCACAACCCCAACTGTTGAGGTAGCTGTTCCGCTTGAAAAAGCCGCCGGTGGCATTATCCTAACCGCCAGCCATAACCCAAAACAATGGAATGCACTAAAACTATTAAACGCTGATGGCGAATTTATCAGCGATGCCGATGGTAAAGAAGTATTGGATATAGCCGAACGCAGCGATTTTATTTATGCCGATGTAAACGACCTGGGTACCGTAACCGCCGATGATACTTACCTGCAAAAACACATAGACCAAATACTGGCGCTGCCACTGGTTGATATAGAAGCCATTGCTAAAGCCGATTTTAAGGTGGTGATTGATTGCGTAAACTCCACAGGTGGCATATTTGTACCGGCTTTGTTGGCAGCTTTAGGCGTTAAAACCGTACACAAATTATATTGCGAGCCCGATGGCCATTTTCCGCATAATCCTGAGCCGCTGCCCGAGAACTTAACTGCCTTATCAAAGGAAGTTTTAAGCAAACGCGCCGACCTGGGCATAGCTGTTGACCCCGATGTTGATCGACTTTGCTTTGTTTGCGAGGACGGCAATATGTTTGGCGAAGAATATACCCTGGTGGCTGTGGCCGATTATATCCTGCAAAACCAAAAGGGTAATACAGTATCAAACCTGTCATCAACCCGTGCCTTGCGCGATGTGACCGAGAAAGCCGGTGGTGTATACAATGCCGCCGCGGTAGGAGAGGTGAACGTAGTGAACCAAATGAAAGCCACCAATGCCATTATAGGCGGCGAGGGCAATGGTGGAGTGATCTACCCCGAACTGCATTACGGCCGCGACGCGCTGGCTGGTATCGCTTTATTTTTAACCCACCTGGCAAAATTCGGTAAGCCGGTTTCGGTGCTGAAAAGCAGCTATCCTAACTATTTTATCTCTAAAAATAAGATCACGCTAACGCCCGAGATGGATATAGATGCCTTGTTGCTGAAGGTTGAGGAGAGGTATAAAAGTCAGCCACATACCACAATTGATGGTTTAAAGATAGAATTTGATAAAGAATGGGTACATTTGAGACGGTCAAACACCGAACCGATCATCAGGATCTATTCTGAAGGTAACTCGGAAACGGTTGCCAACAACCTGGCCAATAAAATTATTAACGATATAAAAGAAATTTTAAAACTCAGTTAGTCAGAAAGTCCGGACCTGCAAGTCCGTAAGCAAAACATTGCCGCGACCTATGGGATGCTAACTAAAAACCCACAAAAAACATGCGCGTATACTTAGATAACGCTGCCACGACCCCGATGGATCCCGCAGTGTTAACAGAAATTTACAAAGTGATGGAAAATCATTTTGGTAACCCATCATCCATTCACGCGCATGGTCGCGAAGCAAGGTCGCTACTGGAAAAGGCACGTAAAACCGTAGCAGGTTTGCTGCATGTTTCGCCCGCCGAGATCTTTTTCACATCGGGCGGCACCGAAGCCGATAATACCGCCATCAGGTGCAGTATTAATGATCTTGGCCTAAAATTCGCCATCACCAGTAAGCTGGAACACCACGCCGTTATCCACACGCTTGAAGCTATGGAACGCGCCGGTGCCATTACCCTTAAGTTTGTTGATGTAGACAGCAAGGGTAATATCAATTACGATCAATTAGAAGAAATGCTGCAAGGGCAGGGCCGTACCCTGGTATCCCTGATGCATGCCAATAACGAATTAGGTACCCTTACCGATATTGAGCGCGTAGGCGACATCTGCGAAAAGTATGATGCCGTTTTCCATTGCGATACGGTACAAACCATGGGCCATTATCCGCACGATTTAAGCAAAATGAAAGTGCATTTTATCGCTTGCGCCGCACACAAATTTCACGGACCGAAAGGCGTTGGCTTTTTGTATGTGAACCATAAAGTGAAAATTAAGCCCATGATATACGGCGGTGCGCAGGAACGCAACATGCGTGGCGGTACCGAAAATATTTACGGTATTGCAGGCCTGGCTAAAGCGCTGGATATCTGTTACGCCGAAATGGAGATACATCAGGCACATATCCAGGGCTTAAAATCGTACATGAAGCAGCAGTTAGAGGAAAGCGTTCCGGGTATAGCCTTTAACGGCGAAACTGACGAAGCTAAAAGCCTTTACACTGTACTGAACGTTTCTTTCCCCGAGATGGATATGGGCGATATGCTACTGTTTAACCTGGATATAGCCGGCATCTCGGCATCGGGTGGTAGTGCATGCAGTTCGGGCAGTAATATCGGCTCGCACGTGTTAACAGCTATTGGCGCAAGCCCGGCAAGGCCATCGGTTAGGTTCTCGTTCTCCAAATATACTACTAAGGAAGAGATTGATTACGCGGTGGCAAAGGTGAAAGATATTTGCCTGGTGAACGCATAGGTTTACTTCATCGCAAAATATTTAGAGCCAATAACTTTTGTTATTGGCTCTTTTTATGTATATTATAATATAAGATAACCTAAGCTAATATATATGAAATACATAGAACTAACAGCCAATTATCTAAGCACTATAGATTGGCTTGGCGATACGATTATTGATTGGGCTTCAGGAGGTACACAATACACTTTGGATGGCCAAATAAAGCAATCGCTTCCTTATCATTACGGTAGGTTCGACAGGGCTATTGCATCTGCTGATGGTGTCTACTCTTTTATTTATAAAAGTCTTGGCACAAAAGGCCTGCTGCTGAAAAATGGCGAGATAATGAGGGAAATTAACCGGCCATATTATTGCGCTGAAGTTTATGAATATCCCGCTGCATTTATCACGGTTGGTAGTGCTGCTTATCTTATACATTGCCCCATATCATACAATCAACTTGATTTTGAAGAAGTAGAGACAGGCAAGTTGGTAACTAATATACCCGGACGAAAACCTGCTGATATTTTTCACTCAAGACTTGAAATCAGTCCCGATGGAACAACATTGCTTTGCAGGAGTTGGGGGTGGCATCCCGTAGAATTTATAGAAGTGTTTAATATAGCTGATTGTATCAAAACTCCACAGGCACTCGATATCTACCCGGTGTTCTTTCCTGACGGTGCCCAAATATGTACTGCAAGTTTTATTGATAATGAGAACATCCTTATTGGTTCATCAGATGAACTGATCAATGAAGAAAATATCGTAATGCCACAAAAGAGTGTCGCGGTATGGAATTTAAAAACTAAGGAGTTTTCAAAACCAGTGAAAGTTACAGAAGAGTTTGGGAATTTGTTTGCGATAGATGACAACATTGCCTGGGATATGTTTAAGTATCCTAAAACAATTGATATTCGCACGGGAGAAATATTGGATAAGGTAGATTACGTAAACAGTGGTGATCAGCGTTCATCAATTTTAGGCAATTTACAATACCACTACCCTCAAATAGCTTTTAACCGCCAAACAAAAAGCATCGCGATAGCAGGAAAAGATAAAATTAATATTTTACTACCTGACTAAACTTCTATCTTCCGGACTTCCGGTCTTTCCGTCTTTCTGACTTTCCTCAAAACAATTTCTCGAATCGATGAGTTTATTAATTATAAACTAAATAAACAACCTATGGAAGCAAGTAATAAAAGCGGAAACGGATTTAAGAGTAATTCCGATCCAAACGAAATTCCCGGACAAAAACATTCAGAAAACGAAATGCCTGAACGCGAACAGGCTGATAAAGAAAGCCAGGGCTATTCCAATCAACAGGAAGTGCAGCAACATAACGATGGTAATGATGCGTCGTTCAGCGAACAAACCGATGTTACGCCGCCAAAGGAACATGAGTTTCCATCTGAAGGGCGCGCCACTACTGATTTTACGCCAGGCAACCATGGCCGCACAACCGGCCGCATGGTAGGGCACGAGCCGGGGACGGAAGGGATATAAAAACCTCACCCCAACCCCTCTCCTTTGGAGAGGGGCTTTGAGAATCTAATCATTAAATTAAAGTCCTCTCCTTTGGAGAGGATTTAGGAGAGGTGAATTATGAATACCGAATATAATAACCCGGGCAATGCCGGGGATAATAATCAATGGAAAAAGGAACAGGAAATGGGTAGTACACCGGGATCCGATACCACTAACAAAGGTCTTGAAAGTCGTGGTCCGAATAAAAGTAAACTATTTCGTGTTTTAAATCCAGACGGTAGCCTTGCCGATCTTCCGGATGAAAACGTGCCCGGCAAGGGCGCACTGGATGGGACAGTAGGATTAGGAACATAGATTCCATACATAAAGAATAAATGTAAAGGTTGCCTTTTAGGTAGCCTTTTTAAGTTTAGCCTTGCCGTGGTATTTAACGATTGGTAAATTTTTTTATATTTGGTTATATAAAAATTGAAGCATGAAACCTGTTTTACTATTCCTGTCACTTGCATTTGCCTGCAGCGCATTTGCGCAAGCTCCAAAGTTCACAATTATTAAAAGCAATGCGGCTACCCCGGTTAAAAATCAGGGTATGTCTGGCACTTGCTGGTGCTTTTCAAGCACGGCCCTGGTGGAGAGTGAACTACTATTTAAAAAACAACCCGAAAGCGATCTGTCCGAGGTGTTTACTGTTTATAGTTTATACATTGATAAGGCCGAAAAGTATATTCGCCGCCGTGGCAATACCCGCTTTACCGAGGGTGGCATCCAGCAGGATATGATCTATTGCACCAATACCTACGGCGCTGTTCCGCAGGATATTTACCCGGGTGTAGGTAAGGATGTAGTATTAAATAAGGATGGCGAGATGGAGGGCAAACTGAAAGGTTACCTGGATGATATCCTAAAGAAATACAAGGACACCATCCCAACAAACTGGGAAGTAGCTTATAAGGATATTTTAGGCAGCTACCTGGGCACACCTCCCGAAAAGTTTAGCTATAATGGTAAAGAATATACCCCTAAAACCTACGCTGCCGAAAATGTATCGGTAAAACTGTCTGATTATATCGGCATCACTTCTTTTACCCATCACCCTTATTATACCACTTTCGCTATGGAAGTACCTGATAATTATAATAGCAATATGTTTTATAACGTGCCGCTTGATGAGATGATTAACAGCGTTAAACAGGCTATTATGAAAGGGTACACTATTGCCTGGGATGCCGATGTAAGCAATAGCGGCTTTCAGCAGGGTAAAGGTTACGCCAAATGGACCGGTAGCCCGGCCGATGCTAAGGCCTTTGATACCTTTACCGAACAAACCCCAACCGCTGCCATCCGCCAGCAATTGTTTGACAGGCAGGTTACCCAGGACGATCACCTGATGCAGATTACCGGTTTAGCTAAAGATGAAAAGGGTAACGAATATTTCATTGTGAAAAACTCGTGGGGTAAGGTTGGCCCCAATGTAGGCTATATTTATGTAAGCATGCCTTATTTCAGCATTAATACCATTTCGGTATTGGTCAACAAAAAAGCAATTGCCCCGGCATTGGTTTCGAAGGCAGCGGAGGAATAGGCTTCACCCTAACGCCTCTACAGCGGAGAGGCGTTTAAGAAAATATCCGCCAAAAGAAAAGCGGCCCGAATTTCGGGCCGCTTTTCTTTTATATGTGATCTTCCGGACTTTCTGTCTTTCCTGACTTCCGGACTATTCTAATTAGCCATCATCTTTAAAAATGATGCCAGTTTGTCTTTCATTTCGCGGCGATCAACAATAAAGTCAAGGAAACCATGTTCCTGCACAAATTCGGCAGTTTGGAAACCTTTTGGTAAGTCTTTTTTAATTGTTTCCTTAATTACACGCGGGCCGGCAAAGCCAATCAGCGAACCAGGCTCGGCAATATTAATATCGCCCAGCATAGCGTACGATGCGGTTACACCACCCGTAGTAGGGTCCGTAAGTAACGATATATACGGAACCTTGGCCTGTGCCAGTAAAGCCAGCTTGGCCGATGTTTTAGCCATTTGCATCAGCGAAAAGGCTGCTTCCATCATGCGGGCACCGCCCGATTTGGATATCATCAGGAATGGTGTTTTGGTAGCGATGCTGTGATCAATAGACCGGGCTATCTTTTCGCCCACTACCGATCCCATCGATCCGCCGATGAAATTAAAATCCATACAGGCAATCACAATATCCTGGCCGTCAATTTTACCATAAGCCGCGCGGATGGCATCGTTAAGCCCGGTTTTTTTGATAGTGTCTTTTAGCCTGTCGCTGTATTTTTTAGTATCGGTAAAGTTTAGCGGGTCGCCCGATGTTAGGTTGGGCGCCAGTTCGGTAAACTCGTTATTGTCAAATAAAATAGAAAAGTATTCTTTTGATCCTATCCGGATATGATAGCCGCAATAATGGCATACATACTGGTTTTCAACCTGGTCCGAGTAGTGTAAAGGTTTTTTACATTGCGGGCATTTGTTCCATATTCCATCAGGGGCTTCCTTCTTGTCTTCAGTAGACGTAATTATTCCTTTAAGTTCCCTTTTAAACCACGACATATTTGATTCTTCTTCGTTCAATGTATCTGCAAAGAAACGAAAAAAATGTTTGACTTGTTTGTATTTAGGCAGGAGATATTAGATTTTCGTTTTTTGATAGGTAATTAGCACGATGCTTAAATGATACTTGGTGTATTATTTACACTAATATCTTTTAATCTATCAATATTGTAGAGAAATTTTATAACTTCGGGCATCAAAATAAATATTCCATGGATTTAAAAAACTATAAGGGTGTACTGCATGGCGACCTGGTGCAGGAACTGTTTGAAATAGCCAAAAAGCACCAGTTTGCCTTACCGGCTGTAAATGTTATTGGTACAAATACCGTTAACGCTGTATTGGAAACTGCGGCGGCGGTTAAATCGCCGGTTATTATCCAGTTATCAAATGGCGGCGCGCAATTTTACGCGGGCAAATCGTTAGATAACTCTAAACTGCAGGCTTGCATTTTAGGTGGCGTATCTGCCGCTAAGCACGTTCATTTACTGGCCGAGCATTATGGCGTTGCCGTAATACTGCATACCGACCACGCGGCTAAAAAGCTGTTACCATGGATTGATGGTTTGTTAGACTATGGCGAAAAGCATTTTGCCGAAACAGGTAAACCCTTGTTCTCATCGCACATGCTGGATCTTTCGGAAGAGCCAATTGAAGAAAATATTGAAATATCTGCCAAATACCTGGCGCGCATGGCCAAAATGGGCATGACCCTTGAAATTGAGTTAGGGGTAACCGGTGGCGAAGAAGACGGTGTTGACAACAGCGATGTGGATAGCTCGCGCTTATATACCCAGCCCGAAGAAGTTTCGTATTCGTACGAACATTTGTTGAAAGTTAGCCCGCGCTTTACCGTAGCTGCTGCCTTTGGTAACGTGCATGGCGTTTACAAACCGGGTAACGTAAAGTTGCAGCCGGTTATTTTGCATAACTCGCAGGAGTATGTGAAACAAAAATTTGGCCTGACTGACGAAAAGCCGATCAATTTTGTATTCCACGGTGGTTCTGGCTCCAGCCAGGAGGAAATTCGCGAGGCGATATCTTACGGTGCCATTAAAATGAATATCGATACCGATATGCAATGGGCTTACTGGGAAGGTATTAAAAACTACTACCAGGCTAAAGAAGGCTACCTGCAAACACAAATTGGCAGCCCCGATGGCGAAGATTCGCCAAACAAAAAATATTACGATCCGCGGGTATGGCTGCGCAAAGGCGAAGAGAACTTTGTAAAACGCCTTACCAATGCCTTCGAGGACTTAAATTGTATTGATGTGAACAGCAAATTATAGTATTTGCTGTTATAACGTCACAAAAACGCCGGTGCATTGTTGTACTGGCGTTTTTCGTTTACATTTAACTCACCAAATTATTAAACAATACCCCCATGACAAAAAAGGTTAAAAAGAATTTCTTCGAAAGGTTTTCTAACTGGGCCACCATGGCTACAGGGAGTTCGGCCGCATTTTTAATCGCTATCTCGATTATTTTAGTGTGGATAGTTACCGGGCCGATATTTCATTATTCGGATACGTGGCAACTGATCATTAATACCGGTACTACCATTGTTACTTTTTTAATGGTATTCCTGATCCAGAAATCGCAAAATAAAGACTCAAAAGCCATACATTTGAAGCTGAATGAACTGCTGGCATCGCACCAGGGGGCCAGTAACCGCATGGTTGATATTGAGGACCTGACCGAAAAGGATCTGGACCAATTGCATAAATACTATGTTAAATTATATGCCTTAGCCGAAATGGAAGATGACCTGACCTGCAGCCATTCGATTGATGCTGCCGAAGAGAATCATAACAGTAAATTAGCCAACTACAAAACCAAACCACATTATATCAATGCCCGGAACAAAAAACATACAGGTAAATAAAGTAACCGACCCCGCCGAACTTGAAAAGGTTTTTGCCATACGCCGCGAAGTTTTTGTGGGCGAGCAAAACTGCCCGCCCGAACTGGAATGGGAGTTTGAAGATGAATCAACCCATTTTTTAGCCACGTTTGATGGCGAACCCGCCGGTGCATCGCGCTGGCGCAAAACGGATAAGGGTTATAAGCTGGAGCGTTTCGCGGTGTTGCAAAAGTTTCGTGGTTATGGGGTAGGGCAGGCCCTGGTACAGGCCGTATTAGCCGATCTGCCAACTGGTGCTGATTATGTTTACCTGCATGCCCAGATACAAGCTGTAACCCTTTACGAGAAGTTTAACTTTGAGAAAACGGGGCCTGAGTTTGAGGAAGCAGGGATCAGGCATTATAAGATGGTGAGGAAATAAGACTTTTATACCATGTCATTGCGAGGTACGAAGCAATCGCGAACTTTGCACAACTGCTCTATGGGTGTGCGATTGCTTCGTACCTCGCAATGACAACCGGTTAAAATATCCTACCCGAATAAACCATCGCCTCATTAAACCGCGCCATATCAACGCCTGTAGCAATACCTTGCTCTTTTAGGTAAGCCAACACGTTTTCTGTCGCGATGTTGCCTGTAAGGTCATCTTTGGCCATGGGGCAGCCGCCGTAGCCTTTTATGGTGGTATCAAAATGCCGGCAGCCACTTAGGTGGGCGGCATCTATCTTCTCGCGCCAGGTATCTGGTGTAGAGTGCAGGTGGATGCCAAAATCCACTTCCCGAAAGGTTTGTGTAAGCACTGGGTATATTTCCCTGATCTGATCAGGCGTTGCCGCGCCGACGGTATCGGCCAGCGCGATATGCTTAATATCTGCAGATGCCATTTTTTCGGCCCATTTTAGTACAAGGTCGGCGTTCCATTCATCCCCGTAAGGGTTACCAAAACCCATGGACAGGTAAACCAGTAATATCTTATTTTTTTGCAGGCATAAGTCCTGCATTTGTTTCACCAAATCAAAAGACTGATTGATAGTTGAGTTGGTATTGCGCTTTTGGAACGTTTCAGAGATAGAAAAAGGATAACCGAGGTAAGTTACCTGCCGGTGGCTCGCGGCTTCCTCAGCGCCCCTGTAATTGGCTATAATGGCCAATAGTTTTGATTGGGTACTATCCATATCCAGCAGATCCAGTACGGCGGCGGTATCCTGCATTTGCGGGATAGCTTTGGGCGATACAAAACTGCCAAAATCTATCGTATCAAAACCGCACTTTAATAGCAGGTTAATATAAGTCGCCTTGATGTCAGTCGGCACAAAATCGTGCAGGCCCTGCATGGCATCGCGGGGGCACTCGGTTAGTTTAATAGGTAATGATGAATCTATCATACAATTAAATGTGGTACAAACCTGCTTAAATTATCGGTGATCAATCCGCTCGACTCCCTGATGCCTATACCGGCCGGTTGCTGGCCGATGATCCAACTGCCAATAACGGGGAAATTGCCGTCAAAATTTGGCAACTTGCAAAGCTCCTGGTAAATATAGCCCTCCTCGCCGTAATCGCCACCGCTGCTGGCTATTACCTTTTCGTTCTCTACAATGGTAATATTAGCGCCCTCGCGCGATAGGATGGGTTTTTTTACATAATCCTTTAAATTGCCCCGCGTAAAGTAAGCCGGCAAAAGGTTTTTATGATAAGGGAACAATTGCCATAATACCGGCAGTATGGCCTTATTGCTTAATATCATTTTCCAGGTTGGCTCCACCCAATAAGCGTTCAGGGTATCGTTCACCAGGTTTTGGCCAAAATCCTCGTTCACCATCCACTCGTAGGGATAAAGCTTGAAAATATTACGGATGGGTTGATTGTCCAGATCTACAAAAAAGCGGTTATCGTTATCCCAGCCAATATCATCAATAAAAATAAAATCGGTTTCCAAGCCGCCCTGCATGGCGCAGTCCTGCATGTAAACGGTGGTAGTATAATCTTCTAGACTATCCTTTATGCAGGTAAAATACAGCTTATCATCGTGCAGATAGTTTTTCAGATATTTCCAGTAATCTATTAGCTTTTCGTGCATGGAATTAAACTGATCCTTAGGTTCGTCAAAGTCCTTTAGCCAAAACCATTGCACTATTGATGCCTCGTACAACGATGTCGGCGTATCGGCATTAAACTCAATTAACTTTGGTTCAAACCGGCCATCATATTGTAAATCAAACCGGCCGTATATAGCCGGGGCATCATTATTCCACGAATTGATAATATGGGGAACTATAAAGGCAGGGATTTTAAAGGTATCGAACAAGTTATGGTCTATCACATGCTGAACAGCCTGGATGCACATCTCCCATAATTCGGCAGTGGCGTTTTCCAATTGCGCTATCTGCTGCGGGGTAAAGGTATAATAAGCCGATTCATCCCAATAAGGCACATCCGTACTATGGAAGTTGAAGCCTAAGTCTTCAACCGTTGTTTGCCAGTTATTGCGGGGTGTAGTTTTAAAGCGTTGCATAATAAATTACGAAGAAGATGAAGCATGAAACCCGCCAGTGCGCCCAAAGCCACCGCGCGATACGCTGGACGATGAGGCATGCACCCCCGCGTTTGAATATCCCTGGTGCACGTATCCCGCGCTGCCGCCATAGCTGTAGGGATAATACATGCCATAAGGCCTAAATATGTAATAACCGTGGTAACCACTATTGGCAGGCGTATAATTACCCGTTGTATCGGTACGCATGTATAGGTGGTTTTGTTCAGGTTTATTACGGTTGCAGCCCAGCAGGGCGGTAACCAGTACCAATGTAATAGCTTTCGATTTTTTCATCTGCGCGGCTATTTAATGGTGACAAAAAAATCGTAATCCTTAGGTATATTCACGCTTTGTGTATCGCCATTATCGTTTTCAGCCTCGGTTTTAACATGGCCTAAGGATGGGATAGTATCGTTCACATCAAATTCTTTCACCTTTGTACCTTTGTTCCAAACCACATAGTGAGTAGTCATCAGGTCCTTTAACGAGTCGAGATGTTTGGTATGGAGTGTAACTTCAATGCTGCCGTTCTTGTTCACCTCCTTGGCTTTGTCGTTGTTATCGTCATCGCAGGCGGTTAAAAATAAAGCAGCTATAAATGCAATAGGTAAAAGTATTTTCATAAAATGGGTCATCGTTTAATCAAACATACACCAAAGCGTATACTACTACAAATAGATGTGTTATGGGGCTATTTGTTACAGGTTAACCCATAAATCACCCCACCCGGCTTATGATTCTGTTTTTGGCAGGTGCTTCGCATCCGAAGGTACATCATCACGCACAAACCTGCGGATAATTAACCGGGTGCCGCCATTATAATTAATATAGCTGCCTATCCAGTTAATAAATACAATGATTTTATTACGGAAACCCAGCAACGATACCAGGTGTACAAACATCCATATCAACCAGGCAAAAAATCCCTGGAATTTGATCTTACCCAAATCGGCCACGGCTTTATTACGGCCAATGGTTGCTAACGATCCTTTATCAAAGTATTTAAACGGTTTGGTAGGCTCGCCCTTGATGATATGCACCAGGTTTTTAGCTACCTGCTGGCCCTGCTGCATGGCCACCTGCGCTACGCCTGGATGACCGTTTGGTGTGCCATCGGTAATAACAGCGGCCACATCGCCAATAGCAAATATATTGGTAGTGCCTTCAATCAGGTTAATAGCATCGGTTTTTATACGGTTGCCGCGTATAATGTTTTCCTTAGAGATCCCTTTCGGGATAACCCCCATTACACCTGCCGACCAAATCACTGTTTTGGTGCGGATGGTTTTGCCGTCCTCAAATTTTATAGTAGTACCATCGTAGCTTTCCACCTTGGTATTCAGCATTACTACTACACCCATCTTTACCAGGAAATCCTTAGCACCTTTGGATGCTTCGTCGGACATGGGGCCTAATACTTTGGGTAAAAAATCGACCAGGTACACGTTCATGTGTTCCTTGCTTAGTTCTGGATAGTCCTTAGGCAAAACATGGTTGCGCAATTCGGCCAATGCCCCGGCCAGCTCTACACCGGTAGGGCCGGCGCCAACCAGCACAAAGTTAAGGTAGGGTTCGCGGCCCTCCTTGCTTTTTTGCAGTACGGCTTCCTCCAGGTTTTGCAATATCAGGTAACGCAGGTTAAGCGCTTCGGGGATACTTTTCATGGGCATGGCATATTGCTCAATATCTTTATTGCCAAAAAAGTTGGTGGTCGATCCGGTGGCTATCACCAGATAATCGTATTTAATATCGCCAATGGAAGTATCCAATGTATTGGTTGCGGGTTCGATACCCATCACCTCGGCAATACGGAAGCGGAAATTTTTTTGGCTGCCGAAATTTTTACGGATAGAAAAGGCGATAGATTCGGCCTCTAAACTACCGGTGGCCACCTGGTAAAGCAGGGGCTGAAAAGCGTGGTAATTATGCTTATCCAGCATTAATACTTCAACGGGTTTATCTGCCAGGTTTTTGGCTACTTCAAGGCCACCAAAGCCGGCGCCTATAATAACTACTAAAGGAAATTTGGTTTGGGCTGCTGTTTCCATATTTTTAAGCTTAAAGCTGAATGCGCAAAGCATAAAGCTTTATGATCGATCGGGTTTTAACAAAGGTAAAAAGCTTTTTGCTTTCAGCCTTAGGCTTTCGGCTTTTTAGTATATTAACAAAAAAGGCTCCAAATGTTCTTTGGAGCCTTTGATATTGATAAAGATTACGTTCTTATTTCAAATCTTTTTTGCCAAAGTCTACAATAACCGGTGTGGCTACGCATATCGACGAATAAGTACCGAACACAACCCCGATTAACAATGCGAACGAGAAGCCGCGCAGTACATCGCCACCGAATATAAATAGCACTACCAGTACAAATATAACTGTTAAGGCGGTGATAATAGTACGGCTTAAGGTACTGTTAATAGCCTGGTTAATAACAGCCTTAGGATCATCTGTTTTTGCATGGTGCAGTTCAAGGAACTCGCGGATACGGTCGAATACAACCACGGTATCGTTAATAGAGTAACCAATTACTGTCAATATGGCCGCGATGAACTTCTGATCGATATCCAGCGAGAATGGTAATACATCCTTAAAGATAGAGAAGAACGAAAGCACCAGTAAAGCATCGTGCGCGGTAGCGATCATGGCACCCAAGCTAAACTGCCATTTGCGGAAACGGATAAGGATATAGCCCGATATAACAATGATAGCGAATATTACCGTCCATACAGCCGACGTTTTTAAGTCGTTAGCGATGGTTGGGCCTACTTTTTGCTGACCAATAATCTCAAACTTAGGGTCAACTTTAGCTACTGCTTTACGCAAATCAGCTTCAACCTTAGCATCAACAGTAGGAGTTTGATCAGTGATCAGGTAGTTGGTAGTAATACGGATCTGTTTGTCCGAACCAAAAGTTTTTACCTCGGTTTTACCCAAACCTAAATCAGCGTCAACCGCATCACGAATGGCTTGTGTTGAAATGGTTTTTGTAAACCTCATCTCGTAAGTGCGGCCACCCTGGAAATCCACACCGTAGTTAAAACCACGGAAGTACATAGAGATTAAGCCAAGCAGTATAAAAGTACCAGAGATGGCGTAGAATTTGAAACGGTTTTTAACAAACGCGTAGTTGGCGTTTTTAAAGGTGTGCGAACTCCATGGGTTAGAGAATTTGATATCCCAACCTTTTTCCAGCATCCACTCAAATATCAACCTTGAAATTAATAACGAGCAGAACAGCGAAGTTACGATACCAATCATCAGCGTGGTTGCAAAACCCAGGATAGGGCCCGAACCAAATGTGGCTAATATTAAACCGGTAAGGAATGTACTGATGTTAGAGTCTAAGATAGACGGTAAAGCATGTTTAAAACCATCGGCAACCGCAATACGGATAGATTTGCCATGCGCCATTTCCTCGCGCACACGCTCATATATCAGTACGTTGGCATCTACCGCTATACCGAGTATTAAAATAATACCTGCTATACCATCCAGTGTTAACACAGCCCCTAAGCTGGTTAATACACCCATTAAAAAGAATACGTTAACAATTACCGCAACCACCGCGATTGTACCTGCACGGTTGTAGTAAGCAATCATAAATACTAATACTACGGCTAAGCCGGCTAAACTTGCCGCTAAACCGTGGTTAATAGATTCCTGACCTAATGACGGGCCTACAAATTCCTCGGACACGATACGTGCCGGGGCTGGTAAGCGGCCTGCTTTTAATATGTTGGCCAAATCCTTGGTTTCTTCCTGGGTAAAGTTACCGCTGATAGATGAACGGCCACCGGTAATTTCGTTGCTTACACGCGGAGCCGATACAATATTATCATCAAGCGAAATAGCTATCGAACGGTTATCATTCTCATCTTTAGGGTTACCTGCCGCGGCGGCGGTTACCCTTGCCCAGGCTTGTGCACCGTCCGAATTCATATCCATGGTAACCTCGTAAAGGCCGGTCTGCGGATTGATGTCGGAGTTAGCATCGGTAATAACACCACCGGTTAACACAGGACCATTGGTAGCACCTGATAATTTTAAAGCGTATAATTCAAATATTTTGGTTTTATCCATTGGCTTAATGCCCCAAACCAGTTTAAGGTTTTGTGGCAATACAGCTTTAACTTCAGGTAACTCGAAGTAAGCGTGCACAGCGGCAGTATCTTTTTCAGATGCGTAACCAACAGCAGGGCCAGGGCGTAATGATTGCTGACCGTTTTGCGCCTGGTAAGTTGCAGGTTGCAATTTAGCGAACAGCGGGTTTTCGGCTTCGGCTTTCAATTTGCCTTTTAACGATGAAGTATCCTTTGCAGCATCCTTTTTTACCTGGCTTAATAACGAGCCTGCTTTTTTAGCAGTATCGGTTTTGGCAACAGCAGCGGTTGCAGCAGTATCTTTACCCGTTTTAGCTAAAGTTTTGTTTTTGGCAGCTATGATACCGTTAACGTTTACCAGTAATTGGTAAACTTCCTGGTTTTCGTAAGTTTCGTAAAACTCCAGTTTGGCCGAACCTTGTAATAATTTACGTACACGCTCCTTATCGGTTACACCCGGTAATTCAACCAAAATACGGTTGGTACCTTGTTGTAACTGGATGTTTGGCTGTGTTACACCAAATTTATCGATACGGGTGCGCAGAATGTTGAACGATTGGCCAACAGCAGTGCTTGCCTGATCTTTCAGGAAAGATTCAACTTCGCTGTTCGACGCGTCGAACTTTAAATGCGCCTGGTTTTCTTTTGTAGAGAAGATAGGGGCCAGTTTGCCATTAGGGCTAAGCTTTTTATATTCATCCATAAACAGGTTGATATAATTGGCCGGGCTGGTTTTGGCATCCAGGCTGGCAGCGCTCAGGGCCCTGTTAAAATCAGGATCAGGATTGTTGTTTGCCAATGTTTTGATCAGTTCTCCTAACGAGATCTGCATTGTAACGTTCATACCACCCTTTAAGTCCAAACCCAGAGCAAGCTCTTTGCTTTGACAATATTGGTAGGTATGGTTAAATACCGGATACACCGGCTGCCCGGATATCGAATCCAAATAAGCCTTCCTTTTTTGTTCGTTCCCTTTTGAATAAACTTCGGCATCCCTCTCAACCTTCTTGGTCACCCATGTAAATGATAGCTGATACAAGCATGAAACAGCCAGCAGAATGGCGAAAAATTTAATAACCCCTTTACCTTGCATTGTTATTTTGTATGTATATATTTAGTTTATAGCCTTTTTAAATAAGACGGCAAATCTAATAAAATTTCGCAACCCAAAAATTTTAAATTAAAACAATTTGATGACAAAAAATGTTAGCGCCGTTGCAGGGTGATGAATGAGTAGGGGATGGCGTGCTTTTCGTCGGTCCCGTGGTCTTCCCGTTCGGTCTCTGCCCACTCGTGGTAATTAATGGACGGGAAAAAGGCATCGGCATCAAATTCCTGGTGTACAATGGTTAAATAAATGCGGTTAGTTACCGGCATAGCCAGTTTATAAATTTCGGCGCCGCCTACAATAAATACTTCGGGCTCACCCGTACATAAGACCAGTGCTTCATCAACAGATGCTACTACCTCGCAACCTTCAATAGCTATTTTTTGGCGGGTGATGATAATATTGCGGCGGTTAGGCAGGGGTTTACCCACCGAATCATAAGTTTTGCGGCCCATAATTACGGTATGCCCGGTGGTGATCTGCCTAAAATGCTTCAGATCGTTAGGCAAACGCCATAACAATTCATTATTTTTGCCAATGGCATTATTTTCGGCTATGGCTACTACGGCGGATATGATCATATAGAAATTGCTTTTGCTTCGAGCCAGGCTTTGATCTCATCAAAACGAATTTCGCCCATGCTTGCAGAGATCACAAAATCGTACTGATCATTTTGACTAACGTTAATAATTAATTGGTTTTGAGCCAATATTAAAAGCATTAAACCATAAGCTATACGCTTATTGCCATCAACAAAAGGATGGTTGATTATCAGACTTTCAAGTATTGCCGCCGCCTTATCAATTGGAGATGGATAAAGATCTTGTTCATCAAATGTCATGTACGGACGAGCAAGGGCTGCTTCTAATCCTCCTAAATCTCTAACACCCATACTTCCGCCAAATTGATCTATTAACTTGTTATGGCGCCTTATAGCCTCATTAACAGTGATCATTTAGCAAGTCGTTCAAATACTTCTTTGTTGTCGGCTATGATTTTTTCGAAAAGTTGATCGCGTTTTAACTCTTCTTCAGAACGTTCCTGAATTTCCTTTAATAGTTTGAAGGCTTCCTGCAATGCACTTTCAGGGATATGATCTATCACTTTGTGCATTTCAGTTTTTATTTCTATCGCTGTCATAACTCAAAAATACAAAAAACTTAATATTAAAGCAAAATTACACCGCCACCGCCCCTTTAATATGCGGCCATGGATCGTAATTCTCCAACGTAAAATCCTCAAACTTAAAATCAAAGATATCCTTTACATCCGGATTGATCTTCATTGTAGGTAGGGGCCTCGGTTCGCGGCTTAGTTGCAGGTTGGTTTGCTCGATATGGTTATTGTACAAATGCGCGTCGCCAAAGGTGTGGATAAAGTCGCCGTAATCCAGATCGCAAACCTGTGCCATCATCATGGTCAGTAACGCGTACGATGCAACGTTGAATGGCACGCCCAAAAATATATCTGCGCTGCGCTGGTATAATTGGCAGGATAGTTTGCCTCTCAGTTCGCCCTTCAGCGGGTCAGGAGGCGCTACATAAAACTGGAACAGGCTATGGCATGGCGGTAGGGCCATGTGTTCTACATCACCCACATTCCAGGCCGATACCATAATGCGGCGCGAATCGGGATTGTTCTTTAGCGTTTTCACTACCTGGCTAATCTGATCGATATGCCGTCCATCAGGCGTAGGCCACGATCTCCATTGGTAACCATAAACCGGCCCCAGGTTGCCATCGGCATCGGCCCATTCATCCCATATTTTTACGCCATTATCTTTCAGATATTTGATGTTGGTATCCCCGCTTAAAAACCAGATCAACTCGTGGATGATGGATTTCAGGTGCAGTTTTTTTGTCGTCACCAGTGGAAAGCCCCCTTGTAAATTAAAACGCATTTGGTAGCCAAACACACTGATGGTGCCTGTGCCGGTACGGTCGTGCTTTTGGGCGCCGTTTTCCAGTACGTGGCGCATCAGGTCGAGATATTGTTTCATGCTTGAGTT
The DNA here is from genome assembly GCA_040389105.1 of Bacteroidota bacterium. Taxonomy (GTDB): domain Bacteria; phylum Bacteroidota; class Bacteroidia; order Sphingobacteriales; family Sphingobacteriaceae; genus Mucilaginibacter. The sequence goes on from JAZKAO010000029.1 coordinate 56,888, forward strand.
GGATTAGGTTGATTGGGTTGAATAAGTGAATGGTTGGAAAATAACTTAATCCAACTCAATCAACATAATCAACTCAATCAACAACCGACCACAAAGAAAAATAATCTATTTTTGGTATCCTACGGATGTTTAAAAATACAGGCTGTTGTTAAGAGAATTATGATCACATTCCCAAACGCAAAAATCAATATTGGCTTAAATGTTACCGCGCGCCGCCCAGATGGTTACCACAATTTGGAAACGGTGTTTTATCCGGTTAAAATTTATGATGCGTTGGAAATTATCCAGGCCGGTGAAATAGGTTTCAACGCGTCGGGACTGGGTATTCCGGGCAGGGTAGCGGATAACCTTTGCCTGAAGGGATACGATCTGCTGAAAAAAGATTTCGACCTGCCGCCTGTAAGTATCCACCTGCATAAGCACATCCCGATAGGGGCTGGACTGGGAGGCGGATCGGCCGATGCTGCGTTTTTTATCAAACTGCTAAATCAAGAGTTTTCTTTAGGATTAGATGCCGAACAGATACGTGCCTATGTGCGTGTTTTGGGAGCCGATTGCGCGTTTTTTGTGGAAAGCAAACCGGTGTTTGCGTTTGGCAAGGGCGATGAGTTTGAACCGATCGTATTAGACTTATCGGCCTACCACATCGCATTAATAATGCCCCCGGCACATGTATCAACTGCCGAGGCTTACCGTGGCGTAAAACCAAAGCCTGCCGGGGCATCATTGAAAGAACTGATATCCCTGCCGGTGATGGAGTGGAAACATCAAATTAAAAACGATTTTGAAGAATCGATATTCAGGAACCACGCCGTAATAAGAGGGGCGAAGGCTGCCTTATATGAGGCCGGTGCCTTATACGCCAGCATGAGTGGGAGCGGGGCTTCCGTATTCGGCATATTCAAAGATCAACCCGATTTATCGGGACTGGAAAAGGATAACCAGGTTTTCTATAATGTTTAAATCAGTGATGGGTAATTCATTCAATAATTCCATCATTAGCTTTTAATCTTCACTAATATAATCCCTGTCTTCGTCGCTTAGTGTATTTTGTTTGTTTTTGTTAAGGCCCTCGTGAGTGTTGCCATCATGCTCGTCATAACCATGCCCGTAATCGTTTCCCAATTTTTTTGTTTTGGGCCGGCCAACCAGGTAGCCGATAACAAAAGCGGCGATAGCCACCCAAAGCATCATCATTAATTTAGAAGTTCGGGTGGTGAAAAATAAAACTTTCAAATAAACCGGATCGCTGTTTTGCATGATCACGATAGTGAGCAAAATGGTGATAACAATAATGAAGATGGTTTTAATTCTCATGGCCTTGTTTTTTGTTTAAGCTGGTATCTAATATCAGGTTTTAAAATGTTTATTAAAAACAAATTTAGGGGCGGGGTGATGTGCGTAACTCTTTCGGTACCCCGTTGTGCGGGACACGGTCTGCTCCTTATCTAATGCCATATCATCATCCCGATAAATTTGTGCTATAAGAACTTCGTTTTTTTAGGATTTTTAAAACAAGAAAATTAGTTGCCAGGGAACCGGTCGGCTTTCTTTTTCATCCGCAATGCCACCATTTTAATACACTATTGATTTGTTTTGAACGCTTAAATTGAGATGTGCTTTTAAAGTTTAATTTAGTTGAGTTAAATTATTGATTTATAAATATATAAACTAATATATTATAGTGAAAAACGGCTATTGCTAAAATTGTTAGATTTTTAATTTTTTGATATGCTGTATTATATAATTAACTGCTTTAATATACTGTTGTAATTATTTGATTTTTAATTAATTAAAATTTAGTAAATTAACTGTAAAGGTAATTATATACAAGTATAACCCGCTGGTGTTAGTTATATATAATTAACTAATAATGAGTATTTTAATATAATTGGATTTGTTTTGGTGTAATTTGATGATTTTAGATTATTATTTACCCTTTTTTGAACACTAACAGTATGCTGTAAAGTGATGCCCATAGTTAATAAACCCTTTGAGTTGTTGCCCTCAAATTTTCAGAAATGTATACGGATGGTGTTGTTTAAATTGGTATTTCAGGGGGCTGGTTACTCCCCTACCCGCACGTAAATTAGCGCGACTTGTACCTGGCAATGCGGGTTTGCGCTACCGGGAACAGAAAGATGGTGGATAGAACAATGATAGCGCCTATCCAAAATCCAAGCCCCATTTTCTCGTTGTTGCCAAAAAAAAGGAACGATAGCAGGATGCCATAAACGGGTTCGAGGTTGGTGATGAGGGCTACCTTAAATGCCGATATTTCTTTCATTACAGATACCCCGGCCACGTAGGCCAGCGCTGTGCATACGGTACCTAAAATTACCAGGTAGGCCATATCGCTGCGTTGTAAAATAAGGCTTTTATTAAAGCCGCCGGTGGCAAAAAGGAAAATACTGATCCAGCAAAAGGCGCCCACCAACTCGTAAAAAGCAATGACAGGGGCAGCCATTTTTTTTACCTGTATGGAATTTATAATGGCAAAAAGGCTGGCAAATACAGCGCTTAACAAAGCGGTAATAATACCCTTAGTGTATCTGCTCTCAAATTTAAATATGATGAGTATGCCAATAATGATCAATATACCGGCTAAAATTTCCAGTTTTGATACCTTTCTTTTTTTAAATAAAGGCTCAAAAATGGCGGTAAATAACGTGATGGATGACAGACAAACCAGCGTTACCGGCACGGTTGATAGCTTAATAGCCAGGAAAAAAAGCACCCAATGCCCGCCTACTAAAGCGCCTGTTAAAACCAGTTTAACAAGTGTTTGGCGGCTAACCTTAATATCAATACGCTTAAATTTAAAGTAAATAAACAGGCTTACAAAGGCAATCAGCACCCGGTACCAAACCAACGATACGGCCGAAATGGAGATCAGTTTGCCCAAAATACTGGTGAACCCCCATATAAAAACCGTGAAGTGAAGGATAACCAGGTTCTTATTTAAGGCCGTTCGTTTTTGTAACTGGGGCATTATTTAGGGGCTTTTAAAAGTAAATAATAGCCCAATATACCAAACAAAACGTTAGGTGTACATACTGTAATAATAGGCGGCATGCCGCCTTTAATAGAGAATACGATGGCAAATTTATCGACCACAATATACGTAAAGCATAAAAATATGCCTATCCCTAAAGGTAATCCTATACCACCGCGCACCTTGCGCGACGCGATAGATACGCCTATCAGTGTAAGTACATAAGTAGCAAAAGGGTATACAAAACGCCTGTATTCTTCGTACTGCATATCTATCAAAACACCGGTTCCCCGCATTTCTTCTTTAATAATATCTTTATGCAATTCGGCGGTGGATATGGCCATGTAAACATTATCGCGCACCACAAAATCCCGTGGGCGCATCTCTAAGGCGGTGTCTTTAGTGGCAAGCGTTACCAGCTTTTCGCTCATCCCGTTTACATATCTCACCTGTGGATTAATGATTGACCATACGTTTTTTACCGAGTCGTATTTGATATTATTTGCGGTCAGTTTTTCCCGCATTTTGTCTCCATCAAATTTCTCCAACATAAAGTTATAACCCATGTGCGTTACCTCATCGTACGATTGCAGGTACACAAACGTATGCTTATCCAATTGGATATGCGTTTCGCTGCGGGTAGGGTCAACATCGTTAAAATAAGTGTTTTCGAAGGTATTTTTTAAGCGGTTGGTATAGGGTATCAAAAAAACGTTTGCCAAAAACGAGAAGAAAAAAACAATGGTCGACGATATAAAATAAGGGCGTAAATAACGATTAAAACTAACCTTGCCGCTTAAAATAGGCACCACTTCGGTTTGGTTAGCCATTTTGGCTGTAAAGAAAATAACCGCCAAAAAGTTAATCAGCGGCGATAACATATTCAGGTAAAACGGCACAAAGCCTGCATAGTATTGAAAAATGATATCGTGTATGGGGGCTTTTCCTTTTAAAAAGTTATCCAGCCGTTCAGATATATCAAATACCACGGTAATCACCACAAATATGCCCAGGGTAAACGTAAACGTGCCCAGGTATTTGCCAATAATATAGCGGTCGATAACCTTAACGTGTCTCTTTAAAAAGGATGCCATTATAACTTTTGCCCTAAGCGGTTAACCATTATTTTTTTCCATTCATAAAACTCACCGCTAATGATCTTTTCGCGGGCTTGCGTAACCAGCCACAGGTAAAAGTGCAGGTTATGCAGGCTGGCAATTTGCGCGCCCAGTATCTCGCCCGATGCTACCAAATGCCTTAAATAAGCCTTGGTATGCTGCGTATCTACCCACAGGTCGCTATCGGCTTCAATAGCCGAAAAATCATTCTTCCACTTCTCGTTGCGGATGTTAATAATACCATCCTTTGTAAAAAGCATGCCGTTGCGGGCATTACGGGTAGGCATTACACAATCAAACATATCAATACCAAGGGCAATGTTTTCCAGTATGTTTACCGGTGTGCCAACGCCCATTAAATAACGTGGTTTTTGCTCTGGTAATATGTCGCACACAATTTCTGTCATGGCATACATTTCTTCGGCTGGTTCGCCAACCGAAAGGCCGCCAATAGCATTGCCCTCACGCTCAAACGAAGCGATCACCTCGGCCGACCGTACCCGCAGATCCTTATAAACCGATCCCTGCACAATAGGGAATAGTGTTTGGCTGTAACCATACTTGGGTTCGGTACTATCAAAACGGTCGCAGCAGCGTTTTAGCCAGCGGTGCGTCATCTCTATCGACCGGCGCGCATAGTTATATTCGCAAGGGTAGGGCGTACACTCATCAAAGGCCATAATAATATCGGCACCGATGATGCGCTGCGTATCCATCACATTTTCGGGCGTAAACAAGTGTTTAGAGCCATCAATATGCGAGCGAAAGGTAACACCTTCCTCCTTAATCTTGCGCACATCCGTCAGCGAATACACCTGGTAGCCGCCGCTATCGGTTAAAAGGGGTTTATCCCAGCCATTAAACTTGTGCAGGCCACCGGCTTGCGCAATGGTATTTAAACCCGGCCTTAAATATAAATGGTAGGTATTTCCCAGGATGATCTGCGCCTCTATATCCTGCATCAGCTCGCGCTGATGAACAGCCTTAACGGTACCGGCGGTACCAACAGGCATAAAAATAGGGGTTTGTATAGTGCCGTGATCTGTTGTGATCTCGCCCGCGCGCGCTTTAGAAAGCTTGTCTTGTGCTGTTAAAGTAAATTTCATTATCGGACGGCAAAATTAGCAAATAAAGTGGGAATAGTAGGGAAAGTCCGAAAGACCGGAAGTTGGAAAGTCCGAAAGATTTGAAACAGGATCACTAATCAAAATAATGTATTTTAGCTACATTCAGTTTCATGAAACTCAATCAAAAATATTTTTATAAAAAAATGATGTGGATTGCCTTATTTGTATTTGTAGTGATGAACATTATTGCCGGGTTTCATGCTTATAAATTTACCCATTTTGATATTACTGCAAAGGAAAAAACGGCCGATGCTACGCGCCTTTCGCCGGTTGATAAGCTAAAAACATTGTTTTTTGGCGTAAGTAACCCCCGGCCCGTTAACCTATTAAAGCCCGATATCCCGTTTGAAACAATTATGCTGAAAGGTGATAAGGATATAGCATGTTGGTACATCAAACATCCCGATCCGAAGGGGACTGTTATATTATTCCACGGCTATAGCAGCGAAAAAAGTGCTGTATTAGCCGAAGCCATGGTGTTTAATAAATTAGGATACAGTACCTTATTGGTCGATTTTATGGGATCGGGAGGGTCGGCCGGCATACAAACCACCATTGGTTTTTATGAGGCTGAGCAAGTTAAAACCGCTATAGACTACATCAGCCAAACGGGCGAGAAAAACCTTATCCTTTACGGCTCATCAATGGGGGCTGCCGCCATTATGAAATGTATGCGGGATGATGCCCCCGATATTAAGGCTATTATTTTAGAATGCCCTTTTGGTACCATGCTTAAAACAGTGCAGGCGCGGTTTAAAAGTATGCATGTCCCTACCTTCCCCATGGCCAATTTATTGGTGCTTTGGGGCGGGGTAGAAAATAGGTTTAACGCGTTTGCACATAACCCGCAAGTGTATGCCAAAAGCATAAAATGCCCGGTTTTATTAATGTACGGCGAAAAAGACGACAAGGTATCGCGCCGGGAAATTGACGATATATACGCTAATTTACCGGGGATAAAACAGCTGAAACTATATCCACAAGCCGGGCACCAGGATTACTTAAAAATGTACCCTGACGCATGGACGCAGGATGTAACCATTTTTTTGGCCGATGTTGCTCAATAAAGCTTTAAATTAACCCTATAAACCCTCCTTTTTTATGTTAACAATATTTACAGTTATTTAGGGTTTTTTCCATTGATTTTTAACAATTTTACGCGCTTATTTAAAGTCCATTTTGGAAAATTATATATACGTTACTTTATTCGTCCTTTTTCAGCTTTGCTTTATTATCCAGTTATACTTTTTAATTGGTAAATACAGCAGGCTGGCTGCTTATAAAATACCCTCGCCCGAAGCGGAAACAGATGCGCTTATACCAATTTCAGTTATCATCAGCGCACGTAACGAAGCTAAAAACCTGAGCCAGTTTTTAGCTGCCATTTTAGCGCAGGATTACCCCGATTTTGAGGTGATACTGATTAACGATTGTTCGTCGGACGGGTCGGATATTCTTTTGTTGGATATGCAGGCCAGCTATCCCCGCTTAAAAGTGGTAACAATAACCGAACACGACCGTTTTAAAACCGGTAAAAAATTCGCTTTAACACTGGGCATAAAAGCCGCTGCAAACGAGCATCTTTTGTTTACCGATGCCGACTGTATCCCTGCATCCGACCAATGGATCAGGCTGATGGCTCGCAACTTTGATCAACAGACAGAGCTGGTGCTGGGTTATTCGCCTTATCAAAAGGCGCGCGGTTTTATGAACGTCTTTATCCGCTTCGAAACTTTAAAAACAGGGATCAATTATTTGTCGGCCGCCCTTGGTGGCGATGCTTATATGGGCATTGGCCGCAATATGGCTTATACCAAAACCTTGTTCTTTAAATCAAAGGGCTTTGCATCGCACATGCACATCCTATCGGGCGATGACGATTTGTTTGTGAACCAAAACGCTACGGAAAGTAATGTTAAGATAGAGATAGACCGTAATGCTTTTACCTACAGCCAGGCTAAAACCAATTATTCGGGCTGGTACAGGCAAAAAAAGCGGCACATGGGTGTTGGTAAGTTTTATAAAGACCGCCACCGCCGTATGCTGACTGTTGATGCGTTGAGCGGGTTTTTGTATTATGCGCTACTGATTACATCGTTGATTTGTAATTTTGAGCCCTTACTGGCATTGGGTTTGTTTGGTTTACGATTGGGGATACAACTGTTTTTTTACATCAGGATATTTAAAAAACTGAACGCTAAGGACTTGCTGTTTTACCTGCCATTTTTAGATCTGCTCTACTATTTTTATCTGAATATATTTGGCCTGATTGGTACCTTTATTAAAACAACCCAATGGAAGTAAATAATAATTTTACCGAAAATGCAAAGAATGATTTTCAGCTGGTGCTTAAAGCGCTGGATGGAGATCAGCGGGCCTATGCCGATTTGATGCACCGGTACAAGGATGCTATTTACTTTATGGCCCTCAAAATGGTGAACAACAAGGAGGACGCGATGGATCTTACCGTTGAAACCTTTGGCAAGGCCTTTGAAAAATTAGATAAATACCAACCCAGCCATGCCTTTAGTACCTGGTTGTTTAGGGTGGCTACCAATAATTGTATCGATTTTATCCGCAAAAAGAAACTGAATACGCTTTCGCTGAATGGTTTGATGGACGATGATGGGGAGGAGCGCACCCTGCAGATAGCCGCCGATGTTTTAAACCCCGAGGAAACCTGGATAAAAAACCAGCAAACGCAGGAGTTAAAAACGTTAATTGAAAGCCTGCCGCCACGTTATTACAGACTGATCACGCTGCGCTATTTCGATGAATTATCGTACGAGGAAATTGCCCAGCAACTTGATTTGCCTATTGGTACCGTAAAGGGCCAGTTGTTTAAGGCCCGCTATTTATTGGGCAGTATTGTTAGCCATATTAAAAAGGATGAGATCTGACCTGATATCAAAATATTTCCCCAACCTGACTGAACAGCAATTACAGCAATACGGCCAATTGCCGGGCTTGTACCAGCACTGGAATGAGCAGATTAACGTAGTATCGCGCAAGGATATTGAACTACTGCCCGAGCGCCATGTGTTGCACTCGCTGGGGATTGCCAAAATAATGCAATTTTTACCCGGCGAACGTGTAATGGATGTAGGTACCGGCGGCGGTTTCCCCGGTATACCACTGGCTATTATGTTTCCCAATACGCAATTCCATTTGGTCGATTCTATCGGTAAAAAAATAAAAGTAGTGCAGGAGGTAGCTAAGGCCATCGGCCTGACGAATGTTACAGCTTCACACAGCAGGGCCGAGGATATCCCCGGTACATTTGATTTTGTGGTATCGCGGGCTGTTACCCAGCTAAAGGATTTTTATCCATGGGTTAGGGGCAAGTTTAATAAGGAAAGCAATAACACGTTGCCAAACGGCATCCTGTATCTAAAAGGCGGCGACCTTAGCCAGGAAATAAAGGAATCGGGCTTAAAAGTGCAGCAATACTATTTAAAGGACCACTTTACCGAAGAATTTTTTGAAACCAAGCAGGTGATATACGTAAAAGGTTAAAAAACAATGTTTTAAGTCCCTCTCCTTTGGAGAGTAATAGCCTATGAGAAGGCATTATGTGTTAAAAAGTGGGGGCCTGTGCGCTTCCCTCCCATAGGGAGGGTGTAGGGCAATGTCATTAAGTTAAGGATAAATCAGCTAACTAAATGAGCCGATTAGTGGTCTGTGAAGACACAGACCACGGGAAGTTTACCCGGTGCCTGTGTCCTCACAGGCGCCTTAAAAGCTTAACTTAATGACATTGGGGTGTAGGGAGGGGTTTGGTCACGATGCAATATCGTAGACACCCCTCCCTGCCACCGCACATCCCATCACACCCCTCCCTATGGGAGGAAACTGTCTTTTCATAGGCTATTACTCTTTGGAGAGGGGTTGGGGTTAAACAAAAAATGGCTGACGAGGTAAACTCATCAGCCATTTTTGTTGGCAATAATAATTACTACTTAACAGCCGGGCTGCCGTATCCAATAATTACAACTTCCTGTAATGATTTATAAGGATAGTTATTAGGCTTATAATCTGCTGTGTAAGTTTTGCCCTGGTACAGTGGGCTTTTTATCTCCCGGCCATCTTCTCCTTTAAGCAAGAAAGAAATAGGTATGGTATAATTTACCCCCGTTTTTGCTGATTGCGGCACATAGCAATTACGCAGCCGGTTAACAACCTCCATGTTTTGAACATCGGTTAAACCTTTAACAATCTTTATATTACGGATATTCCGGTCATCATCAATGTTAAAAACAACCAACACACGCCCCTGGATGTTTTTTTCGCGCATCTCTGAAGCATATCGTACGTTTTTACCTACCTGGGCGTAAAAATCCGAAAAGGCAGCAGCCCCGGTGGTATCATCAGGCCTTACTACAGGCGGCGGAAAGCGCATCTGGGTTACCTTTGGTTTTGGTGGGGCTGCATCAGGTTTAACCACCGGCGGCGGGAAGCGTATCTGGGTTACCTTTGGTTTTGGTGGGGCTGCATCAGGTTTAACCACCGGCGGCG
>JAZKAO010000029.1:66742-72107 GCA_040389105.1 Bacteroidota bacterium
GGAAGCGTATCTGGCTTACCTTTGGTTTAGGCGGGGCTACATCAGGTTTAACCACCGGCGGCGGGAAACGTATCTGGCCTACCTTTGATGGGCCTTCGCCTAATCCACTGCCGGGTAAGTATAATTCACCAACAAATCCCGGTTTATTTTTAGCCTCGGCCGATACTAATTCAATGGCATTTACACCTTTAACATTAAAATCAATACCAATAGTATGGTAACCGGCTTTATCCTTAATTGGCTTTTTATACGAGTTGAATAACCTAATCGCTTCTTCATCCAATCCGCTGCCTACGCTTTTATCAACCTTAACATCGGTTATCATGCCCTTATCATCCAACCTGAAATTAAGTATAACGGCGCCTTTTACCTTGTTTTTTGTAGCTGTTTGCGGGTATTTTAAATTATGCTGCATATAACGGCCTACACCAATGTAAGCGTTGTTTAACATTATAGGTGGTGGTGGCGGTGGTGGCATTTTTGCCTTGTCTGGTACCACTACCGGTGGTGCCGGCGGCGGCGGTGGCGGTACTTGTTTAGTTTGCACAGGCGCTAAATCAATAAGCGAATAATCCTTGGTAAAGCCCAGGGTCGATAGGCAGAGCATGCCACATAGCAGGGGCAGGGCAACCAGCAGCTTTAGCCTTGCTAAACTGCCCGATCTTTTTTGGTGTAACATCATAATTCGGTTTTTTAATAGGTTTTTGGTGAAAAAATTATTGGCCAGCGCGGTTTCGGGCAATCCGTAGGCGTTACTGATCAAAAAGTCGGTATAGTAATTCACATCCTGCTGGGCCGATGCAATTTGGTTGTCGGCAATAAATTCATGCACTTCTTTAATGCTGTTTTGCAGCAGGTATACAATGGGGTTAAACCAGCAGATAATCTTCAGCAATTCCAGGTAAATAATATCTATACTGTGTTTTTGCCTGATATGTACCAATTCGTGCTGAATAATGGTGTTTGACGAGGTTAACTTTTTACTGATAAACAGGTAGCTGAAAAAAGAAAAGGCATGGTCTTCATCCTCTATCTCAATCAGTTTAAAGTTATCCCCGGCCAACTGCTTTCCCCCGCGGGCCAGTTTTGCTAACTGGTAAATGCGTACCATAAAGCCAACAGCCATCAGGCATGCTATACCGATATAAACCAGCAAATAGTAATTGATGGTAACCACGGGATGTGCAGCTGCAATACCTGTTGTAAAATGCCCGACAGGTGCTAATGGGATACTACTAACCTGCGTAATTACCTGCCCATATTCAATTGGAGCAGGTTTTAAGAAACCTAACCGCATCAATGGGATGGCAAAAGCCACTAAACTGCTTGTTAGCAAATAAATACGGTTAAGCTGGTAGTAGGTATCACGGCGCAGTAACAGGTAATAAACCGCATAAAAAAGCACCAGGTACAGGTTGGCTTCCAGCAAGTAATATATCCAGCTCATGATTTTTTGTTTTTAAATTTTTCGGCCAATTGGGTTAATTCCTGTAGTTCCTCAATACTCAGGTCTTTCTCCTTCACTAAAAACGAAACCAAGCTTTGGTACGAGTTGCTGAAGTAGTTGTTCATCATTTTATCAAACGTGAACTTTTTATAATCGGCTTCGGGTACGGTAGCAAAGTATACGTACGAGTTACCGTAGGCTTTATGATCAATAAACCCTTTGCCCTCCAGCACCCTTACCACGGTTGATACCGTATTGTAGGCAGGTTTAGGGTCGGGCATTTTTTCGATAATGTCCTTTACAATGGCTTCGCCTAACTGCCATAGTATTTGCATTACCTGTTCTTCGGCCTTGGTGAGTTCTTTTATTTTCTTCATCCCTAACTATTTTTATAGTTTAATAAAATGAAGGTATAAACTATTTATATAGTTTGCAAACTATTTTTGTAGTTTTTTATTTTTTTTGAGGATTTGTCCCTTTTGTCCATGTGCTGGCTACCATCATCCATGGCAGGGGCGGGGCGCTTGCTGCACCTTTGTATTGTCAATACAGACAAACAAAAACTAAAAAAATGCAACGTTTAACCGCACTAAACCCCGAAACAACAACCGGCGAAGCAAAAGAATTATTTAACGCTATACAAGGTAAATTAGGTATGGTGCCTAATATGATGCGCACCCTGGGCAATTCGCCCGCTGCGCTAAACGGCTACCTGTCGCTTAATGCCGCACTGGGTAAAAGCAGCATAGGCCCAAAACTTGGCGAGCTGTTAGCGCTTACCATAGCCAATGCCAACAGTTGCGAATATTGTAATGCCGCCCACAGTTTTATTGGCGAAAAGCTGGTACATATTGATACAAAAGCCATAGCCGACGCCCGCGAAGGCCTATCTGCCGATGCCAAAATCCAGGCCGCTTTAGATTTTGCAAGGATCATTGTAGAAAAAAAAGGCCTGGTTAACGAGGCTGACGTAACCGCGCTAAAAACTGCCGGGTACAGCGATGCCGGTGTGGCCGAAATTATAGCGCATGTTGGCTTAAATATATTAACCAATTATTTTAATAACGCGGCCAGGGTAACTGTCGATTTCCCGCAGGTAGAGCTGGTAGAAACTGCTGCTATTTAATAATGATTGCTGATTAAGGAATGGATAAATGTTAATTTTATCCATTCTTATTTTTAAACCCTGTAAAATGGAACAAAAACTACCCCTGCCTCCGTTTAATATGGAGACTGCCTTAGAAAAAGTGCAAATGGCCGAGAATGCCTGGAATACACGCGACCCCGAAAAAGTTTGCCTGGCTTATACCATAGATACCGAGTGGCGCAACCGAACTGAATTTATAAACGGCCGGGAAGAAGTAAAAGCCTTTTTAACCCGCAAATGGGAAAAGGAGCTGGATTATAAACTAAAAAAGGAATTATGGGGTTTCCGCGAAAACCGGATGGCAGTGCGGTTTGAATATGAATGGCATAATGCAGGCGGCCAATGGTACCGCAGTTATGGCAACGAACTTTGGGAGTTTGACCAAAACGGCCTGATGCAAAAACGTTTTGCTAGCATAAACGATATGGAAATAACCGCATCTGACAGAAAACTGTTTTAAGCTATACTTAATGGATACCACCTTTGTTGCCCAAACCGCCTATACATTAATCAATCCGCAAACTAAAGCCCTGGCTTTTAAAATATTTGCTTTTGATGATGCATCGTATTTTGAACAGCTGAAAAACTATAACTATTATTCCATGATCCTTATTTTAAAGGGGAGTGGGAGGTTGCGGGCCGATGTATCGGATTATGAGTTTAGCGATAATAGCCTGGCTTGCCTGTCTATTTATCAACCCTTTATGGTAAAACCCGAGGGAGCGTTTGAGGGTTTACTCATCAATTTTCACCCCGATTTTTTCTGCATCCATAAGCATCAACAGGAAGTATCCTGCAATGGTGTGTTATTTAATAATATATATGAATCGCCGCTGGTTAAGCTGCACGACCAGGAAATGCAGGCCTTGCTAAATATTGTGAACGAACTAAAGGCCGAAATGCAAAACGCGGCCCTTGCCCAATACGAGTTACTGGTATCGTACCTTAAAATATTCCTGATCAATGCATCGCGTATTAAGGTAAGTCAAAATAACTTTAAGGAATTTAAAACGGAAAAGGAGCCCTTTATCCTAAAAACGCTAAAAGACGCTATTGAAGATCATTACAAAATAAAACATAGCCCCGGCGAATATGCCGATATGCTGAATATATCGACCAAGGCACTGAACCGCATCAGCAAACAGCACTTTAACAAAACGCTAACCAACCTGATTGCCGAACGGATTATTATTGAAGCCAAGCGCGAATTGTACCTCACATCAAAACCCGTTAAAACCATAGCTTACGAGTTGGGCTTTAACGATGAATTTTACTTTAGCCGTTTTTTTAAAAGCAATGCCGATGTGTCGCCGCAGCTCTATCGCGACACGGTAGGTTTTGCAAAAGCAGAGGTTTAAAAACAGGGTGTACAAAGTGTACAAGATGTACAAAGTGTTTAACTGTACATCTTGTACACTTTGTACATGATCAACCCAAAGGTGTTTTTTTGCCACCCGTTTTTTTATTTTCCTAATTGTTTTAGCATTTAGGTGTGGTTTTTTATCTTAGGGGCCTTATATGTCGTTATTACACCAGTTAGCCCTCACATTTATTAAAGGAATTGGCCCCGCTTATTCCCGCGCACTAATAGCCTATGCAGGCGATGCCGAAGCTGTATTTAAGCTGCCCCCATCTAAGTTGAAAAATGTGCCCGGTATTAGTAATAAACGGGTGGAGTTATTATCGGATATGAAACCCCATTTACTAAGAGCCGAGCAGGAACTGGCCTTTATAGAAAAGAACAAGGTTGAAGCGATATTTTATACCGATGCCCGGTATCCCAAACGGTTGAAGATGTGCGATGATGCACCCTTGCTTTTATTTAGTAAAGGTATGGCCGATTTCAACCTGCCCAAAGTAATCAGCATAGTAGGCACCCGTAATGCAACTGAATACGGCAAACAACTTTGCCACCAGTTAATTGAGGAACTACAGCAGTACAACGTTTTAATAGTAAGCGGACTGGCCCTGGGTATTGATACCGCCGCGCATCGCGAAAGCATGAAATTTAACATCCCTACCGTTGGTGTATTAGGGCATGGCTTTGATACCATGTACCCCGCAGGCAATAGGGCGCTGGCCGATAAAATGCAGGTGAACGGCGCGGTGCTAACCGAATATCCATCGGGTACGATACCCAACCGCGAGAATTTTCCGCAGCGCAACCGCATTGTGGCCGGTATGGCCGATGCTACCATTGTAGTAGAAGCCAGCATAAAGGGGGGCGCGTTAATTACCGCCGAAATTGCCAATAGCTATAACCGCGATGTTTTTGCCTTCCCCGGGCGCGTAAACGATGAATTTTCGGAAGGGTGTAACTTCCTGATCCGTAATAATAAGGCAGCTTTACTATCGTGCATGGCCGATTTGGCTTATATTATGGGGTGGGAAAAAAACGATAAAACCAAACCGGCAACCGAGCAACTGATGCTCCCTATCGATCTATCCGCAAACGAACAATTGATATTTGAAGCTATCCGCGAAAACAAAGTGCCTTTAGCTATTGATGATCTGGCTATCCGCATCAGTATGCCTACCAGTCAGTTAGCCATGAATTTGCTGAATATGGAAATGCAGGGCTTTATCCGGTCGTTACCGGGGAAAACTTATGTAGTTAATTGATAGTGAAAATTTTAAATTTGATCACAAAGGCCGCAAAGGTTTTCACAAAGAACACAAAGCTTCGGGTGATTTATCAGCAAAAAAACCTTAGTGACCTCCTATGTTTGTTATCAATGATTATATTAGAATATTAAAGTGAGGGAAATGAG
>JAZKAO010000030.1:0-104905 GCA_040389105.1 Bacteroidota bacterium
ATACATGCCTGTCACGCATGGGGTCGCGGGTTCGAGTCCCGTCCATTCCGCTAAGAAGCCTTCAAAGCTTCGTAAAAACGCTTAGATTTCAGGTCTGAGCGTTTTTTTTTGCCTCAAAATTGCGAAAAACGTCTCAGCGTTTATGACTCATCGAATCACCTATTCGGTGCTTTCAGCGGCTACGCTCCGGCATTGACATTTTACCCGGCTCGCGCTGGTGGTTGCTCAAGTGGCAAATAATGGATGGTGGGTTCAATAGCGCAGCGGGGCTGGTCGAATACGCAAAACGGCAATATCCCCGGAATAAATTTATTCAAAACAGTTAAACACTGTCATAAAATCTATTCCTTTATCGCCGGCCACTAATAACACTATATCTGGCAATGCAAATAGGTACTTACTAAATTAGTTCTTTGCAAAGAGGATAAGCTATATTAGCAGAAGTATAGCCGCCAACTCAGGACAGTGGATGACAGTTTTATTAAACAGGTTGTTTTAAATTTACAAATCTGCAGTCACTGTGGCCTATAAACCGATTATAACAAACACTTGTTGTTAAGCTTAATTGATACATGAAAATTAACGATGAAATTCATTTGTTAAATAAAGTGAGCAATGGTGATTCCCGTGCTTTCGAACTGCTTTTTAAGGCGTATAAAAATATTACGTACTCTTTCGCCATGAAGATTTGCCAGTCTGCAGTTTTATCCGAAGAAATTGTACAGGACGTTTTCATGAACATCTGGATCAACCGCGAAAAGCTGGCAACAATCCAGAATTTCGGGGGATATCTGCGGGTGATGACCCGAAATCAAACCCTGCAAATTTTAAGGCGCCTGGCTGTTGAAACTCGCTGCCAGGAAAAATCGACCGAAAACTGGCAGGAACTGCATAATGAAACTGAAAGCGTTATCGCTTATAACGAATCTTACCACATACTTAATAAAGCGCTGGAAACTTTGCCCCCTCAGCAAAAGTTGGTTTATCAACTCTGCCAGTTGCAAGGACTGAAGAAAGGAGAAGTAGCCGAGCAACTACATATTTCACCACTTACGGTCAAAGCTCACCTACGGCAAGCGGTACAGCGCGTCAGAGCATCTTTTACCATGGAAACAATCCTTATGGTTTGCCTGACCATTGGCTGCATGAAAAAATATTTTTAAATCAACTACTCCTTTTTCTTTTGCCAATCATCATGTAATAAATAGGTAAGCCTACGGCTTTGCCAATTATACCAATTACATCAACATGCAAAAAGCAAGATTGGCTTTCCTGTTCAAACGTTACCTTGATCATCAATGTACCGCAGAAGAATATCAAGAATTAATGACCCTGGTAGATTTATCTGATGACGAAACGCTTCAGCATCTCCTTGACGGGGCGTATACAGGCCATGCTGATCAGGAGTTACCAAACGCCGCTACCGATAGGATACTGAATCATATTCTTGAAAACAAGTTGGTGCCTGCCCCGAGGCGAACCTGGTATTGGTTAGGCGGAGTTGCTGCAAGTGTTTTATTAGCAGCTACCATTTATTTAGGATTTGAGCGTAACACCAGGCAGGAACCTGCCAAACCGCAAAACTTTGTTGCCACAATGCGATCATTGAATGATCATCGTTTAATTAAACTGGCCGACGGGAGCAGCGTTACGCTTAATAAGAACAGTCGTTTAACTTTTACAAAAGAATACAACGGAAAACTCAGAGAAGTCACTCTTTATGGACAAGGTTACTTTGATGTTAAACATGATCCTGCAAAACCATTCCTGGTACATGCGGGTAATCTGACAGTCACGGTACTCGGCACAGCGTTCGATGTGGATACCAGGAACCATATCGCGGTTACAGTAACACGTGGCAAGGTATCCGTCAGCGATCATCAGAAATTACTGGCATCAATCACACCAAATCAGCAATTCAACTACGATGAGCAAAATATGCTTGCCAAAAAAATCACCATTAATGCAGCGCAGGTGGTGCAATGGCAGGCCTTAGATCTGTTTTTTGATAACATAACCATGCAGGACGCCGCTATAATTCTCGAAAAACGTTTTAATAAGAAAATAAGATTTGAGCATGAAAACAGCAAAAAATGTGTTTTTAGTGCCTCCTTCACTCACGGACAAAATTTACAGCAGATCATCAAGGTGATCTGCACATTCAACAATGCTTCCTACCAGGAAGATGATGATAGCATAACTATAAAAGGAACCGGATGTTAAACTAAATATTAAAATATGAATAGATCACTATCCAATTAAGATGAGCAAAAAAGCCCCCCTGTTTGAGCAGGGAGGCTGTGCCTGGTGCAGCGCCAACCGCAGCAGGCATGATTTAATTAATTATTTGAGAACCAATTAAAATCAAACCAAATTTATGTTTTTTTCTGAACAACCAACAGAAAAAGTGGTTGGCTATGCGCCACCCTTTAACCTGAAATTTACAGGAACTTATTTTTTCAAACAACTTATGCGCGTCAGTCTGATTACCGGAATACTGTTTTGCATCACTGTTCAATTTTTACTTGCAGCAGGTGCAAAGGCCCAGAAAATGAGCGAGGTCAAAGTTAACTTCGGCCTTAAGAACGAGTCTTTATACAGTGTCTTTAAAAAGCTGGAAAACAACAGCCCGTTCAATTTCATTTATCGCAAAGACGAGGTTGACCAGGTTAAATCGCTCAATTTACCGCCTGAAAGCAGGTCGGTAGATGAAGTGCTTAATCTGATCCTTGATAAAGCGGAATTTACCTACAGCCAGATTGACAAAAGTATCCTGATCATCAAAAAAAGCCCTCCTTCCAGTAGCATGTTTGCCGAGGCGCAGATGGTTGTAACTATTAAAGGGGATGTATTTACAGAAGACAATCTACCTCTCCCCGGTGTAACTGTGCGGGAAAAGAATACAAATAATGCCACCGCGACCGACCCTAACGGGCATTTCAACCTAAAAATCGCGGATGCCAACGCAACCCTGGTTTTTAGTTTTTTAGGTTATGTTACCAAAGAGATTGCGTTAAACGGGCAAACATCTGTTAAAGTAATATTAATCGAGACAGCTACCAAGGTTAACGAAGTGGTGGTGGTAGGTTATGGCACCCAGAAAAAAAGCAATATTACCGGCGCAATTGCCAGAATTACAGATAAACAGATTGAGGAACGGCCTATTACGCGTATAGAGCAGGCCTTGCAGGGCCAGATTGCCGGTGTAGCCGTGCGCAATACCAGCGGTGCACCCGGTGCCGATATTGCGGTGCAGGTGCGCGGCGCGGCTTCTATTTCGGGTAGCGCTACGCCACTTTATGTAGTAGATGGTGTTCCGTTAGATAATCTTTCCGGGATCAATCCTTCGGATATAGCTTCAATAGACGTATTGAAAGATGCAGCCTCGGCGGCTATATATGGTTCGCGCGGATCAAATGGCGTAGTGCTTATTGCTACCAAGCGTGGTAAATCGGGCGTACCGGTGTTATCCGTTTCCGCCTATACTGCCCTGGCCAATGCCGAACGTAAAGTAAAAGTGATGACCTCAGACGAATGGATCGAGTTTAACAAGAAATGGCTGGATCGCCAATGGACTATTACATCAGGATTACCGGCAACAACCAGCCAGGCAGACCGTGTTGCCTTTGCAGCGAAAGCCACAGGCAAAACTTATACCACCCGCACAGATTTAGCAGGCTTACGTACCACCTACGGTATCTATGATCCTTACTGGGGAACAAGCGCTATCGAACCCATCGACTGGCAGGATGTGATGCTGAGAAGCGCCCCTGTTAATGACGTTGAACTGAGCGCATCCGGATCTAATGATATGGTTAATTATGCCATTTCGGGCGGGGCGTATAATCAAACAGGGATTGTTCAGGGCTCGGCTTACAAACGTTATTCTTTCCGGGCAAATATCGAAGCAAAACTTAGCAACCGGGTAAAGATCGGCCTTAATTTGTCGCCGTCCATCGGGACGACCACCGGTGCGAACGTAGATGGCAAAGACAATGCGGTTGCACGTACCTTAAGCTATCCCGGCTGGGTTTTGGCGGGCACCGGCAGGGAAGCAGGCTCACAACCTTCAAAATTTTACGATGCGTGGGGGTCAGGGCCCGATGTTGTTAGCCCGTATGTGCAGGCAACTGGCAATGCCCGTACCGTTAAGGATACCCGTATGAATACAGCCTTTAACACCAATATTAATATCATTAAAGGCTTAAATGTTACTGGCCTGGTAGGCTGGAATTACCGTGGCAACTCACAGCAAACCTACAGCCCTACCTGGGCGCAGCCAACCTGGGATAAGGCTACTCCTGGCCAGTTGTCCAGTTCAACTAAATCAACACTTGCCTCTAACAGCGTACTTGTTCAGGGTACAGCTACTTATGTTAAAGAAATTGGCAGGCACTCCATCAATGTACTGGCAGGTGCTTCACAGGAAACCTATTCTGATGAAACGAGCAACCAGGGCGAAACGGGTTTCCCTAATGATAAAACTTTTATTTTTGATATCACCCGCGGCACTACTATCAATACTAATACCATTTATGCATCTAAAAATGCTTTGATATCTTATTTCGGCAGGGTGCAATACGCTTATGATAATAAATATTTGTTTTCTGCATCGTTAAGAAGTGACGGCTCTTCAAAATTTGGCCCGAACAACCGCTGGGGCTTATTCCCTTCACTATCTGCAGGCTGGATATTAAGTGAAGAACCAGCGTTCAAAAAGATCGATTGGTTGGGCACTACTAAATTACGTGCAAGCTGGGGACAAGCCGGTAACGACCGCATAGGTAACTCCGCGTTTCTTTCCAGCATGACAGCACTTAATTATGTAACCGGGACTACCCAAACTGTTGCCAGCGGTTTTGTGGTTGGCAATATTTCCAACTCAAAACTGCGTTGGGAAAAAACTGATAGTTACAACCTTGGTTTGGACGTCGGCTTCTTCAGGGACAGGTTAAGCCTGTCGGCAGATATCTATTATAAAAAGACAACCGACCTGTTGCTAAATGCCCCCGTGTCACTAACCACAGGTTTCGCTAATATGTTTAATAACGTGGGCAGCGTAGCCAACCAGGGTTTGGAAATAGAATTGAATGCGGTAAATATCACCAGCAAGCACTTTAAATGGAGTACTTCTTTAAATGTTTCCGCCAATCGGAACAAGATTCTTTCGCTCACCAATCAGGATGCCGATATTAAATTGGGCCAGGGTAATACCATTATTCAACGTGTTGGTTATCCCATCAACTCTTATTACCTGCTAAAAGCTACCGGCGTATTACGAGCGGCCGATTTTAACACTGATGCCAGCGGAAATATCACTACCGCGAAAATTCCGATTTTTTCAGGCCAAAAAGTGGGTGACACCAAATATTTCGACGCCAACAACGATGGTAAAATTGATGCTAATGATTATGTCATCGCCGGTAATTTCCAGCCCAACTTTGATTTTGGCATCACCAATACATTTACTTACAAACATTGGGACCTTTCTATCCTTGTTCAGGGGCGTGTGGGCGGCGACCTGTTATCTATCGGTTCACGGGCTTGGAACAGGGCTACGAATGATCCAAGATATGAGTACATGGAGAGCTGGCTAAAAGATGCCTACTGGTCTGAAGCCGAGCCCGGCAACGGTAAGGTGCCTGCCTTCTTCTCGGCGGTAACCAGTCAGTACGATACCAACTGGATGTATACTGCGGCTTATCTGCGCGTTAAAAATATCAATTTAGGTTACAATATGCCGTTTCTTAAAAAGGCGTTCAAATCACTCCGTGTATACGCGTCGTGCGATAACGTATTCCTGCTTGATGGTTATTATCCCGGATATTCGCCTGAAGGCGCTACGCAGGATAACACTTCTGCCGACTGGGGGTCATATCCACTGGCCAGGACCTTCTCTATTGGTTTGAACGCTTCTTTTTAATGCTCATTTTAAATAAAAATCCAATGAAAAAAATATATATACGTTCGCTGCTGGCCCTGCTGATTATGGCGGGCTTGAGCTCTTGTAAAAAAAATATAGATATTGCCCCCATTGAAAATAATACCTCAAATACATTTTACTCTAATGAAATTGAGATTAAACAGGCAACTATGGGCATTTATGCCCGTTTAGGAAGAAATGGAACTAATACCGATTTTGCCACAGACTATTTTTGGCTGGCCTCAGAAAACCGTTCTGATCTCTTGTACATTGCCGGTGAAACCTCTGCGCAAAATGACCAGCTTGACTTTCGTAAGTTCCTGATCACCGCTAATTCGGGTACCGTATCTACTAATTATGCCCGTCTGTATCAGGTAATTAAAGAAGCAAATAGCTTGCTTTATTATACCACGGAAGGGAGTTATCCCCGATATAGGGCTGAGGCATGTTTCCTGAGAGCCTACGCATATTCTGAATTGGCACGTGCGTATGGCCCAACAGCGTTAGTTACTAAACCTATTGAAAACGCGGAAGCCATTACCTTGCCGCGTGCGCCACTAAGCGAAATTTACACACAAATTATTACCGATTTGCAATATGCTGCCAGTCACCTCGATAAGGTTTATACCGGGACAGATGCTGGCCGGGTAGGTAGTTTGGCCGCTAACGCACTATTGGGGCAGGTGTATATGACAATGGGGGGATATCCTAACAACGATGCTACCGCTTATCCTAAAGCAGAAGCTGTATTGTCTGGCATTATAACCGATGTAAACGCGCGTTTTGCACCTGTTTACGCGCAATTATTCACGCTGGCTAATGAAAATAAATATGATTTGTTTTCTATCCAGTTTGCTTCCGGCGGCTTAGGTACCGGCTCAAGTTTAGCCGGCTATATTACCAGCAGTGCTTCTTCGGCAACACCTTTTCCCGAATGGATGTATTCGTCTTATTCCTTACAAGGGCAGGACATGCGGGTAGATAGCGACCTGGTAAAAACAATGAAAACAAATAAAGACCTGCGCTTTACTGCAAGTATAGACACCGGTTATTGGAGTGCGTTACCATCCGTAACTAACCGTACTTTTATAGTTAAAAATATCATTACCAAGTTCCTGGAGAAAGATAATACACAAACAACCATCAAATCATGGAATGATCAGCCCCGGAATTTCCCTATTTTGCGTGATGCTGATGTTTATCTGTTGCTGGCCGAAGCGTTGGTAAGGGATGGGAAAGCTTCGGATGCGAAACAATATGTTGACAAAATACGTACCCGGGCAGGTTTGGCCATATTAACCGCCGCTCCTACACTGGATGATATTAAGACTGAGCGAAAGTATGAGTTTATTGGCGAAGGGCGGCGTTATTTCGATTTGGTACGCTGGGGCGAAACGGAAGCCATTAATACATTAACTGCGTTCAATACCCATTATCACTCTAAACTTAACGGGCAGGCACCTACCAAACGCGACTTGTTGATGCCTATTCCGCAAAATGAATTGAAAACCCGATCTAACTGGACGCAAAATTTCGGGTATTAATTACAAATATAAATGACCATGCACGAAGTATTGAACACATGGTTAGTAACGATAGTATAGCCGCTTTGCTTTGCCTGAGCGGCTATACTATTTGTGTAGATAAATCTAAATACGTGATAAACGCAATCATAAAATGACCGATCATAAAAAAAACCAGATGACCCGCCGATCATTCGTGACGGCTGCCGGTATAGCAACGGCGGCGGCGGTGCTTTATCCCAAAACGGGGCTTTTTGCTAAAGCTGTCGAGACCCGGCCGCCTGCAGCCGGTGCCATATCTTTGGCCGGTAACTGGCGGTTTACGCTTGACCGTACTGATGCCGGTGCAGGCACCGGCTGGTTCACTAAACCCCTTGCAACAGATACCAATATCTCGTTACCGGGCATCTT
Source organism: Bacteroidota bacterium (assembly GCA_040389105.1). Classification (GTDB taxonomy): domain Bacteria; phylum Bacteroidota; class Bacteroidia; order Sphingobacteriales; family Sphingobacteriaceae; genus Mucilaginibacter. Next base: position 7,858 of record JAZKAO010000030.1, read on the forward strand.
GCAAACACAGGGATTTGGCGATGAAATAACCGCCGAAACCAAATTTGTAGCCGCGCTTCCGCGCGATATGCGCTGGTATTTGCTGCCACAATACAAAGCTTATACCGTACCCGGCAATGTCCAGGTGCCATATCTTTCACAACCGGTCCGTCATTATCTGGGGGTAGCCTGGTATCAACGGGATATCGACATTAAAGATGAATGGGCAGGCAAACGCATCGAGCTTTTACTGGAGCGGACACGCTGGCAAACCGATATTTACATCGACGATAAACTAATGGGCAGCAACCGCTCGCTCGTTGCTCCGCATGAGTTTGATTTAGGCATTTTAAAGCCGGGGCGGCACCTGCTGAGCATCCGCATTGATAACCGCATGCTAACGCCGGCTTATCGCCCTGATGGCCATGCTGTGTCTGATGGCGAAGGGTCAACCTGGAACGGCATTGTAGGCCGGATCGAATTATCGGCCACCTCCCTTGTTTGGATTGACGATGCCCAGGTATTCCCGAATATTACTGGTAAATCGGCACAGGTTCGTGTTTCAATAGGCAACGCAACCGGCAAAGCCGGATCGGGGACCCTTACTGCGGGTAGTGTATCCATCCCTGTGAAATGGGATGAGAAAGGCGGCAAGGCCGTTATCAACGTGCCGATGCCAAACGCCCGTTTGTGGTCGGAGTTTACGCCGGAATTGCAGCAATTAACCCTGGCCCTTAAAGGCAGCCAGGCCGATCATCAAAAAGAGGTTACTTTCGGCATGCGCGAGATCAAGACGGATGGGAACCAAATTTTACTAAATGGCGACCAGCTCCTACTACGGGCCACACATGATGGCGGCGGGTTCCCTTTGACCGGATATCCCGCTACAGATGTAGTCACATGGAAAAAGATCATCGGCATTTGTAAGGCCTGGGGCCTTAACGGGATGCGTTTCCACTCGTGGTGCCCACCTGAAGCGGCGTTTACCGCATCAGACGAATTGGGTTTTTATCTACAGCCCGAATGCGGTATGTGGAACGCCTTTGATGCGGATGGCAAGATGTTTGCCGTACTGAACGATGAAACCACACGCCTGCTGAAAGCCTATGGCAACCACCCCTCTTTTGTGATGCTTGGCGCTACCAACGAGCCGGCCGGCAATTATGCCAGGCAACTCCCCGGCTGGAATAAAGCCTGGAGGGACACTGACGCACGCCGCCTTTATACAGATGGCAGCGGTCGGTGGGCACCGCCCCCAGCCGGGAAAGGCACCACTTTCTCCGCAGATTTTATTGTTACCGGCAGCCCGGCCCGTGGTCCCAGGGGTTGGTTCGGGTCGGATTATGAAGATAGCCTCAACACTATCCGGGGCGGTGTAACCGTTCCCTGTATCGGTCATGAAATTGGCCAATACTGCGCTTACCCCGATTTTGGAATTATAGAAAAGTTTAACGGCAAAGCTAAATATGCGGCTTTCCCTGCCGGTATTGGCTGGGGCAAGGTGCCTTATATGCAACCCGGCAATTACATTATTATGCGCGACAGCGCCCAAACACATGGCCTGCTGGCACACAACAAGGCATTGGCCCATGCTTCGGGCAAATACCAGGTTGCCTGTTATAAGGAAGAGATAGAAGCGTTGCTGCGCAGCCCATCCTACTCGGGATACCAGTTGCTCGACCTGCATGACTACCTTGGCCAGGGCGGCGCGCTCATCGGCCTGCTCGATGCTTTTTGGGAAGAAAAGGGTTACGTGAACGCTGCGGAATTTAAGCGTTTTAATAACACTACCGTTCCACTGATCCGGCTAAAGGACCGCATATTTACAACCGCGCAAACCCTGACGGCGACTGCTGAAGTTGCGCACTATGGGCCCGCAGCATTAAAGGCGGTAACCCCTGCCTGGCGGATTTTAAACAGTAGCGGAAAACCGGTAATGACCGGCAATCTTCCCACCGCCGACGTGGCACGGGGCAGCGGCCAGGCTTTGGGGACTATCTCGGCTTCGCTCGCTAAACTGCCTGCACCAGCCTCCTACTCGCTGGTTTTAGACCTTGCCGGCTTTAGCAATCATTGGCAATTTTGGCTTTATCCTGCTGCTATCAAAACTGAAGTTCCTAAAGGTGTCCTGGTCTCCAGTTCATGGGATGAGGCAAAAGCACGTTTGGCCCAGGGTGGTAATGTGCTGTTCTTATCCGGCGTGCCCGAAAAACCGGTGAACGACCTGGCTTTGACGACCTCGCCCATTTTTTGGAACCGCTTAATGAACCCGAGCCGGACATGGATGCTTGGACTGTTGAACGATTATAAACATAGCGCCTTTGCCGGGTTCCCGACCGAAGATTGCTGCGACTGGCAATGGGTAAACCTGCTGCCGAAAACGGTAGCCATGAATATGGAAGCCTTATCTCCTACTTTAACCTCGGTAGTTCAGCCTATTGATGACTGGAACCGCAACCTGCGGCTTTCGATGCTGTTTGAATGCCAGGTGGGAAGTGGTAAGCTGATGGTTACATCGTTTGATTTTTCTGACAATGGGATTGAGAATAAGCCGGTGGCCCTGTCACTACGAAAATCGGTTCTTGACTATATGGTCTCTGCTAAATTTAAGCCAGAGAATAAGGTTGCAGCGGCCGAACTTGAAGGTTGGATGCCTACACGTTACGTGGCCCCTGTAATTCTGAACTCGCCACCAGCCACAAGTGATGTTGCAGATCCTGGACAGGTGAAAGGCTAATCCACTCCAACGCAGCCTAAATAAAAAAGCGTACCCGGGTCATCAAACGGGTACGCTTTATAAAACGCTTCCGATATACCGAAATTCAATTCACGTTTTGCATAACAGTAGTTTTATCTGTATATCAATGTATAAATCCTGATGATCCCTTATTTTGATACCGCCCGGCGCGTCAGTCGTTTTTATTTCCAGTATACGCTGCGATACACAGCAATTATTTCATAATATTCCTGCGATATCTCAACGGGGATTCACCGATATACTTTTTAAAGATCCGGGAAAAATAAAACTGGTCTTCAAATCCAACTTTATTGCAAATTTGCTTTACATTAATCCCCGTAAAACACAAGTACTGGCAAGCTGCATGAATTTTCAGGTGGAGATAATATTGCATTGGAGCGTAGCCCGTATCTTTTTTAAAAAGTTCAGAATAACGGGAAACCGAATAATTAGCCCGCTGCGCAAAATCTTTAATTTGGTAATTGCCGCTGATGTGTTTTTTCATAAAGGCAATAGATGCTATAATATCTTTATGCCCATTCAATTGGTCGGTATGATTGGGATATATAAATGACCCTAATAAATTAAGCATCCTTACATAAACAAGTTCTGTATCGGTATCGCCTATCTGGCCTTCTAAAATATTCATCAAATAATTAAATTCGGTGATATAGTTATCATCGTAAAGAATATCATACCCGCGTTTCTTTGTAAGCCTGGTATAAGCATCATAAAACAACCTGGCTTGCGCACCGGTAAAATGCACCCAATAAATGCTCCAGGGCTCTTTAGCAGAACTTCCATAATGATGTGGGGTATGGCTGGGAATAATGTAAAATGTATTGGGCAGCACTTCGCATTGGCTATCTCCGGTTTTAATCCAGCCTTTTCCATCAACGCAATAGATCAGGATATATTCATCGCTGCCCGAAGGCCGTTCCCGGTCATGGTGCGATGCCAGGGGATAATAGCCTATCGCCGTTACATATAACTGTGCTGACAGAGGATTTTTAATACATAGTTTACGCTTTGCCGCCGGCACCACTATCATACGCTGGCCAATAAAACCTTCAGCTATTTTTTGATGAAGCTCCGTTAAATTATCCATTTACATATCATATAAAAGCGGTTTTTAATAAACTTCCGTAAGATAATACATATTTTAAAATGTTTTATCCATTTTAAATAAACTGCCCGGCACTAATTTTATGTCACCATATTAAACCAATATCTTATGTCTAAAACACGTGTAAGCTTTAACAACAGCTATATTATAGGCATCTCATTTATCTCTGCACTGGGCGGGTACCTGTTCGGGTTTGATTTTGCCGTAATATCAGGCGCGTTGCCTTTTTTGCGTACAGCATTTCAGCTATCGGCCTGGTGGGAGGGTTTCCTTACCGGATCATTAGCGTTGGGTTGTATTGTTGGCTGCCTGCTGGCGGGTAAAATTGCCGACAGGTATGGCCGCCGCCCCGGGCTAATGGTGGCCGCAGTTATATTCGCGGTATCATCTTTAGGCATGGCATTTTCGGCCGGGTTAAGCCAGTTTGTAGCCATGCGTTTTTGCGCTGGCATAGGTGTAGGGATGGCATCCATGTTAAGCCCCATGTACATAGCCGAGATTTCACCGGCGCAGATGCGCGGCCGTAACGTAGCCATTAACCAGTTGACTATTGTTATAGGTATTTTGGTAACCAACGTGGTAAATTACTCACTAGCTGATAAAGGCGACCAGGCCTGGCGGTGGATGTTTGGTTTAGGCGTTATTCCATCCATTTTGTTTTTAATTGGCGTAGTATTTTTACCGGAAAGCCCGCGCTGGCTGGTAAAAGCAGGGCAAGCAGGCAAAGCTGCCGCCATTCTAAATAAAATAGGCTCGCAGGATTTTGCCGATAATACCATGGGCGATATCGAACGCTCCCTCGATCATTCGGCCAGGCCATCGTACGCAGCAGTGTTTGCCAAAGGCGTGCGTCCGGCGGTAATAATGGGTATCACGCTGGCGGTATTCCAGCAGTTTTGCGGTATAAACGTGGTGTTTAATTATACCTCAACCATATTTAAATCGGTAGGGGCAAGTTTAGATAACCAACTTTTCCAAACTGTTGCTATTGGCGTAGTAAACCTGTTTTTTACTATCCTGGCCATGTGGCAGGTAGATAAACTGGGTCGCCGCCCGCTAATGCTGATCGGCTCGATAGGGCTGTCAGTAGTATACGTGATATTAGCTGTACTCTTAAAGCAGCAGGCTGCAGCCGGGCTGGTTTCCATATTTGTATTGATAGCGATTGGCTTGTATGCCACATCGCTGGCACCGGTAACCTGGGTACTTATTTCAGAGATCTTCCCTAATAACATCCGTGGTGTGGCATCATCAGTAGCCATAGTTAGCTTATGGATAGCCTATTTTATACTGGTATTTACCTTCCCCGTACTGGCCGAATATTTGGGTACCTACGGGCCGTTTTACCTGTACGCGCTGATTTGCCTGCTGGGTTTCCTGTTTGTAAAAGCAAAGGTGATAGAAACCAAAGGCAAAACCTTAGAAGAATTAGAACACAATTTTTCAACACATTAATTATATAAAATGACCGTAAATATTTGGCAGGAGCAGGTAACTATACCAACCTACCGCGCAGGTGTGCCCGATAAAAACCCGATGTTTTTTGAGAAACGTATTTATCAGGGCAGCAGCGGCGTGGTTTATCCCAACCCTGTGATTGAAAAAATTGAAGACGAGAAAGTAGATCAGCAATATACGGGCTTGTTTTTAGAGAATAAGTATCTTAAAATAATGATATTGCCCGAATTGGGCGGCCGTGTACAAATGGCTTACGATAAAATTGCCGACCGCCATTTTATCTATTACAACCAGGTTATTAAACCGGCGCTGGTAGGGTTGTGCGGCCCATGGATCTCGGGGGGGATAGAGTTTAACTGGCCGCAGCACCACCGCCCCAGCACTTTTGAACCGGTTGACTATACTATTACCGAAAACGCTGACGGCAGCAAAACCGTTTGGATAAACGAGGTAGAAAAAATGTTCCGTACCAAAGGGATGGCGGGCTTTACCCTACATCCCGATAAAGCATTTTTAGAGATAAAAGCGCAGCTATATAACAGAACCAACCTGCCCCAAACCTTTTTATGGTGGGCCAACCCGGCGGTGAAAGTGAACGATGATTACCAGTCGGTTTTCCCGCCTGATGTTAACGCTGTGTTTGACCATGGCAAGCGCGATGTATCAACCTTTCCCATAGCTACCGGCACTTATTATAAGATAGATTACTCGCCGGGGACGGACATTTCCCGCTATAAAAATATCCCGGTGCCCACATCGTACATGGCGGTAAACTCTAATTATAACTTTGTTGGGGGATACGAGCATGATACCAAAGCCGGCGTGCTGCATGTGGCTAACCACCATGTATCGCCGGGAAAAAAACAGTGGACCTGGGGCAACGGCGATTTTGGCGTGGCCTGGGACCGTAACCTTACCGACGAGGACGGCCCATATATTGAATTAATGACCGGTATGTATACCGATAACCAGCCCGATTTTAGCTGGCTAATGCCGGGCGAGGAAAAATCCTTCACCCAATATTTTTTGCCTTACCGCGAGGTGGGTATGGTGAAAAATGCCACCAAAGATATTTTGCTGGGGATGGATGTGGAGGGCGGTAAACTCACCATAAAAGTCTTGGCAACATCATTGATAAAAGGTGCGCAGGTTATCCTGAAAGCAAAAGAGGATATATTACAGCGTCAAGCAATAGATCTATCGCCAGAGCAGGTTTATGTTAAGGAAGTGCAGCTTAATGGAGTAGAGGATGATCTTCTATTAACCATACTATCGGCAGAAGGCAAAGAATTACTACGTTACGAGTCTGCCGCCAACCAGGTAAACGAAATACCCGCGCCGGCCAAACCCGCCCTGCAGCCAAAGGACGTAGAAAATACCGAGCAGTTGTTTTTAACAGGTCAGCATTTAGAGCAATACCGCCACGCTACCTACAGCCCGGTGCCTTATTATGAAGAAGCGCTAAAACGCGACCCGAAAGATATTCGTAATAATAACGCCCTTGGAGTTTGGTATTTGCGCCGTGGCCAGTTTGCCAAAAGTGAGCCATATTTCCGCCAGGCGGTAGCTACGGCCGTGCAACGCAACGGAAACCCATACGATAGCGAGGCTTACTATAATTTAGGCTTGTCGCTGCAATATCAGGCAAAATATACCGAGGCTTACGATGCTTTTTTTAAAGCCACCTGGAGCAGCGCCTGGCAGGATAACGCCTACTATTCGGTAGCTTGTATAGATACCCAAAACGGCCATTTTGAAAGCGCGCTGGAGCATATCAACTGGTCGCTGGATAGGAATATGCGTAACGGCAAGGCATATCCTGTAAAAATACATGCCCTGCGTAATTTAAACCGGATAGGCGAAGCTATTAAAACAGCCGAGTACGCATTAAAACGCGATCAGTTTAATTTGGGTGCTTTACTGGAATTGAGCTTATGTTACCATGGCGATAAAGCCGAAAAGTATATCGATAAAATAAAGGAACTAAGTAGAGGTGCAGCACACACCCTTATTGAATACAGTATTGAATTTGCTGCCGCCGGCTTATATGCCGAAGCCCTGAAGTTTTTGCAGCTTGCCGAACAAAACCATCCGATGGTAAGCTACTACCAGGCTTATTACGAGCATCAGCAGGGAAACCAAACTGCCGCTATAGAGCATCTGCGCAAAGCAAACAATGCCGACCCGGCCTATTGTTTCCCTAACCGTTTGGAGGATGTGCTGGTGCTGCAATACGCCCAGCAAGCCAACCCAACCGATGCCCGGGCTCCGTATTATTTAGGAAATTTATGGTATGATAAGCGCCAGTATGCAGAAGCTATTGAAGCCTGGAAACGCGCTGCCGAACTGGATGATACCTTCCCGACGGTATTCCGTAACTTAGGTATAGCGGCGTTTAACCGTTTAAATGATCCCGGTTTATCACTTCAATATTTTGAAAAAGCCTATAGCTTAAACCCACAGGACGGCCGGGTACTTATGGAGCTTGATCAGCTGTATAAACGCCTGAGTTACCCCATAGCTAAACGCCTTGACCAATTAGAAGCACACAAAGCCATAACCGAAAGCAGAGACGATGTATACCTTGAAAAAGCTGCCCTGTATAACTTTGGTGGTCAGTTTGAACAAGCTTATAACCTTATTATGGCCCGCAAATTTCACCCCTGGGAAGGCGGCGAAGGCAAGGTATCAGGCCAGTACCTGTACAGCTTGGTAGAGTTAGCCAAGCAGGATATAGTAGCTAAACGGTTTAATGAAGCTATTGCTAAATTAGAACAAGCCCAAACCTACCCGCACAATCTTGGTGAAGGCAAACTACCAGGCGCGCAGGAGAATGATATTTTTTATTGGTTGGGTTGTGCTTACGAAGGTTTAGGCGATAATGATAAAGGAACCGGATACTTTACTAAAGCTACAATAGGCTTGTCCGAACCAAGCGCCGCTATGTTTTATAACGATCAGCAGCCCGACAAGATATTTTACCAGGGGCTGGCATGGCAAAAGTTGGGGAATACTGATAAGGCAAAAACCATATTTGAAAACCTTGTAAATTATGGCCACTCGCATAAAGGCGACGAGGTGAAGATCGATTATTTTGCTGTATCGCTGCCGGATCTGCTTGTATTTGATGACGATTTACAGTTACGTAACAAAATACATTGCTATTACATCATGGGTTTGGGGTTAACAGGCCTCGGTAAAATAAGTGACGCCGCATTTATGTTTAATCAGGCATTAAATCATGACCCGATGCATTTCGGAGCACAAACTCATTTAGCACTCATCTCTTCAGATAAAAAATCAATTACTTATCAATAACTTATCCCATGGTTAATTTCAACTCGCTTTTCCGTATCTGTTTATTGGCGTTGATTATTGCTTTGTCATCTTTTAAAAAAACTGATGATATTATAACGCTTGATGGTATTTGGTCATTCAAGATCGACCAGGATGATAAAGGGATTACTGATAAGTGGTATGTGCAAAAATTGACCGATCGGGTAAAACTGCCGGGCTCTATGGCCCAAAACTTAAAAGGAGACGATATTAGTTTAACAACTAAATGGACCGCGAGCATTTTTGATAGTTCCTTTTATTATAATCCACATCTGGCTAAATTCAGGCAGCCGGGTAATATCAAAATACCATTTTGCCTTACTCCCGCAAAATATTATGTTGGGGCAGCCTGGTATCAAAAAGAGGTAACCATACCTAAAACATGGGCAGGTAAGCGTTTGGTCTTGTTTTTGGAGCGTACACATATAGAAACCCGGGTTTGGGTGGACGATAACGAAGTAGGCAAGCAAAACAGCCTGGTAGCACCGCACGAGTATGACTTAACCAGCTATTTATCACCTGGTGTTCACCGCATCACGATACGTATTGACAACCGGATTAAGGAGGTTGATATGGGTATAAACTCGCATAGTGTTACCGACCATACCCAAGGCAACTGGAACGGCATTATTGGGAAAATGCAGCTACAGGCTTCAGCCCTCGTTTATTTTGATGACATCCAGATTTATCCCGATATTATCACCCGAACCGCCAAAGTAACACTGCAGATACATAATAGTGACCAAAATGCATTTAAAGGGGATGTCATATTATCGGCTAAATGCTTTAATTCAACTATCGCACATCAAACTCGGGCGGTAAAAGCAACAATCAGCTTAGCAGGGAAAGAAACCAAATCATTGGAAATAAACTTGCCCATGGGTAAGGCAATGCAACTTTGGGACGAGTTTAACCCTGCTCTTTACAAACTTACCGTTGATATAAGCGCCAATGCCAAGCCAATTGCGCGGGAAGAAACTGAATTTGGTATGCGTAAGTTTAGTATAGAAGGCACCAGGTTTTTGATTAATGGCCGACCGGTTTTTTTACGCGGAACAGTAAATTGTTGCGAATTTCCACTAACCGGTTATCCCTCAACCCATGTAGAAGATTGGGTAAGGATATTTAGCGTGGCAAAGGCTCACGGTTTAAACCATATGCGTTTTCATTCATGGTGCCCGCCCGAAGCGGCTTTTATGGCAGCAGACCGTACGGGCTTTTATTTGCAACCTGAAGGGCCGAGTTGGCCCAACTACACCACAGCCATTGGTAAGGGTTTACCTATAGATCAATTTTTGTATGATGAAACAAACCGGATGGCCAGGTATTATGGCAATTATGCTTCGTTCTGCATGCTATCGGGAGGGAATGAACCGACCGGAAATCAGATAGTATACCTTAATGCTTTTATTGATTACTGGAAAAATAAAGACAGCCGCCGTGTATATACCGGTATGTCTGTTGGTGGCAGCTGGCCTGTTGTACCAAACGCCGAGTATCAGGTACGCGGCGGTGTGCGTGGTTTAGCCTGGGAAAAACGCCCCGAAACAATATCTGACTTTAGCGAGGGCACCGCCAAATTTAACGTACCATTTGTAGCCCATGAAATGGGGCAATGGTGCGCGTTCCCCAATTTTGATGAAATAAAGGATTATACGGGCGTATACCGCGCACGTAATTTTGAGCTTTTTCAGGAAGACCTGCAAAATCAGGGCTTGGGCGATCAATGGCATGACTTTTTGATGGCCTCAGGTAAATTGCAAGCACTTTGTTATAAAAGCGAAATAGAAAAGACACTGCGAACACCTAAATACGCAGGGTTTCAATTGCTTGGCCTACAGGATTTTCCTGGCCAGGGCACGGCACTGGTTGGCGTAATAAATGCCTTTTGGAGAGATAAAGGATATATTACCGCCAAAGAATTTGCCCGTTTTTGCAATACAACAGTGCCACTTGCCCAGTTTCCCAAGTTCGTATTTAATAACGATGAAACACTTGAGGTAGGTGTTATGGTAGCCCATTGGGGTAAAGCCCCGCTACATAAAGCCGTTTTTAACTGGACTATTAAAAATGAGCTGGGCGTGCTTGTTGCACACGGGATATTTAAAACAGCTACCATTAATCATGGCAATGGGATACCGGTTGGTCAAGTTAAATGGCCATTACAAGGAATTATGACACCAACCAAACTGAAGCTGGAAGTAAGCATTAATAATACTCCCTTTGCCAATGATTGGAATTTTTGGGTTTATCCTGCAAAGCAAAATGAAATAAAGAATGATATTTATTATACCACTTCATGGGATGATAAAGCTAAAGCTGTTTTAGATAACGGAGGTAAAGTGTTCCTGAACGTTGCCGGACAGGTTATTAAAGGCAAAGAGGTAGCGATGCAGTTTTTGCCCGTTTTTTGGAACACTTCCTGGTTTAAGATGCGTCCTCCGCATGTAACAGGCATGCTTATCCAATCAAAAAGTGCAGCCTTCGCCACTTTCCCAACAGATTATCACAGCGATCTTCAATGGTGGGAAATAGCTAACCGGTCGCAGGTAATGATACTTGAAAATTTTCCTGCGGGGTTTAAACCGCTGGTTCAGCCAATTGACACTTGGTTCCTGAACCGCAGGTTAGGCTTAATCTATGAGGCTAAGGTGGGCAAAGGTAAGCTAATTGTATCAAGTGCCGACCTGAAACCTGATCTGAGTGCCGATATGCCTGCCGCACGACAGCTTTATACCAGCCTGATACAGTACATGTCCTCAAATAAATTCAATCCGGCCAGCGAAATTAGTTTTGAGGTTATAAAAGATATATTAATCACCCCGTCAAAATTTCAGTTTAACACCTTTACCAAAAATAGCCCTGACGAACTTAAGCAAAACTCAAACCCCAAAAGGTGAGTAGGATCTTCACCTGATTGGAAACAACTGATTAATGGTTCAATTGCCTTGACAACAGGAGCTCTCATTATGGATAAATGCATTAACCTTTAATTCGTCATTCTTCAACCTTTGCAACGTCGCCTGGCGATTGCGCCGGCAAGATAATGGGAGTTTATTTAAAATGGGGGAACGAGTCATCATCTACTTAATAATTGAAAATTTGCAACTACACTTTTCCAATGAAAAATATCTTTTATCTTATCTACCTTAAGACAAACCTTAGGATTCAGGCACATCATATCGATCTTTTGCCTTTGCCGGCATGGCTGTAGATATATGGGCCGCTGTAAACGTAGTTGATTGGAACAATGTAAGTATCGGCATGACATGAGATACGACCGGTCACCGGCTGCTTTAGCAGGTCTTCAATTTGCGCATCTGAGTTTGCCTACATAGTTCATCTATTAAATCATTCAAAGATTGCTAATCTTTTTATCTGTCGGAATGATCAAAGTGGCAGAAAACAGTGATCGGAATTATTGAACATCGTTACTATATTTTTGAACAGGTCAGGTGATGTAAAAAATAGCGGCCATTTCTTATTCACCACTGTCGCAAAAATAGCCCAATGCTGGGATACGCAAAACGGCAATACCTCCGGAATAGATTTATTCAAAACAGATGGCAACTTTCTGTATTATTTCTTATTTTTCTTAGTGTCATTTGATATCGGATGCTATTATCATTGCTCAAAAAAAATTCGGGCGTGCGATAGTCAACAATTAGTAAAACACTGTAAGTCAGCATATACATGGATAGGGTTACGGAGCCGACCATTCCGCTAAAAAGCTTCAAAACCTTTGTAAAACGCTTAAATCATCTGGGTTAAGCGTTTTTTTATGCTCAAAAACCGCATGCCTGCCGGCATACACCACTTTTACAATGCATGAAGCATAGCATTTATTAAGCTGATAAAGTAGCATTACACTTACCTTCCGCTTTTTTAACGCTTGATCCCTGAATTACAAACCAGCGAGCGGCAGCCTGTTGCAGTTTGCTGCAATCCGGATCGTTGTCACAAGCCCAGGCGATAATCCCATCAGGGCGTATCAGTACAGCACTCAAGCCTAATTGTTCTTTCGCCATGCCCGAAATATACTTCACTCGGTCGCCATATTCACACGCCAAAGTTTTCAGCGAATCATTCTTATCAAAATCAAGCAGTATCCCCTGGCCATCGTACATTAGCCCGCCAATCGTCGTACCATCTTCCAACTCAAAGTTGGGCACGCTGTGGCCCGCTAAAGGGTGTTCGCCACCGAGATTATAAGGTGTATTAATGCCCCACACCCGCCCTGCAATATAGGTGGCACCATCGCGCGTATTCATCAGCTCGCGTATAATCGCGTTCAGCGCGCGGGCATGCGGATCTGGTTTCATAATGGCAACCTGCGCGCGCGACCAATCCAGTACCTGCGCACCAATTGGGTACCGTTCGGCATAATAACTATCTAACAAGCCTTCCGGGGCTTTCCTTTTGATAGTAGCGGCCAGCTTCCAGCCCAGGTTCATGGCATCGCCCAGCCCAAGGTTAAGTCCCTGGCCGCCTAAGGGCGCATGAATGTGCGCGGCATCGCCGGCTAAAAATACCCGTCGGTTGCGGTAGGTTGTGGCCTGCCGTGCCCGGTCAGTCCAGCTGGTTGCTATATGCAGGGCGCTAATGGCAACATCGGTGTTCGATACGTGGCGCAACACTTGCTGCACGTGTTCAAGTGTAACTGGCTTTTCTGAATTATGAAATGCCCCGCCATCAAAATCCTGTATCATCAGGTACCCCGGCTGCGATTGCAGGTACATGCCTGTTGGTGTTACATTCCGCCCCGGGCTAAGCTTCTCCGGGTCGGCAATATCCGCTTTAACAGTATAGCCGGTAAATTCCGGCTCGGTACCGGCAAATTCAAAACCGCCCGCCTTGCGGACAATACTCCGGCTGCCGTCGCAGCCCACCAGCCATTTACCTTTAAAAGATAGGTCGCCCGACTGAACGGTTACCCCGCCCCCGCTTTGTTGAAAGCCGGTAATAGCAAGCCCGCGTTTGATTATTACACCCAGGGCTTCTGCGCGGCGGGCCAGTACCGTTTCCAATTCCTGCATTTCAGAAATTAAACTTGGTTCGGTAGAGCCCGGCAGGCGATACTTCCACTGCGAGGTGTCTATATCGCCCTCGTAAAATGGAATGCCGGCAAAATGCCCAACCTGTCGGCGCGGCCCTTGTACGGCGTTTTGGTGAGGGCTTTTAAGGCGTTTATATATCTCCAGCTCTTTGAGCAACCCGCGGCGGTAAAGCGCTTCAATAGTTGGTGCCGAAAGCCCCCTGATCCCGAAAGGAAGCTGCTTTAAGGGCGAGGGTGAATCGCTTATCTTTTCCAGTACCAGGACTGAACATTTGGCCAGGGCCAGTTCACAGGCAAGGAATAGGCCTACAGGGCCTGCGCCGGAAATAATTACATCGTGAATAGCATGATCTTGCGCGAATTTATTGTTTTGAAATGTTGTGTTCATATCGAATGATTAAAACACAAAATTCCGGAATATCCCAGCGTTAGGCTTGTATAAACGCGACAAAATCGTTGCTTACAGCCTGCCTCCCGCTCTTTGCCTTTCGTGCGAAGGCCGCCGGCGTATTGCCGCTGTAGCGCTTAAATTCCTTGCTTAAGTGAGATTGATCTGCATAGCCCAACTCATGGGCCAAGCCGGCCAGGTTGGTATTTGGATAATGCCATAATCGGTTTCGTACCTGTTCAAAGCGCATCAGGCCCGATACGTCTTTAACACTATAGCCGGCAGATTGCTTAAAGTTCCGTTCCAGTGTGCGCACCGTGGCATGGGCCGCCGCCGCTACCTGGCTCACCGGCATAGTACCGTTGGCGCCCCTCATGGCAGCCCCCGCTTTGGAAAGCATGCTGCCACTTGCAACTTTTGACCGTGCATCAAGGAAATACTGTTTTACCCGGGCCAGCGCTTCATCTATCCTGCCTACCTGAATAGACATACTTAATGCAGATTGAAGTTGAGCGATAGGGTGCTCAAATGTGCGCACCCCGTCTTTACCGGGTTGTAGGTCCAGCAAATCGAACACAGTCCAGGGAAAGCACCTGATGCCAATGATCTCTAAACGGTTTTGTGTGTAAAAAATAACAGGCTGATTGAGCAGTCCCATCATAAACGGCGATGGCAATGGCTGCAAGCCTCCGTTGTAAGAAACGCGAAGGTCGCCGCCGAAATGAAAAATAATTTCGGCGTAGCCATCAGGTACTACCTCAAAACCCGATTGTACTTCTCCCGAGTCCCTTCTGTTGTACCAAAAGCACTTTATAGTATCCCGTAATTCTTCAGGAGGTTCAAATTCTTCGTGCCGCATTTTGAAAGATAGTATATTTGGGATGTATTGGATACATCATTATTGATATTTATGATTCGCCCTACCCACAATAACAGGTGGGTATCCTAAATAAATTACCGCGGGTCCAAGGGCTCCAGCGGGTTAATTTGCAGGGCATCCATTAGCGGGTAAAGTTCCAGTGTGTTATCATCAACCCGCTTGCCTACCTTGTAGGGCACATATTTTAATTCTTTCATACAGCGGTCGGCCATAGCCGTAGCAGTCGATTCAATATGGCTTGCACTGCTGACGGTTAAAAAGGGTTTTTCTGCAGGTATGCCATAATGATAGATCAGGCGGATGCCGTTGCGTACATTGGTGGTAGTATGCCGGGCCTGTGGTTCGCAGATGACAGCGCTGGCGGGCACATGCAAGTTGTTGACCAAAAACTTCTTCATCTCCACCGCTTCGCAATATTTAGTTTTGTAGGGGTGTGCCATGCCACCCGATACAATAATAAAAGGGGCCAAACCGGCAAAATACCTGCTGGCACCCATGCGGCAGCGCAGCATCCCGATAGCGCTGATGGAGGTATTCAAATCTCCCGGGCCCGATCCTAATATCAGGATAGCCGGGTATTTGTATTTGGCCCAATTGGTTTGCTTGATTCGGACCAGGGCCGCCTTATTCAGATCGGCAGTTAGCGGTTCAAAATTGGCGGCATCGTGGCGGCCATTTATTTCCATGGCTTGCAGGGCATAGGCAAGCGTGGGTTCAAAAAAAAGTTTGGTGGTTTTACATTCGTCTAACACTACAGACGCGGCATCGAACAACACACTTGGGTACGATTTAGCCTTAACATCAAAACTAATAGAATCGATAGCGGCGTAGGGTGGTTTTTTGCCTTCGGCATATACGCTGATGGCATAGTTTACCCCCTCGGCATCCTGCTCCCAGGCTTTTACCAATTGCTGTTGGGGCAACAGGTTTTTATTTAAGCTGTATGACCCGGATGGGATCAGGTCGGTTTTTACCAGCATGCCTAATGCGTTGCCGGGTTGGTATAGCCTGGCCAGTTCATTGCCAACTAATTTAATCTCATCTGTACTAAATTTCAGCTGGGCAGTATAACAAGGGGCATCCTTGCAGTTTAAAGATTCTTTTATGGCGCCAATTTTGGTAGCGGTAATTTTAGATAGTTCAGCATCTGCTTCCAGCAGTTTTTTTACCACCGGGTTGGTTTGCAGCAGGGTTAGCAGGTAATAATTTTTTGATTGAACAAAGTTATTACCCTTTAAATGGTAAAATGGATTGGCTTGCTGGCAATAAGCGGGCAAAAAAACAACACAACAAATCAGCGTAAGCAGGAATGATTTTTTTAATAACATGTGTGAATATGCAAATGTGAAGATAGGGATAATGTGCAAATGTGCTTATATGCAGATGTGCAAATTATAGGATTTCCACATTCAAAAAATAAATGTACATATACGCACATTTGCATATCTGCACATCAGTCATTTGCACATTCGCTTAGCTATTCTTCACCACAATACTTTCTACCACGTTGGTTACTTGTTCACATTTATCGGTGGTGGTTTCCAGGGCGTGTAGTATCTCGTTAAATTTAATCAGTTCTATGGCATTAGGCTCATCAACCAATAGAGCGGCTACGGCTTTGTTATATACTTTATCGGCATAATGCTCCAGCGCCTTAATGCTGTTAATAGAGTCGGTAATGGCCTGCACGCCTTTAATATTGCCCAACAGGTGTACACATTTCTCTAATTCAATGCAGCTTTCTACAATCAGCCCGGCTAATTCCTTAATTGGCGGGGTAATACTGGTAGGCTGGTATAGGTTAATACGGCGCGATGAAATATTGATATACCCCGCAACGGTATCAATAGCTTTTACCAAATCGCACATATCGCTACGCTCGAACGGCGAAATAAATGCCTTGCCCGAATCGGTAAAAACCTGGTGGGTAATTTCCTGGCTCTTGGCTCTCAGGCGGTTAATGGTGTTATATTGCGGTTTTTGCTCGTCGTCGGTAGTAATAGCTTCCAACAATAGCTTGGCCATGGTGCTGGCATTTTCGGTTGCCTGGTTAAAGTGCGAGAAAAAGATCTCGTTATAATTTGGGAACGCTGATTTAAACAGGCTTGATTGCATGCGGTTGATTTAATATCCTAACAAAGCTAAACTACTAATGTTAAGTTTATGTTAAGTTTATTTTTTACGCGAAGGTTGGTAAAATAGTTTTCATTCCGTTCGGATTAGTGTCACAATTCCATTCACACTAAAATTTATACCTTTATACGGTATATGTTAACCCTTAAAGTAGCCGATCTATCGCCGCTGGAATTGCAGAACTACCTGCAATACGCCATAGCCCCGCGCCCAATTGCCCTGGCCAGCACTATTGATGCCAATGGTAACGTGAACCTTAGCCCGTTCAGCTTTTTTAATATGTTTAGCACCAACCCGCCTATCTGCATTATTTCACCATCGCGGCGGGTGCGGGATAATACCACCAAGCATAGCCTGGAAAACCTGCTGGAAGTGCGCGAACTGGTGATTAACATAGTGAATTATAATATGGTGCAGCAAACATCGCTCAGCAGCGTGGAATATGCGCAGGAGGTGAACGAGTTTGTAAAGGCCGGTTTTACCGAAGTACCATCGGTAATGGTAAAGCCGCCCCGCGTGGCCGAATCGCCGGTGCAGTTTGAGTGCGTGGTGAATGATATCATCAGCTTAGGCCATGGCCCCGGCGCAGGCAACCTCATTATTGCCGAAATTAAGCTGATGCACATTAACGAAGCTGTTTTAGGCGCTGATGGTAAAATAGACCAAACCAAAATGGACCAGGTAGCCCGCCTTGGCGGCGATTGGTATTGCCGGGTAACCCCCAATAGCCTGTTTATGGTTGAAAAACCAAACCGGCATATCGGCATTGGGGTTGATGCATTGCCATATCATGTACGCAACTCATCGGTTTTAACCGGTAACGATTTAGGTAGATTAGGGAACCTTACCAGCCTGCCTGATGACGCTTCGGTGGATGCATTTGCCCAGACTGACGAAATAAAAGAAATATTAGATGCCACCATCGGCGACAGCCATACCCGCGAGTTGCAATTGCATTTAAAAGCGAAGAGTTTATTAAGCGACGATAGGGTTGAGGACGCTTTGAGGGTGTTGATGGTAGAATAGGTTTCGTAAGTGCCATTGATGTGGGTTTGGCCTTAGCACATGGGTTGTCACTTTTTTTCTTGATAAAAAAAGTAACCAAAAAAATCAAGACAGCGAAAATGCTTCCTTTGCCGCACACGGCCTTTGCCCGCATCATTCAAAACCACGGGCCGCAAGGATTTGCCCCTGCTCGCGCTCGCGCAAATCCACGCTTCAGGCAAATCCGCTTTACCCTTTCTGCCCACAGGCCACCATCGTTTTGCCTGATCTTTCCGGAAGCTTCATCGCTGTCGGGAAGGGAAATGCACCCATCCAATCGGCCTACAGCCGACTAGATTCGCGCAATGCACAGTTCCGATGAACCTTTCATAACCGTCCTAAATGCGGCATCGGGAATCTTCGGGTACCACCGGCCCTGCCCAACCACTAACTGTTCGTAGAAGATAACCAAGCCGCGGTTTTTCTTTTTGGTTACTTTTTCTTTTGCGAAAAGAAAAAGTAACATCCACTGGCTTTCATTAACTGATTTACCAAGCCTAATGAAATACAGACAGAACAAAAGTACAGGCCCTATAAACAAAAAAGAGGCACAAATATGTGCCTCTACAATATTATCCTATAGCCCTCTCCTTCGGGGAGGGCTGGGAGGGGTACTATTCAAACCACGCCATTACCACTTCCTTCACAGGCATGGTAATATCCAGTTTTAATTTTTTACGCATCCCGCCAAGATCATTAAATACCTTGTTAGGGTTGGCGGCCTTTAATTCTTCAACCGTGTTGAAACCCATTTTGTTTAATACCGGCACCCATTCGGCAGGTACGCCTATGGCAATAAAGTCATCGGCTGTAGCCACTTTGGCTTTCTTTTCGGCACGCATTTGCGGGAAGAACAATACTTCCTGGATAGTGCTTTGATTAGTCATCAGCATCACCAAACGGTCGATACCGATACCCAGTCCCGATGTTGGCGGCATACCGTATTCTAACGCGCGCAAAAAGTCTTCGTCCATGGCCATCGCCTCTTCATCCCCACGGCCAGCCAGTAACAACTGGTCCTCCAAACGCTCGCGCTGATCGATCGGGTCGTTCAACTCCGAGTAGGCGTTGGCTATTTCCTTACCATTTACAAACAACTCAAAACGCTCTACCAAACCGTCCTTCGTGCGGTGTTTTTTGGCCAGCGGGGTCATTTCAATAGGGTAATCGGTAATATAGGTTGGCTGAATTAAATGTGCTTCTACTTTAGCGCTAAAAATCTCGTCGATCAGTTTACCCTTGCCCATGCTGGCATCTACCTCAATAGCCAGATCGGCGCAGGTTTGGCGCAGGCCGGTTTCGTCCATAGCCGATACATCAATCCCGGTATATTTCAGGATAGAATCGTACATGGATAATTTAGTGTACGGGCCGGCAAAGTTAATCTCGTTAGCACCCACCTGTACCACGGGAATCCCATGAACGGTACGGGCAACGCGTTCCAAACATTCCTCTACCATGGCCATCATCCAGATATAATCCTTATAGGCCACATATATTTCCATAGCCGAAAATTCGGGGTTATGGGTGCGGTCCATTCCCTCGTTACGGAACATCTTACCAAACTCATAAACACCGTCAAAGCCGGCAACAATTAATCTTTTAAGGTATAACTCGTTAGCAATACGCAGGTACAGCTGCATATCCAGCGTGTTGTGGTGCGTAATAAACGGGCGCGCCGCGGCACCGCCATGCACAGGCTGCAGTATCGGGGTTTCTACCTCCATCCAGCCCTGTTCGTTAAAATAACCACGCATAGCGCTGATCACTTTGGATCGGTTGACGAAGATCTGCTTAAACTCGGGGTTTACGGTCAGGTCTACATAACGCTGGCGGTAACGCTGTTCGGGGTCGGTAAACCCATCGAAAGTATTACCCTCTTCATCGCGTTTCACCACCGGCAGTGGTTTAAGCGATTTGGATAGGATGGTTAATTCCTGTGTATGTACCGATAGTTCGCCGGTTTGGGTCAGGAATGCGAAGCCTTTAACGCCCACATAATCGCCAATGTCCAGCAGTTTTTTAAATACGGTATTGTATAAAGTTTTATCCTCGTCAGGGCAAACATCATCGCGTTTCAGGTAAACCTGCAAGCGGCCACTGCTATCCTGTAATTCAAAAAACGATGCGCTGCCCATAATCCTGCGGCCCATAATACGGCCGGCAATTACTACCTCTTTAAAGTCGTCGGGGGTGCGCTCAAAATTATCCTTAATGTCCTGGGTTAGGTTGCTTACCTTAAATTCTTCGGCCGGGTAAGGGTTAATGCCTAAGGCACGCAAAGCCTGTAACGATTCGCGACGTATAATTTCCTGTTCGGATAGGGCAATACTCATATTATAAAGCGGTATTATTTAAAAGTGCAAAAGTAGGAATTTTAATTTTTAGATGCGGGATTTTAGATGTGAGATTTGAACACGGGTAAAAACCCACGTCATTGGGTATGAAGCGACCTCATAATAGGCAGAGTCAGTACGTTATTTATCGTCAGTCTGCTCATAGCCGCAGCGGCCTATTACTTTTTTCTTTGAAAAAAAAGTAACAAAAATTCAAGTCATAAAAAAGCTTCCGCCCGCCCTGCCTTGGCAACTCCTCGCCGGAGGCGGTTGCCAAGGGCATTCCCGCCAACGCTGGCCCGCTTTTATGACAGGCCCATGCTCTTGATCGGCTTCCGCCGAATGGATTTGCGGTTACTGCTGTGATGGACCTACCGTTACCGTCCTAAATGCGGCATCGGGAATCTTCGGGTGCCACTGTCCCTGCCCAAGCACTAACTGTTCGAAGAAGATAACCAAGCCGCGACTTTTTTCTTTGGTTACTTTCTTTTTTGAGAGAAAAAAGAAAGTAACATCCACTGGCTTGCATAAATGATTTACCCGGCCTAATGAAATGCTGGCATAAAAACGGCTCGCTGTAGTTCGCGATTGCTTCGTACCTTACAGCAATAGCATGGTAGCGAATATGGCAGCAAATCACTCCACCTCTACCCCTATCCGCCGCAGCAAAATAGACGCGTTAAAGGTTTTACACTCGCCATGTTTTATTTGGTAATCAAACAGCATTTCGCCATCTACCACCTGGATATCAAAATAATAATTGCGCACATAATCTGGGTATTCATCCTCCAGCCGGGCAATCTGCAAATCGTGGGTGGCTACCTGGCCTACGCCACGTTTTTGGATCAGTTGCTTAATCACCGCTTTCGATCCTAAATACTTATCAACCGAATTGGTACCGCGCAGCATTTCATCAATCAAAAAATAAACCTTTTCTTCCTGCTCAACCGCGGCCAGCAGCATTTGCAGCCTGTCCAGTTCGGCTTTAAAGGTAGATGTACTCTCGTTTAGCGAATCTTTAATGCGCATATAAGTAATAACGCGGATAACCGATAGTTCCAGGCTATCGGCACAAACCGGCGCGCCGCAAAGGCCCAGCACGGCATTAATGCCAACGGTACGCAAAAAGGTACTTTTGCCTGCCATGTTCGATCCCGTGATGATATCTATCTTAAAGGCATCATCCAATTCAAAATCATTAGCCACCCGATTATGACCGATCAGCGGATGCGCCACGTTTTTAGCTTTATAAGTATACCCATTACCATCAGCAATAACAGGGAAAACCCATTCGGGATAGTTACGATGCAGGCCGGATAAACTGATCAAGGCCTCAAACTCGCCTATCACTTTAAAGGCATCGCCAATACCGTCCTTATTGTCCCGTTTCCAGTCTTCAATAGCAATGATCTGTTTCAATGCCCATAAAAAGAATACGTTCAGCACAAAGCCAACTATCATAATTAAACTGTAGCTGAGTTTATTGATCAATCTTGATAGCTCTTCTATTTTTTTAGATGTACGGCCGTTGGTTAGCTGATTGGCCAGGTGTTTGCAACCTGCCGATTGCCATTGCTCGGTCTCCATCTTTTTAAACACCCCACTATAGTTAGTGAGTACCTCGCCAATTTTATCGGCCACAAAGCCCGATTTAGCGATATAGCTACCCTTAGCCGTTAGTACCCCCATATTAAAAACCGCTATACCAATAGCCAGCAGGTTAATTAGGGGGACAAACTGCCCGCCTATAATAGCAGCCAGCAGCAGGTAGGGCGCAATTTTAATATAGGGCTTCAACCAGTTTTCGCCGGGTAAGTGCAGGGGCAGGCTTAAGTACACAAACAAATGATCCAACTGACCGGCATCGGCACCATTAGCAAACAGCAGACGGGCCTGCAGATCCAGTTTCCAATCGGCTTTGGCGGCTAATTCTTTTACTGCCTCCTGCCGGGTTAAAATGTTTTCCTTTTTGGATGGGGATGAAAACCATTCGGCCAATAAATTTTTGCCCGGATGTGTAGCCGCGCGATTAGCGAGCTGATAAAGCGACATTTGGCCAAAAATATCCAAATCGGCCGTGTAGGGGTGCTTATCATCGGCAAAGGCGCTGCCGTTATCGTATAAATTACCGCGGGTACTGATGCTGGCCATCTCGTTCTCGTTTACTTTCTTCAGGTTGGTAAAATACAGCCGCTCCTGCTCAAAAAAACTTTGTCGCGATACCAGCCAGGCAAAGGCAAACAGCAGCGCGATAAACAATATGACCAGCAGGCCAAAACCCATAGTTTTAACCGATAGCCAAATAGCCACCGCCATCAGCGCGAAGATGCCCAGCCGCATAAAGGAGTAGGTATTGATGAGGCGGCTGTATTTGTCTATCTGCTGTTGTGCCTGCGCCGCGCGCTGTTGGTAATCGGTAATGATTGTTTGATCCATTTGTGGCGTAAAACTATTATTTCTTTCGGTGATAACAGTTAAGTTTTGGCTAAAGCCACCAATTTACTATTTGTATCCGTCCCATAAATGGGACGGCAATGAATGAGAAACATTGCAAGGATAATTTCATCCATTGCTGATAAATGCCAAATTCTAAATTCATTGCCGTTGGCTTCAGCCAACGGATAATAGCAAACACAGGGTGGCTTTAGCCAAACTCCATATTGCGATAATCACTTTATAAATCCACAAATAATCGTTCATTTGTGTTAAATATGAAGATCACGCTGCTCAGCATTGGCAAAACCGAAGACGCCTATATTAAGGAGGGGATAGATAAATACCTGAAACGCCTAAAGCATTATACCAAGCTTGAACTGCTTGACCTGCCCGAACTAAAAAACACCAAAGCCCTAACGCAGGACCAACAAAAAGCCAAAGAAGCCGAACTGATCCTGAAAAAAATAGCCCCGACCGATTTTGTCATCCTGCTTGATGAGCGGGGATCGGAACTATCATCCAGTCAGTTTGCGGCTTACCTCGATAAAAAAGCCATCTCATCCACCTCCAGCATTATCTTCGTTATCGGCGGGCCTTACGGGTTCGACGCGTCGGTTTACCAGCGCGCAAACGATAAACTCTCGCTTTCACGGATGACCTTCAGTCACCAGATGGTGCGCCTGTTTTTTGTAGAGCAATTGTACAGGGCTTATACCATTATTAAGGGTGAACCTTACCATCATGAATAGTTAATAGCTATTGACCTGCGGCATTTTGTTTTCAGGAAAGCACTATTGACGGCGTAGCGAAATGGCCATACTTCGGCAGGTGGCACCCTGTGCGCTCTGTCATATAACCTTTAAGGTCGCCGGCATTTGATAAGTCAGCAATGATATGTTAAAAGAAAACCCCGACATTTTGCAACACCGGGGTTTCTATCTTCTAAAATCCTCTCCAAAAGGAGAGGGTGGTGAGGCTCGCCTACTACTTCGCAAACGCT
This sequence comes from Bacteroidota bacterium, assembly GCA_040389105.1. Classification (GTDB taxonomy): domain Bacteria; phylum Bacteroidota; class Bacteroidia; order Sphingobacteriales; family Sphingobacteriaceae; genus Mucilaginibacter. Next base: position 31,767 of record JAZKAO010000030.1, read on the forward strand.
ACCGAGCGGGTTTCCCTGATCACGGTAACTTTGATTTGGCCCGGGTAGGTCATTTCGGTTTGGATACGGTTAGAGATATCGGCAGCCAGTATTTCAGACTGGGCATCGCTTATCTTTTCGCTCTCTACCACTACGCGCAGCTCGCGGCCGGCTTGTATGGCAAAGGTTTTCTCCACACCGGGGTAACTCATGGCCAGTTCTTCCAGTTCTTTCAAGCGCTTAATATAGCTTTCTACTACCTCGCGGCGCGCACCCGGGCGTGCGCCCGAGATAGCATCACAAGCCTGGATGATAGGCGATATCATGCTGGTCATCTCAATCTCGTCGTGGTGGGCGCCAATGGCGTTGCACACTTCGGGATGTTCCTTATATTTTTCGGCCAATTGCATACCTAAAATCGCGTGAGGCAATTCGGGGTTATCATCTGGCACCTTACCAATATCATGCAGTAAGCCGGCGCGTTTGGCCATCTTCACATTCAGGCCCAATTCGGCCGCCATAGTAGCGCAGAAGTTAGCTACCTCGCGCGAGTGCTGCAACAGGTTTTGCCCGTATGATGACCGGTAACGCATCCGCCCTACCATCCTAATCAATTCAGGGTGCAGGCCGTGGATACCAAGGTCGATCACGGTACGCTCGCCTATCTCCACAATCTCTTCTTCTATCTGCTTTTTGGTTTTGGCTACAATTTCTTCGATACGCGCCGGGTGGATACGGCCGTCTGTTACCAAACGGTGCATAGCCAGGCGGGCAATCTCGCGCCTAACCGGGTCAAAGCCCGATAGGATGATAGCCTCGGGGGTGTCATCAACAATGATCTCGATACCGGTAGCTGCTTCCAGCGCGCGGATATTACGCCCTTCGCGACCGATGATACGGCCCTTTATCTCGTCGTTTTCTATGTTGAAGATAGATACCGTGTTTTCAATCGCAGCTTCGGTAGCGGTACGTTGTATGGTTTGGATAACTACTTTTTTCGCTTCTTTGGTAGCAGTTAACTTGGCTTCGTCCACAATATCCTTGATTTGCATCATGGCTTTGGTACGGGCTTCTTCGCGCAGATTGTCTACCAGCTGGTTCTTGGCTTCCTCGGCAGATATACCGGCTATAGTTTCCAGTTGTTGCACGTGCTGGTTTTTCAGCGCTTCCACCTCTTCCTGTTTTTTAACAGTAATTTCGGTTTGCTTCTCCAGGTTTTTGCGCACATTGTCCACTTCGCTTTCCTTGCGGTTAAAATTCTCCAGGCGCTGGTTAACGGATTGCTCCTTTTGCTTCATGGCATTTTCGCGCTGGTTCAGGGCGTTGTTTTTGCTGTTAATCTCCTGCTCGTGTTCGGCCTTCATCTGCAAAAACTTTTCCTTTGCTTCCAGCAGGCGGTTCTTTTTTAATATCTCGGCGTTGTTTTCGGCTTCCTTCAGTATCTTTTTTACCTTATTTTGGGCCGATACTTCCTGATCTTTAAATAGCTTACGCAACAAAAACCGGCCAATGACGATCCCCGTAGGGACACCTGCCAACAGGCCGATTATGATGTATAGTACTGTAGTATTCATATTTGGTTTGGTGTATAATGGTATGGTTATGTTAAATAAAAAAACCGCAACTAAATTTTAAGCATCATTATTGAAAAACCTCTTTCTCAGATTTATTGGACTTCGGTTACAGTCAGATCCTTGGAAATGACGCATACCTATTGCTTGTCCGCTGATATTGAAGCGTTAAGTTTTTAATAGTGAAACCTAAAAATTTAACTGCGGTTAAATCTTTATTGCTCTGGTTATACAAAGAACGATTTATACTACTTCGAGAAAAACTCGGTCAACAAATTATCCAACTGGTAAACTTTTTCGGTTACGGCTGTATCTTCAACCGTTACCCGTTTTTCGGCCTTGATGGTTGATGTTGCATAATGCAACACACACATCGATAGCAGATCTTGTTTATCCCTTACCGCGTAATTTTCCTGGTATTCTTTTATGCGGTCGTTTATTAATTTGGCTGCCCTGCGTATTATTTCTTCCTCTTCCATGTTCACCTTTAAAGGGTAAACTCTGTCAGCAATATTTATTTTTATAGAGATTTCTCCCATTTGAGCGTGTTCACTTTATGTGTTACTTTTTCAGCAACACAATGCACTTATCTATTTCCCGGACAAATTCGTTAATTTTTTGCTTTATGTCAAGGTTTTTTTCATTTGTTTCTGAAAATGACTTTGCCAGCTTCAATACACGAAGCTTTTCTTCCAGGTCTTTTGTCTTATCCTTGCTGGCATTAAAAGCCACCATCAACGATTCGTTCTCCAGTTTCAGCAAGTCATTCTCTTCCTGCAAAGCGCCGCATATTTGAATCAAACGCTCTGTTTTGTCTATAACTTGATTTAACTGTTCGGCCGTTGTCATTTAATTATTGAATTAGCGAATTATTAAATTATTGATTTTGGGGTGTGATGAATTACAGGTTTATTCAATAATTCAATCCCTCAGTCATTCAATAATTATTTCCTTATCTCCGCCCCGGTTTCTTTTCCTAAGTTATAAATTAATTTTTGCATTAGGATATCAATGGTTTTATCGGTCAGGGTTTTCTCGTCGTCCTGGATAATAAAACTCAGGGCATACGATTTTTTACCCGACGGCAATTTGTCGCCCTCGTATACGTCAAATACATTTACTTCCTTAATTAACTTGCGCTCGGTTTTTTGCGATACCTGTTTCAGTTGGTTAAAGGTAACCGCCTTATCAACCAGCATCGAAAGATCGCGCCTTACAGACGGAAATTTCGGGATCTCCTGGTTGGTCACCACATTCTTTTTAACCAATTGTAAGATCAAATCGAAATTAAAATCGGCATGGAACACGGCCTGGTCCACATCAGCTTTTTTCAGCGCATCGGCTTTCACCGCGCCAAACTTTACAATACGTTTTGGGCCGCGGTTATATTGCAGTCCGTAGACCAGCTTGCCGCAGGTTGGTTCCTCTACCGTAAAGTCTTTTATGCTCAGGCGCTCCAGCAAACCATCAACCGCGGCCTTCAGGTTATAAAACGATACTGGTTTTACCTGGTGGTTCCATTGCTCGCCCAGGTTGTTCCCGGTTAAGTACAATGTAAAATGCTGATCTTCCTTATACTTATCCTCGGCTACGTGATAGGTTTTACCAAACTCGTATAGCTTTAAATTGCCGTTACGGCGATTAGCGTTGTAGGCAATGGCTTCCAAACCCGAGTACAACATAGTGGCGCGCATTACATCCAGGTCGCTGCTAAGGGGGTTCAGTATTTTCACTACGTTATCCAAATTATCATAGTACGATGATTTGGTGAGCGAGTTGCACATGATCTCGTTAAAACCATTAGCCGATAGCCAATCGGATATGGCATTTTGTACGGTATCCTTTTCGGGCCGCGAAGCATTGTTTAACGATGCGCGGATCTGCGTTGGGATCTCGATATTGTTATACCCGTAAATGCGCAGGATATCTTCAATCACATCTACATCGCGGGTTACATCCACACGGTAAGGCGGCACTTTTAAGGAAAGGCCCTCCTCGGTTTCATTTATAATTTGGATCTCCAGCGCGGTAATAATACTGCGGATCTCCTCATGCGGAATAGCCTTGCCGATCAGGCGATGGATATTGTGATAAGTCACCTCCACATCAAACGACGCGACAGGTGCAGGGTAGTTATCAAAAATCTCCGATGATACCGTCCCACCTGCTACTTGCTGAATTAACAGGGCAGCACGCTTCAAGGCAAATACCGTCATATCCGGGTCGGTACCACGCTCGAACCGGAACGAGGCATCGGTTTTTAACCCGAATCGTTTAGAGGTTTTACGTACCGCAACCGAGTTGAAATAAGCACTCTCTAAAAATATTTTGGTGGTTGATGCCTTTACGCCCGATTTTGTCCCGCCGAAAACACCGGCAATACACATTGGTTCATCGGCATTGCAAATCATCAGGTCATCGGCGCTCAGTTTGCGTTCTACCTCATCAAGCGTGGTGAACGGCGTACCTTCGGCGCAATTTTTTACTATTACTTTATTACCGGCAATAGCATCGGCATCAAAGGCGTGCAGGGGCTGGCCCAGTTCGTGCAAAACATAGTTGGTTACATCTACCACATTATTAATACTGCGCACACCTATCACCGCCAGGCGCTCTTTAAGCCATTGTGGCGACTCTTTTACTTCAAGCTCAGTCATTGTCAAGCCCGAGTATCTTGGGGCAGCAGCGTCGTTCTCTACCACCACAGCTATATCCAGGTTGTGGTTATCAACTTTAAAACACGATACATCCGGCTTGGTAATAGCCAATTTCAGGAACGCGGCCACATCACGGGCTGTACCCAGGTGCGATGTAGCGTCGGCACGGTTTGGCGTTAAGCCAATCTCGTACATGTAATCGTCGTTCAGCTTAAAATAATCTTTAGCTAATATCCCAACGGGGGTATCCGCATCCAGCACCATAATGCCATCGTGGTCGGTACCCAGGCCTATTTCATCCTCGGCGCAGATCATCCCTTCGGATACCTCGCCGCGTATTTTTGATTTGTTAATTTTGAAAGGTTCGCCGGCTGTAGGGTGTACAGTTGTGCCTACAGTAGCCACAACCACCTTTTGCCCTGCAGCCACGTTATGCGCGCCGCAAACAATCGACAGATCTTCCGCACCGCCAACGTCAACCTTGGTCAGGTGTAAATGGTCGGAGTTGGGATGATCGATACACTCTTTCACGTAGCCAATTACCAGGCCTTCCAATCCGCCGGGAACAGCCTGCACTTTTTCCAGGCTTTCTACCTCTAAACCGGTGCCGGTTAGTATAGTTGATATCTCGGCCGGGGTTTTATCGGTATCAATAAATTCTTTAAGCCAGTTATATGATATTTTCATTTAACTGCAAAGATACAATTTAGGCTGAAAGGTTAAAGGCGAAAGGTAAAAGCTTAGGAAAGGAAAACTTACCCAATTAAGGTTTACACAAAGTTTACACTTTTTCCATTATTTTTAGCCTAAAATATTATTAATCAAATACTTATAAAAAACGCGGGTTTACACAAAAATCACCCGAAAAATGAAAAGGTTTTAGTGCTGATATAGCAAAGCATACGGAGTTTTCAAAACTTCGTAAGTTTAAAAAAGGCTATTTTATGATGAAGACGAAAGCGAGTCAAGAAATGCGAGCGTAAATATATCCGTATTAGTTGCTACCATGTGATCGGCTAAAACGATTATCCTGGAGTTATTATGGAACTACTACTAACTTTCCGTATTCGCATGTTACTTTTTTGTAAATAAACGGCTTAATAACTTTGCCTTTTTTATCTATTGCACCAAACTTCCCGTCTTTTTCACCGATAAGATAATCCCCACAATGTTCAAAATGCTTATAAATTGGCTCGGCTACCACATCGCCATCTTTGCTGATCAGCCCTATGCCTTGCACAGTATGAACAATATACATACCCCAATAATCAGATTCGATATAAGAAAACTTTGGCAGAATAATCATTTTCAAATCTTGGGTTAATAATCCCTGCCCGCCATTTAGTGATACAGCGTAATTCTTATCATCATAAATACCAATCGTGTTATAAATAAAAGGCAGCATAACCCGGCCCGTGGTGTCTATTAACCCATAATTGCCTCCTTTTTGTGCAATAAGATAAGGAAAGGAAGATAAGTAATGGCTTGGGTTACCCGTGTTGTAGTTTCTATAAAATATAATTTCATTAAAAACACAAGGGATAATCAGTTTACCGGCACTAACATCAAACACACCTATTTTACCATGATCGGTAAACTGGTATTTGCCTAAGAACCGCCCGTCCAGTTTAATAATACGATCGTACACAGGTGGCGCCACCACCTTACCATCTGTATTTATAACCCCCCAGTAGCCATCCTTTTGAACAAGAATCCGACCATCGTACCGGTATCCGTTATCAGCATTAGGCGACAATTCAATACGCTCATATACGCAATCTGCCACTACGCGGCCACGATTATTTAATAGCCCGTATTTACCTTGTTTGCATACCAAGCCTAACCCGTTATAACTGCAAATGTAACGATCGTAAATTGGCTGCGTTAACTGATGGCGGTTCGTATCCAGCAAAGCCCATTTACCTTTGAGTTTGCCGCTAATAAAAAAATTGTTCCCATTATAATCATTAGGGTAGTAACCATCACGAAAGATGGCTATACTGTCATAATTTTGCTTTGTTAGCGGATGTGCCCTATTACTAAAAACGCCCCAGCCACCCCTGGCCTTTACAACCAACCGGGTCTCATACAAAAAAAGATCATCATACTTTGTTGGTAGTAATAATTGCCCCTTCCTATTTATCACTCCCCATTTCGCACCCTTGTTAACTGCTATTAACGGATTATCAAACCCACCCAAATCATCTAACTTTCCGGCCGGTATATAATCAAATTCCGGAGGCGTTAATTCGCGGCCTGCGGTATCCATTAAGCCCCATAAGTTATGTTGCTGGTAATATATCCAACGTTTTTTCCGACCCGTTTCTTCAAACATAGCGTTTTGATATTTTGCATATCGCTTATTTGCTTTTTGATATACCCAAAAACCTTGACTCTCATTTCCCCAAACCGGAAAATTGTTGCGCCGGTTATAATCGGTTGTATCTGAAATACGTTTCCCTTGCCCGTTAAATAAAATGGCACGATCTCCGTAATAGTCTAATAAAGCGCTGTATCCTTCGCCAAAAGGCGCGATGGAGGCAAAAGTTATAGGAATCAATGGCTTGCCCTTGAGTGTACGGAGCCCCGTTTTATCGCCATTGGTAACATAAGCTACATTCTTCCCGATACCGATATGATCATATAAAGGTTGGATAAGCCATCGTCCGTTAATATTGATGACACCAAATTTTTTGTTCATTTTTGCCGGCGCTAACTTACCAGTGAAAGGCTCCATACCATCAAAAGATGGTGGTATTATTTCTTTGCCGGTGCTGTCTATTACTGCCCATTTATTGCCCGACTGCACACCAATATATCTCGAAAACGGCACATTGACACCAAAAGGAATATTTCCCCAACGAAATCCGGTATATGGTGTATCATCTCCTTCAACTGGATCTGCACGAAAAGCGGCATAGTGTGAATATTTTTCGGGTGGTACAATCATTTTGCCGGTAGTATCGGCAAAGCCAATGTACTTACCTGTATATACCATTACCAAGCCATTTTTACAAAGGCTTATACCATGATATTGTACAGGTAGCACCAGTTTACCCTTAACATTGATCAATCCCAACAAATAAATGCCGTTAGCATATCTTCCCACCACTGCAAACCCTTTTTTAAACAGGCTGCAGTTATTATATATTGGCGGTACAATTATTCGGAATGTACTATCCATAAACCCAACCCGGTTGGTGGTATCCACAAAAGGATCTTTGCCCTTAATCATAAAAGGTATCAAGCCGTCATCTTCGGCCCATTTTAACAGGAGGTTCGTATCGCGCTGAAGGAGAAGCCGTTTTTGGGGTTGATTAGTTTCGTCCACTCTTGACTGCGCCGTTCCAACAAGCGCACAGAGCAAAACAATAATGAAAAGTATATAAAGCTTCATATATCATTAAGATGCTAATACCGGCTCATTTCCATAAATTATTTACGCTATAAGTTAAAGCATCCCCTCATCCGCAAAGCTAAAATACCCATCATCGGTAATAATCAAATGATCTACCACATTAATGTCCAGTATCTTTCCCGCCTGGTGCATTTTCTTAGTCAGGTCAATATCCTGCTGACTGGGTTTGCGGTTGTTGGATGGATGGTTATGCGCCAGTATCACGCTTGATGCCTGGTGCTGCAGGGCGATATGGAAAATGATCTTCGGGTCGGCTATAGTGCCCGATAAACCACCTTTACTGATGAGTTCTTTTGTGATGAGTTTATTGGAGCGGCTTAACAGCAACAGCCAAAATTCCTCGTGCGGCAGGTCAACTAAATGCCTGCGTAGTATTTGATACGCGCTTTTGCTGCCTTGTATGGTTTCGGGGATTTTGGTTTCGGTATCGCCGCGGCGCCGGCCCAGTTCAAGTGCGGCTATAATGGATATGGCTTTGGCTTCGCCGATGCCTTTAAATTTAGATAGTTCGGCAATGCTGGCTTTGCCCAGCTTATTCAGGTCGTTATCGTAATGGTGCAGGATCCGTTTACTTAGTTCAACCGCGCTTTCGTTACGGCTGCCCGAGCCAATCAGGATAGCAATCAGCTCGGCATCGCTCAACGCGCGTCGGCCCTGAGCGTTCAGCTTTTCGCGGGGACGGTCTTCCTCGGCCCATGATTTGATGCTGATCTTATTTTCGTATGCTTCCACGATGTTAAAGTATTAATTTTTGCGGGAAACAAAAAGGCGTGGCTAATTATTTAACCACAGAGGACACAAAGAGAGAACCCACAGAGGGCACAAAGATTTAATTATTCTATGAGTTTATTTCACACAAAACTCTGTGATCTCTGTGAAAACCTCCGTGGCCTCTGTGGTTAAATCCTAAAAAACTCCACAAAAAAAGGGATCGTGCAAACGCACAATCCCCTTTAATATGATGATAGAAAACTAAACCTTATTTAAGGTTGTTTACAAACTTAGTCAGTTTTGACTTATTGTTTGAAGCTTTGTTTTTGTGGATAACATTCTTCTTAGCCAAACGGTCTATCATAGAAATAACCTTTGATAAAAGCGGTGTTGCTTCAGCTTTATCAGTAGTACCTCTTAACCTTTTGATCGCGTTTCTGGTGGTTTTAGCCTGGTACCTGTTACGCAGACGCTTCGCAGCGTTTGACCTGATCCTTTTTAATGATGATTTATGATTTGCCATTTTAGCTAATATTCTTTCTTATTTTTTCGGACTGCAAATATAAGGTGATATTATTTAATTAACAAATGCAAAATCAAAAAAAATTAAGCGTAAATAAACTGTCTGATAGATTATTGCAGCATTAATTGTTAGCAAGTACGTTTACCGCTAATGCGGTGGTGCCGGTAGTGCCGCTAATTCCGCTGGTATAAACGGTATAGTTTTTACCGGCCTGCAGGGTAGCCGAAGCACTGGTGGCCAATACTGCCGCACTACCGGTATTAGTAACTGTAAACACATAAGTGCCCGCGCTTACCTCGCTGTAATCGCTTACTGCCTTAAACGCCTGTGCCGAAAATAAGGCCGTACCATTACCCAGCAAATTGCCCGAGGTAACACTTGATGAAGCTTGCACAAACCTTACTTTAGCCTTGCCCGATGCGGCAGCTGTAGTATTATCATTTAACGTAATTACCCCATAACTGCCCGTTGTGCCTGTTAAAAAGAAAGTATAATTACCCTGTGCATCTATCGCGGTATTGGTAGTAGCCAAAACCGTATTACTTGCCGACTGAACGCTTACATCCACCTGCCCGGTATAGGTTAAATTATATGCAGATGCTGTTCCAAAACTAACCGCATTGGGGGTGCGTAATACATCGGTCATATATAATTTAGCGGGCCCGCCATCGGTGCTGGTATTCACTAATCGCACGTTAGCGGTAACGGTTGCTGTAAAATCGTAATCATCGTGTTTTTTGCACGATGCGATAAGCACAACGCAGGTAAGTACTAATAATAATTTCAGGATGCTTTTGCAGGTAATTGTTTTAATGTGATGCATAGTAATTTGTTAAGTTAAACCATACGCTATGAAAATTAACACAGCGAATTAATTATTTACCTTAACGATATTTTTTAATTTTTAGTTTACAACGGTACTGCTTTTTACCTTACCGCGCTTAATTATTGGCCGCGCTTATTTGCCCAACTACTTAAAAAACAATTAATTTAGCCGCTGCCAACCTTAAAAAAATGAAATTGATTTTTAGGACCATCGCGGGTATAATTATCCTGTTTAGCTGCACATCGTGGGGGTTCTTCGCGCATCACCGTATTAACCGGCTGGCGGTATTTACCTTGCCTGGTAAAATGGCGGGCTTTTACCAAAACAATATCGATTATATCACCGATCATGCTATCGATCCGGATAAACGCCGCTATGTCGATTCGCTGGAGGGGTCGCGGCATTTCCTGGATGCCGATCATTACGGCAAATCGCCATTTGGCCGCATTCCGCAAAACTGGTACGATGCCGTGAAGCGGTACACGGCCGATACGCTGGATAAATACGGTACCGTGCCTTGGGTTATCCAATATCATTACTATTGGCTGGTGAAAGCCTTTAAAGCGCACGATACTACCGCCATCCTAAAAACATCGGCCAATATAGGCCATTACATTGCCGACGCGCATGTACCGTTGCACCTTACCGTTAATTACGATGGACAGCTAACCCACCAAAACGGCATCCATGCCCTGTGGGAAAGCCGCCTGCCCGAATTATTCAGCGATAAATATAACCTGTATGTGGGCAAAGTCAAATATATCGACAACCCGCTTACCGAAGCATTTAAGATCTGCCGCGAATCGTACAAATGCCTGGATTCGGTGATGGTGTTCGAGCGTAAATTAAACGCCGGCTTCCCGCCTGATAAAAAACACGAGATGACACTGCGCGGCAAACGCAAGGTGAAGGATTACTCGGTAGCCTATAGCGCCGCCTACCATAAAATGCTGAATGGTATGGTAAGGCGCAGGATGCGGGCAGCTATATTAACAGTTGGCAGTTTCTGGTATTCGGCCTGGGTTGATGCCGGTCAGCCGGATTTGAATAAACTGATTGCTACCCCGCTGACACCCGAACAAAAATTAAAATTAGCCCGGGAGGAAGATTTGTATAAAGCCGGTAAAGTGTTAGCTTTAGGTAAACCGTAATTACCCGATGAAACCTGTTATAATTGCCTTAATGATGCTATTTATTGCCAGGGGCATTGCAGCACAGGGCAATCCGAAAACCGATCAAACCAAAAAGGAAAAACTTGAAAATGTTGTTTTAGGTAAGGTAAGCGCGCTTTGGGAAGTAAAGGCTTTTATGCGCCGTGCCCGGGCATCGAAACCTATGTTAATGATCAGTAGCGAACCCGATTCCACCTTTAAATATTATGCTGTAAGTATGGGCGCCAGCAATTTTGATATATTCCGTACAACCGAACGTTTTTGTGTAGACCCCCAAACCTTAAAAGTTTATTATTGGGATGTAATGGCCGATGACGCAGGGTTTTCAAATTCAGCGATTATCCCGATAACGCAATGGCGGTTGTTGCGAACAACCCCGGGATGGCAAAAACCACATACTTATAAACACGGAAAATTAGTAGCTTTAGCTAAATAAAAAGCTATGGTACGCAAACAACCCGCCTCAAAAAAATCAAACCATATTACCTGGCGCAGCCACGAGCCATCGCGCCTGGAAACTTTTAGCGATGCGGCCTTTGCCTTCGCGTTAACGCTGATCATTGTTTCGATAGAGGTACCTAAAAATTTCGACGAGCTTTTTGAAACCATGAAGGGCACCGTTAGCTTCGCGGTTTGCTTTACCATCATCTTCCAGATTTGGAATACGCAAAACCTGTTTTTCAGGAAATACGGGCTTAAGGATAGTTTAACCACGATGCTAAACGGGATGCTGCTTTTTGTGGTATTAATGTACGCCTATCCTTTAAAATTCCTCTCCATACTTTTATTCGGGAAAACCACTTATATGGTTAATGGCGTATCGCACGATATGATAAGCGCGGGGCAAACAGGTACGCTAATGATTATTTATAGCATTGGCTATACCGTAATTTACCTGATATTTTACTTTATGCATATTAACGCGTTAAGGCACGCGGAAGAAATTGAACTTAGCCCAAAGGAAATATACAGTACCAAAACCGAGACTTATATCAACCTAATTTGTGCCGGCATAGGTACATTAGCCATATTACTGGCAATAGTATTACCTGCAAATATTGCCGGTTATTCTGGCTTTACCTTCTTTCTGCTGCCATTGGCTTTTTTTGGATGGTACAGCCAGCGCGGCAAAAGGTCACGGCAATTATTCCCGGCTTAAGCCGCCTGCTTTTTAGCCTTGCTTTTAATTACTGCAATAATGGCCGGGATAACCGATACCAATATAATGGCTATACCCACCAGCGAGAAGTGCGCTTTAAAGAAAGGGATAGTCCCCAACCAGTAGCCCGCAAACAGGAAAATAATGATCCACGATACACCGCCTATGATGTTATAGATGCTGTAACGCAAAAATGGCATACGGCCCACACCGGCCACAAATGGGGCAATGGTGCGTATGATAGGTACAAACCGGCTGAAGATAACGGCCTTGCCGCCGTGCTTATCAAAAAACGCCTTGGTTTGCAGGTAGTAATCCAGCTTTAATATTTTGTTATCCTGCTTAAACACCTTTGGCCCCAGGTAATTGCCCAGCATATAGTTTACCGTATTACCCACAAAGGCGGCTATAATTAATATCAACGCCAGCAGGTAAATATTCAAGCCTGTATCGCCGGCGGCAATTAAAGCGCCCGCGGCAAACAGCAACGAATCGCCGGGGAGGAATGGGGTAACCACAAAACCGGTTTCGGCAAAAATAATGACGAACAGGATAAGGTAAGTTAAGGTATGATACTGACTAATGATCTCTGCCAAATGCTTATCAATGTGCAGGATAAAATCGATGAGGTGTTTTATGATCTCCAAGGGGAATTAATTTGAGCGTAAAAATATAATAATAAGGCGAAAGCGGAAAGGCCTTTTTAGGTTAAAACTTAAACACCAAAGCATAAAGCTAAGGGTATATCAACGCCTAATCATAAACTACTAAAAAAGCTTTCTGCTTTATCCTTTCAGCTTTAAGCTACTACCTATTGGTAATCATAGCCGCAGCAAACGCGGCGCTATCTGTACGCCCTACTACCCCACGGGTATACAGAGTGTATAAACGCCCGTCCTGTATGGTGGTATTGGGCAGGTCGGATAATATGGTGGTGGTATTAGCCGCGTAAACCTTAAAGTCGTATATCCCGGCAGGTAGCTCCAAAAATTTGCTCACGGCCTTAAAACCCTGGTTTTTAAAGGCGGCTGTTCCGTTGGCATAAACGTCCACATTCACGGTACGGGCCGATGCATTGATAAACCTTACTTTGCCCCTGCCCAGTGTAGGTATAGCGGATGTATCTGCAACAAAAATAGCGCTGCGGGTATTGTCGGATACCAGACCGGTTATAAATACCGAATACCGCGTATTTATACTTAAGGCGGTATCCTTTGAAACGATGGTTTCGTTGTTAAGCGTCCTGATTTGCAATGGCGTAGCCAGCGATGCCAGATATATATATCCTGATGGAACTGAATAGATATACGATTTGGTATTTTGCTTACGCAGATTGATGTACAGATCAACCGGTAGCACATCGGGCCCTACGTTAATAATATTTAATTGCGTGTTTAAGCCGGTTGGTGATGCCGCGCTGTCCTTACCGCACGATGACAGCATGGGGATAGCCATTACCGCCGCTACGATGATAAGCAATACCGATAATATCCCCTGGTTATTTTTCAATCTGCTATTGCTCATCTGGTTAAACTTACGCTTACACTAAAGGCATTCTTCCCCGATCCGTTCAATGCGCCCTGGGTTAATAAGGTGTAATAACTGCCTGCCTGTATAACAACTGTTCCGTTAAAAATGGGCGTAGTAGTGCCCGCCAGCATTATCTTTACTGTTTTTTTACCCGCCCCAACACCCTGAAAGCCGGTATAAGCCTTAAAAGCCTTGCTTTTGAAAGATAAGGTATCGCCCACAAACACATCGTATGATGCTGTACCCGGCGATGCCTGTATATACCTTACCTGGGCATTTTTTGTATTGGTATTGGCCACAAAATAATCGCCTAAAAATATAGTAGCCAAGCTGCTGTTACTTTGCTGCCCGGCCACCACAAGGGTATAGCTGGAATCGGCCTTGGCGGGGTTTAGCTTAATATCGGCCAGTGTGGTACGGTCTGTATCGCTTTTAAACTGATATTGCTGCTCGCCCGTTAACACACTTAAATAACCCGATGAATTATACAGGTAAATGGCCGATGTAGTGTTTTGCCGTGTCCCGTTCAAATAAAAATCTATCGCCCTGATATCGGTAACCGCGTTAATTACATTTAGCTGGGCGGTAGTTCCTTTCACCGGTGTATCATCGCCGTTTTTATTGCACGACCATACAGCCAGCATAATAACGCAAGCAATAACAGGGTAGTAATATCTTTTTATCTTCATTATCAGTTCTTCGGGCTACAGCATCATATTGTTTGCCGCTGCACGTAATAAACGCAAAAATAATTCTATTATTCCTATTTACTAATTACTTTTATTGGCTACACCCTTTTTTATGGTATTACTGTTCAGAAAATCATCCTTTATAACGCTACTCATTTTTGTTAGCGCCGCGGCATTTGCTCAAACCAGCTTAACCAGGCCAGTAAACATTAGCAAAGCCTACCATAAAGGCACACGCAGCGATAACGGTAAACCCGGCATTAAGTATTGGCAAAACACAGCCAATTATCGCATCAGGGTAAATTTCGACCCTAAAACAAGGCTGATTAAAGGCACTGTGGATATCGATTACGTAAATAACAGCCCCGATACCCTTAGCCAATTGCTGTTTAAACTATACCCTAACCTGTATAAAAAAGGCGTTCCGCGCGATAGCAATATTGTACCCGACGACCTGACCGATGGGGTAGAAATTAGCAAACTGATTATTGATAAACAGGAGCAGGACATGAAAAAGGTACACATTATGGGTACCAATATGCCTGTCCCTACCGATACCATATTCCCGGGCAAAACCGTGCATTGCACCATTAACTATAATTATACGCTAAACAAAACATCGCACCTGCGTACCGGGCAGGTTGATCCAAGTTCGTTTTTTGTGGCCTACTTTTTCCCGCGGATAGCTGTTTACGATGATATTGATGGCTGGAACAAGTACCCTTACTTAGGATCGCAGGAGTTTTATAACGATTTCTGCCATTTCAGCGCCGAGATCACCCTCCCGGCCGACTATGTAGTTTGGGCTACCGGCACCCTGCAAAACCCCAACGATGTATTTAACCGCAAGTTTGTAACCCTGATAGATGAAGCCGCTAAGCAGGATAGTGTGACCGATATTATTACCGAAGCCGATGTTAAGGCCGGCAACATTACCACCGTGGGCAATATCCACACCTGGAAATTTGATGCCGACAGTGTAACCGACTTTGTTTTTGCCACCAGCAACCATTATATATGGAAAGCGGCAAGTTTGGTAGTCGACCCAAAAACCGGTCGCCGTACCCGGGTTGACGCGGCCTTTAATCCCGCACATAAGGATTACTTTGCCGTGGTGAACTACGCCCGCAAAACGGTAGAGGCCATGAGTTATAAATTCCCGAAATGGCCTTACCCTTATCCGCACGAAACTGTTTTTGACGGCCTTGACCAAATGGAATACCCCATGATGGTGAACGATAACCCGGTAGAGAACGTGGCCGATGCCATTGAGCTGACCGATCACGAGATCTTCCATACCATGTTTCCTTTTTATATGGGCATTAACGAAACCAAATATGGCTGGATGGACGAAGGCTGGGCCACCATTGGCGAGTGGCTGATATCGCCCATGATAGATCCTAAAATAGTTGACCCGTATGGTGTTGATGGTGTTGAAAAATCGGCCGGGACGGAGGAAGATCAGCCGATTATGACCTTAACTACCCAAATTAGCGGCGTATCGGGCTTTACCGACTCGTACCCTAAGCCAGCCATGGGTTACCTTTATGTAAAGGATATGCTGGGCGACGAATTGTTTACCAAGGCCCTGCACTATTATATTGCTAACTGGCATGGCAAACACCCCGGCCCCTTCGATTTTTTTAACTGCATGAACACTGGCGCGGGCCGTAATATGAACTGGTTTTGGAAGCGCTGGTTTTTTGACGGCGGTGTGCCTGATCTGGCCATTAGCAAAGTAAGCAACACAGGCAATAAGTACGAAGTATTGATCAAATCCATTGGCACCAAACCGGTACCGGTTGATTTAAATATTGAATATACCGATGGCAGTACTAAAACCATCCACCGCGATATTTCCTGCTGGGAAAAGGGCAATACATCCGTTACCCTTAGTTTTGAAGCGGCAAAAAATATTAAGCAATTAAACCTGGGCAGCACCTATACACCCGATGTGGATAAGGCTAATAATATATATGTGATAAGCAAGTAAATTAACTAAACCATTGCAGCTGCATAGTGTCTAAATAAATTCTTTTGCATATTTTGCAAACGTAATAATCATCTGTATTAAACATTAACTATTATTAAAAATGAAGTTTATTAACCTAACCCCGCTGTTATTTTTTGTTGTTATTACGTCAGCATTTGCACAATCCAAGGGCAGTGTTTCTCCTTATATTTTCCCGGAGTTTGTTAAGGCCAGCGTGCTGCAAAAAGGTGGTGGTGTAACCGAGGCTAGCATGAACTATAATACGCTTACGCAGGAAATGCTTTTTTTGCAGGGCGACGTAAAGACTGTGCTTGACCAGAACAATGTAGATACCATCTTTTTGCAGGATAGGAAATTTATCCCGGCAGGCACCGTATATTATGAAAAACTGACCGATACTAAAATAGCTTTATATATACAGCATTTTAACAAAATGCTGGTGCGCGGTAAAAACCCCGACCTCGACGAACAGGCTAACAATACCATTACAGCAGCGCAAGGGTTTAAAAATGCGTTTACGTCATCATCAAAATATGATGCGAAATTGAGTGATGGTTATACACTTGAACCGCATAGCACTTTTTGGCTGCAAAAAGGTAAAAGCTTTAATAAAATATCCGATTTAAAAGGCATACTGAAGCTGTTCCCGCCAAACAAGGAGCAGTCTGTTAATGCTTATATCAAAGACAACAAACTGGATATCACCCAACCCGCTGACCTGGCCAAGCTGATCGTGTTTTGTAATCTGCCGTAATTATCCGCTAAGTTTAACACTCAGCATAAAAACACAAAAGGGAGCAATCGCTCCCTTTTTTTATCCACCAAACCTCCGTTACATTTTCATTTTCGAAGAATCTTTCGCCATTTTCATTTTTTCTTTCTTCATTTTGCTATCCGTCTTCATTTTATCGGCATTCATCTTGTCGTCCGATTTCATTTTCTCTTTCGACATTTTGTCGTCCATCTTCATCTTATCGGTTTTCATTTTGTCGGCGGCTTTCATCTTGTCTTTCGCCATTTTATCATCCATCTTCATCTTGTCTTCCTTCATTTTGTCCATCTTGTCCATTTTCTTTTTGGCCATTTTGGTAGTGTCGCTGCCATTGTTGGGAGTGGCAGCCTGCAGGTTTACACTAAAAGTAAGCGCCATAGCTACAAGGGCAACAACAAAAGCTGATTTTTTTAACTGGGTTCTCATTTTACGGGGTTTTAAATTTTTAATATTTACCCCCTTTGTCGCTAAACAAAACATACCCTTACAAACTATTTTTTCAATTCTTCTTCAATACGTTCTTCCATCACTTTTTTGTCTTTCTCATCCAGGTGATATTCGGTGGCTTTATTATACAATAACCGATGTACCATTTGCCCAATCAGGTAGCTTTGTTGCTTATAGGTACGGCATACCGAGCAACCAGCCAGGTGTATATGCAATTCAACCCGCTCAAATAGTGTAAGCGGCTTCATGGTGCGCTTTTCCATTAAAAAAGTGGCCTTGTGGCAATCGTATTGTATTTTTTTCAACTTATTCATGGCCGTAATATTTAAATCCAGTTTTTTTGCAGGCAAGCCCGCAGGTTTAATTTAGCCCTATGGATAATAACCCAAAAGTTATTGGGGCTAATTTTCAAATCGGTACAAATAGCTTCGGATGTGGCATCATCTATATGCTTCATGGTAAAAACCGATAGCCACAATGCCGGCAATTTTTCCATACATAACTGTAATATGTGGTTAAACTCCTTGTTATGCAGCGGATCGTGGTTTTCTATGCCAAAAGGTTGTGGCCAATGCTCCTGCTTCCAATGCCCGTGGTCGGGGTTAAAAAATTCCTGGTCGGGTTCGGCGGCTATCATTTCCACTTGCTTTAACCCCGACGATTTTTTGCGGTACACATCAATGATCTTGTTTTTCAGGATAGCCGTTAGCCAGGTGCGCTCGGTACTTTTACCCTCAAAAGCAGCTGTGCGCTGCAAGGCGGCTAAAAAGGTTTCCTGCACTAAATCCTTAGCCAGTTCTTCATCGTTAATACGCACTATGGCAAAGGCATACAGGTAATCGGCATAGGTTTTTACCCAATTATGCGGGTTTAATAGCGTTTGTTGATCGTTCATTTGTTAAGGCAATATATAAAAGTATGGAATTACCTACAGGCTTTGTCGGCGGTGGAGCGGTTTCCTTACAATAAAAAGCATTATAGCAGATACCGAACAATTAAAAGTGAATTTTATATATTTGTATATATGGAATCTATTCTGATACATCCTGAAAGTGCCGAGCAGTTAAAAACCATAAAGGCTGTGCTAAAAGCATTGAAAGTGCAATTTGAGCCACAATCTCAACCTTTGCCCCCGCATGTTTTAAAAAGCATTGAGACAAGCATGGAACAATACAAAAATGGGCAAACAGTTTCACTGGAAGAATTCAAAGAAAAGCATCTCTTTAAAAAATGAGTTTTACAGTAAAACTCTCTGAAGAAGCTATTCAAACTTACGATGCCTTAACTGATCAATTACGACAAAGATGGGGTGATGCTTTTGTAGATAAGTTTGCAACAAAAGTTTCTAAATCGCTCTCAACAATTTCTATTTCACCTTATATATACCCTGTTTACAGTAGCGATATACGTAGCTGCGTGCTCCACAAAAATTGCTCTATGCTTTACAGAATTATTAATTCGGATGTATTGGTTATTTGTTTTTGGGACAACCGCCAAGATCCCATATTTACTTTCTAAATCTCCCACCAAATAAAAAGCGACAGGCTTTTGGCCTATCGCTGTACTATCATATATATAATTATTAAGGGACTAATTTTAAAAGCCTTCGGGGAGGGCTTTACTGCATCTTATATACCAGCACCGAAAAGGTACCCGGGATAGCTTTACGGGTGCCTTTTTCCATATCAACAACGCTCAGGTATATTTTGTGGGTTTTAGTATCTAATGCTAATGTTTTAGCGCGCACCTGGGTATCCAGCGTTTGCAGCACACTGTATTCATCAGCCGATTTTTGTTTGATGATGGTAGTAGTACCATCGCCGTTAGAGCAGAAGATGAGTTTGGTTTCGGCATCGTAAGCAACGGCATCAACACCGGCACCAATGGGTATGGTAGCTACTACCTTACCGCTGTTAATGTCAACCACACTCATGCCCTTATTTTCGCGGCAAACGCTAAAAGCGCGGTTGTTCTTTAAATCAAGCGCAACACCGGTCGGGCCGCCGCAGGGGGCCAGCGTAAAGTTTTTGATCACTTTCATCGTTTTGGTATCGATGATGTTCATGCTGCTTTTATCCTCCAGGTTATTGTACATTTTGCCTTTGCCATCGGGTACGGCAAATTCGGGCGCGCCGCCTAAATCAACCGTGCCTATTTGTTTCATGGTTTTGGGGTCAACAACCGATGAGTTATTGCTATCGCCGTTAAAACTGAATACACGATCGGAAAAAGGATCATAAATAATCGCGTCGGGGCCTTTGGCTTCCAGCGGGATGGTAGCCAGTATTTTCAACGTTTTCAAATCAAAAGCCACCATGGCATTGGCCTTACCATCGCTAATAAAGCCCCTATCCCATTTATTTACAATGGCAATACCGTGTACACCCTTCATTCCTTCAATTACGCCTACTTGTTTTTCGGTAGCCAGGTCAACTACATTAACCATGGTGCCATGCGATACATACAAGCGGTTGTTTACCTTATCTATCGATACATAATCGTATCCACCATCACCTGTAAGCGCTATTTTTTTATCTAATACATAGGTTTGCGCATGTAATAGCACAGGGGTGGTGCTTAATAATACAGCGACTAAAAGCCCTTTAATCATCTTTTTCATCAGGATGTTTTTGTTTTAAAATTCAGGATAAATTCTGTAGAAAAGCTGTATAAAAAATATTTTCATCATTTATTAAAATACCGTGAAAACACGGTGTTTTTTCAGGTGTATAATGTTTTTATTTGTTCAGCCTAAACCTCGCCACAAAATACAATTGCCTGCAACAAGCAAGCATGGAAAACAAAAAACGCCCCCGATATGGTCGGGGGCGTTTTTTTTATAAGCAAACCTCATTTACCATTTAAATACACCTTTAATACATCTACCCGCATTTTATTTAAATCGGCAGTTTCTGTATTTGATAACAAGATGAGTGTTACACCCTTATCTACCAGGTGTACCCAGTTCGATTCGTTCCCGTAGCCCCCGCCCTGCCGTTCGGCAAAAATGGTGTTAACAGCGCCTATTTTTTTTGGATATACCCAAAAGCCAAAGCCTACATCGCCAAGGTTAGGGTAGGAAGCCAGCATAAGGTCTACCGTTTGTTTTTTAAGCAGGGTATGGTTAAATATAGCCTGGTCAAAAATCAGCAAGTCCTGCGGCGTGGCATACATAGCCCCTGCCGAGAAATGATTATCGATATAGTGGTACGTTGGTGTAATTAAAGAATCGACACTGCCAGACTTGTTGGCATAGCCTTCATCCAGGTTGGGTACAATATCTTCGTGGTGCCAGTAACCGGTATTGTTCATTTTAAGCGGCGCAAGGATCTTTTCTTTCAGCACCACATCAAATGTCTTGTTGTAGATCTTTTCAATGATCCTGCCCAGTATAATAAAATCGCCATTACTATAATTAAATTTAGTCCCAGGCACATCAATTAGTTTTTCAGAACAGTACCTGTTAATAAAAGTATCTACCGGCCATAAATCCTGGTCGTAGGCTTCGCGGATATATCGGATGTCCATCTCTTTTAAATAACGGCCGCTGCTATAAGTCAGCAGGTTGCGGATGGTAACCTTATGCGCAGCCTCGCCTTTATACTCGGGATAGTAAGCCGATATGGTTGAATCGAGGTTGATTTTACCTTGCTCATACAACTGCATAATTAATACGGCAGTAAACGTTTTGGTTACCGAAAATATCTGGAACCTGGTTTGCGGCGAAAACCGGATGTTATAATGCCGGTTGGCCAGGCCGGTGTATTTTAAATAATCTACTTTCCCATTTTTAGCTATTAGTACCACACCGTTAAAATTCCTTTTAGTGATGCAGGAATCAACAACCCGATCAACCGGCTTCGATTGGCCATGGGCAATGCTTAATAATAACGACAGAAACAGGGCAAAACAGGTAGATTTCATTTGATGGATGATTATTGGGGAAAATAGTTATTAATCTTCAAACTCAAAAGCAGTGGCTTGTAATTCAAATTATCCTTTACCAACAAGTAGGTAAAAACAAAAACACCCCCGGTGTGTGATCGGGGGTGTTTTTGTTTTATATACCTGGTATACGGGATATTACTTCTTCTCGGGGTACGATATTAGTTTAATCAGGTTAACACCACTTAAATATTTATTAGCGGCATCTTTAGTGCTTTCTACAGTGATCTTGTCCAGGTCGGCAATGTGGGTTAACACTTTGTCGGGGTTCTCTTCGTTCTGCGCCGAGCGGATCAACACACCTGCCCAAAAACCATTCTCGCGCATTTGTACCTCGGTCGATCGCTTGTCTTCGGCCTGGTATTTCTTGATGTCGGTTAACTCGGCACCATTTTGTTTAATCTTGGCTATCTCCTCCATGGTGGCGTTGATCAGTTTATCTACATTGGCCGGGGCGCAGGTAAAGTAAACGGTAATGCTGTAACGGCTTAGCGGGAACTTTGAATAGCCCGCCCTTACACCCGGCGAGTAAACACCGCTTTCCTTTTCGCGCAGGCGTTCAATCAGCTTAATGTTCATCACTTCTTCCAGCGCGTCCATTTGCAGCTTGTTGTTATCATTATAATCAAAATCGCCGCTGAATACTAATTGCACGCTGCTTTTATCATTAATGCCTTTGTAAACGCTTTTAGTGAGCTGACCAGCCGGGGCATGGATGCCCAGGTTTTTATAATTTTCCTTATGGCCGGCAGCGGGTAGGCCACCCAGGTATTTCTCCAGCAGGGGTTTAATTTTCTCTACATCAAATGCGCCTACTAACGTAAAGGTGAAGCCGCTGGCATCGGCAAAACGGGCCTTGTAAAACTCGTAAGCCTTGTCTAAACTGGCGGTGTTCAATTTATCTAAGGTAAGTGGCATGCGGCGGTAGTTATGGTCGCCCAAAACAGCAGATACCGTATCCGAGAAAACACTTGCCGGGTCTAAACTGCGGTTGGGCAGCAAGGCCTTGGTTTGTGCCATTTGCGATTGCCAGATATCCGCATCCTTACGTGGTTGGGTAAAGTACAGGTAAACCAATTGCAGAGCGGTTTCAAAATCCTTTGGCGAGCTGCTGGCCGAAATACCCTGCGTAGTTTCGCTGATATAGGGCGATACGCTTACGTTTTTACCGCTCATCATTTTATCCAGCTGGATCTCGTTCATATCGGCAATGCCGCTGCTGCCAATAATACCTGCCGATATATTGGCCGATACATAATCCTTATCGCTGGCCAATGATGTGCCGCCAAAACTGTAGGCGTTCATCAGGATCTGGTCGTTTTTAAAATCGGTTGGTTTTAGTATTACCCTAACCCCGTTGCCTAAAACAAGCGTAGTAGTGCCAATGGCGGCATCCTTGGTTTCAGTGGCTATTTTGCTGCCAACCGGTTCTTTATCCAGCAATGGCTTTTTGCTTACGTTATCTACATAAGCGGTAATATCCTTGCCGGTAGCGTTTATCCAGCTTAGCAGGGTTTGTTCGTTTGGTAACTTGGCTTTTTCCTTATCAGGCGCCTCTACAATTACCACGCGGTTTTGATTGCTGATAAACTTACCCGCCAGCGCGTTAATCTCGCTTAGCTTAATATTGCCGATATTGCTTTTGTAGAAATTATATTCAAACTCGATACCGGGGATGGCTTCGTCCTGCAAAAAGTTTTGCTGGTATTCCTGCACGTAGCTTACCGATTTGGTTTTATCTTTTTCCTTATAAACGTTTTCGTACTGGGTTAAGCTGTTTTGCTTGGCGCGTTCCAGTTCGGTTTCGGTAAAGCCAAATTTGCGGGCGCGTTCTATCTCATCTAAAGTAGCTTTAATAGCCCCCTTCAACTCATCGGCCGATTTGGCTACCGCCGTAGTAGTAAAGGCATCCTGGTTACCCAAAAAGCCTGAGTAGCTGGCCTGCGCATATAAAAACGGCGGATTTGGTTTTTGCATCAGTTCGCTTAAACGGGCGCTCATCATTTGGTTAAATAAGTTAATGCGCACACCCTGCATGTAATCACTTTCGGTACGGGTGGTGGTTTGCGGGTGCTTTACAAAAATTTGCGCCAGCGTATACGGAAATTCCTTATCCGTCACAATTTTTACGGCCGTACCGGCTATAGGCGGCACAGTATATTTAGGGCGCGGTTTCTCGTTAACCGGGTTTTTAAGTGCCGAGAAGTTATCCTTTATCAGTTGCTCTACCCGTTTAGGGTCAAAATCGCCGACGGCTATTACCGCCTGCAAATCGGGGCGGTACCAATCGCGGAAAAAGCTTTTAATGGTTTCGGGCTGAAAGGTTTTTAAGATATTATCCTTACCTATTGGCAAGCGCTGCGCATAACGCGAATTGTTTAACAATACCGGGAACGTTACCCTTTGCATCCGCTCGGACGCGCTTTTACCTAACCGGGCTTCTTCCAGTACTACGCCACGTTCGCTATTGATCTCTTTGGCATCAAACGTAAGCATACCGGCCCAATTGGCCAGGATATCAAAACCTTTTTCAAAGATCTTAACGCTATCGGTTGGCAGCGGTAACTGGTAAACAGTTTCATCAAACGATGTATAAGCGTTCAGGTCGGCGCCAAATTTTACGCCCGATTTTTGCAGGTAGTTCACCAGCTCGTTCTTCGGGAAGTCGCGGGTGCCGTTAAAGGCCATGTGTTCGGTAAAGTGGGCCAGGCCTTGCTGGGCATCGGTTTCCAGTATCGACCCCGCTTTGTTTACCAGGTATAGTTCGGCCCGGTTTTTTGGTTCGGTGTTTTTACGGATATAATAGGTTAAGCCATTAGGCAGTTTACCAATAATAACGGCCGGATCAATTGGCAGCAAATCGCCGCGCAGTTGGTCGGCCAGGTTAAGGGGCCTGTCGGGCGCGGGGATTGGCTTGCGTTTAACCTGTGCAAAAACGCTACTTGCCGCAATTAACAGGGTTAAAGCAGCTACAGAAATCTTCCTGTTTAAATTCATTATGTTTAATTAAAGATATAATGCTAAGATGCGAAACGGACGCGGTAGTTACAACGGCGTGCGATGGATTATTATTTTAGGGAGAGGCGCGTGGTTTTAACTGTACAAGTGTACAATATTAAACCGTTATACACTTTGCACACCTTGTACAGATGCAAATACCTCATTTACATGATTTTGCATATTTTTCATTGTATAATATAATGCCCGATCAGGCGATTGCAAACGAAACCAGCTATACCTTAATATAGATCTTCTTTTTATACAGCCAATACATAGGCAGCCAGGTTAAAAACACATAAATAATGGCCCGCACCACCGATGCGTTATACGGCGCGAAATAAGGCTTAATACCATGCGCGTACAGCCAGGTTGCCGCCGGCACGCCGCCAATACTTATAAAATTGATAATGCCCTGCAATATGCCGCTTAGTACGTAGCCGGTAATGGCATTCATGCCAAAAACCACCAATATCCACATGTATTTTTTATGGCCCTGCACATCAACCAGCCAATAGGTAAAGGCCAGGGCAATAGTAGCCAGGCCGCCGGTGTATAGCACAAAGGTGCTGGTCCAAAGAGCTTTATTAATGGGAAAGAACAAATCCCATATCAGTGCTATTACTACCGCCGCTACGCCGTAAACAAACAGCCAGGTTACCTTTACGCTGTTTTCGCGATCGGGGCGTTTTAACCAGGTACCCACACGGATACCGAACAGACCTGTACCAATAGCGGGCAATGTACCCAGCAGCCCTTCCGGATCCCAGGTTTTCGATTCGCGCCACAAGTGGTTACTGCCAAACACCAGCCTATCCAGCCAGGCACCCATATTGGTTTCGGGGTTCAAATTAGCCGAATTACCATCGGGAACGGGTATAAAGCACATGATCACATAATAGCCAATAAGCGACCCCGCCAGTACCCAGTCGCGTGTTTTTTGCGAACATTTAATGTACAGCACACTGCAGATAAAAAATACCAGGCCAATGCGCGGCAACACACCGGGGAAACGCAGGTTGGCAAAGCCCCTATCATAATGATAAAATAACTGGATGCCCCAACTAATGACAATTAGTAAGGCCATCCGCCGCAAGGCACTTATGATCATTTTACCATGGTTACGCGGATCGGCCTTTTTGGTTTCCATAGCAAACACAATAGATACGCCCACCATAAACAGGAAGAAAGGGAAGATCAAATCGGTTGGGGTACAGCCGTTCCAGGCCGAATGTTCCAGCGGGGCGTAGATATGCCCCCAATCGCCGGGGTTATTAACCAAAGTCATGGCGGCTATGGTAGCCCCACGCATCACATCTAACGATAGCAGGCGTTGCTTTGCAGTATTTTGATCCATCCGTTAAGGTTTGTTTATTTTGACAGGTTGCGGAAACGTGAAGCAATTTAGGAATTTTATTAAGAATAGTATATAGGCCCTTTGTAGGGGGGGGACTTATCGCCGGGTAGACTCACATTTAACCATCCCCGCACTTCCACATACCCAATATTGTTTGTAATTTCGGCGCACATAGCATATTCAAGGTGTATCAAATATTTAGGAAAGAAATTACGTCTTATTTAAGCTCGTTGGTGGCTTATGTTACCATCGGTTTGTTTTTGCTGGTGCTGGGCTTGTTTTTATGGGTGTTCCCCGATAGCAGTATTTTGGATTATGGCTATGCCGGGCTGGATAGCCTTTTCAACATTGCACCCTTCTTGTTTATGTTCCTGATACCGGCCATTACCATGCGTTCGCTGGCTGAGGAACGCAAGGAGGGCACTTTCGAACTATTAGTTACCCGCCCGCTTACCGATGTGCAAATTGTTTTAGGCAAGTACTTTGCCAGTGTATTACTGTTATTATGCGCCCTACTGCCCACCCTGTTTTATTATTGGACGGTAAGCATATTAGGCACCCCGCAAGGCAATATTGATACCGGCGGCGTGATAGGGTCGTACATCGGCTTGTTTTTGCTGGGCAGCGGTTTCGCGGCTATCGGCATTTTTGCATCGGCTATTACCAAAAACCAGATCATCGCCTTTGCCCTGGCCGTTTTTCTGTGCTTCTTCATCTTCAGCGGGTTCGATTCGCTAAGTGGGTTATTGTCCCTACAGGATTATTCCGTCCAATATTTAGGTATTACCGAGCATTACCAATCGGTTAGCCGCGGTGTACTGGATACGCGCGATCTGGCTTATTTCATCATCCTGGCTGCCATCTTCATCGCGCTTACGCTGCTGGTATTGATCCGCCAAAGGCAAAAGAAGATCAACGTTAAAGCAACGGGTGCCTTATTAGCCGCGTTGATCGTTCTGCTGATCCTCAGCAATGTATCCTTTACCCGTATCGATTTTACTAAAGAGAAACGTTATACCATATCGGCTGTAAGCCGCAACGTAATGGACAGCTTGCCTATGCCCGTTCGTGTAACCGTATTTTTAAAAGGCGATGGCTTCCCTGCCGGGATGAAGCGCCTGCAAAGCGCTACCCGCGATATGCTGAGCGACCTGCAAGCCTACAGCCACGGCAAGCTACAGTTTGATGTTGTAGACCCGCTGAAAGGCCTGCCCGAAAACATGCAGGATACGGTGATCCAAAACCTGAAAAGCCGGGGTATCGAGCCGACTAACCTCAGCGTAAAAACGGACGACAGTCAATCGCAAAAAATCATCTTCCCGGGGGCTATGATCACAGCCGGCAATATCGAATTACCTGTTGGCCTGCTGCAAACACGCGAGGGCGCATCGGTTGATGAAGCGCTGAATATCTCCATCCAAAACCTGGAATATGCCTTTACATCGGCTATTAAAAAAATAGTGACCACCGGCCGCAAACGTATTGGCATTACCGAGGGGCACCACGAGTTAACCGACCTGCAAATGTACGATGCCCGCAAGGTGCTGTCGGACGGTTTTGATGTGGGCCGGGTTGATTTAAAGCTGATATCGATGGATGGGCTGAAAAAGATCAGCCTGCTGATTATCCCCAAGCCCGACCTGCCTTTTACCGAGTTAGAGAAGTTTAAGATAGACCAATACCTGATGAACGGCGGCCACATTATCTGGAGCCTCGACCAAATCAGTGCCGAACTGGACAGCCTGCGCGGCCACGGCGGCGAGCAGTTGGCTTTCCCAAAAAAACTAAACCTCGACGATCAGCTATTCACCTACGGCGTACGCCTTAATTACGATGTAATTGCCGATATGAACTGCGCCGAGATCCCGATTACCACCGGTGCCGCAGGCGGCGCACCGCAGATACAGATACTGCACTGGCTGTTTTACCCGGTATTTTTACCCATGTCCAAACATCCCGTGGTTAAAAACCTGGAGGGTATCCGCAGCGAGTTTGCCAGTACTATTGATACCATTGGCATTAAAAACGTGCGCAAAACCATTTTGCTTACCTCATCGCCGTTTAATAAAAAGTTTAATACGCCCTATATGCTCTCGCTGCAAATGCTGGAGCAGGACCCCGACCCGCAGGCCTTCCAAAGCGAGCCTAAAACGGTTGGCGTATTGCTGGAGGGTAAGTTTAAATCAACCTTTTTAAATCGGCCCATACCCGAGGGCATTACCGATCATGCCCCGCCGCTTACCGCCAGCAAACCAACCAAAATGGTGGTGTTAAGCGATGGTGATATTTTTAAAAACCAAATAGCCAAGGATGGCTCGCCTTATCCCCTGGGCTTTGATCATTATACCAATAAAAACTTTGGTAACCGCAACCTTTTGCTTAACCTGGCCGATTACCTTACCGGCGATTCGCGCCTGATATCGCTCCGCGATAAGGAAATTCAGCTGCGTTTGCTTAACCGTGCCCGGATAAAGAACGAAAAGCTGTATTGGCAGCTGATAAATACCATCGGACCGTTGCTGTTGGTGTTAATATTCGCTATTTTTCAACATTATTTGCGCAAGCGAAAGTATGCGCACTAATTTTTATATTTTTGATAGATTAAATTCTTTATATGAGATTCATTGTTTCGACGTCTACGTTACTTAAGCAACTACAATCAGTAAGCGGTGCGCTTAGCAACAGTACCGTATTGCCGATCCTGGAAAACTTTTTATTTGAAATTAAGGATGGCAACCTGACCATCTCGGCCACCGACCTGCAAACCAGCATGACCACCTCCCTTACATTAAGCGAGGCAAAGGAAAACGGCCGCATAGCTATCCCATCGCGCATATTGCTCGATACGCTTAAATCGCTGCCCGAGCAACCTATCGCTTTTTCGGTTGATGATAAAACCTTCGCCATAGAAATTAATGCCGGCGATGGTAAGTACAAGCTAAGCGGCGAGAATGGCGACGATTTCCCGAAGATCCCGGTTGTAGAAAATGCATCATCGGTTAACCTGCCCTCATCGGTATTGGCCGAAGCCATTAACAAAACCATCTTCGCGGTTAGTAATGATGAACTGCGCCCGGCTATGACAGGCGTATTTTGCCAGCTAACCCCGCAAAGCTTAACCTTTGTAGCTACCGATGCCCACAAACTGGTGCGTTATCGCCGCAAGGATGCCAAAGCCGAAAGCACTACATCGTTCATCCTGCCTAAAAAGGCTTTGAATTTGTTAAAATCGGCCCTGCCGGGCGATGATGTGAATGTATCGGTTGAGTATAACAACACCAGCGCGTTCTTCAAATTCGGTAACATTAATTTAGTGTGCCGCCTGATTGACGAGCGTTACCCTGATTATGAAGCGGTGATTCCGCAAAACAACCCTAACCGGTTAACTATAGATCGTGTGGCATTTTTAGGCTCGCTTAGCCGTGTGGCTATTTATGCCAACAAAACCACGCATCAGGTAAGGTTAAAAATTAATGGCAGCGAATTAAACATCTCATCAGAGGATATTGATTTTAGCAACGAGGCGCACGAACGCCTGAACTGCCAGTACGAAGGTGACGATATGGAGATTGGCTTTAACGCCCGTTTTTTAATAGAGATGTTGAAAAACCTGAGCGGCGAGGAAGTTGCCCTGCACATGAGTACCCCTAACAGGGCCGGTTTATTATTACCACAAGGTGGCGACGAAAACGAAGACGTGCTGATGCTGGTAATGCCGGTAATGTTAAATACTTACGCTTAAGTGTAAACTTAAATTATAGATCCAAAATGAAAAATCCCGGCGCGATGCCGGGATTTTTTTTACCCCTCCCAACCCTTAAAAACTATGTCAATTGCGAGGAGCAGCCCAGGCTGTGCATTGGGGCGACGTGGCAATCTCGTAGCTATCGCTGTTCGATATATTTACTACGAGATCGCCGCGCTACGCTGCCAAGGACAAAACTTTATTTACATTAGCCCCATGAACATCGAACAAATCCGCACTTTTTGCCTAAGCCTGCCCTTTGTAACCGAAGACGTAAAATGGGGGAACGACCTGTGCTTTTGCATAGGCGCTAAAATGTTTTGCGTAACCGGGCTTACCGGTCCGTTTGGGGTATCGTTTAAGGTTAAGGATGATGAATTTGAAGAATTAAGCGCCACACCCGATATTATCCCCGCCCCGTATGTAGCGCGCTATAAATGGATTTTTGTAAGCGCCGAAGACCGTTTCAGTGAGGATAAATGGGAGCATTATATCCGCCAATCGTATAATTTGGTTAAGGCAAAGTTGCCTAAGGGTGTTGTAGCGAAGTTATAAACATCGTCATTGCTTCGTACCTACCCATGACAGATTTAGTGCAGGGTGTCATGGTGAGCTTGTCGAACCATGGCGGGCAGGCCTACGCACGCACCCTTCGACGGGCTCAGGATGACACCCCCCTCTCTGTCATTTACACCTTTAAAGTCCCCGCCGGGATTTGACAACTCGCAATGACGTGATGGTAAATAAAAAGCCCCGCGTGTCAAAAACACGCGGGGCTTTTTATTTACCACTATAGCATTAATCCACCAGCACGCCTATATAATAGTTAAAGGTATCTACCTCTACATTATCCTTGGTTAGCCCGGGCAGGTCAACCGGGGTAAAGCGGGTGGAAACATTAATAAATTTATACTCGCCGCTTTTGGTGCGGATACGTACCGGCATGTTGAAGCCATTTACATCGGCTATCCAGCGGGCTGTGGGGCGGTTATTCTCGAAACGAAACTCCAGCGTTGGGATGTTTTTATAACGCAGGTACTGGTCAAATATGCTGGTCAGCTTTAAGCCCGATTGCGCGTTGATATAATCAACCACCTGTTCGGTTGTTACCGTTTGATGGTAGAAAGTTTTGTTCAGTCCACGCAGTATAGAACGCCATTTTTCATCATCGTTAATAATGGTGCGGATCATATTCAGCAAGTTGCCGCCTTTGTAATACATATCGCCGCTGC
Source organism: Bacteroidota bacterium (assembly GCA_040389105.1). GTDB lineage: Bacteria > Bacteroidota > Bacteroidia > Sphingobacteriales > Sphingobacteriaceae > Mucilaginibacter. The sequence continues at coordinate 62,490 of JAZKAO010000030.1, forward strand.
CCTCTTTATTTACACCATAAACGCCAATAATAGGCGCGTCGTTGGCGATAGAGCGGCGGGTGCCGTGTACGTACTCCTGCCCGGCCTGCTTACTGCCGGTCCAGTTTTCGATAAACAGCGATTCGGAATAATTAGTAAAGCTCTCGTGGATCCACATATCGGCATTATCCTTATCGGTAATGTTATTGCCAAACCACTCGTGCCCACTTTCGTGTACCACAATAAAGTCCCAGTTTAGGCCTTTGCCCGTGCCTGAAAGGTCGCGACCTAAATAGCCGTTGCGGTATTTATTGCCGTAAGCCACACCGCTTTGGTGTTCCATACCCAGGTGCGGGGTTTCTACCAATTTATAGCCGTCCTCGTAAAAAGGGTATGGGCCAAACCAATGTTCAAAGGCCTTTAGCATAGGGGTTACGTTAGCGCCCCATTGTTTTTTAGCCTTATCCAGGTTATAAGCCAGCGGCCAAAAATCCAGCGTTAGCTTACCTTTTTCGCCGGCGTAGGTATCGCTGTAATGCGCGTAATCGGCAATATTGGCTTCCACATCGTAGTTGTTAATCGGGCTGCCTACAAACCAATCGAAACGGGTATAACCGTTCTTTAAATCGGTTACCTTGCGCAGGCGGCCGTTTGACACATCCTTTAAGCCCGTAGGCGCACTGATACTGATCAGGATACTATCTACCTCATCCGTCAGCTGATCCTTATTAGGCCACCATATAGCAGCCCCTACACCCTCGCAGGCGGTAGCCACCCATGGCTTTTTTAACGAGTCGACTGTAAAGACTACGCCACCATCCCATGGGGCGTTACGGGCAATGGTTGGGTTACCCGAATAAAATACGGTAAACTCGTCCTTAGTACCTGCGGTTATGGTTTTCGGGAAATCAAGGTATACAGCGTTAAACTCGCGTTTGTAAGTCAGCTCCTTGCCTTTATAAACCACCTTTTCAATAGTTAGGTTGGCAAACAGGTCGAACTGCAATTTATTCATATCGCGCGTAGCCGTAAACTTAAACAGGTTGCTGCCGCTGATGAACTTCTTCTCGATATCAAACTTCACATCCAGGTGGTAGTAGTTGATATCGTAGCAGGTACGCAAAGGCGCGTTCTGATTGCCATGCAGGGAATCGGCACGGCTGAAAGTTTCCTTGTTACGCTGGGCATACAATGCCGATGTCAGGAATACTAATAATAAGCTAAATAGTAGCGTTTGTTTTTTCATTGTTATCATTCTGGCGATTAAATCGCTTTATCCTATTAAGCACTCGTTATAAACGAGTGCAAGTTCATTATCCTAATTCTCCAGCACCGTGATCTTCAAATTCGATGGCGCGGCCTTATCATGGTATAAACGCATGGTGGCCGTTTTAAAATCGGCATCGGTGGCTTTGTTAATGTCCATAAACTGGTTCGGGTTACGGTCGGCCAGCGGGAACCAGGAGTTTTGCACCTGGATCATCATGCGGTGGCCCTTTTTAAACGTATGGCCAACATCGGGCAAATCGTATTTTACTTCGGTTACCTTGCCGGGCACAAAGGGCTCCGGTTTCTCGTACGAGTTACGGAACTTACCTCTGAAGATCTCGCCGCGTACCAGCATCTGGTAGCCCGACATAATAATGCCCTTAGGGTTTGGCGATGGGTTTGGCGCATCGTCCGGGTAAACGTCTATCAGTTTTACCACAAAATCGGCATCGGTACCGGTGGTTGATGCAAACAGGTCGGCCATTAGCGGGCCGGTCAGTGTAATGTCTTCCGTCAGTACATCGGTTTGGTAAGTTTTCACATCCGGCCTGCGCGATGCAAAGCGCTGATCATCTATCATGTATTCGCGGGTACGGCGGGCCTGTATGCCATCCTGATAAGGCACCGGTGCGGCCGGATCGATCATGTATTGGTCAAAGCTATCGGCATAAGTTGGCGCACTGAAGCTTAGCTTGCCGTTTTGTTGCAGGTACAGCGTTTTTTCAGTAGTGTTTTTTGGCGGCCAGGTTTCAAACTTATGCCATTGGTTGCTGCCGGTTACAAAAATATACGCTTCGGGCAAATCCATGGTGCCTTTGCCTTTCAGGTAATAGTTAAAGAAAGGTAACTCGATATTAGCACGGAAATACTCGCTGGTTTTTTGGCCGAAATTGATATCGCCAAAAAAGTCGCCATCACCGCGCTCCCAGCCACCGTGAAACCATGGGCCCAGTACCAGCGTGTTTTTAACAGATTGCGCGTTTTGCTTCTCGATAGTTTTATAAACCGCCTGCGCGCCATAAGCATCCTCGGCATCAAAAAAGCCGCCAACGGTCATAACCGCGGGTTTAATATTGGTTAAGTGCGGTAAAATATTCCGCTCTTGCCAAAACGAATCGTAATTGGGGTGGTTCATCATATCATCCCAAAACTTAACCGAATCGCCCAGAAAATTCTTCTTCAGGTTAGGCAAGGCACCCTGCTCCAGGTAAAATTTGTAATTATCCTTTACGTTAGTACGGATCTGGTTCTTAATATCGTTTGGCAATATCGGCTTAGGGCGCGGTACACCAAAGCCGGTTAAAAAGGCAAAGGCATCCATCTGGAAAAATACACCTTTATGGTGAAAGTCATCGCCCTTAAACCACTCGGTAACCGGGGCCTGCGGCGATACCGCCTTTAACGCCGGGTGCGCGTTTGGCAGCGAAGCGGTAGAGTAAAAACCCGGGTACGAGATCCCCAGGATCCCCACCTTACCATTATTGTTCGGTACGTTTTTCACCAGCCAATCGATAGTATCATAGGTATCGGTGCTTTCGTCAATATCGGTTTTGCCTTTTTTGCCATCGGCCAGTTGCGGGCGGATGTTTACAAAGTCGCCCTCGCTCATATAGCGGCCGCGTACATCCTGGTAAACAAAAATATAGCCTTCTTTGGCAAACAGCATGTTTTGGCCAAGCGTGCCTTTCATGTCATTACCATAAGGCGATACCGTATACGGCGTACGGGTCATTACTATGCCGTATTTTTGAGTTTGATCCTTTGGCAGATAAATGGAAGTGAACAGGCGCTTACCATCGCGCATGGTAATGTATTTTTCCATTTTAGTATAGTTGTCCCTGATGTACTGCGCATCGAGCGAGGCCTGCGAGAGTGTGTTAGTGCCCTGTGCCATTGCCGCGCCGCAGCAAAGCAACAAGACCAGTAAAAGAGTTGTGATTTTTTTCATGATGATCAGTAATAGTTTTTGGTACTACGAAGTTAAGGTATTGAAAATTATTTGATGTAACAATATTGAGGTGCTTGCAAGGTGATGATATAATGCAGGGAGGGTGGAATGGTTGCAGGGAAATCACACCGCACTATATAATTTAAATCCTTGAAGTGCCGGTGATTATCAACTTAAAAGCAAAAAATGAATGCAGCATTGTTGTTTGCCCCTACCTATGCCTGCTGCGGCTAAGGGTTAGCAGTTGTATCCCAAAACCATTGTGGGTGTAATTATCCATGCGGGTGGTTTCAAAGCCAATGGTTTCGTAAAATTTCTGGGGATTTTCATCATGCAGTACTACTGCCACGTTGATGTAGAGCAGTAACTTCACTTCCTGGAACGCGTGTGCTGTAGCAGCCAAAGCCAACTCGCGGGCTATACCCCGTCGGCGATAATTGGCCAGCACAAAAAGCTGGATCAATTCGTCGCCGGCAAAACCGGCTATGCCAACCAGTTGGTCATCTTCAAACGCGCCGAAAACAAACGGAACTTCTGAGTTTTCCTTCAAACATTTTTCAAGAAACAGTTCAGGCTTCTGACTTTCCACTTCATAATCCGAACAAAACGCATTGGGTTCTGTCTGTAAAGCCGTTAACCTAAGCGCGCGGTAAGCCGCGGCATCTATCCCTTTTAATTGTCTGATCATCTACCAAATATAATAATGCAAAGTTCGAATAGAAAACAAATCAGTAAGAATTGCTAAAACAACATCACTGCGTTTTTTTTTCTTATGATCGTTTTTACTTCGAAAACGGATACTCGTTAACAAAATGGAACCCGCGTTTAATCAGCACAGACTTACGCTCGTCGTAGCGTTTAAACTCGGCGTTAAGTTGCCCGGCAGGGCCATTGCCATCTATGTGCAGTACACTATCCTTGCTTAAGGTATATTTAAAAAGGTACTTGCAGGTAGTGTCTTTTATATCGCCCAGGGTGATCATTTTTTTAACGGTATCGGCCTTGTAGCTGTAGCTTTTGGTGCTGTCGTTCATCATTTCGATAGTTGCTTTTCCAAAACTGTTTATCAGCATACGCCGCCAGCGGGCAGTGTCGGTAGTCAGCGGGGCAAGGGTGTCTTTGTTCAGCACAAAGTTTTTGGTATTGAAAACACCGTAAAGCACCGGGTGTTTTACGCCCTGCCCGTAAGCATGGTAGCCGGTTCTCATATTGTCCACATCCGATGCTGTTACATACAATATCAGCACGTATTTAACAACGGTCAGCGTAACATTCTTCCATTTTTTTTGAAAGCGCCGCGGTGTAAGGTTTGCAGGTCCGGCTGTTTTGTTGAGGAAGAAAAAGTCGATAAAGCGGTGCAGGTCCTTTAGCAGGATAACGGCTACCATCAACACCAAGGCGCTGGCAACAATTTTTACAGGCACATCAAAGCAAAAGTTAATGGCCGTGATGTTTGCAGCCACGGTAAAGGCAATCACCGCGCCGAACAGCGATGTGCGCTTAAACAGCAATAATATGCCGCAGCTTACCTCGGCAATGCCCGTAAAATAATTATACCCGCGCGAGTATCCCATAAACGTCCAGGCTAGCGTAAATGGCGACGAATTGCCATAAGGCTCTATCAGCCGCCAGGGAGTTGGCGCGGGGAATTGCAGCTGAACCACCTTTACAGACCCATACGCCAGCATGGTGATGCCTACATAATAGCGCAATACAACAATCATCCAGTAATACAACCGGTCGTAACTAATTTGCCCCCTGCTCAGGGCCGTCCACACAGCCGCGCCAATTGCCGAGCAGATAGCCACCATGCATAGCACTAACCAATCGTAAGTGGTATCGCCGCTACCGTTGGTAAAAACGGTTAAGGGTTTGGCCAAATGGAACACATGCGCGGCCATCCAAACCATCAGTTTGTGCATGGGGACAATGTAAAAGTCGTACAGTTGGTTCAACCCGGGCGCACCGGCGTTTGGGAAGAAAAATATGAACAGCGCGAAAAACAGGAACGCGAAGCGAAATAGGATTTTTTGGCTGATGCTCCACGGTTGGGCAAGTGTGTTGGTTGTTGTCAAGGGTGTTGTTGTTTTATTGTGATACACTAAAATAGCAATTAATATGATTAACGCTGATAATCAGTAAAATAAAACCACTAAAATTTTACCCGGTACAGATGATATTGTGCCCCGCTTTATTTAGGATAATGTTAACTTTGGCGCTATTAAAATACATTCGCTATGCAATATGATGTTATCGTTATAGGTTCGGGCCCGGGTGGTTATGTGGCCGCTATACGCTGCGCCCAGTTGGGTTTAAAAACTGCCATTATTGAAAAATATAATACCCTGGGTGGTACCTGCTTAAATGTAGGCTGTATCCCCAGCAAGGCCTTGTTAGATTCGTCTGAACATTATCATAACGCTGCCCATGCTTTTGAAGACCATGGCATTAAGCTAAAAGACCTGAAATTTGATTTCGGCCGGATGATTAAGCGCAAGCAGGAAGTGGTTGATGCCAATACCAGCGGCATTACCTACCTGATGAAGAAAAATAAAATTGACGTACACACAGGTGTAGGTTCGTTTAAAGATAAAAACACCATTGTGGTGAAAAAAGCGGATGGCACATCGGCCGAGATTACCGCTACTAACGTAATTATCGCCACCGGTTCAAAACCATCAAGCCTGCCTTTCCTTAAGGTAGACAAGAAACGCATCATTACCTCAACCGAAGCTTTAACCCTTAGCGAAGTACCTAAACATTTGGTGCTGATTGGCGGCGGCGTTATCGGGCTGGAATTAGGTTCGGTTTACGCGCGTTTAGGTGCCAAGGTATCCGTAATTGAATATATGGACGGTATTATCCCCACCATGGATAAAGGGTTGGGTAAAGAACTGCAAAAGGTACTGACCAAATTAGGTATGGACTTTTACCTGGGCCACAAGGTAACCGGCGCAACCGTAAAAGGCAAAGAAGTAACCGTTACTTTTGATACCCCCAAAGGCGAGAAAGGCGAGCTGAAAGGCGATTACTGCCTGGTAGCCGTTGGCCGGATTGCTTATACCGATGGTTTAGGTTTAGAAAACATTGGCCTTACCGTTGAAGAACGCGGCCGCAAAATTACCGTTAACGATCACCTGGAAACCAGCGTGAAAGGTGTTTACGCTATTGGCGATGTAATTAAAGGTGCCATGCTGGCCCACAAAGCCGAAGACGAAGGCACTTTAGTGGCTGAGCAAATTGCCGGACAAAAACCGCACATTAATTATAACCTGATACCGGGCGTAGTTTACACCTGGCCCGAAGTTGCCAGCGTTGGCCAAACCGAAGAACAACTGAAAGCAGCCGGCATTAGCTACAAAGCAGGTCAATTCCCGTTCAAGGCCAGCGGCCGTGCCCGCGCCAGTGGTGATTTAGATGGCTTTGTAAAAGTTTTAGCCGATACTACTACCGACGAAATTTTAGGCGTACACATGATTGGCCCCCGCGCGGCAGATATGATTGCCGAAGCGGTTATAGCCATGGAGTTCCGCGCCAGTGCCGAGGATGTAACACGCGCCAGCCATGCGCACCCTACTTATACCGAGGCAATGCGTGAGGCTTGTTTGGCGGCTACTGATAAACGGCCAATCCATATTTAATATTGCAGGGATTTCACCGATTTGATTAGGGATTTCACCGATTTTCTATAAACAAGCAAGGCCCACGATAAATCGTGGGTCTTGCTTGTTTATTACACCTATGCTGGCGCAAGTTTAAGGGCAGGCTGTGTGATGGATTAACTTGTGCCTGGGATGTTCGGAAGTCTGAGACTTCCGTGCTTTGTTAATTACTGGACGATGAATTAGTCGATTACATTTTAAATAAAGTAATAATGTCTGCCATACAGCTTATAGCAAAACCTGCTACCAAAGACCAAAGGGAAATTCGCACAAGTTGTCTCATTGGCCCTAGATAATTCGTAGTCAACTCCTCTTTTTTATCTGCATCAGTAACAGTTTTTAGTTGTTTAGCAGCAAAGTAGACATTAAAAAAGAAGTAATTAATCCCGGCATAAATAAGGATAGCATAAAGTGTATCCATATACCAGTTGAAACGCAACCCGCGCATAGGCCCAAACTCAATTGCACCAGGTGACATGATAGAACCTCGTAGGACATCTAAAAAATAAAGCACTAAGCCTACCAATGGTATAAACAAATTGAATTTATAAAACATGGATGGTTTGCTCTGTTGCTGGTTAAAGCTATTAGCCAAATACACCTGATAAGCATGAACTAAAGCCATATCGAAAACCATTAGCACATTGGCTATAAGCAAAACTGGTTTGCCAAAGTGAAGCCGCATCATTAAAACAGAGGCAACAAAAAATGGGAAAAAGTGGGCTATTGTTTGCCAAGTATTTAGTTTGAATTTCATATTTGCGATTAGGTTTTTAAATATAGATATTACTAATCTTATAAAATTAAAATTCCGAAATTCGTCCAATCCAATAAATACCCATGCTGCAAATCCAACAAAACGTTTCCCTTAAAAACTTCAACTCATTCGGTATCGAAGCTTCGGCCAGGTATTTTGCCGAGATCAGTCACGAGGATGAGTTGGTGGAATTGTTTATGGACCCGCAATGGCTGGATCTGCCACGGCTGGTGATGGGTGGCGGTAGTAATATGCTGCTGCTGAATGATTATGAGGGACTGGTGATCCGTATGAATATCCGGGGCATTGAGCATCGTTTAAGCCACCAGGATGTGTTTGTGGAAGCCGGCGCGGGCGAGGTATGGAACGATTTGGTAAACTACTGTGTGGCCCATCAATATGCCGGACTGGAGAACCTAAGCCTGATCCCCGGCTCGGTTGGGGCATCGCCTATCCAAAATATTGGCGCTTATGGCGTGGAGTTAAAGGACGTGTTTGAAAGCTGCCGGGCCTTTGAAATTGTTACAGGTACTTTTAAAACTTTCAGCAAGGCCGATTGCCATTTTGGTTATCGCGATAGCGTATTTAAAACCGAACTGAAAGGGCGGTATATTATTACCTGCGTTAAATTCCACTTATCGTTAATCCCCAATATCAATCTGCGTTATGGCGCTATTGAGCAGGAGTTAAATAACCGGGGTATTAGCACACCTACTATAAAAGATGTATCGCAGGTGGTATCGCATATCCGGGTATCTAAACTACCCGATCCATCTACCATTGGCAACGCGGGCAGCTTTTTTAAAAACCCGGTTATCGGCGCAGATCAATTTGCAGGCATCCAGCAAAAGTTTCCCGAAATAGTGAACTACCCCGCAGGCGATGGCTTGATTAAACTGGCCGCCGGATGGCTGATTGAGCAATGCGGATGGAAGGGCAAAACCGTGGGGAATACCGGTACATGGAAAAACCAGGCCCTGGTATTAGTGAACCATGGCGGGGCCACGGGTACTGAAATTTATGCACTGTCGTCGCAAATCATAGACAGTGTGTACACTAAATTTGGCGTTTTACTGGAACGCGAAGTGAATATGATTAGTTAAATTATTTTATTTATAAATAAATAACAAAAGCTTAATCGCCTTGTTCGGCAGGTCTGTCTCAAAATCCCATCAGTTAATTTCATCTGCTTTTCACATTAAAACACCCTCTTTTTGAGCAAGTTACGCGCAGATGACAAATCTCCCTGCTATTGATTTGCCAAACAAAATTTGTTGTAGTGAAAGCACCACACCTGTTCGGGATTACCGAACGGCGACAAAACGGTATCATGTTTGCCTAATTGTTAATATCAAAACATTAATTGGTATGACAAAGATTGAGTTTAACACATTGGTATTACGTCAGGCAGGTTCACTACGATCTTACGCCTTACATTTCACGCACGACGCGGATGACGCTAACGACCTTGTACAGGATACAATGTTAAAAGCGATAACATATTATAACAAGTTTAAAGAAGGCACCAACCTTAAAGGCTGGTTGTACACCATTATGAAAAACACTTTCATAAACAATTACCGCCGCTTTATTAAGATGAGCACCTTTGTAACCAAATCCGAAGAGATCTCGTCGGCTAACCTGGTATTCAGTTCAACTAAAAATCAGGGCGAAGCAAAATTTGTGATGGACGACATCAAACGTTCGTTAGATAAACTGCCCGAAGATTATTATGTCCCCTTCACCATGTATTTTGAAGGCCATAAATACCACGAGATAGCCGAACACCTCACTATCCCTATCGGTACAGTAAAAACACGGATCCACGTGGCCCGTAAAATATTAAAAAAGAGTTTAAAGGCTTATGATAACGGTGTTAAAAAACCGGTATACGCCGAAATGGATTAATCAGCAGAAAATTATTAAACTCAATATATAGTAAAAGGCCCCCGCTAACACGGGGGCCTTTTTAGTTTTAGGGTGTGTTTGTGATGATTTAACCACAGAGGTCACAGAGAAAAAAGAATCACAGAGAACACGGAGATTTTATTATATCTCTGTGTACTCGGTGCAAACCTCCGTGCCCTCTGTGGTTAAATCGCCAAATGTTTCCGTTTACAATTCCTGTATCGAAATATCTGCAAACTTCAGTGTTTCATCCCTGATGTATTCGGGGCTTTTAAGGCTGCGGTAAATGCCCCATTTGGGCCGGCAAAACGAAGTATCATCGCGCCAAAGATCTATATTAGGGTTGCTGTAGTTCAGCAATTCCTTACCATCGCTCACCCGTTTAATGCTGATGCTGTAGGTACCTTTGGTATCATAGTGCAATTGCTCGGTTACTTCAACCCAGGTGCCTTTAAACGGCGCCAAATCAACCTCAATTAATTTGCCTTGTGATGATGCCTTTGATGCACCGGTATGGATCACCTCCATTTTATCGGGCTTGCCAAAACGCGGTGTAAGCGTAATAATTGGTGCCCCTGCATCCCCATCCCCTGCCTTTATCTGGTGGATATGGGTAAAGGTAGGTTGCGCTTTAAAGTTACTATCCAGCTTAAACTTCCATTTGTAAACTACGGTTTCGTTACGTTCGCCCTTTAGCTTAGCCGGCGATGGGCCGTAGGTTTTTATTTCCAACCGTTGGCGATCGAAGCTTTTACAGCGATCGTTATCCAGTTTGGCGTGGATATTAAAAACAAAAACGTTTTCGTTCAACTGTTGGTCAAATTCCTGGGTAATGTGTTTTACGGGGTGGCCACAATCAGGCACTTCGCAGGCATCGCCGCCAAGGGTTTTAGATATGAGGGCATAAGCATCGCTTTTACCATCGGCCTTTAATATGGTTTGTGCGTTTACGGTAGCAGTGGCACAAAGCAATAGGGGTATTATTACTATCTTTTTCATTTTATTTACTAACTAAAAAATACACTATCCGGCAAGCATTGCCCTTCGATTTTTCGTTATGCCGGTCACTGATCTCCAGTTTCAGTACATGGTTGCCCGATGTTAATCCATCACCTAAAATCAAATACCAGGGCAGGTGCAGGCTTTTACTCCATTGAGTGTACAAATCCAAATCGGGTTGTGGCTTACCATCGATGCTGTATTTAATAATACCTGCATCAGGCCCCGATACTACGCTAATACCAACCGTGCGACCTGTAAATGGCAACTCCAGCGATGCGCCGGCTTGCTCGCCAACTAAAACGGGTACGTTTACGAATCCCGGACGAGTATGGATACTGTCGGTGGGCTTCCAGTTTTCATTCAAGGTGAAGTTTTTTAACTTTTTCGCCTGATGGATATCCAGATAAGCGCCATTGGCATAATTAAAATCATTGGCCACTTTAGGTAATGCTGCGGGTTGCAATTTGCCGGGCGCGGGTTTCCCCAATTCATCAGCTAATAATTGCCTGATGCTGCGCAGGTAAATACCTTGCCCAAATGGCGATGGATGCAGGTTTTTAAAATCGTCCTTCCAGTTAAATTCGCCGGCGTTTATTCGGTCGTTCACTTCCTTAGCCAGGTTAATAAATGGCAGGTGGTACTGTTGGGCAATGTCCTGGTGTACCTGCACCTCGGGTGGCACTTTACCGGCTTTGTAATCATCCATCTTATCAGGATCAACAAAGGCCATCAGCACGATATTAGTATTGGGATTAGCTGTTAATGTTTGCCGCACAATACCTTCTAAAGCACGGCGCTGGGTTTGTTCGTTAGTGCCATTCACCCTGTCGTTCACTGCCGATTCGATAAATAGCAGATCGATGCGGCCCTTGCTCAATACATCCTTATCTAACCTAAACGCATGTGGCAAACTCCCCAGCGACGGGATACCGGCATTAATAAAGGTAAAATGCGTACCAGGATAGGTTATACTTAAGTACTTGCAAACCATATCGCGCCAGCCCACCATATTAGTGATAGACCCGCCGAAGAAAGCTACTGTGGCGTTCTTCTCTGTTTTTATCCGCAGGTTGATATTATCCAGGTTACCGAAATGCGAGATGTACGCTTCGCTTTTCAGGCTATCGGCGGTGGGTTTGGCTTGCGACTTTGTTATAAATCCTATGAATATCAATAAGAGTGCTATTTCTTTTCTCATTCTTAAAACAGTTTGTCATTTCGAACGATAGTGAGAAATCTTATACGTGCTATAAGCTATACGATAAGCATGTCGTATAAGATTTCTCTTTCGCCCCACCCCGCACTCCCCGCGCATGCTCTATCGAAATGACAAAGTGATGGTATGTCGGGGAGTTTACTTCGCTTTTCTCAAACTCACCATCACTACCCCATGTTGGGCTACATCGGTTTTAAATTCACCGTCAAATGTGCCCAGGTCTTTTTGCCGCCACAAATCGCGGACGATATATTTGCCGCTAATGCCCAAATCTTTCCAGCTTAGCACCATATTTTGCGTGCCGGTATCGCCGGGGTTAAACAAGCCTACCGCTTTTGCACCATCGTACAAATCTTTAGCCATAATGCCCGATTCGCCTTGCCTTGCTATTACCGTAGCCTGCTTGCCCAGTGGGTCCTGGTTAACAGCGATAACTTCATCGTTGGTTAACAGGCTTAGGGTAAAGGCATCCAGCTTGGTCAGGTCGTTACCCAATAACAACGGTACCGACATCAGGCACCAGGCGCTCATGTGGGTATATTGTTCGTCGGGTGTTAATAGGGTTGCATGGTATGGTTCCTTACCCCAGCCTACAACACCAAGTACCATCATATCCGGGTCGTTCCAATGGCCGGGCCGGGCGTAGGGTGCCCATTTGTCCTGCGCCAGTACGCGTGGCTTTAGGCTTTTCCAGTTATCGCGAATATCGCCGCCGGTACGCCAGGCGTTTGATACCGTAGACAGATCGGCAATGGAAGCGAACGGTGTGCTGTTTGATAAGCTGAAAATAACATCGCGGTTACCTGCGCGCAGGGCATCAAACATCTTTTTTGTTTCGGGCATTTCGTTCGGGTTCCAATCGTATTTCAGGTAATCAAAACCCCATTTATTAAACTGTTTTACGTCCTGCTCAACAAAGGTGTATTGCCCTATGGCAAAAGGTTTTATCTTTTTATTACGCGGCGGGATAGTGCCGGTCACCTTTGCAAATGTCCCCTCTGGAGTATCGGCCGAACCGCCCACATGGTGCCCGTACGATTCGATCCAGGGGGTAGAGTAAATACCAATATGTAAACCCATGGCATGTACCTCATCGGTTAGTGCCTGCATATTAGGGAAAGTGGCCGAGTCAGGCAATATGGCATGAAACTCGCCGCCTCGCTTGCCCTGCCAAACGTCATCAATATTCATATAACTCCAACCGTGATTGATCAGGCCCGAGCTTACCATCGCCTTAGCATTGGCCAGTACCAGCGCCTGGGTTAATTTGGTGGCGTAAATATTCCAGCTGTTCCAGCCCATAGGCGGGGTAAGGGAAATTTCTTCGCCTACCACCAGCTTCAAATCGCGATTGGCTGTGCCTAAGGCATTTTTAGCCGATACCGCGATAACATAAGTATCTGCCTTGCTCACCGAGCCGCTTAACTGACCTGTTTTGCCATCCAACTTTAAGCCGGCAGGAAGGCCCTTAGCCGAAAATGTCATTGGCCGCGTACCTGTTGCCGCTACGGTAAATACCACCGGGTGGCCGGGCCTTACGCCAAACACCCGCGCGCCATTAATTTGCGGCGTTGGTTTTTCCTTTGGAGTAAGGATGTATTTTGCCAGTGTATCCTGCGCCAGCACAGCGGTGCTTGCGGCCACACCCATCGCACAAAAAATGAGTGCGGGTATCAATTGCTTTAACTTCATTTTAAAGGTTATGCTGATTAGTCTATCGATCCTGATTTCATTTTACCGTTGGCATCGGTCAGTTGGTTTTCTACCTGGCCCTTAAAGGTTACCTTTATTACCGACGCTATGGCATCCGGTGCTTTTGATGGTACGCTAATAGTTAAGCCATCGGCAGCAGACGCGGTTTTTAAAGCAGCGCCACCAGCCAGCATTTTAGCAGATACTACCGCGTTTTTCACACCGGGGATAGTCAGCTTGCCATCTGTTGGCCACTTAAATACCGAAAAATACAGTGTGGTATTGCCTCCATCTTCCTTGCGGGTGCAGCGGCCCCAATCCAGCGGTTTCAGCGGACTGGCCTTGGTAGCATAAATAGCTTCACTGTTTACCTTCATCCAGGCGCCTATCGCTTTCAGGCTTTCTACACTTTCCTTAGGGAAATCACCCATCGGGTCGGGGCCAACATTTAGTAAATAGTTACCGCCTTTCGAAGCGATATCCGATAAGTTATGGATTAGTGTTTCGGCGCTCTTCCATTTATGGTCGTAGCTTTTATAGCCCCAGGTACCGTTCATGGTCATACAGGTTTCCCAGTCCATACCATCCAATTCGGCCTGGGTCGGGATCTTTTGCTCGGGTGTTTTGGTATCGCCGGCGAAATTAGGGCGTTTCAGCCTGTCGTTGGTAATAATATTGGGTTGCAGTTTTAATACTTCGTTCAGCTTATTGGCGTATTCGTCGGTCATGCCGGTTGGGGTATCCCACCATAAAACAGCAACTTCGCCATAATTGGTCAGCAATTCCTTTACCTGCGGCACGGCTACCTGGTCAATATATTCGCCCATGGTTTTGGTGGTTTGGTAAGGGTCCCAATGGCCGTTATGCGCTGCGGTATAGGCATCTATCTTAGCCGAATCGGGGTTAGGCCAGCCCTCTGATGTTACCTTGCGGGCTACCGCGCCGCCGGGGTTATTCCAGTCCTGCGCCTGCGAGTAGTAGAAACCTAACTTAACACCGTACTTTTTACAGGCAGCAGCCAATGGTTTCAGCACATCCTTGCCATAAGGTGTGGCATCGGCAATGTTCCATTTGCTGGCATTGCTTTTAAACATGGCAAAACCATCGTGGTGTTTAGCGGTAATAACAATATATTTCATGCCGGCTTCCTTGGCCAGGCGCACCCACTCATCCGGGTTATAATTTACCGGGTTAAATTTCTTTGCTTCGGCCTGATATTCGGCAACAGGAATTTTGCCCCTGTTCATGATCCATTCGCCGCCGTGGCCAACTTCGTGGCCGTGGTACATCCCTGCCCATTGCGCGTAATCGCCCCAGTGGATAAACATGCCAAAACGGGCTTCGCGCCACCATTTCATACGTTCATCGCGGGTAAGGGTTTTTTGTGCCGATACCGTTTGCGCCATGTAAACAAGCGCCAAAAATGCCATCAAAAGCTTCTTCATATTCAATAAAAATCAGTAAATGTTTGCAGGCAGAAACATCCTATCTGCCGGTTTATAATTGTAATGTAACTAAGCAAATATTTAGCTTGCTTTGATATCGCCGATTGACTATTTAATAAGCTATTTTGGCCGACAAATACAACAAACCACGCATTACATGCTGATAAAGTTGAATAGAATAACTATGATGACCTTTGCACTTTGATAGCAGGCAACCCCTTAAACCACACAGGCCCAATGCTAACCGCATCTAATAGTTGCCGTTGTTCGGTACTAATAGGCGGCGCGCCTATCCTGTGCATATTATTAGGCTGATAAATATTGGTGCCATCGGGCATCAGGTGGGGGTCCCTCATATCAAAACCATCGGGCAAATCGCCGGAGAGTTTGATGTTGTACAACAGGTTTCTTTTAATTTTAATGCCCTGGGGCTGGTCGGTATAAATAATCGGGTCCGATCCGTATACCACATTATCGGCAATAACAATGTGTTGTGGCGGTACATTCCTGTCATCGCGCTTGCCCGAACCTATCTCAAAGGCCTGGCTGCAATTAACAATGGTGTTATTCTTTACAACCGCGTTTTTTACCTGCGCATAGCCGCTCAAGGCCGTGTTAGGCATGGCATCCATCATGTTAATGGCAGCCTTTAAGCCGGTGCCGGTTAGTCCCTGCAAATAATTATGGTGTACCCGGTGGTTCTCGCCAATAATGCGGATACCGCCTGTACCTTTCACGCTGTTACCAATCATGTAATTGCCGTATACATCGGCAAAGTTGCCTTCGCGCAGGGTAAGGGTACCCACGCATTCAAAAAACAAATTATTGCGGATGGTATTATGCCCCGATTTATTGGATACGATCTCCATTTCGCCATTGCACTGGTAAAAAATATTTTCCTCAACCGTAGTGAACGAATCGTTCATGGATACGGCGCTGGTACCTATGCGAATGGTTTCGCCGCCGTTAACACCTAAATCGGGGCGGTAATCAAAAAAGTTATGGTCTATTTGGTGATAGTTAGGCTTATCGGCCACCCATACTACCAGCGTAGTACCCTGGTGTGTTTTGCCTTTAATGTAGCAATGGTCTACCCGGTTATGCTCGCCGTTTAGCGATACCCATTTATAATCCTGTTTTTTATCGGGTGCATTAAAATCAACTATTGATGTATTGGTGAGCCGACAGTATTGGCTTTCCTTACTGAAAGTGATCACATCCTTTTTTTGCGATGCGCCTTGTGTAAAACTCAAGCCGTCAACCACCAGGTACTGCCCGTCTATCACTAAATTGGCATTGCCTTTAAGAATGATCCGTCCTGCATCGGCAGATATTAATGTAATAGGTTCTTCAGCAGTGCCCTTACCCTTAAATACCAATTGCTGGTTAGCCCAGTTACCGGGTTCCATAATGATCTTATCACCCGGCTTTAGGTTCAACGCGGCCAATTCGGCAGCATTGCGAATGGGGTAATCTTTAGCGCTGGCGGTAATGGCGGCAAAAAATACAGCCAGCAGGGTACTGAATTTGAACATAGGGGCTTACAAACAATTATTCATGTGGTTTTTGTAGAGGCACATATTTGTGCCTTTCAGTACGATTAACCGGTATCATACACAAAAAGACACAAATATGTGTCTCTACATTTACATACAAATATATATTAATATTTAAATCCACCCTTTTGCCTTAATAAGGCTTCCAAATAATAATAATCGGCATAGCTTATCGGCGCGTCAATTTCGCCATTGGCGGGCTTGTTGCCGGTGCTGTGCAGCAGGATAAAGCCCTTGCTTTCGCCGGGTTTAGACTGATAATGGTCGGTCAGGTTTTTTACGATGGTATTAGCTAAGGCCTTGTATTTTTTACCGTTGGCGCTATACATACTCAACTCGTACAATGCCGAAGCTGTTACCGCCGCCGCCGAAGCATCGCGCGAAACGTTAGGGATAGCGGGGTCATTATAATCCCAATAAGGCACCAGATCTTTAGGCAGGTTAGGGTTGCTGAAGATAAACTTGGTAATGTTTTCCGCCTGTTTCAGGTAAGCTTTATTCTTTGTTTCGCGATAGCACATGGTATAACCATACAAGCCCCAGGCCTGCCCGCGTGCCCAGGCCGATCCATCGGCATAACCCTGGTGGGTTTGCTTATGCAGCACCTTACCGGTTTCCGGGTCGTAATCTATCACGTGGAAAGATGAGTAATCATCCCTGAAATGGTTTTTCATGGTGGTATTAGCATGGCTCACCGCTATTTTATAAAAGCTGGAATCGCCCGATAGCTTGGTGGCTTCAAACAACAGTTCCAGGTTCAGCATGTTATCGATAATTACCGGGAACTTCCAATTTTTACGGTTGTCCCACGATTTAATACAGCCTACCGTTGGGTTAAAACGGGTTGACAGTGTTTTGGCTGCCTCTAAAAGCACTTCCTTATAATGCGCATCCTTAGTTAGTTTATAGCCATTGCCTACGCTGGTATAAACCTTAAAGCCCATATCGTGGGTACCGCCATTGGTTTTTTCCTGTTCGATGTTGGCCGTATAAGCTTTGGCTTCCGCCATCCATTTCGGGTTTTTGGTATATTGGTACAGGTACCATAATTCGCCCGGGAAAAATCCGCTGCACCAGTCTTTTGATGGGATTAGCACCAGTTCGCCTTTTTCTAAGGATCGTGGCGATACCATATCCGGCTTGGCCGTTTTTTTAGCTTCGGCAACTTCCTTCAGCATCAGGTTGGTTTGCTTTTCGGCGAAAGCGAAAGCCTTAGCATTAGCAGTTGGTGCTTGCGCAAAACCGTTAGCGCTGCATAGCGCTAAGAATAGGAATGGGAGTATATATTTTTTCTTCATAATTGGTTAATCTCATCCATACGTTATTGCGAGGAGCGTAGCGACGTGGCAATCCCCGGTTAGCAGAGCAACTCTGCCTGCCGATGATTGCTTCGTACCTCGCAATGACGTGTGGTGTTTTTAGTTTCTCTTCTATTTCAAAGGTACTAAAGCAACCTCCAATATTTTCATTAATCCTTGTTTTTGTATATCAAGCGGAGTGATTTTTAAAGTATGCGTCCCAACAGGCAGGCTTACCTCGCCTATGGTTTGCTCTACTATTTTTTCGCCCTTCTCGGCTATTTCTACAGCTTGTGTTTTTTTCAGATCGCCAAGGCTTAGTTCATAAGTCCCTGCATCATCCGCATCGGCCACGTATTTAATCAGCACTTTGTATTTAGCCGGACTTAACAAACGGAACTTCCAGCTCACTGCCTTATCTTTTTTATTCCACCGGTCGATATAATATTTGCCGGTTTTACCATCCCCAAAATGAAACTCGCCCGGTTTCATATCCGAATCGAAAGCCAGCATCCGGTTGGTATAATCTTTCGCGTCAAGTACCCTCAAAGGGTCGGTCACTATGTCGCCGCTTGTTTCCAGCACAATTACGCTGCTTACCTTATCGGGGGCATTTGCCGGTACACTTAATTGTACGTCCAGCGGATCAACCCGTTTAACCGCTAACGATTTTTTAGATGCATCGGTCAGCAGGTAGGCTTTGCTGATATTGCTTTTCAAGCCACCTATTACCAGTTTACCATCTTTTGGCCAATTGAATACTTGCAGGTACAGCAGGTTGCCTTTGCGTGTAGATACGCCCCAGTTTTGGAACGGAAGTGGTGTTTTGGTGGTCTTATAAATACTCTCCGCATTTACGTCCATCCATTTACCAATGCTATCCAGAATCTGCTGATCTTTGGTATCAAACTCGCCATCGCCTTTCGGACCAATATTTAGCAACAAATTACCACCCCTTGAAGCCGAACTGGCTACCAGTTTAATAAAATGGCTGGCCGGCTTATGGCTTTTATCATATTTAGAATACCCGTACGACTCGTTTGTGGTCGGTATCGCTTCCCAATCTCCCTCTACCGGGAAAAACTCGGCAGGGCGGTCGGCAGTATTTTGGTAATCGCCATAATTTGAATTACCATTGCGTGCCAGGCGGCCGTTCACCACCACGTTCTGATCAACCGCGCGGATGGCTTCCAGCACACGCAGGTTTTCTGAAAAAGGCAACTTGCCGGGTGTATCAAACCATAAAATATCGGGATGGTATAATTTTATCAATTCCTGTATCTGCGGGATAGCTTTTTCGTTCACATATTTAATGGCCTTGGGCAGCAACTCGGGGTGTACATCAAACCAGTTAGCGCCGCCAAACAATTGCAGGTCGCCGCCGGGATTGCCGTATTCCCAATCGTTACCCGGTGCATCAGGGTGTTCCCAATCAAAGGCATGCGAATAATAAAAGCCAAATTTCAAACCATACTTTTTACAGGCAGCGCTCAGGTCGGCCATGGGATCGTGGTGCCAGGCGGTCTGTTTTACCACATTATAATCCGTCACGCCCGAGTTGTACATGGCAAAACCATCATGGTGCTTAGCAGTGATGATCATATACTTCATACCCGCGCGCTTGGCGGTGCGCACCCACTCATCAGCGTTAAATTTTACAGGGTCAAATTTGTGAGCCAGTTCCAGATACTCGGCACGGGGGATCTTTTCCTTGCGCATTAAATGCTCGGCATAGCCGGTCACCTGCTTGCCTTTCCACTCGCCGCCGGGAAGCGAATAAATGCCCCAGTGGATAAACATCCCGAAACGTGCTTCGCGCCACCACTCAACCCGGGCATCGTGGTTTTTCATGCTGGCCGTCCACCAGCCGTTCACGGCCTTGTCAATCACTTTTTGGTCGCGTGCTTTGGCCGAGTTTTGCATCCCGGCTTCATCGCCCGCGTTTTGGGCGTAAGTTTGCAATGATGTGGTGCTTAAGGCCACAGCCAGCGCGCCATATACCAGTTGCCTGTAATTTATCTTCATATATTAAAATGTTTTCCCGGTTAAATTGGATAAGCTAATAGAGTATTATTTATCCGCTTATTTTTTAGCCCGATTATCAATATATTAAGCTTTTTTAACATAGATAAAGTAGTTTTTATCAAATCAGGTGAATATTGGGCTGATTAATGCGGGCGTTGCTTTTCCCCTCTTTCCGCCGCAGGCGAAGAGAGGGTGCCCCAGCGAAGCGACGGGCGGGTGAGTTAACTCGCCGGCTTTGCCATTACCGCTCTGCATACGCCGTAACTCACCCGACGAGGCTTCGCCCGTCTGCCCTCTCTTCGCCTGCGGCGGAAAGAGGGCAGCAATTACATTACGTTATGCCAGCCTCAATTAAACCAAATTAAAGGATGCCGCACCGGCAAATTCCTGATGATCTCTTCATCCTTTGGGTCATGCTCCAGCTTTTTCCAGGTATCCAGGAAACCTTGCTCGTGATAGGCTACCGCTCCAAAAGCCAAAGATGGTTGGGCCACCGGCCAGCTTTCCCAGTGCATTACATCATGCTGGTAAGGCCACTTATTTTTATCGGCCAAAAATGGCTGCAAAAACACAATGCCTTGTTTAATATTGCGGCCATCGGCGGTTTTAAAGTCCCACAGGTTATCTTCTTTAGTGCTTAGTATCTGGCAAAGCGTGGTCATGGCGTCCAAATTAAAAATGGAATAACCATAAGGTTTTGTACGGCGCAATTCCTGCGGGAAACTGCCGTTGGCTTCTATTTGGTTAGGCAATAACACATTTTCAAAGCGGTCAACACAAAATTTGATCACCTCTTTATTACCCGTAAACTTAGCAAAACAGGCGGTTTGCATACACCAGCAGGTACCGTGGTTGTTTTTGGCATTCATCTCGTCCTTACCATAAGGATGGGTAGTTAACCAGGTAATATATTGGTTAAACCAATCCTTTACGCCGGCCAATAATTTCTTATCCAAAACAGCCGACATTTCCATCGCCTCCAAACCCTGTACTACCTCCATTAGTTGGATGGTATCAATAATACCTATCCCCCTGCCGGTAGCCACGCCTTTAATCGCCTGCGCGTATTGCAGGTTGGGGTTCATCAGCGTTTCGGGATCAATAAACCAGGCGCGCAGGTGTACTTGTGCCGCTTTTACATATTTAGGATCTTTAGTGATTTTATATGCCGATGCCAGTGCCCCAATAATCTGGCTAAAGCGAATCATGGCATGGCGGTGCGCTACAAAATTCTCCGGGTTGGTCATCCCATCCTTTTGGATGTATGGGCCACCGGGGTTCTTTTCATCGGGCCACCAATAATCGCCCTCCGAGTAAAAATCGTGCTTGCCACCGGCGCTGCGCGCGCAAGTTTCGGCCGTAACCGTAACCGGTTTTTGCGTCAAGGCCCATGCGGCTTCGGCCAGGGTTTGCTTGCGCAGGGTGGCTGTAATTTGTGTTTTTAAATCGTCCTTTACGTCTCGCTTCCACGAGGTTACGCTTAAGGCGCACAGCACAAATAACGCGCTGCTGAATAGTATTTTTAGTTTTTTCATATCCATAACTTCTTGCGCTCGTCTGTAACGAGTGCTTCATACTGCATGGCGATTGCATCGCGCATAAGCGTCGCAGACGCTGAACCATTTTAAGCACTCGTTACAAACGAGCGCAAGTAGTAGACGTAGAGAGGTTTTATTCCGCTTGATGAACCCCCTCCCTACACCCCAATGTCATTAAGTTAAGGATAAATCAGCTAACTAAATGAGCCGATTAGTGGTCTGTGAAGACACAGACCACGGGAAGTTTACCCGGTGCCTGTGTCCTCACAGGCACCTTAAAAGCTTAACTTAATGACATTGCCCTACACCCTCCCTATAGGAGGGAATCGCACAAGCCCATTCCTTTTTAAAGCCCTCCCTTTCGGGGAGGGTTGGGAGGGGTATTACATTATCTTAAACGTCACCTTACCCACATTATCCGGCTTACCTTTTACCGCTGGTGATATAGTTCCACCCGATTTGCTCACCTTTATCTCGCGGAAAGTATAGTCCCCTTTTTCGTAATTAAAGGTTTCGCCGTCATCGTCATACAACATATAACTTCCTGGCTTTTCGCCATAATAGCGTACTTCTATATCTACCTTTTGGCCATTCCTTGGTGCATGCAGCATAGCCGGCATCATGGGGATCACACCGCCGTCTTTCACATAAACGGGGATCTTATCCAGGCCCGGGGTAACAGTAATTACCTCGCCGTTGCCTGCATATTGGCCAGTGTAAAAATCGTACCACTTGCCTTTAGGTAATATTACCTTGCGGGTTGTTTGCCCGGTAAACATAGGGGCTACCAACAGGTATTCGCCGGCCATATACTGGTCTTTTACTTCTTTAGATGATGCCTCTTCGTAAGGGTTTTCTTCCAGGTTGAGTTTTTTATTTTCCTTTTTAGCTTCGGTAATGGTAAAACCAGGCTCTAAATTCATGGCGCGGAATGGCGGGATGCCCTGGAAATGATATTTGGCAAACTCGCTGTACCAATAAGGCATCATCTGCATACGCAGATTGGCCAGGGTTTTCACCTGTTCAGCTACTTCGGGGAACGTCCATGGTTTGGTGCCGCTGGACCATGCGTTGATCATAGCCATAGGTGAGAAGATATTGGACTGAAACCGCCTCAACCATTCTTCGGCTGTTTTAGAGGCACGGACTTCCGGTGTCCATAAAGTTCCGGCAAAGCCGCTGTTGATAAGCGCTGTGATAAAATCCTCGTGATTATAATAATCGTTATAGATGACATAAGGGAATGATGAGCCACCACCGTTTGATGCCCGCACCAACCCAAATGTACGCTGGTTGCGTTGGTGGTACATTTGGTACGTATAACGCTGCATCATCAACCCGTAGGTTTGGCGCATTTGCTCGGCGCTATGGCCTGATGGAAATGTAGCTACATCCGGCCACAGGTAGCCGTCGCCACCATCAACCTCGTCCATTTTATAACCGCTTACGCCGATATCTACCTTGCCTTTAAACAACTCACCGAAGAAAATCTTGCGGGCTTCGGGCATGGTCAAATCGGGTACGGCCCCGTTCCAAACGGTATGGCTGCCGGTATAAGGAAGCATGCTTTTGTAAATAGGCGATTCGGGCGAAATATAGGGGTTTGTCCACAAATTTATGCGGATACCTTTCTTTAGCATATCCTGCACCAATTTCTGCGGATCGGGGAAGCGGGTTTTGTCCCATTCAAAAGTACATGGGTACGATTTACTTTGCCAGCCCGGCTCCAGGCCAATAAAGTCCAGCGGGTAACCTTTATCTTCAAAGGCTTTAGCTTCATCGGCCACACCCTGCGCATCGGTTAAGCGCTGCACGCGCTGGGTAAAGCCCAGGCCCCAGCGGGGTGGCAGACAGCCGCCGCCATTCAATAAGTTATAGCGACGCACGGCATCCATAGCTGTAGGGCCTGCAAATACGTAAATCTCCACTCCCGCGGCCGGCACCAACATCTCCACCGCATCCGAATAAGGGTGCGATGACCAGTTTTTATCACTATTCCTATCCTGTATAACAGGCGGTGTTTTACTATCCCTGCGCACTGCGGTACCCGCGTACACATTAATATACCGCGCCGAATTGATGAATACGCCATAGCCTTTGCTTGACACGTAAAAGGGCGTAGGTGCGTGCGTGCGGCCATTATCCTTACCCTCGTAATTATCTACATGTAGGGTACGGATCTTGCCGCGCTGGTATACGGTTTGAAAATTCAGGCCAAAGCCAAATAGCTGCTCGCTTTTGTCCAGCGGAAAACGCAGGTGAGTTTTCCCATCCGATACCTTGGCAGCAATATCCTGCTGTGTTAAGGGGAAAGCAGCCTTACCCATTTGCTGTAACCCTGCAACATACGGACTGGCACCAGCCGCATTAAGCAAATTAAAAGCTTCGGGTTTGCCAACTACGCCTTTCCAAACGCCGGGCTGTACTTGTGTCCAAACAATGGTTTGGGCATTAGCCTGTATGCCGGTAAACAGTATAATTAAAGATAAAATGGATCGGATCAGCTTCATGTTTTACTGTGCTATAATGGTATAAGTAATACCCTTTTGGGTTGGAAAATCTATTACGTAGCCTTTGTTAAAGGTAATATCGGCCAGTTTACTTTTATTATTTTTTTGATAAACCGGCACGGCTGGTAGTTGCACCAGGCCGTTGGTATTAACACTTTTAGCCTTAGCCGAAACCACTCCAAATACCTTTACCGGGATAGGTGTACGCAGGCGGCAATTGCCACCATTGTTGGATAAGATGGTAGCGTTAGCCAGTTTGCCCTTATCCCATTTAATGCTTACCTCAAAATTGCCACGGGCTTTTATGCCTTTGATAGATCCGCTGGCCCAGGCATCAGGCAGGGCGGGTAATAGCTCCAATTCGCCGTTTTGGCTTTGCAGCAGCATTTCGGTCATACCGGCGGTACCGCCAAAGTTACCATCTATCTGGAACGGCGGGTGCGCATCAAATAAGTTTGGGTATGTACCGCCACCGCCCATGGTTTCTTTCTGCTTTAAGGGATCCATATAGTTAAAGGCAGCACCTAATATTTTATAGGCATGGTTACCATCGTGCAGGCGCGCCCACCAGTTCACTTTCCAGGCCATAGACCAGCCGGTGCTGACATCGCCACGGAAGATCATCGACTGCTTAACCGCCGATGCCAGTTCGGGCGTGTTAAACACCGAGATCTGCCTGCCGGGGAATAAACTGAAAATATGCGAGATATGGCGGTGTGTATCTTTCGGATCGTCAAAATCGCCAAACCACTCCTGCAACTGGCCTTCCTGCCCAATGTGGAATGGATACAGTTTGGCATAAGCCGTTTTCACCCGCTTCACAAAATCGGCATCGGTACCCAAGGCCTCGGCCGAGTTGATACAATTACTAAACAACTCGCGGATGATAGACATATCCATGGTAGTAGCCATACTTACCTCGTATTGCTTGCCATCCTTCTTCATCGTATTCTCGGGCGAAGTTGATGGGTTGGTGACCAGTAAGCCCGATTTAGGGTCATCTACCAGCCAGTTAAGCATAAACAGGGCCGCCCCTTTCATAATGGGGTAGCCGGTTTGGCGCAGAAATTCCTTATCGCCGGTAAACAGGTAATGATCGTACAGGTGCAAGCTCATCCACGCCCCGCCCATTGGCCAGGCCGACCAGCGCTGCGCGGCTTTAGGGTCAACCTCATAATTACCAACGGTTGATGTTTTGGCCCATATATCCGAGTTATGGTGTTCTACCCAACCCTCGTTAATATTATAATTTGTTTTAGCGGTGATTGCACCGTTAACTGATAGTTCTTTTAAAAAATCAAATAATGGCTGGTGGCACTCGCTCAGATTAGTATTTTCGGCCAGCCAATAATTCATCTCGGTATTGATATTGGTGGTGTAGTTACTGCCCCATGGCGGTTGCACGGCATCGCTCCAAATCCCCTGTAAATTAGCCGGCGGTGTACCGGGGCGCGAACTGGAGATGAGCAAATAACGCCCAAACTGATAGTATAAGGTTTGTAATTGCTTATCTGGGTTATCGGTCTTAAAATTCTTCAGGCGGTCATCTGTAGGCATTTTAGCCATGGCGGCGTTGGTGCCCAAATCAAATTTCACCCGGTTAAACAAACGTTGATAATCGGCCACATGTACCGATTTTAAGTCATCAAAACTTTGGGCCGATGCTTTGTTTAAATTGGCATTAGCCTCCACAGCAGGGTTCTTTCCGTTTAATCCCGGCGATTTATCAAAGCCGTTATAGCTGGTGGCTTCGGTCATGTATAAAGTCACTTCATCGGCACCGGTAACCTGCAAGCCATCGCCAGCGGCGCTTACCTTGCCGCCCACGTTTTTAATGCGTAAGTCGACCTGGAAATTCATGCCCTCGCCGTTGGGCTGATCATACAATACCTGATCTTTTTCATCGGTACGGTTGGCTACATATTTAGGGGCTTTCCCCTTCAATATCATCAAATTATTCCCTTGCGGGGATGTGGTGAAGTGCAACTTACTGGTTAGTTTGGTACTAAAACTGATAGCGCCCTTTTTATCGGCCGTAATGTGTATAGCCATTACCTTGCCGGGATAACTGATAAAAGTTTCCCGCTGATAGGTTACGCTGCCAATGGTATATTTTACAGTAGCGGTAGCTTTGCCGATATCCAGATCGCGGTAGTAATTGGTAACAGTACTATCCTTTAAATTAAAGTTCAGGAACAGATCGGCCAGGGGCAGGTAACGGGCGCTGTATGGGCCTTGCAGGTACTTTTTCCACAGCAAGGCAGCCTTATCATAATCGCCATCAAAAACGGCCTGGCGTACTTCGGGTAAATGCGCGGGGCCTAAGGGGTTATTCCCCGGCACCGGCCCACCCGACCATAGCGTATGGTCGTTCAGTTGGTAACGCTCTAAATTTACCCGGCCAAATACCATAGCGCCGGTGGTGGCATTGCCTAAAGGCAAGGCTTCTTCCCAGGCATTAGCAGGGTGGTTATACCATAGTTTCAGATTGGTATCGTTGCTTTGGGCTGCTGCCATCTGTATGGATAACATGCCGGCAATTGCCCCAATTATTTTAGGCAGATGTTTCATTTTTATTCTTTTTTGATTCCACCGATCAGGAAATGATTCCACTGATGTTGATTTATAGGTTTATAAATACACTTTGCAGCCCGGGCGAAGCCACGCCGACTACGCTTTTACCTCCATTGGTTTTTAAACTGATAATAGCGCGGCCATTATACACCTGCACCTTGCGCGATCCGCTCGAAGTGCCCAAATCGTCCAGCAATTTGCCATCGCCGGCCAGGGAAAAATTCACCCAGTTTACGGCATCAAGGCATTGCACACCCTTACTATCCATCAGCTTTACCTGTACGGTAATTACGCCATTAACTTCGGCAATTTTTTGGAGCGACAGTTGCGCTGGTTTATCCCATTTATCAGTTTGATATTCCTGTTCAATTTCGTCGGTAACAATGGTTTTTCCTTTGTGTGCAACCACCTTAATTTGACTTTTCCCTTTGTTAAAAACCACCTGCCAGCGCAGGCCCGCCGCCGGGAAATCCTGGCTGTTGCGTTTCTTAACACCTTGACTTTTACCGTTCACAAACAGTTCGGCATCATCGCAATTAGAGTATACCTTTACCATCTTTTGCTCGCCGGCTTCGCCCCAGCGGATGGGCCAGGTGTGGCCGTAAATATGCGCCATGGGTTTATCTGTCCAGTATGATTGAAACACATAGTACGATTCCTTTTTAGTCAGGTCGCGTTCTACCACACCCTTTTGGTTCATGTATGGGATAGGGTTATCCGGGCGGATAGGTGTAGAAAAATCCTTAAAGATCCAAAATGCCGAACCGGTTAACCATGGCATGGTTTCCTGTTCTTTCAGGTGCCAATCGAACAGGTTACAGATATAGCTTTCGCTCCAGTCGCCGTCTTTGGATACCCTTGCCGCGCCGCCAATCAGCGATGCATCGCCCAGGCGTTCATCGGTACCGCTGCCGGTTTTTATTTTGCTGAGGGCGTTATCCGGGTTTTCGGAATGGCGCATGGCGTGGCTGTCGCCGCCCCACTCGGCATGAAAAAAGTGTTTTACTTTTTTAAACTCGTCTTCGGTGGTTTGCTTGTACTCGGTATAGATGCCGCGGTACCAGCCTGCCCAAATAGATGGCGAGTATACATCGGTAATATCGGCGCAAAAATCGCAACGGCGAATGGTGGTTTTGCGCGATGGATCTAAGCGGTGCGCCCGATCGTTTTGCTCGGACATAAACGCGTGAATTTTAGCTTTGTCAAATTCGGGGAAATCGCCGGCCCAATCGTTCTCGTTACCTAATCCCCACAGAATGATAGCCGGGTGGTTATAGTGCTGTTCGATCATATTGGTCAGCATAGCCCGTGCCTGGTTTTTATATACCTCGCCGCCTAAACCACCGCGGCACCAGGGTTCTTCTTCCCAAACTAAAATGCCCAGGCTATCGCACAGGTTTAAAATAATGCGCGATTGCTGATAATGACCTAAACGAATAAAGTTTACGCCCATATCCTTCATCATTTGCATTTCCTGCTTCATCATATCCTCGGTCATGGCCTCGGCTACACCAGCCTGGTCTTCGTGGCGATGGGTACCACGCAGTAACAGGCGCTTACCATTAAGGTTAAAAGGCCCGTTATCTACAAACTCAAAATTACGGAAACCTACTTTCTCCGATTGTGAAAAAGTTTGCCCGCCCGATGTTACACTAACCGTTACCGTATACAATACCGGGTTAGCAGGCGACCATAATTGGGGTTTCTTTATTTGGAAGCTACCCAGCTCCACATCGCCGCTTAAGGGGTTTAAACTGAATTTTGACATGGCTATCTCCTTCCCTTGCGGGTCAGTTATCGATATTTTGCGGTCGGCCGATGTAAGGTTGGCCGGATTATTAAACCTGGCCTTGATATTCAATTTGCCTAATTGGCCCGCCTTATCTACCTCGGCCGAAGCGAATACTTTATCGATATATAAACCCGGTGTATACACCAAATTAAGGTAACGGTAAATGCCTCCGTAAACGTTAAAGTCCGACAGTTGCGATGGGATGCTTTCCAAATCGCGCGAGTTATCGCAGCGGACCTCTACCGGAATTTTGCCTTTAAATTGTTTTTGATATACATCCGTTTTTTTAAAGTCCTCCACAGCTTTGGTAATATCGGCAGTCCATTCGTCATAACCACCCAGGTGCGATGCTACCTTGGTGGTATACACATACACATCCGTTTTTTGCCCGGCGCCTTCAAAGTGCAGCAGGGTGCGGCCGTTAGTATATGGATTATTGATATCCAGCTTTGTGCGGTACCAGCCCGGCCCCTGGTAATAATTCACATCGGGGTCTACAGCATCGGTAGCGTTAAAGCAATGCGGCAGGCTTACCTTATCCCATAAGGGTAGGCTTTCGGGGTTGCCGGCAACTACGGGGCGCACGGCTTCCCATACGCCACCAAGGTCTTGCCTTACAAATTCCCAGTTATTAATTAAACGTGTTTTTTGCTGGGCGATACCAAAATGGGCACAAGCAGCCAGCAGTAATAGAGTAATGGTGGTTTTTTTCACAGGATAAATATAAAACGCAAAAACGGGCCGGTTCACATTTATATAATGATAACCGGCCCGGTAGTATAAGTATAGTGTTTATGGCAGCCTTGAAGGCGATATCAGTGTTGCCACAACGTCAACAACGCCGTTGGTTGCCAGCAGGTCGCTGGTTGTAACGTAGTTATTTTCGTTAATAAATATTGGATAATCGGACGTGTTACCATTTGACGCGTTTAATACCTTGATCAGCATGTTTGATGTTGGGTTCGGGTAGAAAGTTAAATAGTTAGGAAATCCAACCTTGAAACCTACTGGCTGTGTTGTATAAGTACCCGCTGGCGCCAATGTTTGCGCGGTTACATCGCTATACGGCATATTGTAGTGCGTATACTGCTGATCCAGGATCAAATACAACAAATAGTTCTTTACATCGGCCTTTGAATAATCCTGCCATTTGGTGGCCGCTTTGTTAGCTGATGTAAAAAATCCTGCAAAAACCAGTTTAACAGATGCCGAGTTAGGGCAAATATAGGTGCGGCCCGGTTTAATATACTCGTTAGTATCAATACCCGAATATATAATAGCCCTTTGCAAAAGCGCCAAAGGTGTATCGGTTTTGGTATGGCTTTGCAATCCGCGTGATTTGATGTAGGCCCAGGCGGTCATGTTTAAATGCGCGTCTATGGTATCTACGTTAGTAGGGCGGTCAAAATCGGTTTGTTTTTTAAGGCCGAACAAAGTACAGCCCGAAGCCAATATCGCTATAATTGCTGCTGCAAGCGGTACGGTAAGTAATATTTTAATTCTTTTCATATCGGGTTATATTAATATGATGGATTTTGAACTAATAGTGTATTTGCATTTAAAGCAGCGCGGCTAATTGGCCAAAGCGTTTTATTCAGATCGGTACCAAAACCAACTTGTGGACTGCCTTTGGTAGCCTGTCTTCCCTTTAATATTGGGTCCATTACCTGGTTTACACGGCCCATGCGTACAAGGTCAAACCAGCGCTTGCCTTCGGCAAAGGTTTCGTACTGGCGTTCCTTAAGTATCGCATCCTCCAATTGGTCTGCCGTTGCTATAGTTGGGTCGGTAGTTAAAAAAGGTGGCAAACCTGCGCGGGTATGTATAATATTCAGGTACTTCAGTGCATTGGCCCGGTCACCGGTCGCGTTCAATGCTTCTGCATATAACAGCAACATATCGCCCAGGCGGTACATTACCAGGTTAACATTATAGGTAGTAGCCTGGGTTGATGTTACACCTCCCCCGCTTGTTGCGGCATAATATTTTAAAACCTTATCCCATTTACCAAGGCCGCTGGTTGGCGTAGCCGTAATATCCAGGGTTTGGACTAAACGCGCATCAGTAGTGATGGTTTTCCAGTTAAAATAAAAGGTAGAATCGACCCGTACAGGGTTATTGCTTGTCTGGATAGAAATTGGGATACAAGCGCAACCATTACTAACGTTATCCCAGTTAATACTCCATATGGGTTCAATAGTTGTTCCGGATGCCGGGCTAATGAAATTGTTTGTTTTCCAATTACCTATAGATTCTAAATTAGACCCATCAGGAATGCCTGTAGTACCGCCATATTTAGTTGCAGTTGTGGTGTTGGGCGTACGGGCTTTAAACAGGTTATTCATCCATATAATAGCGTTAGGATAATCCTTGCGCCACATGTATACATCGGCCATTATTGCGCAGATAGCAGCGTCGTGGATGGTCCAAACAGGGTTGGCTGTTGTTCCTTTACCTGGTAACAAAGTATAAGCTTTGGTCAGGTCCCTTACTATCGAATCTAACAGTACGGTTTTAGATGTACGTGGCCTTGCACCCTGAGTGGTGATATCCTGATATGGTTCTGTCCACAGCGGCGCGTCGCCCCAAAGCCTTACAATGTAAAAGTAGCATTCGGCACGCATGGCATAAGCCTGGGCTAAAGCGTTATTTACAATGGTGGGCGTGGTGTTAACATCGATGGCAGGTACGCCGGGGGCATATTTAATAATATAATTTGCCCTTGAAATAGTGCGGTATAAACCGTTCCAGTCGGTAGCTGTATTGTTAATTGTCACGCCATTGGTCGATAATTCGGTAATCGTAGTATTAAAATACTGCGATGGCGCGAAGTTGTCTGAGCGGCCTTCGCCCCAGTAATGGTAACGGCCGCCATAGCCTTCATCCTTTCCGCTACCGTCGCCGGTGGTTTCTTCCTGGAACGAGGAATACATACCCGCAAGGGCTGCTGCTATATCCTTATAACTTTTAAAATAGTCTGTAACACCGTTTAGTGGCGACAGGGTAATATCCTTTTTGCAGCTGCTGATCACCATAGCGGTGGTAGCGGTAAGCAGGATGGTTGCAATGATCAATATTTTTTTCATCTTCTGATGTTTTTTAATTCTTCAACTAATTAAAACTGAATGTTTAAGCCCAGGCCCACTTCGCGGCGTTTTGGATAGGTACCGTTATCTATACCTTGTACCAGTACGCTGCTGGCTGTAAATTCAGGATCGTACCAACTGTAGTTTGTCCAGGTAAATAGATTATTACCATAAATATAGAAGTTTACAGCCCTTGCTTTAATTTTAGATGCTACTTTCACCGGCAGGTCGTAAGTAAACTTCAGGCTGGTTAAGCGGATGAATGAGCCGTCTTCCAAATATAAACCATTGGTGCCGTTGCTGATAGAGCCAAAAGTATCTTTATCCTTAAAGTTGGGATAGGTGGCTATATCGCCCTGGGCGTGCCACGAATCGTAAATGGCGGCAACAGTTGGCGGCGAATAAGTTGAAGAGTTGGTGTTTTGTCCGTTAGCTACCTGGTTATAAACTTTATTGCCGAACTGGGCATTGAACTGCACGTTAAGGCCAAATTGTTTGTAGCGGAAGTAGTTATTAAAACCAAAATACACTTTAGGGATACTGTTACCCTGAACAACGCGGTCGTTATCGTCAATCACACCATCGTTGTTGGTATCCTGCCAGATGGTTGTGCCACCTTTTAACACCGAACCGGCACGGCTTAACTGGTGGATAACGCCGGTATAAGGCTGCCCATCAAGCGTATAACCAGTAGCGGTTGAGGTGTTGGCTGCGGTATTTACCGTTACACCAACCGGGGTTAAGCGGCGACCATCGGCAGCATAGGCGTTAGATACATCGTACTGGTAAACACCCAGGTTTTTGTACAGATAAAAATCGCCCACCTTGCCGCCTTCATAAATATAAAAGGCGTTGGCTGCAAAGTATGGGGTATGGTCGGCCAGTTCCTTTATTACCCCTGCCGATTGAATAGTAAGGTTAAGGCCCGGTGTCCATATAAAATCTTTAGTTTTAACCGGTGTGCCGCTAACGGTAAGCTCAAAACCGCGGTTCAGGATATTGCCCAGGTTAATGGTACCCAGGTAAAAACCTGTTTCTTCGGGCAGTTTTTTGTTGTATAATAAACCTGTTGTATTTTTTATATAATACTCAGGCGTCATCTGGAACCTGCCATTAAACATGGTGATATCTAAACCAAAGTTATGTGTGGCCGTTTGTTCCCAATGGATGGTAGGGTTACCTAATGTAGTTGAGATATATGCACCGGCAGCGCCATTATAAACACCGCTGTTGGTGATATTAGTGCCCGCGCCAAAGTTGTATACGCTAGCATATGGGAAGTCGTTACCCAGTTTATCATTACCCAATACACCCCAACTGTACCTTAGCTTGGCATCATCAAGTATGCTGCCTTTTGCCCACTTCATAAAGCTTTCGTCGCTGAAGCGCCAGGCCACACCTACCGAGCCAAAGTTACCCCATTTATTTTCAGGGCCAAACTTTGATGAACCATCACGCCTGATAGTACCGCTTACAATATAGCGGTCCTTATAGCTGTACTGCGCCCGGGCAAACATAGATTCGGTTGCGTTGTAAGTGGCAGTGGTGTTGGTTTTTGTAAGATCTATAGTAGCTACGTTAGATGTAAATACGGTTTCGTTCAAATAATTCATCAGCCCGAAAGTAAAATCATCATCACGGTAACGATCGCGGCTGAAACCCATGGTAGCAGTTAAATTATGGAACTTGCCAAAGCTTTTGCTGTAGTTGGCATATAATTGCGCCTCGTAAGTGAATTTCTTTTCCAGTTCGCTGCTGCCTACGCTTGGGCCGATACCTGTGCTGGTTAACCAGCTTGGCGTAAACTGCTGGGTTTGGGTATTATCCATACGGCCATTAAATGAGCCGGTGATCCTAAACCCTTTAAACAATGCATAGCTGGCCTGGATGTTGTCCTGGAAAATAAAAGTAGTAGGCCTGTTGGTTGAATACAAGGCAAAAGCCACCGGGTTCCTTTTAGATTCCACGTAGCTGGCCATTGTACCATCGGGCTTGTATATGGATGTCCATGGGTTACGCTCAAACACCTGCTTGGCACTGTTACCTACCGGGATAGAGTTGCCGGTTTGGTACGAGTAGTTCACGCTGTTGGTTAGTTTGAATTTTTCGTTAGCCTGGTAATCAACGTTCAACACTGTTTTAACGGTTTGTGCCTGGCTGTTCAATACGATAGATTTATCGTTGGTGTAGTTCAAACCACCATAATAGGTTAACCCTTTTTGGCCGCCGCTTAAGCTTAAATTGATATTATCTTTATTAGCCGTGCGGAACAACAGATCCTGGTAATCGTTATCGGCGTTCAGGTAATGGTTCACCGAGTCGGCGTTTACACCACCCAAACCATCGCCACGTAATTTACGATAGTAACGCAAATCGTTTGCCGAAACGGTTGGCAGTTTATGCGCCAGCTGGCCAAATAAATGGTAATAGTTTACACCGATAGCTACCTTGCCCTCTTTACCATGCTTGGTTGTAACAATTATAACGCCGTTAGCGCCGCGTACACCATAAATAGCTGCCGAGGCCGCATCTCTTAAAACCTCTATCGAGGCGATATCCGCCGGGTTAAGGAAGGTCGCATCGTTATTCAGCACACCATCTATCACATACAAAGGGCCGTTGCCACCGTTAAGTGTCGACGCACCGCGTACCTGGATAGTTCCCTGCGAGAATGGGTCGCCACCATCAAGCACCACCTGCGCGCCCGCAACATTACCTTGCAAGGCATCTAATAACGATAGTGGCTGGCGTTCCTGGATCTGCTTGGCAGTAACCCCGCCAATAGAGCCGATCACGTCGCTCTTTTTAAGGGTTTGGCCATAACCTTGTACCACTACCTCATTCAAATCGGTAGTTGCATCTAATAAGGTTACATCAATAACCTTGTTTGTACCTATAGGCATTTCCTTACTTACATAACTAATGTAAGTAAATAATAGGGTAGCGCCGGACGGTGCATTAATGCTGTACTTACCGTCAATATCGGTTAAGGTACCAACACTTGTGCCTTTTACTTTTACACTAACCCCCGGCAGGGTAGCGCCTTTGCTGTCTTTAACAACACCGGTAATTTTTGTTGTTTGTGCCGATACTGGTAAGGCCATCAGGTTCATCATCAGTAACAACAAAACAAAACCCAATCCCTTTATTAAATTGGCGTTTGTTGATTTAATAAAATTAGGTTTGAATAAAAATTTAGTACATCTTTTTTTCATATACTTTTAGGTTTAGCGTATAGCTTGATAAATTAAAATTGGTTAATAGTTTATGGTGCATCTTTTATTGGTTTTAAATTAGATGACTGTAAACCGGCTGACAAACAGTCTGACTGTATCATCAGTTAAAGAATCGCATGCGTTTTCCTATAAATTGATTTTGGTTTTATTTGAATAAATTGGTTGAAGCAATTACATCATTAAATTGGCAGCATTATTTTATATAATTAGCCAAATATTCAGCAATATTGGCAGTACAATTTAATGTTTTTTAAATTTAATGAATATATAGCTGATAAAACAAAAGGTTTAAGGCGTTAATAACTTTTTCAAAAAAAATATTTGAAGCCAATTTTTTTTAACATTATTTGCAGTATTAATGCTTAATTAATATAAAATTAATAAAATTAAGGCCCTTAAATTAAACGTCATTTTAACAGTAATTGATTTGCATCATTCCCACAAAAGGAATATATAGGTTAATATGGATTAGCATCGTGCCAATCCTAAATAGCTAAAGTTTCTATTGTATTTATATTTTTGAACAGCATAAAAATCATTATAAAAAAAGCCATGAATAAAGTTGACAGCCGCCCTTATGATATGATACAAACCATGCGCTGGTATGGCCCTAACGACCCGGTAAGCCTGGCCGATATCAGGCAAGCCGGTTGTACAGGCGTAGTAAGCGCCCTGCACCATATCCCCAACGGACAGGTTTGGCCGGTTGAAGAAATAAAAAAACGCCAGCTTGAAGTAGCGCAGGCAGGCATGGTATGGAACGTGGTAGAAAGCGTACCGGTACACGAAGCTATTAAAACGCAGACCGGTAACTATCAGCAATACATTGTTAACTATCAGCAAAGTATCCGTAACCTGGCAGCCTGCGGCATCCATATTATTACCTATAACTTTATGCCCGTGCTGGATTGGACGCGTACCGATTTGGCCTATGAAGTGGCTGATGGATCAAAAGCCCTGCTATTTGAGAAAGCCGCCTTTATGGCTTTTGAATTATATATACTAAAACGCAAAAACGCCGAAGCGGAATATTCTAAAGACGAGATCGCCCGTGCTGAACAGCGCTTTAAAGGCATGAGCGATGCGGATAAAGCCCTGTTGCAACGCAATATTATAGCCGGCCTACCCGGCAGCGAGGAAAGTTTTACGCTGGAAAAATTCCAGGCCGCGCTGGATACTTATAAAGGAGTTGATGCCGCGCAATTACGTGCCAACCTGATTTACTTTTTACAGCAGATCATCCCAGTTGCCGATGAATGCGGTACCAAAATGGTGATCCACCCCGATGACCCGCCGTACCCTATTTTGGGTTTGCCCCGCGTGGTAAGCACCGCGGCCGATATTGAGGCTTTGATAAAAGCGGTGCCATCAACCAATAATGGGCTGTGCTTCTGCACCGGATCATTCGGCGTGCGCCCCGATAACGATTTGCCTGCTATGGTAGCCCAATTTTCCGACCGCATTAACTTTTTACACCTGCGCAGCACCCGCCGTAACCAGTATGGCGATTTTTACGAAGACAATCACCTGGAAGGCGATGTAGATATGTACAGCGTTGTAAAGGCTGTAGTAAAGATAATGCAGGACAGGCAGATCAGTATACCGATGCGGCCCGACCATGGCCACCAAATGCTGGATGACCTAAACAAAAAAACCAACCCGGGCTACAGTGCCATTGGCCGCCTGCGCGGACTGGCTGAATTGCGTGGATTGGAATTAGGGATTAACAGATCGATGTAGATGTGCGAATTTCGAATGTGCAGATGTGCAAATTGATAGCAAAACTCCATCATTTACACATCTGCATATTTGCACATTTACTTATTATTCTATCTTAAACACCTTCATCCTTTCACGCCCGTAAAATACCGGGAAGTACATCATTTCGGCCTTGGCCGGGTTTACATTGTAGGTGCCCCCATAGCGTGACGTTAAGGTAATAGTAAACGTATGTTTACCGGCAGTTAACTTGCGGCAAAAGATACTTACCTTATTTTTAAAGTATTCACGATGTACTTCGCCGTTACCGTAGGCCTGGTTTTTATCCAGGTACGAGCAACCTGCCGGTATTGGGATCTCTACCATTACATAATCTGCATCGGCACGGGCGATTACTTCGGCTTTCAGGATGATGGTTTCGCCTCCTTTTACGGTTGTTATCGTATCACCGTTTTTTTCAAACTTTGTGTTCACCGTAAAATCCTTGCTCACCTTTTGTGGTGCGGGGTTCCAAAACTTTTGGTAGGCGGTAATATATACCGGCATTGTCCCGGTTTTTTTAACCGTTAAACTAGCATCCCCGGTAAGGGTGGTGGTATATGGGAACTGGGTAACCGTCTCGTTTTTATTGCCCCTTAAGGTAATTACTGATGGTTCGGGCTTCTTACCATTCACCAGCAGGTCGGGCAAAATGGTTTCCAGTATCAATGCCGATTCGTACGTGTTGCGCCAGTAGCCATCCTTGCGCTGCTCTAAAAAGTAATTGCGCAGTTTGGCCAATAGCTCGGGATGCTTGCCTTCGGTTTTTAATAGCTGGTATACTAACAGGCTTTGCTGTATGGCGTTATTAAAAAACTCGTAATTACTATCGCCCCAATAAACGCTGCCAAACATGGTTTGATGCATCCATTTGCTTAGGCTATCCTGCTGAATGGCTTGCCCGTTCTGCTGTTTCACCAACATCAGGCGTAATTGCTCGTAATGGCTTGGTTGATATTTGCTTTTGCTATAGGTGGTAGCTAACTGCTTGGCGTAATCATTAATTATACCGGCATAATCCGCTTTAGCGCCCAGTTTTTTAAGCAACATCAGCACGGTTAATTTATCCTCGCCCTGGTAAGCGGTCGATTGGTAAAGCAGGTAATCTATCAGCCTTTGTTTATCCAGCTGGGTTTTAAAGCCGGCTGCTTCGGCATCCATTAAGGCTTCGGCAGCATGCAGACTAATCCACAGTTCCTCGTCGGTATCTTTCCACCAGCCCCAGGTACCTTGTGCGCGGCGGTTTTCTTGTAACTTTTTAATAATTTCGGTGATGTTTTTATCATACTTAAAGGGTTCGCCCAAGTAAGCGCGGATCTTCTTTTCAGATAACAACGCCTTTAATTTAGATGCCAGTTGCTCATTACATAAGTATTCGTAATCGCGCAGGTGTTGGGCCTCATCCAGCAGCGATGGCAATACCGATGCTTCGGCCCGGAAGGTGCCCTCTTTTAGTTTCGGGTCAAGCTGAATGGTCAACGTGGTATCCCTATCCAGCGATGCAAACATCCCCTTGGTTTCCAGCGTACCCTGCTCAAACAGTGGGATACTCCGTTTCTCTCCGTCGAAATAGCCATTGGCCTTTTTAACGGTGTACTCAAATTCAAGGCTATCCTTACCTGCTGCCGTTAATTTAAAGGTATCAATTACCGAATTTTTTACGGTAATCGCTTTTTCGCTTTGCAGTTGGCCGTTATATTTAAAGGTACGCTGCAAATACACGGTATCGGCGGTATAATTAATTACCTTGCCTACCGGGTTAAATATATCGCCCTTTACAGCAAACAATGGCCCGGTAAAGTTAGCGCTCAGCGGCTTGTACGATTTAATACTTCCCTTATTACTGCCCGATTGCCTGTCGCCCGTCATCCCTACTACCATGGTACTCCAATTGGTAATATCATCGGGGAAAGTGGCTTTAAAGGTAGCGTTACCCTGCGCGTCAGTCACCAGTTTGGGCTGCCAGTAAGCATAATCCGAAAAGTTTTTGCGGATAGATTGCATGGCCAGCAAACCGGGATCGTTGATACTGATCATCGCACCCGGTTTTGCATTTATAGTCATGGTTTTACCGGATGTAATATTAAGCACTTTTTCAGGGTCGCCGGCTTTTATGCCACTGCGGGCAGCCTGGTCGCCGTAATCATCAACCATTTGTATATTCTCTACCACATCGGCAGGTAAGTTCTGTAAAGCCAAAGCAACATCTGCACCCACATAATCCTTCCCGTTTAAACGCACTTTGGTAATAGCCTGCCCCTGGTGTGTTACGGTGCCATCGGCCCCCACTTCAAAGCCCTCCATCTTTTTCAGCAGTTCATCTACCGATGCATTATCCCGCACTTTATAGGCCGATGCCGTGTACTGTACAGTGTCTACCTTATAAGTAATACTTGATGTGCCATTAATTAGTACCTCTTTTAACATGGTACTGCCTGATGCTAAATAGATCTTCACGGTTTTACCGGGCTGGATCTTCACGGTTTGCGGCAGATAACCAATAGACATGATAGACAGGCTACCGGTTTTGGGCACCTTCAGCTTGAAATGCCCGTGCAAATCTGTCACCACCATATTACGGAGCCCCTGCACATTTACAATCGCACCGGGTACTGTTTCCTTCTCGTTCAGGCTATAAATATCGCCCGACATTTCATCCCCGAGCGCGGTCGCATCCAGGTATTTTTCGTTAAACGTTTCTTTAATCTCCTGTTCATCACGGCTGCCATAGCTATAATACTGGTGCGCGTCAATAATCATCGCTATACCGTGGCTCATCTCATCGGGTGCGTGCAGGGTAATAGTCCCGGTGCTGTACATGTTCTTCCCGTTGGGCTTTACCAGGATGTTTTCCTGTAAAAAGTAGCTATTGCCTTTCAGCAGGTAAAGGATGCGGTATTTACCCGGCGCGAAATAACCCAGGTCGGTACGGTTACCCGGGAAGATGCGGGCATAATTAGGGTCATCATTTTTATATACAATTACGCTTCTGATAAAGGGTAATTTGCTATCGGCCAGTTTCCCGGTGCTGATAATCAGCATACCATTACCCTTGCCCGGCAAGCTATATTCGGGAAACAGGCTGCTGGTTTGGCTGCGCAGATCAAGATAGTTTTGCCATAGCGTATCAATCCCCTTTTGTGTGAAGGCGTACTGGGTATAATCGGTAATGCCGGCTGCTTTAGCCAGGTCTTTCTCGAAAGGATACTTTACCTGTAGCGACTTCTCCTTGATCAAACCCGGCTGTAGCAGGAACGAGTAACCCGGTTCGGCTATAAAATTAACAGGAGCAGCCCCCTGTATAGTATAGGCAAGCGAATTGGTAGCCACCGGCCCCACCATTACCGACCCCGACGTATATCGACTGCTTTGCCTGTCGCTGGTATAAGTATAAATGTTTGGCATCCCCAATAAAAACAAGTGGTTGTTTTGAGTGATAGTAGCCCATTGCCCGCTATAATTAGGCACAACGTTTACCATATAACGGCTAATCAGCGTAGCTTCGTAATCGGTTAGGGTATCAGGCATGGCTATAAAAGATGCCCGCTTATTCAGCGTATCGGAATTTACCGACAGGATCAGCTTGCGGTCCTTTTTAATATTGACGCTATCCAGCCTGATCAATTGATTGGCCGTGCGGAAGCGCAGCGAATGGATGCCTGGCTTCACCACAAAGCTATAGCGTTGGATATCATCCGTTTTACTGAAATATACCGGCGTTTCATCCACATACAATAAATGCACTGGTACCGTATTACCATCCTTCACTACAAAAGGCGCTACCTGGGTGCTGCTATCGGGGTTAGGTTCCTCGCGCCGGTATATCCCCACGGGGTGACTGAATTTATAATACTCGATACTATCCAAACCCATTTGTTTGCTCCAACGCTGCCAGTTCAGCTTTAGGTTCCCGGTGGTATTTAACTGGCTGATCTGCATGGGTAAAGCCGGAGTACGGGCGGGCGGCTCCTTGCCCAAATACGGCAGTTCGGGAAGGCGGTTATTCCCAAACTTGGCGGTAATGGCCCAGGCGGTCAGGTCGGCATTGGGTACAGGATGGCCCATGGCATCATTAACATGGATGTTGATATCGGCCTGCATCCCCGGGTAAACCGTAGCGGGTTGCTTTACACTGATTTTTAGCACCTTATCCTTAAAGGCCAGCGTAGTTTCGTGCGTTTGCATCCGGCCGGCCCACACATAGTTAAACACTACCGATGCTGTTTTATCCTTACTAAAAGGCTTACGATAGTCCAGACTGGTACCGGCCCCTTTATCAATGATCTTATCGCCGCTGAAAACCGTATACCAAAACGGCAGCCGTGCCGGGTTTTTCACACTGATCAGCAGCGAATCGCCGGTATTACGGGCAAACGTACGCAGGGGCGTATCACCCGCGTTAACGTTAATAAACTTACTTATGCTATCGGCCTTTACCATAAAGGCGGCTACCCCGGCATCAATTTTCAACCTGGCTGGTAATTGTATGCCTGCTTTCGATAGCGTATCCCCGTGGTCGTTCAATTGGTACAGGATAGCCTTAGTGCTTTGTGGTTTACCCATAAACAGGTAACTGATGCTCAGGCTGTCGACATCCTGCATATTATCTATTTGCCGGGTAACGGGGGCGAAGGAGAGATACTTATTTTCCTCGTGTCGCTCGTTATTACTGTTTAGCAGTACTATTTTGGCGGTATAGCCTATACGCACCTTCGGGAAAATAGAATCGGGGATGAGCAGCTTGGTTTCGCCCACGGCATCCATCGGCATATTGTGCTTCCAGAGGGTATCGGGCACAAACAGGTGCTGCCCGGTATAGTTTTGCACACTGTTAGTGAGCAGCACTACCTCCACACGGCCATCGGGCACATCCAGCTCGTTATCGTCGGTAGCGCGGAAGTACAGCGATACCGGTTGCCCCGGCGAGTGTTCAGTTTTATCCGCCCGAACAGTAAACTTGTTAGTCTTTAGCTCGTAATCTTCGTAATGGAAGCTGCCTTCCATCAGCACCTTGCGCACTTTTTTCTTATCCTTGCTGCTCGGGGCCTGCTCGTTAATTAGGGGCTCCAGGGTAATGGTATAATCCCTATCCAGTTTCAGGCCCAGGCTATCGCTTAGCTTAAACTGATACTCGAAACCACCCTTACGGTATGCATTTACATAGCCAATAATTTTGCCTTGATCGCTATAATCCTGTAAACGCAGCAACAGTTTGACATCATTAACTGGCCGGTAATTACCCGGTTGCAATATAAAAGCCTTTAGCTTAACGGTATCGCCGTGCTTAAACTTAGGCTTGTTAAACACCGCGTAACCCGGGTATAAATCCGAGGCATTATCGGGCCGCGGTTTTTTAAACCACTTGCCTAAAGGCGCGGTAAGCGCGGCCCACAACTTTTTAAACCAGCCCGGTTTGGCGGCCATCTCATTGCGGAAATAGTAAGGTTGGTAAGGCAGTTGCTGTTTTATCTTATAAAAATTACTGATGCCCTGGTACATCACATTAAACAGCGTATCTTTTTTCAGTCGCGCGGTATGGTACAGGTGCAGCACCGCATCATACGGTATTTGGCGGCGGCCCGAAAACACCTGCGCATCGCTGATCTCGCGGTTAGCGGTATCCAGCAGCACAAAACGGATATCGTGGTTATTATCCAGTAGTTTAAGGTAGGCCGAACGCTGCTCAACCAAATTATAATGCAGTTGATTTTGCTGCGCGCTTACCAGGGCATAGTTGCCGGCAGGTAAGTGGGGCTTGCTGGGCTGGTCGGTTTTAAACGAATCTATAGGTATGCCCAAAATGCGGTCGTCAATTTTAGCGGTAGCACCGGTGTAGAACAAGCGCAGGGCTTTATCATCCAGCTTATAGACGTATGTATAAAAACTACTTTTACGGCTATTGCTGAGCGGTTTTTGCCCAAAAGCCACTGCCGTTACCCCCAGCAACAGCAACACGAAGATGACATTTTTCATAAGCGATATTTTAGGTTACGATGACAGCAGCCAAATTATTGGTTAATACCTGCGGGGGGAAACGCTACGTCTATTTTTTGCGGGGGTATGTCGCTTTTTTATGGGGCAAAGTAGAAAGAATATAAAACCCACATACGCAAAAAGCCCCATGCCTGAATAGGTATAGGGTTTAATGTTATAAAAAAAGGCTTT
>JAZKAO010000031.1:0-84431 GCA_040389105.1 Bacteroidota bacterium
CATTGGTCATTGGTCATTGGTCATTGGTCATTGGTCAAAATGCCTGCGGCATTTTTTTATCGATGTACAAAGTGTACAAATTGTACGATTGAACACTTTGTACACCTTGTACACTATAACCCGCATGTAATTATTACAAATGGCAGCGCAGCATAATGACAGCGAAGCGCATTATTCCCGTTCCTTCTTCATCGCCCGCATCATTTCAGAATAGCTCCATTTGTGCAGCATGGCATTAATGGTATTAACTATACGGTTGGCGCGGGTTGGTTCGGTTTTGGCACTGTCTATCCATTTAATAAAATAGTTACGGTGCGATTTAGCCAGCGTATTAAAAAACTCCAACGCTTCGGGTTCGTAGTCAAAGCACTCGTGCAAATCATCGGGCATTAGTACCTGGTAATCTACATCCTCTTCTAAATTTACCTGCAGTATGGCTCCCTTATGCTTGCGGATACCTTTGCGCATATCGGCATTAATGGCCATAATAAAACCACCCTCGCCCATGGGCATTAAGGCTACGCCGTTTATTTTAAAGCTATCCAGCATCCCCCGCACCCTGAACGATTTTTTATTGCCGGGTTTTAATTGCTGCGCGATATCGGCCGGGATGTCGATATAAGTCCACCCGGTTTTTTCGCCCTGATCAGCAAATTGCAATATAATGGTAGTGTATGTTACCATAGTGTTTTGTATGCCGGGCCTTAAAAAGGCCAGATTTGTTAATTCTGCACCAATATGTTAAAAAATAGTTAAATCTCACCATTCATCAATAATGGCTGTAACGTTTTGCATCCTGCCCGCATCTTATAGATATAAAATAATTAACAACCTTAAAATACAATAATATGAAAACTTTAAAATCAATAGCCTTAGGCTTCGCTTTATTAGCTACCGTTTGTGTTGCAAAAGCAGCAGATAAACCAGCTGAAAGATTATCAAAAAACTACGCCATTAATACCTACATAGATGCCATGACCCGCGGTAAACTGGCCGGCATGAACGATGTGCTTGACGCTACCGCCAAATTTAGCATGCTGCGCGGCACAAAGGTAATGAGCTATGGCAAACCCGAAATGCTGGGCTTTTTAAAAGCCAACCAAAATATCGAACAAGGCTGCACCATCAGCACCTCGGAAGTTGAAAGCAACGAAAATGTAAGCGTTGTAAAGGTAGACATGAAATATCCCGGCTTTGTACGCAGCAACTACGTAACCGTAGCCAACACCGGCGAAGGATGGAAAATTACCAACGTGTACAGCGTGTTTAAATAAATAAAAGAGCGTTTATAGTTTTGTTTAGATGAGGGCCCCGGGAAACCGGGGCTTTCTTTTTTTAGTCATTGGTCATTTCGCTGGCGCTGTTATTATGCTTCGCGTCATTGGTCATTTCGCTGACGCTGTCATTAGTCGTTGGTGCGTTTCACTACTTTCGCTCGTCTGTGACGAGCGAAAGAAATGAAAATGCCGCAGGCACTTTGACCATTGACCATTGACTAATGACTAATGACTAATGACTAATATAATCTGCTATAACCTTTTCCCAATGCTCGTATCCGGTAGGGTTTAAGTGCAGCATATCTTTTTGAAACAGGACCGAATCGGGCAGCGATTTTGGTGTAAGCAGCGTGGTGTTTACATCAATGTAGTAAACATCCTTTTGTGTTTTAATGTAGGCGGTAATCATCATATCGCCCAGGGCCACCTCGTTATAGTATTTGGAGCGACTGGGGCTTAGCTTCATGGATAGAAAGTATACTTTAGCCTTTGGCAAATGCTCCCTAATCATACTTAGCATTAGCACAAAATTATCGTAAACCGATTGCGCGCCACTGCCAGCGGCTATATCATTATCGCCCACGTAAATAAATATTTTGGATGGATTGTACGGGTACACTACCGATGGCATATAATATTTCACCCATTCAACTATTTTAGAGCCGCCTACCCCGCGCATAATAATAGACTTATTGGGGAAATGCGCAGGCAAATCGACCCATTTACGGATAGACGAGCTGCCGATAAACAACATGCCACCGGCTTTTGGCATCCCAATACTATCCTGGCTTTTAAACGCTTTGATCTCGCTTTCAAAGGGATAGGCCTCCTTGGGTTTATCC
Organism: Bacteroidota bacterium; assembly: GCA_040389105.1. GTDB lineage: Bacteria > Bacteroidota > Bacteroidia > Sphingobacteriales > Sphingobacteriaceae > Mucilaginibacter. Next base: position 2,120 of record JAZKAO010000031.1, read on the forward strand.
TGTGCATAAGTGCTTACGCTGCATAACAGCGCTATAAAAAGTAGAAATTGGTGTTTCATTTTATTGGGCAATTAACCGGTCTTCGAAAAACATAAAGGGCAAAAAGCTGGCCACGCCGGTGGTTATCCATACCGGGCCATCTATGCAATATAGGATAATTCGCAGATGTTGATCTTGCTTTTTTTCATATTCGGCCAGTACCTGCAGGCACGAGCCACAAGGGGTAACCGGTTTTACAATATCGAAATTGTGGGTATGCGCTGTAACGGCAATGGCCTTAATGGGATCATCCGGACTATTAGCGCCCCAGTTAAACAGTGCCACACGTTCGGCACACAGGCCCGATGGGTAAGCTACATTCTCCTGGTTACTGCCGTGGATCACCTTGCCGCTTTCCAATAATAAGGCCGCCCCTACCCTAAACTTCGAATACGGCGAATGCGAATTACCCATCGCCTTAACCGCCTCGTGGCATATATCCTGGTCTGCCTTGCTCAACTCTGCTAAAGTACTATACTCCTCAAAGGCTATTTTTATTTCGTGGTTTGTCATTATTTCAGCCCGTCCTAAAAAGCGGGGGAAACAATATAGGGAGAAAGATTGGGAAAAGCAAATATCCGATAGCCACAACGTCATTGCGAGGTACGAAGCAATCATCGATTAGCAGAGCAGCTTTGCTTGCTGATGATTGCTTCGTACCTCGCAATGGTGTATTATTAAAACTACACCGCTACCGGCAAAATCTCATCATCAGCCACAATAGTTGGGTTAACGGTTTCGTCATCCTTCTCTACACGCAGGTTACCGATAATGTGTTGCTGGCGTGCCGGTGTGTTTTTACCCATAAAGTATTCCAGCAAACCTTTGATATTGGCATCTTTTAGTATCACTGGGTCAAGGCGGATGTCCTTGCCAATGAACAGACCAAACTCATCGGGCGATATTTCGCCTAAACCTTTAAAGCGGGTAATTTCGGGTTTTACACCCAGGCGGTTAATGGCGTTCACCCGTTCCTCGTCGCTATAGCAGTAAACGGTTTCTTTTTTATTACGCACGCGGAACAGCGGCGTTTGCAAAATAAACACATGCCCTGCCTTCACCAAATCGGGGAAGAATTGCAGGAAGAAAGTCATTAGCAGCAGGCGGATGTGCATACCGTCCACATCGGCATCGGTAGCTATTACTACGTTGTTATAGCGCAGATTTTCAATACCATCCTCAATATTCAACGCGTGCTGCAGCAGGTTAAATTCCTCGTTTTCGTAAACCACTTTTTTGGTTAAACCGAAGCAGTTCAGTGGCTTACCTTTCAGACTAAATACGGCTTGCGTCATCACATCACGCGATTTGGTGATAGACCCGCTGGCCGAGTCACCTTCGGTAATAAACAGGGTAGTATCCTGGCGGCGTTCGTGCGTATCTTCAAAGTGCAGCTTGCAATCGCGCAGCTTGCGGTTATGTAGCGATGCCTTTTTGGCGCGCTCGTTAGCCAGTTTTTTAATACCGGCAATATCCTTGCGCTCCCGTTCCGATTGCAGGATCCTTGCCTTTAAGGCCTCGGCTACAGCTGTATTTTTATGCAGGTAATTATCCAGTTCTTTTTTAACAAAGTCGCCAATAAAGGTGCGCACGGTAGGCCCGTCCGGACCAATACTTTGCGAGCCCAGCTTGGTTTTTGTTTGCGATTCGAACACCGGCTCCTGCACCTTAATGGCAATAGCAGCTACTATGGATGCGCGGATATCCGAAGCATCGTAATCCTTATCGTAAAACTCGCGCACGGTTTTCACCACCGCCTCGCGGAAAGCAGCCTGGTGGGTACCGCCCTGGGTAGTATTTTGGCCGTTCACAAACGAGTAATATTCCTCGCCATATTGCTGGCCGTGGGTCATGGCTATTTCAATATCCGGCCCTTTCAGGTGGATGATGGGATAACGCAGGTTATCGGCAATGGTATTTTTGGTGAGCAGGTCATACAAACCACGCTCCGAAAAAAACTTTTGCCCGTTAAAGTTAATGGTCAGGCCCGAGTTAAGGAACACGTAGTTCCATATCATGGTTTCCACAAATTCCGGGATGAAACGGTAATTGCGGAAGATGGTATCATCAGGATAAAAGTTAATGGCGGTACCGTTGCGCTGGGTGGTTTCTTTCTCGGCATCGTCGCGCACCAGTTCGCCCTTGGCAAATTCGGCCTGCTTGGTGCGGCCATCGCGGTACGATTGCACGATAAAAGTGTTAGACAAGGCATTCACCGCCTTGGTACCCACCCCATTCAATCCTACCGATTTTTGGAAGGCCTTGCTATCATACTTACCGCCCGTGTTTATTTTGGATACGCAATCAATCACCTTGCCCAGCGGGATCCCGCGGCCATAATCGCGCACGGATACCTTATGCTCGCTCATATTGATCTCGATAGAACGCCCCGCGCCCATCACAAACTCATCAATACAGTTATCTACAATTTCCTTCAGCAGCACGTAAATCCCATCATCGTAAGCCGAGCCATCGCCCAGTTTACCAATGTACATACCCGGCCTAAGGCGTATGTGTTCCTTCCAGTCTAACGACCGTATACTATCATCCGAATATTCAACTTGTTCTGCCATGTAAATTTGGAAAGCTTAACGCACATACCACAAATATGCGTTCACGCAAAAATAACAATTGAAGTTACAATCGGGCAGCTAAGTATTCCACATATTAACAATTAGTCATTGGTCATTTCGCTGGCGCTGTCATTGTCGATTGATGAGTTAATTGGCACTATCTTTTTTAAATACCGGCACCATTGTGTATATCTCGGCCACTAATGAAAATGCTGCCGCGAATGGGAAGAAGTAAACAAACCTTATTCCAATCCTATCTCATCCTGTTCAATTTAAAGCCTACCGTAATTTGTACCGACCCGCTGTTAGATGTATAATTTCCAAAATCGGATATCACTTTGTACCCGTTAAAGCTTTTAAAATAAGTAGCCTCGATATTAAAGCGCTGGTATTGCAGGCCAATGCCACCTGATAACCCAAGGTTGATCTTTTGATCGTACTTAGCCGCATCCAGTTGTTTAATGGTTTTGGTATAATAAACAGTATCCTTTTTAAGGGTTGTTGGGCTTAACGTATAACTTCCGCTGATTTGCCTTACCGGGATATTGATCACAGGGCCGGCCTTAATGCTGAAGTTATCGCCAAACTTATACACCAAATGCACCGGCATAGTCACAAACCAAGCCTTGCGGCTATCGGTTACCTGCAATATCTTGCCCGAATCTACCTTGCTGCCGTTGGCGTGACTATACCCCCCGCTGATAGTTTGCGGCGTTAAGCCCCGCACCTGCAGGTTTACAGCCAGTTTATCACTTACATGATATGTACCGAATAAACCCAAATACAAATCGACAGGTAGACTGCCGTAAAAGTTTTTGTTTTGCGATTTATCTGTAAAGCTGCCCGACGTGCTTACCCCCGTCAGCAGGCCCCAATCCAGGTTGGTTGCCGATGAATCATTAGGGTTCTTTGGCTTCTTTTCCTTTTTAATTTTTGGCGGCTTGCCCGATGCATCAATTTTTGACGAACCGCTGTTGGTTACCAGCCAGCGTGGAGCATTGCGCTTTATCCTGTAAAATGGATCGGCTACCGGTTCAAACGAACGCTGTTGCCATACGGATGTATCAAACTGCTGGTAACCGGCAACCAGGTTATTTAAAATATGATCGTCGCTGTTAGTAGCAGCGCCGCCATCTGCCAAACTATGCGGGTTAGTAGAGCCGGATCTGCCACTACTTCCACCTGAATTTGGTGCTAAACCTCTTCCATTGGATGGCCTGACTGAACCTAAACCCGGACTGCTATTTCCCGCTTTATCCCCTGGGTTTTGAGATGTATGATTAACCGGTTTATTTCCTTTGCCTACGCCCGCGCCCCCCTTGCCTGCGTTATTGTTATCAACGCCATTAGGGTTAATAGCGCGCCCCTTAGCGTCAAAGTGATTAGGATTTACCATCGGCCTGCCGTGCTTATCAACCAATGTAGCATTAGCCTTGGTTAAGGCTGAAGAACCGGGGCTACCATTATTTTTACTGGCCTTACTTTTAGCACCATTAATGTCACTATCTTTATCCATCTTATTATCCACTGCGCCGATTGCCGCATTTACTGTACGGTTACCATTTGCTGATGTACTATTATTTTTATCGGCTGCTACTATGGTTGATCCTGTTTTTGCTAATTCTTCCTGTTGTTTTATGAGCGCCATGCTATCCTTATTCGTTGCCACGGCATTTCCATCCCGTAATGAATCGTCCGCAATTACTTGTACTTGTTTTTGGGTAATCGCCGGGCTATCTTGTTTAACATTACTACTATCGCGATGTTGCTTATCCATTTTTGAACCTGCAAAATGGGCAACCAAATAAACAATCGCGGCTGCAACTATTACCAGTCCGGCTATGCTGCCTGTACCTAAAAAGCCCGAAGCACCGCTTGTACTGCCCGGTGACGACGAACCACTGCCGGGCGCTTGCGGCAAGTGCTGATCTAACAGGCCCTGCATTTGCTGCCAGTCGCTGCCGGCATCGGTATCAATCTTTAACTCGCCTCTCTTTTTCTGCCAAAGTTTGGAGTACCTTAATGAATTTTTCATATCTGTTTGCTACTCCTTTCCTTCAACATATTGCTGCCGCCCGATTGATCCAGCAGGTCTCTTAATTTTCTTTTTGCTTCGGCTAAATGCCAGCGCGATGTGCCCTCGCTTATGTTTAATTGCTCGCCTATTTCCTTATGTGTAAAACCATCCAATACCGACAGATTAAATACCGTTTGCGTGGCCTGCGGTAAGGTGCGGATGTGTTTAAGGATATCCTCAAAGTATAACTTATCCAGCACGCCGGGGGCAATAAATTCGTCCTCGGGTTCGGTCGCTTCGGTAAGCATATTGTTAAATTTCAGCTCTTTACGGCACAGGTCAATAGCCGTATAGATCATAATTTTTCGTATCCAGCCGCCTAAAGCCCCCTTTTCGCCGTTAAAATTTTGTATGGATTTAAAAACCTTTAAAAAGCCGGTATTAAAAGCCTCTTTGGCCAGTTCGGCATCGGGCAAATAATTATGGCATACCCGTAGCATATCGCCATGAAAAAGCCGGTATAAGGCCTCCTGCGATGAGCGGTCGTTATCGATACATCCTTTTACCAGCTTATCAGCTTGTGCCTGGGTAACATTCATTCAAAGTAGATCATTCATAAGGCAACACCATCTCTTCGTGCGCAAACACACAAACGTTGGGTATCGCAAAAAATATTTTTTTTACGACGAAAGCAGACCAGTCATTTTACCGACCGGCCTGCTCAAATAACGTGAGTTTGCTTATCGCGTAATCAGTTTTGTTGCAAGGGTAACCCCACTTGTATAAGTCCAGTTAAAAGTAATATTTGCAGTTGATACTACCATACTGCCGGTATAGGTGGTGCCATTTAAAGTTACATTAAGCGGATAGGTGCCATTGGCCAAAAGCGCGGTACTTTGCTTAAAGTTAATGACATTATGCAGTGGGGCCATAGTACCGCTACAGGCTGTTAATTGGGTAACGCTGTTAAGGTTAAGCGCATAATTATTACTTGCATCAACCCCATAGGTAAAGTTAAGCTTACTGGCCGCGCAATAAGTGTTGGCGCTTACTACGGTGAAATAAATAAAGGTACTATCGGCATGCACGCTTTTGTATAAGGATGGCGTTAGGCTAAACTGGTCGCCAGTTAGGGCCACCGTAATATTGCCCACCGGCGGGGTGTACACAGTTTCGTTAACCTTAATGGTCAGGTTTTCGGTATTGGTACCGTTAACGCTGGCTTTAACCGTATAAGTGCCGGCCTTGCTAAATGCCATGCTTGAAGCATTATCCCTGGTTGAAATCGTATTAAAACCCGATGGCGAAACCAGCCAGCTGATATTATCGGTAGCCTTGGCTTTAAGCGCTACCAGGGTATCAGGTTCGTTAATTTTCAGTTCGGTTTTGGTTGCAGATAGCTGGCCGCCCGGCGTAATAATGCCATCTAATTTATTACAACCCTGCATTATAAAGTAAGCGGGCAATAGGGCCAGCAGGCAGTAAACTAATTTTTTCATTTGGTGGGTTTAATGGTTAATGATCTGTTTTAATGATACATCGCACCAAAAATGAAATACGTTGGGTAGGGTATAATCTTTCTGAAAAAATAATTAATATATTGATAAGATTCCCCCTTCAGGGGGTTAGGGGGCTTACTGCACCGCTTTAAACCTAATACAGTTACGCGCCTTATTAATGTTCCTGAAAAAATCGGGGCCTTTATCATTGGTTAGGCAAACGGCCATAATAGTGCCTTTGTGGCTTTTTTGCAAGGTGATAAGTAAAGCGAATTTATAACCCTTGGTTGTGGGCGAATCGGGCAGGTTCATGAAATAGGTTTTACCGGCATCGGCACCATAATCGGTCAGCACACGGTCGGGCATATCCCTTACTAAAAAATTATTTCCGCCGGCTAATGCTTTGGCTTCGTTGCGGCCCATTTCCAGGTATAACGAGTCGGTAGTATTATCTGATTGCGGGGTTACTTTCAGCCATATTTCAAAACCCTGGTCGGGTATGGTAATGCCGTAATCAAAAGCGCTGTTATCGCTTTTAACCTCCTGCTCCTTAAAGCCTTCGGGTAAGCTAAAGGTTACACTGGCACGATTAGCCGACTTAGCAAATGTTTTATACTCGCGGCTATCCTTCGCAACTTTTGTTTGCGCCATAACCGCCCCCGCGCAAAACACGAGACAGGTAATCAACAATATTTGCTTAAATTGCCTTGACAAATATTTCATCAGATAGCTTTAATCAGATCAGTTAAACGAATTTAATAAAATATTAGTTACCATTTAAAGCAAATATTGAAATTATAATATAACGAAAATTAATTAATACAAGAGAAATTATTAAATATGAGTATCATCCCCCGCCTCAACCGGTTCGACCTGACCATGATCGTTATCAGCCTGGTAATAGGCATGGGTATTTTTGCCAACCCCAGCGAGGTAGCCGTAAGGGCGGGCAGTACCTGGGTGTTCTTTGGCGCATGGATCTTCGGCGGGTTGGTTACCCTGTGTGGGGCGCTTACATTTGCCGAAATTGGCGCACGCTATCCGCATACCGGCGGCTTTTATAAGGTATTTTCGTACTGTTATCACCCGGCATTTGCCTTTATGATCAATTGGGTACTGGTGATCAGTAACGCGGCATCGGTAGCGGTAGTGGCCATTATTGGGGCCAATTATATTAACCCGGTGCTGTTGCCTGCGGACTGGCAAGGCCCGGCCGGTGTAAAAATTATGGCTATATCATCGGTACTGATACTTTACGCGCTGGCTTTTATGGGCATTAAAGTAAGCGCGCGTACCCAAAACCTGCTTACCCTGTTTAAGGTTTTGGCCATAGTAGTATTATGCGCCGCGGTTTTTATGCACGATGATACCCATGTAATTGTTAAAGGCGTACCACATACCGGCAACCTGATTACTGCCTTTGGTTTAAGTTTAGTGGCTATATTTTTCACCTACGGCGGTTACCAGCAAACCATCAACTTTGGCGGGGATATTATTGAACCTAAAAAAAATATCCCAAAAGCTATTGGCATGGGGATTGGCGTGGTGATTTTGCTTTACCTTTCCATCAACTTTGCTTATTATAAAATATTAGGGCTCGGCGGCTTGCAGCAAACCACTACGCTGGCGGCTACTATGGCGGGGGTGATCTTCGGCAGTATTGGCTCGAAGGTGGCTTCGGTGCTGATGTTTGTATCGGTGCTGGCTTATATTAATGTAAACGTAATGAGTAACCCGCGGGTATATTATGCCATGAGCGAAGACGGCATCCTGCCCTACATTTTCCGTAAGGTAAACCCCAAAACACAGGTGCAGGAGTTTGGCGTTACCTTTTTTGTGCTATGCATTTTGGTGGTACTGTTTTTTGCCGATAGCTTCCGCAATATGCTGAACTATGTGATGTTTTTTGATACCATCGGGCTGTCGTTGGCGGCACTCTCTATCTTTATCCTGCGCAAGCGCACCAAAGAGTTGGATAGCACAGGTATTTATACCATTAAATGGTTCCCACTGGTGCCTATTATTTTTATCCTGTCGTATTGGTTTGTAACCATCAATATCTTTTGGGCCAGTCCGAAGGCAGCATTTGTTTGCCTGGCGGTTTTCGCGGTGGGATTAGCTATTTACTATGCGAGTGTTTATTTGAATAAAGGCAAGTTGCCGGTAGATGGGGATGGAACAGGTAAGTAATCATCCCGAAAGGAAATTTAAGATCATCAGAGTGATTGCCTGGTGCTTTTTCGTGCTGCAAATAATTTGGACTTTGCTTTTAATATGTATGATACCTGCACCAGTAAAAGGTATGAGTGCAAACTCAACAAGCATATTTTTAATGTATACACTTATATTTCTGTACATAACATGGTGTATAATTTTCAAACCGCAAACAGCTTATAAGAAAGTATTAATACAATTACTATCAGTCGGAACTCTCTTTATTTTGCCAGTGCTGTGCATTATAGGTATCATAACGTATTTAGTGGGTACGGGTTCTTTTTGCTAAATATATCATAAACATGGACATCTCCTACATACTAAACGAACTCGGCGAAGAACGCGCGCAATACTTCAACGCCGTGGCCCCGCCCATTGTGCAAACCAGCAATTTTGTTTTTAACACGGTTGATGATTTCCGCAAGGGGTTAAGTGATGAGTACGATAAAAACATCTACTCGCGCGCCAATAACCCTACCATTAATATCCTCCGCAAAAAACTGGCCGCGCTGGATGGCGCTGAAGATGCCATGGTATTTGGCAGCGGTGTAGCTGCTATTGCCGTCCCGGTAATAGCCCTGCTAAAAAACGGCGACCATGTGGTTTGTGTAGAGAACCCTTATAGCTGGACTATCAAGCTATTCACCAAACTGCTGCCCCGCTTTGGCGTTACCTGCACTTTTGTTGATGGTACCGAGGTGCAAAACATAGCCGATGCCCTGCTCCCCAACACCAAACTGATTTACCTGGAAAGCCCCAGCACTTTCAGTTATGAGTTGCAGGATTTAGTTGCTGTAGCCCAATTAGCCAAAAGCAAGGGAATCCTCACCATGATTGATAATAGTTACTGCTCGCCACTGTACCAGCAGCCTATAAAATTGGGTATTGATCTGGTGGCGCAATCGGCTACCAAGTATCTCGGCGGTCATTCGGATCTGGTAGGCGGTGTAGTAACCGGCAGTCGCGAGTTATTAAAAAAGATCTTCGAGTTAGAACACATGAATATCGGTGCCGGCATGGCGCCGCAAACCGCCTGGCTGCTCATTCGCGGCTTGCGTACCCTGCCCTTACGTTTGCAGCGCAGCTTTGATACCTGTAAAATTATCACCGCCTGGCTGCAAAACCATCCCGCAGTAGATAAAGTTATCTGGCCTTTCCTTCCCGGCTTTAAACAAGCCGAACTGGCCCAAAAGCAAATGCAGGGCTGCGGCGGCCTGTTCAGCTTTACGCTGAAGGAACCATCCATAGAGAAGATAGAAGCTTTTTGCAACAGCCTGCAACATATCCTGATGGCCGTATCCTGGGGCGGCCACGAAAGTTTGGTGATTCCGGCTATCGCCACCATATCTGTTGATGATTATCGTGTGGATAATTATCGCCACCAATTGATCAGGATGTATGTGGGATTGGAGGATGCAGATTATTTGATGGAGGATTTGGGGCAGGCTTTAAAGGCACTGTAAATTTATATTTCAAGCGTTACAGCTTCGTAACGCTAAGAAAGCTTCAATGACTAACGTGATATTCCCGCCGAGTTAAACTGCAGATCGTATAGTTTGCGATAATAGCCGTCTTCCAAACGCAGCAGTTCCTGGTGGGTGCCGGTTTCCATAATTTCGCCATGATCAAGCACAATAATGCGGTCGGCGTTTTGGATGGTGGAGAGGCGGTGTGCTATAACAATGGCCGTACGTCCATCCATCAGCTTGTTAATGGCATTTTGTATCAGCACCTCTGTCTCGGTATCAACCGATGATGTGGCTTCGTCCAGCACCAGTATAGCGGGGTTATAAACAAGGGCACGGATAAAAGAAATTAACTGAGCTTGTCCGGCCGATAATGTTGCACCACGTTCCATTACATTATAATCGTAACCACCGGGCAAGCGCATAATAAAATCGTGCGCGCCAACATCGGTAGCGGCTTGTATAATTTCTTCGCGGGTTATGGCGGGGTTATTCAAACTGATGTTATTGGCTATTGTATCCGAAAACAGGAATACATCCTGTATCACCGTTGCAATGCGCGATCGGAGGTAGCCTACTTCGTAATCGTTTATATTAACGCCGTCAACCGTTACCTCGCCCTTACCTATCTCGTAAAAACGGTTCAGGATGTTGATGGTGGATGATTTGCCCGCGCCGGTAGCGCCAACCAATGCCAATGTTTCGCCGGGGCGGATATGGAAGTTAATATCTTTCAGCACCCAGCTCTCATCATTATAAGCAAACCAAACATCTTTAAATTGGATGTCGCCTTTTATCTCGCTTTTTAATTTGCCATGGTTTGGGGCAATATCATCGGTATCCAAAACCTTAAAAATACGATCGGCACCTACCATGCCCATTTGCAGGGTATTAAACTTATCCGCCAATTGGCGTATCGGCCTGAACAATAAGTTTAATAGGCTAATAAAAGCCAGCACCGTACCGGCCGTAACGTGGCCTGATGAGGAAAGACTGCTCAATTGCTGATCGGACAGGATGCGCTTACAACCATACCAAACCAGCAGACCGATACATATAGAAAACAAGATTTCCACCACCGGAAAAAATATCGAATAGTACCAGTTAGAACGGATATTGGCATCGCGGTATTTCTCGTTCACACCCTTAAATTTGCGCATCTCCTGGTCTTCGCGGGCAAAGTATTGGATAATGCTGATGCCCGAAATATGCTCGGCCAAAAAGGTATTCAGTTGCGCCACATGCGTACGCACATCCTGGAAAGATGATTTAATAGCCTCCTTGAAAATATAAGTGGATAACAATAGCAAGGGCATGGGGATCAGCGTAATCAGTGCCAGTTTCCAATCCTTCAGCAACATGCAAACTATAATGGCTATTACCAGCAACATATCACCAATGATAGAGATCAACCCCTCCGAGAAGATATCGGCAATGGTTTCTAAATCGGATACGGTACGGGTGATCAACATGCCAATAGGTGTTTTATCAAAATACCGCAAGCGCATACTGGTAATGTGATTGAATATATCGATCCGCAAATCGCGGATCACCGATTCGCCTAATGAGTTGGTAAGGAAGGTTTGGTAGTACTGCGCAATGGTTTGTATCACCAGTTGTACCAGCATTAACCCTACAATAAATACCAGGCCGTTGTAGTTGCTCACTACAATATAATCATCCACCGCCTTTTGCATCAGGATGGGTGGCACCAGCGCCGCCACAGCCAAAAACACAGTAAGGAAAGCCGACAGGATAAAAATACCCCGGTAAGGCGTTACATAATGCATCACCCTTTTTAGCAAATTCCAGTCTATCGCTTTTCCTGTTACCTGAGACATAATTTAAATTCGAAATTCGGAATGCCAATTTCGAATTTCTGCAATAATACGATTCTTATATTGTGTTTATAATTTCGAAATTGACATTTCGAATTTCGAATTGCTATAAATACGGATACTTCACCTCGGTTAAATACAAGCCGCAGGCCGGTACCGATGTGCCCGCCTTACTGCGGTTCTTACTTGCTATAATAGCACGCACGGCTTCGGGTTCAATTTCTTTACGGCCTACCATTAACAGCGTGCCTACTATAGCCCGTACCATGTTACGCAAAAAACGGTCGGCGCTGATATGGAATACCATGCCATCACCATCTTTAACCCATTCGGCGCGACTGATCTTACAGTTATTGGTAAACACCTGCGTGTTTGATTTACTGAAACAGCTAAAATCGGTATATTCCATTAATATGGTCGCGGCCCGGTTCATCAAATCCAGATCCGGCACATCGCGCTGCAACCACGAGAAGCCATGCTTAAACGGGTCTTTCTGAAAATGCAGGTGATACTCGTAGGATCGTAAGGTGGCATCAAACCGGGCATGTGCTTCGGGGGTTACGGGGATGATACGCTTAATGGCGATATCGTAGGGAAGCAATGCATTTAAACTCCTTACCTCTAATGACTGATGACTAATGACTAATGCCTCGAAGTGTACGAAGAAGGTTGTAGCATGCACACCCGTATCCGTCCGGCCGCAGCCAGTAGTTTCTACCGGCTGGCGCAAAATGGTAGATAGCGCTTTGTTCAGCAATTCCTGCACGGTTACCGCATTGGGTTGTATTTGCCAACCGTGGTAATTGGTGCCATTGTAGGCCAGTTCAATAAAATAACGCTGATGATCGGTCACGCTGTAAAGTTAACATTCCGCTGGCTATTGCCTATCCGTAATTTTGTCAATTATCCTATCTTTGTTTCAAATAATTTTTCACAACACTACGCATATTATATGTTACAAAGGATACAAAGCATTTACCTGCTCTTCGCCGCACTGGTTATATTGGCCCTTTTCCTGTCCCCGGTTGCACATAACGTTTACCTTGGCGGGATACCATCAACCATAAAAGTTACCGGCATTTACCAGGATGTTAACGGCGCGCAACACCTCACCACACCATTTACTGTGCTTAGCATTGTTACCGCCATAGTTGGGCTGGTACCGCTGGTTATTATATTTTTGTACAAGAACCGTAAACAGCAAATTATGCTTTGCTACGCCGCCATACTGGTTATTATTGGCTATAGCTTTTGGCTTTCGCAGGAGGTTAAAACTGTTACCGACGGTTTTGAGATGAAGACCAGCAACTTTGGCATCGGCATATTGTTATCAAGCATCAGCATTGTGCTGATGATCCTGGCGGTAAAATCTATCCAAAAAGATGAGAAGCTGGTAAAATCGGCAGACAGGCTGCGGTAGGTTAATGTGCAGATATGCAAATGCGTGTATGTGCAGATGTTACTTGCATGATGATCATTTGCATATTAACACCTCTGTATAAGTGCTGGTGCTACTCACATTTCTGATCATTTGTACATTTACATATACGCACATTTGCACATTCTCACTCCATCAGCATGCAGCATCAACCAAAGCATATTTTACTTACCGGCGGCTCGGGTTTACTGGGTACCGAACTCACTAAACTATTGCTTGATAAGGGCTATATTGTTAGTCACCTTAGCCGAAAGGCAGGTAATAACCCCAATGTAAAAACCTTTATTTGGGATGTTGAAAAGGGTGTGATTGATGAGGATTGTATTGATGGTGCAGATACCATCATCCACCTTGCAGGTGCAGGCATTGCAGATAGCCGCTGGACTGATGCCCGCAAAAAAATCATTGTAGAAAGCCGCACTAAATCTATCGCGCTGGTTTATGATCTGCTTAAACGCAAACCGCACCAGGTAAAAAAGGTGATCTCGGCATCGGGCATTGGTTATTATAGCGACCGGGATGGTGACCTGATGCACGAGGACAGCAAACCCGCTCACGATTTTATGGGCGAATGTTGCATAGCCTGGGAACAAGCTGTTAATGCCGGCGCCGACCTAGGCCTGGATATCCTGATCTTCCGTACCGGGGTAGCTTTTACTAAAGATGGCGGTGCTTTAATCAAAATGGGCACGCCTGTAAAGTTGGGCATTGGCTCCCCCCTGGGCAGTGGCAAGCAGTGGCTATCGTGGATCCATCACCGCGATGTATCGGCTATGTACCTGTACGGCATTGAGCAGGCGAAACTAACCGGCATTTATAATATGGTAGCGCCCACGCCGGTAACAAACAAACTATTAACCAAAGCCATAGCCAACCAGTTTAAAAGGCCTTTATGGCTACCCAATGTGCCCGCGTTTGTATTAAAGCTACTATTGGGCGAAATGGCCACCATTGTTTTAGGCAGCACCAAAGTGAGTGCAACTAAAATTGAGGAAGCCGGTTTCCAGTTTAAGTACCCGGGTGTTGAAGATGCATTGAAGGAAATTTATGGATAACTCCTCTATCAGCATATTCTGGTTCAGGCGCGATTTGCGACTGGATGATAACGCGGGACTATATCATGCCCTAAAAGGCAAATACCCGGTGCTCTGCTTGTTTATATTTGATAAAAGCATACTGGATCAACTAGAAGATAAGGATGATGCCCGTGTCACCTTTATTTACCAGGCTATTGAGGATTTGCAAACCCAACTGCAAAAACACGGCAGCACTTTACTGGTACTTTATGACGAGGCCGAATACGCCTGGAAAAAAGTGCTAAAGGATCATCAGGTAGCCGCCGTTTATACCAATCACGATTATGAGCCTTATGCTAAAACCCGCGACGAAAACATCAGTAATGTACTAAAAGAAAGAAACATCCCCTTTAATACCTATAAAGACCAGGTGATATTTGAAAAAAACGAAGTTACCAAGGACGATGGTTTACCTTATACCATTTATACGCCCTACATGCGTAAATGGTATAGTAAATTAAACCCATTCTATTTAAAGGCTTACCCTGTTAATAAATACCTGCGCAACCTTTGCAAAACCACACAGACGGCTATCCCATCCTTAAAGGAAATGGGGTTTATAAAAAGCGGCAGGCAATTCCCGGATAAACATTACGAGGATGTGATACCCGGCTATGCCGAAAAACGAGACTTCCCGGCAGTAAAAGGCACCTCGCACATTGGCCTGCATTTGCGCTTTGGTACAGTTAGCATCCGCCACCTGGCAGCTAAAGCCTATGGTTATAACAATAAAACCTGGCTGAACGAATTGATATGGCGCGAGTTTTATATGATGATCCTTTACCATTTCCCAAAAACCATGGACCATGCTTTTCGCCCGGAACATGATCGTATTAAATGGGTAAATGATGAGGCCCAGTTTGAAGCCTGGTGCATTGGGCAAACCGGATACCCCATTATTGATGCCGGTATGCGCGAATTAAACGCGACCGGCTTTATGCACAACCGGGTACGGATGATAGTAGCCAGTTTTTTAAGTAAAGACTTATTAATAGACTGGCGTTGGGGCGAACGTTACTTTGCCCGTAAACTGCTGGATTACGAAATGGCCAGCAATGTAGGCGGCTGGCAATGGGCGGCAGGTAGTGGCACCGACGCTGCTCCGTATTTCAGGATCTTCAACCCCGAAGCCCAGACTAAGAAGTTTGATCCAAAACTGGAATATATAAAAAAATGGGTTCCGGAATATGCCGACTTCAGCACGTATCCAAAACCCATTATCGATCACGCTTTTGCGCGCGACAGGTGCCTTAACGCTTTTAAAGCAGCGTTGGCAAAATAATTTATTGTACCGATATCACATTCATGTCGTAACGTAAACAACTGTTAATTGGTATCGTTTGATCGCCATAAGCGTTGGTTCCATAAACCATTCGCGATGGCATAATAAGCGACAGTTTTGCTCCGGGTGTAGTTAATTGTAAGCCCTCGATAAGGCCGGCGCGTGTATCGTTACCCAAATCAATAATAGTACCATCAGTTGTATTAACTTGATCGGATGTCATAAAACCGTTGAATAAATAACTGGTGTACTGTACTGTTACTACTGCGTTGGCACCTATAGCAGCACCTGCACCCGTTTGCAATACCTTATACCATAAGCCCGAAGCGGTTTTGGTATAGCCTGTTAAATTATTGGCCGCGATATAATTTTTAACAGATAAATCATCGTACTTAGCCTGGTCATCAACCAGGTCAATATAGTAATCCAGGCACTGGTTACCTTTTATGCGGTTATTACCATCGCTGCTACCCGTACCAAAACCTGTACTGCCATATGCCAAATGCGATGGTACCAGCACACGCGCCCTTGTACCCTTATTTTTTAACAAATTAATAATAGCCAGTTCAACGCCGCTTGGCAAATTATTTCGGTTAATATGCCCCAAAAAGTTATATACATGGTTTACAATAGTATCGGCAGCTATAAACTGCCCGTCAAAACTTCTCACTGTAAACACAAGCGATACCATATCAGGGTAATCCACAACCTTCCCGGTGCCTTGCGAAAGTATTTTATAATAAATGCCGGTAGTATCCCCACCCGATGGGTCGCGTTGCATCCCGGTAAGGCCATTAGCGCTGATGTAAGCCTGTATCTGCTGATCATCAAATTGTTTAATATTCAAATCGTTGGTGCTTTTGCGGCATGAGTATAATCCGGCAACACAAAATAACAGCAGCGTAAAAAGTATTTGTTTCATTTAAAATTTAGTTCGTTACATCAAAAAGTTCAATATCAAAATCAAGCACCGCATTGGCGGGCAGTTTATATAATGGCTGTTCATAAGGGCCATACGCATATCTGGAGGCTATCAGTAATCTTACTTTCCCGCCTTTTTTTATTTGCGATTTTATTAAAAAAAAGTACTGCCATCCCTTAATCATATCGCCAAGGCGATATGCAGGGTGAAAAGTATCTGTTTGCGCAAATACCGTGCTGCTGCCCAACACCCGGCCTGTATACCCTACCGTTAATAAGGACGAACTGGTGATCAGCGCGTTCTCGGTACCGGTTGCTGTATTTACATACCATATCCCCGTTGTATCGGCTGTACCGCGTTGTACCTTGGTAGCAGTCAAATTATTTTTGGTGATATAGTCCTGTATGAGCTGGTCATCTTTTTTAGCCTGCTCCTGCACCACTTTAACAGCATCGTCAGATTTTTTACATCCGGCGAAAGCCAACACACACAAACAAATAATCAATCCCCTGGTCATTTATTTCAAACGGCAAATTTATTCTTTTAAATGGCAATATCAGCAGCTTAACATTTTTTAACATATAAACCTGTTAAATTGATATTAAGGCCCTGTTTTATCAGCTTATAAACGCTTTTGGGAGAAGAGATATTTCACTACCGGGTAATTATCGTTGCAGATATACCACGATGCTGTGTTATTGAAAACATTTTGGCTTTACCCTTTTAACCTTCACCACTTATTCGGGCTTATAATTCAGTGTAAGGGTGTTGATCTTTTTCAGGGTATTGATCAGCTGATCCTTTTCTTTTTCGCTGATATGCGCGTTAAGGTAATTGTTAAACTGCTTTACCAACCCGCGGGCCAGGTGGCGTTTCTCCTTACCTAATTCGGTCAGGTATATTTTTACCGAACGCTTATCGCCCTTGTTCGATTCGCGGTAGATCAGGTCCATCTTTTCCAACTGACTTAACATGCGCGATAAGCTGGTTGATTTAAGGCCCAGCAGGGCTGCTACTTCCGATACCGTGTTCCCTTCCTTCTCATCAATATTAATTAGCAGGTACCCGATGGATTGGGTAATGCCAAATTCTGTAACTAACTGGTTATAGCGGTTAGCAACAGTTTGCCAAACTATTTTTAAAAAATAGTCTATTGTTTCCTGGTGTTTAATGTTAGCTGGCATACTTTTCAAAATTAGGAATAAATTCAGGATACAAGTTTATAATATTTACCATCCCATTTTAGTATCGTCGCCACGCGGATCGGCACCACCCTGCAGGTAGCCCCATTTGGTTAGCAGGATAGCATCAACCCGGCCTATGCCACTGCTTGGGCTTATCTTATAACCTTTTTTAGTGAGTTTATCGGTGGTCAGGCTATCCAGGGCATCCTTTTCGGCATTAATCGCATCGGGCAGCCATTGGTGATGAAAGCGTTTAGCCGCAACCGCATCCTGCATGGCTTTATTAAACTCAATTACATTCAATATCGTCTGAAACACCGAAGTAATAATGGTCGATCCGCCCGGTGTACCTACTACCATAAACAGCTTGCCATCCTTTTCAACAATAGTAGGCGTCATAGATGATAGCATCCTTTTGCCAGGCTGTATGCTGTTGGCCTTGCCGCCTACCAGTCCGTACATATTAGGTACCCCCGGCTTCGAACTAAAATCGTCCATCTCGTTATTCAGCAAAAAACCCGCGCCACCTACAATTATTTTTGAGCCGAACGATCCGTTTAGCGTTGTGGTGATGGATATTGCGTTGCCCTCTTTGTCTACTATTGAATAGTGGGTGGTCTGGTCGCTTTCGTACCCAACAAAACTGCCGGGTTGTATGCTGCTGCTGGGTGTAGCTGCCGCCCAATCAAAGCTTTTCATGCGTGCATCTATATAGGCCGGCTTTAGCAGGCTATCTACCGGTACCTTATAAAAATCGGGGTCACCCAGGTATTTGGAACGGTCGGCATATACGCGGCGCTCGGCTTCTACCATCACTTGCACGGTAGAATCCTTGTTGTATCCCCATTTACTGATCGGATAACTTTCAACCGAATGCAGCAATTGCAGCAAGGCTATCCCCCCGCTTGATGGCGGCGGCATGGTGATAATTTTATAGCCCTTATATTTACCTACTATTGGCTTGCGCCACACCGAGTGATAGTTCTTCAAATCGGCCTTGGTGACCATCCCCTTACCGCTTTGCATCTCGGCAACCAACTGATCGGCCACTGTGCCATCGTAAAAACCGTCGCGGCCTTTATCGCGTATCAGTTCCAGCGTTTTGGCCAGGTCGTCCTGCACCAGCATATCGCCTTCCTGCCAGCGGGTATCTTTTAAAAAGTATTTTTTGCCGGGGTTCCTTTGTTTAAAATCGGCGCTGTTGCGGTTCAGGTCATCGGCCAGGCGTTTGGTTATTTTAAAGCCATCGCGCGCAAGGGTAATAGCAGGCTCAACCAAATCGGCCCATTTTAGCTTGCCATATTTGCGGTAGGCGGCTACCATCCCATCCACGCTGCCCGGTACGCCCGATGCCTGGTGCGTGGCTAAACTCATATTGGGTATCACATTCCCCGCCGAATCCAGGTACATATTGGCACTGGCCGCAGCCGGGGCTTTTTCCCTAAAATCAAGCGTATTGGCTTGGCCTTTGGCCGGCCGGTATACCATAAAACCGCCGCCGCCAATATTGCCGGCTTCGGGCAGGGTTACGGCCAGGGCAAACTGTACAGCCACGGCGGCATCAACAGCGTTACCGCCTTTTTTAAGAATATCCAGCCCAACTTTTGCCGCATCGGGGTAGGCGCATACTACCATGCCGTTATAATACTGGTCGCTGTTATCCTTACCTAACTGGCCGCGCACGCAGCCGGGTAAAACAATACCGGCCAGCAAAAATATACCGGCCATAAAATAGTATCTGCGTGGAAAGATATGCTGCATTGGGTTATAATTTGGCTTCTAATTTAATCTATTTCCTTTAATATTTATCGCAGGGAATAATTAACCACAAAGTACACAAAGGAAGAACCCACGAAGCACACAAAGCTTGGTTAAGTAATATAATCAGTAATATTTCTACCCTATCCCCGCTATCTTACTTTGTGACCTTTATGAAAAAAACTTTGTGACCTTTGTGGTTAATTTAACATAAAACTAAAAAACCAACGTTATTTGTGCCATAAGGATAATTTGTTTTACAACCATTACTATGAAAAAAAGCACGATACTTTTACTTTTTTTAACCTTCTTTTTATTGTTCGGCAAGCGCAGCATAGCGCAGGATTACCGGGTGGCGGCCGGGCTAAAGTTTAGCTACGAATACGGCCCATCGGTTAAATACTTTATTGATAATACCGATGCCCTTGAGGGTATTATTGGCCTGCGCAGCCATGGCGTAGTGTTTACCGGCTTGTGGGAAAGGCACCTGCCCATTTTTGAGGTTGATAAGCTGAAACTTTACTACGGCTTTGGTGCCCATATTGGCAGCGTGGGTAATAATACCAACCCCAAGTTTAATAACACTTTATTGCTGGGTGCCGATGGTATTGTAGGGGCCGAGTATATCTTCCCTCAATCGCCGATTGGGATTAGTTTGGATTTAAACCCCCGGTTAGAATTTGGCCACGGGCCTTATTTTGATCTGGCACCCGGAATAGGGCTGAAATACATTTTTAAGTAGGCCGGCCATTGTACGATCTTATCAAAAAACTTTTTTTAAGATTTCATACAGATCAATTTACCGGATTACTACTAAACTGATGGCTATTTAGCTATAATGCATTTAGTTCAGCGGCATTGAAAGAACAAGTTTAAACCCAAATTACCCGGTGATTTGCATTAATTTTAGATACTTATTGGTTTTTTTATCACTTTTTGTGAAATAATGCAGAAACGAAACCTGCAAAATAGTATAGTAATCGGTGTTTAGCCTGGCGGGGTTAGCATAAACACAGGCCATACAATATAACAAAAATTGGCCGGATTTTCAAGTAAAATATAAGGCCCTCTTCAATTATGAAGAGGGCCTTTTTAGTGATTTGACAATTACATTTAACTGCAAGGGGTATACTACCTCGCCCTCTACCGCACAATTAATATTTTATGCCCGTAAACCTTGCCGCCAAGTATCAGCTGCAAAATATAGGTGCCGGTTATTTGCTTGCTTACATCCATAGTGGTGCTAAAATTGCCCGCGGTAACGGCTTCTTTTTGTGTATACACCGTTTGCCCGGCGTTGTTAACCAGCGACAGGGTGAGGTTATCATCGGCCGGGGCTTTAAACGCTACGTTTATTTTGGTACTGGCCGGCACCGGGAAAACCGCCAGGCCAATATCCGAATTGTCGGGATGTTTGGCTACCAACGCGTACCGGTATACATCGGAAAAAACGGTACAGCCCGTGCTAAGCGTTACACCTACTTTATAATTACCACTTTTTGACGGGATATAGTTTTGGCCCTGCGCGCCAACAATGGTGCTATCGTTATAATACCACTGGTTACCTGTGTTAAAGTTTGAACTAAGCAAGCTATCCCTTTGTGTTATTACTGGTGTGGTAAGGGTTACTTGCTGGCGTGCTACCGATGGGCAGCCCGCGCTTTTTACCTGCATATTGTAAAAATAGTAGTAAAAGTTTTTATTGTAGGCGGTATCGGCAGGCGCTGTTGGCGATGTGGCATTATTACCCGTTATGGTAAACGCGCCACCCAGGTTAAACGGATAGCCGGTAACACCGCCATTACTGCGGTAAAGCGTAGCCCGGGTATCGTAATTTGCTGTGATGGTATAATTACCTGCCGATGGGAACACCAGGTTTAGGGTATAAACCCGGCCCTGATCGTTAGGGTCGTCAACCTGCGCGCCGGCCCCTGGGGTGGTACGTGTGGCTACCACGTTAACGGTAGCAGTTGATACAATTTGCCCGTTATCGTTATTTACATTAAATACTATTTTGCCCGAATTACCCACATATAAACGCGCGCTTTCAATCATCATGGGTACGGCGGTGGTTACCTTAATAGCCGGGGTAAACTGATTATAGCCACCTGCCGTATAAGCGCTTTTTGTAGCCGGCCCAATAGTCCCGCTTAAATCGTTCACACCGGCGTAATAAACACCGTTTACAGGCGCTTGCTTGGTATAAGCGGGCGATCCGCCTGCAAAAGGTAATGCATCGGCTAAGTTTTTATACCATAAAATACCGCCATCACTTATCCCCTCCATGATGTATTTTTTGGTATCGCCGCAATAATAGGCTTGCAACGAACCGGCTGTGGCCGGCGACCCGGTAACAATGTTGGCCGTTAACTGGTTGTTGGCGGTAACCGGGTCGCCGGTTAGCGCGGTAGTAGCTGTAATAGTATAAGTAGCGCCTGATACCGTATTGAAAGTACCCTGTAACATAAAATCATCCTCGGCCGATGGTGGCAATACCAGGGTATAGGTTTCGTTAAGGGTAACTACCGTGTTATTGGGATAAGTAATGGTAACCTTTACCGGGATATTGGTAATATCGGCACTGCCAAAATTCTTTAACGTAACTGTTACATTGGTTTTACCCGCGCAGGTGCCACCCGGTACGCTGCTGCTTACGCCTATTATGCCCGCGTCCACACTGGTTTTTGTAAAAAGCACGCGATAATCCTGCGTTTCGCCCTTAGTATATACACCGCAAGGCGTTATCGCGGCGGCGTTAGTAGTCTCTACCAGCACCACTCGCATCAGGCTGTAGTTATCGGCAATTACGGTACCCGGTACGGTAATAGTACCCGTATAAGTTCCTGTAGCGTTTATTGTTGTAGTTGTAGCAGCCAGTTCGCTAACCGGGTCAAACACTCCATCGCCGTTATAATCAATATAAACTTTGGCCCGTTTATTAAAGTTAGCATTGCAAGTGCCAAGGGTAATGCTTAGCGGGTAGCTTTTGCCCTGCTCCAGGTTAACGGTGGTGCCGGTATAATCGCTATAGGATGTACAACCCGCCGCTGGGGTATTGTTAAGGTTTGACAGGGTAATGTTATTAACGCGCGAATCGGCATTGGTAACCGGTGCCGATAAACAATAGGCCGTGCCGCCTATACCTGTAACAATAAGGGAATAAGCCTGCGGGGCCGATATAAGGGTACCCTTGTGGGTAATGGTAATGGTATAAGCTTTGCCCGGTACCGCGCCCGGTATATCCACCTGCTCTATATTATCCCTGATGTTGTCGCCGGTGGTAGCATTGGCGGTTGGGTTGGCCGGATCAAGCACCCATGGTTTAAATGTGTTTGTACCATCGCTTACGCGGATATCCAGATCGTTCACAAGTTTAATGGTACGGTCGTTAACGGTTGTGCCTGTAGTTACGGCACCTTGCGGATCTGTCCAGGCTATGGTAGCCGATAATACACCGTTGCCCGATGCTATAACGTTATAGGTTTGCGTTTGGCCCTGTATAAGGGTATTTTCGCTGATCAAGCTTTTCCTGCCATTATCGGTAATGGCCTGCGCCGCCGTTTTCATATCCAGCAGGCCCCAGCCATAAACATAATCGGGCCCAACATTACCGGCATCGTAAGCGGTATGGCAAATCAAGCCTTTAAGCGTAGCCGACCGCATGAAGTTGCCCCCGTTTTTTTGCTGATAATACTCCTGCAACAAGTATATGGAGCCGGTAACGTTTGGCGCTGCCATTGACGTACCCGACAGCGTAAGATAGGCGGTATTGCTGGCGCTGCCTGTTGATAATACGTTTACGCCCATACCCATAATATCGGGCTTTATACGGCCATCATCGGTAGGACCCCAGCTGCTAAAGCCGGCCACCACCACATCCTGCGTACCGGTAGGCCCATAAGGCAATGGGTTAACAGCGCCTACTGTTAAAGTATTTTTGGCGTTAGCGGTAGAGTTTAACACATCGTAAGCATCGTTACTGCTAATATTTGCCGGCCTTGGGCCTTTATCAACCAGGGTTTGGTCGGTACGGCTTTTGTAGCCCCAGTAATCGGTACCCACGGCGGGGCCGGTTTCGCTATGGCTGTTGCCCGATGATTCGACAATTAAATAATAAGGCGCGTTATAAGCTATCTTATCAAATGCCTGGGCGCGGCTATCATACAGGCCAAAGGTATAATCCTCATCATCGCCGGGCAGGCCGTACCATTCCCAGCGGTTTTGGCTATCATTAAAACTCCAGCCCGAAACCCCTCCGTACGAGTGATTGGAGAGCAATAAACTACCCGATGCCGCCGTCATTTCGGCCACATCATTATTAAAATCGTACGATGCAAGGGTGGTAGCCCCATAAGCCATCCCTTTGGCCTGCGCATATACCCCTTTGGCCAGCATGGTGCCGGCTACGTGTGTGGCATGGTCTATTACCGATGCGTTGGCATCCTTAATGGCAATGGTTTTACCGGCAAATTCCTGGTGGCTGCCTAATACCCAGCCCCCATCCCAAATAGCCAGCTTGTTGGCCATTGCCGCGCTCGATCCGTTAAGGTTAAGGCCCAATAAACCACCGGGCTGTACCGTATTGGTACCGGTTGTGGCAGCCGCTATAACATTATCATGCGTACGCAAATAAACAGGAAAACCATGTGCATCAACACCCTGCAAACTTATTACGCCACCATCGGCGGTTTTGCGCGTTAATGGCCAGCCCTTTATAGCAGCCTGGCTAATAGCCGATTGTTGGTTTGTTTTAAATACAGCATCTAACTGTTGCGCAAGGCTTTGCAGTTCTATTTTTTTAGCATCGGTAACCAGCAAGCGCTGCGCATTGGCTATACCGGCCCCTATTGTTAAACACAAAAAAACACTAATACAAGTGCGTAAAAATTTAGCCATACCCAATTCTTATCTGTCTGTTGCTTAAACAGGTCCCCGTAGTTAACGGATAAATATTATTATTTAGCCTTACCCATTATGGCGCAGCCTATTAAACAATCCTCAATATATTATGTGAACGTTTCTTACCGGCAGGAAAAAAGGTATAGTGATAAGATTCAAATAATATAACACGTTATACGTTATTTTACTGACTATTGTTAACTGCAAAGGTTTAATTATTAAACCCTATAGTTTTGATGCTATTGGTACCTGCAAGTAAACACGCCAATCCCGGCATCCGATAAGGATTTTGAGATTAAATAATGGATAAATATATATGAAATCTAAATACGTTATGCCCTGCCTGCTCATTTTTCTTTTTGCCTGCTCGGGTTTAAAACAGGTACCGGCTATTAACCAGGGGCTTGGGGGCTATGTTTACCAGTTACAGGGCAATCAAATGCCATCGCCGGGTAAGCCTGCAAGCCACGGGCGCGGTGTAAGCCGCGAGATCTATATTTACGAGCCAACATCAATTAGCCAAACCGAAGGCAGCAGCCCTGTTTTTAAAGCCATTAAAACGCGCCTGGTAGCCCGCGCAAAAAGCGACAGCCTTGGTCATTACAGTGTAAACTTAGCACCCGGAAAATATTCGGTTTTTATTAAAGAGGGCCAGCAATTTTTTGCCGCCGAAAGCAATGGGGATGGGATTTTAAACCCGGTTACTATCGCGCCTAAAACTATTACGCCTAAAAACTTTACTATTACTATAAACGCGGTGTATTAATTACACATTGGTTAATAAATTACAGCGCAATTAATTCCTCAATCCGGGGAAATTTGTACACTCTGCCTTTCGCTTCAAAAAATGATTTATATATAGATTTTAAAGCCCCGGTGATCTGTTTTGCGGGTATTGCCCATAAGTACATCATATCCAATTATTATTGCTATTTTCATTGCCTGAATAACAATTGTCGCACTGTTTTTGTGACATATTATAAAATAGACCGATACTGTGAAGATACGACTACTGAAACGCCTAATACCTATCTTATTTATTTACTCTCTTTTTGCACAGGTTAGCTATAGCCAAACCGCGCCGAGTATATCCTATTACACACCAAAATCATATAAACAGGGCACTGCAATTGCACCTTTATCGCCTGTTAATACGGGTGGTACGGTACCGGCACAAACTTATGGCGCTGTAACTACTTTTTCAAGCGCCTTTAGCGAACCCTATCAATCGGTTTGGGATGCATCGGGCAACCTGGTTGTGGTTGACGCTACATTGCATTGTATTAAAAAAATAACCCCGGGGGGCGTGGCAACTGTTTTTGCCGGTATTTCGGGTTCATCGGGACTGGTAAACGGGGCGGGCACATCGGCCAAATTTAAGCAGCCCGATGGTATTGCGATAGACCCATCCGGCAATTTTTATGTATCCGATTATGGTAACAACGTTATCAGGAAGATAACCCCTGCCGGCGTGGTAAGTACCTACGCGGGTACCGGCGCGGGCGGCCAAACAAATGGCGCCATTGCTTCGGCAAAGTTTACGGGGCCGGCGGGTATCATTTATTCGGCGGGTAACTTATACATTGCCGACCAGGCAAATAATGAAATAAGGGTAATTGTTATTGCCACCGGCCAGGTTTCTCTTTTGGCCGGATCGGCTACGGGAGCTTCGGGTTATACTAACGGAAGCGGCAATGCAGCAAGGTTTAACAGCCCTGCCGACATACAGTTCGACGCGTCGGGCGTGCTGATGGTTTGCGATCACTTAAACAACGTTATCCGGTCGGTAACAACGGCCGGCGTAGTTAGCAATTACGTAGGCAGCACACTCGGCACGGCAGGCACTACCAACGGCAATGGTACAGCGGCAAAATTTACTACACCCTATGCTACCTGTTTAGATGGCGCCGGTAATGTTTACGTAGGCGATTACGGCAATAACGAGATCCGCCTGATTAGTCCAACCGATGATGTTACCCTTTTGGCAGGCAGTACCACAGCGGGTACAACAGATGGTACCACTACAGCCGCACGCTTTAGCCAACCGGCAAATATGACCAGCGATGGCGCGGGTTATATGTATATAGCCGATAAGGCTAACGGCCTTATCCGTAAAATGTCTATCTGCGGGTATACCATTAGCCCGGCACTACCGGCAGGCTTAAACTTTGATGTAACTACAGGTATTATTACAGGTACGCCTACTGCAACATCGGCCGCTACCGATTATACCATTACCGCATACAACTATTACGGCAGCGATGTTACTACCCTAAACCTGGCCGTAAGGACCAGTTCGGTTGATATTAGCGATGCCAATACAGCTGCCAATGGTATTACCCAGGGCGTGTTGCACCCCGGTCAATCGGATATTGTTTTATATGGCTTTAGCTTTAACGTAAACACAGCCATGACCGTGAGCGGCTTTAAACTGAATGCCGCCTTTGGTACCAACGGCGCGGGTTTTTATTTTACAAACGGGCGGCTTTATAAAAACACCAGCAATACCTTTACCGGCGCAACACCTGTTTCGGGCGCATCGGTTGCCTTTTCTTATAATTCAACCAGCGGCGCTATAACCATTACAGGTTTATCCGAAGTTTTTACCCTTAGCTCGGCGCCGGTTTATTATTTTGTTGTTGCCGATCTACCTTTAAACTTTAACACGCTAAACGCTGCATCGCAAACAATGCAGTTTAAGTTTGAAACCGCCCAAACCGACGCGGTTAGCAGCAGTACACCAAGCGCCAACTACGCGCCCAATATTGCTGTACCGGGCACATCATTTACTATTGCACCGCCAACATTAACCGTTAGTAATAACAACTTTACAGCTAATGGCATCACCAATGGATCTATAGGCTTCGGCCAAACCGATATTGTTTTATTTAGCTTTAAAATAGTGGTTGACGGCACCTTGCATCTTACCCGGTTTGATATCCCGTGTAACGTAAATGCCAACTCGTATTTCCTTAGCGGCAAGATCTATCGTTCAACCACGCCTAACTTTTCCGACGCGGTATTAGCCAGCGGCACGGTAAGCTATCCATCGGCCAAGGGCGTAGTATCGGGCATGGATGAATTGATGAGCAGTTCGGCCGGTACGGGTACTTATTACTACTTCCTGCTGGGCGATTTAACCAATACCGGTTTAGGGGCCGGGCCAATCCAATTTTCGTTATCAACCGCCACCTATGCGTTCGAAGAAAACTCGCCCTATGCCTACAAGCAGTTTTACCCGTCTGCAAACATCACCGGTATATCGTTCCCTATTTTAACTACCTATAAATGGGTGGGGCAAACCGGTACCGATTTTAACGCGGCCAATAACTACAAAACCATTTTAAACGGAACTATTGCAAGTGCGCCAAGCGCCACAAGCAATATCTATTTAACAACCGGGGCAACCAATGCCCCCACCATGACGGCAAACCTTAGTGTTGGCAGTGTAACGTTTGATGGCGCTACAGCTTCGGCGTTAACATTAAACGGCAAAACACTTACCATCAGCAATAAGTTAGTTGCTACCAGCGGTACTACGGCCAACATTACCGGCACCGGCACTGTAACCGTACAAAATACAGCCCTAACATCAAACCTGGGGACATCATCCATCCTGAATTTAAGCAATGCCACATTAAATAATGCCGGCATACTGGAGATGGAACCGACAGCTACCTTAAACTTATTAAGCAATGCAACGGTAGCCAATACCGGCACCTTCAGGCTTTTATCTGATGCTACCGGAACGGCCATGATTGGCCCCCTGAGCGGCACCAGTTCGTTAACGGGTACATATATTGTACAGCGTTATTTTACCGGCGGCAATATCCTTAACCGCGGCTGGCGCTTAATGAGCATGCCGGTTAATAATAGCACAACCGTAGGCCTGGCAGCAAACTCGGGCTTAACTACCGCTGCTACTTATACATTTAGCAGCCTGCAAACCAATTTATTAATTACAGGCGCTACAGGCGGCGGTTTCGATGTGCCATCGGGTTATACGGCTAACGGACCTACCGTATTATTTTATAGCGAGGGTACCAGTAAGTTTACCAACCTGGCATCAATTACAACCCCTACCGGCGTAGGTACAGGCTTTTACTTTTACTTCAGGGGCGATAAAACCAATAACCTTACCAACAAGGTAATTAAATCGGGCGGCGTATATGCCACCCCCGAAGCCAATGTGGTGGGCCTGCAAAGCGGCACGCTTAACCAAAAAGATTTCACCTATAATTTAACCTTTACCGGCACGGGTGCCAACAAGGGCGTTAATTTGGTGGGTAACCCCTACCCGGCATCGTACAACGTTACGGCGGCATCATTAACCAATACAAACAGTACGGTATATACCTATTCGCCGGGTGGTAATAGCGTAACGGCCAACGCGGCACCCTTTGTGGTAGGCAGCGGCGAGGGCTTTTATGTAAAAGCCACCAATACCGGCAGCAAAATTGTTTTTACCGAAGCCAACAAATCAACCACGCAACTAACCGGGGCGGCCTTATTAATGGGCACCCCGGCCAATACCCAGGAGGGCAACATTAAACTGCGCCTGATGCAGGATACATCTAACTACGATTTTGCCCAGCTGCGCTTTGCAGACAGTTACGATAAAAACTACAACGAAGGCGAAGATGCCGACGATTTGAACGGCAATGGCCAAGTGGTATTTTTTGGTGCAGTAACGGCCGATAACCGCGAGGTAGCCATAGCATCGCAACCGTTGGATAAGCAAAAAACATCGGTATTTTTAAGCGTGAACGACAATGCCAGCGGCACCTTTAAAATTAACAGGGTTGATCTATCGGGCATACCCGATAAGTATGATGTATGGTTGATGGACCATTTTAAAAAGGATTCGATAGACCTGCGTAATAACGCTACCTATACTTTTAACATGGACAAGGCCAATGCGGCCACCTTTGGCGATGCCCGGATGGAAGTAGTGATCCGCAAGAAAGTATTACCGCCCTACCAACTGATGAGCTTTACCGGCAAAAAAGCCAGCAATAACGATAACGTGCTGAACTGGACCACCCAAAACGAGTATACCTATACTTATTTTGAATTGCAAAGGAGCTTTGACGGCACTACTTACGAAGGGGTTAACAATTCCACATCAACAGGTACAGGCAAGTATACCTTTAGCGATCAATCGGCCAAACCAATGGTTTATTACCGCTTGAAACAAACCGATATTAATGATGTGGTTACTTATTCAACCATTGTTATTATTAAATCGGATAACAGCAGCGTGTTTAGTGTTTACCCTAATCCAGTTGATAATATGCTGCAATTTAGCCTTAGTCAAGTTGTAAAAAGTTCGTTAACTTTACGTGTATATAATTCAACAGGTACTTTAATGAAGTTAAGTACTTATACCACCAACACCGGCCAGCAGGATGTATCTAAACTAACGCCCGGCAGCTATATGGTTGAATTAGTGGATGATTCGACCAAAAAATTAATAGCTTCGGCTAAATTTATTAAGCTTTAAAAACAGTATAATATGAGCAAGGGATATAGATATAAAGCATTTTTAATTTTAACAGGCTTACTGTTTACATTTGTAACCACATTTGCGCAGGTGCCCTGCTCGGGCGATCCAGATGACCCGGGTTACGACCCTAACGGTTGCCCCGCGCCCCTGGATACCTGGGTAATTGTACTGGTTATTGCCGCCTTGTTTTTAGGCTACCGGTATATGCAAAAACAACAAAAAAATCTCCAAACACGCTAAAAAGGCATATTATTCTTCCCGTACAAACAGTATTATCATTAATTCCACAACGTGGGGCGCTGATAATGAATAATTTATTATCGATTGTGAACAAAGTAAATATATTGTTCATACATTTATAATAAATAATTCCAATTGTGAAGAAATATTTGCTCCATTATATTCTTCCGCTATTTATTATTGGTTTCCTAACTGTCAGCAACCGCTGTTGGGCACAAACTTATACGCTCAACTCTTTGTCGGCAGGGCTTACTGCGGGTAATTTAAGCGGATATCAAACCGGCATTGCCGTATATGGTTTTAGTTTAAACGTAACGGGCCTGGCTACGGTAATTAATGGGTTCAACATCAAAAACGGGCAAACGGGCAGTGCATTAAACACTTATTTTGCCAACGCCAAGTTTTACAGCGGTACCACCAACGATTATTCAACAGCCGTACTTACCCAAATAGGCACAGCCACCATTAACAGCGGCGAAATAGCCATAACCGGCCTTACCGAAGTTTATAGCATTAACACCACCAAATACTATTATTTAGTGGTTGATGATATTTATGATAATACCGGCATTTTTCAGGGGGCTATTATTTACAACCAATCGCCAAGCGCCATTGTAGCCACTACAGGTTCAACAAGCGCGTTTAACTCAAGCGGATCGTACGGTATTTATCATGCCTTGCAGGCCAGTACCGCACCTGTTGTTACTAATTTAACCGGTGGGCTGGTAGCAGCAGCCACCTTAACTTTGGGGCAAACCGCGCAGCCGCTCTTTGGCTTTAGCCTTAATGTAACCGGCGGCCGTACCTTCAGCCAGTTTAGCATCAATAGCGGCAACGGGTCGCTATCATCTTACTTTTCCAATTTTAAATTATATCGTAATACTACCAGTACTTACGGTACAGGCACACCCACCCAGGTAGGCACAGCCGCTATTAGCGGCAGTTATGTAAACATTACGGGGCTAACAGAAGCATTTACCAATAACGCAGGACAAACCAATAATTATTTCCTGGTGGGCGATTACTCCAATGCTGCCGGGGCCGTGCCAAGCAGCATACAGTTTAACTTTGCCAACGCGCAAAGCCCCGCTGCCTTTACCCAAAGTAGCCCTATTGCCACAACCTATAACACATTTAACGTAACCGGTAACGCGTATGATATGAATACGGCGGCCATAGCCATGTCATCGCAACAAAACGGGTTGACAGCGGCAAGTGTTTACCCGGGGCAAACCGGCGTAGCTGTATTTGGCTTTGGCTTATCTACAACCAGCGGTACATCAAGCATTACACAGATAAACCTGGGCAGCGATAACGGCAGTTTATCAACCTATTACGGTAACTTTAAATTATACAGCAGCAGCACTAACAGCTATGCAGGCACGCTTACCTTTTTGGGCAATGGCACCGTGACTGGGGGCAGCTTTGTTAATTTTACCGGCTTTACCGCCCAAACCATCAATGGCACCGCCAAGTATTATTTTGTAGTGGCCGATGTTGTTTATGCCAGCACGGGTACCAATAGCACTACTTTTAAGTTTGTAAGCGGGCAAACCAGCAACGCGCTGGTACAATCAAGCCCTGCATCAACCTATAATAACTTTACGGTAACGGGTAATACCTATAGCATCACCCAGCCAACTATTACGTTTGGCAACTCGGTAACCGGCTTAATAACCGGGCCTATTTATTATGGCAATACCACGCAGGCTATTTATGGCTTTAGTGTACAGGCTGCAGGTATAACCACCCTTAATGGCTTTGTTTTAGGCGATTTGGGCGGGATAGCCGTAAACACCACGTTTGCTAATTGTAAACTATACCGCGCCACCAGCAGTGTTTTCAATTCGGCTAATATAGGCACGTATACCTATTTAGGCACCGGGTCGCTCAGTGGTACCAACATTACCTTTTCGGGATTAACAGATGTGGTTAATAACACCACCCAATACTATTTTATGGTGGTTGATGACATTTATTACAGTTCATCAAACCATACTCAACTGGTAATGAACTCCATCACCACTACATCGGGCACCAGTAACCCGGGTATATATGGTACTTATTATAATTTTTCGCTGCCAAACGCCACCATAACCGGCGCTAACGATCCGGTGGCTAACGGCATTACGCCGGGTGCCTTGTATTATGGCGCAACAAATGTGGTACTTTATGGCTTTAGCATCCAGGTTAACGGATCGCTTAATATTACCAATTTTAACATTGCCTCAACAGGGTACCCATCGGCAGTCCCTAACCAATATTTTTCAAACGCGCGCTTATATCGTTCAACCGGCAGCACATTTCCAGGTGGTACACCCGCGTATACATCGGCCAACGTCAGCGTTGGTGCCACCTATTTTACAGCCAACGTTAGCGAAACCATCACCAACGGCACCTATTACTATTGGCTGGTGGTAGATTATACCGTGTCTACCGGTCCGGCGGCATCCTTTGCCGCCGCGGTTACGGGCGGGCAATCGTCGCTGTTTATTGTAACCAATCCCAGCAGTACCAATTACAACAGCTCGTACATTACGGGAAAAAGCTTCACCATACCCATAACCGAGGACTGGAAAGGTACAACCAATAATTTTGCACTCGCATCTAACTATAAATTATTAGATGGGGTTACAACAGGCATTGTCCCCGACGCTACAACTACGGTACGCATAGGCGCTGTTAGTTATACCAATGCCCCCGCCATAACAACCGATACACCTATTGGCGGCTTAACCCTGGGTAGTACAGCTTCGCCAACTATCGCTATCACATCGGGCAAAACCCTCACCATAAATAACGGGCTTAACTTATTAAGCGGGGCGGCTGTTACCTTTTCGGGCGGTACGGTGCAAATACCCACTGGCACAGCATCGTCTATAGCGCCAACGGCGGTATTAACCTTAGGCGCCAATACTACGCTTAATAACCTGGGGATATTTACCCTGCTTTCAAGTTCGGCAGGCACGGGTTCGGTTGCTGCTATACCCTCCACATCCAGCCTAACCGGCACTTACGTGGTACAACGTTACTTTACCGGCGGTACTTTAGCCAACCGCGGTTACCGGTTAATGAGTTCGCCGGTAAACAACAGCGGCACCTTGCCGGTAACATCATCGGCCACGTATAATTTTAACAGTTTAAAAACCAACCTGCTCATTACCGGTACAGGTGGCAGCGCCAGCGGCTGGGACCAGCCAAATGGCTATACCGCCAATGGACCAACTATTTTGTTTTATAATACTGCCAGCAATAATTTTACTGTCCCCACTACATTAGCATCAACCAGCGGCACAGCCGGCAAGGGTTTTTACTTTTACTTTAGGGGCGATAACCAAACCAACCTCACCAATAAAGTGGTAAAAACCACCACTTACGCCATACCCGAAGCCAATATTGTTGGCCTGGAATCTGGCACGCTAAATCAACAGGGCTTTAGTTACAGTTTATCAAACGCAAGCATTGGTTATAACCTGGTGGGCAACCCCTATCCATCATCCATTAGTATCACTCAGGCATCATTAACAAACACCAATAATACTGTTTACACTTATACCTCGGGCGGGACAAGTGTTACCGCCCATTCGGTAACATCTACACCATGGCAGGTGGCAAGCGGGCAGGGCTTTTTTTTAAAAGCAATTAATACTGGTGCCTCTATAGCTTTTTCCGAATCGTTAAAAAGTACCGGCCAGCCCACATTATTATTAGGCACACCTGCAGTTATAGCAGAAGGTAATATTTTGCTGCAAATGGTTCAGGACAGTTCAAATTACGACTTCGCCGAACTACGGTTTATGGATAGCTACGATAAAAACTATGTGGAAGCCGAAGATGCTGACGATTTTAACGGCAGCGGACAAGTTATATTTTTTGGTGCCATGACAGCCGACAACCACCTGGTAGCCATAGCATCGCAACCGTTGGATAAGCAAAAAACATCGGTATTTTTAAGTGTGAACGATAATACCAGCGGCACGTTTAAAATTAACAAGATAAACTTAGCTAACATTGCCGATAAGTATGATGTTTGGCTGATGGACCATTTCAAAAATGATTCGCTTGACTTGCGGGCCAATACCACATATACTTTTACTATTGATAAGGCTAATGCCGCCACCTTTGGTAACAGCCGTATGGAGGTAGTGATCCGTAAAAAGGTGGTACCGCCCTACCAGTTGCTTACTTTCACCGGTCAAAGGTCTAACACTGATAACGTACTGAACTGGACCACCCAAAACGAGTATACCTTTACCTATTTTGAATTGCAAAGAAGCTTTGACGGTACTACTTACGAGGGTGTAAACAATTCTACATCCACAAGTGCAGGTAAATATACCTTTACCGATCAAACTACCAAACCGCTGGTATACTACCGCCTTAAACAAACCGATATTAACGATGTGGTAACCTACTCCACCATCGTCATCCTTAAATCCGACAATAGCAGCGTGTTCAGCGTTTATCCAAACCCAACCGATAATAACCTGCAATTTAGCCTTACCCAAATAGTAAAGGGCACAGTTACCCTGCGCATATATAACTCGTTAGGTACGCTAATGAAGCTAAGCACTTATACCATTCCCAGCGGCCAGCAGGATGTATCCAAACTAACCCCGGGCAGCTATATGGTTGAACTGGTTGACGACACTACTAAAAAGCTAATCGCATCGGCTAAGTTTATAAAGCTATAATACCAACAGGCTTAAACAAAAGATCCCTCCTTATCACATAAGGAGGGATCTTTTGTTTTCCCGATAAATTACCGCCCCATTTTATTGATCTGCAATTTATTCAGGATACCGTCAACCACTTCGGGTAAATCGTTAATGGCACGTTCGGGGTTGCTTACCTCGCCTATGCCATAGCCACGCCAAATTACCTTATGGCTCACGCGATCGACCAGGTCGAGTATCAGCGTGCCTTCTTTATAAGGCACATGGTAAACATCATCGCCCACATATACCGGGTAAGCGCCGCGCCAGCCGTAGTAAAACGCCCGGCCGCCACGATAATAGCCATACCTTGGTGCAAAGCCGCCGTAGTTATAGCTATATACCGGCTCGTTATAGGTATGTACCTTATTATCAACAACAATGGTGTATCGCACCAAAATATCGGGGCGATTAGCCTTTAGGCGCAAACCCTTGGCTTCCAGATCGGCCGTAGCCTGGTCTTTGATCTTTTGATCGGCCAGGTCGTTATCAAAATAAGGGTTCTTGGTGTTATTTATAGGCGGCAGCCACGCAAAGGTGCTGTACTTACTTACATTACTGCTGCTCCCTACCGAATAGTAGTTATAGGCCGAACAAGCAGCCAAAAGGCAGACTGCCAACATCAGCAGGCTA
Organism: Bacteroidota bacterium; assembly: GCA_040389105.1. Lineage (GTDB taxonomy): Bacteria > Bacteroidota > Bacteroidia > Sphingobacteriales > Sphingobacteriaceae > Mucilaginibacter. The sequence continues at coordinate 37,419 of JAZKAO010000031.1, forward strand.
CCGGTTATCCATTTTTTCATCGCTTTTCACTCCTCTCTAATTAATATTAGATGAAACAGCGGTGGAATGGTTTAGTTTGCGTGGCAATAACGCCATTCCTTTCGCTACTACGTTATTGCGAGTTTTAAAATCGCGGCGGGACTGTAAAAAGAGGGTGTCACCCTGAGCTCGTCGAAGGGTGCGTGCGTAGGCCTGCCCACCATGCTTCGACGGGCTCAGCATGACATCCAGTGCGAAATCTGTCATGGGTAGGTACGAAGCAATCATCGATAACCAGAGCCGCTATTAAGGCCGATGATTGCTTCGTACCTCAATGACGGGTTTGGTAAGTAACCCTCCCCTTCAGGGAGGGTTGGGAGGGGTGCTTACGACAAGTACTTCCCAACAATAGGCATCCTGCGGCCCATGCCAAATGCTTTTGGCGATACGCGCAGGATAGGCGGTGTTTGGTAACGTTTATGCTCGGCCAGGTTTACCAGGCGGATCACACGGCGCACTACCTGCTCATCATAACCCATTTTAATAATTTCGGCCGATGACAGGCGGTTCTCTAAATATTCCTTCAGGATGCTATCCAGTATATCGTATTCGGGCAGCGAATCGCTGTCCTTTTGATCGGGCCTTAACTCGGCCGATGGTGGTTTTACGATGGAGTTAATGGGGATGATCTCTTTATACCTGTTAATATAATTAGCCAATTGATAAACCTGGATCTTATAAACATCGCCCAGTACCGAAATACCGCCGCACATATCGCCATACAGGGTGCCGTAACCTACCGCTGCTTCGCTTTTGTTAGATGTATTCAATAGGATATAACCAAACTTATTGCACATAGCCATCAGCACCACGGCACGGCTGCGCGATTGGATATTTTCTTCGGCAATATTAAATGGCAAACCCTGGAACTGCGGGTGCAATGCCGTTTCAAAGGCATCGGCAATTTGGCGGATAGGCACGATCTCCGACTTGCAACCCAGGTTGCGCACCAATACCTCGGCATCGGTAATGGAATGATCGGTAGAGAAACGCGAGGGCAGCAATACCGCCATCACATTCTCGGGGCCTAAGGCCTCGGCAGCCAGGGCGCATACCACTGCCGAATCTATCCCGCCAGATAAACCTAAAATGGCGCTTTTAAAGCCCGATTTATAAAAATAATCGCGGATCCCTAATATCAGCCCGTTATGGATCTGCTCAATATCGCTTTGGCGGGTGCTGCGGGTGGTAGCCGGTTGCTGTAGTTCTATATCGGCATTATCCTTTAAATTGTAATAGGTAATGGCTTCCTCAAAATAAGGCAGCTCATCGGCCAGGTTGCCCTTGTTATCAAACACCAGCGATCCGCCATCAAAAATAAGTTCGGTTTGCGCGCCTATGTGGTTCACATAAAACAGCGGCAGATTATAGCGGCGGGCGTTATCGCTTAGGATGGCAATGCGCTCCTCATCGTGGTTATAAGCAAATGGCGATGCCGCGATGTTGATCATCACATCAGGTTTTTCTTTAATCAGCTCGTCCATCGGCCGGGTAACATACAGCGGGTTTTCGATGGTGTTCCACAAGTCTTCACAAATGGTCAGCGCTATGCGGTGGCCTTTAAAATCGATACACTTAAACGATGTAGACGGCTCAAAGTAGCGGTACTCGTCAAACACATCGTAATTGGGCAGCAGCGCTTTGTTCACTACGGCGCTCACCTTACCATCGGCAATAAAATAGGCCGAATTATTCAGGTCCTTCCCCTCCGCGTTATTATTTTCTGTCGGGATGCCGATAATGCAGGCAATATCGGTACACACGGCAGCAATTTGCAGCGCGCAGGCTTCGCCCAGGGCAATATATTCCTTAAACTCCAGGAAATCGCGCGATGGGTATCCGCAGATACACAGTTCGGCAAAAACAACCAGATCGGCGCCTGCCTGTTTGGCCTTGTTTATAGTATCAATAATTTTGTTCGTGTTCGATTCAAAATTGCCGACGTGGTAATTGAGTTGCGCTAAAGCTATTTTCATATATACGGTTGATGTTGGGCCAAAAGCATTAAAATACAGCCCAAAAAACTATAAATTTGCCGAAAGCATAAATATGGAACAGCTAATTGGCAAATCAAAACAAATTTACTTAATTTTTATAATCTGTATCCTGTTTGCATCCTGTACCCAAAGTAAAAAAGCTGATGTTAGCCATATTGCGCTTGAGGTAAAGATTGAACGCTTTGACCACGACCTTAACGATATGGGCAAAAAGCCCATGGCCCCGCAAGCCCTTTACCTGCAACGCAAATACGGCGCATTTTACCAGGATTTTATTGAACGTATTTTGCCCATTGGTAGTATTAAGGATTCAGCATATTTCCCAAAGTTGCGCGCGGTATTAAGCAATAAGGGCTATGTTGATGTAAAGCACGAGGTTGATTCCATTTACCCCAATATGGCTAAGCCCGAAGCAGCCCTTACCGATGCCTTTAGGCGGATAAAATATTACTTCCCCAAAAAGCAGCTACCCAAGGTGTATGCTTATTTTTCGGGTTTCCAGGCGCAAACCAGTATTGGCGATGGCTATTTTGCCATTGGCCTTGATATGTTTTTGGGCGCTAACTCTAAATTTTACCCGGCGTTGGTGCAGATACTACCACGTTATGTTACCCGCCGTTTTACGCCCGATAATATCGCGCCGCGCGTGGTTGAAGGTATAGTACGCGAGGATATGTACCCCGAGCCAGATAAGGATAAAACCCTGCTGGATAAGATGGTATACGCCGGCAAGATCATGTACTTTATGGACCAAATACTGCCCGACGTAGCCGATACTACCAAAATTGGCTATACCGGCAAGCAACTAAAATGGTGCGAGGATTTTAAAGCCAATATATGGGGCTATTTCCTGGAAGAAAACCTGCTGTACGAAACCGATGATCAAAAGATCCAGAAATACCTGGGCGAAGCCCCCTTTACACCCGGCCTGGGCGAAAGGAACGAATCGGCCCCGAAGCTGGGCATATGGACCGGCTGGCAAATTGTACGCCAGTATATGGACCGTAACCCCGATGTTACCCTACCGCAGTTAATGGCCATTGATGACGCGCAGAAGATTTTGAACGGATCGAAGTATAGGCCTAAGGAGTAGTCGGGGTCATTGGGTCATTTTGCTTCGCGTCATTGAGTCATTAGATCTAATTTATCATCATCTAAGTATCTGAAAACAACCATGAGTTTCACCCGCATACAACCACACCCCGACCTGGCACAGCTAATAGACTGCTATTGGATAGTGACCGGCGATGATGCCGAAACGCGGGTAGAAAAGATCATTCCCGATGGCTTTACCGAATTGATATTCCATTATGGCGATGCTTACCGAACCGATATCAGCGGAAGCTGGCAAATACAGCCGCCGCATTTACTGGCTGGGCAAATCAGTAGTTTTTTTAGTTTAGAGAATACCGGCCAATCTATTATTGTAGCTATAAAAATGCAACCTGCCGGCCTTACACAACTCTTCGGTTTGCAAATGAGCGATTATACCAACCAGATCTTCGGGCTGGACGCTATCCCTAATCATAACATTGCCCGCTTGCGGCAATTATTACCACCAACTGCCGATGAGCAGGCCTTGAAATTGGTGTTTGATGGTTTCTTTTTACCGCTCAGCAAAAGCGTGACGGCTAACCCGGTAAACACAGCTGTCAATCATATTTTTGAACGCAATGGTATGGTCACCGTAAAGGAACTGACCGATATAGCCGGCGTGGGCGAGCGGCAACTGGAACGCCTGTTTAAAAGATATGTGGGGCTATCGCCAAAGTTTTATGCCCGTGTTATCCGCTTTAATTATATTTTCGAAATCATTAAAAACAAAAGCCTGCCTTGGGCCGATGTGGTGTACCAGGCCGGTTATTACGATCAATCGCACTTTATCCGCAACTTTAAGGCCTTCACCGGCGAAGACCCATCGGCCTATTATTTTGATGAAGATAATATGGCCAATTTTTTCCTGAATAAATAGTACGCCACACATGTCGGGTTTATACAATACAGGCATGAGGGCCGGGAGTATCTTTGTTTAAAAAATCAAATAAAACATGAAAAATTTACTCCTCATCATTGTATGCTCTCTATTCACAGCTATGGCTTATAGCCAAAACGTAAACAAAGAATTTGAAAAACTAAAATGGCTGAACGGTACCTGGAAACGTACCAACAGCAAAGCCGGCCAAAGCGGTACCGAAAGCTGGGCCATTGCATCGCCCGGTAAACTTACCGGCAAAGGCGTTACCCTGCGTGGGGCCGATACCGCCGTGGTTGAAAAACTATCGATAGTGATAAAAGACGGCGCTATTTTTTACGTAGCCGATGTTACCGGCAACCCCAAACCCGTCTACTTTAAAATGACCAGCATTACCGCTGATAGCTTTGTATGCGAAAACCCTGAACATGATTTCCCTAAAAAGATAGCTTATCAATTAACCGACGGGCATATTAAGGCCACCATATCGGCCAATGGTAAAAGCATTGATTATTTGTTTGACAGGGCTGCGAAATAATACCCTGCACCGATTTCTATTAAAACAAAAAGCGCCCCGAAAATCGGGGCGCTTTTAATATCTACAGGTTATTAATACTTACTTCATAATGGTAAACACCGCTTTAAGGGCGATGATGATACCGATGATCAATATCACGTTTGATACGCTGGTATAGAAAAACGAATCGCCGGCAAAACGGAAGTATACACCAACAAGGCCAATAATAATGGCAACGGTTAAAAGTATATAATGACGGGTCGAGTTTGCTTCTTCTGCTGTGTGGCTCATTTTCTTGTTATTTTGTTTGTGCAAAAATAAAAATGTTTACTTAATAACCCGCATTTGTTTAAACATTTTATACACCCGTACCACGAATAGCCGCCTTTTTACGGCGATACCATACCACACCTCCCCAAATTAGCAAGCCGGCTACTATAAAGGCCCATAAATTCACCAACCCGATGATCATTTGCGAGAAGAAATTCCAGCCGTTGGAGATGGCCATACCTAAGCGTGTACTTAGCGGATTGTTATAGTTTGACAGGTCATCGCTGGCCACAATCTCGGTACTTACCGCGTTATTTTGGTACAGTGTTAAGCTAAGCGTGCTGAATTTGGCGGCATCGTTGGTGCGCAGGTTGCCTACCTTACGGTCAACCACGTCATCTTTTAATTGCAGGATGCTATCCGCCCCCCTTTGTGTCAGCTTAATTTTGCTGCGCAGCTTTACCGATGCCTCCCTGTTTTGCACTTTTAGCTTTTGCGACAGGTAATCCAGCGTGCGATCTTCCACATCCATTTTGCGCTCGTCAACAAAAAGCCCCATTTGGTTTAGCGAGTCCATAAACAGTTCCACGTATTCCGTTGGGATCTTCAGTGTTAAATCGGCGCTGGTATTATAAACAGTCAGCTTTTTAATCGAATCGTTAGCCAGGGTAATATCGCGCTTATCCGTAACGTGCGATTGCATATCGTGATGTACCACCATCCCGCCACAGTCATGCGTTAGTTTGGATATTTGCCCGGCAACCTTTTGCACGTTATTTACCTTTATCCGCATATCGGCTGTTTTTACCAGTTTAACCGAATCGATAATAGTTGCGGAATCGGCACTTGATGCATCTGTACGTGATCCCGAACCTTTGCACGCGGCAAGCAATGTGGAGCCGGCCAGCAGCGCCATTAAAGTTTTTGTTTTCATGATGTTTGTTTTTTAGTGGTTTCTAAATCACCCCTGGTTTATTGCCGGCCGGCTTTTATTTTTGAGGATGTGTTTCTTATTTTTTAATTGATACACCAGAGTGGCTAAATGTAACCCTAAGGCTTTGTAAAATGTGTTGTTACAATTAAAGTTTGAGTTAGGGAGGTGAGATTCCCTGCCATTATTACGGTGTACCCACACCTTGGTTAAAATACTTCGATGCCCTGGAAGGGCTACCTGTTTGTAGAAAAGTATGCAAGGTTGATATTGCCTCGGAGAGGCTACCCTTCTCAAATACATGCGAGTGAAGGGTAGCCCCATCCGGGACATTTCCGTTCGATAACAAATTCGCTACAAACAGGTAGCCCCTCCGGGCATACGAATTTGCGGGTAAACAATAGCTCCAAATGTGAAGGAATTAAAAAGGGATCTGCAACACTAAACTATTTACCATCTGCCGGGTTATTGTTATACACCAATAACCAATTATTATGGCAGGCAAATTAAAAGTAAGCAGCAGTATTAATATCAACGCCCCGGTAGCCCGGGTGTGGCAGGCCTTTACCGATCCAGCCCTCATCAAGCAATATCTCTTCGGTACCACCGTAACATCCGATTGGAAACTGGGTGGTAGCATTACCTATACCGGCGAATGGGAGGGCAAAAGTTACGAGGATAAAGGCCAGATTATAGACGTAATTCCTTTTAAACGCCTGCATACCACCTATTGGAGCGGCATGAGCGGCAAACCAGATAAACCCGAAAACTATGTAAACGTTTACTACGAGGTTGAACCCAAAGGCGATGGAGCAAAAGCAACCATTACGCAGGATGGCATTGAAGACGAAGAGGGCGTAGCGCACATGAAAAAGAATTGGGGCATGGTGTTGGATGCGATGAAGAAAGTGCTGGAAACATAAACCGTATAAAGACTTTGTCATTGCGAGCGATAGCGTGGCAATCCCATAGGACAAGCAAACATCATCTGCCTATGGGATTGCCGCGTCGCCCCAATGCACAACCCCGGCCGCTCCTCGCAATGACATAAAATGAGGCCTACAAAAAAAGCCCCGCCTTTTCAAGGCAGGGCTTTGTAATATGTTAAGGTATATTATCCGTTTGATAAAGCTGCCGCGCCGCTCACAATTTCCGTTAACTCGGTTGTGATGGCTGCCTGGCGGGCTTGGTTATAGGCCAGTTTAAGGGCTTTTAACAAGTCGCCTGCATTTTCGGTCGCTTTGTCCATGGCGGTCATACGGGCGCCGTGTTCAGACGCGTACGAGTCCAAAACAGCCTTATAAACCTGGATCTTGATATTTTTAGGGATCAACTGCTCCACTATCTCCTGTTGCGATGGCTCCAGGATATAATCAATAGTATTAGCGGGTTTAGTATCCTTATTAGCAGCAGCAACTGTTTTTGGAACCGGCAGCAATTGCTCGCTGGTTAAAATTTGCATTGCCGCGTTGCGGAATTGGTTATACACCAACTCAACACGATCATACTGGCCCTTTATAAAGCCATCCATCACGCTTTCGGTTATTTTAGATACGTTGATGAAGTTTAAATCATTATATACTTCGTTATTGTTGCCAATTACGTTGTATTTACGGCGCTCGTAAAACTCCTGCGATTTTTTACCGATAGATACTATAGATACATTGCCGGCAGCTAACTGCGTGCTGTATTTTTCGGCTATCAGGTTATTAGCAGTTTTAATGGCATTCATATTGAACGCGCCTGCCAAACCGCGGTTTGATGTTACCACAATTACCAGCACACGTACCGGCTCGCGCTCCTGCAAATAGGGCGACGAACCATCTTCTAAACTGGCCGATAAATTACCCAGCAGTTCCTTTAGCTTGGTAGCATAAGGGCGCAAAGCTACGATAGCATTGGTGGCACGCTTTAACTTAGCAGCCGAAACCATTTTCATAGCTTTGGTGATCTGCTGCGTTGAGCTTACCGACGAGATCCTGTTTCTTACTTCTTTTAAATTAGCCATGTTCTAAATGTGCAGATGTGCTTATATGCAAATGTGCAAATTGACTTATTAGTTAATTAATTCATGAAGATAATGCATTTGCACATTCGCACATCTGCATATCTGCACATTAATATTTCCCCGACAATTCCTTAGCTACTGTTTCCAGTATGCCGGTAATGGTATCGTCCAGTTTACCTGCTTTCAATCCTGCTAATACTTCAGGGTGACGCAGCTCTAACTGGTTGGTATATTCAGCTTCAAATGCCTTGATCTTGTTAACAGGCACGTTACGCATCAGGTTTTTAGTACCCGCGTAAACAATAGCTACCTGCTTTTCAACCGATACCGGTGAGTACTGGCCTTGTTTCAGAATCTCCACGTTACGCTGGCCTTTATCAATTACGTTTTTAGTTGAAGCATCCAAATCCGAACCGAATTTAGAGAAAGCCTCTAACTCACGGTATTGTGCCTGGTCAAGTTTCAAGGTACCTGCTACCTTCTTCATCGATTTGATTTGCGCGTTACCACCTACACGTGATACCGAGATGCCTACGTTAATAGCCGGACGAACACCCGCGTTAAACAAGTTCGACTCTAAGAAGATCTGCCCGTCGGTGATCGAGATCACATTGGTTGGGATATAAGCCGATACGTCACCCGCTTGTGTTTCGATAATAGGCAAAGCTGTTAACGAACCACCACCCTTTACCAAATGCTTGATAGACTCTGGCAAATCGTTCATCGCTTGCGCGATAGAATCGTTTGAGTTGATCTTAGCGGCACGCTCTAACAAACGGCTGTGCAGGTAAAATACGTCACCAGGGTAAGCCTCGCGGCCCGGTGGGCGGCGTAATAATAGCGACACCTCACGGTAAGCCACAGCTTGTTTAGACAAATCATCATAAACAATTAATGCCGGGCGGCCAGTATCACGGAAGTACTCGCCAATGGCGGCACCCGCGAAAGGCGCGAAGAACTGGGTTGGAGCAGGATCTGAAGCGTTTGCGGCTACTACAATTGAGTAAGCCATTGCGCCGTTTTCAGTCAGTGTACGAACAATGTTCGCAACTGTTGATGCTTTTTGACCGCAGGCAACATATATACAAATTACAGGCTCGCCTGCATTGTAAAATTCTTTTTGGTTAATAATGGTATCGATACAAACAGCGGTTTTACCGGTTTGGCGGTCACCAATTACCAGCTCACGTTGTCCGCGGCCAATAGGGATCATCGCGTCAATCGCTTTAATACCTGTTTGTAATGGCTCGGTTACCGGCTGGCGATAGATAACACCCGGGGCTTTGCGCTCCAAAGGCATTTCGTAAGTTTCGCCTGCAATTGGTCCTTTACCGTCAATAGGCTCGCCAAGTGTGTTTACCACACGGCCCAGCATGCCTTCGCCTACTTTAATCGAGGCAATTTTATTGGTACGTTTAACAGTATCACCTTCTTTAACGCCGTCCGAAGCGCCCAGCAATACCACACCCACGTTATCTTCTTCAAGGTTTAATACGATGCCTTGTAATGCGTTATCAAACTCAACCAGCTCACCTGATTGTACTTTTGTTAATCCGTAAACGCGGGCAATACCGTCGCCTACCTGCAATACAGTACCTACTTCTTCTAACTCAGTTGCTGACTGAAAGCCCGACAATTGCTGACGCAATATGGCCGATACTTCGTCTGGTCTAACCTCTACCATATGTTAATTTATTTGTGTTAGTTTTAATTTATTGTACTACCCCTGGGTTATCACCTTTTGGGCAAAATCTTTCTTAATTGTTTTTAAACTGGTGCTTACGCTGGTATCAATCTGGCGGTCGCCAATGGTTAATACAAAGCCCCCGATCAGGTTAGGGTCAACCTTGGCATGCATTACTACATTGCCGCCGGTAATTTCCTTCACCTCGTCTATCAGTGTTTGCAGGTTAGCCTCAGATAATGGGGCCGCGCTTACCACTGTAGCGTTAATAATGTGTTTAATTACATTATACTGGTTTACAAACTCCAGCGCGGTTGGGAATAAAATCTCCCCGCGGCTTTTGTTCACCATGATATCAAAAAACGATATGGTAACCTTACTTACCTTTTCGCCAAAAATGGCATGCAGTATATTTTTCTTTTTGCCATGCGGTATAATAGGATTGCGCAAAACCGCCTGAAGTTCTGTACTGGCTTTCAGCGTTTTTACAAAAAGCGCCATATCTTCTTTCACCGACTCCAGGGCTTTTTGCTCCTGTGCAAGGTCTATCAGTGATTTGGCGTACCTGGTGGCAACTGTTAATTCAGACATATTTTTTTATTTCGAAATCCGAAGTGTCAAATTCGAATTTATTAAACGACTCGATTACCTCAACCTGCAAATTCATTTCGCAATTGAACTTCCGAAATTCGCAATTATTTAAGCTTCACTTCTTTTAATAGATCGCTCACCAGTTGATCCTGCTTGTGGGCATCCTCAAACTGTTTGCGTAATATCTTTTCGGCAATTTCAATAGAAAGGCTGGCTACCTGGTTTTTTACATCAGCCATAGCTATCGCTTTTTGGTTGTTGATCTCTACACGGGCCAATTCTATCATACGTGCGCCTTCTTTTTGGGCGGCATCCTTAGCTTCGCCTACAATCTGATCTTTCAGTTGCTTGGCTTCCGCTAAAATAATATCGCGCTCGGCACGGGCTTGCTTTAATAAGCTTTCGTTTTCGTTAGTTAAACGAGACATTTCTTCTTTAGCAGCTTCTGCTTTAGACAGGGCTTCTTCAATAGAACGCTCGCGTTCGGTAACTGCACCTAAAATTGGTTTCCATGCAAATGCACGTAAAATAACCAACAGTATTAAAAAGGATATTAGCGTCCAAAAAATTAAACCTACCGCGGGTTGAACAATGTCCATATTGTTATGATATAGATATATTAAAAATTCAATTTCATTTTTTTAAAAACACAACCCGGGGCCAATCGCACCGGTGTTGTGTTTTTGTTTTTTTCGCGTAATCCGCAGATTACATCAATGCAACTACCACAGCAAACAGAGCCACACCTTCTACAAGGGCTGCAGCAATGATCATGTTAGTTTGGATTTTAGAAGCAGCTTCTGGCTGACGGGCAATACCTTCAACAGCTTTACCGCCGATTTGACCGATACCGATACCAGCACCGATAACTGCTAAACCTGCACCAATTGCACCAAGTTTGCTTAAGTTTACAACACCTGCCGCTGCAGCGTCTGCAATCATTCCGATCATTCCAATCATTGTTTTGTTAATTTAAAACGTGTATATATAGATAATTAATAATTCAGCTATTAGTGATGCTCATCAACCGCCATGCCAATAAACAGCGCGGTAAGCATGGTAAAAATAAAGGCCTGTAAAAATGCTACCAGCAATTCAATACAATCCATAAACACTACAAACGGCACCGATACGGTGGCCATCCAGGTAGTTTTAAAAATGTATATCAGGGATATTAAGCTTAATACAATAATGTGGCCCGCGGTAATGTTAGCAAACAAACGGATCATTAAAGCGAAAGGCTTTGAAATAATACCGATAATTTCAACCGGAACCATAATTGGATATAACCAAAGCGGGATATGCGGTGCAAAAATATGTTTCCAATAATATTTGTTACCGCTAAAGTTAATTACAATTAACACAATAAACGATAGCGTAAGCGTTACCGCGATATTACCTGTAAGGTTAAAACCACCCGGGAAAATCGGGATCAGGCCCAGCAGGTTATTTATTAATATGAAAAAGAATATGGTCAGCAGTAAAGGCATATATTTAGTATGCTTTACACCAATGTTAGGGATAGCCACATCATCGCGCACAAACAGGATAATTGGCTCTAAAAACGATTGCAAGCCTTTTGGCGCTTTGCCAACACGTTTTTTGTAAGCCGATGATACACTCACAAATACCAGGATCAGGATGATCATACCCATCCACATACTGGCTACGTTACGGGTGATAGAGAAATCCCATACCTTTTTGGTAGCTACTTCGTCAACCTTGCCGGCCGCGTCAACCACCTTTACCTTGTCTTTTTCTAAGGTATAGCTATAGTAGGTACCCTGGTACACCTTAGGCTGCAATTCGCCGTTAACTTCTTCTTCCTTTATTTTTGCCGAAGAAAATATTTCCAGCCCTTTATTAGTAAATAAAATAATAGGCAGTGGTAAGGAATGTTCGCCCAACATCGTCCACGAGTGCGAATCGCCAATGTGTTCAAAAATAATGTCCTTGGTATCAACCTCCTTTTTGGGTGCCTCAGGGCTGTTTTCCTGAGAAAATCCAATAGACGGAAATGCCGCCAGCATTATAAAAAACGCAGAAAAGAGTGAAAGTTTAAAATTTTTTAAGTTCAAAATCGAGCCGTTATACATCTAAATGAAGTTTTCTACCTTAAATTTTGGTTGCGCAAGTTACGCAACAAACCATAAACTTCAAAGACCGTATTTAAGAAATATACATAAAAAAAATCGGCCACAAAAGGGAACTTATTTACGTGGTTTTTTCGCAGAAAAAACAGCACGAAAAACAGCGTTCCCAGTATCTTAACGGTGGTTGTGGCCAAAAAAACGGGAGCAACATACTCGCTGTTTTTTTGCGCGGCCGCTATCACCGATACCGTTACCATCAACGTTAAAGCCGATAAATAACCAAATAATAACCAAAATTTAGCAATAATATATGCTGTTTGGCCCATGTATATTAACACGGCGGGCGGTATGGCTATCACCATTACAAATACCAGGTAGCCGATGATGATGCGCGCGACTTTCAATTTTTTACAGATCTGATAACAAGGTAAAGGGAAATAAACACACCGGCAAGTGACATTGCGGCCGTAACCCACTTGGTTTTATGCGCCGCCGACTCATCAATTTTATAGCCCGCGTAAGCCATTACACCAATAATAGCGATCATTTGGAAAGCCAGCCCGGTAAACTTGGCATAGGTACTACCCTCCTTGCCTATATTATCCTGTTCATTTTTAGCCATGTGCAAATTTATATAAACCGTTGTAATTAGTATTTAGTAAATTAGCAATACTTTTATAAAATTCTGATTTTGGCTTTGAGGCAACTTGCAATACCATATAGTTTAAAACATTTAGGGTTTATATTTTTAGCATGTTTGCTGGTTGCAGGTTGCTCGCTCGAAAAGGAGAGCGGCCTTAACCGCAGCCTGCAAAACCTAACCGCGCATTATAATATCCTGTTTAACGCTAACGAATTATTACGCCAAAAGCAGGAGATTTATCAGGCCGGTTATATAGATGCCTATAACCAACTCCTCAGCGTTTACCAGGATACCGCCGCCCATACCGCCACAGCCGATAAGGAGCTGGAGGCCGCCATTACCAAAGCCAATACCATCATCAGCGAAAAAGAACAGAGCCATTATATAGGCGATGCTTATTTGATTTTGGGCAAGGCCAACCATTTATACGGGCATTACTTTAACTCGGTGGAGTTTTTTAGGTACGTAACGCTATCCTACCCTAAAAAAAAGGACTTGCTGCAGGAAGCCCGGGTTTGGCAGGCGCGGTCGTCTATTTACTTAGGCCAGCTACCGCAAGCTAAGGAACTGCTGGATTCGGCCATTAAAAACATCAACCCTAAAAAGAATATTACCGCCGATGTTTACGCTACCGCCCTGCAATACCACATGGATATGGGCGAATACCCCGATGCCGAGGCCATGGCAAAAAAGGCGGTTAAATTTGCCAACACCAAACAACAGCGCCTGCGCTGGACTTTTATACTGGCCCAATTACAGGAACTGAATAACGAAAGCCCCGATGCTTACCTTAATTATAGCAGCGTTGTAAAAAGTAATGCATCGTTCGAGATGGCTTTCAATGCCGATTTAAACCGCATCCGTTTAGAGGATACCAAGGCCGGCCGCAGCCTGAGCCGTATGGATAGGTTAAGGCGTTTGCTGCGCGACGACAAGAACCAGGATTTTATAGATCAGATCTATTATCAAATGGCCCTGCTTTACCTGGCGGCCAACGATATTGATAACGCGATTAAAAACTTGCAGCTATCCGTCCGCTACAGCGGTAAAAACCAAAATCAAAAAGGCCTATCCTATCTGCGCCTGGCCGATATTAGCTTTAAAAACAAAGGCGATTATGTAAAGGCTAAAAAATATTACGATAGCACACTACTTAACCTATCGCCAAATTACCCCGATTACACACTCATCCAAAAGAAAAGCAACAACCTGCAAATACTGGCCGACAGGTTGCAGATCATCGGTCACGAGGATACACTGCAAACCCTGGCCCGGCTGGATGAAAAAGACCGCGACGCCCGTATAGACGAAATGGTTACCCGCCATACCCTGCAAATGCAGGCCGCCGCTATGCATTCGGGGCCCGACCCGCTGAATAATAGTTATAATAATAACCTCGCTTCAGGTCAGGGTGGCTCGGGGAGCAGCAGTTTTTACTTTTATAATTCGGCATCTATTGCCCAGGGTTTTACCGATTTTAAAAGGGTTTGGGGCAACCGCAAATTGGAGGACGACTGGCGGCGCAGCAAACATGTAAGCGGCGATGTTACCGCCAATACATCAACCCAATTTCAAAACGCCGACCCAGACGCGGTACCGGCAAAGGCGCAAAAAACCAACGACGAGATTTCGGCAGGCAATTACCGGCAGGAACTGGTGCAAAACCTACCCCTTACCGCCCAAAAGCTGGAACTATCAAACAAACGCGTTTATAATGCCTATACCGATATTGCCAATTTTTACCGCGATATACTGGGCGATAAACCCGAGGCTATTGAAGCCTACCTCACCCTGCTAAGCCGCTATCCCGATGACCAGAACAAACCGGCTATATATTATAACCTGTACAGGCTATATACCGAAACTAATAATTTGGCTAAGGCCGATGAATATAAAAACCTGTTGCTGAAAAACTATCCCGGCAGTGTATATGCCCAGGTGATACTGGATCCCGATTATAACCGCCGTTTAGATGATAAGGATGCCGTATTTAACGCCCAGTATAATCAAGTGTACGATTTGTACGAGAAGCGTAAATACAAAGCCGTGATTAGCAAGGCCGATAGCCTGCTGGAACTATATCCCAATAATAAACTGGCGGTACAACTGGCCTACCTGCGCACCATAGCCAACGGTCACCAGGAAAAGTTCGACCCTTTCCGCGATGAATTGCTGGCCATCACCACTAAATATCCGGCCGACAGGCTCATCACCCCGTTAATCAGTCAACACATTGTATATATAGAGGCCAACAAGCAAAAAATGCAGGCCCGCGAGTTTGCCCTGATGGATACCGACCCTGCCGAAGAACCTTTTATCCCGGCAACGGTACCGCAGCAGGCTATTGCAAAGGCACCAGTGCAAAACCAGTCGCAGCAAAAACCTATTGTACAAAATCAGCAACCGCAGCAAGCGCCGCCGGTGGTTAACGCTAATAAACCGGTAACTACGCCGCCTGCTGTTGCCGTTAATCCACCTGCAATTACTACTAATCCGCCGGCAGCTGCTACAACCCCGGTGATTAAAAGTATTTTCTCGCTGCGCGATAGTACCAATTACTATTTTGTGGTGAATGTAGGCACGGGTACAACTAATTTAGCATCATCGCGTTTTGGTATCGGGCAGTTCAACAGGGCCAATTTCCAGGGCGGGTCCATAGCGCACCAATTGAAAAACGCCGGGGCCGATAACCAGCTGATATACGTAGGGCGCTTTAGCAGTATAAACGCCGCGAAGGATTATGCCAGGGCTATTGTACCACTTATGCCGCAAATAATGAAGGTACCTGCAGATAAATACAGCTTTTTTATCATAACACAGGAAAATCTGGATAAATTAGCAGACAAAAAAACGTTAGATAGTTATATTGACTTCTATCAAAAAAATTATTAGCACATGACTGTTAAGACTGTTAAGCTTACGCAACAAGATATAAAACGATATAACCGCACTATCTGGAAAATTGTAATTGGCGGTTTTGCCATATTCCTCCTCATTTTTGCGGCCGTTGGGTTAGGCTTGTTTGGTGCCTTGCCAACTTTCAGCGATTTGGAAAACCCTAAAAGTAACCTGGCATCTGAATTGATATCTGACGATGGCAGGACCCCTTTAGGCAGCTACTACCTGCAAAACCGATCTCCGGTTACTTACAAGGAGTTAGGCGATAACCTGGTACATGCATTAGTAGCTACCGAGGATAAACGTTTTTACGACCACTCGGGGATAGATTTCCAGCGGATGTTTACTATCCTGATCAAAAATATCATCAGTAAACAACAAGGCGGCAGTACCATCACACAACAATTAGTAAAAAATCAAGCTATCCAGGAACATCGCGTCATCAGTCATATCCGGGTTATTCAAAAATTAGGAGAGTGGATCACTGCAGTAAAGATAGAACGCCGCTACACCAAGGAAGAGATATTAACGATGTACCTTAATACCGTTGATTTTGGCGCCTATAATACTTATGGCATTAAATCGGCTGCGCAAACTTATTTCAGTACAGAACCCGATAAGTTAACGCTTGATCAAGCCGCGGTTTTGATAGCAATGGTTAAAGGGCCCGGCTATTACTCCCCTATAAAACATTCCGACAGGGTTTTAGAGCGTCGCAACACTGTATTGAACCTCATGGCCGACGCAGGTTATTTAAGCGCCGACCAGGCAAATATCTATCAGCAAAAACCGCTGGGATTGAAGTTTCACCGGATAGATCATAACGAAGGATTAGCCCCTTATTTCCGCCAGACGATTAAAAAGGATATCCAAAAGATACTGGCCGATGGCGGTTATGTCAAATCGGACGGGACACCTTACGATCTTGACCGCGACGGCCTGAAGATATATACTACCGTTAATGCCAGTATGCAGCAATACGCCGAGGAGGCCCAGGCCAAATACATGCGCGATCTGCAAAACCAGTTTAACCATCAATGGAAAGGTGTAAATATCTACAAAAGCGTCCCAACGTTTAAGCACCTGGTTGATAACGGCATGAAAAATTCCGATCGTTACCGTTGGCTGCAAGCGGAGGGAAAATCGGACGATGAGATAAGGGAGGACTTTAACACACCTACATCGTTAGAGCTGTTTACCTGGAAAGGCAAGCTGGATACCATTATGAAGCCAATCGACTCTATTGTGTATAATAAACTGATGCTGCGCAATGCCATGATGAGTATGGACCCTACCACCGGCTTTATTAAGGCCTGGGTAGGCGGCATCAATTTCGAACATTTTAAGTATGACCAGGTACGGCAAGGAGCGCGCCAGGTAGGATCGACCGCTAAGCCATTTACCTATACCAAGGCCATTGATATGGGCGATTCGCCCTGCCTGACGGTAAATAACGTACCCGATACCATATATTACGATGGTACATCGTGGTGCCCAAGGTCGGGGGTACATGAAACCATACCCGGTATGCTTACTTTACGCAAGGCTTTAGCCAATTCGCAAAACTGGGTAACCGCCCACGTAATGAAGGAAGTTGGGGCTGTACCTGTAATGGAACTGATTAAACGGGCGGGGATAACAACCGATGTGCCACCCGTTCCATCTATATGCCTGGGTACCTTTGATGCCAGCGTTTTTGATATGACCGGCGCTTACAGCATATTTGCCAATCAGGGCGTTTGGACACAGCCCACCTACCTGCTGCGTATCGAAGATAAAAACGGTAATGTATTATATACCCATCACACCCCTGTAAAGCAGGTTTTAAACCCGCAAACGGCTTACGTAATGACCTATATGTTAAAGGGTGTTATTGAGGAAGGTACCGGCCAAAGGATGCATAGCAAATATGGCTTAACCAACCCTATTGGCGGCAAAACCGGCACCACCCAAAATAACTCCGACGGTTGGTTCATTGGTATTACCCCGCAATTGGTTACCGGTGTATGGACAGGCTGCGAAGATAGGGATATACACTTTAACAGTACCGCCATGGGCGAAGGTGCCAACAGCGCCTTACCTATATTTGCCTTGTATATGCAAAAGGTATATGCCAACACCGCCCTGGGCATTAAAAAGAATGTTGACTTTGTGAAACCGCCAAACGGTGTAGATATTATTACCGATTGCAGCGTTTACAACCAGCAGCAACAAGCCCCGGCAGCGGCAGATAAGAAATTAGGGTTTTAGGGATAGTCCGAAAGTCGGGAAGACCGGAAGACCGGAAGTTAAAAGTGGTTGACGCATCTTCGGCTATGCACCAATGACTGATGACAAATGACCAATGACTAATATGTTCGATTACAGGGAAGCGTTAAAACAGATACCTCATAAACCGGGGGTTTACCAATACTGGGACAGCAATAACGAGCTGATGTATATTGGTAAGGCCAAGGATTTGCGCAACCGTGTGGCATCGTATTTTATTAATAAAGATACCCAGTTTAATGGTAAAACCAGGGTGCTGGTATCCAAGATCCGTAATATTACCTTTACTATTGTTGATACCGAAATTGATGCCTGGCTGCTGGAGAACAGCCTGATTAAAAAGCACCAGCCAAGGTACAATATCAACCTAAAGGACGATAAAACCTACCCCTGGATCATTATTAAGAACGAGAATTTTCCACGCATTTTCTGGACACGGAAGGTCATTCGCGATGGGTCTAAATACCTGGGGCCATACGGATCGGTTGGGATGATGCATACCATCCTCGACCTGATCCGCGAAACCTATCCCCTGCGCACCTGTACCCTGCCCCTCACCCGGCAAAATATTGATGCCGGTAAGTTTAAGGTATGCCTGGAATACCAACTGGGTAATTGCAAGGGCCCCTGCCAAAATTATCAGAGCGAAGAAGACTACAATCATAACCTGGACGAGATTACCAATATCCTGAACGGTAAAACGGGCGCTGTTGTGCGCAGCCTGAAAGCCGAAATGGATACCGCCGCGGCCAACCTTGATTTTGAACTGGCCCACCGCCTTAAACGCAAGTTTGATGTGCTGGAGAACTACCAAAGCAAATCAACGGTAGTTAATTCGTCCATTACCGATGTGGATGTGTTCAGCATCGCATCCGAAGAGAAGTATGCCTTTGTTAACTTCCTGAAGGTAATGAACGGCACCATTACCCAAACCCAAACCATCGAACTGAAGAAAAAGCTGGACGAAAGCGACGAAGAGCTGCTCAGTTTTGCCATATCCGAGTTCAGGACACGCTTTAACAGCACCTCGCGCGAGATTGTTGTTCCTTTTGACCTGGAACTGGATGACCCGGCTATTAAGTTTACCGTACCTAAACTGGGTGAGAAGAAAAAGCTGCTGGACCTGTCGCAAAAGAATGTGATCTTCTTTAAAACCGAACGGATAGATCAGTACGAGAAGCTAAACCCTGATGTGCGCGTAGACCGTTTGCTTACGCAGATGATGAAAGACTTGCGCATGAACCAACTGCCCCGGCATATCGAGTGTTTTGATAACTCTAACTTCCAGGGTAAATACCCGGTTTCGGCCATTGTGGTGTTCAGGAACGGCAAACCATCTAAAAGGGATTACCGCTTTTTTAATGTAAAAACTGTGGAAGGCCCTAACGATTTTGCTACCATGGAGGAGGCCGTTTTCCGCCGCTACAGGCGCATGTTGGACGAGGGGACAGAACTACCCCAGCTGATCATTATCGATGGCGGTAAGGGGCAGCTATCATCGGCATTAAAAAGCCTGAAGTTATTAGGAATAGAGAAACAGGTAACCGTTATAGGTATTGCCAAGCGCCTGGAAGAACTTTTTTACCCCGGCGACCAATACCCTATGTACCTCGACAAAAAGTCGGAGACGCTGAAGATCATCCAGCAATTACGGGATGAGGCCCACCGCTTTGGCATTACCGCCCACCGTAAAAAGCGGGATAAGGGCACCCTCACCACCGAATTGCACATTATCCCCGGTATTGGCAAAGTAACGGCCGATAAGCTGCTGAAGTACTTTAAATCGGTAAAAAAGATAAAGGAAGCTACACCCGATGAATTGCTGGAGATAGTAAACCTAAAACAATCTAAAGCTATAAGGGATTACTTTACGGCAACGGCTGCCACTCCATAAACCTGTCCGAACCCTTCGACGGGCTACTCATGATGTGTTTATTAAAACACCTTGTCATTTCGAACGAACGGGGCTGCCTGTGTGATAGCGTGAGGAGAAATCTTGTACGTGCGATAGGCAAATCGTATAAGATTTCTCTTTCGCCCCTTCACGCAATTCACCCCCAGCTCTATCGAAATGACAAGCTGATTTTTAGCGTCATCTGAATCTTTAAAGCCCCGCCGGGATTTGATAATTCAGCATGACATCCGATTTTTATTTTAATAGCTGTTACCCAACAAAAAAGCCCTTGCGGGATGCAAGGGCTTTGGTATTTATTGGGGTTTATAACAGGTTTCTAATTTCTCTGATCAACCAATCACATATCTCTTTCTATTAGTATTGCCACAGGTCAAGTTCCCAGTCCATCAGGGTTTTCTTGATCTTTTGCGACTCGTACAGTCGATCAATGCCTTGCATATAATCCTTTATACGCTCGTCCTTATCGTTCGATTGCTTAACAATGTAGCTGGTGAAAATGCGTTTCATAAATACGTCATCGTAGCTTAAGCCGGTAGCATCATTACTGTGGTTCACCACTTCTTTAACAGCTAGTATCTGGCGTGCATCTTTAAAGTAAATCCAAAACGCAGGCACTAAATCCAGCTCCATACCGGCTACAGCCTTAGGCTTAATTAAAGGTGCGATACCGATAATACGGGGCTCTAATACAGCACGTTGCTTATCAAACATCCAATCTTCTTTTATCCTGAAACGCACAATGCTGTCCGGGTTAAATTCGCCGGCTACCATGGTACTGCTAATTACGTTGTTGTTTTCGTCGCGTTTACTTACCAGCGAGCTATCGGCCATACGGGCTTTAGCTTCTCCCGGCGTTAAAGGCTTGGTAAACATATCGCCTCCCGGGTCTTCCTTGGTAGGTGTTGGGTCGTAAGCGGTTAACTCACCGGCTGCAATGGCATCCATAAACACATCTATCAACCTTGCTTTTGGCGAAGCCATGTAAGTATTAAACTTCTCGCGCAGGTCAATTTCCTGCCAAAGGCGTTTTGAAAATACCACGTCCGATTCGCGCAGATTGGCATAAGGCGTAACCTTAGCACTCAGGATATTGGTTTTTTTGTAATAACCATCCACCGGCCTGTCAAATGGCTTGGCGGGTAACGCGGCTTGTTTTTTGGTTGTATCCGTTACCGACGGCTGCTGCGCAACCGGTTTATTTGCCGGCGGGTTAGTGGCGGCCTTTTGTTTTGCTGCCGCATCGGCCGCGGCTTTTTGTTTAGCTGCGGCGGCTGCCCTTTGTTTTGCTGTTGTGGTTGGTTTAGTCCCTTTTTTGCCTGTTTGGGCAAAAGCTGTAACACAAAACGCACAAAGTAATATAATTAAAAGTTTCCTTTTCATAATTCCTCTTAATTAGCTGTTAACGCTATACCATCTATTTCTTGCCGAACGCCATCGGGCCCAACTACAATTATATTATTAAATACCACTACAGTACCCGGGCCTACCGAATTTAAAGCCGCTTTTATATCTGCAGATAACAAGCCACTGGTCCCTGATTTTTGAATAGGATCCTGCCGTGGTTTTATAATCATCATGTTAAAATTTGTGATGTTAAATTTAGCGTCGAAATCAAAGCCAGTTAACACAGCAAACAGCCTGTCCTGGCCCCTGATATTAGCCGAACTGGTTGTACCGCTGCTTTTGCCGCCAAACACCGCCTTTGGAGGTGGGATACGCTTGGTACGGAAATCGGTACTGCCTAATACCTGTACCTTGCCGCTGCCCAAATCGCCCGATACGGTAACCGTTGCCTTGCCTGTAGCATTAACAGTAACGATATAATGCCCATCGGCACCTGTAATTTCACCACCCTCAATACTCACTTTCAATTTTTCCTTAGCAATACCCGGTGCCGATATCGATATCGGGTTAGGTACACCAATATAAAAAACGTTCATCCTATCGGCCGATACGACAGCCGATGGTTTGGCTACCTGGTAAGTTTGTGGTGCAGTGGTATATGTTTTTAAAGTACCGTCTGTTTGTTTTACAGTTACACTACCTGTCCAGGTGCGTATACCTTCGCCACTTGTTGTAACTGTATATTTACCCTTACCTTCCGAAGTAGGCAATGAACTGCCGTTTACACTGATAGACGGGTTTGATTTAGAATCAGAAGCAGTTAAAAACACCTCGGCTGTATAAGGCTGGCCTGCCAATATATAACTGCTTGGTGCAACTGCAACCGCGTTAAATTTATCCAATGTAACCAAAGCCTGGTCCATTTTACCAAATACCTTTTTAACAATTTCGGTTTCGGCGTTTTTTGTATCGGCCTGTATTTTAGTTAATACGGTTAAACCCGCTGTTAACGGTGTACCATCTCCAAAATTGGCATCCTCCCAGGTTTTAGCCGAACCGGTTTTAGGGTTTTGTGCATCAAGTGTAAAAGTTACGCTTGATTGATCCTTTTTATTCAATAAGCCAATCAGTTTTTCCCTGGTAGCAATTATCTTTTCCTTTAACAGCTTAGCCTTACCTTCGTTAATCATTACCCTCGGCACAATGTCCAGATCTGACCGCTTGGTGACATCACCAGTTTCAGGGTCCATACCTTCACCCTCTTTTATCATGGCTTGTTTCAGGTCTTCCACATACTTGTTCAGATCATCTGAATAGTTCTTAGCAATTGTAGCGGTATCTAACAATGGTTTCGCCCTTAATGGCGATTCCTTCATTTTAGTTGCTTGGAAAGTAGAAAACAGTTGGTCTATACTTGCTTGTGAATTATCTCTTGCAGTGCCCATGCTAACGTTCAGGTTCCTGAACGCGTTTAATACAGAATCGGATACGTTAAGTGCCAGCATTGCTATCAACACCAAATACATGATGTTGATCATCTTCTGACGAGTTGTTTCTTTACCTCCAGCCATTCTTTATTGATGTTTCTTTATGATGTAAATACTAAAACTGCTGATTAGGTACGCGGCTGGTTCATGGCTGAAAGCATATTACCATACACCGAGTTTAACGATGCCAGGTTTTTAGCTAAGCGGCCAACTTCCTCTTTAAACTGTTTCGAATCTTCCATCGACTCGTTAAAGTTTTGCATGGTTAACGACAGGTTTGAATAAAACTTGTTCATTGATTTAAGGTGGGCGCTTGAGTCCTGCAGTTCTAATTCGTATACCGCGTTCAGTGCCGACAGGTTTTTGGCCAGGCTATTCACCTGATCATGATAAGCCTTTGAATCGATATTGGAATTAGCCATCTCGTTTAGATTAGCCGAAGCCTTCTCGAACGAAACGCTTAAATTTTGATAGCCTGCACTTGCAGCCTTTATGCTTGTAGTAAACTCGGTAGTAGCAAGGCTCGCGTCAGCTACTTTCGAAATTGTAGCTACCTTTTCGCCAAAAGTGCGTAAGCCATCGCCTAAGCTACCAATCAATTCAGGGCCAATTTTGGCATCCGCCAGCATTTTATCAAGCGCGGCAGTATTTTGTGCCGGGCCGCTAATGCCTCCTTTTGATGAACTTTGTGGCAATTCGCCATCATAATCATCTCTCAGCTCGGGATATACACGCTCCCAAGCCAAATCTTCGCCCGGTGCAACAAAACCGGTGATAAAGAATAAAGCGGCTTCAGTTATTAAGCCCGCCTCGATCCATGTATCCCCACCGTGATAGTGCAATATTTTCAGCATCGCACCAATAATAACCACACTTGCTCCCCATGATATTAGTGTGTGTAAAGCTCTTGTAGCAGTAAGTTTCTTTTTGACAGCCATAAATTTGATGGTCTATAAAGATTTTAAAATGAGTTTATAAGATAATGAATGATTAGCGCTTGTCTTTAATGTCACGACCAAGGAAACTGGTTACACTGCGGAAACCGATGTACGATTTAGCCGAGTCTTGATACTCAAATGTCCTGGCCGAATTTTGCAGGAAGAAACCGATATCCTTCCACGATCCGCCCCTTACTACCTTACGCTTCATCACTTCCGGATCGGTAGCTTTAGCTTCGTAATTAAAGGTTGGTGCCAGATCATGCATAAAAGATGATGCCGATTCGTCAAAAGCTGATTGTGTCCATTCGGCTACGTTGCCGGCCATATTATATAAGCCGTAATCGTTAGGTAAATACGAACGTACATTTACGGTATAGGTACCACCATCATCGGTATAGTTACCACGGCCGGGTTTAAAGTTGGCCATTAAGCACCCCTTAGCATTTTTAATATATGGCCCGCCCCATGGGTAATCGGTACCAATACGGCCGCCACGGGCAGCGTATTCAAATTCGGTTTCGGTTGGCAGCGCATAAGCCTGGCGGTGATCCTGACCAATTTTATCCTTATAAGCATCGTTATAGCGCGAGCGCCAGATGTTAAAGGCACGTGCCTGCCGCCAGGTTACCCCAACAACAGGGTAGTTACGGTAGGCCGCGTGCGAGAAATAGCCCTGTACCATTGGTTCGTTAGCAGCGTACGAAAAATCGGCCAGCCAAACCAGTGTATCCGGGTAAACCGGTACGGTATCGCGTAAAATAAAGTCCGAACGTTTTTTGGTTTTATCGTTACGATAATCGGCAGCGGTACGCAGTATTACGGTAGAGTAGTTATATTTTAACAAGCGTACATCCACTTCATCGCGATCGAACATCCGGTCGTCGCCCTGGTAATACATCCCTTGTAGTTTAGATACATTTGGGTTAGGCTTTCCCTTGCGGCTTGGCCAAATAGGAAATTGCTTTACCTTGTTCCAATCTATGTATTTACGGCCATTGGCGGCAGCAATAGCGGCGGCACCTTTAGGTTTGTAGTAATACTTATCATCCATCACATAATTAGTAAGGGCAATGGAGTCGCGCACCCAGTTTACAAACATTTTGTATTGGGCGTTGGTTACCTCGGTTTGGTCCATAAAAAACGGAGGGACGGTAACCTGTTTATTTTGGGCGGTTTGTGCAAAGGTTACATCCTGGTCTGTTTGCCCCTGCAGGAAAGAGCCGCCCGGGATATAAACCATTCCGTAAGGTATTTCGGCGCGAAAGGCCCTGCGTGCCGGGGGTCTTAGTTCCCCTCGGCTGTTGTCTCCAGAAGATTTACAACCATAAACAACCCCACAAGCCATTATCGCCAATACAAAATATATCTGCTTCATCGTTAAATCAAATCGGTTAAATACGCAATAGCATTAATTAGCCCCCGAATATATCAAATTTGAGTAATTAAATTACAATAATGTTTTAATAAAAGGCTGTGTTTTGCTAAAAAGAACAAAATAAACAACGTTTTATTGTTGTAGTTGCCTATTTACCTGGCATTTATTTTATCCACCCCCCGGCACTACCATTATAGCCTTAATACGAAAATAGCCGAAAGAAAGTTTCGGCTATGTTAAAATATCTATTAAAAAAGAGAATGGCCCTATAAACGCGCCATCACTTGTGCTTACTTATTTACCTGCTTAATATACTGCTCAATAGCCATCGTCATGGATGGGGCATTGGGCGTAGGGGCGGGTATATCCAATAATAGACCAGCTTCAAGCAAGGCTTTGTGTGTGGTTGCGCCAAAGGCCGCCAAACGGGTATTATTCTGCTTAAAATCGGGGAAGTTTTTGTATAATGATTGGATGCTGGACGGGCTAAAGAACGCGATGATATCGTAAAACACCTCGGCAAGGTCGCTTAAATCGCTGCACACGGTGCGGAACAATACCGCGGGGGTAAAATTATAGCCGTTATCCAGCAAAAACTTCTGGGTTTCTTCGGCCGCTACGTCACTACATGGGTACAGGAACTTTTCGGCATGGTGCTTTTTCAATACCTCGGCTAAATCGGCAGCGGTTTGCTTACCAAAAAAGATCTTTCGCTTGCGGTACTGGATATACTTTTGCAGGTACAGGGCTATATTTTCTGTCAGGCAAAAATACTTCATATCCACCGGCACCTCAAAGCGCATTTCCTCGCATATACGGAAGAAATGATCGGCCGAGTTGCGGCTGGTGAAGATCACGGCGCTAAAATCGGCCAGGTTGATCTTCTCCTTGCGGAAAACACTGGCGGGCACGCCCTCCACATGGATAAACGACCTAAAATCAATCTTCAGATTGTATTTTTTAGCCAGTTCGGCATAAGGGTTCTTGTCATTCTCCGGTTTCGGCAAGGTAACCAATATGCTTTTAACCTTTTTCTTTCTATCTTCCAACTTATAATCGTTCTAACTATTACCTATAGTCCTATATATTCAGTGCCTTAATTAGTATTAAAACAGGGCAAATTTCGAGGGCACAAAGATAGATAAATAAATAAAATTTATGAAATCTAAAATTCGAAATAATGTTTACGCTGCTGCGCAGGTATTGCCAAACAAAAATAACAATGGTTAAAATAAGCGCTACATATAAAATATAAGGCGCGCTAATGGCGGGCAACAAGCAAAAGCACAGTGTTAAGGGCAAAAACACAAAGGCGATGTTGAAATAGGTGAGATATAGGATGGAAATGTACTCGCCCACTATTTTGTTTACGTTAAAAATAAAGCCAATAAACCTTAAAACCAGCAATTTAAGCGCAAATAATACCACTATAATAAGCGATAACGATGCAAATAGCTGAAAACCCGAAACGCTATAATATTTACCCTTAGCTACCGATACCTGGTAAATAAACAAACCCGATATTAAGCCAAACAGTATAAACAGCGCCAAAAAAGCACGCGAATTAAGCAGGCTTTCCTCTTTACCGGCCTGTACCGAGCGTTTATTATAAAAAGAGCGGAATACAATTTCAATATCCTTACCCATTAGCAGGTTTAGTATACCCGCGTAAAGCAGCAGGCAAATAATTACGCCAATACTCCATGGGTCGCGCTTTTGGCGGGCGCTGCCTTCCTTTACCACACTTTTGGCTTTAAGTTGGATATCCAGGAAACCGTAACCGTGATAAACCAGGCTCGAATCTTTCAGGATAGCCTCGGCCAGTTGGTTAACGCGGTTCGAGTCGGGGTAGCTGATATATTGCATGGCCAGCGAATCGTCAACAATTTTTTGACGCACCGCCATTGCGGCTGCAACCGAATCAATGACATTTATGGGCCGCCTGTAACGGTTAGTATCACGCTGTTTTATTGCTGCCGTATCCTGCGCATAACTTTGCAGGCATATACTTAAGCAAAAAAAACACAGCACAATAAAACGCATACGGGGTATAATGATCGATTAATTTTCCGAGCGCAAAGGTAATCAATTAGTCATTGGGTCATTGAGTCATTAGATCATTATTTTAGGAGTAAACGTATATGTTTTTAAAATACCGATGCCAAATAACCTAATGACAGCGATGCGTAATGATCTAATGACTAATTTAACCCGTTAACTCAATATCGCTAAGGGACAAGAGTTTAATTTCTCCCCGGTAAGCCACCCAAATATCCAGCCATCCACAGCTTTCATATCCTAAAAATGTCATATAGGGTTGGTTTTCGATAAACCCTTCAAAATAGCGGCCAATGTATTTAAGTATAGCGCCTTTAATCATTTGTTGCTTGCTCATAATTTTATCGGTATTTGTTTAAACGATATGTAAAAAAAACCTGCCATAAATTTTGCTTTATTTTAAATCAGGGATAAAATCGCTTAAAATGAACCCTATACCGTTTCTGTTGCTGCCCACGGCTTATAAGTGATATTGTTGCCTTTCTCCACAATGTGTAGCACAAGTCAACAACAACCCAAACATGCCTTTTTCATAAATACCTGATTATTTGCATCATAAACAAAGCCACCGGTTTTGGTACGGTTGTGCTAATAGCCTGTTCATATTTTAAACATTAAAAATTTAAAACACTATGAAAAAAATGATTTTAGCCGCAGCGGCATTAGCTATCGTAGGCATTACCAAAGTTAAAGCAAGTTCAGTTATCCCAAATTCACAACCTATTGTAGCCACTGCCCAGCAGGATACTGTACAAAAAACGCCGGTTAAATTAGAAGACCTGCCGGCGCCGGTGAAAGCTACGCTACAAGGCGATGTACTGAAAGTATGGACCCCAACAGCTGCTACGCTGGTTAAATCGGGCACTACCGAATATTACCAGATCAACATTAAAAAGGAAGCTGACGAAAAATTTGTAAAGATTGATAAAGACGGAAAGATAGTTCAATAAGGGTAACCCATACCCGGACTGGTATAGCTACCTGATCTTACAAAAATACAAAAGCCGGATATACGTCCGGCTTTTGTATTTTTGTATGCGATCTACATTAAACTGCTTATGGCTAATATACTGCTTGTTGAAGACGATACTACTTTCTCGCAAATGCTGAAGTTTTTTTTGGAAAAGCATGGGCACCACATTCAAACAGTTCAGCACATAAAGGGGGGATTAAAGTTAATTGAACAGCATACCTTTCAATTGATCCTGCTGGATTATCGCTTGCCTGATGGTACGGGCCTGGATCTGTTAACCAAAATACGCGAAAGCGGTTTAGCTGTGCCGGTAATTATTATGACCAGCTTTAACGATGTACGCACAGCCATACGGGCTATCCGATCGGGCGCGTCGGAATATATTACCAAACCGGTAAACCCTGATGAGTTACTGATGATTATGAGCGGGGTATTGGGCGATAAAAAACCCGAGCCTGTTGCTGATGACACCAAACAAACTGAATTTATAAAAGGCAACAGCCCTTATGCCGATAAACTGCACGAATATATTGACCTGGTTGCCCCAACGGATATGGCAGTGCTGATACAAGGAGAAAGCGGTACCGGTAAGGAATATGTGGCCAAGATGATCCATCAGCATAGTAAACGGCTTTCAAAGCCTTTTATAGCGGTTGATTGCGGGGCTTTATCGCGGGATTTGGCCGCGAGCGAATTGTTTGGGCATGTTAAAGGGGCGTTTACCGGCGCCACGGCCGATAAAAAAGGGCTTTTTGAAACTGCCGACGGCGGCACCCTATTTATGGATGAAGTGGGTAACCTTAGTTACGATGTGCAGGTAAAACTGTTGCGCGCTTTACAGGAAAAAGCCATACAGCCTTTGGGCGGTAACCGCACCATCCCAGTTAATGTAAGGATCATTACCGCTACTAATGACGACCTGCTGAATAGCATTAATAGCGACAACTTTAGGCAGGACCTATATCACCGCATTAACGAGTTTAAAATACAGCTGGCCCCACTAAGGGATAGAAACAGTGAACTGGATAACTTCATCCGCCATTTTATACAGTTATCCAATAACGAACTGGATCGCCGGGTAAAGGATATATCGCCCGATGTTAAAGCGATATTGCATCAATACGACTGGCCCGGAAATTTGCGCGAGCTTAAAAACGTAATTAAACGCATGGTGCTGCTTACTAACGATGACATTGCCGGCACTACAGCGCTTCCTGATGAAATGCTATGGAATATATCGTCCAACTCGGCAAACGTACCCGAGTCTGATCTGAAAGCGCAGAACGAAGTGAACGAGAAAGTCCTGATCCAAAAGACTTTGCAACAGGTTAAATACAACAAATCAAAAGCGGCAAAGCTGCTTAATATCGATAGGAAAACGCTTTATAGCAAAATGGAGCGCTACGGTATTACCTTGTAATAACAACCCTTATAACTACGGGGCATGCTATTGGTATTCCCGGGCCGCCAGCGCCAATTGATGTAACTGATTTGCCAGGGTTAAAAAATGATCGATCTGCGCTGTGGTAAGTTGTTTGCTTCGGTTAAGTTCCATTTCAGCCATGCGAAAGTTCCCGGCCAATACCTTAGCCCCTACCTGGGCGGTGCGCCCGGCAACCCTATGTGATAACAAGGAAACGGACGCGATATCGTATTTACTCAATCCCTTACGCAGTATTTGTATATCGGTAAAGCTATCGTCGGCAAAGCGCGCTAATACTTTAGCGGTTTGTTCCGGGTCGCCAAACGTCATTTTTTCGATAGTTAACAGGTCGAAACCAGGATTATCTTTGTTATCGATGGTGTATTTACCTTCAGTTTGAATAAAGCGGATCAAATCGGCTTCTTTAAAAGGCTTCATCAGCAAACCATCAAAACCCTGTTTAGCAATATGCAAGTGTTCCTGGGGCAGGGCCTGGGCCGTTAGGGCAAACAGCTTTATTTGTCCGGGTAGTTTTTGGCGCAAAAGGCGGCATAGCTCCATCCCATTCATTTCGGGCATACGGATATCCATTAATACATATTTAACCTCATCGTCCCAGTCCGCATTCAGCAAATCAAGCGGCGAATTGAAACAACAGTATGCCATATGGTTTTTAGTAAATATATCCGAACATATATCCAGTATAAAAGGATCATCGTCAACCAGCCATATTTTACCGCTGATAACCGGGTTTGCAGCAGGTAAAACCGGATGGTCGTTTCCTGGTAATGGTTCGGCCATTTCGTAAGTCAGGTTAAAGGTAAACTGGCTGCCTATACCCAACTGGCTGCTTACGTTAATTTGGCCTCCCTGGCTTTCAATCAGTTCCCGACTTATCGCAAGCCCAAGCCCCGTGCCGGATTGTTGATTGCCTGCCTGTTCAAACTCATTAAATATCCGGGTCATATCCTGCGGTAAAAGCCCCGTACCGGTATCGCTTACCTTAAAAATGTAATGGATGGCCTGCCCCTCTTCTGTGTTTTCAATAGCCAAAGTAACCCCGCCATCCGAAGTGAATTTAATGGCATTGCCCAGTAAATTATAAAGTACTTGTTTTAAACGAAAAGGGTCGCCGTTTACCCATATAGATGGCGCATGGTTATAGTTGGCACTAAGTGTAATGTGCTTACTCTCGGCTTGCGGACTCATTACGGTGATCACTTCATCAACAACATCGTTAACATTAAAAGGCTGATGTACAAAAGTAAACTTACCCGATACTATCCGGTTATAGTCCAGCACTTCGTTAACAATTTGCATCAGGTGGGCCGATGACTGGGCAATAGCTTCCACATCCTTTTTATGAGGCTGCAGCTGTTTATTTATCTTTTCGGCATACCCAATGATTGATTGCAGAGGCGTGCGCAGCTCATGGCTCATATTCGACAAAAACCGCTGTTTGGCAATACCATGATATTCCGCTTCTTCTTTGGCCTGCTCCACCTCTTTCCTGTAACGGTTAATGCGGGCAATATCCATTAAAATAAAGTATACCAACAAAACAGTGACGACCAAAAACACCAGCATAATAATACTGATGCGGCGGATACTATCGTCGACCACATTTTTTGCAATGCTGTTGTTGAGTTCTGTTTGCGCCAGGCCATCTGTTTCAACCTGTTTAAGTATGGCGATGATCTGGTGCATTACGTCCGTCCCCGATTTGATCAACCCGGCCTCGCGGTTAACAAAACGGGCGCTTTTTTTCTGTTGCCCTGCTTCTACCTGTTGTATGGCTTGCCCTAATTCGTTAATCAGGCTATCCTTTATGGCCCGCCTAATGGTATCATGTGTTACCTGCAACTCTTCGTTAACCACCCGGTAAGATGCATTGTCGTTCGGGGTTGGTTTTTTCTTGCCAAAAAGCCGGTTAAAAAAGCCTTTAGGTTCAGTTTGTTCGGTCGCCCCGGATGGCTTGGGATATAACGTAGTGGTTGAAGTTTTCTTTTCGGTAGAGGTAACCATGCTATCGGCCTCGCCGCCCTTTTTATTAACAATGGCATTCAGCGATTGGATCTGAACAGAAAACGATTGGTTATTAACGAGGCCCTCCCTAACCTTTAAATAATCAATATAAAGCTTATCCCTATCCAGCAATAGCTTTTGCAGGGTATTTAGCCGCTGTACTTGCCGGGGCTTATCCGCATAAAGCTGCTTTAAAGTATCTATCTTTTTAGTCAGCTTTTTGGTTTCGTTAAAAAAAACGTTGTAACGGTACGGATTACTCAAATCGCGCACTTTTTGGCTTTGATCGATACTTAATACACTGCGCGAAAGCTCATTAATAATACGCAGCTTTTGGTTAGGGGCCGATACGTTTTCGAACGCCGTGAGCATTGCTTTAAAAGTATTTTTACTGATAGCCCAAGCCATCAGCAAGGCCATACAGGCCAGCAGAGAAGCAATTACAATTTTTCCTTTTACCGATCTGAAAAAGCTATTTATCCGCACCTATCTGTTTTAACAATCCTATCCTGCAAATAAGTTATGAACGCTAAAAAAAGGAATTTGTTTCCTAAAGGATATTGTTACCTATCTTTGCAACCGCCTTTTCGGTGAAACAATACTCATGAGATTTTTAGATATTATCCTACACCGCAACCTAATTAAACCATCCTAAAATACATGGCAGGAATGTAATTAACCATTGATTTTCAAATAGTTAAAAACATAAAGTAACAAATAAGTAACATCACCAGTAAGATAAAGTACCATAAATCACGCTAAAGTAGCCCTATGTATAACCCGTATTCGCCCAAATCAAGCATAATCATGGTTTCCGCAGGTTCCTGCTCAAAGGATTAACAAAAACCGAAGTCGAAATCGGCTTACTTTCCATCGGACATAACCTCAGAAAATAGGAAGCGTAAGCAAAACTTCGCTTTTTTCGCTAAAATCCTGCTCAAATAGAAAAATCCCCCGACAATCTACCATTACAAACTTTGTTCCTAGTGGGGCTATTAAATGCTTTTTAAACAAAAACCGTCTCATAAACTAGTTATGAGACGGCCTTCTCTTTTATCTCCAGTGACCTGGAACCCAAATTGAGCCGCGACGTGTGTTTCGCCAATGCCCTCTAACATAGAAAGCCCCCGGTCGAGGCGGCGCTGTCCAATAACCACCATGCCAAACATATCTGCCACCACTTAGCTGCCAGTCTTCATCTACCCAAACGTGGCGGGGCGACGGCGCGGGCGGCCGATTAATAACTACGGCAGGTCTTGCAGGACGAACTCTGACGATGATTTGACCAAAACTTTTGTTTCCGCCTAATGTTAGGACGGATAACAATATTAGAAAACTTGCTATTTTTTTCATAAAAATGTATTGAGAATGCGAATCAAGGGTTAAAAGACAAGATAAATAAAAGCGGCAGCAATTTTACCAAAAACATGAATAAGCAAACCCTTTGTTGATCTGACCTTACTGGCTCTCTGTATATCCGTTTTTGTTATCAGCCAGTTAAATAGGGACTCAATAGGCTGCCTAATGGTAGAGACAGCAGTGGAGAACAGATCATTTGCAGCTTTATCTCTTTGTTTGATTACCTCGGGTTGTCCTTTTATCCCCTTAACAGGTGTAAGCATGATAGAATTGGTATTTATAGCTAAATCTTTAAAGAATTCCGCATCATTGTAAATTTTATCCCCAAAGAAAGTGCGGTTGTTTATATTGCTCCAATCTTGCCTGAAAACATTTAAATCATTCTCGGATGCCGGAGTGATTACTACATGTCCGGGAAAAGGCAAGCGTTTTGGGCCGTGAAAGGCCAGGGCATGTAACTTAAGCCCATAGTAAAACATGGATTTAGTAGAGCAATACCCTTTGTCCGTGATTTCAGTGGCTACTTTAGCGCTGCGCTTTCCTGAGCAGGTAATAATAGGCATAGAATCGAGTAAGCTTATAGCAGTGTCACATTCCGGTGGTATAAAAGTCGAAAAGGAATGAGCAGCTACAGCTTTAAACGCCTCACTAAGCCTGTTTAACCTGTTATTAAAAGCTTTGTAAGAAGGCAACGCAGGAAACCAGGAACGCAGGTACTGGTCAGCAAAAGCATAGACCTGCGATACACTGAAACGTTGCTCCTGCTGAACAGTAAAAAGATATAATGTCATAATTTCCTGATCTGTAAAGTCGGGTTTGTCGTTATTGGTGTATCTTTGAGATAGGTGTTTGAGTTCGTCGCTGTGTAACTTGCATATATACAGGTATATAGCGATTAGTTTGAGTGCCTTAGCCTTGGGAATCATTCTTAAAGTTCGATGTGGTAATCTTCTTTAAGATACTGATTTTCAAGGCTTTAACCAAATATATTCGTCGCTAAATCGCTCACAATCAACGATTTATCTCCTGAAGTTATCAACATATTTCGACTCTTGATTCGCATTGAGATTTAATAAATATATTAACGATAATGACCCGGAACCCAATGCCTGCCACCGTAAGGACCCACATCATAGTGACCGGGAATCCATCCGGGTCCACGCCTGACTACACAGGAACTAAAGCTGAATGCGATTACAAAGAGTAAAAGCAGATATTTCATTATTTTCATTTTGATAGGTGTATGATTAAACAATTAATTAATTGACAGCTGCATTGTGTTTTTTATTGTAAATTGTTCGGCTATCCCGGCTTTCTTGATGGCGGATCATGCTCCTTTCCCTTGGGCCGACTTTTCCGTTTGCTCTTGCAATTCTTTTTTCTGCGTTAATATTTCGTTCATTATTTCTCAGCGTATGTGCCTCATGATGGGTCAATTCACCGCTTCTTACACCTTGATTAATCCTTGCTTTTTGGTTTTTCTCCCGGTGATTGATCAATGGTGTCCTGGTCTGTGCGTTGGATACACTGGTCACTGCCAGCATGGCAACAAATAAACCACCAACAATTGATTTCTTTTTCATAGATATTATTTAGTTGTTATTAATTCATTTTCTAGCGGTGGTTAGTCCGCCTGTTTTCCATTTCTACTGTGTTTTGCCTTTTTTAATTCTTTCCATTTAAGGTATGTTGCTTCTTGATCAGCAGAGAGTATTTTTTCCATCCTGCCGTCAGTCTGGGCAATAATTTGCCGTTTTGTTAGCCGCCGGTTTCTCTTTTCTGCTTGCCTGTTAGCTTTAAGGCTATCTATGCGAACAGCTTGCTCCAACATTATTACTTTTACTTTTCTGGCTTGTTCTTTATTAAGCGACAATTGTTTTTGAAGTAAAAGAGTCTTATGTTCAGCCCTCTGATTGGGTGTTTTTTGCATTTGCTGCGCACACGCTACGTTCATAATTGAAATAAATCCACACAGTATGATTAGCTTTTTCATCTTTAAAATTGATCGATAAATACATCCTTATACAATGCATCGTATCTTATATAAGTGTTAAACTCAATATTCAATTAAAGGTTTAATCTTTTTCAAAATATACCTTGCTATAAAGGGTATGTAATCATTTTAGGGCTATATTTGCCTAAAAAAAAGTATGTATTCTAAAGAGCTGCTAAAGGGTACAATTGAGATTATTATCTTGAAACTACTGTCGGAAAACGTTAAGATGTATGGGTATGAGATCACCCAAACGGTGAAAGAACTTACCGCTAATAAAATTCAGATCAGTGAGGGTGCGATGTATTCGTCTCTCCACAAATTGGAAGCGACTGGGGTTTTGGAAACAGAATCTGTAATGGTAGGCAAAAGGCCGAGGGTATATTACCGGCTGACGAAAAGCGGCGCTGCCGTAGCAACCGAAAAGATCGCTGAACTGGCATCTTTCATCAAATCGCTAAATGATGTAATTGATTTTAACGTAAATATCGCATGAAGCGAGAATTAACGGAATTTGAGTATGACCAGATAATAGGTTATTTGAAACATTCTGGAGTAATTGAAGACAAATTAATCAAAGAGATGGCCGACCACCTGGCAATCCTGACAGAATTATATCTCGGTGAAGGAAGTGATTTTGAAACTTCATTTGAGCGGGCGAAGCAAGACGTCAAGCAAAAAGATCTGCTTGAAATTAGTGAAAACACTGAAGGATTCAAAGGATATCCAAAATTCCTCGGCAAAAAGTTCTTGGTATCATTTGCAGTCATGATATTAACTGTTTTCATCTTCCGCTTGCTTATGAAATATCAGCATATACCCAAACATAGGCTGGTTATTGTAATATCCAGACGGTTGATCAGCTTTGCACTTTTACCTTTGTTATTGCTTTATAATCTGACGATATCTGCTAACAAAGCCAAACAGGTGCTTCAGTTTGTTTTCCAGTTTTCATTATTTCAGACGATTGCGGAATATCTGATTAAACAGAAAATAAGTATTATTTTTCTAAGTTCAAGTGTAGTATTTGGATTAATCTGGCTGTTTGTATTTCTTATCGTTCCCTTGATAAGAGACAAGAGAATTACAAAGGTTAAGAAAGGCATTTAGACTAAGCCAAATGCATTACGGCATATAAAGCCGCAACTGATATGATGATCCAAAGAACAACGCCCTGGAATAA
This sequence comes from Bacteroidota bacterium, assembly GCA_040389105.1. Lineage (GTDB taxonomy): Bacteria > Bacteroidota > Bacteroidia > Sphingobacteriales > Sphingobacteriaceae > Mucilaginibacter. The sequence continues at coordinate 73,406 of JAZKAO010000031.1, forward strand.
TGGTTTAAAACCAACCGACAAGATCACTTTCCTGGATAAGCCTGCACCGATCAGAAACAAGGTAAGGGTTAACCCGGCCTTAGCAATGGAGATCATGTAGGGGCTGATAATTTTAGTAGCTGGGATATAAGTATTGGCTATCATAGCCAGTATAAATAAGCCTATGAAATAGGGGATGCTGATCTTTTTTGATTTGTTTTTGAAAATGAAGGTCGACATAAAAGCAACCGGGATGATCCACAAAGCTCGGGCTAATTTTACAGTGGTAGCCACTTCTAAGGCATGAGCACCGTATTTGCTTGCAGCACCTACCACTGAACTGGTATCGTGGATTGCGATAGCACACCACAAGCCGAATTGAGTTTGAGACAGATTAAAGTGATGCCCTATAATAGGAAATATCACCAATGCTATGGAGTTAAGGATAAATACACATCCTAAGGCTACAGATATTTGTTTTTCATCAGCTTTGATCACTGGTGAAATAGCCGCGATAGCGCTTCCACCACAAATAGCTGTACCTGCTGAAATAAGATAAGAGGTTTTCTTTTCAATATTTAACCACTTGCCCATGAAATAACCAAATACTAAGGTCCCGGTTATTGAAGCGATGGTAAATAAAATTCCTTCTTTACCCGCTTGCATGGCGCTATGTACATTCATCCCAAAACCCAGGCCTACAACAGCTATTTTTAATAATAAGTTAACAGCTTTATGATTTAAGTCAATGTAAGGATGACCTGTAAATTGTGCGATAACGATGCCTATTAATAAAGCTATTGCGGGGCTTGCAAAAGGTGAAAGGCAAAAGATGACACATATAAAAAATAATATCTTTTGAGCATTGGTGCCAATATTAAATAGTAGGCCGGTCGATGGTATTGTTGATTGTTGGGTATTCATATTCGTTGTTTTGATACCCAAAGATCAATCAATTTTACCCGGCGTTTTTATCATAAAATAGTATGCTCAATAACAAAAGGTTATTGATTCTTTTGAAATACACAAAAGATAAACTGCTGTAAGGTTTGAAATGGAGTTGTATGATCCTTAATGAAACAATTTATCTTTTTAAAATACCGGCTAAAAAGCCTGGTAAGTGTAAGCTCCGAATATTGCTGTACCGGCAAATTACTGCACTTTTCGGGGCCTTTTACGGAAAATGTACCGAGCACTAAATAACCGTCATCCTTTAAGTTCTTGTTTACGGTATATAAATATAGCTGCTGATCCTGCGGGTCGGTCAGGAAATGAAAAGTTGCCCTGTCATGCCAGACGTCAAATTTTTCCGTTCCGTTAAATAAGAGCATATCGCTTACTATCCATTTAATTAAAACGGCTTTTGGGCCTAAACGGAATTTAGCACGTTCAATCGCTGCTGATGATATGTCGAGCACTGAAATATTGGTATAGCCCAATGCTAATAAATGATCGGCTAATAAACTGTCACCCCCGCCGATGTCAATGATCGCGGCATCTGTAGACAAGCCTAATTCTTCTATGATCTTAACCGAAGTTTCAGGTATCGGCTCAAACCAGCTGACTTCCAAAAGTTGTTTGGTTTGATAAACATTTTCCCAATGATCTTTTCTTTCCATGACTAACGGGACAGTTTTAATAAATAATCTGCAAATTTTGCACTACTATAATCACCTGCTCCTTCATGATGAAATACCAACTGCCCTTTTTTATCAAAGATAACGGTAATAGGAATTGAGCCACTCAATAAATTCTCCGGTATCTCGCTGTTGGCCTCGTAAAGGGGAAGGGTGAATTGATGCTTATTCATAAATGGCACTGATTTATTAAAGTCATGATCTGCATCTACCATGATAAAAACAATATTTTTATTGTGCTGCAGTTTTTCATAGAGCTCATTAACAGATGGCATTTCCGCTATACAGGGCGGGCACCATGTCGCCCAAAAATTTATAAATATGACCTTGCCTTTTTGATCGCTTAGGTTTAGTATTTGCCCGTTGGTATTTTGAAAAGTGATATTTGGCAAACTGGTATTATTAGTGGTTTTTATCGGCTGCGATATATCGGGTTGAAATAAACCGACCTGCATTAAACCGCGAATCAGTAAAGCCTTGGCAGAGGGGTTGAAAAAAACGATGAGTACCAATACAATGAAAACTCCATTCAGCATATTTGCAACGGTCAGCCTTTTACGAATGGATGATATACTCATGTTTATAAAAATGCTTTTATAGATTCACCAAGGTCATATACTTTTGTTTTATCGCCAAAAGCATTATTAATGATACTGCTGCCAGCCGCGCTGCGATAGCCACCAGCGCAATGTACAATTATGGGTTTATTAAAGGGTATTTCCGAAACTCTTTCCCTTAATTCGGGAAGCGGTATAGGAATGGCATTTTTAAAAACCGGGTGTTCCATCACTTCTCCACTATTCCTGATGTCAACAATGGTATATTCCGTTTGATTCGTTGAAAACCTATCTATGTTAATAGCATCCATTATTGCTGTTCCTGCCTGAAAAACAAATGCCCGTTCAATAAAATGCTCATAGCCAATCTTCGCGCAGCGCAAGATCAGGCTTTCGAGTATTTGCTCATTTTCCGCGACCAGGTAAAAGGCTTCCTCGGGTGCAATAATGCTCCCCAGCCAGGTTTCAAACTTGCCGCCATTTTGCAGGTTGATAGATCCCGGAAGATGCCCTTTTTTAAATTCTTTTTCAGCCCTTGTGTCAATGATATAAATACTGCTGTTTAGTATACCAGCCTGGCCAACAGGAACATTTTCAATTGCCTGCGCCAGGTTTCCTGCGCCGTGTCTATTTAATTCTACATCAAATGGGAAATATTTAGGAACAAAGGGCTGATCCTGCAAAAGCAGCTTCGTGAATTCGATTTCGTTCATGGGCTGCAGCGACCAGTTACTCAATTTTTCGGCGCCGATGGTACTACTGTTGGCTTCGCTTAATGCCTTACCACAAAGTGTTCCGGCTCCATGCGCAGGGTAAACAATTACGTCATTGTCCAGCACCATTAACTTATCCCGGAGTGAATGATACATTTTAGCTGCTAATTCTTCCCGTTTAGCGGGCAGGTTACCAGCACTTTCACGCAAGTCCGGCCTGCCGCAATCGCCGATGAATAAAGTATCACCTGTAAATACCGCTTTATCTTTACCATCGTGCATTAATACGATGGAGATACTATCAGGAGAGTGGCCGGGCGTATTTAGCACCTTTAATGTTATCTTACCAAAACTGACACTATTCCCATCATCAAAAGTTTGATGCGGATAAGCTGCGCCTACTAATGCAGAACAAAAAATAGTCGCGCCAGCTGTTTGATGCAATTCTAAATGCCCGCTTATAAAATCCGCATGCGGATGGGTTTCGATTACGCCGATGATCGTCGCTTCATTATTTTCAGCATAAGCCAAATAATGGCTTACATCCCGTGACGGATCTATTAGAATTATCTGCCGGTCACATTCACTTAAAATAGCATAGGAATAGTGAGACAGTCCTTTATCTTCAAATTGTTCGATTTTCATTTTATCTGTTATATTAATGACGCAATTTCTCCCTTAATAAACCATAAGTCCACGTTCCCGTAATCGCGCTTAACAGCGTAACGATAATTACGAAGAAGCCGCTGCCGATCTCGGCGAAAAGCGGTCCCGGACAAGCTCCGGTTATTGCCCAGCCTAAACCGAAAATCAATCCACCGTAGACATTACCCCAATGAAATGTTTTGTCAGGAATAACAATTTGCTCTCCGTGTACGGTCGTTAACTGAAACCGTTTGATGAGCTGAATTGAAATGATGCCTACAACTATGGCACTGCCGATAATCCCATACATATGAAAGGCTTGCAAGCGGAACATTTCCTGTATCCGGAACCAGGAGATCACTTGTGATTTGACGAGGATAATACCAAAGATCATCCCTACCACTAAGAATTTTATATTTTTCATAACTGTAATAAATAAGGTAAAACAAACCAGGTCATTACAAATCCTCCGATCATAAAACAACCCGTTGCTACTAAAGATGGCCATTGCAAATTCGATATTCCCATGATGGCGTGACCTGAAGTGCAACCTCCCGCATAACGGGTTCCGAAACCAACCAGAAAACCACCCACAACAATAAAAATAAATCCACGGAGGGTGAACAGCTGGCTAAAGCTGAATATATCCTGCGGCAATAACCCGCTGAAATCTTTTACACCTTCCTGCTGTAGCAACGCTGTCGTATGTGGATTGATATTTATCTGCCCGGTGTTGGAAAGCAGGTAGGAAGCGATAAAGCCGCCTATAATTATTCCGGCAGCAAAAAAGAGATTCCAACTTTCCTTTTTCCAGTCATACTTAAAGAATGAAATATTGGCGGGAATACAGGCAGCGCAGACCTGTCTAAGCGTTCCGGAAATACCAAAGGTTTTATTACCTAAAAGAAGTAAAGCCGGTACGATCAACCCGATCAGGGGGCCAGCCACATACCAGGGCCAGGGTTGTTTAATTAGCTCCATGTTATTTAATTAAAGTTGTGATCAAAACAAAAATCCCCATTAACAACACAAACCAGCCAAAAGCAGGCTTTAGTTTTGTTTCGCTTATATATTTGGTTAAATAGCTGCCCGTTATAATTCCGGCTATGGCAAATGCTGAAAACAGCAATAAGAATTTATAATCGATTGGGGCATGCCGGCTTACGTCACCCATTACGCCTAACAATGAACTGATGGTCATTACCATTAAGGATGTGCCTACCGCTTTTTTCATTGGTAAACCCGCGAATAGCACTAAGGAGGGAATGATCAAAAAACCACCCCCTACGCCAACAAAACCAGTGATGATGCCCACTAAAATACTTTGGATCACTAATTTAGTATAGCTCAACAGCGGGTCGGAAACTAAAATTTCTTTTTTCTTCCTGATCATAGAAATAGAAGCGGCCAACATTAATACCGCGAAAACAAGCATTAACAACACCGGTTTGGTCAATTCAAACGACCCCATATTGAGCAAATGATGCGGTAGGACGGGCATCACCCATTTACGCATGATGAATACAGCTATTAATGATGGGATACCAAATACAAAAGCTATTTTAAAATTAACATTACCTTTTCGGTAATGGCTTATCGCGCCTGCCGAGCTGGTTAACCCTACTACAAACAGCGAATAGGTTGTCGCTATAACAGGGTCGATCAGGAAAAAATAAACTAATATGGGAACAGTGAGAATAGAACCGCCACCGCCGATCAAACCTAAAGATAGACCTATTAATATTGCCGCCGCGTATCCTGCTATTTCCACTCATTTTTTGATTAGGAAACAAATGTACCAGGATGCAGACTGTGAAATGGTGACCTATGTTACAGAGGGATATTTAAAATGATTTTATTTCTGGAGAGCGTAATTAATTCCTGTTTTTCCATTTGTTTAAGCAGCCGGGAGATCACCTCGCGGGTGGTGCCCAATTCTTCGGCCAGTTGCTGATGGGTAATGCTGAACTCATTCGATCCGTAAACACTTGCTTTTCTTTTCAGCAAGGTCACGATCCGGTCGTCTAACTTTTGAAAGGCAACCGCGTTGATCACATCCAGCAATTCCTCGAAACGTCTATGGTAAAGTTTAAAGATAAAGTCCGCCCATTCCGGGTATACCTTGATCCATTCACTGGCTTTGGCAATAGGCAGCATCAACACTTCCGAATCTTCCTCCACCACTAATTTGACCTTACTGGTATCTTCATGTATCCCGGCCAAAAAAGACATAATGCAGCTTTCGCCGGGTTTGATGTAGTAAAGTAATATTTCCCGCCCGTCTTCATCTTCGCGAATCACACGCATGCTACCGGAAAGCACCACCGGGATAGACCGAATATAACTATTCGATTGCATCATCACCGTTTCAGCCGGCAGGGTTTTAAGCTGGCTGTTGGCTCGCAGTTCTTCTTCTAAAATTGCTCCGAATAGTTTCATAGAACAAAGATAGCGGAACTAACGGATTACTGTTCAAAAACTAAATAGTCAGGCGTTACCCCCTCCAGTTTTAAAGCTTCATTGATAGCAGACACCATTTGGTCCGGGCCGCATACATAGAAATGTTTATCGAAATTTTTAACTTCGGCTTGCAAAAATGCAGCATCTATCCTGCGATGGTCATGCGCAACATCGTTTTGACGAGTAGTTGTGAATATAACATTCTGGCAAAGCATATCCTGTAGCTCGTCGTGAAGAATAATATCCTGATCGGTCTGATTTGAGAAGAAAAGTTTATTTCCTTCCAGCTGCCCATATTGATGTAGTTGCCTTAATATGGCCAACATTGGCGTAATGCCTGCACCACCTGCGATAAAATACCCCGGCCCTTTATATTCAATAGCTCCCCAAACATCTCTTAAAATGAGTTCGTCGCCTTTTTGCAGCATATCCAAATGGTTAGTTACGCCCTGATGATCATTATAAATTTTTATAGTGAATTCAAGAAAACTATCATTATTGAGGCTGGTAAATGTAAACGGGCGTTTTTCTTCCTTCCACCCGGGGGCATTAATGGACAATTCGGTAGCTTGCCCGGCATTAAAATGATAGCCAGCAGGCTTTGTCACTCTAAATCGTTTTACATTGTGAGTAATGTCTTTGATCGAAATTATTTGAACGATGTTTTCCATTTTATAAGCGTTTTTTTTCAAAAAAATCCTGTTATATATAATAAGGCTTATTTACAATACCTGGCTATTATTCTGCTTGTTTTTGGTAAATAACCCTTTCACCTGGCAGGTCATTGTAAGTGCGCTTACTGCAAGATACATGGTCAAAGGAGCAATAAAGATCATCGTATGGGTGTGTAAATACCAGTCGATAGCGGAGAGTGTCGGCATAAATACTACGATTATTGCCCTTATACCCGCTTCTTTATAAGAAAGGTTTTGCGGTGCATCTTTATCAAACCAACCTGTTTTGGTTTTAATCCCAATCATTGCTTTGTCTTCCAAAGCGATATGTTCAACGTTTTTTACCGGGGCGTAACTGTAGTGACAAGATTTACCGGTAATTAAGATTTTGGGGTCGACTACTAATTGAAATGTTTTCATGATGTTTTTTCTTTTTGTTGATACAAATATCAATCAGAAAAACTCTCAATTTTTATCACACTTATTGATTTACAATAACCATTAGTTATTGATTAAACAGCATTATAAACTTAATGTGCCTTGTAAGTTTTGGAAAAACGCATAAATAATTCAGCCAGTGAGGATGGTTGACCGTGTAGCTGAATGAAATAAAAAGGCCGTTCTATATTAAAGTCTTTAACATCTACTATTTTCAAAGTATTTGCCTTAAGTTCATTTAATATAGACTGAACAGAAAGGAAGGCGAAACAACTGCTATGCATCAGGTACGATTTAATGCTCTCAGTTCCTCCTAACTGCATTTCTGTTTGCAGGTCGGATAATTTAATATCAAATGGCTTCAGCGCATGTGCAATAACATCCAGTGAACCTGACCCCGGTTCACGCAACAGTAAAGGAAGCGTTTTTAATTCTTCCGGCTTTATCATATCTTTTTTTATGATATTATTGGCCGTACTGCAAACCAGCACCAGTTCATCGGCAATAAATTCCTGGTATTTTATCTGCGGGTTACGATTTATTCCTTCTACCACTCCCAGGTCTATCTCTTTATTTAATAAAGCCTGTTCTATTTGCTCTGTATTACCCGTAACCAAGTTTACACGCGTGTCTGTAAACTTTTTATGAAACTGTGCCAGTACCGGAGGTATTACATACTGTGCGACGGTATTACTACCACCAATACGCAATACGCCTGAATGCTGTTTTATCAGTAGGTTCATATCGAATTCTAATTCTTTATAAATGGCCAATAGCTTATCAGCATATTGAAGCAACATATCACCCGCCGGGGTCAATACGATCTTTTTATTGCCGCTACGTTCAAAGAGGGTTGCCTTATATTCAGCTTCTAACTCTTTAATGTGTTTGGTAACCGCTGGCTGGCTAATATATAGCTCGGTTGAGGCTTTAGTGAAATTAAGCCTTTTGGCTACCGTATAAAATACCTGCAATCGGAAATCTAACATTTGGATGTATTAAAGTTTTAAGATAACCTGGCAATCATTAATATAAAAGGTAAAACTAAAAATGCGAAGGCTGCTATTATTGCCCCTGTGTTAATTGCTTTATCACCTAATATGATTGTTCTTTCTGTAAATTGGTGATGAGTTAAGCTTTGTAAAGTTTTCATGATCTGTTTGATTTTGTTAATCAAAGATCAATTATAAAAACACGCCATTTTCATCACCATTATACATGGTTGATAATGTAAAGTTATGGATTATTTGTTTAGAGATTTATTCAAATAAGCAAATAGCCATCCGAGTACCAATCCGAATAACCAATTCGTTATCATAAAATAACACATTCCTGCTAAGGAGAGTTTATAATTACCAAGCAAACCGTACCCTAAAAGTGGTAACACTATAAATCCATTAATTAGCCAGGGCAATAAAGAAAAAAGGCTGCCTTTAATCCATCCAGACATTTTTAGCAACCGGCTAAACCAGCAAATATAAATTATTACCATTACAAGTCCTGTAAGGTAATGAAAGACAACGCCAAATAATGAGGTATATAAAAAAGCAATATGGCCGGTTATTGGCCGGCCATATTGTAATAATAATTTTAAAAGTCCGCCACCTTCCGCCTTAATATGGATCATAGGTGCAAGTTGGAGCAATAAAGTATTTACCGAGATGGCGATAAACCCGGCAATTAAGGCGTCATTTAATAAAGGCATCTTACGCTTAATTATTCCCAACCCCATTTTTTAAATATCGCGTGACCCGCTGCGCTTTGAAGGAACTGAACAAATTGATTTGACTGCTGCCTTTGCTTACCGTTTGTCGTTAATGCTACGGGAGTACCACGGTACAAGAGTGATGAGGCCGGAAATTCTACTACCTGTGTAATACCTTTCAGGTTTTCATGCCATGAGGCATAAGTAATCCAGGCGTCATAGGTATTATCTTTTTTCCAAGCATCTATGCCCAAAGCGGTATTGGCGAACGAACCTGAGATATTCCGCTGGATATTTTCAATCAGACCCTCTTTTCCGGCAATATCTTCCCATAATCCAAATTGCCCTGCACCGTTCACATCTAAAATATGTATCCCCCGTTTGGTCAGGTCTTTCAGCGATGCAATATGTTTAGGGTTTCCCGGCCTGACCAAAATGGCTGCTCTTCTTTTATACAGCTCAACTCTTGTACCGACATCAACCATCCCCGGATGGGTCTGGATAAACTGGGTAAGCATATATTCGGCACCTCCATAGATCACATCGGCATTTTGCTGAGCCGGGGTCAGCCATTTAGGCTCGGGGCCTCCCGTTACGATTACAGGAATACCTGTCTTTGCGGTAAATACTTTAGCGCAATCCTGCATCGCCGATAGTGGGCCTCCCGGTCCATAGACGTGCAGGGTATCAGTTTGAGCGTAAGTTGCGAAACAAACCGCCATTATCATTGCGATACTTAAAATGTATTTTTTCATGATTATCTTCTAATTATTGACCTGCCATTACCGTAGTTTTATTGGCATCGTTGATCAGGATCACCATTTTATAATCAGCCATAGGCTTGCCTACACTCTTAATAATACCGGTAGACTGACCGCTGAAAGCTCCCTTGGCATCCGTTTTAAATGCATTGATTACATAATCTGTTTTGTAGGGCTGTTCGGTGGAATTGGTGAGTGCTAAAGTATATGCGGTATTAGCTTCCAGCTTTTTGAAATCCTGTTGTACCAGGTCGGTTAAGCCTACACTTCTTGCATTGAGCATGCCTGTAGCGCTGATCGCGCCGGTGCTTTTCATTTTAATTACCTGGCTTTTATTACCTGCATTCAGGGGTGATAAGCCCGTCGTAAGAGGTGTTACCGGTCCCGCATTAACAGCGTACAGTAAAGCCTGTGGGCACTGACCGATCGGGATCGTTTTTACAATGGCCATTTTTACCAAGTCCACTACCTGAACCTGATCATCATTCTCCAGCCCTACATAAGCAAATTTACCATCGCCGGAAGGCCATACGCCATGTGGTAATGAACCCGTGGTTATGCTATCCACCAGTTTGAAACCCTGGTTGATATCAAATACTTTCAGGGTGTTTTCGCCGCCAACGGTCACGAGCATTAAGGGCACCTTGTTGGTAACGGTAAACGTAACGTGATTGGTAATCGGGCCGGTATTGAACACTTTTTCTATTTTATTGGTGGCGGTACTGATCTGGGTTACCTTGCCAACGTCTTTATGGGTCATTGCGATCCATTTACCGTCAGGGCTGCAAAATATATTCGGCGAGAACGGGCTGACAACCGGGATACTTTTAACTACTTTATAGGTCGCCGTATTCACCACATCCAATTGCGCCGTAAAGCTGGAACATACATAGGCCCATTTTCCGTTCGGGGTAAAGGAAACCATGCCCGGCCCGTCTGCCACAGGAACTCGTTTGATCTCTTTCAGCGTGGCGGCATCGATCACACTGATGTAAGCTTCACCTCTTACCGAGATCCAGGCTTGTGTGCCCGACGGATTAAACGTAGCCTCATGCGGCGACCTTCCAATATAAACTGTTTTCAGTAACTTGTTGGTGGCAGTAGAGATAAATGTAACTGAGTTGGAGCCGATAGATACGGCGGCCAGTAATTGCCTTTTTGGGGTATAGCCCAGGCCGTGTACCAGTGCCTGGCCTTTATAAAGCGGACTTAAGATCTCCGGCTGGGGTTTTCCCAATACGATCTCACCCAGATAGGTTTGCGTTTTAGGGTCTATCACCGATACCGTATTTGAGATCTGGTTACCGGTGTACACACGGTCCTGTGCGCTTAATTTAGTCAGCGGCAATAACAGGAACAGGATCATTAATTTTTTCATCGGTGTTTGTTTATTGGATAGGTGTGAATTTCTTCATTTGATCAATTTCGATCTGCTCATCCGAGATAATACTTTCGGC
>JAZKAO010000032.1:0-29095 GCA_040389105.1 Bacteroidota bacterium
TTAGCGGAATGGACGGGACTCGAACCCGCGACCCCATGCGTGACAGGCATGTATTCTAACCAGCTGAACTACCACTCCTCCCGTTTGGGATTGCAAATATACGCATCAAATCGTATTGCACAAGTAATTTTTTCAAAAACATAAACATTACGCGTAAGGGCTTGAAAATCTTTCAATTAATTTGAACAAAAAATGCCACCAATTTATTGGTGGCATTTTTATACCTGTAAACGGCCTTGTTTTTATGCTGCCGTGCCTTCTTTTAACCTTTCGGCGTTTTCAGCAAACTGTAGCGATTCCATAATTTCCTGCAAATCGCCGTTCATTACATTGGGCAGGTTGTATATGGTTAAACCAATACGGTGCTCGGTAACGCGCCCCTGTGGATAGTTGTAGGTACGTACCTTGGCCGACCTATCGCCGGTTGATACCATGGTTTTACGTTTTTTGGATACCTCTTCCAGGTGTTTTTGCAGTTCCATTTCGTACACGCGCGAACGTAATACCTGTAAGGCCTTATCGTAGTTCTTCAATTGCGATTTCTGGTCCTGGCATTGAGCTACAATGCCGGTGGGTACGTGCGTTAAGCGCACGGCCGAATAAGTGGTGTTTACCGATTGTCCGCCCGGCCCTGATGCGCAGAACAGGTCCTTACGGATATCGCTTACCTGCAGGTCAATATCAAACTCATCAACCTCGGGCAATACTACTACTGTAGCTGCCGATGTATGTACACGGCCTTGTGTTTCGGTATCGGGCACGCGTTGTACACGGTGTACGCCCGATTCGTATTTCAGTGTACCGTAAGCATCCTCGGCCAGCACATTAAATACAATTTCCTTGTAGCCGCCGCTGGTGCCTTCGGTAAAATCTACCAGTTCGGTTTTCCAGCCACGTTTTTCGCAATAACGGATATACATGCGGTAAAGGTCACCGGCAAAAAGGGCGGCTTCGTCGCCACCTGTTCCGCCACGGATCTCCACAATAGCATTTTTGCTATCTTCCGGATCTTTGGGGATCAGCATCAGGCGGATCTCTTCTTCCTTTTCATCGCGCTTTACCAGCAATTCATCCAGCTCGCCTTTAGCCATCTCGCGAAACTCCTCGTCCTTTTCGGTAGCCAGGATTTCTTTATTGGTGTCGATATTACTCATGATATTACTGTAGATATGGTATTCTTCTACAATTTTACCAAGCTCCTTATATTCGCGGTTTAGCTGGGCAAAGCGCTTCATATCCGACATCGCATCCGGACTGCTTAGTTCACCCTCAACTGTTTTCCAGCGATCAAATATCAGTTCTAATTTCTCTAACATAATATATTATTCATTGCTATAGCTTAGCAAAGCCTGCAAAAAGTGTACAAAGGTAAGCAAATTAATAAATAGATTATTTAGCAGATGGTTTACCGCTTGTCATGTTTTTTATGGCTGTTTTTGGGCATAATGCAGGCTTAGTTCCTGCCCGTCAAAAACCGCATACGAGTAGTTATAGCTTACCCATTCGCCTAAATTAACATACCGGCTGCGGTCATTTAGTTTGATATCCAGGGGCAGGTGCCGGTGGCCAAATATCATATAATCATAAAAATGAGTTTGCAAGGTATCGTTACAAAAACTTACCAGCCATTCCTGCTCACCCGGTTTATGAACTTCTTTTTTTTGGTTAGCTATACGGCTATTGGTACTCCAATAATTAGCTATGCCAACCCCAAAGTTAGGGTGTAGCCGTGCAAACAGCCACTGGCACAGTTTACTGCGGAAAAATGCTTTCAGAAACTTGTAAAAATTATCGCCGGGGCCAAGGCCATCGCCATGATGCAGGAAGAATTTTTTGCCATTACGCTCCATCACCAGCTCGTTGGTAATAATGGTGGCACCCAATTCTTTTTCAAAGTAATCAAACATCCACATATCGTGGTTGCCTTTAAAAAAGTAAAGTTTAATACCTAAATCGGTTAGTTCGGCCAGTTTGCCAATAAAGCGGATATATCCTTTTGGGATAACGGTTTTGTATTCAAACCAAAAATCAAACACATCGCCCATTAAAAAAACTTCGGCAGCATCGGCCTTAATGCTGTCCAGCCATTGTACCAGGCGTTTTTCCCTATCTACGGTTGATAAGTAATTGGGTGTACCCAAATGAAAATCGGAAGCGAAATATAATTTATGGCGGTTGGACATGCTGGGTTCAAAAATACGTTATTGATAGCAAAGCTAAAAGCCTGTTTATTTAGTGTTGTTAGGTAAACCCCGTGTTATTATATTGCTTTACTTTTTATTAAAATACCCTTATGACTTTTAGAAAACAGCTTTCCCGTATTTTGATCCTGCTTGCTATTGGGGTAAGTAACCATGCAAGCACATTTGCGGCAGTTACAGATACCACTAAACACGATTTGAATATTGTATTCATTGGCAACAGTATTACCCATGGCGCGGGTTTAAAGGATTGGAAAACCGAAGCCCCGCCTAACGAGGTAGTGAACTATTTAAAGCAGCAAGCCCATGTTGGCGCTGTTGATTTTGCTAATCAGGGCTACAGCGGCCATACCACCGTCGATTTTTTACCCGCCACTGCTAAGGATTTCCCTAAGGTAGAAGATGCCGCAAAGGCATTTACCAACAAAAATGCGCAACTGGTGTTTTCGATTATACTGGGGACAAACGACAGCGCGGTGCAAGGCCCTAATGGCGCGCCGCTAAGTAAGGAGGATTACCAAATCAATTTGCAAACGATTATAGGGGCTTTGTTAAAAGATTTTCCGGGATGCAAGGTAATTGTACAGCAGCCAACCTGGTATAGCCCTAATACGCATAACCGGTCTACCTACATGCAGGAGGGCCTAACCCGCCTGCAAAGTTATTTCCCTAAAATAAAGGCTACGGTAAAGGGCTTTGCCAAAACCAACCCTAAGCAGGTGTTTTTGGGTGATACCCGTGCCTTTAATTTTTTCAGAAAGAATGCCGAACAATACTTTCAGCACGAGAACGGGCAGGACGGCATATTTTACCTACACCCTAATAAAGAAGGCGCTGTTATTTTAGGCGACTTTTGGGCGAAGGCTATTTATAAGCGATTGTTTAAGTAACCGGAATCTTTAAAAACAAGAAAGGATCGCCGTAAAGCGATCCTTTCTTGTTTTTAAATTAATGTTTATTGTCCGTGACCATGACCGTTTCCGTGGTCGCCACCCGGTCCATGACCATTTCCGTGATCGCCGCCCGGTCCATGACCGCCGCCTGGGCCGCGCCCGCCACCGTGGTTGCCGTTATCATGGCCTCTGTCTGGCCCACGGCCTGGTCCTCTATCCGGTCCGCGGCCTGGGCCTCTATCTGGCCCACGGCCGTTATTGCCCGTCCAGTGCTGCCTGTATTTCACATCCCTGCTATCGCGAATAATGGACTGGCCACCGCGACCTTTATATTTGGCATAGGTGTTATGGTAATAAGTGTGCCTTAACCACGGATTAGGGCGGTTTACCACAACTTTATAGCCATTATAAACATCATAACCGCGATACCTGGCCGGCAGGTAGGTGCGGTGTACCCAAACATTGTTTTCGAAATATACATACTGATGGGTAGGCACATCGTAATAAGCGTCTACATCGGGCATATAGTAATAATCTACGTGGTCGTAACCTGTAGGGCCCCATTCGGGTTGGGTTCCAATATTCAGGTTTAACCTAAACCCAATTTGGGCATCGGCTATCCGGAATGATAAGCAGCTTATTAATAATACTGCTGTAAAAAGTATCTTTTTCATAGTTGTAATTAATTGTATAGGTAAAAGCAATCCGGGCCCCAAATTGTTTTATATTACTATGCAGCATGAAAATTGAAGAGACGCAAATTTACTCGGGCTTGATTAAGGGTGGCAGTGTAAATGCCCTTGGGTTGCGCAGGTAGCGTTTTAAATTGGCCCTGATAGATGCGATGAACGCGTACTGATCATCATTAATTACGGCATAATAGCCCGGGCGGTACTTTTGCATAAAATCTGTCAACTGCGGGTCTCTTAAATGGGTAATGCTACCCACAAAGGCCCTGTTAAAACGGAAGTCGATCTCACTTTCGTGATAATCGCGCTCAATAATGCCCTGTAACCTTTCGGCATTGCGGCCGCTGCGGCTAAGCGAGTTCCATATCGCATCGATACTTATACCCGCCCCCGAACCCGGCGACAGGCTCAATGGGTCGCGATAGGCGTTTGATCCATAAGCTTTACTGTATTCAGACTTGGTAGCCAAATATCTTTTTTGCGGCGATTGGATGGTGTCCCGCACATTCACCTGCTTTAACAGGGTAGCGGTAGGTTTAAGATAGATGAGCAGGGTATTGTTAGCCGGCACTTTTATGGTATCGGTAAAATAGCCTTGCTTGCTTACAATCAGTTGGTCATCGGGCAGGGCGGTTATTTTAAAATCGGCTTTTAGGGTGTTGTAAATAGATTGTTTGGTGCGGATATTCAGGATGTTTACCCTGGCTATACGCTCCTTACTGGCTTTATCAAACACAATGCCTTCTACGGCCCTTTCCTGTGCAAAAGCCCCGAGCATTACACCCACCAACAACAACCATACGATAAGCCCAAATTTCATTAGTGGTGTAAAACTATATGTTACCCGTAGTTTTATGATACAATTTAACAATTATTAACACAGCCCTCCAAACCCTTCGCCCCGAAAGAGACGGCAGGGTGCTATTTCGCTATAACCAGTTTCTGGCCAATTTTGATTGTATTATCGGCCATGTTGTTTAATGCTTTCAATTCGTCCACAGTTAAGCCAAAACGTTTGGAAACCGAGTATAGTGTATCGCCCTGTTTTATGGTGTAGGTTTTATCAATAGGTGTAGCCTGCACCAGCGAATCCTTAATGGCTTTGCCAATATTTTGATTGATCTGTGTAAGCACGCGGTCTTCGCGTTTTATCTTTTGTACGGTACCCTCCGGGCGGTCATACTGGTCGAGGCTGTATTTTTGTATCACGCCGATGATGAGTTGCGGATATTTGGGATTAGTGGCATAGCCGGCTTCCTTTAAGCCATTGGCCCAACCTACATAGTCGTTCTTATCCAGTTCAAACAATTTAGCGTAGCGCTTGCGTTTTAAAAATTCCGAGTGGTCGCGAAACGAATCCTCTGCCTTGTCATACACCCTGAAGCAATCGTTCACCTGGTCGTCGTCTTTATAATAGCTTTTGCCTTTCCAGTCAGTAGTGCATTTAATACCGAAGTGGTTGTTGGCCACCCGGGCCAACTCGCCATTGCCGTTGCCGCTCTCAAATAAGCCCTGGGCCAGCGTAACACTGGCGGGGATGCCGTACAAGTTCATTTCCTGTATGGCAATGGTTTTAAACCTGTCGATATATTGTTGGGTAGTGTAGGTAGGGTAGTTGGCTATAATAGCTTTGCGCTCCTTTTGTAGTTGTTCGTTATTGCGCTTAGCATCGCGGCCTGATATGGAAACAACTTTTTTGTGCGATGAACATGCGCATAGCATTAAACAAAAAAGCGACAGGATAGCCAGGCTATATGTCGCGTTGTATTTATAGGTATTGGCTGTCATTAAGCCAAACATAGTAAATTTTTATTGTTGATGCTGCACTGGTGCTTGTGTAAACTCCGTGCTGTCAGTTTTACTGTCGAGGGCGTTAAGCTGGTATTTGTTAATAATGGCCAATACCTGCTTGCCCCATTTTTTGCTGCTGGCATAACCGCTGCGTTCAATACCTTTTACCCAGCCAACATAATCAACCGAACTAAATTGCTCGGCCAGGTGGCTAAATTTTTTCTTTTCGGTTATTACACGGGCAAAATCGTTAAACGAATCCATAATAGAATCGTATTGCTTATAGGCTGATTTTACCTTCTTTTTGTTTTTGTAATATACCGATGTGGTACCGCCCTTCATGCCGAACTGGTTATTCAGGTTTTTGGCAATAGCGCTGTTGCCGTTGCCGCTCTCGTGCATGGCAATACCTAAAATAATGCTGGCGGGTATGCCGCTTTGGTGCATAATTTCGATAGCGTTATCCTTAAATTTTTCGATGTACGAAGCTGAAGTATTCTTGCTTTTGTCCTGTGCCGAAACGGCCAGTGCAGAGATCACTAAAATGGTAAGTAGTACTGTTTTCTTCATAATTTACTTTTTTCTGATAAGCAGGATGCCATCGCGTACGGGGAGTATTAATTTCTCCACCTGCGGGTTGGCAGCAATGCTGTCATTTAATTCGCGGATCAGTTTGGTATCAGTATCCTGGGCATCGCCATATACCTTTCCTTTCCACAAAACATTATCAATTATAATTAAACCTCCCGGTCTTACTTTTTCAAGTATGGCTGCAAAGTAAAGCAAATTATTCCTTTTATCCGCATCTATGAACACCAGATCGAACAACGGGGCCTCAAAACCGGCTATTATCTGTGCTGCTACGCCAATATGCAGCCTTATCTTTTTTTCCACATTTGTGGATTTAAAGTGTTGGTTTAGTGTTTCCTCCAGCTCAGCGTTCACCTCAATGGTGTCAATAAAACCGGTTTCCATCAAGCCTTCGGCCAGGCAAATGGTGGCGTAGCCGGTAAAGGTACCAACCTCTAAAATACGCCCGGGAGATACCATTTTACTCAGCATACTCAGCAACCGGCCCTGGTAATGGCCCGATAGCATGTGCGGCTTCAGCATCCTTAAATAAGTATCGCGATTGATCTTTTGCAATTCCGGCGGTTCGGCATCGCAATGGGTATCGAGGTATAGTTGAAGGTCTGATGGCAGAATTTCCATATCGGCGCTTTTTTACGTCACGAAGATAAACAATCCTGTTAATCCTTAAATCCGTTTAATCATGGTCGGTCCAGGAACTGCAGCACCGCCTGGTTAAACGCAAACGAATCTTCTACCGGGGCGTAATGGGTAGCATCTTTCAGTATCATTAGTTTAGCCCCGGGTATAGCTGTTGCAATAGCGTGGGTATGGCTGTCTAAAATATCATCATGCTCGCCGGCCATTACCAGTACCGGGCATTTAATAGTTTTTATTTCGTCAAAGGTAATATGCGGTTCAGTTAATAACATGGTAAACAGCCTTACCTCCATTTTTGAATCATCGTCGGTTTTGGTTTGCAGGTTTTTAAGGCCGGACTTCACCTGGTTTATTACCGTATCGCTGATGGCTTCGGTTGTAGGGAACAAATTAGCACCCATGGTAACCAGCTTGCTTATATATCCGGGGTATTTGTAGGCCATAATCAGGCCGGTATTGCCGCCATCGCTCCAGCCTAAAACACTGGCCTTCTTCATCCGTAACGAATCCATAAACTGCTTCATATCATCGGCAAACAGGTCATAGCTTAACGCGCCGGTAGTTTCGTCGGTGCTTTTGCCCTGGCCGCGTGTATCAATGGCTATTACCTTATACTTTTTAGACAGCGCCCCAATCTGGTAACTAAACGCGCGGATGCTTTGGCTGTTGCCGTGCAACAATAGCAAGGGTTCGCCGGTACCGTAGGTTTCATAATACAGTTCGGCATCCTTTATCCGCACTTTGTGCCCTGCAAATGTATTATTACCGTATTGGGGCGGATGGGGGTTATAATCGGGATTAGTTTTTGCTTCGCTGATGTCTTTACCGTCAATTAATACCTGTGCGTCGTCGGTCCACATTTTGCCCGGGCCGCCAAGGATACTGGCAATATATATGGTTTGCGCGTCGGGCGGGATACGGAGTTTAACGCTGTATTGCGTCCAATTCTTAGTGCCGTTTATTTTTTCGTTAGCCATACTCCTAAACGCGATGGTTTGCCGGTTGGCGTCATCAATACGGATCAGTAAGCCCATAAAATCCTTTACATCCTGGAATTTTATCCAGGCCTTAAACTCAATTTCCTTACCCAAGTATTTAGCCGGGATTACATTGGTTACACTGCCAAAGGGGTCGGCGTTTTCGCTCACGCGCTCAATCAGCAGCGATTGGTTACCGCGGTGCTGTACATCGGTAACAGCTTCGCATTTATAACCCTTGGCCACATTAAACTGCGACCATAGATCGGGCATGGTTTCGCCGCTGATCATCCGTTCAAAATCCAGGTTATAGCCGTTATCAACCGCGCTGAGGCCGCTGTTGGATTGTGCAAATAACTGGCTGAAAAATAATAGGACAAAAGCTGTGCTAAGCAATTTAAACATAAGAGATTATATTTTTATGCGAAGCTATCAGTTTAATAAATAGCTTTTTAAACCTTAACTTTTTTTAACATCATCTGGCTCGTTTAATCTGCCAAGGAACTTTTTAAGATTACTGCTATTTCGGTCGAACAGCACCAGTTCAGATAAAGAATATGAATTGAAGAGTAATTGATGATCGTTAAGTATAATTATGGTGACCCTTTGTTGCAGGATATGGGTTACACTTTGTGTAAGTACTTCAATTGTATTATTATCTTTACTCGTACTACCTTTCCAGTTTAGCTGTTGAGTGATGCTTAGTATTTCCCTTGTATCATAAATTCGTGCCGTATCAATTACCGTGAAGCGGCTTTGGCTTACGATATTTTTGATGAAAAAGAAGATCAGAAATACCGCAGCCAAACCCGCTCCTATAGCAGTGCATATAGGATCATCCTTATCCTCCCATGTGTGGTTTACCAATATCCCCTTTTCTATTAAAAATAGAATGTATAGAAACATGGGTGCAGCAAACAGAAATAAATAGCGTCCTCCGCGATGGCTCGGCTGTCGCCAATATTGCCGCCATTTACGGTGTTTTAAAATATATCCTAATTCCGCCTTATTCATCTCAATTCCCCATTCCCTGCATATAAGATTGCAACAATATCGTAGCCGATACCGTATCCACCAAACCCTTATCCTGCCTGTCCTTTTTATTACGGCCGCTGGCTAATATGGCGGCGGTGGCCATTTTTGAAGTGAAACGTTCATCTAACATGGAGATAGGAATTTCGGGGAAAGTTTTCTTCAATAAATTTACAAAACCCTTTACGTGCGGTGCCGATTGCGACGGGGTATTATCCATTTGCTTAGGCTCGCCGACAATGAAGCGTTCCACCTGCTCGGTTTGCAGGTATTTCTTCAGATATTCTACAATGGCATTGGGATGGATGGTATCCAGGCCGGTGGCAATAATTTGCAGCGGGTCGGTTACGGCTATGCCGATGCGCTTGGTGCCGTAATCGAAGGCCATGATTCTCATGTCGGTTTGCAGTTTTAAGTTTGCAGTACTTTCACAAAGGTATTTTTTGTGCGGATTTAAAGTTAATGGATTGTAAAATAAATGCTCCGGCCCAAAAACTATTCACGTACTATTTACCACTCATTACAAATTACTATCTTGCACCAATGCAGTTTAAAGAGATAGTTGGACAGGCGGCTGTAAAGCAAAGGTTGATCACTTCGGTTAAAGAGAACCGGGTAAGCCACGCGCAATTATTTTTAGGCCCTGAGGGTTCGGGGAATTTACCGCTGGCTGTTGCCTATGCCCAGTATGTATCGTGCGAGGATAAGCAGCCCGACGATTCCTGTGGCGTATGTTCATCCTGCCGTAAATACCAAAAGCTGGCCCACCCCGATCTGCATTTCTCGTACCCAACATTTGGCACGCCTAAAGAAACAGCTGTAGATTTTATTGAGCAGTGGCGCGATGCTTTTTCCAGTAATCTTTATTTAAGTTTAGACCAGTGGAGAGGTTATGTTGAGTCGGGAAATAAACAGGCTAACATAAATATTGCCGAGTGCCATCAAATCATCAATAAACTTAGTTATAAACCCTTTGAATCGATATACAAAATCTTAATTCTTTGGCTGCCTGAATGCCTGGATAAACAAGGTAACGCCCTGTTAAAGATTATTGAAGAGCCGCAGCCCAATACGTTGTTTTTGTTAGTGGCCCAAAACCAGGACCAGATCCTGAACACCATCCTTTCGCGCACGCAACTGATCAAGATCCCGGCGCTGGAGTATAACGATATAAAAGATTACCTGATAAACCAGCACGGCCAAACCCAACATGCCGCCGAAGAAACTGCCTACCTGAGCAACGGTAACATGACCGAGGCACTGACTATGATTAATCAGGATAGTAGCAGCTATCACCAGTTATTTGTGAAATGGCTGCGCTTTTGCATTGCCAATAAAGGCGGCGATGTGATTGGCTTTACCGATCAGTTGGCTAAGCTGGGGCGCGAAAACCAAAAGAACTTTTTACGCTATGGCATTAGTTTTTTACGCGAGTGCTGTTTGCTGTTAGCCGGTGCGGGTAACCTGGTACACCTGCCCGCGGCCGAACTGGATATAGCGCAAAAAATGGTAGAACTGCGCGAGGATGGCAAGCAGGCACTGAACATGGCGCAGGCCGAAGCTATTTGTAACGAACTGGAAAAAGCACATTATCATGTGGAGCGAAATGCTAATCCCAAGATATTGTTTTTAGATGTATCTTTACAGCTAATTAAAATACTTTATTTTAAAACGTTCCCGCAAGGGACTCAATATATACCAAGCTAATTATGGGATGTGGAAGTTGTTCAACAGGCGGCGGTTGCGCTCCTGCTGGCTGTAAAAGTAACGGCGCGTGCCTTACTAATGGATGCAGCAAACTGGATGTTTACGACTGGCTGTCGCACATGGACATGCCGGCTAACTATAAGCCTTTTCAAATCGTTGAAATAAAATTCAAGGGTTCGCGTAAGGATTTTTATGTCAATCAGGATAATATTTACCTGGAAGCGGGCGAACTGGTAGCGGTAGAGACTACTACTGGTGGCTACGATATTGGCCACGTATCGCTCACCGGCGAGCTGGTGCGTATGCAAATGACCAAGCGCCACGTGAAGGAAGCCGATGTGGCTAAAAAGATCTATCGCAAGGCTACCGAAGCCGATGTAAATAAATGGAAACTGGCTAAGGACCTGGAGTGGGAAACCATGCACAAGGCCCGCACCCTGGCACTGGAACTAAACCTGAGCATGAAGCTGAGCGATGTAGATTACCAGGGCGATAAAACCAAAGCTACTTTTTATTATACTGCCGAAGGCCGTGTTGATTTCCGCGAGCTGATCAAAAAAATGGCCGAGCAGTTCCGCATCCGTATCGAGATGCGGCAGATAGGCATGCGCCAGGAGGCCAGCCGTTTAGGCGGCATCGGTTCATGCGGCCGCGAATTGTGTTGCAGCACCTGGTTAACCGATTTTAAAACGGTTTCTACCTCGGCAGCGCGTTACCAAAACTTATCGCTAAATACCTTAAAATTAGCAGGGCAATGCGGCAAATTAAAATGTTGCCTCAACTATGAGCTGGACACCTATATGGATGCCCTGAAACATATCCCCGATAATGTTAACTTCCTGAAAACCGAAAAAGGCGATGCCCGCCTGCAAAAAACGGATATATTTAAACAACTGATGTGGTTTAGCATCCCCGGCGAAGAAGCCTGGTTGCCTATCAAAGCCAGCCGTGTGAAGGAAGTTCAAAAAATGAACCGCGAGGGTATTATTCCGCCTGATTTGGGCGAACCGGTTGAAATTACCGCGCCGATAGCTAAAGCGCTTGATTACGAAAACGTAGTTGGCCAGGATAGCCTAACCCGTTTAGATGACCGCAACCGTAACCGGAATAGTGGTAACAGCCGCAATAAAAAGCCAAACCGCCCCGGTGGGCAGACTAACCAGGGTGGCAGTAACCTTAATCAGCCGCGCCAAAACCAACAGCAAAGGCCGCAGCAATCGCAACAACAGCAGCGCCCTCAACAGCCGCAACAGCAACGCCCGGGACAGCCTGGCCAGCCGCCAAGGCAGCCAAATCCGCAACAGCCAAGGGCCGAGGGTACACAACCAAACCAACCGCGCGACCCGAACGCACCGGAAAGGGCAGGTAACAATAAGCGCCGCAACCGCCCTAACCGTAATAAAAACCGTAACAACCCTAACGGGAATACCAATGAAACAGGCGCGTAATATTTTTTGCAGTATAGTTATATTATTTACCATAGCTGCAGCCACTGCTGGCTGCAGCGACCCTAAAGCGGTGTTTGATCAAAACACCGCGATTGTTAACCACAATTGGGGCTATGTAAATAATATTAAATACCAGGTAAAAATTGATGATAACAGCGTGCCCTACAACCTGTACTTTAACTTGCGGGTAACCGGCGATTATAAATATGCCAACCTTTTTGTGCTATTACATACATCGGGCCCCAACCAAAAGGCCGATGTAATGCGTTACGAATTGCACCTGGCCAACAAAACCGGCGAATGGCTGGGCAGTGGATCGGGCAATTTATACAGTTATCAAATCCCTTTTAAAACTAATATCAAATTCCCCGCTAAGGGCATATACCACTTTGAAATTGAGCAAAACATGCGCGATAACCCCTTGCGCGAGGTGAGCGATGTGGGTTTGCGGGTGGAGCGGGCGCGGTAGTTTT
Organism: Bacteroidota bacterium; assembly: GCA_040389105.1. Classification (GTDB taxonomy): domain Bacteria; phylum Bacteroidota; class Bacteroidia; order Sphingobacteriales; family Sphingobacteriaceae; genus Mucilaginibacter. The sequence continues at coordinate 12,442 of JAZKAO010000032.1, forward strand.
GATGTGCAGATGTGCAAATATGCAAATGTGCAAATGAAACAATTTCATCATCTTTCAAAATCCTAATCTGCACATTTGCATATCCGCACATTCCCATTGCTGGCGCAAGTTTAAGCGGTTGGTTGTGTGATGGATTAACTTGTGCCTTGTATCGTGGAAGTTTATAAACTTCCACCAATGGGTAACCACAGGTTACGCTACGCTAAACCTGCGGTAGCGATAGCTAAATCTGCGGTAGCGAGAGTCTTTTTGCAATGACGAATAAGTCATTTTATGTTAACCTTTACAGATACGTAATATATTCATAATTAGATATTTATGTAATATTTTCAGTGAATTATGTTACACTATGTTAACCCTTTAAAAAGAGCCACGCTCATCTAAATCTCCATTTGCATATCCGGACATTTGCATATTTCCATTATCTTTGCTAATATTTTTATCAATATGGATGCAATTATTTTAGGTGCCGTCCTTGTGATATTGCTGATAGCAGTGGTATTATTCCTTAAAAAGCCAAAGGGATTAGATAGCCTTTCGGCAGATGAACTGGTACGCTTACGGGCAGAGGGCGAAACCCTACGCATCACTTTAGCCAAAGCCGAAGAACGTGCCGCCGGCTTAGCCATTGAACGCGACAAGGCCGATAAAAACCTGCACGAAGAACGCCTGCGCTATGAAGCCATGGTACGCGAACTGAACCAGGAACTGCTGGCCGAAAAAAGCCGCATGACCAAAGCCGAGGAAGCCTTTAAAGCACAGCGTGAACGCCTGGCCGAACAGGAACTGTATATGCAGGATATGCAGCAAAAGTTTAAGCTGGAGTTTGAAAACGTAGCCAATAAACTGCTGGACGAAAAATCGCAAAAGTTTACCGAGACGAATAAGAATAGTCTTGACCTATTGCTTAACCCTTTAAAAGAAAACATTAAACTGTTTGAGGAAAAGGTAGAGAAGGTATACAAAGCCGAATCGGACGAGCGGAATGTGCTGAAAGGCGAGATCTCTAAACTGATGGAACTAAATAAACAGATCAGCGAGGAAGCTAATAACCTAACCCGCGCCTTAAAAGCCGATACCAAAAAGCAAGGTAACTGGGGCGAGGTGATCCTCGACCGCCTGCTGGAAGCATCGGGTTTATTAGAGGGTGAAAGCTATACCAAACAAGGCAAGGGGTTGAATTTGGTGGATGAGGATGGTAACCGTTTCCAGCCGGATGTGATTATTAACCTGCCCGATAATAAGCATATCGTTATCGACTCCAAAGTATCCCTGCTGGCTTACGAACGCTTAGTGAACTGCGAAACCGACGAGGAGCGCGAGACGCATTTAAAACAACACATCATCTCTATTAAAAGCCATATTAACGGCTTGGGTGGTAAAAACTACCAGGACCTGTACGGCATCAATTCCCCCGATTTCGTACTGCTGTTTGTCCCTATAGAATCATCATTTGCCATTGCCATTCAGCGCGAGGTGGAGTTGTTTGAATTTGCCTGGAATAAAAAAGTGGTACTGGTTACGCCATCAACCCTGTTGGCTACGCTAAAAACCGTAGCATCCATTTGGAAACAGGAGCAGCAAACCCGTAACGCTATTGACATAGCCACCAAAGCCGGTGCCCTGTACGACAAATTTGTAAGCTTTATTAACGACCTGAAAAAGATTGGTGACAACATAGACCGGTCGAAGGATGCCTATAATGATGCATTCAGCAAACTATCTGCCGGCAGCGGCAACCTGGTTGGCCGGGTAGAAGTATTGCGCAAGCTGGGCGCTAAAAGCACCAAGCAGATAGATAGTAAGTTTATAGAGGAATAGGGGCTTTTCAAACATCATGTCATTTCGAACGATAGAGAGAAATCTTATACATGCGACTAATCATGACGTATAAGATTTCTCCCGTTGGTCGAAATGACATTAATTGTGGCCTAATACTTATACCTGTTCCCCCAAAGTTTCCTCATTTTTTCCCGGGTTTCATTCTCCTTGGGGTTATTGCCAGGCTGGTAGATCTGTGTGCCTTTTATAGCATCGGGCAGGAAATCCAGATCGGTGAAGTTGCCTTCAAAATTGTGGGCATATTTGTAATCCTTACCGTAACCAATATTTTTCATCAGTTTGGTAGGGGCATTGCGCAGGTGCAGTGGCACGGGCAAGTCGCCGGTTTGTTTTACCAGCGAAATAGCCGCGCCAATAGCGGTAGTAGCCGCGTTGCTTTTAGGCGATGTAGCCAAATAAATAGCCGTTTGCGACATGATTAATTGCGACTCGGGCATACCAATTACCTGTACCGCGTTAAAACAGCTTTGCGCCAACAGCAGGGCATTAGGGTTGGCATTGCCAATATCTTCGGCAGCCAGTATCAGCATCCGGCGGGAAATAAACAGTGGGTCTTCGCCGCCTACTATCATCCGGGCCAGCCAGTACACCGCGCCGTTAGGGTCGCTACCCCGCATAGATTTAATAAAGGCCGAAATAATATCGTAATGCTGCTCGCCGGTTTTATCGTACAAGGCCATGTTTTGCTGCACATGGTCAAGCACCATTTGATTGGTAATAACAATACTTTTACTGTCGAATGCATTAACGATCAGTTCAAAAATATTAAGCAGTTTGCGTGCATCACCACCGGATAGGCGCAGCAGCGCCTCATGCTCCTTAATGCTGATCTTTTTGCGTTTCAGTACCTCGTCCTCCTTCATGGCCTTATCCAGCAGGTTCAGCAGGTCGGTTTCCTCCAGCGATTGCAAAATATATACCTGGCAGCGCGATAGCAAAGCCGAGATCACCTCGAACGATGGGTTCTCGGTAGTAGCGCCTATCAGGGTAACTATGCCGCGCTCCACCGCGCCCAGTAACGAATCCTGCTGAGATTTGGAGAAACGGTGAATTTCATCAATAAATAGTATCGGTAAGATCTCGCCCTGCTCTTTCAGTATAGATGCCTTTTCTATCACCTCCCGCACATCCTTCACGCCGGAGTTGATCGCGCTCAACGAAAAGAAAGGCCGGTATAGCGATTGCGATATAATATAAGCCAGCGTAGTTTTCCCCACCCCTGGCGGCCCCCAAAATATCATCGATGGTAGCGAGCCCGATTCTATCGCCTTACGCAATACCGCGCCCGGGCCAACCAGGTGTTTCTGGCCAACATAATCGTTCAGCGTGGCGGGCCGCATGCGCTCGGCTAAAGGGGGGAGGTTATTCATAAAAGTAAAATTGAAAAAAGAAAACGCTATTTCCTAAAAAAATTAGTATTTTTAAATAACAATGATATGATCAACAAGTTTACCAGCAAAAATTTCCATTCTATTTGTGATGAACTGGCTGCACAGGATGCCCACCTCGGCCAAATCATCCAATCCTACAGCTACCCGCCGTTATGGTCGCGGCCTAATAGTTTCCAATCGCTGGTGCATATTATATTGGAGCAGCAGGTTTCACTGGCATCGGCGTTATCAGCCCTGAATAAATTGCGGGCGCATGTACAGGAAATTACCCCGGCGCGGGTATTGTTGTTGACCGATGAGGAAATGAAAGCCTGTTACCTGAGCCGGCAAAAAATGACTTATGTAAGGTATTTGGCCGAAGCCATATTAAGCGGACAAATTAACCTGCAAGCATTTGAATTAATGACTGATGATGAGATCCGCGCCCAACTGGTATCCCTGAAAGGTATTGGGAACTGGACGGTGGATGTTTACCTGATGTTTGTTTTACAGCGTGCCGATATTTTCCCCGTGGGCGATTTGGCCGCAGTTAATGCCTTTAAACGGGTAAAGGGTTTGCCTCCAGCTACCACACGCGAAGAGTTATTGGCAATGGCCACACAATGGCAACCCTACCGCACCGTGGCTACCATGATATTGTGGCATTATTATTTGTCGGCACCGCGTAAGTAAAGGCATTCTACTTTTTAAAACCGGCGGTAAATTATTAAACTTGCAGGCATGACTATCTACCCAAAAGCCCTGTTATTTGATTTAAACGGCACCATGATAAACGATATGGATTTCCATAGCCGGGCATGGCACAATATTTTAAATGATGATTTGGGCGGCAACTTTAGCATGGCTGAGGTGAAACAAAATATGTACGGTAAAAACCAGGAACTATTGGTACGCATGTTTGGCGCCGATCGGTTTACGCAGCAGGAAATGGATACCCTTTCGGTTGAAAAGGAAAAGCGTTACCAGCAGGAATATCTGCCGCAACTGGCGTTGTTGCCCGGCCTGGCCGAATTTTTGGAACTGGCCTACCAAAGCGGCATCCCTATGGCTATAGGATCGGCGGCTATTCGGTTTAACATCAACTTTGTGCTGGACAATTTAAATATCCGCCATTATTTTAAATCGATAGTAAGCGCCGAAGATGTGCTATTAAGCAAACCACATCCCGAAACCTATTTAAAAAATGCGGCCGAACTGCAAGTTAGCCCAGCCGATTGCCTGGTGCTGGAGGATGTGCCCAAAGGTGCCGAAGCTGCAAAAAATGCCGGGATGAAATGCGCGATATTGACCACCACCCACCAGCAGCACGAGTTTGATTATTTGGATAATATCCTCAACTTCTCACCCGATTTTACCGGAACGTATTTTAATAATTTATTAAAATACGGATTAAGATAAAACAGAAAAACCCAGGCTTTTGGCCTGTGTTTTTCTGTTTTATATCCTACTCCCCCTTTAGGGGGCCGGGGGCTTAAACCCCTAATAATAATCTTGCAGGGTCTTCCAGCAGTTGCTTAACACGTACCAGGAAGCTAACCGATTCACGACCATCGATAATGCGGTGATCGTACGATAAGGCCAGGTACATCATCGGGCGGATAACCACTTGTCCGTTTACGGCAACCGGGCGCTCAATAATATTGTGCATACCCAAAATGGCCGATTGTGGCGAGTTGATGATCGGGGTCGACATCATGGAACCGAACACACCACCGTTGGTAATGGTAAAGGTACCGCCTGTCATTTCTTCTAAGGTCAGTTTGTTTTCGCGGGCTTTGCCGGCTAAAACTACAATGGCTTTTTCTATTTCGGCCAGGCTCATGCTATCCGCGTTGCGGATCACCGGAACAACCAAACCCTTAGGCGCCGATACGGCGATGGAGATATCAGCAAAGTTGCTGTAAACCACCTCTTCGTTCTCTATACGTGCGCCAACGGCAGGCCATTCTTTCAAGGCCTCGGTAACCGCTTTGGTGAAGAAAGACATAAAGCCCAGGCCAACACCATGTTTCTCTTTAAATTTATCCTTGTATTTACTACGCAGCTCCATTATGGGTGCCATATCTACCTCGTTAAAGGTAGTTAGCATAGCGGTTTCGTTTTTAACAGCTACCAAACGGCGGGCTACGGTTTTACGCAGGTTCGACATTTTTTCGCGTCGCTCGCCACGGGCATCCGGTTTAGATGGGGTAGCGGTTATAGCAGGTGTAGCAGGCGGAACAGGTATTTTGGTAGGTGATGGCGATGGGGTTGTTTGCGGGTTCTCGTTCACCTTATCGGCAGTAATAGCATCGGCTTTAGTAATGCGGCCACCTACGCCTGTACCGTTTACCGATGCAGGGTCAACACCTTTCTCAGCCAGTATTTTACCGGCAGCAGGTGATGGCGTACCCGCGGCGTAACCGGCGGCAGTTGCCGTAGGTGCAGCGGATGCTACAGCAGCTGAGGCTGTAGGAGCGGCAATAGCAGCGCCTTCGCCTGCGGCTATGGAGCAAACCACAGCGCCAATGGCTAATACATCACCTTCTTTAGCAATGGTTTTTAGCGTACCTGCTTGTTCGGCAGTCAGTTCAAAAGTTGCCTTGTCCGATTCTAATTCGGCAATAGCTTCGTCCATCGCTACCTGGTCGCCGTCTTTTTTGATCCAGTGCGATAGGGTAACTTCGGTTATAGATTCGCCCACGGGCGGTACTTTAATATCAATGGTTTTGCCTGCGGCAGGTGCAGCCGGGGCAGGGGCGGCAATAGGTGCTGGTGCAGCAGCAGCCACAACAGGTTGCGCGGCCGGAGCCGGAGCGGCGGCAGGTGCAGCAACGCCCTCGTCAATTTTAGCTACGGGGGTGCCAATAGCTAAGGTATCGCCTTCGGCTACTAAGGTGGTCAGCGTCCCGGCTTTTTCGGCGGTTAATTCAAAAGTGGCTTTGTCTGATTCCAGCTCGGCTATTACTTCGTCCATTGCCACCACATCGCCGGTCTTTTTTTTCCAGCTGGACAGGGTTACTTCGGTAATGGATTCGCCTACCGGCGGAACTTTGATCTCTAAACTCATATTTTTAGTTTTGTAAGTCTATATAAAACTTAATCGGCAGCTACGTGGGCCATTTTTGCCGTTGTTGCTTTTATTTTGTCTTTGGTCTCTTTACTAACCGCCGTATCAAAAGCTTTGCTAATAATATACAGCTGTTGCGATGTATGCTGTTTGGCGTAACCGGTAGCCGTACTGCTGCTTTCCTTACGGGATATCACATCCAGCTGCAAATCGTTATTGCGGAATTTGCGCAGCATGTATGGCCAGGCACCCATGTTTTCAGGTTCTTCCTGTACCCAAATAAAATCGGTAGCGTGGCTGTATTTGGCTTTTATTTTTTGCATTTGTACAACCGGCGTAGGGTATAATTGTTCTACCCGCACAATGGCTACATCTTTGCGTTTATCCAGCTGTTGTTTGTCAAGCAATTCGTAATACAATTTACCCGATACAAACAGTACGCGTTTTACTTTTTTAGCATCAGCATAGCTGTCATCAATCACTTCCTGGAACTTGCCTTCGGTGAAATCTTTCAGCGGCGATACGCAGGCCGGGTGGCGCAACAAGCTTTTTGGCGAGAAAATCACCAGCGGTTTACGGAAATCGCGTTTCAGCTGGCGGCGCATAATATGGAAAAAGTTGGCCGGCGTGGTGCAATTAGCCACCTGGATATTATTATCGGCACAAAGCTCCATAAAACGCTCTATACGGGCCGACGAATGCTCGGGGCCCTGGCCTTCAAAACCATGCGGCAGTAATAATACCAGCCCATTACCACGCTGCCATTTAGTTTCGGAACTGGTGATATATTGGTCAACTATAATTTGCGCGCCGTTTAAAAAGTCACCAAACTGTGCTTCCCAAATGGTTAGCGCGTTGGGGTTAGCCAGGGCATAGCCGTATTCAAAACCCAATACACCGTATTCGGATAACAGCGAATTGTAGATGCTGAATTTCGCTTCGGTATCTAAAGTATCCAGCGGCGTATATTCCTCTTCCGAATCAACCAAAGTTAATACCGCGTGGCGGTGCGAGAAAGTCCCGCGTTTTACGTCTTCGCCGCTTAACCTTACAGGGTGGCCTTCTTTTAATAAAGTACCATAGGCTAATAGCTCACCCATGGCCCAATCAAAAACTTTGGTTTCGTCCACCATTTTGCGGCGGTCTTCAAACAGTTTTTCTATCTTTTTAAAGAAAGCTTTATCCTTAGGCAATTCGGTTATTTTCTGGCCAATTGCTGTCAGTTCTTTTTCGGGCACGGCGGTATCCTGTGTAGCCACTACTTCTTTATCAGTAGCCAGGTGCAGGCCCTGCCAGGCACCCAAAAACATGGGTTTGCTTTCAATAAATTTATCTTCTGCTTTACTTTCATCAAGCATGCCCTGTAATATAGCGCGGAAATCTGTTTCTACCTTTTTGGCGGCGGCATCGTCCATTACCCCTTCGGTAATCAGTTTTTGCTTGTAGATCTCCAGTGTGTTAGGGTGCGCGTCAATAGCCTTATACAATACAGGCTGGGTGAACTTAGGCTCATCCGATTCGTTATGGCCGAAACGGCGGTAACACAGGATATCAATAAATACATCGCCGTTAAAAGTTTGGCGGTATTCCATAGCCAGGTTAATTACATAGGCCAGGGCCTCAACATCATCGCCGTTTACGTGAAAAACCGGCGCTAAAACTGTTTTGGCCACATCGGTACAATAGGTACTGCTGCGGGCATCTTTATAGTTGGTGGTAAAGCCAATTTGGTTATTAATAACCAGGTGTATGGTGCCGCCGGTACGGTAACCGTCCAGTTTTTCCATTTGTAAAACCTCGTAAATAATTCCCTGGCCGGCAACAGATGCGTCACCATGTATCAGTATCGGCGCTATTTTATTATAATCGCCATTGTATTTAAAGTCAATTTTTGAGCGGGTAAGGCCTTCTACCACAGGGTCAACCGTTTCCAGGTGCGATGGATTGGGGCAAAGGCTTAAGTGTACCTTTTTACCGCCTGGGGTTTCAATATCGGTAGAGTAACCCAAATGATATTTTACGTCGCCCCCATGCGATGAATCCTCGTCGTAATTTTTACCCTGAAACTCGGCAAAAATCTCCTTGTACGATTTTTCCATGATATTGGCCAAAACATTCAGCCTGCCGCGGTGGGCCATACCAATGGTAAATTCTTCGATACCCAGTTTAGATCCTTTTACAATAACCGAGTTAAGCGCAGGGATCAGTGCCTCGGCACCTTCCAGCGAAAAACGTTTTTGGCCCAAAAACTTGGTGCCCAAAAAACTTTCGAATATTACAGCCTGATTAAGCTTGCCTAATATTTCTTTTTTTTCGTCGGCGGTAAAGTTGGGAGTATTGCGCTTAGGTTCCATACGGTCCTGAAACCATTTTACCTTGATAGGGTTGCGCATATATTTATATTCGGCACCTATGGTTTCGCAATAGGTGTCTTCCAGCATCTGGCGTATAACGCTCAGTTTTGCAGGGCCTAAGCCTAGTTCAACACCGGCATTAAATATGGTATCCATATCGGCTTCGCTCAGGCCAAAAGTTTCCAGTTCTTTCCCGGGGAAATACTGCCGGCGCTCGCGCACCGGGTTGGTTTTAGTGAACAAATGGCCGCGCGAACGGTAGCCATCAATCATGTTCAGCACGTTAATTTCTTTCAGCACATGCTCCGGGGTCGATCCCGTTGAACCGGCTGCTGCCGCACCTTCGGCACTCTGGCCAAATTCAAACCCTTCAAAAAATTTCTGCCATCCAAAATCAACCGACTCAGGGTCCTGTTGATACGCTTCGTATAATCCGTTGATGTAGGCGGCGTTCCCGCTATTGATATAATTTAGACGATCCATGTAAAAATGATCTGTTAAACCCTGCAAAACTAAAACATTTAACCCAAACCCTGAAAACAATTATTGTATAAATGACGGAAATAATTGGCAAACGTGCCTGTTTTTCAATATTTAACCCAATAATATACCGATTGGTTTATTTTAAGCCAGCACACTAAGTTTACGTGCCGGGTTATTTATTGTAAACACAGTGCATTGGGGATGATATAACGAGTTTTGGTTGCCGGTATTACAATACCTCAAAAGTATAACCCCGCTCGCTCCAATATTGCAAAGCACGTGGCAGGGTATGTTCCAATCGCTCAAACGCTTTCAGGCTATCATGAAAAACAACTATTGATCCGTTGCCGGTATGTTTTAGCACATTCTTCAGGCAGCCTTCGGGGCTAAGCTGCTGGTCAAAGTCGCCGCTTAGGATATCCCACATAATTATTTCTAAATTTGGGTTGATATCCCTTAGCCTTTTAACCTGCGAGTTTTTAATGCGCCCGTAAGGCGGGCGAAACAGACCGGTATGGAGTAGTTCATCGCACTTTATAAAATTATTGGTATAGGTATCGTCGTCGGTTTTCCAGCCTTTTAGGTGGTTATAAGTATGGTTGCCTATGCGGTGGCCATCGGCTAAAAGTGCCTTGTATATATCAGGATGCTTGTTTACATTGTCGCCAATACAAAAGAAGGTAGCACGGGCATTAAACTGTTTTAAAATATTTAAAACAAACGGTGTAACAATAGGTATGGGTCCGTCGTCAAAGGTGAGATAAATGCAATGGCTGTCATGGCTTTTGTGCCAGGTTAGGGCAGGATAAAGCTTTTTAAGCAGCCAGGGGGTTTTAGCCAGGTACATATTGCAAATTAAGTTAAAAATGTATCATTGCAACTAAACAAATATCACAACAATAACGCGGCCTAATCAGTAGCGTTGTGCAATAAATAACATGAAACAACTATTATTAATGTTTAAAAGACCCGGTATTTGCGCGCTGCTTGTTTGCGCCATGGCTTTTACAGCCAAAGCCCAGGAAGTAATTACCCTGCAAAAGGCGGTAGACCTGGCCCTATCGCGCAACTTAACGATAAAGCAAGCTCAGTTTAGCGAGGCTATCGATAACGAAACCTTAGAGCAATCTAAACATAACCAGTTGCCTAATTTAAGTGCCAGCACATCGCCTACTGTAAACTTTGGCCGTAATATCGATTTTACAACCAACCAGTTTGTTAACCAACGGGTGTTTGGTTTTAATGTGTCTGCCAGTTCGCAGGTGGTACTGTTCCAGGGTTTTCAGTTAAAAAACCTGATCATCCAAAACAAAATATTGCTGGATGCCGATAAAAGCAACACCGCCAAAGTAAAAAACGACTTAGTATTAAGCGTTGTGACTACTTTTTTACAGGTATTAAGCAACCAGGATTTAGTGACAGCGGCTAACCAGCAGATAGAGATTGCTAAATTAACACTGGATAGGACTGAAAAAGGCTATAAAGTTGGTAATTTAACCAAAGCAGATATGGCCCAGTCTACCGCCCAGTTATCAACTGCCGAATTGAACCAGGTGAATGCCGAAAACCAATTGCAATCGTCCATATTATCGTTAAAACAATACATGGAGATGGATCCGGCTACTCCTATTAAGGTCGATCGCCCCGATATCAGCCAGCTAACCAACATTAAAACTACGTATAACCCGCAGGAGGTATTTAGTTCGGCCCTGGCGGTTAATCCTGATGTGCTGTTAGCCGATATCAGGAAAAGTGCCAGTGCCCAGGCCATTAAGGTAGCTAAAGGCGCTTACTCGCCTTCGGTAGTATTGTTTGGCCAGTTAGGGTCAAACTACTCTGATGCTTCACGTAATTTACGGGGTGAGTTTTACCCCTTGTTCTCTCAATTAAACGATAACTTTAACCAGGCTATTGGTGTAAGTTTGCAGATACCTATTTTTACCCGGTTTAATACCCGTACCAACGTACGTAAAGCGCAAATAAGTTTCCAAAATGCCGAGGTAACCGCGCAACTGGCTAAAAACAACTTAAATAAAATTATTTACCAGGCCGTTTGGGATTTGCAGGCATCGCAAAAGCAATATCAATCGTCGTTACAAACGTACGATGCAAATAAGGAAGCCTTTAACGTAACGCAGCAGCGTTATAATGTTGGTTTGGTAAACTCGCTTGATTATAATACGTCACTTACCAATTTAAATAAATCGCAGTTTGATATGATCCAGGCTAAATACATGGTGGTATTTCGCAGCAAGGTGATCGATTATTACCTGGGCAATCCTATCAAATTATAATATCATAAAAACAAAATCAATCACATCCCATGGGAAAGACTACTAAATACATTTTATACGCAATTGGCGGCCTTGTTGTACTGTTACTGATAGGCAAAATGACCGGCTTTATTGGCCAGGCAAAAAAAACGCAGATAGCTACCGAAAAAGCCGACACGCGTGTTATTAACGAAACGGTATCGGCCAGCGGCAAGATCAAGCCTGAAGTTGAAGTAAAAATTAGCTCGGAAGTATCGGGCGAAATTGTGGAATTGCCAATTAAGGAAGGCGACGTGGTGAAAAAAGGCCAGTTACTGGTGCGTATCCGTCCCGATATTTTAAAATCGGGTTACGAGCGTGCGGTAGCATCGTACAATACCCAAAAAGCAAGTGTGGGTAACTCTACCCAAATGCTTAACCAGGCTAAAGCCAACTTCGAGAACTCCGAAGCCAAGTATAAACGTAGTAAAGAGTTGTTTGATCAAAAAGTATTGACAGCTGCCGAGTTTGACGCTGCCAAGGCCGATTATGCCGGTGCAAAGGCTACTTTAGAAGCTTCAAAGCAAAACGTAACCGGGTCAACTTATGGTTTGGCACAATCAGCCGCGTCGGTAAAGGAAGCATCTGATAACCTGGCCAAAACCAGCATTTTCGCTCCGGTTGATGGCGTGGTATCTAAACTATCGGTTGAAAAGGGCGAGCGCGTTTTGGGTACTGCGCAATTTGCGGGTACCGAGATCATGACGATATCAGACCTGAGCCAGATGGATGTGAACGTGGATGTGAACGAGAATGATATTAACCGCGTTATCCTGGGCGATTCGGCCAAGATTGAGGTTGACGCGTTTTTGGGTAAGAAATTTAATGGCCTGGTAACCGAGATTGGCAGTTCGGCCAATGTGGTAGGTACCAATGCCGACCAGGTGACCAACTTTACCGTTAAGGTACGGATAGATGCGGCATCGTACGCCAGCCTGATCAATAAGGATGCTAAAAACCCTTCGCCATTCCGCCCGGGACTGACAGCTACGGTTGATATCCAAACCAACCGCACTACATCGCTATCGGTACCTATACAATCGGTAACTACCCGCGATGATAAGAAAGCTGCTGCCGTGGTAGATAAGAGCAAGCCGGCTGATGACAAGAAAGTAAAAACCGCCAATGCCGAAGTGAAAACTTATGTGTTTATTTATGAGGCAGGTAAGGTAAAACAAGTAGCTGTAACCACCGGCATACAGGATGATACCTACATACAGGTATTGACCGGCCTGAAAGCAGGCGACGAAGTAGTATCGGCACCATTTGAAGCGATAACCAAAACACTGAAAGATAAAATGGAAGTGGAAAAGGTAGACAAGACAAAACTGTTTAGCGGCGACGCGAAGAAATAAAAGCCCCTAACCCCCCCCCCAAAGGGGGAACAGGAAATATATGGAGACTGTCTCAAAAAGACAGTCTCTTTTTGTTTGATCAATTTTGCTCTCCCTTTAGGGGGTTGGGGGGATTAATATTTTTGTTAATTTTGTCCTCCTACTAAACTCCCCCTTTAGGGGGTTGGGGTAATTTATGCACGAGAAAACAAATACCATAGCCGTTATAGGCGGGGGCAGCTGGGCTACCGCTAACATAAAAATGCTGGCCGATAACACATCGCCGAAGGATATTTTTTGGTGGATGCGTAACGAGGAAGCGGTAGATCACCTGGTGAAGTTTAAGCATAACCCCCGTTACCTAAGTTCGGTTGAAATTAATGTACCCGCGCAGCATATCAGTACCGATTTAAAGCAGGTGATCAGTCAGGCCGAGTTTGTATTGCTGAACGTGCCTGCCGCGTTTTTAAAGGATGCCCTGGCCGGCATTACCCCGCAAGATTTGGAGGGCAAAAAAATAGTATCGGCTATTAAAGGGATTGTGCCCGATGAAAACCTCATCATCGGCGAGTTTATGAACCAGCGCTATGGCATCCCTTTTACTAATCTGCTTGTATTAAGCGGCCCCTGCCATGCCGAAGAGGTGGCGCTGGAGAAGTTATCCTACCTCACTATTGCATCGCCCGATACGGAGCTGGCCGCACGTTTTGCCGGCCTGATCAATACCCGCTATATTAAAACCATCGTATCCGACGATATTTATGGTACCGAGTACGGCGCCGTGCTAAAAAATATTTACGCCATTGCCAGCGGCATTTGCCATGGTTTGGGTTATGGCGATAATTTCCAGGCGGTATTGATATCAAACGCTATCCGCGAGATGGAGCGCTTTGTAGAAGTAATTCACCATATTGATCGCGATATTAAGGAATCGGCCTACCTGGGCGATTTGCTGGTAACGGCCTACTCGCAATTTAGCCGTAACCGCACTTTTGGTAATATGATAGGTAAGGGCTATACGGTAACATCGGCCCAGTTAGAGATGAATATGATTGCCGAAGGCTACTATGCTGTTAACTGTTTACACCAAATTAATAAGCAGCATAATGTGTTTATGCCTATTTGCGATGCTGTTTACGCTATTTTGTATCAAAAGCAATCTCCTTTTATAAAAATGAAGCATTTGGCCGAACATTTGAGTTAAACCATTCGTAAGAATGTTTAACACTAATGTATTGTGCTATGAAAATGATGTTCAAAACTGCGCTGTTTGCTGCAAGTTTATTTGCCGCCGGTCAGTCAATCGCTCAAACTACCCCAAAGGATTCTTCTTTAGGGCATAAGATCAGTAAATCTGCTAAGAAAGTGGGTAATGCCACAGCTAAAACCGCTACACAGGTAGGCCATAAAACATCCGAACTGGCTGCTAAGGGTGCTGCTGTTGTAGTTGATAAAAAATACGATGGTATGGTAGCCCCGGGTGGACAAACTGTTTACATTAATAGCCACTCGCAGTATTATTATGTCAATACAAAGGGACACCGTGTTTATTTAAAAAAATCGCAGCTGGTAAATAAACCTTAAGTAAATAAAAACATCAAATAACCGAAGCCCGGCACACGGGGACAAAATATACCGATATGAAAACGTTCATACTCATCTTCATCCACCTGGCATCGGCAATAGTTTTGTTTGTTGGTTCATGCTCGCACTCGGCTAAAAGCAAGCTGAAGGGAGAGTGGAAATCTAAAGACGGTACCACCAAACTTAATATATCTGCCGATAAGTTTACCGAAGACAACGGATCGCCGGTTACTGAAGATTACTTTATGAAGGGCGATACGATTTATACATCATTTGAGGGCAATCAGCCATTCACCAAATTTGTGGTGCTAAATGTTGATGACCATAATTTAAAATTGCTATATCCCGATTCGGTAAGTATCGCGTTTGTGCGGTAATATATCCTGTTATCCCCTTACAGTTACCCGGCTGAAGCCGAACGATGCATACCTTTTTAAAATCTTCTAAAAAAACAAAGGCTCCGCTGCTTTCGCATCCGGAGCCCTGTTAACTAAACTAAAAACTGAATCTTTATGTAGAGCGTGGATGCTTAGTACCCACGCATTCACTAATTAAAATCTGCGCCTGCGTTCGCCGCTGCCGCCTTCTTTGCGTTTGCCCGAGAAATCGCGGAAACCGCCACCACCGCTTTCGCGACGTTCGCCGCCACCGGCAGGCCTATCCCTGCGTTCGCCACCGCCGCTATTGCCGCCACGGTAACCACCGCCACCGCTGTTGCCGCCATAGCTTCTACGTTCGCCACGTGGGGCACCGCCTTCACGGCGTTCGCTGCTGCCTTCGCCCGATACCTCGATGCGTACATCGCGGCCCTGGAAATCGGCACCTTTAAAGCCCGCGTTTACTTTTTCCACATCTTCGTTTGGCACTTCAAAGAAAGAGAATACACCCTTTACATCTATTTTACCAACGGTACGGCCGCTAATTTTAGCCGTGTTGCAAATATATCCTAACAGGTCGCCGCGGCTAAAGCCATCAACCGAACCAAGGTTTATAAACAAACGGGTGAACTCGCCACTACCGCCATTACTGCGGAAACCGCGTTCGCCATCAGCACGATTACCGCGTTCTCCATCACGCTCACGACCCATGCGGTCATCAGCAGGTGCGTTCAAATCTGGCGCGTTTTTGTAATATTCAAGGAAGCTGTTAAACTCTAATGAAGCAAAACGTTTAACGATATCTTCTTTTGAAAGATCGGCAAACTCGTTCATTATACGTGGCAGGTATTGTTCAATCTGCTGCTCGTTCACTTCTACATTGTGTACTTTGTGAATCAAGGCGAACAGTTGTTTTTCGCAAACATCAAAACCGGTTGGAATTTCGGCCTTAACGAATTTTTTACCAATCACACGCTCAATCTGGCGGATCTTGCCTAACTCCTTCGAGTTAATAATAGCGATAGATACACCTGATTTACCGGCACGGGCTGTACGGCCACTACGGTGGGTGTAGTTCTCAATTTCATCGGGCAAGCTGTAGTTAATAACGTGTGTAACGTCGTTAACGTCAATACCACGGGCTGCTACGTCGGTTGCTATTAGCAACTGCAGGCTGCGTTCGCGGTAGCGCTTCATTACTTTATCGCGTTGTTGTTGCGAAAGGTCACCGTGTAAGCTATCGGCATTGTAACCGTCTTTCATCAGCGCTTCGGCAATTTCCTGCGTTTCAATTTTAGTACGGCAAAAAACGATACCGAAAATGCCGGTATTGAAATCAACTATACGTTTAAAGGCGGCATATTTATCGCGGGCACGTACTACATAGTACTCATGCTCGATATTTACGTTGCCGGTATTTTTTTCGCCCATAGTTAACTCAAAAGGGTTATCCATGTATTTTTTGGCGATACGACGAACTTCGGAAGGCATAGTGGCCGAAAATAGCCAGGTCTTCTTCTCGTCGGGGGTGGTAGACAAAATACTGTCAATATCTTCCTGAAAGCCCATGTTGAGCATTTCATCAGCTTCATCCAATACTACAAACTGCACTGCCGAAAAATCAATAGCCTTGCGGTTAATGATATCTAACATACGGCCGGGTGTAGCCACAACAATTTGTACGCCACGTTTAATAGTGCGTAATTGATCTGAAATGCTGGCGCCACCGTAAACAGCAACAACGTGTACGTTGTGCATATTTTTGGCGTAATTTTTCAGGTCGTTAGTGATTTGCAAACAAAGTTCGCGTGTAGGGCACAGTATTAGTGCTTGCGGATGATTTTCTTCGAAATCAAGCAATTCCAACAATGGCAGGCCAAAGGCAGCAGTTTTACCGGTCCCGGTTTGGGCTAATCCGACAAAATCGT
>JAZKAO010000033.1:0-43802 GCA_040389105.1 Bacteroidota bacterium
TTGGTCATTGGTCATTGGTCAAAATGCCTGTGGCATTTTGTATTCAGAAACGCACCAATGACTAATGACAGCGCAGCGAAATGACCAATGACGCGAAGCTTAATTGCGGATTTATTTGTCTGTGTACAAAGTGTACAAGTTGTACGATTGAACACTTTGTACACCTTGTACACTATAACCCGCATGTAATTATTACAAATGAGAGCATGCATAATGACAGCACAGCGTAATGACCTAATGAGGCGAAGCAAAGACAGCGCAGCGAATGACTCAATCACGCGAAGCAAATGACAGCGCAGCGAATAACTCAATCACGCGAAGCATTATACTTGGCCAATAATCCCTTAGCCTGTTGCTGTATCTTGTTCTTCATTAAGGGTGTCCAGCCTAACAGGTAGCCCATTGGGCCCATAGCCTGGCCGGCCCACTTCCAAACGTTAAAGGTATCGGTATGTCGGGTAATTAGTCCGTCCCTAAATTCAAATTGTGCCGACACCCGGTTTACTACCTGCCTGCCGGTGCGGCTGAAAGTATATTCGGCCACCCAGTTGGCGCTGCCGGTTTTATCATTGGCCGTCACATCGCTACAGGTAACTTTAACGCCCTTATTTTGCATTAACATGCGCCACATGTTTTTAGCGTCGTTGCCTTTTAGTAAGCCAAAGGCCGGGTCGGTAAATTCCACATCATCGGCATAGCAACTTATCATACCGGCGGCATCGCCCGCAGCAAAAGAGTTGTAGAATTTTTCGATCAATTGTTTGTTATCCATAACAGTTGGGTTTAGTTGCCTGGCCGCAACAAGGTACGGTATTTTACGGGGATGCTTTTGCACCCCACCGCAAAAAATTTCAAAACAATGCTCCGCCCCCACGCTTTGTATAGCAGATATGGCCTCATCCAAAACATCCATTTATGGCGCGCTGATAGCCAACCTGCTGATAGCGGTCACCAAATTTATTGCCGGTATAGCCGGCAAAAGCGGGTCGATGATCTCCGAAGGTATCCACTCCCTGGTTGATACTGTTAACGAGGTTTTACTGCTATTGGGCCTGCACCGCGCCAAAAAAGAACCCGACGCGCTGCACCCTTTTGGTTACGGCAAGGAGCTGTATTTTTGGTCGTTCATTGTTTCTATCCTCATCTTCGGGTTGGGCGGCGGCATTTCCATTTACCAGGGCATTATGCATATCCGCGAACCTGAACCGCTTGGCGACCCAACCATGAGCTATTGGGTATTGGGTTTATCGGTTTTGTTTGAGGGTACATCGCTTGTTATTGCCGCCAAACACTTCAATAAAGTACGTGGCGATACCCCGCTATGGGAAGCCGTAGTAAAAAGCAAGGACCCATCTAATTTTTTAGTACTGTTTGAAGATAGCGCCGCTGTAGCGGGATTGTTTATTGTAGGGATATGCCTGTAC
This sequence comes from Bacteroidota bacterium, assembly GCA_040389105.1. Taxonomy (GTDB): domain Bacteria; phylum Bacteroidota; class Bacteroidia; order Sphingobacteriales; family Sphingobacteriaceae; genus Mucilaginibacter. The sequence continues at coordinate 1,425 of JAZKAO010000033.1, forward strand.
CTGAACAAGCGCCTTACCATGCCCGTGCTGGATGGCGTAGCATCTATATTAGTGGGTGTATTGTTAGTAGGTGTATCCGCCATACTGGCCCGCGAAAGCCGTAGCCTGCTGATGGGCGAAGGCATCGCCCCCGAAACCAAGGACAAGATCTGTAACCTGGTACAAAAGGATAAATCGGTTGTAAAGGTGCTGCATATCATGTCTACCTATCAATCGCCTGATGAGATCCTTTTAATGCTGATAGTAGAGTTTAAGCATAACCTGGATACCGTAACTATTAACGATGCGATAGACCGCATCCGCGAAACGGTAAAAGCCGAATATAAACTGATGCGCTATATTATTATCCAGCCTGATATTTTGGATGAGAAATTAGACCGGCACAGCGATCGTGGCGCGCATGATATGGGGATTTAATTATGGGCATCGCCTACGGCCCGCACTATCTGGCCATACCACACTGGTCCTTAGCCATTTGTCCGGCATCCGCTCTTATCGATAACGCAGGAATTACTTTCCTACCAAAGAAGTAGAAGTTGGCTTAATTATCCTAAACATGCTATTATAATCAGGATACCCTCCCCAATAAAGATTATATTTGGGAGAATAAAAGCCCATACCATTTCCCAATTTTGCGTGTAGTCTTTTAACAGTTAAACCAAGAAACTTTGAAACAAACAAAGTATCAAATTCATCATAAACTTTAGAAACCTCAATTACAGCACTCATTCCAATAGTATTGTCTATCCGCACTATTGTAACGAGGTCGTCAATTTTAAGTTGTTTATCTGATTTCATCTTCGTCATCATTTCGTTAACCATTTGGTCAAATGCTTTTGAAGTAACAATAGGCCCAACATCTCTATTAAGAAGGTTATGATTCCTTTTAACTTGCGCCTGAACAGTGTTGTTGTTGAAGATCAATAGTCCTCCAACAATTATCATTGCAATATTTATCTTCATTTTATTTTATCGCGTTATATTTCTCCATAGCACATATTTACTTCCCCACCTCAAACCCCCTCACAAAAAACGCCTTATTCTGTTGGGTATCCTTACGGATATCCCTATCGAAAACCCGGTTTAGGTTATTACCGGCTAAATCTTCCAGCCTGGCGCTTACCTGTATTTGGTAATGCCCCGGCCCCCATGCCAATTTTGGGGTGAATATCCATTGTGTATCCTTCGCAGCAGGCCCCCAGTAGCCATCCATCGTTTTCCCCTGATCGTTTAACACGGTGATGGCTTCGCCCAACAGATAATGATCAAGTGCTTCGCCCATGCTGATGATCAGCGAATTGGTATTCCCGGCTTTGGGGATTTTCAATTGCCATTGATCAATATTGGGAATCTCGCCATCGCGCCCGCTCGCTGTAAATTGCTTCGTATAAGTTTTGCCCAGCTTTAACCCTCTACTGCCCTTCCAATCGCCCGATACCACCAGTTGGTAGCTTTGCGATTTTTTTAACGGGTTGCCCAGTTCGCGGTTCAGTACCAGGTCGCGTTTTATACGGCCCGGATCAAGCCATAGGGTAAGTATCATGCTGTATTTGTCCCACAACTCGGGTTGCAGGTTCAGGAATACGTTGCGCATGGTATCCTTGTTTTTATCCAGCAGGTAAATATGTTCCAGTGCTTCACCGGTGCGCATAGGCTGGCTGAAATGAAAATACAGCTTCAGCAAGTTTTCGGGCACGGTATCCTGTTCAGGATAAATAGCTTCCAGTTTTGGGGCAGGGGCTTTGCTTTGGGGTACGGCAATGCTGCCTATCAGTTTATCATCCTGCCAAATCTCATAGCTTAATCCGGGCGATAAGGGAATGAGGGGTTGAAATAGCACCACGCCGCCATCCATCGTAAAATCGCCCAAAATACCTTGTTTATTGCTGTTACCGGCCAGCACTACCCGTACCGAATGTTTTGCCCGCAAGGCAGATGCATCCCTTATTAAATGTTCGGGGATAGCGATAGCCGTAGCCCGTTCGTTCTGCCAAATTAGGCTGATGGTTTTGGTGCCATGCTTACAGGCCGCTGCAATGGCTAATAAAAAAAATACCAGGCTATACATTACGTATAACCTGGCATGCACGATTAAGCTTTGCTTATATATTTTTTCCATCCGATGTCCAAAGGTCCATATCGCCATTGGCTTTGCGCTGTATCACTACGGCGCGGCCATCGTCCAGTTTATCTAACTGTAATACCTTTTCAAAAGGCAGCTTAGTAAAGTTAGTACCGCCCGATCCTGGTACTTGTTGAGTTAACGATCCCTGGAAGTTTTTGATATCATTATAACTTACCTTAACGGCCGGGCGACTGCTGTTGGCCATTACCAGGTAGCTTTGGTTATCTTCTTTCAGCCAAATCATATCCGACGGGGTATTTTGGTTACCCATTTCGGCAATGGTGCGGCCCTTTACATGCGCGCCTGGTTTCAGTTCGTCCATTGGGAACAGCACCAACGGGGTGCAGGTATAGCTGGCTACCATATATTTTTTGCCGTCAATTTCGGCTGTAGTAAACGTGCGGATAGGCGAAGTAGTTTCGTAACGGCCGTGCGAGGTATGGTACATTTCCAGTGTAGACTCATCCTCTTGCTTGCCGGTGAACGGGAAGCTAATGCTGCGAAACGATGAGCTAAACTCCTTGTTACACAAACCGCTCACCATCAGCTTGCCATCGGCAAAACCAATGTCGGATATCGACGAGATGCGTAATTGTTGGCCGCGCCTGTCTTTAGCATCAGCAGCCGGGGCATCATTCAATTCAACAGCCGAAAAATTCACATCCTTCAGCGATACGGGCTTCATATCGTTATCAGCCGTCATGGCCAGCAATACCGGCGATCCATCGGCGCTTTTAACAGCGATATACAGTTTTTTTGATACCGGGTTAATGGCCATATCGGTAATGGTGATATTCTCTTTAGTGGTGCCCAGGGCTTCGGCTATTTTTATATCAATGTTGTGTACATCGTAAGCTTTAGCGGTAGCCATTTTCTTGCTGTCTTTAGTGTCTACAGCAAATACCTCGGCGTTTTGCGAATCGCCGATGAACAATACACCTGTGGGGCCAAAAGTTAAGGCCGTGATAGATTTAATTTCGGGCGTGCCTGTTGTAAAACCGTAAGGTAACGCGGGTTTGTGGTTAATACCGGCAAACAGCAATACGCCTGCAACAGCGGCGGCGGTAAAAAGATAGGTCTTTTTCATTTGTTATGATGTTTAAGGATTTATCGGCTTTGTGTAGCTATACTACTATACGAACAAATATAACATAAGGTTGGCCCAATTTGCAAGTTTGTAGTTAATTAGTTACCAGCCAATTAAGCCGGCATTATTAATGCGCTTTCCGCATGTGATCGGTTGATCGGCGGCACAGCTCTTCCAGCACGCCAGTATCTACATCGCTTATTTTTTTGAAATGCAGGCAGCTGCCCTCTACCTTATGTTTGCCCAGCTTATCCAACAATTGTTGCTGGCCATCAAAATTGCGCAGGATATATAAACTAAATTTCCCCTTCCGCGGCGAAAACCCAATGACACACATATCGCCCTCGCGGCCGCTTTCGTATTTATAATGGTAACTATCAAAGCCTACAATAGCGGGTCCCCACATTTTGGCCGGGTGCCCGGTAACTTTCTCCATAATGCCAATCAGCGTATCGCAATCCTTGCGTTCCTGCGCGTCGGCTACTCTGGCATCGAGTATTACGGATACCGGTTCTTCGGTTTGTTGGGTTTTGTTGGTGTTTTTGGCCATGTGGTAATTTTGATTGGGTTGGATATAAAATTAAATAATCCTGCTACAATCTGCAAAACCTATTAATAATCAAAATTTAACCACAAAGCACACAAAGAAGTAGCAAGCTGATTAACACAAAGGGCACAAAGTTTTTTTACTTTATAAATTATTATAAGGCTTAGTGTACTTTATGCTTCTTTATTCTTTGTGTGCTTTGTGGTTAATTAGTCAGTAATCGCATACCCTGTCGACTTTAGTATAAAATTCACAATGGGCGTTGGGTTGGGCAGGCTATGCGGATGGTGTTTAAACCCCGGTTTATGGATCACTGTGATATCGCCTTTTAAATCTTTAACATTTTGCTCAAACAACAGGGTATTATCCTGCGGGGATACTTCCTCGTCGGCATCGGCACATAGTATCAACATAGGGTATTTGCCTTTTACTACCTCTTTTACCTTATCAACCGGGCTTTGCTTAAAATTACGGATCTCATCGGCGGAAGTTAAGTTATAATCCGTTTTAAAAGCATCAAACATAGCGCTCTTTTTAGCCGGGTTAAGCAAAAACTGCTCGCACCACGATGGCATATTCAACAACGGGTTATCTACATAAACAGCTGCTACCCTATTGGGAAACAAAGCCGACCAGTTAAATACGTATACCCCGCCCCGGCTCATCCCCTCCATTACCGATTTGGGTGCCAGGCCCGCATTATGCAGCAATACATAAAAATTATCCCAGGCCTCAATAGCGGTATTATTACCCAGCAGTTCGGCCACATCGCAATACACTACATGGAAGCCTTGCTGCAGCAGGGCAATATCGGTTTGTGGCTCGTGCCCCCAAAAGCGGGCCCGCCAAATCCAGGGATGGCCTTTGGCGGCTATTTTGGGTTGTACTACTTTACAGGCATGGCCGTGCAGGGTAAAATCGGCACAGGCATAGCCGTAAAACGATGATAGTTTAAACTGTACATCCATTTTACTGAAGATGTTATAATCCTTATCCCTTTTTTGCAGCAGGTTTTGATAAACAGTTTTAGCCATCATACCCGCCCCCTCCTTATCGGGATGGATCTTATCGGCCATTAGCGCTTCCTTATCGGTAAACAGGGCGTGCAGATCCAGCACCTCTACCCCATCGGCGTAAGCCACTTTTTGTATGTGGGGGTTTACTTGTTTAATAATTACCGGGTCCCAAATGCCGCTGGTATCCTTTACAAATGATGGCATGGCCAGCATTAATATTACCCGTGGGTGCGATGGCAATTGGGTAAAGGAGCGGATCATATCGTGATAATCCTGCTCGTACTCGTTTAAATAAACGCGGTTAATCAGTTTAGCATCATTACCCCCCAGGTCAATCAGCACCACATCCGGGTTATCGGCCAGCGCCTGCTGGTATTGTTTGGTAGCCCAATAAGGGTGGTCGCCTTTGCGTAGTAAGGTGCAGCCACTTACCCCATAATTGCTGACGATGTATTTATCGCCCAGCATTTTTTGTAGTTGCGCGGGGTACGCGTTTTGTTCGCGGTTATCTATCCTTGCGCCGTAGGTAATACTGGCGCCAATACAGGCTACTTTAATTTTGCCCGCATGCGCCGGCGCAGCATTAATTAAAATTATAAACAGGATGGCGTACAGGTTTTTCATTTATCGGCAAATTGGTTGCATCTAAAATAGTTTGATATTTATTAATTTGCTGTGGCTTGTTGGCTATTGTGTAATTGTTTTTGCCATTTGTTGGGCGGTTGTAAAATATTTTTTACAATAGGCATCTCTGCTATTGTATGTTAACGTAATAGTTTATAATTTCATTTAAATTTCATCAACGGTTTACAATACGGCTTAAACATTTCCGTTGTTAAATAAGTTTACATGTTTACTATAACCCCTGTAAAAAAGATGGAGAATCCTGATCCTAAAAACATCCTGACGCACCTGCAACAATTATTGCAGCAGATTAAAAAACTGGGCACATTTGCCTACAGCGAAAGTAATGCCTTCGCGCTTACCCTACTTAACCGAAAGCGACTGGAACTGGAGGATGACCTGGTACAAGTTGTGCCGGCCGTTGCCCCCCCGGTGCAGCAGATACACGAAAGCCGAACGCTAAAAGCCATTTTGCTATGCTACCGCCCAATGCGCAACAAGCTAAAAGCTATTGACCATAATCTGGAAACTTACTATCGCGATGGGTTAAAAGGATTACAGCACGAGGTAGAGGCGTTGATAGCCTTAATTACCTCGCCTTTTTTAAAAATACAAGTTTCCTAAATTAAAAAGTGAGGCTTTGTATCAAGCAAGATACAAATCAGGTATTTTTTTACCGATTTTATTATTCAATTGTTAAAGAATTGTTAATTTTTATAAAAAATTTGCATCAAGTGTTTAGATGACATATATTTGCATCATAATTTAATTAAGTCTCTCACAAATAAGGTTTATAATTGGTTTAGTAAAGGCCCCTGCCCATCAGGGGCCTTACTTGTTTCTATACTTTTGGCTGCATCGTTAAAAAGACCATTTGGTATATATCAATAGTTAAAAAACATATTTGGCACACTCTTATAATTTGTATTACCTTTAAAATAATACCTGTTCACAGTAATTTATATATGGGCAAAAAATACCTGCTTATTTTATTTTGTTTTGTACTTGCCATGGCCGGTTGCCGTAAAGACAGCCATTCGCCGGATAAAGAATACCCCGAAAAACCCGCTAATTCTTTCCTGTCGGTAGCAAATGTGCTGCAAAGCAATATGGTGATACAGCGCGATAAACCTTTTTTAGTATGGGGCCAGGCCACGCCCGGGCTTAAAGTTAATATAGTTGCAAGCTGGAATATAGCTGCACTTACGGCTGTGGCCGATAATACTGGCAATTGGCAGTTAAGCATCCCGGCTACAGCAGCCAACAGTACCGCGCAAACCATTGCTTGTACGGCCCAAAATGCCCCTGATATCACTTTCAAAAATATTTTAATTGGCGATGTATGGTTATGTTCGGGCCAATCGAACATGACCATGCAGGTTGATGCAATTGCCCCTTTTACGGGTGTACTAAATTATCAGGATGAGATTAGCGCTGCTGATTTCCCCAACATACGCGCACTAACCGTTTTTACCGACTATAAGGATAAGCCCGCCAGTGAATTTTCATCTCCTGGTAACTGGACTGCTTGTTCGCCGCAAACGGCCGGTAAGCTTAGCGCTGTAGCTTATTTTTTTGCCAGGAAGATACACACAGCACTAAATATACCCATTGGTATTATTATAGCATCAGAAAACGGTTCCTGGTGCGAAACATGGGCAAACAGCGAGGTTTTAACTACCACGCTCAGCTCATATTCGGTGGTAAATAACGCTACCAAATTGTTCAACGGCATGATCAGTCCTTTATGCAAACTACAGCTAAAGGGATTTTTATGGTACCAGGGCGAAAACAACCAGCACATTAATCCGGTGGGCGATTATACGCTGTTAAACGCTGCTTTAATTAAGGGCTGGCGCGATAAGTTTAACCAGGGCAATTTGCCGTTTTACTATGTACAGCTTACCCCCTTTGCCGAAGATTATAATAACACTACCCCACCAGGCGGCGACCTTACACAAAACTGGCTGGCCTTTTTCCGCGAAGCGCAGGCTGATATATTACCTGCCGTAGCGAATACCGGCATGGCCGTTACCATGGATGTTGGCGAGGCTGCCAATCATCACCCGCGCAATAAAAAGCCCGTTGGCGAACGGCTGGCACTGCTGGCCCTTAAAAATACATACAGCCAAAACGTAATTTGCAATGGCCCTAAGTACAATTACTTTACACTGAGCGGTAATACAGCCACCATTAATTTTGCAGCAGGCACCGCCGATGGCCTTACCACTATTAATAACCAGCCGCTAAATCAGTACTTTTTTGTTTCCGGCCCCGATCATATCTTCAGGAAGGGAACAGCACAAATAAATGGAAATACCATCACCGTTATAGCGCCCGATGAAACACCATTACCTATACAGGCCATCCGTTACGCGTTTACCAATACACCGGTTACCAATATCCAAAACGCGGCCGGCTTACCCATAGAACCTTTCCGCACGGATAACTGGGATTTTTAGTACGGTATTATAATAAACAAAAAGGCCGCCCGGGATAACCGGGCGGCCTTATATATGGAAAAATTAATCTCTACTTAAAAATCTCTAATCACTAAATTAAGCTTCCACTAATTCAGCTTCCTTAACTTTTTCTTTTTTACCGAACAATCTGTTTTTCATATTGATACGGATCAGGTACATACATGGTACCAGTATCAGCGTAATAATGGTTGCAAAACCAAGGCCAAAGATCATAGTCCAGGCTAATGGCCCCCAGAATGCCACGTTATCGCCACCGAAGTGGATATGCGGTGCAAAATGAGTGAACATGCCCACAAAATCGATATTGAAACCTACAGCCAATGGCAATAAGCCTAAAATGGCGGCAGTGGCGGTCAGCAATACCGGCGTCATACGGGTGTGGCCTGCTTCTACAACGGCATCGTGCACGCTTACCCCCTGCTCTATCAGCATATCGGTAAACTCAACCAGTAAGATACCATTTCGCACCACTACACCTGCAAGGGCTATAATACCAATACCCGTCATTACAATGGTCATGGTCATGCCAAATATGCTGATGCCCAATAGTACACCAATAATACTAAAGAAGATCTCGCTGATGATGATAAACGTTTTACCTATCGAGTTAAACTGGATCATCAGGATGATCAGGATCAGCCCAAAGGAAGTAGCCAGGGCGCTTGCCAAAAATATAACGGCTTCCATCTGGTCTTCCTGGCCGCCACCTTGCCTGATAATTACACTATCCGACTTTCTAAAGTCAGGTAACGAACGTAAAATAGCGGCATTAACATCATTAGGGTTATAAGGCTTAATTACACTCGACCCTAAAGTTAATACACGGCGTTGTTGCTTACGCTTAATATTACTGTAAGTATTGGTATACCTTACATCGGTAAAGGCCGATATAGGCACCTGGCGGATAGCGCCACCTGTAGCCATATCGCGGTAAGTGATCTTTAAGTTACGCAGCTCATCAATATTGCTGCGCTGATTTTCAAGCGCCCTTACCTTTATCTGGTAATCATCCTCCTTAGTATTCCTAAAGTCGGCTGCTTTTGTACCAAAAATAGCGGTACCCAGCGCCTGTGTAATTTGGCCGGTGCTGATACCTTCACGGTTAGCACGCTCACGGTCAACATCAAAAACCACCTCGGGCTTGTCACTTTGCACGTCGGCTACCAGATTTTCTATACCCGGTATGTTTTGCTTAGCGATATATGCTTTTAAACGGTTGCCGGTTGCTACAAGGGTATCAATGTTATCGCCAATAATTTCAATACTGATATCCTTTTGCACCGGCGGGCCACTGTTTTCCTGCGCTACTGAAATTTTTGCTCCGGGAACACCCTGCACCGCGGCGCGGATATTTTGCAGGATCTTTTTAGTGTCCTTACCATTACGCTTGCCAAACTCAACAAAGGCAACGGTTACCTTACCCTTGTTTTCGTAATCGCCCTGATCCTCATCGGTAGGGTCGGTTACACCTTTGGTTACGTTTGATATAACAGACGATACGATATCCTTATCCGGTTCAACCACTTTGGCTACACGCTGCTCCAGCTTACGGGTTACCTCGTTAGTGGTAGCCTGGTCGGTACCAATAGGCATGGTGATATATACATAAGCAAAGTTAGGATCGCCTGATGGGAAGAACACCGGTGTTTTACCCAAGTAATGGTTAACCACAAAGGCCAAAACAAACAATACAAATGTACCCGACAGTACTGTACCCGGGCGGTGTACCGCACGCTCCAGCCACTTGGCATACCATTTTTGAAATTTTGGCCAAATGTTATTCTGAAAGCTATCAATCACTCTTAATAACACAAAGTGGTTTAACAAGTATAGTAGTATACACAATACCAGGAAGTTGCCCATGCCCATCGTCCATTTACCTGCTGCAAACATCAGGTAGCTTAAGGCCGCCAATACGGTTAAAACAACCAGGGTACGTACAGTCTTTTTATCAAACTTCATGTGGTCATGTTCGCCCTTTACATGTGGCTTCATAAAATCAACCGCGAAAACAGGGTTCATAATATAAGCCACCACCAGCGATGCCAGCAGGGTAATAATAAGCGTAATAGGCAGGAAGAACATGAAGTGCCCTATCAAACTATTCCAAAAAGCTAATGGTATAAACGGGGCCAATGTTGTCATGGTACCCGAAAATACCGGCATAAATACCTCGCCGGCGGCCATTTTAGCGGCTTCCTTAATAGGCACTTTACCGTTATCAAAAATACGATGCGTATTTTCTATCACCACAATGGCATCATCCACCACAATACCCAAGGCCAGCAGGAACGAGAACAATACGATCATGTTCAGCGTAAAGCCAATGGCCGGCATTACCAAAAAGGCGATAAAGCAGGATAGCGGTACTGATAGCGCCACAAATATGGCGTTGGTAGTACCCATAAAAAACATCAGGATAACCGTTACCAGTATAAAACCAATTACAATAGTATTGATCAAATCGTTCAGCGTGGTACGTGTTTTATCACTTTGATCGCCGGTAACGGTAATGGCTAAGCCTTTAGGGAAAACCGTTTTTTGCTTAAGTTTGATCAGGTCGTTGATCTTATCCGATGCCTCGATCAGGTTTTCGCCTGCCCTTTTACTTACGTTAAGGGTAATTACATTTTTAAAGTTGGGGTTATCGGGTGTTTTTAAACGCGCGTAACTTTCCTGCTCTAAAAACGAATCTTTTATCTCGGCAATATCCCGCAGGTAAATCGCTTGCCCCTTAGGGTTACGGATAGCCATAGCTGCTACTTCATCGGCATTTTTAAAATCCTGCTTCACATCAATGCTACGGCGGATACCATCTGTTTTAATGGTACCTACCGATGCCAGGATATTCTCGCTCCCAATGGCACGGGTAATATCATCAAAGCTAACCTGCGCCGAAGTCATCTTGTTCAGATCGACATTGATCTGGATCTCGGGCGTTAAGGCGCCTACTTCGTCAACCTTTGATATTTCCTTATAGCTTTCAATTTCATCTTTCAGGATATCGGCATATTCCTTTAAGCGCTTCAGGTCGTAATCACCTGAAATATTGATGTACAGGATAGGCAAATCGGCTACGTTAATATCCGATATTACCGATTCTTTCAGGTTGTTATCGTTTTGGGGCAAATCCTGCTTGGCTTTATCCACAGCATCCTTCACATCTATTTTGGCATCCTTAATATTCACATTAGCCTGAAATTCGGCTGTGATAATAGATACGTTTTGTACCGAGTTGGATGTTACCTTTTTTAAGCCCTTCAGCGATTTTAGCTGCTTTTCTATTTGCCTTGTTACCAGGTTTTCCACGTTTTGCGGCGATTGCCCTGCCCAGGCAGTGGTAACAAACACCTTTGATTGGGCTATATCCGGGAAGTTCTCTTTCGGTAAATTATTATAGCTAACCAGGCCTAATACCGTGATCAAAAATATGAGCACGTAAATGGCGGTTTTATTTTCGATGGCCCAGCTGGAGGGGCCAAATTCTTTGTGAACGTCTTTCATATATTAAAAGATCAAAATGTTAAAAATTAATTACCTGAAGCTAAAACTTTGATCCTGTCGCCGTCTTCCAAATCACTGGCGCCATCGGTTACCAGGGCATCGCCTACTTTCAAGCCCGATAGTATTTCGGTTTGGCCACCGTAAGTTTCGCCGGCTTTTACAATTACCTTTTTAGCTACGCCGTTATTGTTCACAAAAACAAAGTCGCCTGTTTCTGATTTTTGGATAGCCTTAACCGGGATAACAATAGCCGCGTTTTTAGTATAGCTGGCAATTTTTAATATCGCTGTCATGTTAGGGCGCAGGGTTTTACGCTCGGGCAATTTCACTTCAATGGCAAAGCTGCGCGATGTAGGGTCAATCACCTTGGCGGCAAACGTTAGGTTGGTTACCAGCGAATCGTTAGCATCGGGAACCAATATCTGCACCTTATTACCTTGTGCAACCACACCCGAATATGATTCAGGTACATCGGCTTTAACCTTCAGCACATCGGCATTTACAATACGGATACCTGTTTGGCCCGGTGTAGCTACCTGGCCCAGCTTAAGGTCCATTTGATCTACCGTACCGCTAATTGGCGATTTAATGGTATACATGGCCGATTGCTCGCGCACACCAGCCAGTTGTTTTTGGCCTGCATCGTAATTAGCCTTTGCTTGCAGAAATTGCACCTCGGTACCAATTTTTTGGTCCCACAGGTTTTTTTGGCGTTGATAAACGGTACCGGCCAGGTTTACGTTGGCTTCTACCTGTGCAATTTGTTGTTTCAGCACGCTGTTATCTAACTGTACCAATACCTGGCCTGTGCTTACATGCTGGCCCGGTTTTACATAAATATTGGTAATAGTAGCCTGCATTTGCGGGTAAGCGGTAACGTTATCCTGCGCATCAATTTTACCTTGTATTTGCACGTAGTTGGTAAACTGACCGGTTTTAATTTCATAAACACCTACATCGGTAATTTTTGACGAATCGGGTGCCGGGTGTTCGGTTTGTATTTTGGCAATTTGGGCCGCAACATCGGCCTGTTGCTTTTTAAGATCGGCTAATTGCGTTTTATAATCCTTTGGCTTTTGGCTGCAAGCGGCCAGGGCCATTACTGTTACTATGTATAATACTTTTTTCATGTCGTTGTTATTGTTTATATGAGGTTGGTTGATGTTTATTTAATTCTGCCGTAGGCCTGGTCAAGGTTAACTTTATTGATCAGGGCATCGTACAGGGCCTGGATATAGGCATTGTCCGAACTTTCTAAAGCGGTTTGCGCCTGTGTAACTTCAATGCTCGATCCTACGCCCTGGCCATATTTAATTTTTGATACCCTCAGCACCTCGTTAGCCAGTGTTTGGTTACGTTTTTGGTTGTTTAACGATTGCAGGCTGTTAATGAAGCTTACCCTTGCAGCCGTAGCTTGCAGGCTTAAACCGTTTTTGGCATTGTCTAAATCATTCTGAGATTTCTGAACTTCCACTTCCGATTGTTTTAACCTGTATTTGCGCTGAAAACCACTAAATATCGGGATGTTGATGTTTAGGCCTATAAAGCTACTTGGATAGTTATGGCTATATAAATAACGGGTTTGGTTTTCTTGGAATGTAGTACCAAAGCCTCCGCTTGCCGATATTGTTGGCAAAAACTCAGCCTTTTTTTGTTTAGCATCCAGTTCGTTCAATTTTTTAGCGGTCTCTAATAAACTATACTCAATACGGTTATGGTAAAAAGATGTATCTATGCTGCTTTGCGCTACTTCTTGTCCTAATTTAACCCCTTCCAGGTTATCTGTAAGGTTTAATTCTTCCTGTATCGGCATCCCCATTTGGAATTTCAGCATAGCGTAGCCAAGAGTTAAAAGGCGCGCTACATTTTCGCGGTTAGTCACCAGGTTGTTATACTGTACCTCTAAACGATCAATATCAATCTTCTCCACAAAACCTTGTTTGTTTTGCTGGGTAGTTTCTGTAACCTGTTGCTTTAATTGTTTAATGTTGGCATCAAGCAATTTTAGTTGCTCGTTATTAACCAAAACCTGATAATAGGCTTTAGTTACACTTACATTGGTTGATATTTTTGAACGGGTGAGGTTGCGTACCGATAATTCCTTGTAGGTTTTAACAGCCTCTAAACCAACTAAAAACGACCCGCTGAATAACAACTGGCTTGCTTGCAGTGTATAGTTGTTAGTGTACTGTACCGCGCCAACAGGGAAAACAGAGAGCGGCGCTTTAGGGTCTAATGGCTGGCCAGTTGATATTTTAGAAAAGTCCGGTCCAACAGATGTAGGTGCCCTTGTAAAATCCTGGAAGCTTATAACTCCGTTAACCTGGGGTAAGCCCTGGCCCTTTATCTCCTTGATCTGGTAGTCGGCCTTGGTGATATCCAGCTTGGCATTTTTAACAGTATCCTGGTGATCGTAAGCATAAGCTATACAGTCGGCCAGGCTAAAAGTATGGGGGCCATTATTTGGTGGGGCCTGTTGCGCCATGCCCTTCAGCATGGTTGCGCTCCACATTAACATTAGTATTGCTATTTTTCTCATATATGATAAGTGTATTTGTGTGATGTATTTCTGTTAACTGTTCAAAGTTGCAATGTGGTTGTGACACCCCTATGTCAACAGCTTATTCCTGTTGATGTAAATTCTTATATTTTTCTAAAAGCTTGTAGCCCTCCAGCGTACAAATGCCGTAATTAAAATGTTCTAAAAACTGCTGCTGCACCTTCCATGGGCTAAATTCCGACGGTGGGAATACCGCGGCGTTAAAGCCCATCTCTACCTGGTTAACCCGCATGCGCGCTATAATCTTTCCATCAATTTCGGGGCGGATATAACCTTGCTCCTTACCCTCGCGCAGTAGTTGCTCCAGTGTGCGTATCACTACCCCGTTTTTAAACTGCTGGAACTCATCCCATGCTTCGGGGTGGTACTTTTGCAAATCGTACATCAGGATAGGGTTAGCGCGCGAAAGGATCTCTTCCGAGCATTGCATCATCTCTATCAATTGCTCTATCACATTACTGGCCTGCGCCATAATGCCCAGCATCTGCTCCTCATCCTGTTGCATTTTTTGCTTTACCAATGCTATTACCAATTCGTTTTTATCGGTAAAAAACTGGTAGATGGTTTTTTTAGATATGGCCAGATGTTTGGCAATATCATCCATGGTTACGCTTTTAATACCTGCACGGTAAAAAAGCTCCAGGCTCCCTGCTAAAATTCTTTCTTTTTGACTCATTGACTTACAAGGTCAAAACTACGGAAACATTTTTTGATTTCAAAGTTTCCATACAAAATTACATTTTGCAGACCGAAGAGTACTCACCCGCCCAACGCTTCGCTAGGGCATCCGCTCTTCGCCTGCGGCGGAAAGAGGGGTAGCCTGGTTATTAAATACACCTCCTGCCCTCTTTCCGCAAAGCGAAGAGAGGGCCGACGAGCGAAGCAACGTTGGGGTGAGTTGATCTGCGGCTTAACCATCTTTCGGACTTCCGGTCTTTCGGACTTCCCGACTAAAGAGTATCTTTGCAAAAAATACGCTTATCTATATGTCGATGCTTACGCCACTGCTGGCCATCTCTCCTGTTGACGGTCGTTATCACAACGCAACTGCCGAATTAGCTGATTATTTCTCGGAATACGCGCTGATCAAATACCGTGTGTTTGTAGAGGTTGAATATTTTATAGCACTTTACCAGCATCCGCTGCCGCAGTTACAGGGTTTTGATAAAGGTTTGAAAGGAAAGTTACAGGACATTTACAAAAACTTTAATACCGAAGATGCCGAAAGCATTAAACTGATAGAGAAAACCACCAACCACGATGTAAAGGCAGTAGAGTATTTTATCAAGAAAAAATTTGACGAATTAGGTTTGGCCCAATACAAGGAGTTTATCCATTTTGGCCTTACATCGCAGGATATTAATAATACCGCCATCCCTTACAGCTTTAAAATGGCTTTACAGGATGTGTATTACCCGGCTATTACCAACCTGATAGGCCTGTTAAAACAACGTGCCGATGAATGGGAAAACATTCCCCTGCTGGCGCACACGCATGGCCAGCCCGCATCGCCAACCCGTTTGGGTAAAGAGATCAGGGTGTTTATCGAGCGTTTGGAAAAGCAGCTTGTTTTATTACAAGCAGTGCCGCTATCGGCAAAGTTTGGCGGCGCAACCGGTAACTTTAACGCCCACCATGTAGCCTACCCGCAAATTAACTGGCAGGCTTTCGGGAACCATTTTGTAGATGAGCAATTGGGCCTATCCCGCTCGCAATACACTACGCAGATTGAACATTACGATAACTTTGCCGCCCAATGCGATGCCTTGAAACGCATTAACAATATCCTGATTGACCTGGACCGCGATATGTGGACCTATATCAGCATGAACTATTTTAAGCAGTTGATCAAGGCCGGCGAGGTAGGATCATCGGCCATGCCGCATAAGGTTAACCCTATTGATTTTGAAAACTCGGAAGGTAACCTGGGTATTGCCAATGCCGTGTTCGAGCATTTGGCCGCCAAACTGCCTATCTCACGCCTGCAACGCGATTTAACCGATAGCACCGTGCTGCGCAACGTCGGCGTACCTGTGGCGCATACTTTAATCGCCATAAAATCAACCGTAAGGGGATTGAATAAACTATTACTGAACCAGGCTGCTATTAACGCCCATTTAGAAGCCAACTGGGCAGTAGTGGCCGAAGCTATCCAAACCATCCTGCGCCGCGAGGGCTATCCTAACCCTTACGAGGCTTTAAAAGAATTAACCCGCACCAATACACAGGTGAACGCGCAAACCATGGCGAGTTTTATAGATACTTTGGCAGTAAACGATAATGTAAAATCTGAATTGAAAGCGATAACGCCGGGGAATTATACGGGAATATAAGCCCCTATCCTTTCCACCAGCTTGTCATTTCGGGCGATAGCGAGAAATCTTGTACGTTAACACTTGTCGCACGTATAAGATTTCTCTTTCACCTCACATACCATCACCGCTCTATCGAAATGACATTGGATGCTACGGCTACTTCTTAGCCAATGTATAACTTCCCGAAAAATCGGTATCGTTGAACGAATCGCTGCCGTTACCGCCAGAAGTAGCTATCATATTGACAAGCGACATAGCTTTCGCTTCACCCTCGCTGCCGGATGCAACGTGTGAGCCGTTGAGTACAATGCTCACATTACCCATTTTAATGGCATTCAGTTTTACGTTGTATTTAAACGTCCCGCCATTTATCAGTTGGCTGATGTATTTAAGCGGGATCGCAATTTCGCAGGTCAGCGCCTTTTTGTTATCGTACTTTACAACCTCCTTAATGCCATATTCGTTATATACTGATATGAGGGTATCTGTAATATCGCTTACGCCTTTTACCCCTATCTCCTTTAACGCACCGGCTATCTGATCGTTAACCGGGCCAAGCACCGAATCTATTTTAGCTTCAGGGTCGTTTATTTTCTTCTGCAAACCGGTTAACCCCTTCGATTGAAAAATGAGGAAATTAAACACCACCGGCTTAACCGATTTATTATCACTTTTTACAGTGAAAGTAACACCGCCATTTAGCATTTTGCTAATTGGGGTACCATTGCCATCGCGGCCTTGTATGGTTAGGTATAGCTTTTCACCATCGTTGGCCATGGTATAATAAAGCCCTGTGGCGCCATTCTGTGCCTCAAACTTGTTATCCCACTCGGTAGTTTTACCATCTGTTTTTATATTAAGCGGCGCGTAAACGCTGGTTTTTTGCACATTAGGTAATTTTTGGGCATAAAGTGATATGCCGGCTATCATTATGGTCAATAGCAGTAAAGTTGTTTTGGCAAGGGTTAAATTCTTCATGGTATAACTTTTTAGATTTAGATATATGATAAAACTACGAATAATTCGTAGATATGGATCTATATACTAAAATTATTACAATGCTGAATTTATAGGATCAGGGCCGGGAATTATATGAGGAGCTACATCATGCCCCTCTTTAGGAGTTGGGGGGCTCTGTCAGTGTGGAGTAAAAGTAACTAACACCTGCACTTGCAATCAAAATCATAAGTACATTTGCTATCTATTAAATTGTACCGTCATGAATATCAACGTATATACCGAAACTACTCCCAACCCGGCAACCATGAAGTTCATTGTGAACAAGTTGCTGATAAACGGCAGTGCCGACTTTGCTACTAAGGAAAGCGCCGAGAAATCGCCTTTTGCTAAGGAATTATATAAATTCTCGTTTGTTAACGGGGTATTTTTTGCCAGCAACTTTGTAACAGTTACCAAAACAGAAGGTACCGAGTGGAACGATATTGAAGCTATTGTTAAAGAATTTGTAAAAGGCGCGGTTGAAAGTGAACTAAAAATACAAGCCGAAGAGCAAGCCGAAGATGTAGCCTTTGAAGGCACCGAATCGGAAATAAAAATTCAGCAGATATTACACGATTATGTTCGCCCGGCGGTTGAGCAGGATGGCGGCGCTATCAGCTATAAATCGTTTGATGCAGGCGTTGTTACAGTAGAGTTGCGCGGATCGTGCAGCGGCTGCCCTTCATCAACCATCACTTTGAAAGCCGGTATCGAAAACCTGTTGAAACGCATGGTACCCGAAGTTACCGAAGTGGTATCGGAAGCTATGTAATTTGGGTGATTCCACAGATTTTAGGATAGATTTCACAGATTAAAAAATCGAATTGCACCGATTGGTTGATAAAACTGATCGGTGTTTTTTATGCTTCAGTTTTTGCTGGATTACTTAGATAGTCATCCCGATGGGAATGACGGAATTGAAGTATAAAGATAGCGGCAGTTAGCCTTACAGGCAATTATAATGAATGAGGAGGAGTTTTACTGATTGATCAGGATCTCCTTAGCCATAATCATGGGTACGCTGATGTACTTTTTTTCCATGTAGTTCATCACCTTTTCCAGCACCTCGCGCGATTGCTCGTCCAGGCCTTGTATTTCGTCGGCAAAAACAGAGTTAACAGCGGTATTGCGGATCTCTTTGATCTTTTCGGGCACCTGGCGCATGGCCAGTTCAATACGACGTTGTTTTAATTGGGGTAAAAACTCGCTGATATTTTGGTTGATGATCCTCTCGGCATGTACCAGTTCCTGGTAACGCTCCTGGATATTCTTTTTAGCTACCTCGTTAAGCGAGTGTACTTCTATAAAGTTAACTGCAAATTTTTCCAGTATCTCAGGATCGGTATCGTTAGGAATGGCCAGATCCACAATGGTTTTCCTTTCGGTGCAACCATTCAGTAACGATGTGTATATCTCTGTTGTAATAACCGGCTGCGTGGCCGATGTACAGGTAATGATCACATCAAAACCCTTGTTATAAGTTTTCAGCGCTTCCAGGTCGTAAGCTTCGCCGCTTAAATCGGCTGCCAGTTCCTGCGCTTTTGATAACGTACGGTTAAACACCGCGAAGTTGTTAAACTTATGCTTTTGCAGGTATTTAGAAATATTGCGGTTAGTTTCGCCGGCACCTATGATAATAACGCGGGCATTAGCACACAATTTCAAATCGCGCAGTTTGCGGTAAGCTAATGATACTACCGAAATAGGGTTTTTTGATATGCTGGTGTGTGTATAAACTTCCTTGGCTGCTTTAACGGCGCAACCCATTACCATACGCAGGTAATCGCCGGTTAGGCCGGCTTCGCGGGCGCTTTCGTAAGCTTTGCGTACCTGGGCCAGTATTTCCTTTTCGCCTACTATCAGGCTTTCTAAACTGCACGATGTACGCAACAAATGGCTTAATGCTTCTTTGTCTTCGTAAATACAGGCGGCATCAACAAAGGTGCTCATGTTTTCCGAACATAAGCCCATCTCTAACGACTGAAAAAAGTTTTTGGCAAAAGTTTTATCAACTACTTGTTCGGTAGCCATTATAAATGCTACGCGGTTACAGGTAGCCAGGTAAAAAATCTCGGCGATGTTAAATTGATCTTTAATTTGCTTCAATTTAGGTATAAGGTTTTCCTGACAAATCACCAGCTTCCCCAATTCCTTCAACTCGACTTGTTTGTGCGTAAAAGCGATTACCTTTAGATACTTCAAAGCAGTTTAAATTATAACGCAACAAATGTAAGATGCCCACGTTGATGCAATGTCAAGCCTTTGTCAAACACATCAATTTAGAATGTTTATAAACTAACTTATAAATATTTTATTTACAGATACTTAAGTCAAAAATAAATCCAAAATTTGACCAAAAACGTATATTAGTCAATGACTTTAACTAAAAAGGTAAGCCTATACGTACTTATAACCGGGTATCTGTGCGCAGGCATCAATCATTTCGTTCATCCCGATGGGTACATTCATATTATTCCAGCATATATCCCCTTTCCCAAATTAATGAATATATTATCGGGTGGTTTTGAGGTGCTGTTTTCGCTGCTGCTGATATCCCCGAAAACCCGCCGGATAGCCGCCTGCGGGATTATCCTGATGTTAGCCGCCTTTATGCCGGTACACATCCAAATGGTAATTGACGCGCCTTTTAAACTGGGCAATTTATTAGTTACACCGTTGATTGCCTGGGCTCGAGTTTTTTTACAGCCGGTGTTAATGCTTTGGGCGGGTTGGTATGCTGTAAATAACAAATCTTAGTTATACTTTCGGGGAATAGAAATATCATTTCATATAATGATCAAAAAAGAGAACTATACCATAGCCGGCGCCGGTGGCCGCTTAATGCTGGCCGACCTTACTTTTGACGATGCCAACCCGCAAGCGCCAATGGTGATATTTGCGCACGGTTTTAAGGGCTTTAAAGATTGGGGCGCTTATAACCTGATGGCCGATTATTTTGCCGAACAAGGCTTCCGCTTCCTGAAGTTCAACTTCTCGCACAATGGCACCACGCCAGATCAGCCTGTTGATTTTGCCGACTTGATAGCCTTTAGCGAAAATACATTTACAATGGAACTGGATGATTTAGGCCGGATCATAGATTTTGCCTGTAACGGCTCGGCTATGCCACGGGCGCAAAGCGTTTGCCTGCTGGGCCATAGCATGGGTGGCGGTATCAGCATTATCAAAGCTGCCGAAGACCCGCGCGTAAGCAAACTGATTACTATGGCCGCTATAGCCGGTTTCCGCAATTTATGGCCGCAAAGTGATGAGCCGCAATGGCGCATACAGGGTATGCGCTACATTATTAACGCGCGCACAGGCATGCAAATGCCCTTAAAGGCTACCCTGCTGGATGATTTGGACCGTAACCCTGTTCGCTTGAATATACAGGCTAAGGCTGCCGAAATAACCCAACCCTGGCTATTGATCCACGGCGATGCCGATACCAGCGTACCCATCAGCCATGCCCATCAGTTAAAAGCCGCGCAACCTGCAGCCGAGTTATTGATCATCAAAAAAGCCGACCATGTTTTTAATGCATCACACCCGTACCCACTAAAAACATTAACGGTTGAACTACAGTTGCTTTGCCACGAAGCTGTCCAATTTTTACGTAATTAGTTTGTCACAATATTTTTTGATGATAACAATTGTTGTAATTTGCGTTATCCCCTAAGGTATTTAACCACAACACTACACACATAATGGCTTTAGACGGATCCCGAAAAAAGGAAGGAAAATATATTAACCCCATACCCACCAGCGATGGCGGCTTTGGTAAATTACTGCCCATATTAATAGAATACGCCAATAACAAGGCCGAAAACACCCCTTTAAAAACCATAGGCCCTTTTAAAACAGATACAGCCATATACCATACCCCGCCTGCAAGTGGTTTGCGGGTAACCTGGGTAGGGCACTCCAGTTTATTGATTGAGATTGATGGCAAGCGCATCCTAACCGACCCGGTTTGGAGCGAACGGGTTTCGTTCTCGCAAAGCATTGGGCCCAAGCGCTTTTTCGCGCCGCCTTTGGAGCTTAAGGATTTGCCGCCGCTGGATGCCATTATTGTATCGCACGATCATTACGACCATTTGGATAAGGCCACCATCCGGTTTTTTGCAGATAGTAAAATCCCTTTTTATTGCTCGTTAGGGGTTGGTGAACATTTGGTGGATTTTGGCATTACTAAAGATTTTATTTACGAAATGGACTGGGGCGATAGCATGATGATTGGCAACGATTGCGTGCTGACCGCTACCCCCGCCAGGCATTTTTCGGGCCGTGGGCTGTTGAACCGTAATACTACGCTTTGGTCATCATTTGTAATTAAAGGGCATACGCATAATATCTTCTTCGGGGCCGATTCGGGGTGGTTTGACGGCTTCTATGACATTGGTGATACTTTTGGGCCCTTTGACCTAACCATGCTGGAAGTAGGTGCCTACGGACAGCACTGGCCGCAGATACACATGGGCCCCGACAATGCCACCAACGCCCACCTGGCCCTTAACGGAAAGGTAATGATGCCCATACACTGGGGTACCTTTAACCTGGCCCCACATGCCTGGTACGAGCCGGTTGAACGCCTGCTTGATTATGCGAAGCAGAAAAAGATCAACCTGTTTTTACCCGCGCCGGGGGCACCTACCGAGGTGGATGGTAAGGCCTTTAACTCGGATTGGTGGAAGCCCTTTCTTAGTCATTAGTCATTAGTCATTAGTCATTAGTCATTAGTCATTAGTCATTAGTCATTAGCGATAACTGGACGGGGGGATGGCTTATTATGTTGGTGTAGGATTTTATCAAAAAAAGTTTTTTTGGAAATATTTTGGTTGGTTAAGTGAATACTGCTATCTGCTAATTTTAAACCATTTATTAATCAACAAAATACATAAATATCATACGCTATAAAATGTTATTTACGTGGTGTTTGGTTGATATTAAAAAGCATTTGGTTTGATATTTTGATGAAAAATCACATTCTTCAGAACTCAGATTGTGCAAAATAGTATAATACAGTGGTTATATACCTTGCCAAACCTATACAATATAGCAAAAATAATCGGGAAAAACAAACGCCTACACACAGGCATAGCCCTTGCGCATTAACGCTTTAAACAATCCGCGCAGCGACAGAGTATCCAGTGGTGAATTACGATTGCCCAGTGATTGCAAAACATGCTAAAGGATATATAAATTAAAACCTGTTTAACTGTATTTAAATTAACATCTATCCTGCTGTAAAGTTTGTATCTTGTGATATAAATCCAGATAGCTATGGGACGCATTGTAATTGTTGCCTACAAACCCAAGCCCGGCAAGGCCGCGGCTCTAAGGAAATTAATGGACACCCATGTATCCCGCCTGCGCAAGGAGGGCCTGGTTACGCACCGCCACCCTACCCTGCTGGAAACCGCAGACGGCACGCTGATCGAGATCTTCGAGTGGCTATCGCCCGAGGCCATACAACAAGCCCACCGTAACCAGGAAGTGCATAAAATGTGGGGCGAATTTGCAGAGGTGTGCGATTATGTTCCCCTTAGTGAATTGCCAGAAACCAAAGGCTTGTTTGCAGAGTTTACGCCGTTGGATTGAATGGGGCAAAGAACAAACTACATATTAATTGAAGATGGTAAGCAAACTATCCATTACAATCATTGGCGGGCAAATTGTATTACATTTGACCTGTATCTTGGCGAAAAGAAGTTTATTGAATTTGTTAAGGAATGCCGCGTTGTAAACGTGTTACTTGACGAACATTGGATAGAGGGTTGTGTAATAATAGACTGCTCAAAAAAGGCTCTATATTTTTGGAGTTTCGAGTTTGAAAAAACCTCTGTTATACCTTTCTATTTAAACAAACTGCAAGACAAATGGAAAGGTTGGAACATCACCCTGCTGTACAACAGGATGTATGACGTGGAAAAAGTTTTAAATAATAATTATTTAAACAAACAGGAACCGATTGAATTTTCAAGCCATCCTATTGATGAATTTATTAATGATAAAGTTGATGAGTGGGTTGCAGCAACAATAGTTATCAAAACAGGCGATGAACTACATGTTACCCAAACAGGTACTGTTGGTGTTAATAGTATTATTTGTTTTGGCGAACCTATAATTAATATTTTATTGAACAAATCTGCGTGTCAACTTCCTAATGAAGACGACGATAATATATATGAATGCATTGTAATTGATACCATAAAAAAGGAAATCATAATTGATAAAAGCGAATATGGTTTATGGGAGCAATCTTCAACAAAATGGCCTGGTTATAAATTTAAAATGGGCGACTATGGCTATATTGCTGCTTTGAACTTGACAGGAATTAATACCGGTAAATTAGTGATGTCGCCAGTAAAGGCCTATGAGGTATTTAAAAACATGACCAGGCAACATTCGGATTTTGATCCTCTTGGATTTACAAAAGTCTTATTAACACAACAAAAGGACATAATATTCAGTCCTGGCTTTTTTGATAATGTAAATCCTAAAAAAACATTACTTGAACGGGTTAAAATACGCATTCGTAAAATGACAATTAAGCGATAAGCAGGCACCTGCTATATGTTTTTTATAAATATATTTGCATTTCTCACATATAACTAATAATTTAGTTATATGTATCCCGAGATCAATAACATCCGTCTAAAATTCCGGTGCGAGGTAGCCTGGAACAGCATGACCGGCACCGATGGCAAAAAGTTTTGTAACGCCTGCCAAAAAACCGTTTACGATTTTACTGATGCCAAACAGCAGGAGTTTTTACAGATACTGGCCGAAAATGGCAACAATATCTGCGGCCGTTTCGGGGCCGATCAAATGGCCCCTGCCCCTATCCGCATGCCGGTTTGGCAAAAATGGGTATCGGCGGCTTTGGTTTTAATTGGGATAAACTTGTTTAATACTAAAGCCCATGCGCAAGGTATGCCTGTGCGCCCCACCAAACAGTTGCAGAAAGATATTTTTAATGGTTTTGTTGCCACAGAAAACATGGCTGAATTTAAGGGTGGGCAGGGTGCCTTTATGAAATTCATGTCGAAACACATTCAATACAAAAAAGGTGCTGTAAACGGAAAGGTGTTTGCGCAATTTATGGTTAAAAAAGATGGCACTTTAAGTAATATTAAAATAGTGCGCGGCATTAGTCCGGTTAACGATCAGGAAGTGGTACGGGTATTAAAACTATCCCCAAAATGGAAACCTGCCAGAAATAATGGCAAAGTGGTTGAGTCGCAATATACGGTGCCGGTGAATTTCCAGCGGGGGTAGTACTTATGTGGTTAAACGCATTGCATGTGGCGAACCCACCCAGTCTACACTGCGCTGTACTACTTTAAGCATCCGTCTCAGACCTAACGCAAGGCAATAACTAAGCTGTCAGGGTGAAGTTTAGTCCTCCATTTTAGAATGTTTCCGTGTATCGCCCATTAAACAATAGATGAGCAGCGATATGGCTATGCATACGGTTACGTACCAGTAAAACCATTCCTGATGACTATGAAATTTAAACAGCAGGGCAATAGGTTCGGCCGTGCCGCCAAACAGGGATACGGCAATGGCATAAGGGAAGCCCACGCCCAACGCGCGGATATGCGCCGGGAACAATTCGGCCTTTACAATGGCATTGATAGAGGTATAACCACTCACAATAACCAGCGCGGCCATCAGCAGCCCAAAGGCCACCCATGGTTGGTGCGTGCCGCCAATGGCATACATAATGGGTACGGTTGTCAGCGTACCTAATACCCCAAAGGCAATCAATAAGGGCTTGCGGCCAATTTTATCCGACAGTAAACCGAACAACGGTTGCAGCAGCATAAAAACAAACAGCGTAGCCGATGAAATAAGTGTAGCCCCGTTTTTGCTAAAGCCCGATGTAACTACCAAAAACTTTTGCATATAGGTAGTGAACGTGTAAAAGGCTACCGTACCGCCCAGCGTTAAGCCAATAACAGTAAGTACCGCGCGCGGGTGTTTGGATAAAGCCTTAATGGTTCCTCTATCCGATTTTTCCCGGTGATCTATCGTTACCGATTCCTGCAAACTGCGGCGCAGGTACATTACCGTAATGGCCAAAACCGCGCCAATGCCAAAGGGGATACGCCAGCCCCATTCATGCAGTTGTGCCGAGGTTAAAAATACCCGCTGTAATAAGATCAGCACGCCGAGGGCCGTTAACTGCCCCATAATTAAGGTAACATATTGAAAACTGGAATAAAAGCCACGGTGTTTTTTAGTGGCCATTTCGCTTAAATAGGTGGCGCTGGTGCCGTATTCGCCGCCAACGCTTAGGCCTTGTATAATACGGGCCAGTACCAGTATAATAGGCGCGGCTATGCCTATTTGCCGGTATCCCGGCACTATGGCTATGATCAGCGAGCCTACGCTCATCAACAGCACGGATGTGGTTAATGCCGCCTTGCGCCCTTTACGATCGGCGTAGGTGCCCATCAGCCAGCCACCTATGGGGCGCATCAGGAAACCGATGGCGAATACACCCGCCGCGTTAAGCAATTGCACTACCTGGTTATCCGATGGGAAAAACGCGTCGGCAAAGTAAAGCGAAAAGGCCGAATACACATACCAATCGTACCACTCCACCAAATTACCCAGCGAACCGCCAATAATGGATTTAATACGATAAGCGACGGTTTGCTGCGGGTTGGTCATATAGGATAATTGATGATTTAAACATAGTAATTTTTGTCGGGAATTTAACCACAGAGTTCACTGAGGGAGGAATCACAGAGTTCACAGAGGCAAAGATTAATATTCCATTAAATCTCTGTGACCTCCGTGCAAACCTCTGTGAACTCTGTGGTTAAATCATCGTAATTAAAATAATTTACCCCATTGTAACATAATATTTAGATATTTGTCTAAATAACTAATAACAACAAATTGAACGCCCTTTTTAAAGCCCTTAACGACCCTACCCGCCGCGAGATATTGGAACTGCTGAAGGATAAGGATATGACCGCCGGCGATATTGCCGACCGTTTCCATATCTCCAAGCCCAGTATCTCGCACCATCTCGATTTGCTTCGGCAGGCCGGGTTGGTGGTATCGGTAAAGGAGGGGCAGTTTATCAGCTACTCGCTTAATACTACCGTGCTGGACGAGATGCTGAAATGGATTATGCAATTCACTAAAAACAATAAATAATTATCATAATGAAAAAGTTTAATACGCTGGATGGTGCCGCTATTATTATCTGGATACTGCCTTTTATATACTTGTATTCCATTTACAACGCGCTACCTGCCATTGTACCCATGCATTACGGCGCCAATGGCCAGCCCAATGGCTATGGCAGCCGCCAAAGCTTTTTAATGGCCGAGTTGCTGGTACAGGGTGTGGGCGCGCTGATGTACCTGCTGATGCGTTTCCTGCCCTCTATCGACCCAAAGAAGCAGGCTAAATATGGCGAAGCTGTTTATAGTAAACTGGCTTTGGGTGTGCTGTTATTTTTAACCGCCCTAAGTATCCTGATTATTTACGCGACGCAGCACAGGGGATTGAAAATTGATAAGATCCTATTCCCGCTGATGGGTTTGCTGTTTGCCTTTTTAGGTAATATGATGAACAATATTAAGCCCAACTACTTTGCCGGCATCCGCACACCCTGGACTTTGGAGGACGAGGATACCTGGCGCGCAACACACCGCCTGGCCGCAAAAGTGTGGTTTATTGGCGGCATAGCCATTACCGTTTTTACCCTGCTTTTAACGGGTACAATAAGCAGCATACTTTTCCCGGCGGCGGTGGCAGTTATGGTAGTTGTGCCGGTTATTTACTCGTACATCTATTACAAAAAGCATCGCCCGGCGTAAAAAATTGCTTAGTTTTGGGTATGCGTAAATACCTGTTCCCGGCTGTTATATTGTTTGTATCGATCGCGTTTACCGCCAATGCCCAGCACCAGGCCCTGCGTACCGAGCTTGACCGCATTGCCCGCACAGCTAAGGGAAAGGTGGGTGTGGCCTTTAGTTTATTAGAAACCAACGATACCCTCACCTACCACAACCAGGACCATTACGTTTTGCACAGCGTAGCCAAATTGGCCATTGCCATGACCTTGTTGCACGAGATAGACCGTGGCCGTTTTAAACTGGATCAAAACATCCACATCACCAAGGCCGACCTGCCGCCTACTTATAGCCCGCTGGGCGATAAATACCCCGAGGGTAATGTAGATGTACCGATCAATGTTTTGATCAATTACATGGTATCCCTAAGCGATAACAATGCCTGCGATATTTTGCTGAAGCAATTGGGCGGCCCGCAGGTGGTAGAAAACTTTGTACATAGCCTGGGGATTAACCAAATTGCCATCAAAGCATCCGAAGCGCAGATGGCGGCTGCCTGGCCGGTGCAGTATACCAATTGGTGCCAGCCTTATGCGCAGGTGCAGCTTTTAAAATACATTTATAACAGGGATGTGCTATCAAAAACCAGCAGCGATTTTTTATGGCGCGCCTTACTGGCTACATCAACCGGGCCTAAGCGTTTGAAAGGCCTGCTACCCATTGGCACACCCGTTGCCCACAAAACCGGCACCTCCCCCACTAACGATAAAGGTTTAAGCCCTGCTACTAACGATGTAGGCATTATTATCCTGCCCAATGGCCGCCACCTGGCTATTTCGGTATTTATGACCGATTCTACAGATCCCATAGCTACCCGCGAACTAATTATTGCGCAAATTGCTAAGGCCGCGCACGATGAGTTGGTGAGGAGATAGTCGGGAAGTCCAAAAGACGGGAAGTCCGAAAGTCCGGAAGATTTTATGCCGTATGGTTAGTTGCGTATATCAGGGATAGTCATGTTATGAAAATGTGCTAAGTTCTCCTACTTCCGGACTTCCCGTCTTTCGGACTTCCCGACTAAAATCAGTCACAATTTTGCAGCAGGTCGTAATACTTGCGGATGAGTTCGGTATCGTAGTTTACCAGGGAGTTGTAGGCTTCGGTAACCAGTTCGGTTAGGATGGATGCGCCTAAAGCACCGGCGCCACCGGGGATATCTTCGTAATATTTAATTAATTCTTTTACACGGATGATCTCGTAAAGCAAAGCCTGGATCAAATCAGTTTGCGCGTTTCCGTGACCTCCAGTAGCATGATGGTTAATGAAGTTTAATGGATCATCGGTATTGGCAGAAGTCATTGTCAAAAGGGAGGTACGCTTAATTAATTACAAAGTTTTGGTTCTATCATTAATTAAGGAAATACTAAAAAAAGGTTTTTGTTTTAATTATTTAAATTTTTTTTCAAAAAACTAAAAAAGCCCCTTAAAAAGGGGCTTTTTTTAATTTATTCGTAATAATATTAATTTGTTGGGGCAGGGCGCTCGGGGCGTGGCAATAAAGCCTTGCGCGATAGCTTCAGTTTACCTTGCTTATCAACTTCTAATAATTTCACTTTAACCATCTCGCCAATCTCAAACACACCATCCATAGATTCGATACGTTTGTGATCGATCTCGGAGATATGCAGCAGGCCATCCTTACCAGGCATAATTTCAACAAATGCACCGAAAGGCATTATCGAACGTACTTTACCTTCGTAAGTTTCGCCAACTTCCGGTTTCATAGCAATAGCTTTAATGCGGCCAACGGCAGCATCAATAGCGGCTTTGTCATCAGCAAAAATTTGCACTACACCCTGGTTGCCAACTTCCTCGATAGAGATAGTAGCACCGGTTTCGCGTTGCATTTCCTGGATAATTTTACCACCGGGACCAATTACGGCGCCAATGTATTCTTTATCTATACGGATGGTAACAATACGCGGAGCGTGTGGTTTGTAATCTTCGCGAGGGGCTTCCATGGTTTTTGCCATTTCGCCTAATATGTGTAGACGGCCGGCTTTAGCCTGATCTAATGCTTTAGCTAAAACTTCGTACGACAGACCGTTGATCTTTAAGTCCATTTGGCAAGCAACAATACCGTTTTTAGTACCGGTTACCTTAAAGTCCATATCACCTAAGTGGTCTTCATCACCCAAAATATCCGAAAGGATAGCGTATTTGGTGCCCATTTCGTTAGTGATCAAGCCCATGGCGATACCCGATACCGGCGATTTGATTTTGATACCGGCATCCATCAGCGCTAATGTACCCGCGCAAACGGTAGCCATTGATGATGAACCGTTTGATTCCAGGATATCAGAAACGATACGGATAGTGTATGGGTTCTCGTCGTCGGCAGGTAATACTTGTTTCAGTGAACGCATGGCTAAGTTACCATGACCGATCTCGCGACGGCCTGCACCCCTGTTAGGGCGAACCTCGCCGGTTGAGAAACCTGGGAAGTTATAGTGCAGCAGGAATTTTTGGTAACCGTTGATGAACGCGCCATCAATCATTTGCTCATCGTCCTTAGCGCCTAAGGTAACAGTGGTTAATGCTTGTGTTTCGCCACGGGTAAACACGGCCGAACCGTGAGCAGCAGGTAAATAACCTACTTCGCTCCAAATAGGGCGGATCTCGGTAGTCTGACGGCCATCTAAACGTTTGCCTTCGTCTAATACAAGGTTACGTATAGCATCATACTCCACATCGTGGTAATATTTTTTAGCCAGAAATTTAGTAACGTCGTCAATTTCGCCTAAGGTTGCAATATAAGTATCGCGTACTTCCTTAAACTTAGCCGAACGCTCGTCCTTACCCGAAGCTGCACCTGCAATAGCGTAAACCTGCTCGTAAGTAGCAGCGTAAATAGCTTTTTTCAGGTCTTCGTTATGGTTTTCGTGGCTGTAGGTACGTTTTTCGGTTTTACCTACTTCAATTGTTAATTCTTTTTGGATTAAGCAATGGTGCTTAATGGCTGCGTGGGCAAATTTTAAAGCCTCAACCATTTCGTCTTCCTGTATCTCATCGCACTGGCCTTCAACCATGTTAATGTCGAATTCCGAACCGGCTACAATAAATTCTAAAGTAGCACGCTGCAGATCGCTCATTTTAGGGTTGATGATCAGCTTGCCGTCAATCTTAGCTACACGAACTTCAGAGATAGGGCCATTGAAAGGAATATCAGAAACAGCCAGCGCTGCCGATGCTGCCAAACCGGCAAGGCAATCAGGCATAATATCTTTGTCGGCTGATATTAACGAGATCATCACTTGGGTATCAGCGTGATAATCTTCGGGGAATAATGGGCGCAGGGCGCGGTCAACCAAACGCGAGATCAAAACCTCGTAATCTGACAAACGTGCCTCGCGGCGTAAAAAACCACCCGGGATACGGCCTGTAGCGGCGTATTTTTCCTGATAGTCAACAGAAAGCGGTAAAAAATCAACGCCTTCCTTAGCTTCAAACGATGATACAACAGTAGCCAGTAACATGGTATCACCCATTTTTACTACTACGCTGCCATGCGCTTGTTTGGCCAGTTTACCGGTTTCGATCTCAATGGTGCGGCCGTCACCTAAATCAATTACCTTTTTAATTACATTTAAACTCATTTGTTTGTTGTTGTGGCGCGCCTTTCATCTTTGGGGGAGCGCCGGTTTTATGTTATGTAAATTGTTTCAAACAAAGTAAAAAAGCCATTCGACTAATTGCGAACGGCTTTTTCAGTAAAACTGGGAAAACTTATTTAATGATATCCCTCAGCTCAAGAGCCTTGATAATAGCACGATATCTTCCGATGTCTTTTTTGTATAGGTATGCCAGCAATCCGCGGCGTTTACCTACTAATTTTTGCAGTGATAACTGGGTTGAAAAATCCTTACGGTTTTTTTTCAGGTGACCGGTTAAATGCGCGATACGGGTGGTGAATAAAGCAACCTGTGCTTCGGTTGAACCAGTGTTGGTAGCAACGCCACCGTGTTTTGCAAAGATCTCTGCCTTTGCTTCTTTACTTAAATACATTACGTGAATAATATTAAAGCGTAAATAAATTTGTTAATTGTGGCGCAAAGGTAGTGATAGTGTTGCATATATACAACAGCTGGGCGGGTTTATTATAGGATGAGCAATCGGTGTGCGGAATATTTTTCAGTATTTCATTAGGCCGGGTAAATCAGTTATGAAAGTCAGTGGATGTTACTTTCTTTTTTCTCTCAAAAAAGAAAGTAACCAAAGAAAAAAGTCGCGGCTTGGTTATCTTCTTCGAACAGGCAGTGCTTTGGCAGGGACAGTAGCTCCCGAAGATTCCCGATGCCGCATTTAGGACGGTTATTAAAGGTTTGGTGCGGCAGTAATCACAAATCCGATCGGCCTTCGCTCCGCTTCTTATCGCTCTTGTTTCTCTCCCGACAGCGGTGAGGCTTCCGGGAAGATCGGGCAAAACGATGCAGGCCTGTGGGTGGAAAAGGGAAGCGGATTTGCCTGAAGCGTGGCCATGCGCGAGCGAAAGCTGGGGCAAATTCTTGCGCACCGTGGTTTTGACTGATGCGGGCAAAGGCCATGTGCGGCAAGGGGAGCATTTCCACTGTCTTGATTTTTGGTTACTTTTTATCAAGAAAAAGTGACTTGACCCCTGCGGCTAAAAGCAGACTGACGTTAATATAGCATAATCATTCATCTTGCAAATGAACGTTCAACATTTCATAGGTGCTTCCCTCCTGCTTTCTGTCCAAGTTTTGCCCCTATCGCGCAAGGCTCTCCCCAGCAAAAGCTTTCCCGCCAATCCCAATCAGGTTTAGGCCGGGTAGCCTGTGCTATTTCTTAATCCATCTGCACATTTTCATATTTGCACATCAATTCCCCATAATTATGGCCTTGGCCCGCTCCAGCGGCTCATCGCGTCCGGCTTTAATACCGGCAATGGTTGGCTTTACCTGCTCATCAATTTTAACACCTTTACGCTGGGTTGGGGTACCATCGGGATAAAACACACCCAGGCCCGATATCATGGTGCGGATGCCGCCCGGCAGGTAAATGGGCGATACATCGCCATCGGCACCAGCCGTAATACTGCCAATTACCTTTACATTGGCCGAACTTTGGAACGCCATGGTAGTATACTCGGCCTGGCTTTGCGATTCTTCGTTAACAATTACCACTACCTTGCCCTTGTAGTAATTATTTGCCTTAGTACCTATTGGTTTAGACATAGTGAATAATCCCGGCTGGCTTACATTACCGGCCGTAAGCTTTACAAAATTGAAGTTATCGCCGGTTTTAATGTAGGGCACAAAAGTAAAAGGCATAAACTGCGATGGATAGCAGCGCATATCAATAATAATGCCCTTTGTATTCATAAATAAAGTTTGAATATCCCGCAGGTCCTTATCAAAGTATTTAGCCGGGTATACGTAGCCTATTTGGTTATCAATTAGCTTGTAACCGGGCGCTTTAGGATCTGGATTGTATAAAGCGGCATAGTTTAGCTTGGTGGTTAAAAGCCCGCCGATGCCGGTTGATAGGCTTTTACCATCGCGCAGTACAGTAAATTGAAATTGCGGGTTATTGCTGCGTAATAAGTAAATGCGGGGCATATCGCGCAACTGGGTTTCAAAATTGGATGCTGCCGTGATGGGCGAATATTTTTTGATCAGATCATCAACATTGGTACCGTTAATGGCGGTAATTACATCCCCTACCTTAAACTTCTCCTTTACCCCCAGTGTATCGTTATAGTAAGCGGTAACGGTTAGCTTCCCCTCCACAAATTTTGCCCGGAACGGTGGCGCGTATTTGCCCCGATAATCTTCCAGTCCTTTGTGCGTACTCCATATATTGGCATGGGTATCGTGTATGGAACTAATCATAGCTAAGGCCTCCAATTGATAAGCTTGCGCATTTTGGGCAGCTACAAATTTGGGGATCATATCAGCCAGGGCAGTATTCCAGTCCCTGCCAATGGTGTTTTTATAGGGCGAATAATACTGAATGATGTTCCAATAACGGTAAAGGCACAGCAAGCGATAGCCTGCATCCGGGTAGGTCATCCGTTCATAAGCCATTTCATTTTTAAAATCGGGATTGCCTATGCCGGGCCTCATACCTACGTAATAGTTTTTACCCGTATTATGGTTATTTAGTATATAGGTGAGTTTATCCGCTAACGACGCGCCGACTACGCCCCTGTCAAATATCATCCCATAATCGGGCTTTTGCACTATATTATCGCCGTTGTAGGGTTTGCAGCTGCCACACTTTTCGGGCACACCCAATTTATCTACCCACTGCTCAATGGCCGCGCTGGCTTCTTTGGTATTTTGGGCATTAATTACACCCGGCATCACTCTGAATAATTCGGCATCGATATTAATATCACCCCTGGCAACCGCCGGGTGGTGGTATTTTACAAAGCCCCAAACCTGGCCCAGCAAGGCTAAGTTTTGTACCTGCTGCTGGTTAACCGACGTTAAACTAATGCCCGATCCTTTGGCAAAGGCGGTATCTTTTTGAGCTTTGTTTAGTTCGATAGGTTTTATTTTAGCTTCCTCAATGGGCTTGCCATCCAGATACAGGCGGATGTTATCTATCCATATTTTTCCCTTGCCGCTCAACAACCCGCCTACGTTAATGTTTATAGCCTTTTCATCATCGTAAGGCAGGCTAAAGGTGTATTCTTTCCAATCAGTAGTGCCGTGTATGTTTTGCTGGCCCATATTATTAAAAGCCGATGTGCCGTCAACCCGCACCCATATCCCGGCGGCACCTACCACATTTTCGGTTTTAATATAACCCTTCACCACCAGTTCCTTGCCCTTAAAGGTATAGGGTATTACACAGCTAATAGCGCCAAACTCGGCCTCGCTGTTAGATGTGATGGATAAGGAATATTTGCCCTGCTGCACCACCGTACTATCTAACCGATAGGTATAATTACTCATAAAATTTTGCCAGCCAACGGGCAGCTTTGTTTTAGGGTTGATTTTTTCCAGGTCGCCGTTAAGCACAACGGTTTGGGCGGCAGCGTTTTTACATTGAGTAAAGCCGACAAGGCATAGCAGCAGCAGGAGTTTGATTTTCATGCAGGTTTGGTTAAATTGGATATGAAATTAGGTTTTTTTGTGATTAAACGTAAATAAGGTGGTAATTATATAAAGGCGATTACATTTAACCAGACGGGGCGCTAATTACATATCGGCCCTGTTCAATAATTCAATAACTCAATAATTCAGTAATTAGCTACCTTTGCCCCATGGACCACCCACACTACGCCACTTTTGAAACCGAATTTCGTGTACGCCCCGATGATATCGACATGTTTCAGCATGTGCATAACAGCAAGTACTTTGATTATGTGCTGGCTGCCCGGTACGACCAGATGGAGCGCTGCTACGGTATGGCCATGGAGAAGTTTATAGAGCGCGGCTTTGGCTGGGTAGTACGCACCGCCCATGTAGAGTATAAGCGCCCTTTAGTAATGGGCGATTACTTTATGGTACAAACCGGCATCCAAACCATTAACGATAAGGGCTGCCGCGTTAAATTCAGCATTACTAACAAGGCCACCACCAAAATTTGCTGCGATGGTTATTTTGATTACGTAATGATTGATATGGAAACCGGTCGCGGGGCAAAGGTGCCTGAGGATGTGATAGCGCATTACAGCTTGTTGGCTGCCGTTGTTGTTGAAGAATAGTTGCCCTACCATTACCGCCCTGTCATAGCGTTTATCACATCCCGACGGGAATTAAAAGTGTAAATCACGCGTCATCGGGTAGGTACCGGGTAATCGCACACCCAAAAAGCAGCGAAAGCATGGTTTACACAAAGTTTACACATTTTTATATTAAATTATATTAACTAACTGATAATAAGATAATTGTAAAACAATTGGGTTTACAATTTTTAGTTAATTTACGTATGATGGCCGCTGCCATAGTTATCCGCCCCAACCCGTACTTTGAGCCGATGCTAATTCCAAAAAAATAAAATGATAAGAGTATGCAATGGCAGGCAGCGCTACTCATCTTCGGCCTTAACCGCAAAGGTGGTATAATAATTTTGGTAGAAGAAGAGATACGCCGCAACAGTATTCAGCACCAAAAGCGCCCCGATTTGCCGGTACAGGATAACAAAAAACAAAGCCATAAACAGGCCCATTACATATTGCAGGTACTTATCCATATTTAAACCCATCCAGTACAACAAGCTATGGAACAGCAGCACAACACTCAGCCCAAAGGCCAATAACTCCACCGCCAGCAGCGGACTAAACCTGCTGAACAGCCAAATACCCTCGGGCAGCAGCAGCACCAAATAAACCAGCGCGAAGCCGGCAAACAAGCGCAACCGGGTTTGCGGTAATCCCCGGGAAAAGATGAGATACGTTTCTTCGAAACGGCGCTCCTCAAATATTAGCACCGTATGGGCCGTTGCAATGGCCAGCATGGCAATACCGGCAACCCGGGCATCGTGGCTAACATCGGCAAACAACAGGAACACGGCGGTTACGATCAAATAGGATATCCCCTTGGTAATCACATAGCGCACCTTCATTTTATCAAACACGTGGTAAATGAACAGGCTGTAAAATGGCTTGCGCCATTTGCTGCTCAACCGCAATAACAGCGACTGCTTACCGCCATCAATTTGTTTATTAATGAGCCTGGTATACAGAAAAGCTCCGGCCCATGATAACAGGATAAGATAAGCTAAGATGATTGCTGGCGCGATATAATAATGGTGCCATAACCCTACTATCACAGCAGTTAACCCGTAGGCAATAACGGGCATCAGCATGGTAGCCTGGGTCAGCGTCCAATCCTTCAGTTGCTGCTGCCTGGTAAACGATGTACTGCTGTAAAACAAAAATTGCTGGTTAACGGCGAAGATTTGCGCGGCGGTATAGTGCCACGTTTTAAAACTATAGATCAACCAAACGGCAAAAACCACCATTAGCATCAGTGGACTGGTAATAAAGGCCAGCATTAAGGTTTTATGGTAATTAAGCAACTGCCCCGGCTCAACCGAACCAACCAATACCAAAAAGATGAACAGGAATAGCCCGGCATGCGAACTATAAAAGCCCCGTGCAAAAATTTTTATTAATACTGTGCTTAGTGGGGTTTGCATTTGCTTCAGTTAATAATTGGGGAAAGGGTGTCAGTCTGAGCTTGTCGAAGCCTGGTACAGAGGGCCTGCCCACCATGGTTCGACAGGCTCACCATGACACCTCTACTTAAAACAATTTGCGGTGGTGTTGTGATCATCATACCATATTCAGTGTTTGATTATCCACCAGCAATTCGGTAGCAGCGGGTAGCTCGGCCGGATCTAATGGCTGATGCGAGGTAAGCAGGAAGCTTGTCCCCTGTTGCGCGTGGCGCTCGGCCATCCAGGTGTATAGTATTTTTAACGAGGCGGTATCGATAGTGATCAGCGGCTCATCCAATAAGATGATATCGGGTTTACCCAAAAAAGCCAATAGCAGGGATAACTTCTTCATCATCCCGCTTGAGTAGGAACCCACCGGGCGGTCTACATAACCGTTCATAAACATGCTTTCTATCAATTGGTCTGCCTGCCCTGTCGGCGCGCCCTTGGCATCGGCAAACAGGCTGATCATTTCCATCCCGGTTAAAAACTCGGGGAACAGCGGTTCGGCCTCGGCAAAATTAACCAGCTTGCGGTAAGCTACCGGCTGCTTGGTAATGCTGATGCTGTTGTTCAGCAAAATATCGCCCTTAAAGGATAGTATCCCTGCAATGGATTTCAGCAGCGTGCTTTTACCCGATCCGTTAACGCCCTTTATCCAGTAAATGCCCGGCGGTATGGTTAGTTCATCTATTTTAAGCGCCGGGAAATTACCGTAGCGTTTTTCAAACTTTTGGAAGTGGAGCATTTTTGCAATGTTATTATTATAGCCAACGTAGTTTACTCACCCGGTCTACGCTTCGCTGGACCACCCTCTCTTCGCCTGCGGCGGAAAGAGGGGTCATGATAACGATCAGAGAACAGACTTACGAAGTTTTAAAAACTTCGTAAGTTTTAAAATCATTCCCGCCCTATTTACGCGAAGCAACGTCGGGCTGAGTTTACCCCCTTGCCGATCCCTCTATCAACATCCCGTAAAACTCACCCACATCCATCCCGGCGGCGCGTACCTGCTGTGGTATTAAACTGGCAGCCGATTGCCCCGGGGTGGTATTTACTTCAATAAAATAAAAATCGTTAGTATCCTCCTGCAATATAAAATCTATACGTACCATGCCCTTGCAATTGAGGCGTAGGTAAACCTCGGTTACTATTTCGGCTATTTCGGCGTTCTTTTCAGCGGGTAGGTCGGCCGGGGTAATCTCTTTGGTCGTATTGTCGTTATACTTGGCTTCGTAATCAAAAAACTCCTTACTGGTGATGATCTCTGTAGCAGGTAATACTTTCAAATGGCCATTTAATCGGGCAACGCCAATACTAAACTCGCGGCCTTTAATAAACTCCTCAACCAGCACCTGGCTGTCCTCGTTAAAGGCTTTTTCCAGCGCCTCGGGCAGGGCGGCCACATTATGCACCTTGCTCATGCCCACGCTGCTGCCGCCGTTGTTAGGCTTAATAAACAGCGGGAATTTAAGGGCGTTAGCCACTACGGCCACATCGTGCAGGTCGCGGTCGAATAGCTGAAGCGATTTTGCGGTGTGCAAATGATGGATGCTATGGATAATAGCCTTAGTATAGGCCTTATTCATGGTAATGGCCGATGTGGTAGCATCGCAGGTATTGTAGGGGATCCCCATCATATCAAAATAGCCTTGCAGCTTACCGTCTTCGCCGGGGGTACCGTGTATGGTGATAAATGCAGCATCGAATTTGATCTTCTCCCCTTTCAGCGTTAAGCTGAAATCGTTTTTATCGATATCAATTTGTTCGCCATCAGCTTCATGAAACCAGCGTTCGCGGTTAAGCAGGATGATGTAAACGGTGTATTTTGCAGGGTCGAGATTGGCTTTAATATTTTTAGCGCTATTGAGCGATACCTCGTATTCGCCGCTAAACCCGCCTGCCATTAATGCGATTTGCTTTGTTGCCATAGGGTCAAAGATAGGAGAAAGTCGGGAAGTTAGAACTACTACATCTTTCGGACTTTCCGTCTTCCAGACTTTCGGACTAATAAAAATTTCCCTATGTTTGATTTCTAAATACTGAAATGAGCAAACTCTGGGCATATTTAAAAACAAAGGATTTCCTTAAAAACTTTCTGGGCGCCATAGGCGTGGTTATCGGGGTAGTGCTGATCGCTTTTTTTAGCCTGAGTTACTATACCAAACATGGCTCGGGCATCCCGGTACCGCAATTAACCGGTATGCCGGTCGAAAAAGCTATTGCCACCCTTAACGAACAGGGTTTTGATTATAAAATAGATTCGGTTTATATATTAGATAAGGCCCCGGGCACGGTTACCGAACAAGACCCAGATGCCGGCACCGATGTAAAGGAAGGCCGGGTGATATATCTTACCGTGGTTACACGCTTAGCGCCTAACGTACTCTTGCCCGATTTAGAACAAAGCACCTATCGCGAAGCCGTTGCTACCTTATCCAACTTTGGGTTAAAGGTGGGTGATACTACCTATCGGTCGGATATTGCGCGCGACCGTGTCCTGGAAGTTAAATTTAGCGGGCAAATTATTAAAACGGGGGCCAAAATCCCTAAGGGATCGGTACTTGACCTGGTACTGGGCAATGGCGCCGGTGCCAGCGAGGTAGCAGTACCCGATTTAGTTAACCTGGATCTGGACGCGGCAAAAGTTGCCATTATAGGCGGCGGGTTAACCATGGGTAATATCACTTACCAGGGCCCTATTACCGATTCGGCCAATTTGGTGGTGATACAGCAATTGCCAACTAAAACAGATTCGGTGAACAAGGTAAGCCTTGGCACACGTGTTAATTTAACCGTAACACAGGCTAAGAAAAATGAACAGCAACATTGATGCCCGCGAAATGGCCCACCGTATGCAAAACAACCACCCCATGCACCTGCTGGATGTGCGCGAAGCTATAGAGTACCATACCTATCATATCGGTGGCATCAATGTACCGCTTTCTGTATTACCTAAATCCCTGCCCCTATCCGGCTGGAGTAAAACCGACGAGATCATTGTAATTTGCAAGGTTGGCCTGCGCAGTAAAACGGCGCAATCAATTTTGCAGGATAATGGTTATACAAATGTCCGTAACTTAAAGGGCGGCTTAATGGCCCTGCAAAAACTTAAAATAAACAATACCCTGTAATATCATGACCACTGAAAAGAAATCATCAGGAACATTTAAAAAATTTATTATAGCACTGGTTGTAATTGTAGTGCTGGCGCTGGCCAGTACCGGCATATTTTATTACCTCCGTTTTTTTGGCCCCAATGTAACCGGTAACCAGCAGTTCCTGTATATCCATACCGGTGCCACTTATAACGATGTTTACGATACCATCCAGGCCAAAGGCATAGTTAAAGATACTACCACCTTTAACTGGGCCGCCCATAACATGAAATATGTGAACAAGGTAAAGCCAGGCCGCTACCGCTTAAAGGAGGGCATGAGCAACCGCGCCCTGATCCGTATGCTGCAATTGGGCAACCAGGATCCCGTTACGGTTAACTTCCACAACTTACGTCTGAAAGAACAATTTGCCGGCTTCATGGGCAAAAAACTGGAGTCCGATTCGTTAAGTATTATCCGACTGCTGGATTCTGCCGCTTATTTAAAACAGTATGGCTTTACGCCAGATAACGTGTATGTTATGATGATGCCCGATAGTTACCAGTTATTTTGGAATACATCGCCCGAGAAACTGTTTGAGCGGATGCAGAAGCATTACGATGCCTTTTGGACTGCCGAACGCAAGCAGCAAGCCGCTACCATTGGCCTTACACCTATCGAGGTATCCATCCTGGCATCTATTGTAGATGGCGAAGCTGTTTATGACGAGGAAATGCCAACCATTGCCGGCCTGTATCTTAACCGCCTGCGCAAAGGTATTAACCTGGAAGCCGACCCTACCCTTATTTTTGCCGCTCACGATTTTACCATCCACCGGGTGTTGAACAAGCATAAGCTGATCAACTCGCCTTATAACACTTATATGTATAAAGGCCTGCCACCGGGGCCAATCATGATGCCATCGGTTAACGCGGTTAAAGCCGTGCTGAACTATAAAAAGAGCGATTACATTTATATGGTAGCTAAAGATGATTTTAGCAACCACCATAACTTTGCCAAAACCCTGGCCGAACACCAGGCCAATGCCCGCAAATTTCAGGAAGCGCTTGATAAACGAAACATTAAAAAGTAGTAAAAAATTGACTATGTCTATTTTTTGATTTTAGTAATCTTCAAAAACATATTATAAAATAGCCGACCAGTAAATAAAGCAACCCAAGTAAGGCAAGTAAATAAAAAAGCCCACAGGGGAGTAAAAGCAATACATACTACAAACCCCAAAATTCCGTAGGTTGGCTTATCGTTAAATTGTATTGGCCACTTATTGAACAATGATAAAAACGCAAACAATAACGAGAACGGAATCATGAAGAATAAATAGTATAGGAAAATATTCTTAAAGTTTAGTTCTTTGTCCATGATAAGCGTTTTACCAAAGATACTTTTTTCATTAACTACACCAAGATAACCAATCTTTAAACCGTTAAATTAATTTTAAGCGATATCAAATTAAATTACTTAAATAATGTTTGAACACACCACCAAAATACGTGTGCGTTACGGCGAAACCGACCAGATGGGTTATATGTATTATGGTAACTACGCCGAGTTTTTTGAAGTTGGCCGGGTAGAGATGCTGCGCAGTGTAGGGATGACCTACAGCAGCATGGAGCAATCGGGTATTATGATGCCGGTGCTGGAGCTGAAGTGTAAGTACATTAGGCCCGCCCGTTACGATGAGGAGATCCGCGTACACGTAATTATGGATAAAATGCCCGGCGTAAAAATCCATTTCCGGTACGAACTTTTTAACGAAAAAGACGAACTGATACACCAGGCCGAAACGCTACTGGCTTTTATCAATATGAAAACTAACCGCCCCTGTTTACCATCGCAAGAGTTTATTGACAAAATGAAGCCATTTTTTCAGTAAGTTTGGGATAGATGGAATGGTTGCACCGCTTTTTATCACGGTTTAGGTTTTACCAATACTTTTTAGATTGGACAAAGGTTATTATCCTACCGGGATTTCGCCCTTTGCCATTGTATACCGTAGCTTCTTTTTTTTTCAAAGAGATCAAGCAGGATTCGCTGGTTAACCGGGCATCATCATTAGCCTATAGCTTTATGCTGGCCACTTTCCCGGTGTTCATTTTTTTATTTACACTGATACCTTATATCCCTATTAGCGGCTTCCAGCCCAAGCTACTGGATATTATCGCTACTATATTACCTACTAACGCTTACCTGGCTTTTCAAAACACAATTGAGGATATTGTGAAGCACCAAAACTTAAGTTTACTATCTTTCGGTTTCCTATCGGCCATGATATTTGCTACCAATGGTGTAGCCAAGCTAATGAAAGCCTTTAATAAATCATCGTTAGTAGAGGAAACGCGCAGCTACTTAAAGCGCCGCTGGATAGCTTTGGTGCTGACCATATTTATAGCCTTATCCTTGTTTATAGCTATCATGATCCTTATCATTAGCGGAGTGATCATTAGCTTTATGCAAGATCAGTTTCATCGCACCAGTTCTATATGGGCATACGTAATTATGTTTGCCAGGTGGATCATCATAATAGCCATGTTTTTTGTTACTATTGCCATCCTTTACCGTTACGGCCCGGCCAATAAGCGTAAGTGGAAATTCATTAGTCCTGGCTCTATACTGGCAACCGGGCTGGCTGTACTTACCTCTATGGGCTTTTCGTTTTACATTAACCATTTCTCATCCTATAATAAAGTTTATGGGTCTATAGGTACACTAATTGTAGTAATGTTGTGGATGTATTTAAACTCGCTGATTATCCTTATCGGCTTTGAATTAAACGCCAGTATTGACCTTTCTAAGCGGACAATTAAGATCTCCAAACCACGCTTCAACACGTTCCGAACATCAAAACCGCAAGAATAGCTATTATAATTTACTGATAGTTAATACTTTAAATCCATATTAAAATAAGATTAAAAAATTTAAAATCAAGTTTGCCAATTCGCCCCGGATTTGTACTTTTGTCCCCGGAGAGCTGGCAGAGTGGTCGATT
>JAZKAO010000034.1:0-82427 GCA_040389105.1 Bacteroidota bacterium
AAATAATGAACAACGATTTGCTATTTGATTTTAACGTTGACAAGGCAGCGAAAACGGTTTATATAACCAGGGAATTTAATGCCAGGCAGGCTTTAGTATGGGATGCCTTTACCAAAGCCGAACTGCTGGACCAATGGGGGGCACCTGCACCTATGCGCGCCAAAACCAAGTATATGAATTTTGAAGTTGGCGGGCGGCGATTTTACGCGATGATAAGCCCCGACGGGCAGGAGCGTTGGGCCGTGCAGGAATTTACATCCATTACCCCGAAAACCAATTTTAAGATGTATAACGCGTTTGCAGATAAAGACGAAAATCGTGAACTGCCGGGTTCTGAGTGGGATTATAATTTCAGCGAACAAAATGGCATAACCAAAGTGGACATTATCATTTTTAATGAATCGTTTGAACGATTGGAGAAATTATTAGAGGGCTTCAAAATAGGCTTCACCATGACCTTAAAAAACCTGGAAGAACTGTTGGCCACCTTATCTTAAAAATCATATAAGAAAATTTACAATCACTTTTAAAAATAAAATCATGAGAACAATTAACCCCTGGATCAACTTCAATGGAAATGCCGAAGAAGCCTTTACCTTTTACAAATCAGTTTTTGGCGGCGAGTTTACCAAAATCGTTCGTTTTAAAGACCTGGCAAGCGCTGAATTTCAGGTACCGGAAAATGAAGCCAATAAACTCATGCACATTGCTTTACCTATTGGTAAACACAATGTATTGATGGCCAACGATGTTCCCGAGTTTATGGGGCGGGTAAACGAAAACGAAAACAGGTCTAAAATATCAGTTAGTGCGGAAAGCCGTGAAGAAGCAGACAAAATATTTAACGGATTATCGGCAGGCGGAGACGTTGAAGGGCCAATTGGCGACGGCCCATGGGGTACCTACGCCGGCATGTTCAGGGACAAGTATGGTATTGAATGGATTGTGGAATTTGACCCAAATTATAAAGGGTAAATTTAACTGAAGAAAAAAGCGCCCCCTTACATGGTGCCGAGTCTAATGTCATAAAGTTAGAACATCAAGCCGAAGATATTTTCTTCGGCTTTTTTATTTATCTTTATTTTGGAACCTATAAATGTATAAGATATCTGTCATGGATATTTTCTGATTACCTTTTCCATCAAATATTCGTTGCTTAGGTCCTTGGCAATCCGGGCAAAACCGCACAGCTATTGTAACGTTTTCGTACGGTATATTTACAATTCAAAGGCATAAGTCTTTTATTATCAAATAGTTAAATACATGGCATGAATTTTACATAATATGCTAACAGTTAATTAAAACGGCATAACCATGTTAAAAACATATTTTAAACTTGCTTACAGAAATATAATAAAGGATAAAGCTTATTCCATTATTAATATATCGGGTTTAGCCATGGGCCTCGCATCAAGTATCCTGATCCTG
The DNA here is from genome assembly GCA_040389105.1 of Bacteroidota bacterium. Lineage (GTDB taxonomy): Bacteria > Bacteroidota > Bacteroidia > Sphingobacteriales > Sphingobacteriaceae > Mucilaginibacter. The sequence goes on from JAZKAO010000034.1 coordinate 1,429, forward strand.
CTTTGGGTACAAAATGAATTAAGCTACGATAAGTTCCATAAAAATGCCGGCCAGATCTACCGTATAGCCAGCGATTTTGGTGATTCAAAAAGCGCGGACAATTCTGCAGGTATGCCCGCCGGATTAAAAGCAGAGTTGCCGGTAATAAAAAATACAGTCCGTATAGGTAAAAGCGCACCTATCTTGTTCGAATCCGGCAATAAGAAATTTGAAGAAAAACGAGTGTTTTATGCCGATTCGAGTTTTCTGAATGTGTTTTCCTATCCTTTAGTGAAGGGTAACCCTACCACCGCGCTGAACCAGGTAGATGCTATTTTAATAACTCAGCAAATGGCAACAAAATACTTTGGCAATGAAGATCCCATTGGTAAGGTGATACGAATTGACAATAAGAACAACGCCGTGGTAACAGGTGTTTTAGGCAATATCCCTACTAATTCAGACTTACAATTCGACTTCGTTTTGCCAATGTCCTCCCTGGCCAAAACATTTGAAGATTTGAAAAATAATACATGGGATAACTTTAATCTGTTTGATTATGTTCAATTGGATAAAAGTTTCGACCCTTCAGCTGCTAATTTATCAAGGCTGGAAAAACAAATTGACCAAATTTTCCATAAGCATAGCGCCGGGACAAAGGCGATGTTCAATTTACAACCTTTAACTAAAATACACCTGGCACCCGAAAGACTGGGTGATATGCCCGGGCATGGAAACGCGCAATATGTCAGCATCTTTTTTATCATCGCTATTTTGATCCTTATAGTTGCCTGCATCAACTTTATGAACCTGGCTACCGCGCGTTCTGCCCGCAGGGCAAAGGAAATTGGCTTGCGCAAAGTAGCAGGTGCCGTACGGGGGCAGTTGATCCTCCAGTTTTTAAGCGAATCGGTATTGATCTCTTTTTTGTCATTATTGCTTGCGCTGGTGATCGTTCGTCTATTCCTGCCAGTGTTTAATAATTTGGCAAATAGGGAACTTACCCTCGACTTTTTGAACATACAATTGTGGTTAAGTCTTTTTGGCATTGCCTTATTAACAGGGATCGTCTCTGGCAGCTATCCGGCCTTATTTCTTTCCGGCTTTAACCCCGTTAAAGTACTCAAGGGGAATGTAAAATCTATGGGCGGCAATTTATTGTTTCGTAATACTTTGGTCGTAATCCAATTTATGGTCTCCATTGTATTGCTGGTGGGTACAGTAGTTATCTATAATCAGCTTAAATTTATTAAAGACCGCAATCCCGGCTTTGAGAAAGCTAATCTTTTGTATATACCGATGACGGGAGACATTTGGGGCAAGCAGCAGGCTTTTAAGGATGAGTTAACGCGAAACCCGCTGACGAGCGATTTTGCTGTCACCTCTGACTTGCCTACCAATCTTGGTGGTTGGACGTTTGACGTGCATTGGGATGGTAAAGATCCACAATCACAGCCGTCTTTCCCGGTAATGGCCGTCAACGAGGATTTCACCCATACGTTCAGGATGAAATTACTGAATGGGCGAAGTTTTTCAAGAGCATTTAAAGCTGATTCCAATAACTATATGATCAACGAAAAAATGGCGGGAGCGATGGGTTTAAATGCCCATACTGCGCTGGGTAAAACGTTGACAGTTTGGGGCAACAAGGGCACTATTGTGGGCGTTGTAAAAGACTTTAACTTTAAACCGATTCAGCAAACTATAGAACCATTGGTTTTGCCTTTTAATAAAATGGGCGGTTTTGTAATAGTAAGGGCATTACCCGGTAAAACCAACGCAACTATAGAGGCTTTGGCAAAAATAAGCCATCAACTGAACCCGGCTTACCCCTTCAAATTTGACTTTCTTGATCAGGAACTCGCTAACCTTTACAAGGGAGAACAACAGATGGGTAACATTTTTAACGTGTTTGCTATTTTGGGCATTTTCATCTCCTGCCTGGGTTTATATGGCTTATCTGCGTTTATGGCCGAGCAGCGTACCAAAGAAATTGGTGTACGTAAAGTATTAGGTGCATCCGTGTTAAACCTCGTCTATTTATTATCCTCCGGCATTACCAGGCTAATCCTAATCGCTATAATTATAGCCATACCGCTTTCATGGTATGCCGTTAATAGCTGGTTATCTGGTTTCGCATATCATATAACGGTAAGTTGGCTGGTATTTTTCGCGGCCTCATTAGCAGCATTAAGCATCGCCTGGGTAACTGTTAGTTACGAATCGGTAAAAGCAGCAATTGTTAACCCCATAAAGAGTTTAAGAACGGAATAATTTAGGTGCATTGTGGACATTCCGGAGCCATTGATCACTTTGTTCCAGAATAGCGAACCCTTAGTTCTGCAATAGCTTTATCATCTCAATTTATTGATTCTCAATTTGGATTTGCTAAAGTGATAACACAAATCCGTGCTCTAAATCTCATGGGATCGCTTTGTCAATCCTTCCGGAATATCCATTCTTAGTACCATTTTTTTGTGACCACTTAACGGGGCTCCCGCAAATTACGCCAGTTGCCGGGGCCAAAACATTTGGCGCATTCCTGCCAAACCGGCCCCGCTTGGTAAATAGAATTTCACCAAGCTGCTTTCTAAGTTAAGCAATAAGTATTTCGATGGAGGCCTTATGAGGGTTTTTGCAAAGTGCTCAGGTAGTTTTACAGAACAATATTTAACTGCCGTTTTAAATTTTTACCGAAGCCATCGGTTATGCTGTAAAACTGCTGTTCCACTTTTGCCTCGTCGCCAATTATTTCATCAATAAATTGTATTTGTAATACTTCGGCCCGGTTTATCTGTATAAAGTTTTTTAACAGTTTTGGCGGTATAATATCCCGAAGGGTTTTTTGCAGTGAACTACGGATCAGGAAACTTTCTCCGGTATTGATCATTACCGAAGTATAGTTACGTTCTGACCGTAAACAGGTTACCTGGGCCCATTCTATTTTTTTATAACGGGTGCCATTTTTTACAAAAAAGAAAACATGATCGTTTTGCTGCGTTGCAATTTGTGGCACAGTTTGAGCGGCTTGGGAATTAGAAATAGCGCTTTGAATACTTACAAACAGTGATGCAGAACTATAAGGCTTGGTTAAATAGGCGGCGGGCTTAATAGCGGCGGCTTCTTTAAATATTTCGGGCTCTACTGAACCGGTAATGAAAATAAATGGTTTTTTACAGATCTGAGTGACCATCCGGCCCAGTTCGAAGCCGTAGCTTTTGCCATGCAGGTTAATATCCAGTATAGCAATATCGTAGTTATTGGCCATAACAGCCATTAAGGCTTCTTCGTAAGTATGGGTATAGCATGTAACAAGAAATCCGAATTGATCAAGATCTAATTTAATTTTCCTGACCCATATTTCTTCGTCTTGCACAACAAGTATAGAAATAGTCTCTTTCATCGTGACAATGGTTTAAGCAAGTATAATAATTGGTAGGTTAGTGTCTCAAATATATATTATTTGTTTCATCATCAAAAAAAAACCTTTGGTCACCAAAAAATACCAAACTCGTACACATTTGTTCTGAACATATTTTTTTAATGCTAACATTTATATAAGCAAACAGCTACGGGCAGTTTGTGAGATCTTAAACCTTTACCACATGCCAGTACAAATATGCATTGCCGATGCAAAATTACCGCCTAACAAATACTTTATAGCATATAGATGTTTTTGCCGGGCCTTTCGGCCATGCTGAATCTTGCTGTGTCTTAGAAAGTATGAATGAACCAAGTTTTACAGGCTTAATAAATATGATGATTGGCCATTGTGAAAAATGGACGTGATCAACAATAAACTTTTAACTAATCAATTTTATAAACAATTTAAACCTTTTTATTATGGAAGATGCTTTTATCGGGACCATTTTTATGTGGCCCCTCTCATGGGCGCCAGTTGGCTACGCGTTTTGCAATGGCCAGGCGATTGCAGTAAATCAATACCAGGCGCTTTACTCGTTAATTGGGAATATGTATGGTGGCGACACTGCTAATTTTAACCTGCCCGACCTTAGGGGGCGCTTTCCGCTGGGCGCTGGAACCGATGCGCTTGGCATTCCCCATCCATTAGCCCAACACGGCGGGTCGTTTCAGGCAGCTATTACAGGTAATAATTTACCTTTGCATTCACATGCTTTATCTTCAACCGGGAGTGCCACGGCATCAGGTACAGCTACAGTAACCATTAATGGCGTAAATAGCCTGGGCGACCAGCCGTTACCCGGGGGGAATTATATATCGGGCGACAATTCGGCCAACGCTACACCATTTACAAGCCCGGCAACATCGCCCACCTTAAGCCCGCTGGCTTCGGCTACAGGTTCAGTAAGTAATATAAACCTTACCATATCAGGTATCAGTGGTGCAGTTCAGCCCGGCGGGGGAGTAGCTAAACCGGTGCCGTTAGCTGTGGTGCAGCCTTACCTGAATATTAATTTTATCATCGCTTTAACCGGCATATATCCGCCAAGGCCATAAGGCCTGGTAAAGTAATAGAAAGGCGGCATTAAGCCGCTTTTCTATTTACCTTTTTCTTTTTATTTAACAATCGGCATACCCCCGCCACTGTATTATTATCGGTTGGGTTAAGCGTTTGTACCCATAAACGTTGTTTATAATTAAAGAGTTTTTGGTTCTATCCTCATAAAAAGCCGTTTTGCACCCATAAAACAGGCATTCATCACCATTCATCTTTTTCGGAACTGCTTTTTTTTAATATTTAGTACAAAAATATCGGGTAGAAAAACCATGTGCTTTTTAGTTAATAGAAAGCCGGGTTTACTAAACTGGTATACTAATTAATTTATCCTTTTTGACCAAAACCACACAATGAAATTTTTACTTGCTATAAGTATCTTATTTTGCTTTGTTTTTAACAATATTTTTGCCCAGGCCGGTATTAAACCAGCGGCTCGTTACCGGGAAATAGCGGCTAATTACAATAAAGCCGCAGATAAACTTTTAAAAACAAACAAAGCGCAGACACCTGTTAATCCTACTGTTTTAACACCGGGTGATATCGCTGTCATCGGCTTTAACATTAGCAACTTAAAGTTTTCCTTTGTTACACTGGTTGCGTTAAACCCGGGCACGGTTATTAATTTTACGGATAAAGGCTGGACAGGCAGCGCGCTCAACACCTTAACTTCGGAAGGTACCGTCACCTGGACAACGGGGGCAACAACAATTGCTGCCGGTACCGTCGTCACCGTAACGCTAACTGGCCCCAGCAGTCCGGATGTTTCCGGTTTCCCTAACGGCACTCAAAGTGCATCTGGCTGGTCGGCCTCCATTTTTGCGATTAATGGCGATGAAATAATCGTTTACCAGGGTACCGAGGCTGCTCCAACGTTTATTTACGGTCTTAACTGTTCAACAAGCGCTGGGTCGCCTAATACTACTACCGATTGGCAAACCTCAAACACCACCAACCGCGACTCGGCATTACCTACCGGGCTTACCAACTCCACCAATTCAAATGCAGCAACTGCTATCGCGTTTACGGGGCAAGGTACACCATCTACCTATAACGATTATGCATATAATGGAAAGACCTACGGTTACACAGGTACAAAAGCACAAATATTAACTTTAATTGGCAACAGGGCCAACTGGGTAAAAAGTGCAACAGCGTTGGATCTGACAGCTAACGGCACCTATTTTCCCACGGCGTTTGTTGTAAGTGCCGCCAGCCCAACCATAACCCCAACAGGCACCTTAGCGGCCGTTAATACTACCTATGGTACGCCAACAGCCACGCCAACCAGTTTTACCGTGGCAGGCAGTTCTTTAACCAACGATATAACTGTAACCCTGCCCACTGGTTTTGAAACAGCAACATCGGCAGCGGGTACTTATAGTTCGCCATTAACTTTAACCCAATCAGGCGGGGCTTATAGCGGCACCGTATACGTACGCTTAGCCGCCAATGCAACGGCGGGCGCGTATAGCGGCAATATTACCCTCAGCAGCACAGGTGCTACCGATAAAACCGTAGCCACCGTAAGCAGCACGGTAACAGCCGCGGTGCTAACTTATGTTGCCAATACAGCATCGCGGGCTGTAGGTGCTACCGACCCAACATTTAGCGGTACGGTTACCGGTTTTGTAAATGGTGAAAGCCAAATCTCGGCCACTACCGGTACTTTAGCATTTACTACTACCGCTACAAATGCCAGCACAGCGGGCACCTATCCTATTAATGGATCGGGCCTTGCGGCTACCAATTATACCCTTACACAGGCCGCAGGTAATGCCACGGCATTAACAATAACTTTAGCGCCACCGGGCATCACCTCCTTTAGCCCGGCTACAGGCCCTGTGGGCACACTGGTTACCATAACCGGCACTAACCTGCTTAACCCTACCGCGTTTACCATAGGCGGGCAAACGGCCATCGTGGTATCAAACACAGGCAGCAGCCTGGTAGCTATGGTGATGCCCAATGCTACAACAGGCGGTGTATCATTAACTACTGCTGGTGGTACAAGTAATGCCGGCGGTAACTTTACTGTAACTGCGACACCATTTCCAGGTACACAGCAAGCAAAACTGGTAGGTACCGGAAATATCGGAATAGCCGGTCAAGGTGTTTCGGTAGCTGTGAGCGCTGATGGCAATACCGCAATAGTTGGCGGATATGAAGACAATTCTAACCAGGGCGCGGCCTGGGTTTATACCCGCAACGGCGGCGTTTGGACACAGCAGGGCGCAAAACTGGTAGGTACAGGAAATACCGGTGCTGCACTGCAAGGCTATTCGGTATCGATCAGCGCCGATGGCAATACGGCCATAGTTGGCGGATATGCAGATAATGGAGGCCGGGGCGCGGTCTGGGTTTTTACCCGCAGCGGCGGTGTTTGGGCACAGCAGGGCGCAAAACTGGTAGGCACAGGAAATAGCGGGGCTGCATTTCAAGGCTGTTCGGTATCGCTCAGCGCCGATGGCAATACGGTCATAGCTGGCGGATATACAGATAATGGAAGCCGGGGCGCGGTCTGGGTTTTTACCCGCAGCGGCGGTGTTTGGACACAGCAGGGCGCAAAACTGGTAGGTACAGGGCCTATCGGGTCTGCATCGCAAGGCTGGGCGGTAGCAATCAGCGCCGATGGCAATACGTTTATAGTTGGTGGAGATGAAGACAACTCTAACCAGGGCGCGGCCTGGGTTTTTACCCGCAGCGGCGGTGTTTGGACACAGCAGGGCGCAAAACTGGTAGGTACAGGGGGCAGCGGGACTCCTAAACAAGGCTATGCGGTAGCAATCAACGCCGATGGCAATACGGCCATAATTGGCGGATATTGGGACAATTCCCTCCATGGCGCGGCCTGGATTTTTACCCGCAGCGGCGGTGTTTGGACACAGCAGGGCGCAAAACTGATAGGTACAGGGGTGCAAGCGGATCTCAGGGGCAGGGCGGTATCGCTCAGCGCCGATGGCAATACAGCAATAATTGGCCAATCAGGTGGCGCTATGGTTTATACCCGCAGCGGAGGAGCCTGGACCTTGCAGAATACGACGCTGGTGGGTACAGGCGCTATCGGGCAGGCTAATCAAGGCAATTCGGTATCACTCAGCGCCGATGGTTATACGGCTTTTGTTGGAGGATATAATGATAATACCGCCCAGGGCGCGGCCTGGGCTTATATACCGCTGGCTACGCCAACTACCCAGGCCACCAGCCTTACTTTTACAAATACAACCACCACCGGTACTACTGCCGGCTGGACTAACGGCAATGGCACTTCGCGCGCTGTATTTATAACAGCTGCTACCACCGGCAGCCCGGCACCGGTGGATGGAACCGCTTATACTGCCAATGCGGCTTTTAGTTCAGGTACACAAATTGGCACTACCGGATGGTATTGTATATACAACGGTACAGGTACAAGTGTGGATGTTACCGGCCTTACAGCGGGTACTACCTACCGTATCATGGCGGTAGAGTACAACGGTACCGGCAGCAATGTGGCTTATTTAACTACTGCGGGTACCGATAACCCTAAAAATATATCTATTATAAACCCAGTTACCCTTACAGCCACCGGTACCTTAGCGGCTGTTAATACCACTTACGGTACAGCATCGGCCACTCCAACCATTTTTGCCGTAACAGGCGGCAACCTAACAACCGATATCTCGGTTACAGCGCCAACGGGTTTTGAAATTTCTACCACATCGGGCGGTACTTATTCATCAACATTAACTTTAACACAATCGGCAGGTACTTACAGCGGTACAGTATATGTACGCCTGGCTGCTAATGCCACAGCAGGTGCGCATAGTGGTAATATCACCCTAAGCAGTACCGGCGCTACTGATGCTACTATCGCTACAGCATCAAGCGATGTTGCCAAGGCTACCTTAACTTATACAGCCACTGCTGCAAACCGTAACTATGGTATAACTAACCCAACATTTACAGGTACAGTAACTGGCTTTGTAAATAGCGAAACCCTGATAACCGCTACAACCGGCACAGCATTATTCACCTCAACAGCTACAACATTAAGCGCTGTAGGTAGCTATGCTATCAACGGATCGGGCTTAACGGCCGCTAACTATACCTTTACCCAGGCAGCAGCTAATGCCACCGCTTTAACTATTGATAAAGCACCTTTAACAGTAACAGCTACCAGCCCGGCTAAAGCTTACGGTACAACATTAGCTGCCGGAACCAGCACAACCAATTTTGGGATAACCGGAACATTGGCACCGGGCGAAGCACTTACCGATGTAACCTTAACCCCCGATGCAGCGGGCTTATCAGCTACAACTGCAGCAGGCGCGGCATATTCGGTAACGCCATCGCTGGCGACCGGAACCGGCGGTTTTTTAACTGCCAACTATAACATTACCTATACGCCATTTAACGGAACAGTTGACAAAGCGGCGTTGACCGTTACGGCATCAACAGCCAACAAAACCTACGGCCAAACTTTAACATCGGGAAGCAACCCGACAGGGTTTACCGCTACCGGATTAAAAAACGCTGAAACGATAGGCTCTGCTACTTTAACCTACGGTACCGGCGCTGTCGCTACGGCAGCTGTTAATACTTATGCCAACCAGGTAACACCATCCTTAGCTACAGGCGGCACATTCAGTATATCCAATTATAACGTTACTTATAATACAGGCAGCATTGTGGTAGGCAAAGCCGCGCTTGCTATAGAAGCTAACGGTATCAGTAAAGTGCCGGGTACTACGCTTACAAGTGGTTCCGGTTCAACAGCTTTTGTAGCTACCGGCTTGCAAAATGGCGAAACTGCCGGCACAGTCACCATTGCTTATGGCAACGGTGCCGCTGCTGGCGATGCATCGGGCACATACACCAACCAGGTAGTTGCATCGGCCTTAACCGGTGGCACAATTACGGCAAGTAATTATAATATTACTTATACTCCAGGCGATATTGTGGTAGGTACATCCACCATTACGGTAAACGTAGCCGGAGGTGCTTTACAACCATTAAGCACTACTTTCGGCACGGTGTCGGGTACTACTACATTCACGGTATCGGGCAGCAACTTATCTAACGATATTACCGTAACGCCACCATCGGGTTTCCAGGTAGCAAGCTCGTCGGGTGGCCCTTTTGGTAGTACGGTTACACTTACGGCAAATGGTGGTGGAGTTGGCACAACCAATGTATATGTTCGCTTAGCAGCCACCACCCCGGTAGGCAATACTTATAACGGCAACGTGGTGGTAACCAGCGCCGGGGCTACAACCCAAAATGTGGCTACCACAACCAGTACGGTTAACGCGGCCCCGTTAACCATAACAGCCACTAACGTTACAAAAACATACGGTACGGCGCTTACGGGCGGCACGGGCTCAACAGCATATACGCTTACCAGCGGAACGTTGAAAAATAGCAATACCATCAGTAGCGTAACAATTACTTATGGTGCAGGCTCGGATGCGCGCGCGACTGCTTCAACCTATGTCGACAGGGTAACACCATCAGCAGCGGTGGGTGCAAACGGTTTTTTAGCGGGCAACTACAATATCACGTATGCTAAGGGAGATATTATTATTACTAAAAAACCCTTGACGGTAACGGCAGTTGCCAGCAGCAAAACTTACGATAAGACTACAGCGTCATCGGCAACCCCTACTGTTAGCGGTTTAGTAGCTGGTGATAACATAACTGCGGGGCCATTTCAATCGTACGATAGCCCTGATGTTGGCACAACAAGGGTATTAACGCCGTCAGGGATAGCAATAGATATCAGTGCAACCTTTGTCAACTATACCGTTAATTATGTAGCTATTAATACTGGTATCATTACACCTGCAATCTTAACTTACGCTGCAACCACAACAAGTAAAACCTATGGCGATACTAACCCTGCATTTGCAGGCACAGTAACCGGCTTTGCAACCGGTGATACCCAGGCTAACGCCACTACAGGTACTTTAGCATTTACATCGGCAGCTACCGCAAACAGTGTACCTGGGACTTACGACATTACGGGATCGGGCTTAACGGCTGCCAATTACACCTTTACACAAGCCGCAGGTAATACTACCGCGCTTACGGTTAATAAAGCCACCTTAACTTACGTGGCTACACAGGCATCAAAAACTTATGGCGATGCCAACCCTTCCTTTACGGGTACAGTTACCGGCTTTGTAAACAGCGAGAGCCTGGTTGGTGCTACAACAGGTACTTTGGCATGGGCATCGCCGGCAAATGTTTCCAGCATCCCGGGTACTTATGCCATCAATGGTTCGGGACTTGCAGCTGCCAACTATACCTTTGTGCAGGATGCAGCCAACAGTACCAAGTTTTTGGTTAATGATTTCACAACACCAACCAACCCGGCCACTAATATTGTTTTCAGTAACATCAGCACCGGCGGATTTACGGCAAGCTGGACGAATGGTTCGGGTACATCGCGCGCGGTGTTTATAGCCGCCGTATCCAGTGGTAGCCCGTCACCGGCAAATAATACTACTTATAATGCCAGTACCACATTCGGTTCGGGCGGTCAGATAGGTTCAAGCGGATGGTACTGCGTATATAATGGCACTGGTACTACGGTAAATATCACCGGCCTTACCCCTGGTACCGATTACACGGTTAAAGTGGTAGAGTATAACGGCGTTGCCGGATACGAAAAATATTCGCAACCTGCGGGAACTAACAACCCCAAAACACAAGCTACCAATAGTTTAAATACCACTGTTAGTTCCATCGCACGTAATTCGGCAGCATTGACCAAAAACGCGACAGAACAATACACCGTGACATTTGGCGCGGCCATTAGCGGTCTGTCAGCAAGTAACTTCAGCATTACCACAACAGGCACCCTTACAGGAACAAGCGTGGGTACAATCACCGGCTCGGGAACAACCTATACCGTAACGGTTAATACCGGTACGGGCAGCGGCGACTTAACCCTGAACCTGGCTAATGCCACAGGCTTAACGCCGGGCATCAACACATCGCTGCCATTCGCGGGCGGAACTTATACGCTCGACCGCACGCTGCCGCAGATAGACCATGGTACATTTACCTCAAATAATACCAATACAGCGGCTGCTAAAACAGGCGATGTACTTACACTAAACTTTACAGGTACCGAAAAGATACAAACACCAACAGTAAGTATTGCGGGGCATAGTGTAACCGCAACCAACCCAAGCACCGACGGTATTAACTGGATAGCTACCTATACTATGCTGTCTGGCGATACCGAGGGTTTAGTTGATTTTTCGGTAAGCGCATCAGATTTGGTGGGTAACGCCATGAGCGCGCCTGAAACCGCTGCAACAACACATCAATCCTTAACTTTCGATAAAACTGTGCCAACTATCAGTATTGGCAGTCCGTCGGTCGCGTCGACCAATACCGGGCCGGTAACCTATACGGTGACCTATACCGATGCTAACTTTAATGCTGCTACTTTAAACACATCAGACATTACCCTTAACAAGACCAACACAGCGAATGCCGCTACGGTTAATGTTAGCGGAACAGGTGCAACCCGCACAGTTTCGCTTTCGGGCATTACCGGGGCCGGCACTATCGGTATCAGCATAGCAGCAGGTACTGCTAAGGATAACGCGGGTAATTTAGCCCCTGCTTCATCGGCATCGGCTACGTTCAACGCGTTGATCGCGCAAACCATTACATTTGCATCTACCGGCACAAAAACCTATGGCGATGCCAATTACGACCCGGCAGCAATAAGCAATAACAACACCATTGGCATTACCTACGCTTCCGATAATACATCGGTAGCTACCATTGTAAGCGGTAAAGTGCATATTGTGGGAGTAGGTACAGCAAATATCACAGCATCGCAAGCGGGTAACAGCGATTATACCGCCGCGATTGACGCTGTACAACACTTAACAATTGGTCAGAAAGCGTTAACCATTACCGCTAATACAGCCAGCAAAACCTACGGGCAAACTTTAACCGGCGGTAGCGGGTCAGCTGAGTTTACACCATCGGGTTTGGTTGGTAGCGAAAGTATTAGCAGTGTAAGCATTGCTTACGGTACAGGTGCCGCGCCAACTGCTGCAGCTGGTACTTATACCAGCCAGGTTACGCCATCAGCAGCTATCGGCGCCAATGGTTTTGTGGGTGGTAATTATACCATCACTTATACCAAGGGTGATATCACCGTAAACACTGCCGCCCTCAGTATCGCGGCAACCGGCCCGACTAAAGAATACGGAACGGCTTTAACCACCATAGCCAACAGTACCACCAACTTTAGTACAAACGGTTTGCAAAATGGCGAAACCATTACCAGCGTTACCCTTACACCAAACCCTGCAGCTGCCAGTGCAACTACAGCGGCGGGCAATCCGTTTGGTGTAGCACCATCAAACGCGGTGGGTGGCAACGGTTTTGTGGCAACTAACTACCACATTAACTATGTAGCGGTGGTTGATTTTGTAAAGACCAAAGCCTTAACCATAGCTGCTAAAAATGCAAACAAAACTTATGGACAGGAATTAACAGGCGCAGCTGGTTCAACCGAATTTACTTCGACCGGCTTAGCGAATAGCGAGACTATAGGCAGCGTGACAATTAGCTATGGTACAGGCGCAAGCGCTGCATCGGCAGTAGGTACTTATACAGGTTCGGTAACTGCCACTGCTGCAACCGATGGAACATTTACACCATCTAACTATACCATTAGCTATACTGCCAGTGATATTGTTGTAGGCGCTAAAGCCATCACGGTAACCGCCGCTGCTAAAGCTAAAACTTATGGCGATGTTGATCCGGCGCTGACCTATAGCAATACTGCTTTAGTTGGCACAGATGCCTTCACCGGTACACTAACCCGTAACCCAGGCGAGGATAAAGGTGTGTACTCAATTAAGCAAGGCACATTGGGCCTAAACAGTAATTACACGCTGACGTATGCCGGTGCTGATCTGACTATCGGCGCTAAAGCCGTTACGGTAACGGCCGCGGCCAAAAGCAAAACTTATGGCGATGTTGACCCGGCATTAACCTATACTAATACCGCTTTGGTTGGTACCGATGCCTTCACCGGCGCGCTAACCCGTAACCCGGGCGAGGATAAAGGTGTGTACTCGATTAAACAAGGCACATTGGCCTTAAGCAGTAATTACACGCTGACGTATGCCGGTGCTGATCTGACTATCGGCGCTAAAGCCGTTACGGTAACGGCCGCAGCCAAAAGCAAAACTTATGGCGATGTTGACCCGGCGTTGACCTATACCAATACCGCTTTGGTTGGCACCGATGCCTTCACTGGCGCGCTAACCCGCGATGCCGGCGAAAATACAGGCACCTATGCCATTAAACAAGGTACGCTGGCGTTAAGTAGCAACTATACCATAACTTATGCCGGTGCCGGCCTAACCATCGGTACAAAAGCCTTAACCATAACGGCCGATAACAGGACCAAGGTTTATGGCGAGGCTAATCCCACACTAAACGTAATTTATACCGGTTTTGTAACCGGCGATGATGAATCTAAACTGACCAGCCCGGCAATTGCATCAACAACAGCAACTGCTGCATCGGCGGTGGGTACCTATCCTATCACAGCAAATGGCGCTACATCAAACAACTACGCTATCAGCTATACCCCGGGAACCTTAACGGTAACCCCTGCATCATTAACTATTGCAGCGGATAGTAAGACCAAAGTATACGGCGCGGCAAATCCGTCACTGACTGCTACCTACACCGGTTTTGTAAATGGCGATACTAATGCCAGTTTAACTACGCAACCAGGTTTAGCAACCACGGCAACAGTAGCATCGGTGGTGGGCACTTATCCTATCACCGCCAGTGGCGCGGCATCGGCTAACTATAGCATTAGCTATACGGCCGGTACCATGACTGTGACCAAAGCTAACCTGTCTATCGCGGCTGATAACAAAACCAAAGTATACGGCGCGGCCAATCCGGCATTTACAGCTACCTATACGGGCTTTGTAAACGGCGATACCAATACCGGCTTAACTACCCAGCCAAGCCTGGTTACAACGGCAACATCAGCATCGGCAGCGGGTACTTATCCTATCACAGCAAGTGGCGCGGCATCGGCTAATTATAATATTAGCTACACAGCAGGTACCTTAATAATAAATAACAGTACCTTAACTATTACAGCTACCAATGCCGGCAAAACTTATGGCGCTGCTAACCCTGCACTGGCGTTTACTTACAGCGGTTTTGTAAATGGCGATACCCCTGCCAGCCTTAGCACCCTGCCAAGTGTAAGCACAACGGCAACAGCGGCATCGGGCGCGGGTACTTATCCAATTACGGTAGGCGGCGCGGTTAGCTCTAACTATACATTAGTATATGTGCCGGCAACCTTAACCGTTAATAAAGCGGTACTTAACGTATCGGCCGATAATAAGAGCCGTAATTATGGCGTAGCCAACCCGGCGCTAACGGTTACCTACAGCGGTTTTGTAAACGGCGATACCCAGGCCAGCTTAACTACGCAGGCTACCGCGGTTACCAATGCTACAATAGCATCGTTACCGGGCAACTATGCTATTATTGCCAGCGGGGCGGCATCGGCCAATTACAGCTTTAGCTATGGTAGCGGTACGTTTACGGTAGTGCCATTAACCAATGCCACCCTGGCTAACCTAACTATCAGTTCAGGCAGCCTGTCACCGGTGTTTGGCGGCGGTACATTTAACTACACAGCATCGGTAATATTCGCTGTAAACCAGCTTACGCTAACCCCAACTTTTGACCCAACGGCCACCATCACAATAAACGGTGCGGCAAGCGGCAACGGAACGGCTTCAGCACCAATAGCACTGGCTTCGGGCGATAATACTATTACCATAGTAGTAACCGCCCAGGATGGTGTAACTAAGCTGACCTATACCTTAAAAGTACACCGCCCATTGCCACCTGCCGATATTATCCCAACTAACGTACTATCGCCAAACGGCGATGGTAAGAATGATACCTGGATAATTAAGGATATCCAACTATATCCTAATAATACAGTAACCATTTACGACCGTGCCGGCCGCGAGGTATATAGCAAAAGAGGCTATAACAACGATTGGGATGGCACGCTGAGAGGGGCGCCATTGGCACAGGGTACTTACTATTATTTAGTTGACCTTGGCCCTGGATACGAGACACTAAAAGGTTTTATTACCATACTTAAAGCACAGTAAACGGGTAATGCGAGCGTAAGGAAATAGATTGAGACAAAATAACAGGAAGAAAAAAATGAAAATCAAGATATCAAACCAGTCGATTATAAACCAAATAGGCGGGATACTGCTGATGAGCATCATGCTCATCAGCATCAGCCAAAGCAGCAAGGCCCAACTGAACCCTTTCCAGGCCATGTATTTTCAAAATCCGTACCAGTATAACCCGGCTATGGCCGGTATGGAGCATGCGCTGAAGCTAAACCTGGGTTACAGGCAGCAATGGAGCAATTTCCCGGGGACACCCAAAACATCTACGTTTACAGCCGATTTTCAACCTGCTGAAAAAGTAGGCATAGGGCTGAATGTAAATGATGACCAGGAAGGCATCATCCGCCAGACCAGGATTATGGGGACTTATGCTTATCACTTGCCACTGAACGGTAATAACGAAAAATTAAGTTTTGGCCTGTCGCTGGGTGTAAACGATGCACATATAGATTATGATAAGGTAAACGGCGATTTAACCGACGCGCAGATAACCCAATATAACCAGCTTAAAGCATACGTAGATGGCGATTTTGGTGTGGCCTACACCAGCGACAAGCTAACGGTTAACGGTGCGTTACCTAACCTTAAATCGATATTCTTTAAAGCATCAGACCAGCGCTTTGATGCCGACAGGTTATTATTCATAACAGCGGTTAGTTACAGGATAGATTTTAAAACAGACGACAACAGCCTTACGCTGGAGCCGTTGGCAGCATACCGTATTGTAAAAGGCTATAAAGATATTATTGATGGCGGCTTTAACTTTAGGATGAACAATTACGGCATATATCTGCAGGGAATTTATCATACCAGCCAAAGTATGGGCTTAGGTGTTGGGCTCGACCAAAATACCTATTGCTTAAACTTTAGCTACAACCTGGAAACCGGCGTGCTGAGTAATTATACCCGCGGCGCTTTTGAGTTTGGGTTAAAGCTGAAACTATTTGGCAAGGAAAAATAACACAGCTCATCATAAAGATCATATCCGCATGATTAATGCAACAGCATTGGAACCAATAGTTACGCAGGAACAATTGGAACAATTGACCGAAGCCCTCCTGTTTTCAGATAATAGCGGAGTGTTGTACGATTAAGCAAAAAAGCATGGCTTTCACCATGCTTTTTTGCTTTTTAAGCCTAACGAAATTTCAAAAATCCCGTTAGGCTTTTATTATTAGTCGCAGATTTTTTTTTACTTCGTCAGCTTATAAACCTCGCTGCCTGCTAACAGGTAGCAACCCAGGCCGTAATCTTCAAAATCGGGGAAGTTATCATAACCAACCGGCTGGCCGTCCTTTGGTTCTTTACCTGTGCCTTGTACGTAGCCTAACATACCGTCGGGGTGCAAACATTCGGTACTCATGGCGTTCCAGGCTTTGGTTAATACGGGCATATAGGTACCCTTTTTTAAGATGCCATTGTTAATACCCCAGGCCATGCCGTAGGTAAACAAAGCCGTACCCGATAATTCCTTACCGCCAAAGTGGGTTGGGTCTTTCAAACTTACGTTCCAGTAACCATCCTCGCGCTGTAGTGGGATCAGGGCTTCCATCATTTCTTTATACACAGTCAGGTATTCATCGCGGTGCGGGGCATTCTTTGGCATAATTTCCAGCACACGCAACAAGGCGGCTACTACCCAACCGTTACCGCGCGACCAATAGCAATCGGCACCGTTGGGCTCCTTATAGGGTGGCACAAAGTCCTTATCTCTCCACCACAGGTGGTCGGTGGTGTTGTATAGGCCTTTACCGCCGTGTACGGTTTTGCTGTACATATAAATATCGTACATCTTTTCGTAATACTTATTATCGTTATACATTACCCCAAACTTGGCAAATACCGGCATCGCCATTTGCAGGGCATCCACCCAGTTCCAATCGTCCTTTTTTTCGCTGTTTACCATCAGGTCAATACATTCCTGCATTTTGGCAATACGCTCGGGCTTTTTATCGATCAGGTACAGGTCGATATAAGTTTGCGCCGCGCACTGGTTATCGGCGTTGCGGGTAATTTTGCTATCGCGCGGGTTCCATTGGTGTGTCTCGCCCCATTGTACCGCGTAATCGTAATATTCTTTTTTGGGATCAAGCTTATACATGGCCATTAGCCCCTCGTAGTATACAGCCCTTGTCCACAGCGTACTTTCACGGGTAACACCCTTTACGGTCACCTTTGCCCCCGGATCGGGCCATTTTTTCATAAAATAGCTATTGGCCAAAGTCATATCGGCCATTACCTTACTTTTTGCAGGCAGCTTTTGCGCCGTAACACTTGCCGCTACAGCCAGTGCAACTCCCAAACAGATCGTTTTTTTCATATATATTTTATTAGTCATTGGTCACTTTTATTTAAACAGCAACACAAACTGTACAAGGTGTACAAAGTGTTTAATTGTACAACTTGTACAGTTGTACACTCCCGCTTTCAGGCCTTGCATTATGGCATCTTTTTCAATCCCTCCCATTTCACATTCCACTTACCATCCTTCGGAAAGCCCGGGTTTTTGCCTGTGCTGCCATCCCATCCGGCACACATCATGGCGACAGCGGTTAACAGACCACCATTACCCGGCAGGTATATGGTCAACCTACCATCCTGATAGTTATGCCCGTTTGGTAAGTAGGTATTTGTTTTAACAGGCATAAACAGCGCGTCAATAGCTTTATCGGGCATATTTAAGCGGGCGGCTGTCATGGCCACCATCGGGAAATCCCAGCCCCATGTTTTGGGCCAGTTCCAGTCTTTCCAAATTACATTAAAGGTTTTGTGCATTACGGCGGTATCCATCGCCTTGCTTTTAGGCATCATACCAAAGGCCGCCAGGGTAGATGGATGGTCTGTAATATTTTTAGGGTTGGTGTACGAGTCGGGCGCGCTTTCGGCCTCTAAATAAACACCATCTTTTTGTGGCAATGGCGCTAACTTACTCATCACTTCATCCCAAACTTTATCCCTTGGTAATTTCAGCCTTTGTTTCCATTGCTGTGCTACGCCTAAGGCCCAGTTCCAATAAACTAATTCGTATGGCGGGTTAAAAGTATCCTCGGCCTTATGTACCTCCTGCGACGGGATTAAACCCTTGCCTAAATTATAATGCCCGGTTTGCTTATCGTAATAAGCGTAAGATGCCATAAATTCGGCCGTAGCAAAAACAAGTTCTTTATACTTATCCAGCGTTTTTTGATCGGGGTGCGCGCGATAAGCTTCCTCGGCCATATAAATAAAGTGCGGCTGTTGCCAAATGAGGAACGCCCCTACCGACGACGGGCTTTCGTTACCCCAGTTATCGGTCATTTTTGGCCAGCGGATGCCTTTATAACCCTGCCTTTCGGCGATGGCTTTGCCCTGGCCCTTAATTTTATCGTACCAACCCAAGCTGTTTTCCATCAGTTCGGGCCTGCCCCATAGCGGGAAGTGTGCCACGTGCCACCAATGCATCTCCAGATGCGGCCTGCCGTACCAGCTGTTATAAGTAAGCCCTGTTTCCTGCGGAGGGTAATCGCCCGAACAATTCACCTTGGTTAGATACTGTGACAGAACAATCCTGCGCTCCAGTTCCTTAGCCCGAGGGTCGGTACTGCCCGAAAGATCAACCGCGCCGCCGCTTGTCCAATATTTTTGCCAACCGGTAGTGCTATTACTTTTTACCGCGCTAAAGCTAACCGGCACCAGCATCTTACGGGCATAGTGCGAGAAATTGCAACTTACCTCTAAAGCATCACTACCCTTATCGGGCGATAATACAAACTCGTGTTCCTGGCTTTTAGCCAGTTTGGCTTTACCTGTCCAATTCAAATCAGCCCAGTAACGCAGGCCGTTTATGTTATGTTCGATACCGGCTTTATTGGCAAAGCTGGCACCAATAACCGAGGTATGTTTCTCCGGATTTTTATAGTTGGTACCCATATCGGCAAAGCCGTTGGTTGGGAACGGGAAGCGTAAACGCACTTTTACCCGCCCGGCCTTAACAAGCGCCGATGTTACTTTTGCACTTACCACATCGCCCGTGCTATAGGTTAATACATCCACCGGCTCGCCCTCAACTGTAAAGTGGCTTTTAATGCCGCCTGTCCACAGGTCTAATTCCTGGCGGATATCTTTAATATCGGCAACCCCGGCTTCCGAACCATCCTTTTTCAGGATCAGGAAACCCAAATTCCCCAACTGTAAGCGGTGCGGGTTTTCGCGGTACCAGTTGATGGCTTCCTTAACACGCTGCGGACTGTTTTGCTGCACCGAATAGGTGACATCGCGACCGTTAAAGTGGTAGGTTTTTAGTGTCTCGTTAAATTTATAATCGCCGGTATTTGGGAAATTGCCCCAGCCCCATTGCGATTGTGTGCCCAGCGGTACACCCTTTTCGTAATACTTAGGGAATGTTTGCAAACCGGTGGCATCAACCGTAAAAGCGAAACGCCCGTTACCTACAGATAAAGAAGCTAAAGTATCCATCCATGTATTCACTACATTGTGCCGGCTTACTAACGCCTTGCGGTCGATTTTTTGAACGGTCTTTTGTGCCGATAATAATCCCGGCAGTAAGACTGTAAGAATAAGAAAAGAGGTAGATAGTGTCTTTTTCATAGATATATTAGGATTCGATCTTAAAGATAAACGGAGCGGCTGTCATATACTTGCCTCCTTGCGATGTAGTGAACAAATAAGTAGGCTTCCCCTTTTGAAACAGTAGCTGCGGCCGCTCAAAGCGCCCGTATTTATTTAAATACTTTGGGGGCGGTGGTTGGTTAATATGGTAATAATCGGCGTTAAAATAAGCGATCTCGGGCTCGTTCCATTTTTTGCCGGTTTTTGATTCCATGATCAGCCCATCCTGGTGATTGTATACACCCATGTCCCGCGCCAGCATTTTAAACTTGCCTTTATCCATCCAAACAAAAGCATCCTCTAACTGGGCATTATTGCCCTTGCCCGAAAAATCGATCACGGGGTTGCCATCATACTTTACATAAGGGCCTTCCAGTTTATTGGCTATAGCCAAACCATATTTACGGTTACCTTTTACCAACGGATCGGTTGATGTTTCGTATTCCTTTGTATTCCACGATTTGTAGAACAGCCAGTATTGCCCGTTAGGATGCTTAATAAATGCCGGGTTGGTGGTACAATGATCATCCCAGGCCCCTTCTGCTCCCGGTAATAACAATGGCGCATCAGGGCGTGTCCACGGCCCGTCTAATGAATCTGCTGTAGCCAGGCCTATGCGCTTGGTATTGGTCTTGCCATTGGAGTTACCCATAAAAAACAGGCAATATTTACCATCCACAAACTTAATGGATGGGTTATGGCAGGTAGTAGCATCCCAAAAACCAGGACCACGAGGCGCTAAGATCACCCCCTTAAACTGAAACTCACTCTCAGGCGTATCAGCCACCGCATGGCAAATTTCAGATCCATTGATCCAACCGCTCATTTTCTTCGATTCGACCCAGCGCGAAAAGAACACATGGATCTTGCCATCGGGCCCCTCAATGGGGCTATTGCACCATACATAATAACCCGCCATTTCCAGCGTACGGCCAACCGGCTTTAGTTTTTTGGCAAAGGCCGATACGTGGTCGTCATCGGCCAAAGCCAAGCCCGGCATCAGTGCCAGTGCCGAAACCATTCCTAATTGCTGTATAAAATCCCGTCTTTCCATCCTAATAATTAAAAAACAACCTGGTAAACAGGCCTTACTGTAATACTGCTTAAATTGGCATGTGCACCGTCTTTAAAACCAATATCGGTACCCGGTTCAAAATAAATCCCGGCCTTGCTCATCAACGGGGTAATTTGAAAAATGAACTTCGATGCTGGTTGCTCTAATTGCCTGCGCAGGCTGAACGGCATGGGGCCAATACCGTAATAATCATCGGCAATTACTTTACCATCGGCATATAAAGCGGCGGTGTTACCCTTATAATTAAAGTCGGCCAACACATCGTAAACATTTGCGGGCAGGTGTTTGGGTAAATTAATTTGATAAGCTTTATATGGTAAGGTATCTAAATAGTTAATACTGTAAGCAGGTTTTAAAGGCGTTTGGCTAAGCGATGCTGCGTACTGTTGCAATTTACGATCATCAGACACCTGCTGAAACGGGATACTCATCGTCGCGGCTGGTTTCAAAGCCACATCATACCTGTTAAATACCCCCGTGGAAACACCTGGATGAACATCTTTATTTTTAACGCGGATAGCGGGGTAAGTATAGAATGAAAATTTAGCCTGATCAACAGAACGAATAGTCAGCGAGTCTTTCACTTCATCATAAAACGCTTGTTTACCGGCAATTAATAAAGTTTTAACCCCTTTAATATTAAACAGGTAGCTATACTTCGCTTCGGTTTGGGTTAGGATAATCAGCTTTACCTTTTTACCTGTTTTGGTGGTGATATTGGCCACGCAGTTTTTGCCGGGTTTAATAGCGATAAGATAAGTATACGCGCCATCTTTTGTTACCTGCCCGTTGCTAAAGCTAATAGTGCCGATAGTTTTACTGTCAAGTTTAAATTCGGGTTTAACACCATTAATAGGGAAATAAACGAAGCTGTTATTTAAAATAGCGGATGGATGCACCGTAGCATATTTAATCAGCACACCGCCGGCATCGCTGTTAAATGGCATGATACCGTAAGTGCCGCTGTTAATATTGATGCCTCCCTTTTGCGGGATCCGCAGCGTTTCGGTTGGGGTTTTAATGGTAAAGGCCACATCCTTGTGATTAGGCATGCCCTGGTGCCGGGCATAGTTATTAAACATTACAAAGCCCGAACCATCCTTACTGCGCACAGCATATCTCAGCGCTGTGGTATCTTCTGTTTTGCCAGGATTATCGCCTGGAATGGTGGTGAACATAGGCGCCAGTTTTTCGGCATAGCTACTTACAAACTGGTGAAATAATTTCAGGTCATGATAACTCTCGCGGATATAGCCCCATTCGGTCAGCGGCGCCTGGAAATCATAGGATATCAGCGGATAATCGTTAGGATAAGGATAAATACCGGTTTTTGATTCCTGCGTAGGATATTCCTTATTCCAGCTAAGCGGGTGCTGCGTACCATGGAAAACATAGTAACCCAGCATATTAGCGCCCGACCCCAGCCGTGTATACATCATCCCCATCACATCCGCCGGGGTAATTACAGGCCGGCGCAGGTAGGTGATCTGGATCCCCGGCCCCATTTCCACCGTCAGGAACGGGTGGCGGTCAAGTGGCTTGGGGTTGTTATCCGTAGTATACTTATTTAAATCGTTACCAATGTTTTTGGCCCGCCTATCTGTAGAAAAAGCGTATAGCGGATTAGCAGGTAACTCTTTGGTGTTCTGCGTCCACGGGGCTTCGGCATAGCCGCCCCAAAGCGGCAATACCTCATCCTCGGGTACAATTGGCCCGGGCCAGCCGGTCACCACGTAATAGGGCACATCCATACCCACCTTTACGGCCAATTTTTTCAGGGCTTCCATATACTGGTAACCCGCGTTTTGCGGACCAGTACTGCGCACCTCGTTATCAACCTGCAAACCAATAATAGCGCCGCCATCCTTATAATACAAACCTTTAAACTGTTTGGCCAGTTCGGTATACCAGGCCACTACTTCGGGCTGGATACTGCCATTGGTGCTGGAACGGTCTGTGCCGCTTTTTAATTTCTTCTTTACATACCAATCGGGGTAGCCGCCGTTGCGGGCTTCGCCGTGCGCCCAGGGGCCAATACGCACAACTGCCG
The DNA here is from genome assembly GCA_040389105.1 of Bacteroidota bacterium. GTDB lineage: Bacteria > Bacteroidota > Bacteroidia > Sphingobacteriales > Sphingobacteriaceae > Mucilaginibacter. Next base: position 24,834 of record JAZKAO010000034.1, read on the forward strand.
TAAGGCCATGCTTGCCGCATAGCTGTAAAAAATAGCGCACATCGCGGTTATCATCAAACCGAAACTTGCCTTCCTCCTCTTCGTGATGCAGCCAGAAACAATACAAAGCTATCACCTGTATCCCCGCCGCTTTCATTTGCAGCAACGCCTGCTCCCACTCGGCCCGTGGGTAGCGCGAGTAATGAAACTCGCCCATGATCGGCAAAATAGGTTTGCCTGCCAGGCGCAGGTAATAATTATTCAGGTCTAACTTTTGCCCTTGGGGGTTAATATTAGTCCCCTGTTTAAAATGTTCATTTTCGATATATGCAGCATCCTTACCTAAAACAATTTGATGCTCCTCCATTACCGATTGCCCAAAGGTTTTCAGGAAGCCCAAAGAGCAGGCCATTAGCAGCAAACCAATCTGTTTTAAGTTAAGGCGCATATTATTTCAGGTATTTGTTTAAAGCCAGGTCGGGGAATGATTTAATACCGTCGATCACAAATTTGGTATTTACCTTAGCCCCGGCCTCAATGGTATGGGTATGGTCGGCATGGAAATAAGTGGCCTTTACCTTGGCTTCGCCCTCTTGATCGTAAAAATCAGATGCCATGGTATTTAGATCAATAAAGTAAGCGCCGGTTTGTTGGGCTACTTCCTTTGACCATGAGCCATAGCTGTTATTCATATTGCGACTGGCGGCTTTGCCGTCTTTCCAATCGTTACGCGGTATGGGCGAGCAAATAATGGCTACAGCTCCTTTGGCTTTAGCATCGTTAATGTATTTGCGCATATACCAGCCGTAGCTATGTACCACCTCCTGCTTCTGCATGTACTTCATGGGGTTAAACACTTCTTTTTGCTCATCGCCAACACCTTTAATAGTGCCGCGGGCACGGGCGGTATCATCAAGCGGACCGCCATCGTTATGACCGAATTGCATAATGACAAAATCGCCTGGTTTTACCTTGGCCAGTACTTTATCCCACAAGCCCATGTTCATGAACGACCGGCTACTGGTACCACCTAAGGCATCATTTTCGATATTGATCTTAGTGGTATCAAAATACTCGTGGATGTAATGGCCCCAGCCCCATTGTCCATCAGGGCCCATTTTTTGGCCGTCATCACGGCCATTTTTCACGGTAGAGTCGCCTACCATAAAAAAAGTGGGCTTATCCTGCGGTTTAATAAACATAAACGACGACAGTAATACTACCGCCGTTAGCAGCAGGCTTAAACCTGCATTTTTACGCATAAATCTCTTCATATCGCTATTACTGTTTAACGTAATTATTTAAAGTTATAGCTGGTTGCAGCTTCAATCCATCAACAAACGATTGTGCATTGATCACCGCGCCTGCCTTATTGGTATGGGTATGATCGGTTCCGAACAGCGCGAAAACCTGTTCGCGGGTCAACAAGTTGTATTTATCGGCTGTAATGGTATTCACATCAACAAAGGCAACACCCTCCTGCTCGGCTACTTGTTTGGCCCACAAACCGTAATCTTTATTAGCTAAAATAATCTTGCCGTCTTTATCCCATTCCCTGCGGGGGATCATGGAAACAATAATAGGTGTAGCGCCCTTGGCCTTAGCCTCCCGCACAAACTTGCGCAGGTACCAGCCATAGCTATGCACCACTTCGGCAGGTTTGGTAGCCCAGTTTACGATAACCGAATCATCGCCTGTACCACGTAAAACGCCGCGGTCGCCACTCTTTTTAGCAGTGTCAACTTTCGAGCCTTCGTTATGGCCAAAGCCCATAATTACGTAATCGCCCGGTTTAAGCGATGCGGCTACTTTAGCCCAGCGGCCCTCGCGCGTGTACGACCGTGTACTCCGCCCTGCCTGGGCACTGTTTACTACTTTAATTTTGGTACTGTCTAACAGGTCGGCAATGGTGGTTCCCCAGCCCCATAATTCCTTGTTATCGTTATGCATGGTCGAATCGCCAACCATATACAGCGTTGGTTTTTGTTGTTTGATAAATGCCAGGCCAATAACAGCCATTAGCAGCAGGGCAAATGCGTATTTTATCTTTTTCATTTATTTAAGATGTATTTGTTCAATGGATCTTTCGGATCGGCCTTAATGCCATCCACTACCGACTGGGCATTCACCGTAGCGCCCAGTTTAGTTGTATGCGTTTTATCCGGCGCGAAGAGTTTGCTGACCGAATCGGGGCCCCACTTTTCGTATTTATCGGCGGTAATATTGTTCATGTCGATAAACAGCACACCTTCCTGTTCGGCCACTTGTTTCGACCATAGGCCGTAGTTACTATCGGCACGTGGCACTTTGCCGTCTTTAAATATATTATGCGGGATCATGGATAAAACAATAGGCGTAGCGCCTTTGGCCTTAGTATCGCGAATAAATTTGCGGAAATACCAGCCAAACGTATGCACTATTTCTACCGAGCCGTTTGGATAAATCAAATGCACAGTATCCTCGCCAATGCCCTTTAACACACCGCGACCGATAGCCCGGCCTGCCGCGTCGGCATTTGGCGGGGTGATACCGGGCTTGGCCCCCTCGTTATGGCCGAACACCATCATTACGTAATCGCCGGGTTTTAGCAGGGAATCCACCTTATCCCAACGGCCTTCCTTTACAAAGGTGCGGGTACTGCGGCCCGCCATGGCGTGGTTTGCTACGTTAATTTTTGTCGAATCAAAAAAATCGGCAATGGCGGTACCCCAACCCATCAGCGGGAGTGTATTGTGCGTTGTAGAATCGCCAATGATATAAATGGTAGGCTTTTGCTGTATGGTAAATGCCAGCCCTATAAGGCCTGTAATAGCCAGTAGCATGGTATATTTTAGCGCCTTTTTCATTTTGTAACTATTTAACTATTTCAACAGCAACCGATCCATCAGCTAAGCCGGCTGAAGTAGCTTTAATCGTGGCTTTACCCATAGCGCTGCCTTTTATAATGGCTATACATTTACCGCGGTAAGTATGCCTTGCCGTCATGGTAAAGGCATCGTGGTTAGCCAAATCGCCGTTATCGGTAGCAGTAATTACGCCCGGGCCGGATATGCTGAAGCTGATGACATTATCATTATTAGGGCATGGTATGCCATTGGCATCAACCACGCTAGCAGTTACATAAGCCACGTCATCCCAATTGTTATTAATTTTAGATCGATCTACCGTAAGGATAACTTTAGCAGGCGCACCGGCTGTTTTCAGTTCATCAATAAATACTTGTTTACCGTTGTTGGTAGCTACGGCTTTAATAGTGCCTTTTTCAAACGGAACAGCCCAATCTCGTGGCGCATCATTTGCTGGTTTAGCTTTCACCCCTAACGATTTACCGTTCAGGAATAATTCCACTGCATCGCAATTACTATATACCGATACGCGGGCATCGGTATAAGTAGCCAAATCGCTTGGTGTCCAATCGGCTACCAGCGGACCAGCGCCTGCATTTTCCTTTTTGCGCACAATATGTACTACCGGTTTCTCCGACCACCAGCTTTCGCGCTGATAGCTTAATGGGCGCGAGCCGCCTGTACGGTCTAACAAAGCTTGTCCGTTCACCACGTTTGGCCAATCGGCCTCGCCCAGGTAATCTATACCGGTCCATAAAAACTGGCCGGCCACATATTTATTATCGCGCAGCGGCAACCAGGCGCTTAGGGTATGCCCGTTTTCGGTACCTATTACTTTCCAATCAGGATGCGCTTCGTGAGCGGCAACCAATTCATTTTCGCGGTAGTTTTGGCCTACTACATCCATCATTTTAGCAAAGCCGTTATCATATACCTTTGATACATTTGGACGGAACAGCGCCATCGTAACCGGGCGGGTGCCATCGGTTTGATGGATCAGGGTCTGCATATCACGGTATTTTTTAAAGCCCGATGAATCGCCCAGGTTATCGTGAATCTCGTTACCAATACTGTAGATCACTATCGATGGGTGGTTGCGATCGCGCATTACCATGTCGCGGGTATCGGTTAAACCCCATTTTTTGAAGAACTGGTCATAACCACCCTGGCCGCGTACTTTGTTAGCTTCCCAGGTATCAAAGTTTTCGTCCATTACTAAAAAGCCCATCCTATCGCACAGGTCTAAAAATTCGGGCGCTACCGGGTTATGTGATGTACGAATGCCGTTTACGCCTATATCCTTCAACAGTTGCAGGCGGCGCTCCCAAACACGCAAAGGCACCGCGGCACCTACCGCGCCGCCATCATGGTGCAGGCATACGCCCTTTATCATTATTTTTTTACCGTTTAATACAAAACCTTCTTCGGCGGTAAACTTCGCGTCGCGGATACCGAAGCTGGTGGTTTGATCATCAAGTACTTTACCGCCAACGCTTACCGATGTAAGCGCTTTGTATAAAACAGGGTTATCTGTACCCCATAGTTGAGGCTTATCTATCGTATAATCACTTTCTACCGTAACAGAACCTCCGGCAGGCACGCTGCGCATGGAACCGCTGACAGATGCATTTACGGGCTTGCCACCAGTGGCGAATGTTGTTTTTACCGAAAAGTTTTGCGTAGCCTTACCTGTGTTAACTATAGTAGTTTTAACGTGAACGGTAGCTTTATCGGCGCTTACTTTAGGCGTTGTTACAAATACACCCCAATTATCGATATGCAAAGGATTGGTCAGGATTAAATTTACATGCCTGTAAATACCAGCCCCGGTATAATAGCGCGATGCAGGCTGAACAGTATTATCGGCCCTTACCGAAAGGATATTGGTTTTACCCTTACCAAAGTTAAGGTGACCGGTTAAATCATACACAAAGCTGATATAGCCATAAGGGCGCTGACCCAAATGGTAGCCGTTTATCCAAACATCGCTATTGGCCATTACACCATCAAATGCAATACTGATCTGTTTTGACGCGTCGGCGGCATCCAGTTCAAAATGTTTGCGGTACCAGCCCGTACCCGATGGCAGGTAGCCACCACCACGGCCTGTGGGGTTATCTTTATTGTACTCACCCAGTATCATCCAATCGTGCGGCACATCTACTTTTTTCCATCGGGCATCGGCAAAATCGGTTTTATCGGCACCGGAAGGGTCGCCTTGTACAAATAGCCACGATTTATCGAACGACAGGGTTTTGCGACCAGCCGTTGTAGTCTGCGCATGCGTTACAACCGCGGTTATCAGTAGTAACGATAGCAATGGAATATATCTCTTCATCATGTAGGTATAGTTTATTGGTTTTAGTTCTTGCCGTAAGTGATGCCTGGCCAATCATCCGTGCGGAACGGCGAGGCCGGCAACCCTGCCTTGTTATATAAATTTGGATACGGGATGCTGCGCCAGGCAAAACGTACAGCAACTGGCTTGCTTACCAACGGGCTGCTCACCACCAACGTATTCCCCTCTATTTTGGCCTGCGCGCCATGAAACACGTGATCTTCGCCAGCTATGGTAAATTCCTTCAGGTCGCCATCTTTAGCTACAAGTCCATCACCAACTTCGTCAAAACTGATTCGGATTTTATCGCCCTCAACTTTCATCGACTTATACAGCGGACCCGAATACGGCAGATCCTTAAAGCCATAATCGTGCGCGAGCGGCCAAAGGGCTAATCGTTTACCCACTAGTTCTTTATTACGGGGATGAACATTGGCCGAGTCGCCGTTATCCGTAGTCACCACCATGCCGGTATGCGGCACGTTGCGGTAGGCCATTAGTTGCGCTTCGCGGATCTCGGCATTTTGGGTATAGTGCGGCGAGATTTGCACAAAGTAAAAAGGCAGATTAGCATCATGATGGTCATCGCGCCAGCCTTTTATCATAGCCGGGAAAAGCTTGCGGTATTGATAAGCATAATCGGCATTGCTTTCGCCCTGATACCAGATCACGCCTTTTACCGTATAGTTAATAATAGGCGCTATCATGCCGTTATATAATTTATACGGCGATTTACTGTTGGTCATCGGGTTGGCAGGTTTTGCCGGGCCCTTGGGGGCTTTAATGTTTTGCAGGCGGGCGGCAGACGTATCTTTTTGCCATTGCGCTAACGCTACCTGGTAGTTTTTGGTGTCCTGCGGGAAAGTCTGTAAGGCTTTCTCATAGCGGGTAAGGATAGCGTTCAGATCGGCATCCGATTGTAATACCTCCTTTTTCGTCCATGCCTCGGCAGGGGTACCGCCCCATGTAGAGGCTATTAATCCGATAGGGAAACCTGTTTTAGCATAAATTTCGCGGGCGTAATAGTAGGCCACTGCCGAGAACAGGCGGGCATTGGTTGGATTAGCTTCCTGCCATTCGCCCTGGGTATCGTGCATCAATGTATCGGATACAGTTTCTTTTACCGTATATTCCCTGATGTAGGAGTTGTTGATTTTAGCTACCTCGGCCTCAAAATCGTTCACGCCGGTCTCCCAACTCGCCGGGCCTTTGGCTATGGTAAATTTCATATTCGACTGACCCGAACACAGCCACACTTCGCCTATGAGTACATTCTTTAGTTCGATGGTATTTTTACCTCTAAATGTAAGTGTAAACCCGGTTTTACTTGCTGCCGGCGTGGCAATGTTTATCTTCCACTTGCCTTCGGCATCTGCCTTAGCAAGTACCTCATCCTTGCTCCAGTTACCTGCGACTGCTATACCCTCTCCCGGTGATGCCCAGCCCCATAAAGTTACTTTCGTTTTTTGTTGCAACACCATGCCATCAGCAATAACAGATGGCAGTTTAATGTTGGCCCAGGCCATACTGCCTGTTAACATCAACAGGACAAAAGTTTGCAGCTTTTTTGAAATAAAACTAAAGCCGGTTGGTTTAAAATTCATTATTATGTTCATAGCTCATATTGGTTTTTAAGAATTTAAAACTAAAAATTCTTACAGCCCTATATCGAGACAGGTTTGCAATTTATTCAGCAAGAAATACACTTGCCGAAGCTATAATTGGTACACGAACTTATAAGATAATTTGCCAATTGGCATCCTGTAGTATCCTGCAAAAACCGAGAAAAGCGGCCCGGGCGGGTCGCTTTCTCCTTTATTAACCAATTTATTACAGAAGAGCAGTTTAGTGTTGCTTTTAAAATTCAATTAATTATCAAACACGAAGTATCCATTTAAGGGTACCCAAAAAACAGGCGATAAATACTTAATTATGGTTTGATATATAATTGTAGTGCTAACTTAAGGCTTAGCAATAAAACAGCTGTCATGTAGTATCCTGACTTTAAGGTTTTAACGCTTAATATCAGGACACTACAGGATGGCTAACTCTGCTAAATCCTCTCCTTCGGAGAGGCGTTGGGGGTGAGGTCTCTACGGCTTCTTCGCCTTTACCGGCGTAAGCGTTACCGGGCCAACTAAACCCGATACTTTTGGATCCCATTTAATGGCAGTGAACAACCCATCGGCACCGCGTGAATCGCGCCCATGCGACGGGAAGTTGGTATTGTAAAATATCCGATACGGGATGCTTTTCTTATCCATATCGATAATACGGTTGGCCATTAGGTTGGCTACCCTAACCTCCAGTTTATTTACCGGTTTTAAAAGTGATGATGGGATAGTCAGGGTGTATTGTGGACCTATCAGCGTGGCTAATTTCACACCGTTTAAATATACTTCGGCTTCCTCATGTACCTTACCTAAATCCAATGTCCAGGCTGTAGCAACTTTTGCAGGTTTGCTAAACGTAGTGGTATAGCTGCCTGTGCCCGAAAACGCTTTTGCGTCATCGCCACCCAGTTCCGTCCACGATTTTAATTCGTTTGTTTTGATATCGGCAGGCAAAGTTGGGCCACCTTCCATAAACTTCAATGTCCAGTTACCGGCAATATTTACCGGATCGCCGGCTGCTTCATAGTAATTATAAGCCGCGCCTGTTATAGCCGCTGGCGATGTTTGCAGCACGCAGCTTTCGCCGGGCTGTAGTTGCAGGTACACACTGGTTTGCCCGTTAGCCTGTTTTTTAGTTTTGGCTAAGCCCGATGTTTTGGCCATAGGGTTAAACAACACTACCGATGTAGCCTTGCTGGCTACCGGCACCCAGCCTTCAACAGCTTTATCGCTTTTGTTGGATACAAAATAGCTGTTGCCTGTTTTATAAGTACGGCGCACAAACTGCAAGCCCATATCGGTCATGCCTTCGCGATTGATACCGGCTACTTCCATCAGCGGAACAACTTCATCCGACAGCAGGAACCTGCCCTTACCTACCTTCGCTTCCTTAACACCGTTATTGGTAGCCGTAAATTGAAGCGAGGATAATAAGCCCGTCAGCGCGGTACCGCGTTCGTTTAACTTGCCATAACCCGGCACGCTTGATGGCAGGTTTTTGTATACAACAACAGTAGCGCCTGCTTTTGCCATAGCCATTATCTTAGCAAATACTTCAACAGGGATATATTTAGCATTAGGCAGCATAATGGTTTTATAGCTATTGCCGCCGGTTATTAAGCTGTTGCCCGCGTTTTGCACATTCAGGATCTGCTTGTCAGATATAAAATCGAAAGTATAGCCCTTTTGCAGCATTTCTGCCGATGCGGTTTCAAAGCCGGTGCCCATAAAATCGGGGCGCATCCCGGCGTAGTGCTTTAGCAAGTCGCCGCGACCAAGATCGGAGAAGCTATCAAACAGCGGGTAATAAACCAATACATCGTTATTTGGCTTACCCTGTTGCAAAAACGATTGCACACGGGCAATATAATTGTTCAACGTAGAAAAATCGTTCCAAAACGGATTGGTTTGGTTAAAATGCACCGCGGCATAAAACAACCATCCGGGCCAGGCCGCATCTTTTGGCGAATAACTTACACCATGATAAAAAACATGGTTAACACCACCAATAAACAGTTTATCGATAGCCTGCTTCACATCTCCTAACGAAGACAAAAAGTGGTCGTTCAACCAGGTAGCTGATTCGGACGAGGCCAGTGGCTTGCCCATTACGTGCGCGGCCGATGTAGCCGGTTTATAACTCAGCACATCGTTACCCTCTGTTTCCGGGATATCAATGGCACCGTATAAGTCTAATATATTTGCCGGCGAACCGTGCGATTGGTTACGGATGATAGCCCCCTTTGATTTAGCCCAGGCATGCCATGGTTTGGTGAAGTTATCCAATAACAGGTCGGAGATAGTTTCGCGGTAATCGCAAACTACACGGTTGCTTATGTCCTTATCGCCCTTGCCAAACAGCGCGTCTAAATGATCGCGCAGATCGTAGCCCCGGCGTTTCAAAAACTCATCAAAAAACTGCGGGGTAAAGTTAGATTGGCCACGGGCATCATCCACTTCGTACGAATCGTTAAAGAAGCCGCGGATCCCACTTATATCCTTACCTGCAAAAGCTTTATCAAACTGGTTAAGATAATGATCTAAAGCCGGTTTACTAAAATGGTCTATCACGTAACCCTCGCCACCAGGCGCGGCGCGTTCTACCATTTTACCGTGCCAGCCTAAAAACAAGCCGTACAGTTTCCAGTCGCCTGCAGGCGCTGTCCAGTTTAGCTTGCCATCGGCATCTACCTTATCGGTCAGGTTCAGGTGTTGGCCCTTGCCATCGTAAGCCATTAATATCGTCAGCGGGATACGTTTTTCAAAACGCACCTGGTCGAGCGCCATCAACTGCATATTTTTGTTGCTACTGATAGGTTCCACCAAATCGGTGATTTTTGGCGCGACACCATCGGCACGGACTAATGGCTGCTGGGTAAAGGTTACCGCTTCGTTCAGCTTTTCGCCACCTTTTACATCGTAGTTTTTCCAATATAGTTCCTTACTGGCATCTTCGGCAGTTACCCATGGGCCACCAAATGGCCAGCCGGTTGCGTTAGCCAAATCGATACCCATATCCAAACGCTTGCCTTCCTGCAAGGTATGCTGTAACATGGCTACCCATTGCGGCGACAAGTAGGTGATAAACTCGCTTTCACGGCCTTTTACGCCGTAAATAGGTGTAATTTCCAATCCGCCCAAGCCAGCGGCATGGTAGCTTTCCATGTTCCAGGTCAGGTCTTTTTTATTTACCGCGCTGCCTTCCCACCACCAACGGGCCCAGGGCTTGGTTTGCTTGGTAATTACCGGCCAATTAACCTGCGCCGAAGCGCAATAACTACTTAACGAAAGCGCCACCGCGGCAGCTATTTTTAAATTCCTTGTATATACAGACATGTATCGTGTTTGTTATTGGTTCATAGATCATAGTTCATAGTAGAACATCCTTTGGCTATGAACTATGAACCATGAACTAATTAATGCTTCGCTATCTCCACCGCGTAAACCTGCTCCACCCCGTTCTCAAAATTAGCACGGAAAATGATCCATTTTTCATCGGGCGAGAAGTGTACGTTAGGTTCTAAATGATAGTTGTGATTTTTCATATTCACCAGTTTTTCCGATTTCAGTCGGGTACCATCAGGCTTAAACAGGTAGATCCATTCGCCGTTTGGTGCTTTGGCTACCTGGCCAGGATCGCCGCCATCGCCGGCAAAAGTTTGCTCGTCCTTAGTTACGTTAAAATGGATAGACCATTCGTTACGGTCCATTTCGTAAATGCGGTCTTCTTTACCTGTCTTCATATCAAAGGCAGCTAAAAAGAATGTTTTGCCTTTAGGCTTTTGCAAATCGAACCACTCGTGCTGGCCGCCTATCCCAAAAAACTCGTGACCGGCAATTTCGTTCACCATGGTACGCTTGTGCATCAGGGTATTTTCTTTGGTTTTCAGGTTAATGTTCCAGATCCGATCGTTCTTTTCCCATGGGCCTTCGTGGCAATAGGATAAAATATCCGGGTCCACCGGCGAGAATAACAGGTGGTTGGTCCACTCGTTTTCGCGGTGCATTTCGGTCAGCTCGCCTGTTTTAACGTTTAGTTTATACAGTGTATGTTCAATATGGGCATCGTAAATGCGGTTAAAGTACTGGCTCTTCTCCGGATATTTTTCGTGGATCTCGCGTTCCAGGTCGCCGGTTGCTTTTACGCAGGCCAGGTATGTGCCATCGGCATTAACGGTACCTACACGGCCTTTAAAAGCCGGATCGAACGCGTAGATGAACCTGTTTTTACCCGTAATGGCATTCACGGCCCAAACGCTGTCGCCGCTTTGATAAAAGGCATCGTTAGTTTTAGGGCAAACCATTTCGCCAGCAATTTTAGCATGATTAGTGAGTTGTTTGGTTTCCAGTGTTTTTAAGTTCACGGTGAACAACTGGTTACCCATTGCCTTATCGGCCACACTGCCCGAAAATACCATCAAATCGCCCTTGGTACCTTTTTGCGGTACAAAGCAATAATTATTGAAGTAGAAGCTGCCATTGGTAGTACCGGGGCGGCGCACCAGGCGGATCACTTTATGGCCGGTATCCTTATCTATCCATTCATCGGGCATAGATTTACCGCCGGTTTCCATGGCCTCCTGCGCCTTAACGGTTACTATGCCCACCTGTAAAAAGGCTAAGGCCAGTAAAATAATTTTCTTTCCCATGTTATTCAGATCAGGTTTTAATTGTTTTATTTCGGGTTAATTGCCTTCGGGTTTTACCACGCTCCATTTGCCGCTCATTGGCAAGCTAAAGCTATCAACCGGGTCAGGGTGCGATGGATCGAACGTAGACTTATCAATGATAAACTTCTCGATACCTAAGTGGTTACTTTTAATACCCTCCATTACGCATTTGGCAATTTCATAAGCGCCATAGCTATTAAAGTGGGTATTATCGGCCAGCGCCTTGGTTTGCCCCGGGAATGTATTGGCCGGATAATGTACAAAGGCCTTAGTTGAATTATCCTTGCCCAGCGCTTCGTAAAACTTGGTAGTCATGGCGTTTACATCTATCAGGGCCACGTTCATATCCTTAGCTACTTTGCGGGCCGCATCGGGGTAATCGCCCAGATTGTTAACTGTCTTGCCACTATCATTAAAATTGCGGCGGGCTGTTGATGTTACAATAACCGGGATCATCTGCTTCTCGCGGGCGCGGTTAATAAATGTTTTAAAACGCTCGGTATATGACTTGTAAGCGCCATCATTAGGCCCTTTTTCTTTTTGATCGTTATGTCCAAATTCAATAAACAGGTAATCGCCGGGTTTAGCTAAACTCATTACCTTATCTAAACGCTTGCTGCCTAAAAAACTCCCCAGTGTCAGGCCCGATTCCGCATGATCAGCTACAGCCACACCCGGCTTTAAAAACCGCGTGATCATTTGTCCCCAGGCACACCATGGCTCTTCGTCCTGGTCAACCACGGTAGAGTTACCGGCTAAAAATATGGTGATCTGGTCGTCTGCCTTTTCAATTTCCACCGCATCCACACAGGGCTGGCTATCGTTAAATTCAAGCGTTAGCTTATTATCCCAATCGTATTTACCCATTTCGCGCGGGTTACGTTTTACAACGCCGCCCGTGCTGATCTCCGGCTTGCGGATATTCACAATAAAGGTGAATTTTTTGGTATCGCCGTTATCTGTTACGGCTTTTTCCAGCATCAACCTGCGCGATTCGGCACGTACCGTTGTAGTACTTGTTCCCTTGATATCGCCTAAGGTTACGGTCACTTTATAATTCCCCTCGGGCACGTTAACCGAAAAATAGAAAGGTTTATCGGCCGTAATATAATCCCCGGTCAGTGATTTTTTTGCATCGCGGGTAACCGCGGTAACTTTCGATCCAAAATCAAAACCGTAACCTGTTTTATCGGCCGTGGTATCCTGCGGGCTTACCTTGGTATAACCTTTAGCGGCAGCACCGGTTCCAAAATCGAACTTAAACTTAGTTTGGGCTTCCTGCGCGAAACTATTTGCAGCAAGTGCAGCTACACAGCAAACGGACAATAAGATTTTGAAAGATGATCTCATCAGCAATAGAATTAAAGGTTATAATGGCTGCCTGTAAGGGGCGGTTTATATAATTTAAAGGTATACCAAGCGTATACAAACAGCATCCTGTTCTATCCTGATGAATGGGGTTTTGACTGTAACAAGTTTATCACGGGAGACGCTGCGGAGACACAAGAGGGGTGTCAGTCTGAGCCTCTCGAGCACTGGTGCGCCGGCCCTGCCTCCATGGTCCGCATCTCCGCAGGGCTTCCGGAGTTCCGGACTTACTCTTCGTACCTCCGGAGCCTATTACGCAAAGCCCACAACTCGCTGTGTAAATCATCTACCTGGTGCAATAGATGATCAATAGAAGCCAAACCGGCCACATTAATATCCAGATCGCGGTGCATGTGGATCATTTTTTCCAGTCGCGGCAGTTCATCGGCAGGGATAAAAGTTTTTTTATCAACCACGCTTACGCGGATCAGGCCCTCGTGTTCTAAATCGTGTATAAAGGTGGCTTCCATTTGGTGATGGATGCACACATCATCGGCAGGGATTAACTTTTTTGTTGCCATGGCTTTAATTGTTAGTATTGGTTTTAGCCAGTTCTTCAAATAATTCGCGTTGTTTATCTGTTAGTTCGGTAGGTACTTGCACATCGTAAGTGAGGTATAAATCGCCAAACTGATCGGCTTTTTTATATACGGGCAGGCCTTTGCCTTTCAGCTTTACTTTGGTGCCTTGTTGTGTTTCGGGCTTTAGTTTCAGCTTTACCTTGCCATTCAGCGTATCGGCGGTTATCTCGCCACCCAATACCGCTGTATATAGGTCAACTTTAATGGTACGATACAGATCGAACCCGCTGCGTTTAAAATCAGGATCGTTGGTGATGATAAACTTAATAAACAAATCGCCCGCAGGGCCATTGTTACGGCCCGGGCCACCGTGACCGGCTATCTTGATCGTCTGCCCGTTCTCTACCCCGGCAGGTATCGTCATACGGATCTGCTTGCCGTTAACCGTAAGGGTGCGTTTATGTGTTTCAGCTATATCGCGCAGGCTTAATTGCAGTTCAGCGTTAAAATCCTGTCCCCGGTAAACGCCTTGCCGTCCACCACCCCCACCTGCTGCCGCGCCGCCAAACATCGAGTTAAAAAACTCCGAGAAATCGGTATCGCCACCAAAACCCTCATAACCGCCCGACTGGTACCCGCCGCCGGGGTTACCATACGCCGATCGCTGCTGTTGCCTGGCCTGCTCGTACTGATCGCCGTGCTGCCAGTTTTCGCCGTATTGGTCGTATTTTTTGCGTTTGTCGGGGTCGCTTAATACCTCGTTAGCCTCATTCAGTTCCTGGAATTTTTTGCCCGCTGTAGCGTCGTTCGGGTTAAGGTCGGGGTGCAATTTACGCGCCAGTTTACGATAGGCCGCTTTAACAGCCTTTTCGTCCGCGTTTTTATCTACACCTAAAGTTTTATAATAATCAATAAAGGCCATGTTGTATAGGTTGTAATAACATTTAAACCGTAATAAGCCGGCTAAGTTTTACCCACACAAATATAAGGCATAAAAAAAGCCCTTTGTTAAGGGGCTGGTCATATTATAATGTGATATTAAGCATCCCGCCGGATCAAGCGTCCACGCTTGATCATAAGCCCTTGTGAGCATCCACGCTCACGTTTAAAGTTTAAAAATTAAGCGCTTAATTTGAAATAAGTTCAAGCGTGGACGCTTGAACTGGCAAGACGCTTGAACTGGCCTTACTCTTCCAGCAAACCCATTAACCCCGCTTCATCGGTAATGCGGATATATTTTCCATTAGCATTGATCAACCCTTCCTTAGCTATCTCGTTCAGCATCCGGAAAACGGTTTCGTAGGTGGCGCCGGCAAACGAGGCCAGGTCTTGCCGGGTTAGTTCGATATGGATATAGCCTTCATCATTCAACCCGAATTGCTTTTGCAGGTTAATTAGCGCCTGCGCTATGCGCCCCTTTACCGGCATGTGGGCCAGGTTACGCATCCGTTTTTCCGATTCGCGCAATTCGGCCGCAAAAAACAGCAGCAGTTTATAGGTTAAATCGCTGTTTACTTTCAGGGTCGATTCAAAAAACTCCAGGCTAATATAGCATACCGATCCGCTCTCCAGCACGGTAGCGCTAACCGGGTAGCTTAGGTTTTCGCCCAAGCTCATAATACCCAGCATGCCCCCTTGCTGCGCAAAGCGGATAATCAGTTCCTTATCGGCATCCCAGCGCTTATGCACCTTCACAATACCCGAGTTTACAAAATAGATGCCCGTAGCCTGGTCGCCCTCCTTAAACAAAACCTGCCCTTTTTTAACCTTTATAGTGGTTTTATTAGCGGCAATGGCAGGCAGCCAGTCCTTTAAGCAAAGGCGGCACAAAAAACAACTATGCAGGTCGCATCCCTGTGTATTAATATCCATATAATAATGGGGTGTAAACTGCAATATTAAATATTAAGCGTCAAATATCCCCGGTTAGTAACGATGGCCTTTTTGTTCCCACGATGATATATTAAAAATAACCCCAACCATAAACAATACAAAACCTGTAAACGTTGGCCATGGGAAAGACCGGATGCCATTAATATTGATGGTCCAGTTGTTAGAATCGACCATATTGACGTGGTTTAGATGAGGAAAAATAAAACAACCGCCAATCATAGCCACTATACCAAGGGCTATAAACCAAATACTCATTTTTTTCATAACATTACATTTATCATATAAACAAAGTCAAATGTAAGATTTATCAATCAATTAATATGATATATATCATATTAATTGATTGATTTTTTATAAATTTGCCGCAATATTTATGATCTATAATGAAAAAATCAGCTTTACAAAACTCAATCCCTGTTTCTCCCATATTAGCCTCGCAAATGCCCGAGGAAGCCGACCATCGCTTTATTCAGCGGAAAAGGTTGCTGCGCGTTTCCCTGCTATCTGTAGCGGTAGCTGCAGCCATCAGCTTTATTGCCAAAGTATTGATCAGCCTGATTAACCTGGTAACCAATATCTCGTTTTTCGGGACATTTAACCTGGCCTTTCACAGTCCGGCTAATAACCACTTGGGCTATTGGGTAATTATTATCCCGGCCATTGGCGGGGTGCTGGTGGGTTTAATGGCGTTATATGGATCAAAGGCTATCCGTGGCCACGGCATCCCCGAAGCCATGGAGCAGATATTAACCAATAAAAGCAAAATAAAACCGGCCATTACCTTTCTTAAACCCATATCATCGGCCATAGCCATTGGTACCGGCGGTCCTTTCGGTGCCGAGGGGCCTATTATCGCCACCGGGGGCGCTTTAGGATCTACCATTGGGCAGTTGTTTAAAATTACCGCTAACGAGCGTAAGGTGATCCTGGCGGCGGGCGCAACGGCGGGTATGGCGGCTATATTTGGCACACCTATAGCAGCCGTATTTTTGGCGATAGAGTTGCTGCTGTTCGAGTTTTCGCCATGGTCCATACTACCGGTGGCGCTGGCTTGTATTACCGGCGCGGCGGGGCACCACTTACTGTTTGAAGCAGGCCCTGTTTTCCCCATGCCCGATGTGGCCGTGCCCAGCAACCAGGCATTGGCTATTTACAGCGGCATTGGTATTGTCATCGGTTTTATAGCCATGGGCCTTACCAAAATTGTTTACTGGATTGAGGATATGTTTGAGAAACTGCCCATCCACTGGATGTGGTGGCCTGCCATGGGCGGCCTGGCTGTTGGCCTGATCGGCTATTTCGCGCCGCATACGCTGGGGGTTGGGTATGATAATATTACCGGTGTACTATCGGGCACCTGGCCGCTTACGCTGATATTGAGCTTGTGTTTGTTTAAATTCCTGTCGTGGGCTATTGCTTTAGGCAGCGGTACATCGGGCGGTACACTGGCGCCTTTGTTAACTATTGGCGGTGCAACAGGCGCGGTTATTGGGACGGTAATTTTGAGTTTCTTCCCACATTGCGGGCTAAGCATCCCCATGTCGGCGCTGATTGGCATGTCGGCTATGTTCGCGGGGGCATCAAGGGCCTATTTAACCAGTATTACCTTCGCGCTGGAGGCCACCATGCAATCGCACGCGCTATTGCCCCTGCTGGGTGCCTGCACGGCATCGTATCTGGTATCCTTTTTCCTGATGGAGAATACCATTATGACCGAAAAGATAGCCCGCCGCGGGGTTTATACGCCCGATACCTACGAGGCCGATCCCCTGCAAAAACTAAAAGTGGCCGATGTAATGCATACCAAAACAATTACAGGCGATGTAACTTTAAAGCACAGCATAAAAACAAGCGACAGCCTGCGCAAAGCTGTTGAGCTTATGGCTAAAACCGGTTTAGAAGTGTTGCAGGTAGAAGACGCGCGCACGCATCAATACGCAGGTACGCTAACCTATAAGGATGTTTTAAAAAGCTATCAATACCAGTCGGAAGAAAACGAACATGCGTATACCAACCTCTCATTAAAGCGCCGCCGGCTTAAAATGCTGATATTAAGCAAGCAGATGATCAATAAGCAGGATAAGTGATAACACCCTGAGGCCTGTTAAAGCGCTTACGCTTTAACAGGCCCAACCAAATGAGACGCTGATAAAGCCTGGATCTGTTTTGACAATCGCCTTAAGGGCTCCATCCGAGCCGCCTGCTTTAAAAAAGTGATTCCCCTGGCCATACACGGACCAAAATACCATTTCAATGTTGTAGTTTAGCTAACTCGTCGCGGGTAATTTTCAATATCGTACCATGCCTGATACCTTTTGGCAGCGTGATCCGGTCGGATATCTCGGTCCAGTTTTTCAAATCGGTTGATGTAATAGCGCCGTATTTATGGTCGCGGTATTTATCAAAATAAACCATCCATACATCGCCCATACGCAGCGTAGTTGGCCCCTCGGCCCAGTAGTTACCGGTAATAGGCTCGGTAGGTTTACTATACGGGCCGGTTAGCTTATCGGCGTAAGCTATCTTAATATTTTTTTGAACCGGGCGCGGGGTTTCATCTTTAAAAAACATAATAAAGCGCTTGCCATCGGGCACAATGGTAGCGTCAATAGTATTAAAACCAGGCTCGTACAATAGTTTTGTTGGCGTATAGGTTTTAAAATCTTTTGTAGTAACGTAATAAATGCGGTGATTATAGCCGGCTTCAAGCAGGCTGTCGGCATTGGGGAAACGGCCTTTAATGGTGGTAGCCCAGTAAATCATATAATTTTTTGTCGATGCATCATACGTAATTTCGGGTGCCCAGCAATTGCGCGCGCCCTCCTCTTTTTCCATTACGGGTAGCTGCTGCTGCTCCGACCAATGCACTAAATCAGGTGAACTGGCATAGCCTATGCCCTTGTCCGTCCAGCTATCCGTCCACACCATGTGAAATAAGCCATCTGCACCACGGATAATGCAAGGATCGCGCATCAGTTTATCTTTTGATACCATCGGTGTCAAAAACGAACTATCACTTTTCAATGCCGTCCATTTCAAGCCGTCCTCGCTCCATGCCAAATGCAAACCATCCTGCCCGTTATTTTTAAAATAGCTGAACAGGTAAACTTCCTTGCTTTGTTTTTGGGCATCAACCTTAAAGGCAAACAGCATCAATACCAGGTATAAAATTTTCTTCATTATATTTTTTGTATGATTAGCTAATCAAATTATTTAAGCAAGGCCGTCACCCTAAACCAGTCCACATCGGCATAACCCGAATCGTTAGTCTGTGTATCGCGGATGCAGAACAGGCCTACTTTCGAGCCTATCCATCGGCCAACCTCGGCTTGTAGTTGCGTACCAGCGTTAGTAAAGTTTTCGCCATCGGTACTGTAACTAAAATCGCACTTGGCACCGGCGCTTACCTTTACCCGCAGCCAAACGGTAGGGTTGCTTAGTTTGGCAATTACCTTTTCATCTTCGGCTTTGCCTTTAATGGCATCCTTGCAATAATCAAAAACTAAATACAGGCCATCCTTTTTGCTCTTCACACCAATATTGGCATAGCTGAAACCCATAACCGTTAGGCCTACTTTTTCATTTTCCAGCTTTAAATTGGGTTTAAAGGTTAGTTTGGTGGTTACCATAAATTCATCGGCAGGGAATTTTTGTAATAGCACATTTGGCACATCCCACAGGTTTTTGGTATCCTCGGGCACTTTGTCCGAATATAAGCGCAATGTTCCTTGCGCCGGGTTCATATAGTACCAGGTGGCTTTAGCATTGGCCATCCATTGCCATTGCAGGCCTAAAGTGCTGCTGTTAAACTCGTCGCTTTCGGCCGGGGTAGTTATAGGATATACCTTACCTACATTCGGCTTTTTGTAAGTCATCACCGGCTCGCCCTTACCATCGTTATCTTTGTCTACGCCTATCACCGGCCAGTTATTTTTCCATACCATTGGCTGCAAATGCACCACACGGCCATAAGGCCCTTTATCTTGAAAATGCAAAAACCAGTCCTCGCCTGTTTGGGTATTTACCCAGGCGCCCTGGTGCGGGCCATTGGTGCTGCTTTTACCTTGATCCATTACCACCTTGCGCTCGTAAGGGCCGTAGATATTTTTCGATCGCAGTACTAATTGCCAGCCGCCACCTACACCGCCAGCCGGCGCGAAAATGTAATAGTAGCCATTACGTTTATAAAACTTAGGTCCTTCAATGGTTTCGTCGGTTTCGTGGCCGTCGTAAACAATTACGCCGGCATCGGTTGCTTTGGTGCCGGCCTTATTTAGCTTATTTACGGCGATAATGCTTTTTATACCCGCCCGGCTGCCGGCAAAGGCATGTACCAGGTACATTTGCCCGTCATCATCAATCAGCGGACAAGGATCAATAACACCTTTCCCGGCCAATACCATTACCGGGTCGCTCCATGGCCCGGCAGGGTTTTTAGCTTTTACCAGGTAGATGCCATAATCCGGATCGGGGTAATACAGGTAAAACTCGTTATTATAATAACGGATAGCGGGCGCCCAAACACCCTCGCCATGGCGGGGGATAGCAAAATGATCGTAAGGAGGCTGGCGCAATAAAGCGTGGCCAATAATAGTCCAGTTAACCAGATCTTTTGAATGCAGGATGGGCAAGCCCGGCACATCTTCAAAACTTGATGATACCATGTAAAAATCATCGCCTACGCGTATGGCATCCGGGTCGGAATAGTCGGCATTAAGGATAGGGTTTTTGTAGGTGCCATTGCCCTGATCGGCCACCCATACTTTTGATACATAGTTACTGGCCGGAGTAGTTTTCACCTGTCCCTTGCATAAATAAGAAGCTGTAATTATAGCAAGCGTAATGGCTATACGTTTCATCATTGGTTGTTTTTCAAAAAAATTGGCACACGGTTTATAAAGGCAATCTACACAGAAAAAACTCCCGGCAAAATATGCCCCTACGGCACAGGATAGTTTATAATTATAAATAAATATATTTGCTATACCGTTATAACCGTCAAACCTACGTTTATTTTATAAATGTGTGAAAAGATATTTGAATTGCAAATAGCCGGCACATTAAAACCCAGTTTGAACTAAATTAAAACCGCATGAAAAAAATTGCACTTACCGCTATGGCCTGCCTGTCGCTATTCATCAGCGCGCAAGCTCAACAGGCCGAAAAGTTTAAACCCAATGATGAGTCGCTGAAGCAATATCAATATCCCGAATGGTTTCGCGATGCCAAGTTTGGTATGTGGGCGCATTGGGGGCCGCAGGCCGTACCCCGCCAGGGCGATTGGTACGCCAAAAATATGTATATGGAGGGCAGCGGGCAAAACAAATACCATGTGGAGCATTACGGGCCGCCATCTAAATTTGGGTACAAGGATATTATCCCACTGTGGAAAGCCGAAAAATGGGACCCTGAAAAGCTGATGGCGCTATACAAAAAGGCCGGGGCAAAGTACTTTGTCAGCATGGCATCGCATCATGATAATTTCTTTTTATGGAACTCTAAGATCCATCAATGGAACTCGGTAAACATGGGGCCGCATAAGGATGTAGTGGGCCTTTGGCAAAAAGCAGCAAAAAAAGAGGGGCTTAAGTTTGGCGTTTCCGAACATTTGGCCGCCAGCTTTAACTGGTACCAGCCCAGTCACGGTGCTGATAAAAAGGGTGCATTGGCAGGCGTTTTTTACGACGGGCACGATCCCCAATATGCCGATCTGTACCATTCGCCCAATCCCGATTCGGCCGATATGAAAAAATGGATCACCGATAATAAAGCCTGGCAAAAGGAATGGCTAAGCGATGTGAACGAGTTGGTAGACTTATATCACCCCGATCTGCTTTATTCAGACAGTCCCCTACCCTTTGGCGATGTGGGCCGCACCATGCTGGCGCATTTTTATAATGATAACATAACCAAAAACGGCGGTAAGCTGACCGGCGTTTATACACCCAAACAACCATCGGAAGGTAAATGGGCGCAGGATGTGGAGCGTGGCGTGCTGGATTCTATCAGCGCTTATCCGTGGCAAACCGATACTTCTATTGGCGACTGGTATTATAAAACCGGGCAGAAATATAAAAGCGCCGATGATATCGCGCAATTACTGGCCGATATCATCAGTAAGAACGGTAACTTGTTGATTAATGTGGTGCAAACGCCCGAAGGCGACCTGGAACCCGATGTACTTAAAATTATTGATGATATTGCTGTTTGGACAGCCGCCAATGGCGAGGCCGTATATGCCACACGCCCCTGGAAGATCTATGGCGAGGGGCCATCAACCGTTAAGGCCAACCAGCAAAAGGGCCGCTTTGGTGGGCTGAGCGATACCCGTGGTTACCAATCGGCCGATATCCGTTATACCACCAAGGCCGGCAATCTGTACGCCTTTTGTATGAATGTGCCCGAGGGGGATATTAAGATGGTATCCTTAGGTAAAAACTCTAAATTATTAGATAAACCAATTGCCAATGTAACCCTGCTGGGCAGTAAGGACAAACTAAAATGGGCGCAACTTGGCGATGCCTTAATGATAAGCAAACCTTTTAATATGCCCGCATGGAAAGTAACCGCTTATAAAATTGAATTTAAAAAATAGTGCCAAAATATGCTAAGATCCACCTTTAAACTAATAACCGCCTGTATTGTATTGCTCATCCTATCCCCAGGGGTACATGCACAGGCCAATCATATTGCCGATAAACCTTTGTTTCACGACCCGGTATACGACGGCGCGGCCGACCCTGCCATTATCTGGAATAAAAAGGCCAAAAAATGGTGGATGCTGTATACCAACCGCCGCGCTACCGATGCTACCGCGAAAGGTGTTACCTGGGTGCATGGTACCCGGATAGGCATTGCCGAATCGGCAGATGGAGCGCATTGGAAGTATGTGGATACGGCTAATATTAACTATCGCCCCGATTCGGGCTTTACCCATTGGGCTCCTGCATTGATAGAGAACAAGGGCCTGTACCACATGTACCTTACTTACGTACCCGGCACTTTTACCGATTGGAACCACCCACGGGTTATTGTACACCTGACCAGTAAGGACCTGCGCAACTGGAAATATGAAGCAGTTTTAAAACTGGTGAATGAGAAAGTGATAGATCCTTACGTAATTAAGCTGCCCGATGGCAGCTGGCGCATGTTTTACAATAACGAAAAGGCAGGTAAATCCATTTATTATGCCGATAGTAAAGACCTGTACAACTGGACTGATAAAGGCCAGGCCGTACACGATATGGCAGGCGAAGGGCCGATTGCCTTTGCATGGAAAGGCCATAACTGGCTGATAGTAGATAACTGGAAAGGATTAGGCGTATACAGTAGCGCTGACTGGCTGACCTGGAAGCGGCAGGACGAGCGCCTGCTGGAGAAACCCGGTACCGGCAAGGAAGATGGCGCCAAAGGCGACCATGCCGATGTAGTGATCAGTAACGACCGGGCTTATTTGTTTTATTTTGTAGAAACCAACAAACGCAGCTGGATCCAGGTAACCGAATTAAAATACAATGCAAACGGAACGCTATATTGCGACAGGAACGAACCAACTAACATTAACCTAACGCCACCTAAATAGGCCGTATGAAAAAGCTGTTTTTATTATCCGTTATATTTTGCCTGCTTACCTCCTTTGCACCTAAAAAGCAATTAAGCTGGATGGCCATCGGCGATTCGATCACGTATCTAGATGGGTATCCGGGCGAGAGCAACAACCGCATTACACAAGGTTATATGGCGCGTGTTTGTGGTCAGTTACCCAACATCCACTACATTAATCATGGCCATAACGGCTGGACAACAGCCCGGATAGCTTCGGCTATTGAAACTTTGGGGATTGAAAAAGCCGATATTTATACCGTGTTTTTAGGCACTAACGATTGGTGGGGCAGTAATGCCTTAGGCACTATCGACGATTATAAAAACAGCACCGGCAACAAAACCACGTATGGCGCCTACCGCACCATCATTAATAAAATACGCAGCCTGAACAGCGAAGCAAAGATCATCCTGATTACCCCGATGCAGCGCGGCGATTTTGTGTATGTGAAGAATTATAAAAACAATGCTTACGGATCGTACAAAGAAAAGAACGGGCATCAGCTATCCGAATTTGCCGACGCGGTGAACAATATTGCTAAGCTCGAAAATTTTGAAGTGGCAGACCTGTACTATAAAAGCGGCATTACCCCGGCCAATGTGGTGAAATACAAACGCCTGAAAGACCCGCAAACGGGCCAATATAAAAACTATACCTACCCTGCTTATACCAGTATCCCCTTTAACCCGGCTACCGATGAGTACCCTTACCCATTAGATGCCATCAACATGACCTACGATGGACTGCATCCATCCGACAAAGGCTTTGCTGTTATTGCCGATATGCTGGTAAAGGTGATGAAGAAGTATTAAGTATTTTATCGTGCTGATGATCAAATCCAGGCGGGGATTAAAGGTGAAATGGCGGGCTCAGGATCACACCTGCTCCCTACCCTGTTAACAAATGTTAAACCCTCTCCTATTTCATTTACAATAGCTTATCTTAGCTATGCCTTATGAAACTACTTTTTACCCTTTTGCTGCTGCTGATTGCGGGCCGGCTTTGCGCCCAGCGGGTAACCGGCATGGTAATGGGCGAACTTACCCGTATGCCCCTGCCCCATGCCACGGTTGCGGTGGGGAGCAATACCGTACAGACCAATGCCTACGGCATTTTCACCATTAGCATGGGCAAACCAACCGACAGCATCCGTATTAATTGCGCCGGCTACGATTACTATGCCTTTAAACCAGCGGCCGCACGTAATAGTGATACGCTGGTGATTTATTTGCAGCCGGTATCGTACAAATTGAAAGAGGTGGTGATCAAATCGCAGCGTAACGTGAAGGCCGATTCGCTGCGTAACCGCAGGGATTTTGCCAACGTGTTTAATTACAAGCCCAGCATTGGCGATGTAATGATTACCTATAACCCCAGCGCTTATGTGCCTTATAATTATATCGACGCGCCAAACAGTACGGCCAATATTGTAGGTTTTGATGTGCTGCGGCTAATCAGCTTCCTATCAAAAAAGAAAACAGCTACATCGCGCCTGCAACAGCACCTGTTGCTGGCCGAAGCCAATAATTACGTAGAGCAAAAATTCTCGCGCGAGGCCATTATGGCCTATACCCCACTAAAAGGCAACGCGCTTGAAACCTTTATGGACCAATACCGCCCAACCGTTGCCCAGGCCAAAAAAATGAGCAATTACGATATGGTGATCTATATTAAAAAGTGCTACGCCGAGTATGCGAAACAGCCCATAGAGCGTAGCCGATAGTCCATAAAAAACGAGGGATTGTGCGATTCCCTCCAATGGGGATACTGTGTGGACACATCTTTTGTCGTTAATGAAAATTTCTATATCCCTTAGGGATTACCTGTTTGTAGTATAAAAACAAGATACGAAAATGCCTCAGAGAGGCTACCCTATATAAAAAAATGCTCATGCTATGCTTATTGAGGGTAACGCCTACGGCGCAATAACGTTTTGTTGCTTAATTGCTACAAACAGGTAACCCCTAACGGGGCAAGGAAAAGATGTGTCCACACAGTAGCCATAGGGTAATGTCATTATTTAAGAGTCCGGCCAATCTCTCCCCGTGGTTTGTGTCCCCACAAACCACTAATTACAGGCCTGATTTTAAGGTGCTTGTGGGGACACAAGCACCGGGTGGGTAGATGACATTTCCTTATATAATGACATTGGGGTGTAGGGAGCGGTTTAACCAAGCTTAATAAACCCATAAAATGGAATGCCCTGAATTTTGAATGAATACACCATTAGCAAGTCCGCATAGCGGACGAAATATCTTGTAGCAACGGGTTTCAACCCGTTGAGGAATGTATAAAACAAATCGGAGTTCCTTAGGAACGACAAATATCCGACCGATATCGTAAGGGATAATGATATGGACCGAACCTACGGCTCTCCCGTAAACCATTTCCACCCATCAACGGATTAAAATCCGTTGCTAAAATACAGGCCGGGGCGATGCCCCTCTAATAGCAACCCCCATGGTTTTTATGGGTTAAATAAATCTTCGAGAGACCCTGCGTAAACAATAACTAAGAATGGTGTCACCCCCTGTCGAAGCGTGGTGTGCAGGCCCTCCCGCCCTGGTTCGACAAGCTCACCATGGCACCCATTTTTGTATCGCCGCACAATTCCACATTCCTGCATTTTTTCATTTGCATATCTGCACATCCCCGCATTTGCACATACGGCTTACCGCACAATTGTCACACTGCCCGATTTCATTACCTGTTTTTTGCGGAAGATATCGTAGGCGCTAAACAGCCAGTAATAGGTACCGGCGGGTTCGGGCTTGCCATCAATAGTGCCGTTCCAGCGGTTATATAGCTGGGTGGTATTGAAGATCTCCTTACCATAGCGGTTAAATATTTTAATATAATTTAGCTTAATAACCCCGGTTGTGGTGGGCTTAAATTCGTCGTTAATGCCATCGCCATTGGGGGTAAAGGTGTTGGGCACTATTAGGTTGGCTTCGGGCGGGGCATTCACCAGCACATGCACGGGCTGGATCACTACGCAGCCGGTAGTATTAACCGCCTTAATATAAAAATTACCACTTTCGCCAATAGTTTGGTAATTATCCAGCGGTTTGGTGGCGGCAGCATCTTTCCAATAAGTAAAATTGGCGTATGTAAGCGGCACGTGCGTATCCATCAGGTTTATAGTTTGCGGATACACCACCGGGGCCGGGTCGGTTACCTTAAAGGCCGGGGTGGGGTAAACGGTAGCCTTTATAGGCGCTAAATGATCGCTTTCGCAACCGTATTGATTAATTGCCTTAAACCAATACCTACCGCTTATAGTAATATTAGTAAGTTCGGTTACCTCCTTAGTCCCACCTTTATCTGAATAGAATTTATACGTGATCCCTGTCGAATTATCACTACTACCGATAACGGACTTGTTTAAATCAAGCGGAGGGCAGCTACCATAACGCGTTGTATCATTAGCCGCGGGAATTATAGGTAAGTCGCTTACAATTAAACCCACCGCCTCAACAGTAATACAAGGTACCCCTACCGTGGTTGCCTTAATATAATAGGTGCCGGTTTTTGCTATAGCACTGGCTTGCGCTATGCTCATTGGTATCTTTAAATAAACATCGCTATAATAAGTATAAGTAACCACGTCATTTGTACTGGCCAGTTTGGTTAAATTATAAGTTGCCGGCGCGCAAATTGCCGGATGCGGCGCGATGGTGATATCCGAACCTTTATACAAATTTACATGTATGGGTGCAATACCCGTACAGCCGCCGGCATTGGTACCACGGATGTAATAATCACCGCTTTCGGTGACATGTTTAGGATCCGACAGGTAGTTCTGCCCATCAGGGTCGGTATAGTATTCAAACTTCATATCCGCGCTGCTCCCTGCCGTTATTGGGGCCTGGGTTAAATCGATGCCATCTGCCTTACAGCCTGACGTATCGGGTCTAACTTTTAGTATAAATTCATCACTTAGTTTTGTAATACTGGTAGTGAATGCATTTGGGCAACCCTGGCCATCATAAGGTGTGATACTGAGGTTATATTTGGTGCCGTCCCCAGGAAATGGTTGGTGGATCTTATATGTTGGTTCTGTGCTTACAATGCTGTCTTTATCATTTGTCCATTTATAAGTTTCGAAGCCGGGTGGTGCCGTAAGTGTTATTACATCCTGATTGGCACAGTATAGATTACCGGTAATAGGCGAATTGCAATTTGCCTCGTTAAAATCTAAATAAGCATATCCAAAGTGCCCACCTTTGCTACAATCCCGTGAAATAAACTCTAATTGAAAGTGTTTTCCCTGGTGATTAGCAATTTTTACAATAATAGGGGCCCAGGGTTTGTATAGTACATCGTTACCGGCATCTGATTTCATAAAACCGCGAATATCTGGTTTCCCATAAAATGAAAAAGACCCGCATTGGCCAGTATTCTCTGATGGATTATCCAGGTTATTTACATTCGCTATAAATTGAGGTTGTTGATATTGGTCGTGGGGCTGCGTAATGGGGTTTTGGAATACCACCGCATAATAGTATATCAATGTATAATCGTTAGTAGGTACAATAAAATCGTATGTCACCCGCTCGGCCCAGGCGGGCCTTGTACCTCCACCGCTATACGCATCATTACCTAATTGTAGCGAATACTTGCTGCCATTGGGTGTATTAACAGGAAAATGGCCATATTTATCTAATGATTGAGGTGATGTATTTGGTATGATACTAATCGTATAATTACCATCTACCGGGCCTGCCACTGGTGTCCAAATAATCGGGGTTGTGCCGGTATTATCAGGGAACGTGCCGGTATAACATTTCCAGCCAACGAAAGTTCCTTTTTCAAAACCAACATTTTCCAAGCACTGCGCAAAACCAACCCGCACCGTCAACACAAAAATCAATAATATCAATAGCCTTTTAAAACGCATTGGTGTATCATCCCGGCTGATAGGCCGTACACCAAATGTAATTAATTATTGGCTAAGGTGTTAAAGCATAATAAAATTTCATAAAGGAAATGTGCGGTTTAACCACAGGAGCCGCAAACAAAAACCCATAATATTTATAGAGGGGGATGTATCCCTGGTAAAACACCAATTATCATATATCAACGCCTGGATGGCAAACTTGCTAACAAACCCTGTTTCAAGCTTGCAAATCCTGCTTATTTTCGCTATATTGTAGGGAAGCCACCTCGCATCTCCGCACCTGTTTTTCAAAAATTATACTATCTTATCAAATGTAAAATAACACTTGACAGTAAAAACGGGTAATATCCATCATTAAAGCGGGCAAAACAGGGGTAAAATTTCGGGATTAATCGCCCTTTTAGTCAATAAACCATGCAAGGGCGCGTTCTTTAACATATCAAAACCTATCAGCCATAGCTAAATTGCTATCGGCCTTACCGTACAGGAAAAAAGCACAGCCAAAAAACGAAAAAATAAATTAGCAATGATTACATCCTACAATGAGCAGGCGGTACTCCGCAGGGCAGTCGGGTAAAAGTAGCTATAGCTTATCGGCCACCTTGCGCTCGATACGGGTATCGGGGATAAACCAAATAATGGCCACCACCCAATACAAGCCCAAACTAACCCAGTGGTTAAAAAAGGAAAACACAATGGCCACCGCATAAATAACAATGGATAACTTGCCTTTCCAATCCTTACCCATAGCCAGCGCCAGGGCCGAGTTTGGCCCGGCCTGTTTAATCAGCAAACGGGCCAATATGGCATAGGCAACCGAGTTCATTACCAGTACGCAGCCATAGGCAAAAACAGGCCAGCGGCTAAAGTGGTTCTCGCCCATCCAGCCGGTAACAAAGGGTATCAGCGATAGCCAAAACAGCAGGCCCAGGTTGGCCCAAAGCACCTTGCCGTTAATGGTGCTTACCGCATATATCATGTGGTGGTGGTTGTTCCAGTAAATGCCCACGTAAATAAAGCTAAGCACATAGCTTAAAAATACCGGCAGCAGGGGCCACAGGGCATGGATATCATTACCATGCGGCAGCTTAAGTTCCAGCACCATAATGGTAATGATAATGGCTATCACCCCATCGCTAAATGCCTCCAGGCGGCTTTTCTTCATGCGTTAATTGTTGTGTGGTAAATATATGTATTGAGGGCGAAAGGTAAAAGGCGAAAGGTAAAAGGAGTGGGACTGAAAACCTTTTACCTTTGTCCTTTTACCCTGCCCTTAAAGGGCACTTGCACATCTCGATATTATCACTTAATTTTAAAGAAAATTCAGCACGGTAATCATGAAGCGCCTGATCGATCTTTTTAAAAACAAATTTTTCCTGGTAACCGTAGCCTTTGCGGTATGGATGGTGTTTTTTGATAAGAACGACCTGTTCTCGCAATATGAATACCGCCAGCAGGTTACCCGCCTGCGCCACGACCGCGACTTTTACCAAAAGGAAACCGCCGAGGTTAACACCCAGCTAAACGAACTTAACACCGATCAATCGGCCCTCGAAAAATTTGCCCGCGAAAAGTACCTCATGAAAAAGGATAACGAGGATATTTTTGTAGTGGTAAAGGAAGAGAAGAAGGATAATTAATATCAGTTGATCACCAATCTTGTATAAGGCGTATCCGCCACGTAACGCCCAACAACTTTGCCGCCCTCATCCTGCAATTCCCAAACATGCCCTACATGCGTTTGCCGTATTCTGGACATATAGGCCGATGCATCACCATAATTTTTCAGCTGACCGATTTGATCTACCCAAAATATTTTTAGTTTTTTACCCGTATTATTACTGAACATCATCCTGGCGCTTTTACCATCCCCGAATGATGATGCTTGTGTTGCTGATGCTTTTTTAGGTGCCGTAACCTTCACCATCTCAAAAGGCATCCGGCCCGAGTAAATGGCATCAAGCAGGGCATAACCATCGGCATCGTAAGCTTTTAAGGCTTCAGGGCCGGGAGCAGGGTTGCGTGTGCCGTGTAAAAATTCGGCGTGTTTGCCGAAGTACCACATGGATAGTTCGGCCCAGTATTCGCCGGCATCAACCATGGCGTAGGCACCTGTCCATAAACCTTTGGCTTTGGCGTTTTGATATTGCTTGCCAATGGCCTTTTGTAGCGCATCATCCAGCCCGAAGAACATGATGTTGTGCGCAAACTCGTGGATGCAGATATCCTGTCCACCAGCATAGCGGTCGCCGGGCAGGTCAAGCAGGTTTTCTTCCCCGCAGGATGTATAGATGCCGCCCATGCCGCGGGTACGGTCGTCCATATTGGTTTTATTGCCCAGGTTATCGGTATAGGTAACGCCTTTCATATCGGCAAATTCGGGCAGGTCGGTTGTTGCCTGGTGTTGGCCGATAATATGGATTTCGGCACCCCATTGCACCAGGTTGTGCTTAGCCGCCGGGATATGGGCCAGCATCATCCGCAGCTTTTGCGCGGCGACCTGCAAAGCCATATCATTCACCGGATCCGGCGACCGGATGATCAGGCCATCGCAATCTAATACCTTGGTATAAAAGCCAGCCACCGGCTGTTTTAGATGGATGACCTTGGCGCTTTGGGCAAATGCAATGTCGGATAGCAACAGCGCAAAATAAATGGAAACGGCAGCTTTTAATCCTTTCATCATCACCTTTGGACTTTTAACTTAATACTTTTGACTTATTTAGATCCCCTCCCGTTTGCGCATAAACCACTCGGTGGTCATTAGCAGCAGGATCAGCCCAAATACCCACTTCATATCAATCAGGTCGGTATAGTGCTTGTCTTCGTATTCAACGGTTTTAATGGTATCGTTCTTACGTATCAGGTCGGCCAGGCGGCTCATTTGCGATGGCTGCAGCATTTCCCCACCCGATTGTTTGGCCATAGCATACAGCAACTGGTGGTTGGCCGTGCTTTGTCTGGCCTCCTGATTTAAGGCTTTAATGGTAAATTGCCCGTGCGCCGCCATGGATTTATCGCCCAGCTTCACCCCGGCGTTATAGCTATATTCGCCCGCAGGCAGGGTGCCGGCATCTAACTGGTAGCTTTGGCCGTTACGGCTAAACAAAAAGCTGTAATTTTTGCCAGCTTCGTCTTTAATATCGGTACGTACATCGGGGGTGTTTACCAGTTCAAGCGCGTCGTTATATAGTTCGGCGTTTAGCAGGATATTCTCGCCCTCGTCAAACACGGTCTTAGCCGGGTAAACCCTAAAGCGCTGCTGACCTGCATTGGCGGTTAGATACTGCACGCACTGGGTAAACAGCTCCTCAACCGCGCTGTGGCTATTGTAGGTTTGATATTCGGCCAGTTGCCAACGCCAGATGCCCTCGGCGGTCATTACGGCTTCGCGGCGGCCGCCCTCATCGCCAAAAGTTAATAGCGGGTATGGGGTAGGCACGCTGCCTATCTTTTGCCTCAGCAATGGCGTACCACCGGCCGGCGAACTATAATTGCCATAAGGCGCCAGCAATGGCGGGAACTTAGCCAGCTTTTGCAAGGTAGAATCGGACAGGGTAAACAGCGAGAACCCGGTAGCCTGCAAGGCAAATACCTCCTGCATATCCTGGCGATTAGCGCCTATCTGAACTATTTTTTGCACCTGGTTAAGCGCGGCCAAATCTGTTTGCGAGCCGCCAATGTACCAAACCGGCACTTTGCTTTTGGCAGCCAGCGCGGCCATCCCCTCGGCAGGCTGATATAGGATAACCAGGCTATAATCGTTCCAGTTAATAGCGCCGGCTTCGGCAGCGCGGGTGGTTTTTAACTCATAGTTCTTGTTGCTT
Source organism: Bacteroidota bacterium (assembly GCA_040389105.1). Taxonomy (GTDB): domain Bacteria; phylum Bacteroidota; class Bacteroidia; order Sphingobacteriales; family Sphingobacteriaceae; genus Mucilaginibacter. The sequence continues at coordinate 56,392 of JAZKAO010000034.1, forward strand.
TCTATGGCTTGCTTAATTACCGTAATATCGGGGTGAGGGCTGTTATATAGCAGCAAGATCTTTTGCCGGGCATCCAGCACTTCCACGTAAATAGTTTCGGTATTGTTTTGCAGCGAGATCTCGTTCTTTACCGGCGCAATGCTGATGGTAAATTTGTGGATCCCCTTTTTATCGGCACTCAGCTTTAGCGGGATGCTTTTTTTAAAAGCATCATTTGTAACCGGTATAGATTGTGTGCTGAGCGGGTGCCCATCTTCGGCAATATTCAGGCGGATGCTTTCGCCGTTGCTTTGGTAGGCGGCGGCCAATACTTCTATTTCAAAATCGTTCCCTAAAAAGGCCGTTTTATTATAGTTTACGTTAGCGATGAGCAAATCGCGGCGCGGTACGGTATCGCCCAGGGCAATGGTGTAAATATTGGTCTTGATATTTTTAGCTTCGTATTGCGGGTCGGCGCCGCGGTTATACAGGCCATCGGTAGCCAAAACTACCGCGCCTATGTTCTGGTTCACAAAGCGGTCGTTCAGTTGGTGTAGGGCTTGGGAGATATCGGTTTGCTTGCCGGTGTATGTATTCGTAATCCCATCGTGCAGGCCTGCATCAAAGTTATATTCGCGCACATCGTAGCCATCGCCCAGCGCTTTCTTCAGGGCGGCCAGATCAGTTGCAAATTGTTTAGGATCGAAACCCGGGGATTTAAACAGCTTTACCGATTCGGAATTATCCTGCGCAATCAGCACCAGTGGCTTTTGCGGCTGATAACTTACCGACTTAACCAACGGCGAAACTAATAAAAAAGCGATCAGGAATACCGCTACGATACGCAAGCCCGCCAGTATATTACGGATGGTTGTGCTGGTGTTTAGCGGATTACGGTACATCAGCCAGGCGTATAGTACACCCAGCAACAGGCAAACAGGTGTCCACCACCCTGAAACCGAACCCCAGTTGATTGAAAACAGAAATAGCATATATGTATTGCAATATGCGAAATTATGATGAATGATTAATGTGTGATACTGATGATATATCAGTTATGTTACAAGGGACAATTTCCGAAATGTTTATCTCTCTTTATTAGTACCATACTTCACTGCTTGTGATGCAAAAAAATTGCGTATCATATCAAATTTCTGTTCGCAATAAATAGCATTCCTTATCCTGGCCGAACTTAAATAATAACGCTGGCATGCAAAGCAGAATTCCATGTACTGTACTACTTTGCCATTTTTATCTGTAAATAGAATAGCATTACGTGGTTCATAGCAACTATAGCCGGGATTGGCATTGTAAATATTGCATTTTATTGGGGTAAACCCAACATTGTACAGTATATCTGTTAATGCATCGATGCTTGTTTTTGACAAATCTATAAATTCTTTTACCTGGCTGTAATCCACAACAAATTCGCCGGGCTTCACACCGGATATAATATCACCAGGCTCATCAACAGCCATATTTTCAATTCTTATAGCAGCGTATGGCCGCATAGATTCATAAGAGATTAGCCTGATATTTTTGGCTACATTAAACGGATAAAAAGCACGCCGTTGCTTCGCATTGTACTTATGGCTATTCAAACATTGGTCTGCCTTATCAGCACATTTATTGTCTGCTCTGCTCGGTGGCCCGGGAAGAGGTCGCGGCAATTTCCGCTGCCCCCAAACCAACACCGGCAGCCACAGCATCAAACAAAAAAGAATACACTTGTACATAGGTTTAAATCGACGATACAATATAAAACAAAAAAGGCGCAAACCGCGCCTTTAAATATCTTTCGGACTTGCCGACTTCCGGTCTTCCGGACTCATCTTACAACATCCCGCCATCAACCGGGATAACCTGCCCGGTGATATAAGTTGCCATGTCCGACGCCAGGAATACGCAGCAATTGGCCACATCTTCGGGTTCCCCGCCGCGTTTCAGCGGGATACCGGCTTCCCAGCCTTCCACCACTTTCGGGTCCAGCACATCCGTCATTTCGGTTTTAATAAACCCCGGGGCTACCACGTTGGTGCGGATATTACGCGAGCCTAATTCTTTTGCTATTGATTTAGAGAAACCAATGATACCGGCTTTAGATGCCGCATAGTTGCCCTGCCCTGCATTGCCCTGTACGCCTACAACCGAACTCATGTTAATAAACACACCGTTACGGTTCTTCATCATAATTTTTGATGCAGCTTTAGTTACGTTAAATATCGATTTCAGGTTTACGTTAAGTACTTCGTCCCAGTTTTCCTCGGTCATGCGCATCAGTAAACCATCTTTGGTGATACCAGCATTGTTCACCACAATGTTCAGCGTACCGAAATCGGCAATGATATCGCTGATCAGTTTTTCGGCTTCGTCAAATTTAGAAGCATCCGAGCGGTAGCCTTTCACTTTAGTGCCGTAAGCTTGCAGTTCCTGCTCTAAAGCCAGCCCTTTTTCAACCGACGATAAGTAGGTAAACGCCACGTTAGCGCCATGCTCGGCAAATTTCTCAGCTATCTTGCGGCCTATGCCTTTTGATGCGCCCGTAATCAGCGCGGTTTTTCCTTCTAATAGTTTCATTGTTCCCCTATGATTTCGGGCGGTGAAGATAGGTATTTTAGTCGAAAGTCTAAAGTTCTGAGTCCGTAGTCTAAAGTAAAAGTGCTACCTTTCGACTTCAGACTAAAGACTTACGACTTGAAAGATGCAATCCGTTGAAGATTTTTACGATCAATTAAGTTCACGTTATACCGAACTCATTAGCAAATGCGTGCCGCGGTACGATGAGATATTTTACAACCTTTTTTATTACGTGCCGGATGATCTGCACCCCCGGCAAATACTCGATTTGGGTTGTGGTACCGGTAACCTGACAGCCGCGGCCCTGCAACATTTCCCAAATGCCGATATCCATGCGCTGGATCTATCAGCCGAGATATTGAACGAATGCCGCGAAAGGTTTAAAGCTAACAGCAATATCTATTATCACCAGCAGGATTTTAGCCAGTTGGATTTTGCTGATGAAAGTTTCGACCTGATCATTTCCAGCATAGCTATCCATCATATCACCGACGATGCCAAGGCACGGCTATACCGCAAACTGCACAGCCTATTAAAACCCGGCGGCGTATTTGTATTTGCCGATCAGACGCGTGGCATTACCGACGAAATTTATCAAAAGCACATTACCCGCTGGAAAGAAGAAGCCCTGAAACTTGGCTCGACCGAAGCCGACTGGCAACTATGGATGGCCCACCAGGATGCGCACGATTACCATACGCCCGTCGGCTGGCACCTGAAACAATTGGAGGCTGCCGGATTTAATGAGATAGATGTAATTTGGAAGAATATGATGTGGGCAGTGGTTTGGAGCAGGAGGCAGTAAACTTTAAAGATCGTTCTGTAGCTTGCGTATTTGCTCAAGCGCTAAAACATCAATTTGATCCTTGGGACGGTTAACTACCTTTTTGTTTGTTATCAACTGATTGATGTGCAAAAATGGAATATTCACATTTTCAATATTAGCAATTGATGCCATCTGTAAACACTCATCAAATGTATAATTTTCAAGACCTTTCATTTCTGTTAAAATGTCCAGCACCAAACTATTATTCAAATAAAATTCAGTCCAACCCGGAACGAATTGCATCTGTTCAATCATTGGGTAATCGCCCATTTCGCAAGCTATAAAAGCTTTACGCAAAGCCTGCCTGTTTTCAAGAGTATCTTTAAGCCAAATATCAATATCTCCTGTGAAACGGTCATAACCATGCATATTTATAGCATAGCCGCCTACCATAATATATTGTACTTTATTATCCTGAAGTGCTTTCCAAAAATTTAATATTACCTCATCAAAAATGTCCACAAATTTTATTTACTGATGAATGGTTTATGGGTTATTACAGCTTTTTTAAGTGTTTGCTGTACTTTATACAAACGTGTAGCCATTTCAAAGCGTTCTTTGTAACTGCGCTTTAAACCTTCTTTTAGCCTTTCCAGTTCGGCGTCACTAAATATTCTTTCCTCTACCATCTGACTTACTTAATATTATCAAATTTAAGCAAATCCGGTTATTAATCAAATAAGAAAAGCCGCTTATTAAGGCCGCTTTTCTTATTGTGCTTTTATTTACGGCAACGTACTCACTTTTAACGATGATATCATATCGTTTATTCCGTTATCGCTCAGGCAATCGTCATCGGCGGTAAATGTTTTGGCGGTGCCGCCGTAGCTGTTATTGGTATAAACTATTACCTGCATACCCGGCGGAACTTTTATGGATGAGGCATCATCATTAATCCCTCCGGCCGTTACCAGGTCGGCTTGCAGGAAGTTGCCTACACCAAAGGTAGCCGTCCAGCCACCGTAGCTGCAATTTTGGTACAGGTATACATTGCCATCGCCTGCTGCAAACCGACGGTGTTTCATCCACAAAATAATACTGGTTACCTGCGGCGATGATGCTATTTTGTTAGTTGTAATATCAATATTAGCCTCCATAAAATATTTGTCTTTACGGATATCGGATAGGTAATAATACTCGTTCCGCACATAATTATCCCCGCCCGAATTACCTGTACCGGTTGTGCCATCTACCTTGCCTGCGTAAATGCCGCCGGTTACCGTGGCCAGCACAATATCAAAATAGGTGTTAGCCATGGTTTTTATCTGCGTAAGCGTAATGCCATAGCGCCCACTATCGTAAGCGTTCCAATAACCTTCCGCATCGTAGGCAAAGTGGTTGGTATCTTCGGTGCTGCCGCCCAGGGCGTATTTCCAGTTCCAGCAGGCGTTGCCGTTGGCAGCTGTATTGGCGGTCAGGTTAGCCTCAAACCAATCTATATTAGCCTGCACCACCCCATTATACTGTGTAACGCGCGATGCCGCATCGGCCAGTATCAGGTGGCAATCAACCAAACGCACCATGGCGTTGGTAACCATAAATAATTGGTTCCATGGGGCCGGGTCGCCGGGTTTGTAAGGGTTTGGCGCACCCGGGAAATATAGCTTTTTATCACTGGTACGTACAAAGCGCGGGGTTATCCAGTTATCCATCACATAATCGGCTTCGGTAATATATTTCAGCGCGCGGGCCTTGTAGGTAGCGCCAAAACTATGCGGATCGCCAATGGCTACGCTAGTATTCCACAAAGCCGAATGTTGCAGGATAAGTTTGGCGCAAAAAACCATATGCGACAGGATCTGTCCCTGCTCTACCCCTGCTTGCTGCGGCGAAGCGGTAGCATCGGTTGATGGCCAAACGGGTTCGATAGCGCCTGTCCAAATAGTGCGTTGTCCGCCATTAGCTGCCGATGCCAGATCATTACGGCCGGCCAGCGCGGCATCGCATAGGTATATCATACGGTCTAATATGGTTTGGTCGGATGTGGCATCGTACATCAAGCCGCAGGCTTCAATTTGCTTGCCCGAATTACCGAACACCCAAACGTTTTGATCGTTAGTGGCAGGCAGCGATACGCCGGCCATGTAATTAATAAAGGCAGTCTTTTCGTTGGCGGTAATATCGCCGGTAAGGCTTTCCACCACCATGCTGCCCGATTGGGTTTTAAGCTTAGTGCCCGAGGTGGTGGTTGTGGCGTCGGCCGTTTGTAATGATGCTGTTTTTTTGCACGAGAACAACATTTGAGCAACGCAGCAGCCGATACCCAATAGGATGGTAGTTTTTCTTTTCATAAATAAAGATTAATGTTTGGTTAATTGGTTTGGATTTTCAGTTAAAAATCACGACGCTAATTACCGCCACATTTGCACTTGAAAAGTATTGGATATGAGCATATTAATACCAAAATTTACCCGTCGGCCATGCAAAAATAGCTGAATTAATTGCCAGCGGATTTAAGAACTTAGTTAAGCACCGCTACGTTTAGGCGCACAGGCGTAAATGCCATATACAGCATAAATTACATGAAAGCCTGGCTAAACGGCGCATTTAACCTATCGGAATAGCATAACGTTAAAACGCGGCAGGCCCACGAGGCCAATTAAACACGGCGTGGTTATGATAAAGCAGCCGGCATTGGCTGCGATACCGGGCATGGCGTAATAACCTGGTAGCCACTACAATAGTTCCCCCAATAGGCCTTTCGCATCTACCAAACCCCTAAACTTATAGATGAAACGCCTCATTTGATATATCAAACCCCAAAAACGACCGATTTATGCCCTTTTTTGCCAATATAGTGCGCTTTGGGGTGTTTGTCGACTTATACCCGAGGGTGGTCTATTATATATTTTCAGGTGAAATATTAGTTGTTCTTTTGATCATTGAAACAAACGAACAAAAAAATATTAACCACAAAAAATTTAAATATCATGAAAACTTCATTCAAATCTTCAGCCCTTTTAGTTGTATTAGCTTTATTAAGCACAGGCGTTTTTGCAGCCGGTAAAAAAGATAAAATCGAACCTACTGCCAGCAGTAAAAAAGACGTTGTATTGTTTACCGCCATGTCACAGGATCGTGGTGTAGGTGTAATCATCCACAAGGCAATAGCCGGTAAATCAGCCGTAGCCATTTTAGATGCCGATGGCAACACCATTATGAAAGATGTATTAGCCAACAACAGCGCCGACATTTTGAAAGGCTATGTATTAACCAATTTAGATAACGGTAAATACACCATCAAAGTAACATCAAACAAGGTTGAAACCAAAAGGGTAGTACACGTTTATAATGACGACAACAACCAAAAAGCTTTCTTTTTTGAAATGTAATAGTTTATAGATTAGTAATAGTTAAAGTTTAGTTAAATGAAAAAATCCCGCACGAGGCGGGATTTTTTGTTTGGGAAGTATTTTAATATTACGACCACAAGTTAGCCGGGTACGTTCCGTTAGCTACCAAATCGGATATGCTTTTTTGTACGATAGGCTTATCCTCTTTATAAGTAACGCCAAACCATTTAGATGATGTTGGGATCACTTTAAAATCGGCTGTGCCGCTCTTGATCAGTTCATCGGCAACCAGCGGGATAAAAAATTCGGCTTTAGGGTTATGCTCATTAGCATCAACAAATTTCTTAAACATTTCCTCGCTTTGTTTAAATACAGCCGGGGTGAAGCCCCAAAAATTCATCGATACGCGGCTATCGGCCGATAATTCAGTTTCGCCGTTAGCATCTTTATAATAAATATCTCCGTCTTTCCAGTAAACTTCGGTACGCTCGGTTACGCCAACCATATTGCCTTTTTCGTCCATATCGCAAACACCACGCGATACCGAACCGTAATCCGACAATGTTTTACCAATTTGGTAACCCACCAGCGAGTAATGATCGTCGCGCGCTTCGGTGGTTAAAAATTTAGCCATTTTTTCAAATGCGTCATATCCGTAATAATCATCAGCGTTAATTACGCAAAAAGGTTCGTGTACCTGGTTGCGGGCGGCTAATACCGCGTGGGCCGTACCCCATGGTTTGGCGCGTTCAACAGTTTTATCAATACCAAACTGGGTTAAGTCGTAACTTTGGAAAACGTAATCAGTTTCTACACGGCCCTGTAGTTTTGGTTCAAATATGGCTTTAAAGTTATCCAAAAATTCTTCACGAATGATGAAGCTTACCTTGCCAAACCCGGCTTTAATAGCATCATAAATAGAATAATCGATAATGGTTTCGCCATTGGGGCCAAAGCCATCAACTTGTTTCATGCTGCCATAGCGGCTGGCCATGCCTGCGGCCAATATTAAAAGTGTTGGTTTCATTGTTTTTTATTGTTGTAGATTGATATGTTAAAGGTGATTATCGATAAATAGTTTTAAGCAGGCCTATTATTGCCTACCTTTTTATACCATAGCTTTCGGACTTTTCCATCTTCCGGACTTTCTGTCTTCCCGTCTTCCGGACTATTTTATATACCTAAAATCCTGCCCGTTCTCAATATTCAGCAGCACTTCGTATATCAGGCTGATCACGTTATCCACATCTTCTTTGTGGATCATCTCTACCGTGGTATGCATATAACGTAGCGGCAACGATATCAATGCCGATGGTACACCACCGTTTGAGTAAGCAAAAGCATCGGTATCGGTACCTGTAGACCTTGACGATGCCTGGCGCTGGAACGGGATGCCCGCCTTTTCGGCAGTAGCGATCAGTAACTTGTTCAGATTGTTTTGTACCGCCGGGGCGTAAGATACTACCGGGCCACGGCCGCAAGCCAAATCGCCCTGGGTAATCTTGTTAATCATCGGGGTTTGGGTATCGTGCGTAACGTCGGTTACAATGGCCACATTTGGTTTAATCCTGTGGGCAATCATCTCGGCACCACGCAGGCCAATTTCTTCCTGAACAGCGTTTACAATGTATAAGCCAAAAGGCAATTCTTTTTTATTCTCTTTTAACAGGCGGGCAACCTCGGCAATCATAAAGCCGCCGGCGCGGTTATCCAGCGCGCGGCCAACATAGTAGCGGTTGTTAAGCACCATAAATTCATCCTCGTAAGTAATTACGCAGCCCACGTGGATGCCTAATTCCTCTACTTCGGCCTTAGTGGTACAGCCACAATCCAGGAAAATGTTTTTCAGTGTAGGGGCTTCTTCCTTTTCGCCGCCTAAACGGGTATGGATGGCCGGCCAACCGAAAACAGCTTTAACAATGCCTTTATCGGTATGGATGTTTACCCGTTTTGAGGGTGCGATCTGGTGATCAGAACCACCATTACGGATCACATAGATCAAACCATCGCTGGTGATGTAGTTTACAAACCACGAAATTTCATCGGCATGGGCCTCAATAACCACCTTGTACTCGGCTTTGGGGTTAATTACGCCAACAGCCGTGCCGTAGTTATCGGTATAATATTCATCAATATAGGGCTTAATATAATCCAGCCACATTTGCTGGCCCATATACTCAAAGCCGGTTGGCGATGGGTTATTAATATATTTTTCGAAGAAGGCTATAGAGCTATCAGTTACAACAGGAACATGTTGCTTTTTATCAGTTATTTCGTCCGATTTTTTTTTAGACATAAGCATCCCGCTTTAAATACCGCGGTGCGCAAATATAACAAAGCGGTTGATAATGCGATAATTAATCGGGATTTATTGAACGGGCATGGTGTGGCTTTTACACTGTGGAGTTTCTGACTAATCAGCCCTGGTTTGCTGAAGCGTTAATTATAAACCTGATAGCAGTAGAAACCCCGTAGCGTGCGCTGGAATGTGCAGCGCGGAAGTGAGGAGTTGGAACGGATAGCAGGAAGAAGCTTTAATAGTAGCACTGGCACTGCTTTGCAAAAAGCCACAAGAATAATGAAGCATTATGGGCGTTGCCTGCGGCCCGGGCTATCCGTTAGTCCTCGCCTTACCCTCCACGCAGCCTTCCTCACAGGCTGTGGGCTTTTCACTACTATCCCTAACGCGGGAAACAGGACTTTCAAAATCCGAAATCAATCATTCGATATCCGAAATATAGCAATCCCTTAACATTTAATTGATATGCGGGTTGTTCCTTTGGGGTGAGTAATTCTTTAATTTTAATTAATGAACGTTTAGTTAGTTTGGGGCCGGCGCTTAATATTTAGGCGCCGGTTTTTTTGTTTAACCCAAATCCGGAATCGAACCTCCAATATCCGAAATCAGTAATTTTTCCATAATAACATATTCAAAACCATTCTTGCTGAATACATTACTAGTTTCGGTAAAGCCTGCTTTGGCATAAAAGCCGGTGGCGGTACTACGCGCGTTGCACCATAGGCGGGTGGCGCCATTTTCTGCTGCCTGATCGGTAATGTATTGCAACAATTGCCTGCCAATGCCCTGTTGCTGCACCGATGGATCGATAGCAAACTTACGGAACTGAAAATCCGTCCCCTGATGAAAAAGCGATACCACACCCACCAGTTTCCCATCGGCAAATGCACCAAAGTGGGTGCCATGCTCGTCCTCGGTCATCCCCATATTATGCTTGTATTCGCCGGGGTACAATACATCGCGGCGCAGGCGCCAGGTTAGTTCGGGGGTTATTTGTTCAATATCTGCAATGGGCATGGGCAAATTGTCATAGTAAATTAAATAAGCGTACAAAAGTGTTAAATGTAAAACCAATATGCAATTAAGCAGGTTGTAAGTATGTAACTTGTAGCCATGAAAACAAAGTATTTTGCCATCATCATCCTGTTGTTTGCCCTAAAACCCCTGTATGCGCAAACATTAAAAGGCTCGGTAGTTGAATCGGGGGGAACGGAACGGATAGCCAATGTTTTTATCAGAGATATGAACAGCAAGGCCGTTACGCTGACTGACAAGAAAGGCAATTTTATTATACAGACCGAATCCGGGCATACGCTCATCTTCTCGTCACCGGGTTATGTATCTGATACTTTGTATGTGGCCGATATGGGATTAAAGCGGGTAAAAATGCTGGTACAAGGCATTGCTTTAAACCAGGTAAATATATTATCGAGCCGTATGCCCTTTAACCCGCGGGTTGAGTATGCCGATGTGTACCGTAAAAGCAAGGTATATGTCATGTCGCCCAGCACCTGGTTTAGCCGCGAGGGTAAAAATGCCCGCCGCTTAAAACACTACTTTGCCCGCGAAGAGCAGGAACGCCATATCGATTCGGTTTATAACCGGGTTTATGTAAGCACCCTGGTGCCCTTGCGCGGCCGCGAACTGGCCGATTTTATGACCCTATACCGCCCAACCTATGCTTATGTAATGAACAATAACGGCCCGTCGCTGGCTTTATATATTAACGATTCGTACAAAAAATTTATGGCCCTGCCGCCTGAACAAAGGGTGGTGAAGGGATTGGGGCAGTAGATTTGCAATTGGGCTGCTGAAACAAGTTAACCATGACGTGTTTATTAGAACATCTTGTCATTTCGAACGAATGGGGCTGCCTGTGCGATAGCATGCGGAGAAATCTTATACGTGCGATATGTAAATCGTATAAGATTTCTCTTTCACCCCTCCGCGCAATTCAATCCCGGCTCTATCGAAATGGCAAGCTGATTTTACCGTCATAAAAACTTTTAAAGTCCTACCGGATTCTAAAACTCAGCATGACATAGTATATGCTATTTATTCCCCTATCAAACCCATATCGTCCTTTAACCCCACCCCCGATAATTGCCTGCGGAAAGCCTCTTGCACCAGGTGGTTAATCTTGCCAGCCGCCATTTTAAACGATAAACCACCGGGGCGGATATTGGAGATGCAATTGCGGGCATCGTCGGTTAAGCCGGGTTGGGGATTAAAGGTGAGATAAGCCCCAATGCTATCGGCGCTGCTAAGGCCGGGGCGCTCGCCAATTAAAATAATGCTCAATTTTACTTTTAATCCCGAACCAATATCGTCGGCTATGGCTACACGGCCCTGATCTACTAAACAGATAGGCGCAATGGTTAAGCCGGAGTTTTGCAACAAGGGGATCAATTCCTGCAGCAAAGGCAGGCTATGGGCGTTCATGCCGCTGGCCGATAAGCCATCGGCAATAATAATGGCCACATCGGCCGGGTATTGCCCAAAGATGGGTAATTGCTCTGCCGAAGTTGGGTGCAGCCGCCTACCCAGATCAGGCCTTTGCAGGTATTGCGCGCGGTGGCCAGCCATGCTTTTTAGGTGCAGGATTACCAGTTTAAAAATTTGCAATTGCTGCTCCAGCATTTCCATAGCCAGTTCGGCATATACCGCGTCGCGCGCATGGGCGTGGGCCATGTTCAGGTCGAGTGTTTGTTTGGTGGGTACACTACAGCCGGTACGCCCCAAAGCAATGCGCGCCTGTGTAAACTGCTTTAACGGCGACCATGGGTCGCCCTCCACACTTATGGATTGCCTTACTATTTTATCCATAACCGGTTAAAGTTTTGCCAGATCTGCGCTTGATTTGCAGCCAGAGGCATTCCGTTAGTATCTGTAATGCCCTGCTTAACCAGCCATGCCTCAAACTCGGGCGCGGGTTTTAAACCTAAAGTCTGCCGCAAATACAAGGCATCGTGAAAGGAAGCTGATTGGTAGTTCAGCATAATATCATCGGCGCCGGGCACGCAGATCATAAAATTGCAGCCGGCTACGCCAAGTAGGGTCATCAGGCTGTCCATATCATCCTGGTCGGCTTCGGCGTGATTGGTATAACAGGCATCCACACCCATGGGCAGGCCCATTAGCTTCCCGCAAAAATGATCTTCTAATGCGGCACGGATAATTTGCTTGCCATCGTACAAATATTCGGGGCCGATAAAGCCGACTACCGTATTTACCAGCAAGGGCTTAAATTTACGGGCTACGGCATAAGCCCGTGCCTCGCAGGTTTGCTGATCGATCCCATGGTGCGCGTTGGCCGATAGTGAACTACCCTGGCCTGTCTCAAAATACATTACGTTATCGCCAACCGTACCCCGCTTTAAGGATAGGGTAGCCTGGTAAGCCTCCCCTATCAAAGCCAGATTAATACCGAAGCTGCTATTGGTTTTTTCGGTTCCGCCAATAGATTGAAAGCACAGATCAACCGGTGCGCCACGGTTCACCAAATCGAGCGTGGTGGTAATATGGCTTAGCACGCAGGATTGTGTAGGTATCTCAAACTGCTGCCTGATGTTATCTATCAGTACTAAAATATGGGCGATAGCCGCGGCATTATCGGTAGCGGGGTTAACACCTATCACGGCATCGCCACTACCATATAATAAGCCATCTATCATAGATGCTGCTATGCCTTTCGGATCATCCGTCGGGTGGTTGGGTTGCAGGCGGGTAGCCAAGCGGCCCCGCAAGCCAATGGTATTACGGAAAGTGGTAACCACCTCGCGCTTTTTAGCCACAGTAATCAAATCCTGGTTACGCATTAACTTGGATACCGCGGCCAGCATTTCAGGAGTGAACCCCATTGTTAGTTTTTCAAGCGTAGCGGCATCAACCTTTTCGCTCAGCAGCCAGTCTCGCAGTTCCCCAACAGTAAAATGACTGATGGGATAAAAGGCGCTGGCGTTATGATCGTCAATAATGAGGCGGGTAACTTCATCATCCTCGTAAGGGATAACGGCTTCGTTCAAAAAGTTTTTGAGGGGTACATCGGCCAGGGCCATTTGGGCGGCCACCCGTTCTTCGTAACTTTCGGCGCAAACACCGGCCAGGGCATCGCCGCTGCGCTGTGGGGTAGCTTTGGCCAGCAGGGTTTTCAGGTCGGCAAACCTGTATGTATGATGTTTAACCGAATGCTGATAGGCCATATCAATCTACGCTAATGTCTCCTTTAACAAATCGTCGGTAATGGGCTGTTTGTGCTTGCCCGTTACCATATAGGCCAGCGCTATCAACAGCAATCCGCCAAAAAAACAGGCGCTGAGCCAAAAGTTATAATAGATAATTGCCCCCATGCAAACCGCCGTAAGCAACAGCGCCATTGCCGGGAATACCGGGTAAAATGGCGATACGAACGGCCGCACCATGTTGGGTTGTTTTTTACGCAGCATAAACAGGCTGAGCATACTCATCAGGTACATCATCAGCGCACCTAAAACCGATAGAATTATGATTTGATCCGTACGTTGTAAGATCACCAAAACCAGGATGCCTATCAAACTACCCACAATGGTTGCCCAATGCGGCGTTTTAAACCGGGCGTTAATCCCCGCCAAAAATTGCGGCAGATAACCGCTGCGGGCTATGGCGAAGATCTGCCGCGAGTAAGCCAGGATCGTCCCATGGAAAGAAGCGATCAAGCCAAACAACCCAATCCCGGTAAACAGCTTGGTCAGCCCGCTGCCTTTGCCTAAAACCAGGCCGATAGCCTCGGGCAACGGGTAATCAATATTAGCCAGTTTATGCCAGTCGCCAATACCACCGGTGAGTACGCTTACACCTAAGGCCAAAAATACAAGAGTAGCCAAACCGGCTATATATCCTTTCGGGATATCGCGCTTGGGGTCTTTCACTTCCTCGGCCGTCATAGCTACGCCCTCAATAGCCAGGTAAAACCATACGGCAAAGGGTAGCCCGGCAAAGATGCCTTTCCAACCGAAAGGCAAACCATCGTGTAAAAAATTAGCGCTTTTATAATGCGGGGCTATGATGCCCATAAACAGCAACAGTTCGGCAATAGCCAAAATGGTAATGACGACCGAAAATACCGCCGATTCCCGAACGCCCACAATATTCAGAATAGTAAAAATCAAATAGAAAAACAGCGCTACCGCCAGCACCGGCAATTCGGGATACAGGAAATGCAGGTAGCTCCCCAGGCTGGATGCTATAGCGGGTGTAGCCAGTACAAAATCAATCACAGTGGCGTAACCGGCCACCAGTCCGCCAATTGGCCCCATTGCTTTGTAGGCATAAGCAAAGGCCCCGCCCGCGTGTGGGATGGATGTAGTGAGTTCGGTATAGCTAAAAATAAAGGTAATGTACAGGATGGTGACCACAATAGTAGCGATCAAAAACCCCACCGTCCCCGCCGCCTGCCAGCCATAGTTCCAGCCAAAGTATTCGCCCGATATTACCAGCGCCACAGCTATTGCCCACAGGTGGATAGGTTTTAATACTTTTTTAAGCTGGGTGCTGTTGGCCGTCATTTTTATCAGCGGTAAATGTTGCCTTTAAGATAGGGAATTTTTACTAAAATCATATCCATTTAGTATTCATTTTGACTAAAGCCAACGGCACTGAATAAGGATTGGAAAATATAAGCTGATCAAATTAATTGCCTCCCTATTTATGGGACGGAACAGAGCAAAAAAAGCCATGGCTTTAGCCAAATACTTTACATTGTATCTGCAAGCAACTATTTATTTCCTAAATTCGTTATACCATTAAAATCAAACAAAAAACCACTATGCATCGCCGTCAATTCATCAACACCAGTTTATTATCAGCAGGCGCATTGGCGCTTTTTAATAAAAGCAGTTTTGCCAACATGCTATCGCAGCAAGCGTACCAATTTAAGCCCCTGCGCAATAACATTGGGATCTTTACCGAGCAGGGCGGCACCATTGCCTGGCTATCCAACAAAGATGGTATTGTAGTGGTTGATGCCGAATTCCCCGCCCCGGCTACGCATGTGATTGCCGAATTGCAAAAACTATCGGACAAGCCTTTTCAATGGCTCATTAATACCCATCACCACGGTGACCATACCGCCGGAAATATCTCGTTTAAAGGTTTGGTGAAAAACGTGGCTGCACATGCCAATTCATTAGTTAACCAAAAGGATGTGGCGGTTAAGGCCAATAGTGAAGATAAACAGCTTTACCCCGATACCACCTTTACCGATCAATGGAAAATGAAAATGGGCGACGAGCATATCCACGCCTATTACTGGGGCCCGGGCCATACCAATGGCGATGCGATGATCCATTTCGAGAACGCCAACATCGTCCACACCGGCGATTTGGTTTTTAACCGCCGCTATCCGGTGGTTGATCCGGCACATGGGGCATCCATTAAAAACTGGTCGGTTTGTTTGCAAAAGGCGCAAAAGCAGTTTAATAAAGATACGCTGTTTGTATTCGGCCATGCTTTCGATCCGCAAAAGGTAACGGGTACAATGGACGATCTGAAAGCCATGCAAAACTATATGGATAGGCTGGCCGATTTTGTAAGCGCCCAAATAAAAGCCGGTAAAACCAAGGATGAAGTTGCCGCGGCTACCGCCATTCCAGGTGTTGACGACTGGCAGGGGACGGGAATTAAAGCCAGCTTAAACGCGGCTTTTGATGAATTGAGTAAGGGATAACACCCCTCCCAACCCACCCGAAGGGGAGGACTTTAAATCCATTGTCGCCTAACACCCTCTCCTTTAGAAGGCCCGGGTAAGGACTATAAGCAAAGGCCCCGGAATATCCGGGGCCTTTGCTTATAATTTAGTAAGGAAAAGCAAATTACAATTCCTCGTCGTGCTGGCTCATATCCAGGCCCATTACTTCTTCTTCAGGAGTAACACGTAGCGGACTGATCAGGTCGGTTATCTTTAGCAGCAACATCGAACCAAAAAACGCGAAGGCCGATACGGCAACCATAGCAACCAGGTGTTTAACAAACAGGGCGGTCTCGCCGTAAAATAAACCTTCGGCACCCGCGGCGTTAACACTTTTGGTAGCAAATACGCCGGTAAGCAGCATCCCCATCATACCGCCAACACCGTGGCAAGGGAAAACATCCAGTGTATCATCTATATTGGTTTTTGAACGCCAGATCACTACCAGGTTACTTACCACAGCCGATACGATACCTACAATCAGCGCGCTTGAAACGGTGATGAAACCCGCAGCCGGTGTAACAGCAACCAAACCTACAACAGCACCAATACAAGCGCCCAGTGCCGATGGTTTTTTACCGCGCAGGATATCAAAAAAGATCCACGACATGGCAGCCGCGGCCGAAGCTGTGGTGGTAGTAGCTAATGCGGTTGAAGCTAAATCGCCCGAAGATAAGGCCGAACCTGCGTTAAAACCAAACCAGCCGAACCAAAGCAAACCGGTACCTAAAATTACATAACTGATACGGGCCGGAGCATGCGCTTCTTCGGTACCGGTACGTTTTTTAAGATACAAGGCCGATGCCAAAGCAGCCCAGCCGGCCGACATGTGTACTACGGTACCACCTGCAAAATCAAGCACGCCATATTTAAAAAATATGCCTTCGGGGTGCCAGGTAGCGTGCGCTAATGGGATATATATAATAACTATAAACAGGGTGATGAAAATTAAATATGAATTGAAGCGGATACGCTCGGCAAAGGCACCTGTAATAAGCGCCGGTGTAATCACCGCGAATTTTAACTGGAACATGGCGAACAGGATAACCGGGATAGTTCCCCATGCTACGCCTAAAGTATTTTGCATCATGAAGAAGGATTTTGGATTGCCAATAAGGCCTAATCCGCCAACATCTTCGCCAAAGGCCATGCTAAAGCCAAATACTACCCATAAAATGGTAATAAGGCCCATACAAACAAAGCTTTGCAGCATGGTAGAGATCACGTTCTTTTTACGAACCATACCTCCGTAAAAAAAGGCCAGGCCGGGGGTCATTAGTAATACAAGCGCGGTAGAGATCAGCAACCAGGCTGTATCCGCCTTATCATAAGTAGCGGGTTTGGGAGCGACCGAGTTTCCTGGATATAAAAAAGCCAGGATGACAACGATGACAAGAATGCCAAAAGGTATTATTTTTTTCATTTCAGTATTGTTTAAGGTGAAAGTATCCGTGCGCAGGGATACGCCCCGGGTTTTTCACAGGACGGCATAACGCAAGTTTTTTAATTGATTTTAGGTAAAAAATGCAGGATTGATTGATAAAGCTTTTTTGTACGATGCACCTATCCCCGCCAAGGGGTATACAACCCGATAGCTGATTTTTTAATATAAGGGGATAATAACCTCCCGGGATATCAAGCCGGGAGGTTGAAATTTATCGTTCAAATATCTTTTAACAAAGCGACGAATTACCAAAAAACGTGGAAAGGAAAAAGGATGAGCTTGCACGAACGTGCAAAACCCACGCGGGTTTGCCGGAATGTATTACTTAAAAACTGAAAGTATGCATTGAATTTACTGATGGTACTAAAGGTGCTTTTAAAATAGCTGGCCGTGCGCTGCGATTGCGAACGGTAAATTTGCACCGGCCCATAAGTACCAAGGAAATAAATATTAGGATATCGGCTGTTTTCGCGCTCGGAATAGGATGATGGCCCAAAAACACGTTGATAAATGGCTGCTTGCTGCGAATTTTTTGATTCACCCTTAACTTTTGCAGCCATCGCTACAGAAATAAGGAGTAAATATTTAAAAATCCGCTTGTTCATTATCTAAAATTAGCAATTATGTTACATAAATGCATAATTTTTTATAAAAAAAGTAATATTTAATTGTATTTATTTAAAATCATGCTTAATTATTGATGTATTTATGGATTATTTTTAATGATTTATAGATTTACTATCATTATGTATTTTATTATTAAACAGATTATAAGGTTGTACAAGTGTGTTGGGGTATTTGAAAAAAAATTCCCGCCCCGTTAATCCTTTTGGCAAAAAAATTATCTATCAATAAAAATGTTACGTGTGTGTTTCCTGTACACTATGCATTAATGTTATTTTTGCCAAACCATCTAATCGCCTGTTATTGAAAAAATTATACGTATTCCTTTATTTATTTAGTGCATTTGCTTTTAATAAGGCCATAGCCCAGGCTATCCCGGTGGGCGCACGCATTAGCGGTAAACTGGTTGATGCCGCCAATGGCGAGGTAGTTGATTTTGCCACTGTTGCCCTTTATAAGGTTGGCAGCGATAATATGGCCAAAGGCACATCCAGTAACGATGGCGGGGTATTTAACATGTACAGCGTGCCTTTTGGCAGTTACAGTGTGCGGATCTCGTTTGTTGGGTACGAAAAGCAGATCATCGATCATGTGGAACTGAGCGCTACCCACATGGTGGCCAACCTGGGCATTATTAAACTAAAACCTACAGGCAACGCGCTAAGCGAAGTGGTTATATCCGACAAAAAACCGCAAGTGGAATACACCGCCGATCAGATCACCTATAATGTAGGCGAAAGCTTACAGGCCGAAGGAGCAGTAGCCACCGACATCCTGAAAAATGTGCCGATGGTAAATGTGGATATCAACGGCAATGCCACCATAGCCGGCAAACGCAATACCCGCATTTTTATAGATGGCAAACCATCCGACTATATGACGGCCAATATTACCGACCTGCTGAACGTGCTACCCAGCGACGCGATTGATAAGATTGAGGTGATGACTAATCCACCCGTAAAATATTCGGCCGATGGTGAAGGCATTATTAACATTGTACTAAAAAAAGGCTATAAGGTGGGGCTGAACGGCACATTCTCGATAACTGGCGGATCGTTAGGGAACTATAATATTAACAGCTACGCTTCGTATCGTACAAAAACCTTGTCTATCAACTCCAGCTATGCTTTCGGCGAAAGCCAGAATATTGGCAACAATTACTCGCTGCGAAAAAACTTTTTTCCTGATACGCTTTTTTACCGCAACAACTATAGCAACCGCGACGGTAATAACTTTGGCCATAACTTCCGCACGGGGGCTAACTGGGATATCGATAGTACGCGCAATATCCGTTTTTCATCCAATTTCAATCTCAATAATGCCGGGAACCAATCCTTTACCGATTACCATTACCTGGATGAACTGGCCGTTGAAAGTAACCTGAACAAGCAAAGTAACAGCAACCATAACAACTCCTTTAACTATAACCTGGATGCCGATTACACCTGGAAAATAAGCAAGGCCGGCGAGCAGCTGGAAGCCAGCGCAACGTTCAGCGCCAATACATCGGGTAATAACCGCTTCCTCTCGCGCGATTATTTAGATGGCAACGGCCTGCCCATCAGCAGTAAAAACCCCGTTGAACAAACCTACGATATTGACGGCGCCAACCACGGCTTTGAGTTTAAGCTGGATTATGATAAACCGCTTAAAAAACCCAAAAACAACCTGAGCCTAGGTATGGATGCCAACCTGCGTACCAATGATAACGACCAGGAAGTGAGCAATTTCAGCTTTATTACCAGGCAATATTTGCCTAATACGGGTTTAACCAACCGCTTTGTATTCAACTCAAACATCTACTCGGCGTATGCCAGTTTAAACCTGCATACTACCAATAACTGGTCGTTTAGGATAGGGGGACGCGGCGAGCTGACCGACATGGGCTTCAACCTGTCGTCGCTGGCGCAAAAGTTTAATATTAAGCCCTATGTTAATTTGTTCCCAAACCTATCGGCCAGCCGTATGTTTAAGGAAAAATACACCGTTGGGCTAAGTTACAGCGAACGCATAGCCCGCCCGCGCGAATTTGCGCTGAACCCGCAGGTAGAAACCCAGGATTCAACCAATATCAGCTTTGGTAACCCCAACCTGCACCCATCCTACACCCGTCAATTGGACTTGAGTTTTGGCATGTTCCAAAAAACATGGTCTATATATCCGCGCCTGGGCTACTCCAGTACCAGCAGTATTATCGAGCGGTTAACAACAGTTAGTCCAACTGGTGTATCGCAAAGCACTTACGATAATTTGGCCAGCAGCCAGTATTATACCGTTAATGTTTACGGAAACTATCGCCCCAGCAAAAAAGTGACCCTTAACGGCGGTGGAACGGTTGGCCGGGTTATTTATCAAACCACATCGGTTAACGCGGTATCGCGCAATGGCTATAGCGTTAATGGCAAAGCGGGTGTTACTATTGATTTCCCCAAACGCCTGGCATTTGAGGGGAATATGAATTATTACAGCAATAGCTCGGCACAGGGCCGTAATTCTGGCTCGGTAAGTACCAGCTTTGGTATGCGCAAGGTGTTGATGACCAATAAGCTAAAGCTGCGTATAATGGCTGTTAACCCATTTAGCAACAGCAATAATATCACTTATACTGATGGTATTAACTTTACCCGTGAAAGTTTTTCATCAACCCGTACCCGCAACTTTAGCATGACGGTTAGCTATAACTTTACCAAAGTGGGCCGCAATACGTTGGACAAGAACCGCAAAAAAGATGGCCCGGCGCCAGAGGTGCAGCCGTAAACAAAAAAATCCCGCCTTTTGAGCGGGATCTTACTCCAGTAAAACTAAAAAGGGATATTAAAAAGCAAATGCTTGTTCGGCAGCGGCATCGCTGCTTAGTTGTATAGTATGTGTGGTAACTTCGGTGCCGGTGGCTACTTCAAGGGTGTAATCGCCATCGGTAAGGCCGGTTAACAAATAGCTTTTCTTTACAGTATCGGTATCAACAGTAAACTTATCATTCAGCACTACATTACCATCAGCATCATACAGGGTTATCATCGCATCGCCCTGGGTTGCCTTATCAATGTTAACATCAACCCCGGCAGTGTTTGAGTAGTAACTAACTGTGGCAGTAGCTTCGTTAGTAAGGGTATCGGTTTTTACTTTGTTTGCTGCAAAAGCACCGGTTGATAATAAAGCGAAAGCTGAAAAAATGATGGCTGATTTGATTATAGTTTTCATGTTATTTAATGTTTTAAAGTTTTTTTAATTTGTGTTGTTGTTTTGTTTCAATGTTCAAATCAACGCTTTTATTTAACACCAATTTTGCATAGTAGACCATCCCCCGGTATAAGTATACATAAGCGCGATAATTAGCTATAACACCTATAAAACTGTGATAAGTGCCATTTTACCCCTTTGATATACAAATTTCAGCCGTTGGTATACGTTATTCCTTATTTGATAGCTATTGAGCTTTTAAAGCCTGTTTTTGTATAGCCAAAAAACGCGACCAATCCATTTTTAAAAACCAATGCCCGCCGCGCCTGTTCTTTTAATTATGCAGATAGAATTAGCCGGAAACACACAGCATATCATTCAAAAAGAAAACCATATTTTAATTAAAACCCCAAATGCCGAAGCAAGGGTTTGGGTTTACTCGCCCACCATTATCAGGGTAAACATCAGCAGGCACTTTAATCAGGATGACCATTCCTTCGCAGTGATCCAACAGCCGGAAGGGAATATCAGATATGATGAATCGCCAGATGAATTATCCATCCATACCGGCGAATTAGAATTGCGCATTACCAAAGCACCCTTACGCTTTAACTTTTATACACCGGATGGCATTTTGCTGAGTGGCGATGATGAACGTTTCGGTACCGTATGGCAGGGCGAAACGGTAACCAATTATCGCAAGCTCTTCCCCCATCAGCGCTTTATTGGCCTGGGCGAAAAGACCGGCAACCTTGACCGCCGCGGTAGCAATTATGTCAACTGGAATACCGACGCGGTAGATTACGGGCCCAAAACCGATCCGCTATATAAAACCTTTCCTTTTTATGTAGGATTACATAGCGGGCTTACTTATGGCCTGTTCCTGGATAATACCCACCGGTCTTTTTTTGATTTTGGTGCCAGTACCGATCATACTATGTACTGGCTGGGTGCCGATGGCGGGGATTTGAACTATTACTTCTTCGGGACGCAGGGTGTGGCAAATATTATTGGGGATTATACCAGGCTAACCGGTCGCATGGAAATGCCGCCGCTATGGAGCCTGGGCTACCAGCAATGCCGCTGGAGTTATATGAGCGCCGCCGAACTATTGGACATTGCCAAAACTTTCCGCAAGCATAAAATCCCTGCCGATGTGCTGTATTGCGATATTGATTATATGGATGGCTACAAGATCTTTACCTGGGATAAAAAAACTTTTGCCGATCCGAAAGCGCTATTAAATGAGTTAAAAGCCATGGGCTTTAAACTGGTGACCATTGTTGACCCCGGCATTAAAATAGAAGAAGGTTATCAACAATATGACGAGGGCATAGCCAATAATTACTTTGCCAGCTACCCTAATGGCGAAACCTATACCGGCGAGGTTTGGCCCGGCCGCTGCCACTTTCCCGATTTTTTTAACGCCGCCGTGCGCGACTGGTGGGGCAAATCTTTCAGCGCGCTAACTGAACCCGGGGTGGAAGGCTTTTGGAATGATATGAACGAACCTGCCGCGTGGGGACAAAACGTGCCCAACATTGTAAAATTTGGTGAACATTACATGCCCGAGGTGCGTAATGCTTATGGGATGCAAATGAGCAGGGCCACTTATAATGGCACCAAACACCTGCTTGGCGGCAAGCGACCATTTGTACTTACCCGTGCGGCTTATGCCGGTATACAGCGTTATTCGGCCGTGTGGACGGGCGATAATACCGCTAATGATGCGCACATGCTGCTGGGCTGCCGTTTAGTAAATAGTTTAGGTATAACCGGGGTAGCATTTGCGGGTGTGGATATCGGCGGTTTTAGTGGTAACCCCACACCCGAGCTAATGGTGCGCTGGAACTCGTTAGGCGTGTATACACCCATGTTCCGTAACCATGCTATGATTGATACCGTTATGCGCGAGCCATGGCGCTGGGGCAAGCAAAACGAACGTATCTTAAAAAAGGATATCGAACTGCGGTACAAACTACTACCTTATATCTACTCGTCGTTTTATCAATCGCAGCAAAAGGGTTTGCCGGTTTGCCGCACGCTGGCTATCGAGCATACTTTCGATGAAAATGTGTATCATCATATTTATCAAAACCAGTTTATGTTTGGCGATAGCATATTGGTTGCCCCGGTTGAAAGTAATGTAAGAACTACAAAAGTATACCTCCCTCCCGGCGATTGGTACCGCTTTAGTACCGATAAAAAGCACAGCGGCGGCAAAGCTATTAAAGCCGATGCCCCATTAACCGATTTGCCGGTATTTGTAAAAGCCGGGGCCCTTATCCCCATGCAAAGCATTGTACAAAACACTACCGAGCCGGGCGACGGCATCCTGCAAGTTCATATATGGAACGGCAAACAAGCATCGTCGTTCACCTATTATGAAGATGATGGTATAAGCTATGAATATCAGCAAGGTGCTTTTTACAAACGTGTGATCAGTTTTGACCCTGTTAAAAAGGAAATTACCTTATCAGCAGTGGAGGGCACGTTTGTATCAAGATTTGACAGAGTGAAAATAGCATTACATGCTTTTGGAAAATTGACAGACAAGCTGCTAAAACTTGAACCGGGAGAAATAATAGTGAGTATTAAGAATTAGGCTAAGTTGACGATTTAGACAGCACTAATTGATACCCCAATCTTAACAACTCTACCGCATAATCCTTATCATCCTCCGTCCTTATCCAAAAGCTGATCCAGCCCGTATTTTTAAAAGAGTGATGATCTTGTATGCGGCCGTCCTGCAATAACTGTTCTTTTATTTTACGGTTCAGCAGCATATCCAGCAGGCCATTACCGTGAATGTGGCCTATCTCTTTCTTGCTATAATTAAACTGCATACCGCCATATTTGTGGCTGGTAATTTTTATACCATCCCATCTTAATACATCGGCACGGATGCTGTCCATCCAATCCAGCAGGATTGGTTTGGTGGCAAAGGTGTACAGCTTTAGCCAGGTATCAAAAAAATGTGCTGCACCCGGCACAAACTTCAGGAAGCCGAAGTATTTAATAGTAAAGCCGAACATGCTATTTAGCCTCGCTTAATTCCTTAATGTGATCCATTACCCGCAAGTGTACATTGCGGGTAACACTTTGGGCCCACAGATCGTAATACCATACCGGGAATACATGCAAAGCATACCAGCTATTACCCGTAAGTGTAGTGGTGCCATCGCCGTTATCCTGTAATATAAACTGGCCCTTTAAAATATCTATGTGGCCCATAATCTCTGGGTCGCGCGGTTGATTGGTAATGGCAAAGGTTAGTTTGTTGTTCACATTGTACTCTACTATTTTCTCATCAAACACGTAGCCATTGCTAAAGATACATTTACGCCCCGCCCCTACATAATTACCTGTGGCGGTTGATTGTACCGGGCTGGGCATGCCTATTTTAAACAACCAGTATTTATCAGGCGCTTCAATCCTTTTATATGCTACTACGTAGGGCCATATTTTGCTTACCGGCGCGTTGATCACCATTTTATCGGCCACCATGTTTTCATAGTGGTGATGCGCTCGAGTATCGGCGAAGAAAACAAGCAACAGCAGGGAAACAATACTTACATTAAAAGTATCATTATTATAGCTGAACATACCACGACCTGTAGAAACGCCCACAGCTATAAAAACAAACAGCAATGGCGATACAATAACCAGGCAGATACTGCCTTCACCTAAAAAAAGATAACTTAACGCAATGGCAATTACACTTAGTATGCAAGTACGCCCCATAGATTGCTTTGAACTATATGGTTCCTTACGCCAAAACCATGCACTGAAGATCCCCATCAATATAGGCAATATCACAAACTCCGAAAAAACCAATGCGCCACTATCCTGCCAGCCGCTATATTTTGTTAATAATGCAATAAGAACCACACTTATATTAGGGATGATATACCCTTGGGTTTTTGCTGACAGAAGGAATTTTTTCATGATTGATTTGATTTGTTGAAGCAAACATAATATTAATAATTTAACTTTCAAAATATACTGAAAATACAATATAAAAAATATTACTCAAGCAAAAAGCCCCGGTGGATTTCTCCATCGGGGCTTCATATATATACTTGATGAAATTATTTTACTTCCTCAAAGTCAACGTCGGTTACGCTATCGGCATTGCCTTGCGGCTGTCCGCCCTGGGCACCGGCACCGGCGTCAGGGCCTGGTTGGCCACCATCTGCTGATGCTTTGTACATGTCTTCAGAAGCTGCCTGCCATGAAGCATTCAGTTCTGTTTGTGCAGTATCAATATCAGCCAGGTTTTTGGCAGCATAAGCATCCTTCAGTTTTTTCAAGCCTTCTTCGATAGGGCCCTTTTTATCAGCAGGAATTTTATCGCCATATTCTTTCAGTTGCTTTTCGGTAGAGAAGATCAGGGCATCGGCCGAGTTCAGTTTTTCAACTTCTTCTTTAGCTATCCTGTCGCTTTCTGCATTTGCTTCTGCTTCATCTTTCATCCTCTTGATATCAGCATCGGTTAAGCCCGAAGAAGCTTCGATACGGATCTTTTGTTCTTTACCGGTTGCTTTATCCTTAGCCGATACGTGTAAGATACCGTTGGCATCGATATCAAAGGTAACTTCTACCTGTGGTACGCCACGTGGCGCAGGTGGGATACCATCCAGATGGAAACGTCCTATGGTACGGTTAGCCGCGGCCATTGGGCGCTCGCCCTGTAAAATATGGATTTCTACCGATGGCTGGCTGTCTGAAGCGGTCGAGAATACTTCCGATTTTTTGGTCGGGATAGTCGTATTCGATTCGATCAATTTAGTCATTACACCCCCCATGGTTTCAATACCTAATGATAATGGGGTAACATCTAATAGTAACACATCCTTTACTTCGCCGGTTAAAACACCACCTTGTATAGCAGCACCAATGGCAACAACCTCATCAGGGTTAACACCTTTTGACGGAGCCTTGCCAAAGAATTTTTGTACAGCTTCCTGTATAGCAGGGATACGTGTTGAACCACCTACTAAAATGATCTCGTCTATATCAGACACGCTGTAACCTGCATTTTTCAAAGCAGTTTTACAAGGCTCAATAGTACGTTTGATCAGGCTATC
>JAZKAO010000035.1:0-6255 GCA_040389105.1 Bacteroidota bacterium
CGCAAGAAAGCACGTAAGAGATTCCAATTCAGTAAACGCTAAAATTTTAGGAGGACAACAACAATGGCAAGAACAACATATCAGGATTTACTGGATGCAGGTGTACACTTTGGCCACCTTACCCGCAAATGGGATCCAAAAATGTCTCAGTACATTTTTATGGAGCGCAATGGTATCCACATTATCGATTTAAATAAAACCTTAGTAAAGGTTGAAGAAGCTGCTACAGCTATCAAACAAATAGTAAAATCGGGCCGCAAGGTATTATTCGTAGCTACCAAAAAACAAGCTAAGGATATTGTAGCCGATTACGCTAAAAACGTAAACATGCCTTTCGTAACCGAACGTTGGTTAGGTGGTATGTTAACCAACTTCGCTACCGTACGCAAGTCGATCAAAAAGATGTCGAACATCGATAAATTGACTAAAGACGGTACTTATGGTAACTTATCTAAAAAAGAGCGTTTGATGATCCAGCGCGAGCGTATCAAGTTAGAAACACTGTTAGGTGGTATCTCTGACCTGAACCGTTTACCTGCTGCATTATTTTTAATTGACGTTAAGAAAGAACACATCGCTGTAGCTGAAGCAATGAAATTGAATATCCCAACGTTCGCGATGGTTGATACCAATTCCGATCCTTCAAACATCGATTTCCCTATCCCTGCAAATGACGACGCTACCAAATCAATTTCATTGGTTACCGGTATCATCATCCAGGCCATACAGGAAGGTTTAGACGAGCGCAAGCGCGAAAAAGAAGACGAAGCTGAAAAAGAAGCAGTTGCTGCTAAAACCAAAATTGATGCTCCTGAAGCTGCGGCTCCATCTGCACCGGTTGAAGGTAAACGCAAGCGCGTAACTGCCGAGGCTGAAGCTGCTGCAACACCTGCTGCTGCCGATACCGCTGCTGAGTCAACAGAAGAATAAATTTTTATAGTCGTAAGTCTTGAGCCGTAAGTCTTCATGACTTCGGACTTTAGACTTACGACTTTTAACTTATAACACAAAAACAAAATGTCCACAGTACAAATTTCTGCATCGGATGTAAATAAACTGCGCCAGCAAACTGGAGCAGGCATGATGGATTGCAAAAAAGCTTTAACCGAAACCAATGGTGACTTTGAAGCTGCAGTTGATTTTTTAAGGAAAAAAGGCGCTAAGGTTGCAGCGAGCCGTCAGGATCGCGAAAGCAACGAAGGTGTTGTTATTGCACGTACCAGTGCCGATGGCAAAACAGGTATTGTAATTGAACTGAATTGCGAAACCGACTTTGTAGCTAAAAATGCTGATTTCGTAGCGTTTGCTAATTCGATAGCTGATACAGCTGTTGCGCAAAACCCGGTAAACTTGGCCGCTTTAAATGCAGCTACTATTAACGGTGTTACCGTTGCTGATGCTTGCATTGAGCAAACAGGTAAAGTTGGCGAAAAAATAGGCGTATCTAAATACGAAGTAATCACTGGCGAAAAAGTTGTTGCTTACATACACGGTAACTACCGTTTAGGTGTATTGGTAGCTTTAACCGCGGCACCTGCAGGTGTTGACGAAGCTGGTAAAGACGTAGCGATGCAAATTGCTGCCATGAACCCAATCGCTGTTGATAAAGACGGTGTTGACGCTTCGACTATTGAGCGTGAGTTAGAAATTGCTAAAGATGTGATCCGTGCGGAAGGTAAACCAGAAGAAATGGTTGAAAAAATTGCTGCAGGTAAACTAAACAAGTTCTACAAGGATAGCACCCTGTTAAACCAGGAGTTTGTAAAAGATTCTTCTAAAACAGTTGCCCAGTTTTTGGCCACTGTTGAAAAAGGCCTTACAGTAACCGCATTTAAGCGGGTAGCTTTAGGAGCTTAATATTAAATCCCTCCCGAAATTTCGGGAGGGATTTTTTTTGCCCTTTTGGTTTTATCCTTGTTTTTCCCGGCAGCGAAACAGCTTCCGGGTGAAAGCGGGTAGAACGATGGTGGCCCGTGCGATAGAAGGGCATCAGCGTTTTGCAGAAGCCTTGGGCAAGCGGGTGCGACAGCGGGGCAAATAAGCGTAGCCGTGGTTCTGCCCGGTTTGCAGGGCAAAGGCCCGTGCGGCAAGGGAAGGATTTTTGCTGTCTTGATCTTTGGTTACTTTCCATCAAGGGAAAGTAACTAGGCTACTGCGGCTATGAGCAGACGGACTTTCATAAAACACTAACCTGTCCTATGGGATTGCCGCGCTATCGCTCGCAATGACAAATTGGTAAAATATCAAATATGATAACAGCCTTACATAACGCTCAAATCATTACCAACGGCGAAATCATCGTCGGCAAGGCCGTATTAGTTGAAAACGGTAAAATAAAAGCTATTGTTGATGAGGCCGCCATTCCGGCCGGTGCCCATCGCATCAACCTCAACAACAACTACCTTAGCCCCGGGCTCATCGACCTGCAAATTTACGGTACGGGCCAATACTTTTTTGGCGGGCAGCCATCGGCAGCAAACCTGGCCGGGATGGAAACAGACCTGCTAAGCCAGGGCTGCACCGGCTTTATGGCCACCATTGCCACTAATACCAATGATGTGGTAGAAGCAGGCATAGCGGCTGCAAAGGCCTATCGCCCCCAGGCAAAGGGTAATTTTTTAGGCTTACACCTGGAAGGGCCATACCTTAACCCCAAACGCCGCGGCGCTCATCCCGAAAAACTAATTAAAAAAGCCACCCTTGCCGAAGTTAAAAACTGGGTAGAGATGGCCGATGGCGAGATCAAGATCATCACTATAGCCCCCGAATTGCAGGATGCCGAAGTAATGGCTTATTTAAATGAGCAGGGTATCATCCTGTCATCCGGCCATAGCGATGCTACTTATGCGCAGGCTAAAGGCTTTATCCACCATCCCGTAAAGGCTATTACGCATTTATACAATGCCATGCCCCAAATGCACCACCGCGAACCGGGTATTATCCCCGCTATATTTGAGGAACGCCCTTATACCAGCGTAGTGGCCGATGGTATCCATGTAAACTTTACCATGATTAGCCTGGCTAAGCGCCAATTGGGTGATAAGCTTTTCCTGATTACCGATGCCGTTGCCGAAGCCAGCGAGGGTACTTATCAGCACCATTTTACCGGCGACAGGTTTACGATGCCTGATGGTACACTATCAGGATCGTGCCTTACGATGTTGAAAGCGGTACAAAATTGTGTCGAACACGCTAACATTTCGCTGCCCGAAAGCGTTAACATGGCGTCGCTATATCCTGCGCAACTGGCGGGGCTAACTGCTAAAGGGAAAATAGAGGCCGGTTACGATGCGGATATGTTGGTGTTTAACAGTGCTTTTGAGGTGCAAAACGTTATTTTGAACGGGCAGTTAACAATGAATACATAAAATTTTAACAATAATTATATTTCTATATTTTTGACAAAATCCCACCTGATGAAATACAAACGGATATTACTAAAATTAAGCGGCGAATCCTTAATGGGCGAACGCCAGTACGGTATTGATAATAACCAGGTATTGCAATATGCCCACGATATAAAAAATGTACACGATAAAGGCATTGAGATAGCCGTTGTTGTTGGTGGTGGTAATATCTTCCGCGGGCTTAGTGCCGAAAAATCGGGCATGGAACGCGCCCAGGCCGATTATATGGGCATGCTGGCTACCGTAATTAACTGTATGGCCATGCAAAACGCGCTGGAAACCATTGGTGTGGAAACCCGCCTACAATCGGCCATTAAAATGGAACAGATCTGCGAGCCTTATATCCGCCGCCGTGCCATGCACCATTTAGAGATGGGTAAGATTGTGATCTTTGGCGCCGGTACCGGTAACCCGTATTTCACAACCGATACAGCCGCCTCGTTGCGCGCTATCGAAATTAAAGCCGACGTAGTATTAAAAGGCACCCGTGTAGATGGTATTTATACCGCCGACCCCGAGAAAGACCCATCGGCCACCCGTTATGATGAGATCAGCTTTCAGGAAGTTTATGATAAAGGCCTGAACGTAATGGATATGACCGCTATTACCCTTTGCCAGGAAAACAAGCTGCCCATCATCGTATTTGATATGAACAAACCCGGCAACTTCATGAAAATTGCCGAAGGCGCAGCGATTGGTACGCTGGTGAAGTAAGAACCCCCTAACCCCCCTGAAGGGGGAATAAAATTGATATTTTTAGAGACACGATACTTCGTGTCTCTTTTTTGTTTTATTTTTATTGTAAATAAGTATCGTAATGGGACATAAAATGGTTTGCTTAACCTGCCGTAAAGCATTTAGCACCGCATCCGGTAATCAGCACATGCCCGCGAAATGCCAGGAATGCGGCGGAGATTATGTTTTTTATAATCACAAATTCAGGCCGCCGGCAAAGTCAGATATTAAGGCCTGGAAAGTAGTGTCATTTCTTTTCGAACATGGGTTTACCTATCAGCAT
This sequence comes from Bacteroidota bacterium, assembly GCA_040389105.1. GTDB lineage: Bacteria > Bacteroidota > Bacteroidia > Sphingobacteriales > Sphingobacteriaceae > Mucilaginibacter. The sequence goes on from JAZKAO010000035.1 coordinate 4,426, forward strand.
ATTAACAAAAAATATATTAAACCGGAAAAGGGGTATGGGCATTATATATTAGCCGAATATCCTAACACAATAATAGAAGCAAAAGATTTTGTAGAGAAGTATAAAAGTCAGGCAAGGTTACCAAAACCTACACTTTCAAACACTCCTTGATTCTATTCTCCACCATCAGCGCCAAATCATTAGCCGCCATATTACCGGGCTCAATTGGCTCCAGCACCTCCCAGTGCATGGGTATAAAGGTATTTAAGGGATAATTACCGTAGCGGATAACCTTCCATGAGTTACTGATGGCTACAGGCACCAGCAGCGCGTTAGGGCATTTCTTTAGCAGCGCCCCAATCCCGCCACCCTGAAACATCTTTACCGATCCATCCTTGCTGCGCGTGCCCTCGGGGAATATCACCACCGACCAGTTATTCTCTTTCATGCGGGTACCCAGTTTCACCAGTTCGCCAATGGCCTGGCGCGAATCCTTGCGATCGATATTAGCACCGCCACCGTGTTGTAAGTTAAAGGATATGGATGGGATGCCCTTAGCCAGTTCAATTTTGGAAATAAATTTAGCGTGGTATTTACGCAAGTGCCATATCATGGCGGGGATATCATAAGTGCTTTGGTGGTTAGCCATAAAAATAATGGGCCTGCCGATGGGCAAATCCTGTTTGTTAACAAAGGTTACCGAGTTACACAGCAGGAAGTTAGTGTTCATTAAAAACCAATTCAATATATCAACCGACCATTTGTGGGCCTTGTAGCCAAACCAGTTAAAGCAAATCCATTGTATTGGATGAAATATAACTAACGCCAGCCCGAAGCCGATGTAATGCAATGGTGTAAGTATGTACCCTAAAAGTTTTCTCATATACATTGCAAAGGTAAAAATTTGGCGTATTTTTAACTATATCAGCCCTTCCATTATCATCAGTTGTACCTTTAACACTGCCCCTACCGTTATCGAATCCAGTATCTCGCCCCGGCAAACCATTTCGTATACTTGCTGGAAAGGGATTTTCTTAACAATCAACTGTTCTGTATCCTCCGGTTCGGCTTCAAATTGTTCCAGCCCGCGGGCAATGTATACAATACTCAATTCATCGCTAACCGAATTGGATAGGTGCATGCGTAAAACCTCCTGCCAATGGCTGGCCTTTAATCCGGTTTCTTCCAGCAATTCCCGCCTGGCCGATTCCAGTGGCTCAACATCCAGCGCCCCGCCGCCTTCGGGTATTTCCCAGCTATATTCATCGGGGGCAAAGCGGTACTGGCCTACAAGATAAGTATTCATATCTTCGTCCAGCGGCACAATGCCAATGGCCACAGTATTAAAGTGCACCTTACCATAAATACCCGGGTTGCCCGATGGATTGATCACCTGGTACTCGGTTATTTGTATCCATGGGTTGTTATATATTTCCTTTTGGGATACTATTTTCCAGGGGTTTTCTTCGGGGTGTTGCATGGGCGTGAAAATAGTAAAAATGATATAAATAGCCGCTTTGTATTTGCAGGTTGCTGATTATGAATAAAGTACCATCATAAAATTGTCATTTCAATCACATCTCCATCAATCTGCAACCATCCCTTGTAAAATCAAACTTTAAACCTTACCTTTGCGGCCGATTTGACGATGTTGTCAAGTCCGTTATTTTAATTCATGAACCCATTTAGTAATCTGGGAATCCGTCATGATATTGTTAATGCCATCTCTGAGTTAGGGTTCGAAAACCCTACGCCAATCCAGGAACAGTCAATTCCGGTATTGTTAACAGGCAGCAACGATTTTGTCGGATTAGCCCAAACCGGGACCGGTAAAACTGCTGCCTTTGGCCT
>JAZKAO010000036.1:0-63071 GCA_040389105.1 Bacteroidota bacterium
TTAGTCATTAGTCATTAGTCATTAGTCATTAGTCAAAAATGCCTGCGGCATTTTTTTATCAGTGTACAAAGTGTACAAGTTGTACGATTGAACACTTTGTACACCTTGTACACTATAACCCGCATGTTAATTACTATGGATGCATGCGTAATGACTTAATGACGCGAAGCATAATGACAGCGCAGCGAAATGACTAATGACCAACCTTAGCCGCTTCCCAGCCTATCATGGCCGTTTTGCGGGTTGATCCCCAATGGTATTGCCCAAAATCACCTGTCGACCGGATAACCCTGTGGCAAGGGATCAGAAAAGCAACGGGGTTGCTGCCCACCGCGCTGCCTACCGCCCTTGATGCCTTTGGCGATTGGATGCTTTGCGCTATCGAGCCGTAATCGGTCAGCCCACCTATGGGGATCCGCAATAACGCTTCCCAAACCTTCAGCTGGAATGGCGTACCCTTCAGGTGCAGTTTTACCTGGCTTAGTTTCGACCAATCCTGGGTGAAAATATACAAGGCATTTTGCTGAATGGCATCTACCACCTGTTTGTAAACCGCGTTAGGGAATTGCTCAACCAGTAGTTTCAGGGTCTCTTCCTGTTCACCGGCGAAAGCCATATAACAAATGCCCTTGGTTGTAGCGGCTATTAATACCTGCCCGAATGGTGTTTCGGCAAAACTATAGTTAATATCCAGTTCGTGGCCGCCATATTTGTATTCGGCAGGTGTCATCCCTTCAATATTCATAAACAGATCGTGCAGGCGACCGGTGCCCGATAAGCCGGTTTCGAAAGCGGTGTCAGCCAAAGTAGCCTGGTTTTGCTTTAGCATGTTTTTGGCGTGATCGATACTGAGATACTGTAAAAACTTCTTCGGACTAATACCAGCCCAATCGCTAAACATGCGTTGAAAATGGTACGGACTGACATGCACTTTCCCGGCCACCTCATCTAAATTAGGCTGGGCCTTAAAATTGTCCTTTAAATAAGTAATCGCTTCAGCTATGCGCTGATAATTAATTGCTTCCTGGGTTTCCATTTGTTGTAAATTTATGAAACAAAAGTATAGCGTCCGCAAATGCTATAAAACCCGAAACTTGCGCTATTTTTTTAAGTATTTTTGGGCCTTACATCAACCACCAAATGGGTTACAACAGTCTACAGTCCTGCATCACCGATCTTGAAAAAAATGGGTATTTAGTCCGCATTAAACAGGAGGTTGACCCCTATTTGGAGATGGCCGCCATACACCTGCGCGTGTTTGAACACCAGGGCCCGGCTATCCTGTTCGAAAACGTGAAGGGCAGCAAATTCCCGGCCGTATCTAACTTGTTTGGCACGCTGGATAGGTCGAGGTTTATTTTCCGCGATACGCTGGATAAGGTAAAAACCCTGGTCGATTTAAAATCCGACCCGATGAAGGCCTTTAAAAGCCCTTTTAAATATATGAATACCGGGCTAACGGCCTTCTCGGCCCTACCCATGAAGGTGAGCAAAAACGCGCCCATCAGTTTTGGCAAAACGCAGATCAGCGAGTTGCCTCAAATTGTTAACTGGCCTATGGATGGTGGCCCCTTTGTCACCATGCCGCAGGTATATACCGAAGATGCCGATAAACCGGGCGTAATGAATGCCAATTTGGGCATGTACCGTATACAGTTAGCAGGTAACGAATATGTGCTGAACCAGGAGATTGGCCTGCATTATCAACTGCACCGGGGTATAGGCGTGCATCAAACCAAGGCCAATGCCAAAGGTCAACCCTTAAAGGTAAGCATATTTGTAGGCGGCCCGCCATCGCACCCGGTAGCGGCCGTTATGCCCCTGCCCGAGGGTTTATCTGAAATGACCTTTGCAGGAGCATTGGGTAAACGCAGGTTTAGATATTTTTACGATAGCGAGGGTTTCTGCATTTCGGCTGATGCTGATTTTGTGATCACCGGAACGGTAATGCCGCACGAGAATAAACCCGAGGGGCCTTTCGGCGATCATTTGGGTTATTACAGCCTCACCCACCCGTTCCCGTTACTGAAAGTGCATAACGTTTATCATAAAAAGGATGCCATATGGTCATTCACTGTTGTGGGAAGGCCACCACAGGAGGATACCAGCTTTGGGGCACTCATTCACGAGATCACGGGATCGGCCCTGCCGCAGGAAATACCCGGCTTACACGCCGTTAACGCGGTAGATGCGGCGGGTGTACACCCTTTGTTATTTGCCATTGGCAGCGAGCGTTATACGCCCTACATTAAGGAACGCAAGCCGCAGGAGATACTGACCATTGCCAACCATATCTTCGGTAAAAACCAATTAAGCTTAGCCAAATACCTATTCATTGCCGCGCAGGAAGATAACCCCGCGCTGAATGTAAACGATATTGAGGGCTTTTTAAAACACATATTGGAACGCGTTGACCTTACCCGCGACCTGCACTTCCATACCCGCACCACCATTGATACGCTGGATTATAGCGGCAGCGGGTTAAACTCAGGCAGTAAAGTGGCAGTGGCAGTGTCAGGCGATGTTAAACGGGAACTATGGACAGAACTGCCATCCAACTTTAACCTGCCCAATATAGTTAGCGGTTATAAAATAGCCATGCCGGGTGTATTGGCTGTACAAGCGCCTAAGTACATTAACGAACAGGAAACCGAAAAACAAATAGCTATCCTGAACGATCATTTAAAAGACCAGGACTTAAACAACTTACCGCTGATGGTTTTGTGCGATGATGCCACTTTTACCGCTGCAAACATCAACAACCTGGTTTGGGTAACCTTTACCCGCAGCAACCCATCGCACGATATCCATGGCATTAATAGCTTTACCGAACATAAACACTGGGGCTGCCATGGCCCGCTAATTATTGATGCACGTATTAAACCGCACCATGCGCCCGTGCTGGAAAGAGACCCGGCGGTAGAGAAACGGGTGGATGCTTTAGGTGCGAAAGGAGGGGCGCTGTGGACTATGATTTAGCCACTAAGATGGAGGCTAGCTATTACATTTTTGCCGATAGCCGCGCTTCGTTCGCAATGGCTTCTATAGCAGCTTTTGCTTTTGTTATGACCGGTGTTATTATTATTAAAGTTTATTTTAACGAATGGGAAGGCTATAACAGATCTGAGAGATGGGGCATGGTAGCTAAGGTAGTGTCACCAATGGCTATAGGTATCGCAATATTTATCGGCTCTTATCGCAATTCGAAATATTATGACAGGATATGGGGCTATGGAAAGATCACATATGGTACAACCATTAAAATAAACAAACCACACCGCGGCCAGCCATCTGTTGAATACCGGTTTACTATAAATAATAAAGTTTACACCTCATCCATTGGTTATTATTACGAGGGTGGGTATATCGATAGCATAAAAGCGCCACTGGGACGATACCGTGTAATTTATAATAGGAAAGATCCGACAGAATCTGTAATGGATTTCAAAATCCCTGAAGAAGAAAAGTAGTTTAAACTTATTGTTGTATCATCATCAGCAACTTCTGTGGTGTTTGGTAAGTACCTTGCCTATATTTTAACGTGGTGATACCCAGGCACAGGGTATCGGTTTTATTATCTTTATTGGCAATGTATATTTTGGCGCGCACATCAACCTCTTCGTCCTCTATCCGCTTTAGGCCGTCTATTACCAGCATCAGGCTATCAATGGCGGGTTTGCTTACCACGTGCATTACCATAGGCTTGGGGAAATATTTGTCAAAGCTTTCGCAGGATATTTTAAACAGGGTTTGGCGGCCCAGTTCGGTATATTTAATGGTGATGCCCTTTACATCCTGGCCAGGGGATGGTTTTGTACTATTACATGCTGCCAATAGCACCACGCCAAACATCAACCATAAAGCATTTATTTTTTTCATGATACCGGTTTTTAATGGATCTGTAAATTAACCTCGCGTACGCCTTTCAGTTTCCGCAAGGCTTCTATAATAACCAGGGGGTCTTGTTTTTTCGAGGCGATCTTATCAAACGAGATCTTTATTTCGTCAAGATCTTCCTCAAACGCCGGGCTTAGGGTAATCTCTTTGTATTTGATGCTGTTTTGCTTCAATACATCTTCAATATCCTGCATACTTACCTGCTTACGTTCCAGCAATAGCTTAAACCCGCTAAATTTATCGCTATTAATAAAACGTGTTTCCAGCGGTTTAATTAAGGCCAGTATTACAAAAACAATAGCGGTTGTAATGCCCGCCGCCATATATAAGCCGCTTCCGCAAGCTAAACCAATAGCCGCTACCGTCCATAAACCGGCAGCTGTGGTTAAGCCGCGCACAACTTCCTGCCGTAAAAACAATATGGTACCCGCGCCTAAAAAACCAATACCACTAATTACCTGCGCCGCAATGCGCGATGGATCTAACGAGATGCCCGGCTTGCCAACCACATCATAAAAACCGTAGGTTGATACCACCATTACCAGCGCCGCGCCTAAACATACCAGCATGTGCGTACGCAAACCGGCAGCCCACTCGTGGCGCTGGCGCTCTATTCCAACTATGCTCCCCAAAAAGGTAGCTGCAGCTAAACGGATAATTAATTCGGTTATACTGATCATAGGGTTTGATACTTGTTATCCAAATTTATGATTTATGCGGACGATTAAATTAACGGGAGACAAATAATCACCTATCCCAATACCTAATCTCTAATCACTACTTCAACTCATCCAGCACCTTAAACAATTTTTGCCGCATGGCACTGCTCGATCCGCTGTAGTTATTAATAATAATGGCAAAGCACAGTTCGCGCCCATTTTTGGTTTGGTAGCCGGCAAAGGATAAACCATTGTTAATGGTACCGCTCTTCATTTTCATATTATTGTAAGTAGGCAGGCTTTCGTAATAATCGGGGAACCAGGTTTCGGGTTTAACGATTTTCAGGATTTGGGCCAGGGTTTTGGTGGTGACCCTATCGCCCGGGGAAAGGCCGCTGCCATCGGCAATATTCAGGGATTCGGGGTCGATACCACGGGCTTTCCAAAAATCCTGCAAAACTTTAACGCCGTTACTTGTTTTTGCTGAATCGGCTATAGCCAGTATTAATTGTTCGGCGTATAGATTAATGCTTTTTTGATTAAGCCAATAAATGATCTTACGTAACGGCGGGGAATAATGTGTTGCAAAAACCCTACCATAAGATATATCGGCATTGTTTGTCTTTTGGATCCACATGGTTTCGGACATAGGTTCGCCGCTAACACTTATACCTGCTTTTATTAACGTATCTTTCAATCTTCGGGCTAACTCAAAGGGAGGATCGGGAATAGCTGCCGATATCATTCTTTTTTGCTGATCGATACTGTATGTACCGTTCAAAAATACCACATTGCCCATCACAGGTAAAAAAGCATAGGCATGATCGCCTGTACCTGCCGCTCCGGTAATCAATCCATTTTCTATATGCAGGTATGGCAGTTGCGGAACGGTCCCCGTAACTTGCACTGACTGGCCAACCTTCCCTGGCTTTAATAAAATATCATATTGGTTCTCGTGCCAGCAAAGGTTATTAGGTGCCGCGCCATAATAATTCCCCACATCCTGCCATATCCACCCGGCAGGTGTATGACTCACCCCGGTAGCGATAATAGACCCGCCGATTTTTTTAATCCCGGCTCTTTTTAACCCATCGACAAATTCCTTCAAAACTACTGCTTCGGCAGTTTGCTCCCAGCGCCAGCTACCAAGTGTCGGATCGTTTCCGGCATTAATGGCGATATCGCCAACCCAGGTACCAGTAGCATCTAAATGACTATCGTTAACGTCGCTAATAGTTGTTTTAAAACGGTAATCAGGGCCAAGCAAGCTCATAGCCGTGGCCGATGTTACCGTTTTTAGTGTAGATGCCGGGGCCAGGCCCATATCGGGATTGGCGGCAAACAGCACCTCGCCGGTTTTGGCATCCAACACGGTTAACGATGCCGAAGCATAGCGCGACTGGCTATCCTGCTGCAAGCGGCCGAAAGCACTCTGTAATTTTTGCTGAAGGTTTTGCGCCGAAGCACTTATGGTAATAAAAAATAAACTAAGCAGTAACTGTTTCCTGTTCGTGATCCTCATTCTTATTGTTACGGTTGGCTATATAATAAATAGGTACACCTATTAAAACGATAATTAAACCCGGCCAGGTATACTCTTGTTTGTAGCGTAACAACAATCCACAAAATGACAGTCCCATAATTATATAAATAGCGGGTAATACCGGGTAGCCAAAGGCTTTATAAGGGCGTTCGGCATCGGGGCGTTTTTTACGTAAGATGAAAATACCGAAGATGGTTAATACGTAAAACAACACTACCACAAACGATATCATATCAAGCAAATTGCCGTAAGTACCGCTTAAACACAGTATGGCGGCTACAAAACACTGGATCCATAAGCCAAATTCGGGTACGGCGGCTTTATTTAGTTCACCTGTTTTTTTGAAGAACAAACCATCCTTAGCCATGGTATAATATACCCGTGCGCCTGATAATATCAGTCCGTTATTACAGCCAAAGGTTGATATCATAATCATCACCGCGATAATAATAGTGCCCACATTGCCAAATATCACTGTTGATGCCGCTACCGCTACCCTATCCTTAGGGGCCGAAGCAATATCATGTAAAGACAATACCCCGGTATACATCACATTAGCCGAAACATAAATAATGGTCACTATTAAAGTCCCCAGGAACAAGCTTAGGCCGATATTGCGTTTAGGGTTCTTCATTTCGCCGGCAATAAAGGTTACACTGTTCCAGGCATCGCTGCTAAATATAGAGCCTACCATGGCAGCAGCTATGGCGCCCAGGGCCACTCCGGTGGTTAAGCCGGTATTAGTACTGTTACCGGCCTTATCTATACTGTGCATGTGCCAGGCGTTTGCCCAGTTGGCATGCCATATCTCGGGTTTCATAGCCAGCAGACCAAAAATGATCAGTCCAAATAAACTCAGCAGCTTGGTTAAGGTAAAGGTAGTTTGGATAATTTTACCGCCTTTTACACCGCGGGTATTGATATAAGTAAGTACGATGATCAATGCAATAGATACCAGCTGCGCGGCGTTTAAAGCGAATACATGGGGCGAGCCATCGTCTTTTGCACCCCATTGCAGTTGGTAAAGGATATGGTCTTCACTAACGGCAGGTACCATATAGGCCAAAAATTTAGAAAAAGCCACACCCACAGCAGCGATAGTGCCCGTTTGGATCACCGCGAAAAAACTCCATCCGTATAAAAACGCGACCAGTTTATTGTACGATTCTTTGAGGTAGATATATTGCCCGCCTGCTTTCGGGAACATGCCGCTCAGTTCGCCGTAACTTACGGCGGCGGTTAGGGTCATAAAACCGGTAATTACCCAAACGGCAATCAGCCAACCCGATGAGCCAACATTGCGGATAATATCGGCACCTACAATAAATATCCCCGAGCCTATCATGGATCCGGCTACCAGCATGGTACCATCTAAAAGGCCCAGCGCGTGCTTTAATTTTGGTTTTTCTGTATTTTCCTGCATTAGTGATTGTGGTTTAAAGCCCTAAGCTATCCAAAAAAATTATATATTTAGTTTTGTCAGTGATTAATTACGTTAAAGGCCGGTCAAAAATTTCCTGATCGGTCCTTTTGAAACTATCTGTAATTTACGCCTCAAAGACCCGTAAGCAGGGCATCCTTTATATATTCAATATATTCTTTCCTATATTCAATACACTCTGCCATTATTCACAAAATAAGTTTGGTAATTTGGCATTAAGCGCTATTTTTACAGCCTTTCGTTTTTTAACGGAACCACCAAATAATAAACCTAATAGATAACTATGGATTTTTTGAACACTTACTTAATTTACCTTATTCCTGTTTTTGGCCTTGTAGGCATCCTGGCGATGGTGATCAAATCGGCATGGGTTACCAAACAGCCAACGGGTGATGCCAACATGAACGAACTGGCAGGCTACATTGCCGATGGTGCCATGGCGTTTTTACGCGCTGAATGGAAAATCCTGAGCTACTTTGTAGTTGTGGCTGGTTTGCTGTTAGCTTACTCGGGCACAACGGTTGCTACATCCAGTCCGGTTATTGCTGTTTCGTTTTTGATCGGGGCGTTTTTATCTGCATTTGCCGGTTATCTGGGCATGCGCATCGCTACCAAATCAAACGTGCGTACCACGCAGGCTGCCCGTACCAGTTTGGCACAAGCGCTTAAAGTATCGTTTACAGGCGGTACGGTTATGGGCTTAGGCGTTGCAGGCTTAGCCATCATCGGCTTAGGATCGTTATTTATTGTGTTTTACCAAATGTATGTGGTACATGTTGCCGGCAGCAGTGTAAACGGTGAAGCTATGGCTAAAGCATTGGATGTATTAGCTGGATTCTCGTTAGGTGCCGAATCCATCGCGCTGTTTGCACGTGTGGGTGGTGGCATTTATACTAAAGCAGCCGATGTTGGTGCCGACTTAGTGGGCAAGGTGGAAGCCGGGATCCCCGAGGATGACGTGCGTAACCCTGCTACCATTGCCGATAACGTAGGCGATAACGTGGGCGACGTAGCCGGTATGGGTGCCGATTTGTTCGGATCGTATGTGGCTACTATGCTGGCTACTATGGTGCTTGGCCGCGAAATTGTATCGCACGATAACTTTGGCGGTATTGCCCCGGTTTTATTACCGATGGTGATTGCCGGCTTAGGTTTGATATTCTCTATTGTTGGCGCGTCGTTTGTAAAAATTAAACACGAGGCTGATAGCGTACAAAAAGCACTGAACATTGGTAACTGGTCATCAATTATATTTACCGCCATTGCTACTTATTTTGTAGTGAACTGGATGCTGCCCGACGGCCCAATGCACCTAACCCGCGATTTGATCCCCGGAACAGAAACTTTAAAAGAAGGCGTTGCCGAATACACTAAAACAGGTGTTTATCTGGCTATTGTTGTTGGCCTTGTGGTAGGTACCTTAATGTCTATCATTACCGAATATTATACCGCCATGGGCAAGCGCCCGGTGCTGAGCATCATCAGGCAATCGTCAACCGGCCACGCTACCAATATTATTGGCGGTTTGGCGGTGGGTATGGAATCGACCGTGCTGCCTATTTTGGTTTTGGCGGCCGGTATTTATGGCTCGTACCATTTTGCAGGTTTATACGGCGTATCTGTTGCCGCGGCCGGTATGATGGCCACCACGGCTATGCAATTAGCTATCGACGCTTTTGGCCCTATTGCCGATAACGCCGGCGGTATTGCCGAAATGAGCCAATTGCCCGAAGAAGTACGCCACCGTACCGATAACCTGGATGCCGTAGGTAACACTACCGCCGCTACCGGTAAAGGTTTTGCCATCGCTTCGGCCGCGTTAACCTCACTGGCTTTATTTGCCGCATTTGTGGGTGTTGCGGGTATCGAGCATATTGATATTTATAAGGCCGATGTTTTGGCCGGTTTATTTATAGGCGGTATGATACCGTTCATCTTCTCGGCCTTGTGTATCTCGGCTGTAGGCCGTGCCGCAATGGCCATGGTAGAGGAAGTTCGCCGCCAGTTCCGTGAGATCCCGGGCATTATGGAGTACAAAGCCAAGCCCGAGTACGAAAAATGCGTGGCTATCTCTACCAAAGCTTCCATCCGCGAAATGGTGGCCCCGGGTATGATCGCGCTGATTACCCCTATCATTATCGGTTTCACTTTCGGACCCGAAGTATTGGGTGGTTTATTGGCCGGTGTAACGGTATCGGGTGTGCTGATGGGGATCTTCCAAAGCAATGCCGGCGGTGCATGGGACAACGCTAAAAAATCGTTTGAGAAAGGCGCTGTAATTAATGGCGAAACTTATTACAAAAAATCAGAACCGCACAAGGCATCGGTTACCGGTGATACCGTTGGCGATCCGTTTAAGGATACCTCGGGCCCGTCTATGAATATCCTGATCAAGCTGATGTCTATCGTATCGCTGGTTATTGCGCCGCACCTCAACAAGCAAGCCAGCCACAGCGAACGGATCCAAAAGGAATTGCAAAAGCAATCGATGATTACACATGTAATTACGGTTGATAAAAAAGGTTAATTAATTTCGACCTTATTAGAAAAGGGGATGCTGTTTGGCATCCCCTTTTTTGTTTACGCAATTATTATTTCACATTGCTTCCACGAGTTTAGCGCAGCATAACTCGTGGAAGACTTGAACGTCAAACATACCCAGATACATTTAAACCACTCCACGTCCTGCCCTTGAACTTGCGCCAGCAAAGGAAGAATTGAAACGTGGCTCTGCTATCCGATGATTGCTTCGTACCTCGCAATGACGCGGTGGTGAGTGATGCTTACGAAACCCCTCCCTTCCAATACTCAGGCCGCTACTTCCAAGGGAGGGAACTGGAATGCGGCTCTGCCAACCGGGGATTGCTTCGTACATCGCAATAACGCAATGGCTAACACGTTCAAAAGCCGTTTGAGCATCGCACCCTCCTCTACAAATTCCCCATTAAATAACTTTGGATCTGGTTGCAACTGATGAGGAAGGGTTTATGATCGATCACCAGCGCCATTTGCTGCCCGCTGATGGTGTACGAACCGCTGATGCGGCTGCCTAATACAGGCACATCAATACTGCCTGCGGTTTCATCGCCGCTGAAGGTGCCTCCCTGCGCGGCTACTTTGGTTTGCAATTTTTGGATCATCGCGCCGGCCGGTTCGGCAAAATCGATAGTGAGGTTACATGCTGCCATATTTGTTGTTATTTAAACGGCAATTTTATAAATCTTTTTTCGATGTTAAGTACCGTAAGCCCACATAATTTTACACCGGGTACAAAACAAGTAATACACGCAATTATAACCGTCGGTACAACAGCTATTTACAAACTATTATTCTGCCATTTTCCGCACTTTCATTGTTACATTCGGTATTTTATCTTTCAAATAAATTTAAGTACGTTTGGGGAAACTGATTTTAATTTATTAAAACCGATCTTATTAAAAATTAAACATGAAGCTATTTGTAAAAAAATCTATTGAACAACTAACGTCCACTGTAGATGGCGAAGGCAGCCTTAAGCGAACGCTTGGTGCAGGCAGTCTCATTGCTTTGGGTATTGGCGCTATTATTGGCGCGGGCTTATTTGTAAGGACTGCCGCTGCTGCTGGTGAACATGCCGGGGCCGCTGTAACATTATCATTTATTGTAGCAGCAATTGGTTGCGCTTTCGCAGGCCTTTGTTATGCCGAGTTTGCCTCTATTATCCCTATTGCCGGTAGTGCATATACTTACGCTTATGCCACCATGGGCGAGATCGTAGCCTGGATAATCGGCTGGGCGCTGATACTTGAATACGCGCTCGGGGCTGCAACAGTTTCTATCAGTTGGAGCGAATATGCCAATAAACTCCTCGATGGGAAAATCCCTTACGAGTGGTGCCACTCGCCAATGGAATCGGTATTGGTGAACGGCCAAAGTGTGCATGGTATCGCTAATTTACCTGCATTGCTAATCCTTGCCCTGCTTTCGTTATTATTAATAAAAGGCACGCAGGAGTCGGCGTTGGTAAACGGTATCATTGTATTTATTAAAGTTGCTATTGTATTGGTATTTATAGCTATAGGCTGGCAGTTTATTAACCCTGCTAACCATACCCCTTATATTATCCCTGCTACTCAGCCTGACATTAAATTAGCGGACGGTTCTACTTATTCGTACGCGCCTTTCTTCAATCATGGTTGGGGCGGTATACTCAGTGGTGCTGGTGTAGTGTTCTTTGCATTTATTGGTTTCGATGCTGTATCAACCGCCGCGCAGGAAGCTAAAAACCCAAGTAGGGATATGCCAATTGGTATCCTGGGTTCGTTGGTGGTTTGTACTATCCTTTATATCCTATTCTCGTGGGTATTAACCGGTGTTGCGCCGTTTACCGACTTCATGAAATCCGGCAAAGAGGCTTCCGTAGCTTACGCGATAAGCACTTACATGCACGGTTATGGCTGGTTATCAACTTTAGTAACTGTAGCTATTTTGGCAGGTTTCTCGTCAGTTATCCTGGTGATGCTAATGGGTCAATCGCGTGTGTTTTACACCATGTCTAACGATGGTTTGTTACCAAAGATTTTCAGTGACCTGCACCCCAAATTCCGCACCCCATACAAAAGCAATATGATCTTATTCGTATTTGTTGGTGCGTTCGCGGCATTTGTCCCAGGCAGTGTTGCAGGCGATTTGACCTCGATAGGTACCCTGTTTGCCTTTATCCTGGTGTGTATCGGAGTAATTATTTTACGTTATACCAATCCAACGCTCAAACGTCCGTTTAAAACCCCGCTGGTACCCGTTGTACCAATTTTAGGTGCACTTATATGTGGTGGTATGATTTATGGCTTACCAAAAGAAACCCTTCTTAGTGCTTTTGGCTGGATGGTTCTTGGTTTGTTGATATATTTCGGTTATAGCCGTAAAAACAGTAAATTGGGTAACATTAGCGATGTATTGCCAACCGCATCTGATTTTGAAAAGCAATAATTATTTCCAATAAATATATTATAAAAAAGGCCCTGATTGCTCAGGGCCTTTTTTTGTTTTATAGGTTTGCACAAACATAAAACCGGCAATAATTACAAATATTTTTTTTGATCACTTTTTTTTGATTAGCTTTATTTATACGCCAAATAAAACCCCAAACACGATGTCGTACTTCACTTTCGATCCTAAACAGATATTATCTGTCACCATGATCCTGTTCGCTATAATTGATATCCTGGGCGCTATCCCTATTATTATCGATCTGCGGCAGCGTGTTGGCCATATCGAATCGGAAAAAGCATCCATAGCGGTGCTGATACTAATGGTGGTGTTTTTGTTTGTTGGCGAGGAATTGCTGAACATTATTGGGCTGGATATCCCATCGTTTGCCATTGCTGGTTCGCTGGTGATATTTATCATCGCCATGGAAATGATATTGGGCATTAAATTTTTCAAGGAGGAAATGTCGTCAACAGCCTCTATCGTGCCATTGGCTTTCCCGCTGATTGCCGGAGCCGGTACCATGACTACCCTGCTATCGTTAAAATCGCAATATCAAACCCAAAACATTATAATAGGCATTGTGCTAAATACCCTGTTTGTTTATATGGTGCTTAAAAATGTAAAATACCTTGAACGGCTGTTTGGCACTACGGGTATTAATATTTTGCGTAAGGCTTTCGGGATTATTTTGCTGGCCATAGCCATTAAGCTGTTTAGGACCAATACGCATTTGTAGAGCAGAAGAGTGGAATATCCATCCTAATAAATTAGTATTTTACCTATCCCGCACATAGCGTTTGCGTACACAGTTATAACAGAAGTACCTGCGCATTGGTAACCAAAAAAAGAAGATCCTTACCAACATGCCGCGCGCTACGCGGTGATCTAAGGTAGATTTACACCTCCAGCACTGCGGGGCACGCTTTACTGTATCCGAAGTGTTATTTTGCGATGTTAAAGTTGATTGCATAACAAAAGGGATTTTAATGTGTTATTACTCAATAGTTAACACAAATATAACCCATAACAAATACAACTTACGGGAATATGTATTATTTAGTAAAATGATAAAACCTGCCTAATTACTAATGCCCTAATTACGCATAAACCTTATTCAAGCCTTTATATTTAAATATATCATAATTATAAAACAGCCCTTATCCGCCTAATTTGCTATTACAAGGGGTAACCTGCTGTTATTTTATTAAAGCCAGCGTACTAAAAAGTGGGTTCAATTAGGTTAAAACCCTTAAAATCCATCGTTTTTATAGGATACTTAAATACTGAAAATAACATACCCCGCTCAATTTTATTACTAATTTAGCAGCCCATTATACTACTGCTATGTCTATAATTGTGCTTACGTTAATCATCCTTATCGGCTCGTACTTTGCCGGTTTATTAGGTTCGTTAACCGGTTTGGGCGGGGGGTTTATTATTATCCCGCTGCTTACCTTAGGCCTGCATGTAAACATTCATTATGCCATTGGCGCTTCGCTGGTTTCGGTTATTGCAACTTCATCCGGCTCGGCCGCGGCTTATGTTAAGGAGGGGATTACCAATATCCGTATCGGCATGTTTTTAGAGATAGCCACCACCATAGGCGCTATGGCCGGGGCTATACTGGCGCTACATATCCAAACGCATTATATCGCCATATTATTCGGGCTGATCCTGGCCTTTTCGGCTGTAATGTCGTTTGTTAAAAAAGTACAGGTTATATCGGCCGAGGGCAGCCCTGCCGCGCAAATGTTAAAGCTAAACGGCAGCTACCCCAGCCCGGCCGGGCCGGTAAACTATGGCGTACGCAATGTGGGCGGCGGCTTTTTTATGATGATTTTTGCAGGTACCATATCGGGCCTGCTGGGTATTGGATCGGGCGCGTTGAAAGTGGTTGCTATGGATACCATTATGCGTATCCCGTTTAAGGTATCAACCACTACCAGTAATTTTATGATAGGCGTTACGGCCGCGGCCAGCGCCGTGGTTTATTTGCAGCGGGGGTATATCGAGCCAGGCTTATCTATGCCGGTAGTTATCGGGGTGTTATTAGGCGCTTTAAGTGGATCAAAAATATTGGTGCATACCAAATCGTCGGGCTGGCTGCGCTGGGTGTTTACCATTGTGGTGGGCGTACTGGCTTTCCAAATGATATATAACGGTATAACAGGTAAAATATAATGGCGGCACAACCTAATTTTAAGGATACAGATATACAGGTAATTATTGGCTGGGTGCTGCGCCTGGGGGTAATTATCTCCATGGCTATTGTGTTTTTTGGCGGTTTAATATACCTGTACCGCCACGGCCATAGCATTGCCGATTATACCGTATTTAAGGGTGTGCCAGATTTTGTGCGGCCATCGGGCATTATTACCGGCATCATGACATTTAGGGGCAGGGCCGTAATACAAGCCGGTATAATACTACTTATCGCTACGCCTGTTATCAGGGTACTATTCTCGGCCGTTGGGTTTATTTTAGAGCGCGACCGGCTTTATACCATCATCACCCTGGTAGTATTATTTATTATTATGGCCAGTATGCTAAGCGGCCATGCCGGTTAGTTAGTAGCACCTACTACCCGTTTCAAATCATCGCTGTTACCTGTTACATGCCTGCGCGATGCCTTTACCGTACTTTTACCAAAACGATAGGTAAAGCTGAGGCTGTATATGCGGGTCTCCTTTTTATCATAACCCATCATATTAAGGTTAGCATAATCGGTACTGTAGCGGTCGCGGTCGGTATTAAATATATCCCTTATGCTCAGCGTTAAGGCAGCCCTTTTATTAAACAACTTTTTACTGGCCCCGGGCGATACATAATACGATGCTTTATAACGATAAATGGCATAATAGGTAGGAACCTCGTATTGCGCGTAAATATTAAGGGCAATATCACCCGGCAGGGTTAGCTGCTGGTTTAGCTTAAAAATAGCATCGGTGGTGGTTTGGTTTAAAAGGCCGGCATAATCTACAAAATGCTGATAGCTGGCATCAACATTAAAGTTAACATTCCACCAGCTGCGTATATCAACCGGGGCATCAAAGCTTACGCCAAAGGTATTAGCCTGCTTTAAGTTTATTTTCCCAACGGTGAAAGTGCCGGTAGCATCATTTTGCGAAAAATAGCTAAAGCCATAAAAATCCTTGGTGAACGACGCATATAGCGTAGTGGTAAACTGGTTTTTATAGTTATGAGCCAGTTCTATCTTATCCTGATAAGCGGGCCTTAAATAAGCGTTGCCTTCTGTAAAATTGTATTTATCCTGATAGGCAATAATAGGATTAAGCTCCTGGTAGTTAGGGCGGTCTATCCGGCGGTTAAAATTTAAGGACAGGCGGTGATTGGCATTGATATGATAATTAAGCATCAGCACAGGGAAATAGTCGGTATAACTGCGTTTGATGCGGTATTGTTCGGTAACCGTATTAGCGTCCGACTCGGTATGCTCTACCCTCAAATCTAATTGATAATTAAACTTAGCCGATGGGGTGGCAATATAATTAATATAGCCGCTGGTAATATTCTCCTTATAATCAAACTCGCTGCTAATCAGGGGATCGGTATAGTGTACCCCACCTATCACATTATCAAAACTTTGCGTATTATCATTTTTGGCATATAGCGATTTTAAACCGGCCTCCAGCTTACGGGTTTTAGATATGGGGTTTACATAATCAACCCGGCCCGAAACATCTACGATGTGTGTAGGCGCTTCGTTACGGTAATAAAGCGGAGTAGCCGTAAGGCCGGTATGTACGTTATACAAACTGCTGTTCAGGTCTTCGTACGAGTTACGGTTATAAATATTATAATCCGCGTCGGCCGATAAGGTTTGGTTGGTATGGCCCAACCTGCCGCTGTAATTAAGGTTATAGTTAATATTATCAATCCGCTTATTTAATGCAGATAGGGTGCGTAAGGCCGAATCGGGGACCTGGTTATTGGCTATGGCCGATAGGGTATTTTTATTAAGGAAGCTATTGTTAAACGATCCCATTACCAAAAAGCCCAGCGTATGGGTGGCATCGATGCTGTAATCGGCGCCAAAATTATAACTGCCCGAATAAGTTTTTTGCCGGTTGAAATAGTTTACGTTAAACCGGGTAGTATTACCTACGTATCTGTTGGTAGTGATAGTATGGTCGGTATCATAATTGTTAAAATTGGCATTAGCAAAAAAGTTTAACGGGCCGCTACGATAATTTAAACCCGTGTTTGAACTCAGCCTGAAATAGTTCCCCTGGCCAATCCCCGGCGTAACCGATCCATTAAAGCCATCATCCAGTCCCTTTTTCATAATGATATTGATCAAGCCGCCTGCTCCCGCTGCATCGTACTTGGCCGATGGATTGTTAATCAGTTCAACCTGGCTTATCGTGCCGCTCGACATATTTTGAAGCAGATCGGCCATATCCTGCGCCGATAGTTTTACCAATCGGCCATTAATGGCTATGCCTGCCTTTTGCGCACCCTTTAAAAATATCTCCCCGCCCGAATTTACCCGTACACCCGGTGCCGAACCTAATACATCAAGCGCGCTAACGCCGCCGGCCAGCATCCCCTTTTCTACGTTTAATATGGTTTTATCGGGCCGGGTCTCTATATAGGCTGTTTTATTAGTAATGGTAACCCCCTTTAAAGCCGTAACAGCCGGGTGTAACCTGATACCCGGCAAGTTGATTGTGGCCGTATTGCTAACCGTAAACGGGGCCGAAACATACTTTTGATAACCTACATGGCTAACCCTGATGATATAATTACCGGCGGGAACGCTCTCAAATATAAAGGAACCATTTTTTTGGGAACTGATTGTACTGATAACGGAAGAATCTCGCACGCGGATAAGCGCTATAGTAGTGATATCGGCTAAAATATTGTCTTGTAATAATATCTGGCCCTGCACACCGGAAAGTTTATTTTGCGAATTAGCATTAGTACATAGTATTAAAATGAAGCTTGCAGTAAAGCACCCGAACAATAATTTCATTAAAGGAAAGGTAGATGTTTAACTATATTTTACAATTTAATCATCACAATATCGAACAAATGAATACATTGTGACAGGTCAGTTAATACTTATACGGTATAAAGCCGGCAAAGGTTATTTGGCCTGCTAATTTTTTTATGCATAAAGGTATAAACATTTAAACAAACCTTTATTTATTTTAAGTTTGCATCACAAAACAAACACGAATGAGAAAACTGCTTGCCATATTATTTACCGCCTTGTGTGTATCAAACGTTTACGCGCAAACCGAACCTGCAAACTACGCGGCAACCATTAGTAAGTTTAAACTTTTTTACAATAACAATAAGCCCGATAGCATTTACAAGTTGTTTGGCCCCGAAATGCGCGCCGCCCTTACTGTAGAGCAAGTTGGCCAGCTTAAAACGCAGCTGGGTACATTAAACCAAATTAACTTTACCAGTTTCACTACCCCGACGGCCACTTATAGCGCGGTTTTTCAAAACGGGCCGCTGGTACTTAATCTATCGTTAAACAAGGATAACCAGATCATCGGCCTTGGTTTACGGCCGGCAGATAATATAGCCGCGCCTACCGTATCAAACGATGACCCGACACTAACGGAAACCCCGGTATCGCTTAAGGTATTTACCGGCAATATTTCGGGCACACTTACCATACCTAAAAGCGCCACAGGCAAAATACCGGTAGTGTTAATTATTGCCGGATCGGGCCCTACCGATAGGGATGGCAATAGCCAGTTGGGGGTGAGTGCCTACAGCTATAAACTTATGGCAAATGCGCTGGGCAAAAACGGTATTGCTTGTTTACGTTATGATAAACGCATGGTTGGCAAAAGCGTAAGCAGCACAAAAGAAAAAGACCTGCGTTTTGAAGATTATGCCGATGATGCCATTGCCCTGGTGGGTATGCTGCACAATGATGCCCGGTTTTCTAAAGTGATTGTAATGGGCCACAGCGAAGGTTCGTTAGTAGGTATGCTGGCTTCTGACGATCAGCCGGTGAATGGTTATATCTCTTTAGCCGGCGCCGGCGACAGGATTGATAAGATTATGCTTGAGCAAATGAAAGCCAAACCCGATTTTTTACAGGATGCCTTTAAGGTAATTGTAGATAGCTTAAGGAAAGGCAAGTTTACCGACCGTGTTGACCCATCGTTATATTCGCTTATCCGCCCAAGCGTACAGCCTTACATCCTATCGTGGATGATGCACGACCCGATCCGGGAAATTAAGAAATTGAAGATCCCTATCCTGATTGTTCAAGGCACAACCGATATACAGGTTACCGTTGGCGATGCCGAAAAGTTGAAGAAAGCTAAATCAGACGCTACACTGCTGATCATCCCCGGCATGAACCATATTTTAAAGGAAGCCCCTGCCGATAGGGAGAAGAACATTGAAACCTACAAAGACCCTAACCTGCCCTTAAAACCTGAACTGGTTACGGGAGTGGTAGCGTTTATAAATAAGTTGAAGTAATGTTACAGCGAAGCTAAAATAGTTATTGTGATGTTTGCGTTATTTAAATAGCTTTGTATAAGATGATTTAAAACGTGTGCTATGGAATTGATAATTGATTTTGATAAAATTAAGGATCCTGGTAAAAAGGAATGGTTACTGCGCACCTTAAAATTAATGGGGATAGATTTCCAGGCAACAGAGAAACCTCAAACATTTAACCAATATAATAAGGACCTTGAACAAGGAGATGCTGAAATTGAACGCGGTGATTTTATAACTGCTGAAGATTTAAAGATCGAATCCCGTAAATGGTAACTATTTGGAGTAAAAGGGCAAAGTCTGAATTACATAAAGCTTATTTATATATCCTGTTTGATTCCTTGCAAAATGCTGAAATGGTAAGGGATGACATCATCGACCTTACTATTGATCTATCTAAAAACCCTGAAAAACATCCTTTGGATAAATTTAAAAAGGATAATGATGGCACATGGAGGGCATTTGAAAAAAATCATTATCGTATTTCATACAGAATAACACAACGTGAGATCCGCATAGTTCGTCTACGTCATACCAGTAAATCTCCATTAACTTTTTAAATCGTTTCAACCAATTTATTGCCACACCCCTAACACCCGCCGTATAACAATGATCTCGGCAATGTGATACGCGTTATGATCGGCTATTTGCAAAGCCTCGCGCAAAACGGTTTGGCCGGTACCATGCGGGATAGGCGCGTAGATATCCGCGTTTTTCAATAATCCGATAAACGCATCCAGGTCGGCATCAATTTGTTTAATGGCGTTTTTCCATGCGGCATCATCAGTCGGGCCCGGTTCCTTTGGCCAGTATCCATCCGGCCATTTGGGCGATTGGTGGTTGCCACCCTTACTAAACTCCAGCATATCCCATTGTGCAATGCGGATATGTTCAACCAATTGCCAAATAGTATAGGGCAGGTTACCTGCTTTGGCGCCGCGCAATTCGGGCGGAAGACCGGCTAATGCTTGTTTAAAGGTGGCATGGGCACCGCCGCCTTTCAGCAGTTTTATTAGCTCATCTATTAATGTGTTTTTTTGCTTATCCATATCCAAAACAACAAAATCAAATCTACAAAGTTGCCTGCAATTTAATTTAAAGATAAATCCATGCGCTAAAATTTCAGTTAAATTTCTAAGTTTATATCGCTAATCAAATTTTAATTCCGGTGATCAAAAAACTCCTCTCTTTAGCCTCTATCGTTTTAGTTGTTTACGGCTGCAAAAAAGACAATGTTAATGCCGACTCTGGCGCCAAGGATAATGATGCATTTGCCGCTTACGAAACGCATTTTTTAGATGCCCTGTGGAAACTGGACCCCGACGCAGCCACAGGTGTAGGGTACCATAAATACGATAGTTTAATGGTGATCCCCAATTCATCCAGCCGTTCGGCCATGATCACTTTTACCAAGGTGCAGATGGATTCGCTGGCTAAGTACAACCCGGGGATCCTGTCGGACGCTAACCGGATGGATTATAAGCTGATCCAAAATCAACTGGACGAAACCCAATGGGCCATTCAGCAGGAAAAAGCCTACGAATGGAACCCGGGAAATTATAATGTGATCAGCACCTTTGCGCAGATCCTGAACGAAAACTACGCCCCCCTGCCAAAGCGACTGCGCAGCTTTTATCAGCGTATGCAGTTTATACCGGCTTATTATAAGGAAGCCCAAAAGCAAATTAAAAACCCGGTGCCCGAGTTAACCACCCTGGCATCCGAACAAATGAGCGGCGGTGTAAGCGTGATAGAAAAGGACTTTGCCGATTCGTTGAAGAAAACCAATATCCCCGCGCCCGAGCAAAAGCTAATGCTGGCCCGCGCGCAAGCTTCGGCCGAGACCATAAAAAGCTTTGCTACCTGGCTGAAGAATTTAAAGAACGATAAGCCACGCAGCTTTAGATTGGGTAAGGATTTGTACGAGGCTAAGTTTAAGTTTAACATACAATCGGCTGGTACAGCACAGCAGCTATATAATGCCGCGGTTGAGCGTAAAAAGGAACTGCATGGCTATATGACTAAGCTTACCATTAAGCTTTGGCCCAAATACTTCGGTAAAAAGCCCATGCCAAAGGATAGTTTAGAAATGATAGCCCAAATGATTGATACCCTATCGGTTAAACATGTTAAGCCCGATGAATTTCAATCGGCTATCGAAAAACAGATCCCGTTATTGGTATCGTTCATCAAGGCAAAAAACCTGCTAACACTTGATGAAAGCAAACCACTGGTTATCCGCAAAGAACCTGCTTATATGGCGGGTGTGGCTGGGGCATCTATCAATTCGCCGGGGCCTTATGATAAAAACGGGAACACTTATTATAACGTAGGCAGCCTGGCCGGCTGGCCACCCGAAAAGGCCGAAAGCTACCTGCGCGAGTATAATCAGTACATTTTACAGATCCTGTGCATCCACGAGGCTATCCCCGGGCATTATACGCAATTGGTTTACGCCAATAAATCGCCAAGCTTAATCAAATCTATTTTAGGTAATGGCGCCATGATTGAAGGCTGGGCTGTTTATACCGAGCAAATGATGCTGGAGAACGGCTTTGGCAATAACGAGCCCGAGATGTGGCTGATGTGGTATAAATGGAACCTGCGGTCGGTATGTAATACGATATTGGATTACAGTGTGCATACCGGCACGATGGATAAGGATGCCACGATTAAATTCCTGACTAAGGAAGCCTTTCAGCAACAGGCCGAAGCCGAAGGTAAATGGCGCAGGGTAAGCGTAACCAGTGTACAGCTAACCAGCTATTACAGCGGCTACAAAGAAATTATGGACCTGCGCGATGCCTACAAACAAAAAATGGGCGACAAATACACCATTAAGGATTTTAACGAAAAGTTTTTAAGCTACGGCAGCGCCCCGGTTAAATATATTAAGGAGAGTATGCTGGGTGTAAAACCGGCAGCAGATAAATAAGTAGTTAATAACATTATCCCGATAATGATAAAGAGAATTTTTTTTAGCGCACTGTTATTAATTAGCATACATGCTTATAGCCAGCAGCTAAATATTGGCACCTATAACCTGCGCTACGCCAACAGTTCCGATTCATCAAAAGGCAACGGCTGGGGGCAACGCTATCCGGTTATAGCGCAGATCATCCGCTTTAACGATCTGGATATTTTTGGTACGCAGGAGGGCTTATACCCTATGCTTAATAATCTAAACGATAGTCTGCCAGGCTATAAATGGCTGGGCGTTGGCCGCGATGGAGGTGAGAAAGGTGAACATTCGGCCATATTTTATAAAACAGCTAAGTTTAAAGTACTAAAAAGTGGCAGTTTTTGGTTATCCCCTACCGATACCGAAAAACCTAACGTTGGCTGGGATGCCGCGCTTACCCGTGTATGCACCTGGGCGCAGTTTAGGGAGATTAAAACCGGTTATGTGTTTAACTTTTTTAACGTACATATGGACCATGTAGGTGTGGTGGCTCGTCGCGAAAGCGCGAAGCTGATTATGAGCCGCATGAAACAAATGACAGGCAGTATTCCCACCATCCTTACCGGCGATTTTAATACCGACCAAAATTCGGATGCTTATCAAACCCTTAATAACTCGGGGTTGCTGAAGGATTGCTTTACCCTTGCCCCAATTAAACTGGCCACCAACAATACTTTTAACGATTTTAAGGTTGATAACAAAGATACCGGCGCCCGCATCGATCATATTTTTGTGACCAGGCACTTTAAGCCTTTGCGTTATGCTATCCTTACCAATACCTATCGCGGCAAATTACCGTCAGATCATTACCCGGTGGTGGTAACGCTGAGCCGATAGTTCATAGATCATGGTTCATGGTTGAAAAAAGTTAATGGTTCATAATTTAAAGCCGCAAATTCTGGCTATCAACTATAAACCATCAACCATGAACTAATAATTATCTCCAGTAACCGCCAACCCATACATATCCGTGGCGGCGATGATCCCAACGGCCGGGCACCCATACGGCATGCGGGCGTGGCGGTGCGGCCCAATAGCCACCATGCCAGGCGTACGTACGGCCATTTGGCCTCCAATCTTCTTCAACCCAAACATGCCTTGGCGATGGCTGGGGCGGGCGGCGAACTACTACTCTATTTACCGGGCGGCCTATACGCGCCCTTACTACTATTTGTGCATCACTAACACTAATGGTGGCTGCAAAGGCAGCGGCAACCATCAAACTTTTCCATACTGTTTTCATAAAGTATCGCTTTTGTTTTATTGGATATATGACAAATAAAATGGCCTTTGGTTTAATTTTTTTGGAGGGTTCATAGTTGATGGTTCATTGTTCATGGTAGGACTTTAGGCCATGAACCATCAACTATGATCTATGAACCATGAAATTTTCCATCAACTATGAACCATGAACTATGAACTATTATTATCTTCGTTCCCATGTCGCCAGTTGAAGCCAAACAACGTATTGAAGCCCTTTCGCAGGAACTAAAGCAGCACAGTTATAACTACTACGTGCTGGCCATGCCTGCCATATCCGATTTTGAATTTGATAAAAAGCTGGAAGAACTTTCCGGTCTGGAGAAACAATTCCCCGAGTTTCTCTCGCCCGATTCGCCTACGCAAAAGGTGGGTGGCGAGGTGACCAAGGAGTTCCAAACTGTGCGCCACCGCTGGCCTATGTTATCCTTAGGTAATACCTATAACGAGCAGGAACTGGTTGATTTTGACCAGCGTATCCGCAAAGCCATTGGCGATAATTTTGAGTACGTGGTCGAATTAAAATACGACGGCCTGAGCATGAGCCTTACCTATAAGGACGGCCAGCTATTGCGTGGCGTTACCCGTGGCGATGGCGTACAGGGCGATGATGTAACGGCCAATATCCGCACTATTCATAATGTCCCTAAAAAGCTAAAATCAGGCAATTACCCCGACGAGTTTGAGATTCGCGGCGAAGTGTTTATGCACCTGAAAGCCTTTGAGCGCCTGAATAACGAGCGTTTAGAGAATGGTGAAGTGGCCTATGCCAACCCCCGTAACTTTGCATCGGGCACGGTAAAACTACAGGACAGCACCGAAGTAGCCAAACGCCCGCTGGATTGCTTCCTGTATTTCCTTTATACCGAAAAAACTTTATTTAAAACCCATTGGGAAAGCCTGCAAGCCGTAAAAAGCTGGGGCTTCCATGTAAACGAGCATAACAAATTGTGCAGCAGTATAGACGAGGTACTGCAATTTATTACCTATTGGGATAAGGAGCGTTATAACCTGAGTTATGATATTGATGGTATTGTTATCAAAGTAAATAACTATAGCCAGCAGCAGGAACTGGGCTTCACGGCTAAATCGCCGCGCTGGGCCATCTCCTACAAGTTTAAAGCCGAACGGGCAGAAACCGAATTACTAGCCGTTACCTATCAGGTTGGCCGTACCGGCGCGGTTACCCCTGTAGCTAATTTAAAACCCGTGTTACTGGCCGGCACCACCGTAAAGCGCGCCACCCTGCACAATGCCGACGAAATAACCGAACGCCTTAAACTGCACGAGGGCGATACCGTTTACGTAGAAAAGGGCGGCGAGATCATCCCTAAAATTATCAGCGTAAACGAAGCCAAGCGCAAACCCGGTGCCGAACCGATAAAATACCTGACCAATTGCCCGGTTTGTGGCACCCTGTTGGAACGCAAGGAAGGCGAAGCCGCCTTTTACTGCCCTAATGATGAAGGTTGCCCCCCACAGATCACGGGGAAGATGCAGCACTTTATTGGCCGTAAAGCTATGAATATTGACGGCCTGGGCGATGAAACTATTAACACGCTTTACAACAAAGGCTTCATCCGTCATATCAGCGATCTGTACGACTTGCACAATCACATTGATGAGTTAAAGCAAATGGACCGCTTTGGCGAGCAATCCATCAATAACATGTTGGATGGGATTGAAAAATCGAAACAAATGCCGTTTGAAAAAGTGCTGTTTGGCTTAGGCATTCGCTATGTGGGCGAAACCGTAGCTAAAAAGCTGGTAGCGCATTTCAAAACTATTGATAACCTGATGGCAGCATCGTTAGAGGAACTAACCGCTACCGAAGAAATTGGCGAACGCATTGCCCAAAGCCTGATAGAATATTTTAGCGATGAGGCGCATCGTGAGCAGATAGAAAAACTACGCGCGCAAGGGCTGCAATTAGTTGCCGATGATAAGGCGGTGGTGCTGGCCAGCGAGAAACTGTCGGGCCAAAGCTTTATTATCTCGGGCGTGTTCGAAAAATTTTCGCGCGATGAACTAAAGGATATGATTGAAGCCAATGGCGGTAAGATATTAAGCAGTATTTCGGCCAAATTAAACTACCTGGTAGCCGGCGATAACATGGGCCCCGCCAAATTGGAAAAAGCCACCAAGCTCAATATCCCCATTATTAGCGATGAGGAGTTGTTGGCGATGATTGGATAGATATATGAAGGCGAAGATTGATTATGCTTTTTTAGGTTTGTTAGGTGTATTGATGGCTATTGCCATTGTGGATATACTTACATCCGATTATGTATTCAATATTAATAACTATTTAGGGTTTATTGGCTGGTCTGTAGCATTAGTGATACGGATAGTTAAACCCCATTTAGGCAGGTATGTAGTTGCCTGGTTAATAGCATTAGGACCCTTAAATATATTAAGTTTTGAATTAGTTAGAACTTCAGTATCAATGGGTTTTGGCAGTGTCAGCACGCCTGGAGTTAATCCTGAAATGTTATTAATACTTGTTGCTTTTTATTTGATCAACCGAAAATCAATTAATGGCAAAATAGCACAAACATTTAAGGGTAGCGCCGAGGAACAGGAAATTAAGCATCAAAAAATGGTGGATTTTTATTTAACGAGGTTTACGGATCTTAGCTCAGATGAATTTGAGGCTATTTTTAAAAAAAATTGACAGTTATCCGTACGAGGCTCAGATTGCCCTAAAACAAATTCACAGTCAATATAATTTAGCAGAATAAACCTTTGTGGTCTTTGTGCTTCCTCCTCCGTGACCTCTGTGGTTAAATCTCCACTCATCCGCAAACAAAAACCACTAATTAATACTTTTAATTAAAAGACAAAAGTATTAACCATGTTATACAACCAAAATAATTTGCAGCCCGGGCAGGATGTTCAGTCTGCAGCAATGGGCAAAGCCATGGAGGGCCAGCCTATGGGCGGGCATAACTTTGGCAAACAAGGTACAACCACGCCAACCGGCGACGATAAGGACAATCCATCGCGCAATGCCGGTTATACCAATCCTTATTTTGCCCGCACCGAACCATCGGACGAGGATACGGCCAATAATAACTTCAAAGCAGCGCACCAGCAAGGCGAGCCCAATTACGATAAGGCTCAGCGCACGGTCAATATCCCCGGCCCGCAGGAAGTACCCGATCAGCAAAAAGTTGGGGAGGATAGCGGCCAGCAGGAAATGCAGCAGCAATCAGGTGATGATAATTCACAAAATGATGGAGAGCAGGAACATATTGAGACGTAGGGAATAGTGAGTAGGTTGTCATGGTGAGCCTGTCGAACTATGGTGGGCAGGCCTACGCTCCCATCCTTCGACAGGCTCAGGATGACACCTTCTTTTACTCGCAATTATAAATTGTCCTACTTCAAATAAACATAGGTAATCCCATCCCCACCCCTGTCGGCGTGTTCATCCTCTAAACGACTTACCTGTTCGTATTTGCGCAGGTATTGGCGGATAAGTTTACGGAGGATGCCGTCACCCTTGCCATGCAATATTTTAATGGTACCAAAGCCCATCATAATTGCCCGGTCTAATACTTTTTCAATCGAGTATAATGCTTCCTCGCCGCGTTGGCCGCGCACGTCAATCTCGGGACTAAAATTGGCTACATCGTTAGTTGATGAACTGCTATAGCTTTTCCTGATCTCCTTAGGCACTTCCTTTTTCGAGATCTTTTGCACCCGTTTCTTTTTAGCTACAGTACGCAAATCGCCAATGGCAATGATCACGTTATCCTTCACAATATCCATTACCTGCCCCGTAGTTTCCGAGTCTACCAGTTTTACCCAATCGCCGGGTTTCAGTTCGTCGTCGGCAATGGCCTGCTTTACAACTTCGGGTTTAACCGTGTTTTTTTGCAGTTCCTTGTTCAGGTTTTCGCGCAGGTTGCGGGTTTTCTCCTTATCGGCCTGGCTGCTTTTAATTTCGGATATGGTATTTTCTACCAGCTTATTGGCATCCAAAATAATATTTTTAGCCTGCTGCTTCGCATCGCGGATCAAGGCCTTTTGGTTTTCCTCTAAATAGCTTTTCAGCGTTTCGTTCTCCTGCAGCAGGGTATTTACCTTGCGCTGCTGCTTATCCAACTGCAGCTTAGTATCAAAAATCTCTTTCTTTTCGCGTTCCAAATCAACCAGCAGGGTATCTACCTTTTTTTGCCCAATGCTGATTTTATTTTTGGCCAGGTTAATTACGTTTTGCGGCAGGCCTATCTTCTGCGCTATCTCAAACGCGTAGCTGCTGCCTGGCTTACCCACTTCCAGCATATACATGGGCTTCATTTGCACGTTATCAAACAGCATTGATGCATTTTCTAAACCCTCGGTATGGCTGGCAAATATCTTTAGGTTACTGTAGTGGGTGGTCACCATGCCTTTCACCTTTTTATTGTTTAGCGATTCCAGCACGGCTTCGGCAATCGGCCCACCAAATTGGGGGTCGGTACCGGTACCAAACTCATCAATCAGTATCAGCGTTTTGCCATTGGCCTGCTCAACAAAATGCTTCATTTTACTCAGGTGCGCGCTGTAGGTACTCAAATCGCTTTCAATGCTTTGGTCGTCGCCAATATCAACAAACAATTGTTTAAACACACCTACCACGCTATTATCCGCAGCGGGGATCAGCAAACCGGCCTGCACCATCATTTGCAATAAACCCACAGTTTTCATACAAACCGATTTACCGCCGGCGTTGGGGCCTGATACTACTACCACCCTTGTACCCTCATCAATCTGCACATTAAGCGGCACTACTGTTTTATGCTCCTTTTTAAAACTGAGGAACAGCAAGGGGTGGCGGGCATTAATTAATTTAATACGGGCATCCTGCACCACTTCAGGCATTTCGGCCTCCACATCGATGGCAAAGAGCGCCTTGGCACGCACAAAATCCAATTTGGTAAGCAGACTATGGTACGATAACAACAGCGGCGTATAAGGCCGCAATTCATCGGTAAGGTTGGTTAGTATTTTAACAATCTCGCGGCGGCGTTCAAATTCTAAATCGCGCACTTTATTATTCAGTACAAAAACCTCTTCCGGCTCCATATAAACGGTTTGCCCGGATGACGATTCATCGTGAATGAAGCCCTTCAGCTTGCGCTTATTTTCGGCTAACAGCGGGATACACAGTCGCCCATCGCGCACGGTGAGCGATCCATCGGCCGTCCAACCGTTGCTACCGGCGGCTTTAAACACCTGGTCTATTTTGCGGCGGGCTTCCTGTTCGGCTTTGGCTATGCCCGATGTGATATCCATCAATTCGCGCGACGCGTTAGGCCTGATCTTCCCTTTCGGGTCTATCACCATATCTATCTTTTTCAGGATAGCCTTTTCAATAGGTAAATGCTCAAACAGGGCTTCCAGGTTGGGGTATTGGCCTTCGCGCTCGTTAAAATAAGCAATCACGGCAAACACGGTGGTTAGCGATGCCTGTACCTGGTAAAACTCCTCTTCGCTTAAAAAAGCACCCTCTACCCTGGCTTTGTTGGCCAGTGATTTAATATCGAAGAAATGATTGATAGGCAAGGCTACATCATTTTGCAGGATATTTTTAAACTCGTTAGCCTGGCTTAAAAACTTACGGATGTTATCGTAATTATTCATCACCTGGATCTTGTCCACCATTTGGCGGCCCATTTCGCTCAGGCAATGGGCTTTTATCAGTTCCTTAACATCGGTGAACCCTAATTTATCGGCACTATTTAGCGGGTACAGCATTGGCGGGTTTTACAGGTATTTCTACCGGTTTATTATTGGGTGCAGTGGGCTTAGCCGGCGGTACTTTAATTTTAGCTATCGAATCGACCTTGGTTTGAAGTATCTTGATCACATCATCGTATATGGCATCCAGCCGCACCGGGTGTTTAGTATACCAGGTAAAGCTTTTCTTAAACTGGGTTGAATCGGTATGGTGCTTTTTAAACACGGCCTGGTAGTTGCCCATACTGTATTTATATAGTGTATCGGGCACTTGCGCTACATTGTACAAATCGCCATCCACAATATGGATATCGGCAATCAGGGCGGGCATCCTATCCTCGCTAATCACATCGCCTGGTACTTTAGCCTCGCCTATACAGGCACAAAAAGCAAGCAATCCTAAAAAAAACAAATATTTATATATACGCATTCTGTAATTTAGCGGCATTAAACCGGGTAAAATTACGGATAAATGAGTATTGCAGATAACATTATAGCATTAAAAAGAGAAACAGACCTGAATAACGTTAAACTGGTGGTAGTTTCTAAAACAAAACCGGTTGAAGATATACAACAGGCCTACGATGCCGGCCAGCGCTTTTTTGGTGAAAACCAGGTGCAGGAACTGGTAGAAAAGTACGAGGCCCTGCCCAAAGATATTGAATGGCACCTGATTGGCCACCTGCAAAGTAATAAGGTAAAATACATTGCGCCCTTCATTACCATGATCCATTCGGTAGATAGTTTGAAGCTGTTGCAGGAAATTAACAAGCAGGGGCTGAAAAATAAACGTGTGATTGATTGCCTGTTGCAAATTTATATTGCCGACGAGGAGACCAAATTTGGCTTAAGCTTTGACGAGGCGATAGAATTGCTACGATCGCCCGAGTTTACCGAACTGAAAAATGTGCGCATCCGCGGATTGATGGGTATTGCCACCAATACCGATAACCAAAGGCAACTGAAAGACGAGTTTTACGAACTGGATACCTTTTTTGATGGCATTAAACTCAGCTTTTTCCGTAAGGAAGATAGTTTTGATGAACTATCGATGGGCATGTCCAGCGATTATAAACTGGCTATGGAACATGGCAGTACCATGGTAAGGCTGGGCAGTACGGTGTTTGGCGCAAGAGTGGTGAAGCACTGGAAGAATAATTAATGCAGTCCGGAAGTCGGAAAGACCGAAAATCCGAAAGATATCTCCAATGACCAATGACTAATGACTAACATAAACCTAAGAATAGCTAAAAAAGAAGATTGCCCCCGTTTGATGGAGCTGATCCATGAGCTGGCAGTATTTGAACTGGCGCCAGAGCAGGTTACCGTAACCCTGGCCGAGTTTGAAGAAGCTGGCTTTGGCAGCAAACCCGTATGGAAAGCCTTTGTGGCCGAGGATAACGGCGCCATCATAGGTATGGCCTTGTATTATATCCGCTACTCTACCTGGAAAGGCCAGCGCCTTTATCTGGAAGATTTGATCGTAACTGAAAGCTACCGGGGCAAGGGCGCGGGTAAGCTGTTATTTAACCGCTGTGTACAGGAAGCGCACGAACTGGGCTTTAACGGCATGACCTGGCAGGTGCTGGACTGGAACGAACCGGCTATTAAGTTTTATAATATGTACCAGGCAGGTATTGAAGCCGGCTGGCTGAACGCGTCGCTATCTAAAGATCAGCTGGCGGCATATAAAGCATAAGGGTTGCAACAAAGCAGCGATAAAAATGTATTAATCTGTAGCATCAAAACATTTTAACATGAAGTATTTTTTCTTTTTACTGATTGGCCTGCTTACACTTGTTGCCTCCTGCTCGTGGAATAAATCAACCAACAGCAAGCCGGATATTGTTAAGGATACGCTACTATATCAATATAAAACCTATAAACAACGCGCGGCCGATTGCGGCGACAAACCCGATAGCGGTTGCACCGTGGTGCAATTTAAATACCCGGTGTTTACCGCGCAACCGGCCTTTAACGATACCGTTAGGCACCGCACCGCTACCCTGTTTGGTGTTTATAAAAAAGCCGATACCAGCTTTAAGCAATTTGCCGATAAGTTTATGAAAGCCTATCAGCAGGAAATGGTTAACCGCAACACCAAAATTATATACACGCTGCAAACAGCTACAACAGTTGTTAGGCAGGATTCGGCTTTGACCACCTTGCAGCTATCGGGCTACAGCTTTCAGGGCGGGGCGCATGGTAGCAGTTTGACTACCTTTATTAACTGGGATACCAAGGCGCATAAATACATCAAATTAAATGATATCCTGGTAGATAATTATCAACCCGCGCTCGATTCGGTAGCCGAAAAGATCTTCCGAAAGCAGGAAAATTTAAGCGATACCGAACCGCTTAAAACCAATTACTTTTTTGCGAAGGATAAATTTAGCCTGAACGATAATTTCTCTATCACCCCCATGGGCTTGCGCTTTATTTATAACGAGTACGAGATAAAACCCTACGCCGCCGGTAAAACAGAGTTGTTTATCCCTTACACGCAAATACAAACCTTACTGCGGCCAAATACAGTTGTGAGCCAATACATCAAATAACCCCTATCATGAGATCAACTCTAAACTGTTTCCCCATGATAGCCATTTTCATGATAACTGCCTTTAGTAGCAAGCAACAAACCACATTAGCTGATATTAATAAAATAGCACCATCAAAAGATACCCTGGCTTGTAATTTTAAATACTTACGCATACAAGATAAAAATTGCAAAGACCCTCATAATTGCAGCTTTGCAGAGGTCAGTTTTCCTATGTTCAAAACCCTGCCGGCATTAAATGATACTATTCGCAACCGGTTCTTGTCTTATTTAAATCCCAGGCATCAATCAAATCAAAATATCGATTCGTTATTTAACCATTTTGCAAAAGCCTACCTCGCCACGCATGCCGGATCACCCATAGCGCCAACGGTAAGTTATGTTGGCCTAACAACCTGGCAAGACCGTAACCTGGTTACCATTGCTTTTACACAAGAGTGGGACGGTGGCGCGCACCCCGATAGCCACAATGAATTTATCACCTGGAATATTAAAGCCGATAAAAAATTAACTTTACAAGACATCCTGATACCGGGCTATAAAAAAGAACTAAATAAAATAGCTGAAAAAATATTTCGTAAACAGGAAAAATTAAGTCCTGCCGAACCCTTAGTTAATTACTTTTTTAAGAACCACACTTTTGCTTTAAATAATAACTATCAGTTTTCGCCACAGGGTATCAGCTTTTTTTATAATAATTACGAGATCAAGCCGTACGCCGATGGCGCTACCGATCTGCCCATCCCTTATCAATCAATTAAACATTTACTGCGGCCCAATACGGTCGTTTCACCATACATTAAATAAATGCTGGTCTACAAATTCGGAGGGGCATCGGTTAAGGATGCCAGGGGCGTAAAAAATCTCGCCCATATTGTTCAATTAAACGCGGGTAAGCAAATGGTCATCGTAGTATCGGCCATGGGCAAAACTACTAACGCGCTGGAAAAACTGACCCGCGCCTATGTAGATGGCTCTGATAGTGTACATGGACTGTTCGACGAGATTAAGCAGTACCATTACGATATTATTAACCAGTTGTTTGGCGATGATGACGCCTTGTACATCGACCTGAATAATACCTTTGTTGAGATTGACTGGATGCTGGAGGATGAGCCGCACGATGATTTTGATTTTATCTACGATCAGATCGTCTCCATTGGCGAGCTGGCCGCTACCCGTATTGTAAATGCCTACTTAAACCACTTCGGCGTTAACAGTACCTGGCTGGATGTGCGGGGCTATATCCATACCGATAATACCTATCGCGAGGGTTTGGTGGATATGGAAAAAAGCTGCGCCATTATTCAAAAAGAAATTCCGGCTATGCTGCAAAAAAGCGTTGTGGTTACCCAAGGGTTTTTAGGTGGCACATCCGAAAACTTTACCACCACACTTGGTCGCGAAGGTTCGGATTATACGGCGGCCATATTCGCGGCCTGTTTGGGTGCCGAATCGGTTACTACCTGGAAAGATGTACCCGGCATATTAAACGCCGACCCAAAATTGTTTAGCGATACCGTTAAGTTTGATGAGCTTACCTATAACGAAGCCATTGAGATGACCTATTACGGCGCTACCGTTATCCACCCCAAAACCATTAAACCCCTGCAAAACGCGGGCATCCCGTTACTAGTTAAACCATTTAACGATCCGAAAGCCCCCGGCACTATCATTAAGGAACATGCCGAACTGAAATTTACCAAGCCCATTATTATTGTAAAGCCAGGGCAAACGCTGTTATCGGTTTCGGCCAAGGATTATTCCTTTATTTCAGAAGACCACCTGAGCGATATCTTCCGTTTGTTTGCCAAAAACCATGTGCATATCAATATCATGCAAACATCGGCACTTAGTTTCAGCGTGTGTTTTAACGTTCATGCAGAACGTTTTGACCAGCTGCTGAACGACCTGAAAAAAGACTTCAAGGTAAAGTATAACAGCAACCTTACCCTGTATACCATGCGCCATTACCAGCCAAGCGCCCTGCGCGACCTGGTGGCTGATAAAACCGTATTGCTGGAACAGCTTAGCCGGAATACAGCGCAGGTGGTGGTGAAGTAAGTGTAAAAGGCATCAGAAATATTTGTATTTTCACATAGCTATATACAGATGCCTTTTACCTTTGCCCACCCTGCCATAGTTTTACCATTCGGTCGTTTATCTAAACGCTGGGTATCGCTAACAGGCCTTGTTGCAGGCAGCATGACACCCGACTTTGAGTATTTCATCCGTATGCGTGTTAGCAGCATTTACAGCCATACCTGGCCCGGGTTATTTTGGTTTGATCTACCGCTTGGGTTTATGCTTGTTTTACTGTATCAAAGCTTGGTTAAGGATAAATTGATCATCTATTTACCAAACTGGCTTAACCGGCGATTTTCGTCTTTTAACGACCATCCCAACTATTCTTTCATTTATTTTTTAATTATAGTCGTATCAGTGTGGTTAGGTGCATTATCGCATCTTTTGTGGGATGCATTTACGCATCCTGAAGGTTATTTTATTCGAGTAATCCCGGCCCTGTCCCGCACAATTATATTACTACACCGCCCTGTTTATATTTATAAAATATTGCAACATGGCAGCACAATTATTGGATTCGCGATTATTTTACTAACGATATTTAAATTACCAAACGGTAACATATCAAAAGCTGAACATATTGGTAATTATTGGTTAAAGATTGTAGCTGTTATGGTCGTAGTCTTAGTGTTACGATTATTATCTGGTCTTAGTTTACATGCCTACGGCGATTGGATTGTAACAGCTATATCAGGCAGCTTACTCGGCTTACTTATTGTTTCTGTATTTGCACCATCATACCAGGCCTTACATCCCCATCAGCAAATGCCTTAATAGCTGAACATTTAGACAAAATGCCACATCTAAATTTCCGGCTTTAGTATTTACCTTTATCGGTAACCTATTATATACCTGCCTGATGCAAACCTTTTACCGAGCCTGGCTAACCGTCTTACTTTCCTGTCGCTGTATATTTGTTATAGCTCAAACAAAGCAATCATTTAAGGCGTTTACAGCGCCTATTGATAGCTTCCGCAGCCGCTTACCGATTGAAAAGCTATATCTGCAAACCGACCGTAATGATTATGCCGCCGGTGATACCTTATGGTTTAAAGCTTACCTGTTCAACTCCGATCTGTTAAGATCGGGCACGCGCAGTGGCTTATTGTATGTGGAACTGGATGATAGTAATAACAAAATGGTAAAAAGGCAATTAGTGCCATTGGCGCAGGGCCTAAGCTGGGGTTGTTTAGCTATCGACCCAAAAGACACCCCCGATGGTATTTACACCTTAAGGGCCTATACCAACTGGATGCGTAATTTTGGCGAAGACCGCATCTTTACCAAAACTTTTTACATTACAGCCCCAAACAATAACCCGCGCCTGGTTGCTACCAATTTTAAAGCTACCCAACAACAGGGGAAAGATAATATACAAGCCATACTGCAATTCACCGGCTTAAATAAACAGCCTGTGCAACTAAAGGATATGCAGCTAAAGGTAATGAGTGGGAAGCATACCCTGTTCAATAGCAAGGCCCGCACTGCGCTGGATGGCCAAATAAGCTTAAACTTTACCCTGCCCGATAATATACCGGTAAAAAATCTCATCATCATATCGCAGGATGTGGTTAAGGGCGAAACAGTACCCGGCGCAATGGCCATACCTATTGCCTTAAACCGCCCCGAAAATACCGATCTGCAATTTATGCCCGAGGGTGGTAATTTAGTAGCAGGCATTCCCGCGCATATTGCGTTTAAGGCCATAGCCGAAGATGGTAACGGTGCCGATTTGGAAGGCAAAATATATAGCAGCAACCAAACGCTCATTGGCACTTTTAAAACACTACATGCCGGCATGGGCGCGTTTGATATGACACCGCAGCCTGGCGAAAACTATACGGCTAAAATAACCCTACCCGATGGCAGCGTTAAAACGTATCCCTTACCGCTTGTTAGTTTATCAGGCACCGGCCTTAAGGTGATGGCAAAAGGCCCCGATTCGCTGGAATTGACCTTAAGCGCTACTGCCGACCTGGCCGGGAAAGGCAATAGCTATTATTTGGCAGGCCAGGCGCGCGGGGTGGTCTGTTACGGGGCGGTGATCACTTTTACGCACCAGGTAGTTAAAATTACGGTAGCTAACTCCATTTTTCCATCTGGCATAGCGCATTTTACCTTGCTGAATGCCGGACACCAGCCATTGAACGAGCGGATAATATACGTTAACCACCAGGATAACCTGCAAATAAGCGTTGTACCCGGCAAAGCGATATATGCCCCGCATGATAGCATCGCGCTGCAGTTGCAGGTAAGCGATAAAAGCGG
Organism: Bacteroidota bacterium; assembly: GCA_040389105.1. Lineage (GTDB taxonomy): Bacteria > Bacteroidota > Bacteroidia > Sphingobacteriales > Sphingobacteriaceae > Mucilaginibacter. The sequence goes on from JAZKAO010000036.1 coordinate 35,869, forward strand.
CAAACCGGTTAGTGCCAGTTTATCGCTTGCCGTTACCGACGATAACCAGGTTGCCATTGATAGTACCGCAAGTAACATTTTTAACAGCCTGCTGCTTACCGGCGATTTAAAAGGGACGGTAGAACATCCGGGCTATTACCTTGATAATGATCACCCCGAAACCTTAACCGCTTTAGATAACCTGATGCTTACCCAGGGCTGGGTTGGCTACAACTGGACGGAAATTTATGGCCCGCCCCTAAAGCCTACTTACGCTGCCGAACCCACATTTATAGTAAAAGGTAACGTAAACAACCTGTTCAATAAGCCAATGGATGGCGCGCAGGTAACCTTATTATCTAAAAAGCCCGTTCTTTTTTCGCAGGCGGTTACTGGTAAGGATGGCAAGTTTGCATTTAAAGGGATCATTCCGGTTGATACGGCTCTGTTTTTTATACAGGCGCGTACCAAAAACGGAAAGGATTTTGGCGTAGATATTACTGTAGATGAATTTGCAGCGCCTGTATTTACATCGGCAATTGAACACCCTGCGCCGTGGTATGTAAACAGTGATACAGCAACCCTGCGCAACCGGCAAAACAGAGAGATTAAGCAAATAGAAGACTATAACTTAACACATAAAGGTACGCTGCTTAATACGGTGGTGATAGCCGATAAGAAAATAGTGAACGGATCGGAAAATTTAAATGGCCCCGGCGAAGCAGACCAGGTTTTGGATGAAACCGACCTGGAGAAAGTACCAAAGAAGACAATTGACGAATTACTGTTACAATATATTAAGGATTTTAAGTTTTATGGCTTATGGCTGCCTTGCGACACTTGTAGGGTAGTGCCAGCCTATTATATGCTGAAAGATAAGCTGATCAATTTTATAATTGATGGGGTTGATATGAACTTTTTGTTTAAACAGAGCCGATCGGTGCAAACCCCATGGGCACTGGACCGTATGGAGTTTTTAAAAAAATATCTGAGTTATCTTACCGCCGAAGAAATAAAGGGGATAGAAATAATCAGCTCGTTTCAATATGCATCCAGATATGGCTTAAAATACCTCGGCCCAACAGTCCCGCAAGATCGTTATGCTTTTGTAGAAATTACTACCCGCGATGGTAAAGGGCCTTTTATGAAAAAAACACCAGGAAATTATTTATACAGGGCATTGCCTTATACCTTGCCAAAAACATTTTATCGCCCCAGGTATACCGCGGCAACTAAGCCCAACGGCGCCGACCTGCGCGCTACTATACATTGGGAACCTCAAATTGTTACCGACAGCACAGGCCGGGCCAATGTTTCCTTTTACAGCGCGGATAAGCCCGGGAAATATACCGTAATTGTACAGGGTGCCGATTTAAACGGGGCCGTAGGATACCGGCGGTCGGCAATTATTATAAAGTAGGCATTTATAAAACATTCCCCCGTCCTAACTGTTCATCAGGCACATGAAAACCTACCTGCTGGTCCGCGAACAATCCATCCCGATCCCCCTTGAAGATGCCTGGGACTTTTTTTCATCGCCCCTTAATTTGGCCAAGATCACCCCAAAAGAAATGGGCTTTAGGGTAACCTCCCCTTTTTTGCCCGATACCAAAATGTACGAGGGGATGATCATCACCTATAAAATTACCCCGCTGTTTGGTATTAAAATGAATTGGATGACCGAGATAACCATTGTAAAGCAGCATGAGTATTTTGTAGATGAGCAACGTTTTGGCCCCTACGCTATGTGGCACCACGAACATCATTTTAAAAAGATAAAGGGCGGCGTACAAATGACCGATATCCTAAACTACGCCATCCCCTACGGGCCAATTGGCACCATAGCTAATAAACTGATTGTTAAAAAGCAGGTAGAAAAGGTATTTGCCCATCGCGAAAAGGCTATTGTTGATTTGTTTGGGGTATATAAGTAGTTGATGGTTAATAGATGATGGCTCATAGCCCTTGCTATTCTCCTAACTATGATCTATGAGCCATCATCTATTAACTCACCTAAAGCTTAAATATCGTTTGTACCGAACCGCCGTAACCTAAGCCGGTATTACGGCCTATCAGGGTATAAAAGCTGGTGAGGAATACCGAGAACCGCCGGGTGAAAGTATGCCCATAATCAAACGATGCTTTTGTGAACGAGAAATCGCGATTTATGGCCAGGTTGGGGTTAAATGATTTATTTACGCTGGTTGAATATTGTCCGCTGGCTTCAAAACCTATTTGGTTGCGTTTACCTAATGGGATACCCAAGGATGCGGTATACAACAATACATTGGGCCCCTGCACATCAAAATAATGCCGGTAGCCAACTTCTAAATTATAATAGGTATGCTTCAAAAAGCCGCCATCAATACCGCCCGAATACATCATCTTCAACTCCGCGCCATACGTGGCATAACCAAGCGCTACGGCATGAGTAGTATCATAAGCAGGGATAATAGCCGAACCCATTACCGATAGAAAGCTTTTATAGCCAAAATTTACCAGGTTATAACTCAGCCCGGCCTGTATATCGCCAATACCCTGGCTGCTTTGTTTAATCAAACTATCCTTTGAATTACGGAAGGCGCTTTGTTGTAAGGGCGCCAAAACATTCACCACCAGATCCAGCCGGCGGGTTAAGCCATAACCAACGTACAGGCCCACCGCGTACGATGTAAAACCCGCGCCGGGCTTACCAATAGTTTTGTTGCCGCCACTGTCCCAACCATCGTGCGATGTATAGTAGTTAAACGATGGGATAACCACATTACGGTATTTACCAATTGGCCAGCCGGCATAAGCCTGGTTAACCGAGCCTGCAAACACCAGTAATAATAAAAACAGGTATATCTTTTTCATTTGTGATCGTTATTCAATTTACGGTCTTTATTTCTTTCGGATGCATAGTCTTTCAAATTTGCATCTTTTTATCTTCCGGTCTTCCCGACTTTCCGTCTTCCGGACTCCCTGTCCCTCTCTCCCTACGGTATCCTCAACTGTTCGCGCAGCCAGTTATTCTGGAACATGAAGTAATGAAAATCAACCTCGTGCGTACTGTTTGCTACGGTTACAAATTCCTTTTTATTAGTGCTCAAATGGTTAAACATGGATATGCTTGCCCGCGGCGGACAGTACAGGTCCAGCAAGCCAATGCCCATCAACACCGGGCATTTTACCAGCGGGGCAAAGTTTTGCGGATCGTAATAATCAAAAACCTTATAAAAATCGTCCCAGGTATAGCCGGGATGCGTATCATGATACTTCCTGAACATTTTGAAGGGGAATACCTGTTCGGGATAAGTGGCCGAGATCTCGTAAGTATCCCTAATGTCCGAATAGAGCGGCACTTGTATGGTCAGCACCTTTACACGCTTATCCAGCGCGGCGGTTGCTATGCCTAAGGCGCCGCCCTGGCTACCACCCTCTACGTAAATGCGCCCGGTATCAATACCCAAATCGTGGTGGGTGTACAGGAAATCTAACCCGCGGATGCAATCCATAATTGCGCCGCGATAAATATACCGGTCGCGGTCTTCCAAACCCGTGGTCGAGTAGATATCCGTATTCAGTTTAATTTGGTCGCGGCTGGTACCGTTACCACGCACATCAATATCAAAGGCAATAAAATCGTCGGCATCCATATTGGGGTTCATAGGTACACCATAACCAGGCACCCGGTAGTGTACCGGGAAGCGGTGGCCAAAGGTTGGCACCACCATCCAGCCACGGATCAATATATTATCGTACGACCGCATTTCTACCTGGTATACCTTTTTATCCTTAGTAGATTTATCCTTCATCGCAATCACCTTAAACTGGGGGTCTACCGTCTTCAATTGGGCCAAAGTACTTTCCCAAAATTCATCAAAGTCAGCCGGGCGGTGCAGGGTGCTGCTGATCTTTTCGGGGCTTACGCCAAATACCTTCTTCACCGTATCATCGTACGATGTCAGGTTCAGCATCACGTTCAACCTGTAAAAACCCGCCTTTTGCCGGGGAATGGTGATGTTATAATTCTCGTTACCGTGATGCTTAATTTTTACATCCATGCGGCTGTTCAGCACCAGTTTATTGTCATCGGTCAGTACCTCGTAGCTTAGCTTGCCTTCCTGTATATCCTTGTAATTACTTTTCAGGTTCACCTTATAATTCATTACATCGTTATCATCGTAAATGCCATCCTTGTGGTTAGGGTCAACCTCAATAAACATTTCCTCTTCTTCCTCCTTTTTGGCAGCTTCTTTTTTCTTAGCCTCTTTCTTCTCCTGTTTGGCCGCCTCGGCTTCCTTACGGGCATCGCCGCTTTGCTTTTGGGCATTAACAATTTGTGCCTGCACGCCATAGCCGCTTAATAGCAGCATACAGGCCAGCACAATTGTTAAAAACGGTTGATATTTATTTGGCATTACTGTTGGATATCTATTCAATTTGATATTAATGTTTGCTGTGTTACAATATTAACGCTGCCCCTAAATTTAAATAAAAAATCCAAACGGGCATTTGCGCGGCAGGCGCTTACAACCCACGGCTATTTACAATATTTCCTTATCGCGTCTGCCGCTTCTTTTTGGCCCAGTTCAAGCGCCTTGTTTAAATCGGTACAGGCACCTGTTTTAACCGGCAGTACAGCCCTTAACAAGCCCCGGTGCAGGTAAGCCGGCCCGTACTGGGCATCCATCTCAATAGCCCTGGTATAATTTTGTTGGGCGGCGGCAAAATCCCTTAAGTTATACTTAGCCTGTCCCAGCATATCATACGGCAGGGGGCTTTTAGGCTCCTGTTTAAAAGCTTCGGCAAAATCGGCATTCATGCGGTTGGCATACTCGGGGATAAAGCTTTCGGCATAGCCGCGGTACGATAATACCTTGGTGTTTTTATTATTGATGAACGATGCGCTGTTATAATCCAGCACCGCCGCACGCTGGTCTTTTAATGCCATACGGATATTACCGCGCACAAAATAAGCCTCGTCATCGTTCTCGTTAATCAAAAGTGCTTTGTTCACATCCTTCAGGGCAGCATCATAATCATTCAGGCTAAGCCTGATATTGGCCCGGTTATAATAAGCCTTACCCGACAGCGAATCGAGCGAAATAGCCTTAGCAAAATCGGCAATAGCATTGGGGAAGTCATTAACGTGCTGATGGGCTATTCCCCGATCTACAAAAAAATTAGGTTTAGTGGCATCGCGCGTTATCATAAAATCAAACACAGGCAGGGCATCGGCATAAAAACCGCCCTCCATCATGGCCGCGGCTACCCGCTCGTGCAGGTTAACATCGGCTGGGGCTAGTTGCAGTACTTTTTTAAAATCCTGCAAAGCACCGGGCTTTGTACCCAGCTTAACACGGATACCGCCACGCTTTAAAAAGCTTTCGGTATTGCCGGGGTTTAGTTGGATGGCTTTGTCATAATCGGCCAGAGCTTCGGGGTATTTTTTTAGCAGGGTATTTACATCCCCACGGATTACGTAAGCATAATCGTTACTTGGGTTTAACACAACCGATTGGTCAACATCCTTTAATGCGCCCAGCGTATCCTTTAGTTCGATATTGATGCGGGCACGGGTAATGTAGGCGTAGCTGTTTTTGGCATCTACCGATATAGCCGAATCGATATCTGCCTTAGCCCCGGCAATATGCTTATAGCTATATTTTAAATCGGCGCGGTTTTGCAGCGCATCCGAATATTTAGGGTTAAGGCTAATGGCCTTATCAAAATCGGCCATGGCACCGGTGGTATCCTGCATATTGTTTTTCACAATACCATCGTACAGATACACTTCGGGGTTAGTTGGGTCGCGTTTAATGGCATCGGCATAAAAATCCTTTGCCGATTGCACGTTTGATGCATGGCTTAAGGCATTGGCCAAATATTTATAAACGTTAGGCAGCCTTGGGTTAAGCACAATGGCCTTTTTATAATCAATAATGGCATCATCATACTTTTTGAGGTTTACCTCGGCATTGGCGCAATAGAAAACGGCATCGGCATTTTTGGGGTTCAGGGCAAGGGCCCGGCGGTAATCGGTAATAGCGCCTACGTAATCGCCCACGTTACCTTTGGAGTTAGCCCGGTAAAAAATCAGGTCGGAGTTATTAGGGTCCAGCCTTACCGCCATATCGTAGTCCAGTATAGCGGCGGGGTTATCGCCCAGGTTTACCTTGGCCACACCCCGATACTCGTACAGCGCGGGGTTATTGGGGGCCATTTTAAGGGCAACGGTGAAATCGTCAACAGCGCCCTGGTAATCGCCCGCGCCCGATTTGGCATTGGCCCTGTACTGGTACATTTGCATACTTGGCGCCCCCATGGCTATGGCGTGGGTAAAATCGTAGATAGCATCGGCATAATTTTGGTTGGCCGCGTTAGCGTTACCGCGATAAAACCAAGTAGTTTGAAAGTATGGGTCAATTTCTATAGACTTGTTATAATCGGCAATAGCCTGCGCGTATTGTTTTAAGTTAGCATACGAGTTGGCACGATAAAGATAAGCCTTGGCATTTTTAGGGCTAAGTTCAAGCGCCTTTGTAAAATCGGCAATGGCGCCGGTATTATTATTTGCACCCGCTTTTTGGTTACCGGTATTTATATAGGTCTCGGCGTTTTGCGCCAGGGCAAACAAGGGCAAAATGAAAAATAAGGTTAGTAGTTTCTTCATATAATTAACCAGGCAATTTTATTTATCCCGCACCACCGGCTTAATTAAAAACCCCGACTTGCGGATATAATGGTTCAGTGGTTCCTCTATAAACTTAAATAATATTATCGAAATGACATTCAACAAGATAAAGGCATAAACTAAATTCAGCTGATCGTACTGAAAAGGCGAATGCCACTCTACCCCCCACTTATCATACAAAGCAAATGCCATATCATTTAGCTTATCCCAGCAGCCGTGCATGTAGTTGTACATATAACCCAAATGGATCAGATAAAAGATGTACGATGCCTTGCCCAGCAACTCCACAAACGGTGTAGCCAATACCTTTTTCATCACTGTTTCCTCGGTCAGTAAACCATAAAAAAACAGGGCTATAGCCGATGCGATAAAGTAATTATTCAGGATGATCCCAAAAGTATTTTGCAAGCCGGCCACCCAACCGGCGGGTACTTGCAGCGTGGCCATTATCCCCACAAAAATAAAGATAAGCAGGAAGCCGATATAGGTATATTTGATGTTATTGGCGCGGGTGAAACCTTTATTCAGCATGATCAAAGCCAACTGTATCCCCACAAAAAACTCGAAACAGCGCCCCAGGAAAGTATACAGCATCATAAAGGTAAAATTGCCAAAAAAACCGTACCAATTCACATTTCTGAACGTAAGCACCATTAAAAAGCCCAGCGCGGTAAGTGCCAGTGGCTGCACATAAAACTTTTTATACTTAGTGGCGATATAGAATATAAACGGGGCCGAAAAGTAGAAACATTCTTCTACCGTCAGGCTCCAGCCCTGGGCTATGCCGGTATCCCATAGTTGGTAAAAAAAGCCGCGTAAAAAAAACACGTTCATACCATACAAAAGCAGCGGGTTGTAAAAACCCTTGGTAATGCCCTGATCGTGCGTGTAGTAGTAATAGATAAAGGCACCGGTAGTGAGCAAAAAGTACATGGGATAGATACGCGCCACCCTATTTTTAAGGTATTGCTTAAACCAATTGCCCGTTAAATTAAAATTATTGAAATAGCGGTAAGTAATTAAAAAACCCGACAGCACAAAGAAAACGGTAACCCCAATGTGGAATTCGTGGAAGAAACGTTTCGCAAATTGGGGAAATCCCTCATCAAAAACGTAATCGTAGTGGGATATAAAAACCAGGTAAGCCGCCAACGCACGCACACCTGTTAACACCGGGAAGTAGTTGGATTGGCTTCGTTTATCAGTCATTGGTTATTAGTCACTGGTCATTGGGCTTAGCATGCTAATCTAATCATTTCAAAAATAAGACCAATGATTAATGACCGGTGAATAATGATCCTTGAATAACCCCACGTTCTAATATTCGCTGATCGATAAAATACTGGATCTCCGATTTTTTCATGCCCCAGTTAGGTGCTATCAGCAACTCCCAGTCGGAAATACCGAACAGCCTTTGGATCACCACATCGGGGCGGACTAATGGCAGCAGGTCGCACAAAAAGTCGGCATATTCGGGCAGGGTGAACAGTTTAAATGGCTCGCGCTTGTACTTCACCCCCATTACCGAACCCTCTACAATATGCAGGTGGTGGAATTTCACAAATTTAATTTGCGGGAAACGGTTAATCTCGTCGGCGTATTTCAGCATCATTTCCTTGCTCTCGCCCGGCAGGCCGAAGATGGTATGCACGCAAATATCCAGCTTGCTGTTCTTCACCAGTTCCAGCGCGGTAACCAGGTCCTCGTGCGTACAGCCGCGGTTAATTTGCCCCAGGGTTTCGTTATAGATCGATTCCATGCCCATTTCCAAATCCACATCAAACCTGTCGGTATAGCTTTCCAGCAGGGCAATCTTTTCGGCATCGATACAATCCGGCCGTGTGCCTACCGATAGGCCCACAATGTTTTCGGGGTCGATGCTCAGCGCTTCGTCATACATCATTTTTAAATAATGCACCGGGGCATAGGTATTGGTATTGGGTTGGAAGTAGATGATAAATTTATCGGCCTTGTTACCCTTGCGTGCGCGCTCCATCCCCTGTATCACCTGCTCGCGCAGGGTAGGGGCATTGCGCGATACCGAGGGTGTGAAAGAATCGACATTGCAATAGGTGCAGCCGCCGTAGCCCTTACTGCCATCGCGGTTGGGGCAGGTAAAGCCGCCATCAACAATTACCTTAAATACCCGCTCGCCGTTATATTTACGCTTTAGCCAGGGGCCATAATTGTTATAGCCCTTTTCCCACGTACCCGCTTCTGTTTCTACCATTTGCATTTGGCTGCAAAGATAAGCAATTTGTTGCAGCATTGATTAGCAGCCATTGGGTCATTACACTGCGCTTTCATTGGGGGTATTCGGAGCTGGCGCTATTTACTCCTTCTTAAACTCCACCTTTATGGTATAAAGCGAAGCTGTGAGGCCTACAAAATCAGCCCAGTTAACTGTTCGGTTAGTGAGGCCGGATGGCCATGGGTCGCGCAAGGTTACCGTAGCCGGGGTAATGCCGGTTTGCTGTCCGTTAGCATCAAATTTTATGGTATAGCTCATGGCCGTTACTACAAAGGCACGGCCTTCGGTGCCTACACTGCCGGCTGCCATAATTAAAGGCCTACCGGCCGATAATTCATCAAATAACACATCGGCATCGAGCGTTGCGGTAGAGGTGTATATTTTTGAAGGTGGCCCCCAGGCATGCGGCGTTGTTTTATTAACGTTAAATATTAAATCCTGCGGGGTACCCATAACCGTCATATCAACTAAACTCATCACCTGTTCCTGCGAAACATTTAAACCGTTATAATTCAGCACCATTACTATACAAGCTGCCCAATCCCAATGCAGCGTCGATCCTAACACTTTTTCAAACATAAACGGCCTGGCGTAAGCGCCCACCGAAAACGTGGTTGGGCCTATCCTTTTAATATTAGCGTTCTGCGCAAATGCCATAGCGCCAAACAAGATAAATATGGTAACAGCAAAAAACTTTTTCATACAACGGGTATTGAGCCCACAAATTAGGAAAAATATTTTGCTTACTAATCTACTCCGACTCAAGCATAATGAATATCACAAATGCCCCAATGACGCGAAGCAAATGACCCAATGACTTAATTATTATGCACGCATAGCTTTACCCTCTCTTTATTTTTCTTAATTTTGCTATCTACCAATTGCACCGCGTTAAATGGAAACTATCGCCCCGTATCAATCAAAGTATAAGATCAGGTTTGTAACTGCCGCCTCACTGTTCGACGGGCACGATGCTACCATTAATATTATGCGCCGCATTTTGCAAAGCACAGGGGCCGAGGTAATACACCTGGGCCATAACCGCAGTGTAGATGAGGTAGTAAACTGTGCCATACAGGAAGATGTGCAGGGCATTGCCCTCACCAGCTACCAGGGCGGGCATATCGAATATTTTAAATACATGTACGATTTGCTGCACAAACGTGGTGCAGGCCATATCAAGATCTTTGGCGGCGGTGGCGGGGTGATCCTCCCGCAGGAAATTGAGGATCTGATGGCTTACGGCATTGCCCGCATCTACTCGCCCGATGACGGCCGTAAGATGGGCTTGCAAGGCATGATTAACGATATGATGCAGCAATGCGACTTTGAAACCCGCACCAAGTTAAATGGGGAATTAAAGCACCTGGCAGATAGGGATCCGAAGGCGATAGCCGCGCTGATAACATTAGCTGAAAATCAACACCTCAACCCCTCCCAAACCCTCCCCGAAGGAGAGGGCTTTAATTTTCAAACTGCTGTCCCCCTCCCCCTCGGGGAGGGCCGGGGAGGGGTCGTTCTGGGTATAACCGGTACAGGTGGTGCAGGTAAATCGTCGCTGGTGGATGAGATCGTGCGCCGTTTTTTAACCGAAACAGGTTCGGCCGATGAGCAGACCGGCAAAACACTGGCTATTATCTCTGTCGACCCCAGTAAGCGTAAAACCGGCGGTGCCCTCTTAGGCGACCGCATCCGCATGAATGCCATTAATAACCCGCGGGTATATATGCGTTCGCTGGCTACAAGGCAGGCTAATTTGGCCTTGAGTAAATATGTGCAGGAATCGATAGATATATGTAAGGCAGCTGGCTACGACCTGATTATTGTGGAAACATCAGGCATCGGGCAATCGGATACGATGATCACCGATTATTGCGATGTTTCCATGTACGTAATGACCCCCGAATTTGGCGCGGCCACCCAACTGGAAAAGATAGACATGCTGGATTTTGCCGATATGGTAGCCATCAATAAATCCGACAAGCGCGGCGCGTTGGATGCTATCCGCGATGTACGCAAGCAATACAAGCGCAACCACCAACTGTTCACGGCCGATGATACCAGTCTGCCGGTATATGCCACCATGGCATCGCAGTTTAACGACCCCGGGATGAACACCCTGTTTGCCAATTTGATGAAAACCATCAAAACCAAAACCGGTGTTGATTTTAACACCAGTGGCGAGCATCACGAAGGCGAATCGGAAAAGATATATATCATCCCACCCGACCGTACCCGCTACCTTGCCGAGATTGCCGAGAGCAGTACAGCGTACAACCAATGGGTAGATGAGCAGTGTAAGATAGCCCAGTCACTTTATCAAGTAGATGGAACTTTAAATTTATTGAGCCGTGTTGATGTAAAGGAACAGTACCTATTTGCCTTGCGGGATGTCCTTTCTACACAACTACATCCCGATTGTAAAAGCCTTTTGGACCAATGGCCCGAAGTAGTGAAAAAATACAAAGCCGATGATTTTATTTATCACGTACGCGGTAAGGAGATCAGGCTGCCCTTAACCACTACATCGTTATCGCAATTAAGGATCCCTAAAATATCCTTGCCACGTTATGAAGCCTGGGGCGATATCCTGCGCTGGTTGCTTACCGAAAACCTGCCGGGCGAGTTCCCCTATACCGCCGGTGTGTTCCCGCTAAAGCGCGAGGGCGAAGACCCAACCCGCATGTTTGCCGGCGAGGGCGGCCCCGAACGTACCAATAAACGCTTCCACTACGTATCGCTTGGTCAGCCGGCTATACGCTTATCCACCGCATTCGATTCGGTTACGCTTTACGGCGAAGACCCGCATATCCGCCCAGATATTTATGGTAAAATTGGTAACTCAGGCGTTAGCATTGCAACCTTGGATGATGCTAAAAAACTATATTCAGGTTTCGATCTGTGCCATGCCAGCACTTCGGTATCCATGACCATTAACGGCCCTGCGCCTATGCTGCTTGGCTTTTTCATGAACGCGGCTATCGATCAGCAATGCGAGAAATATATTATCCAAAACAACCTGGAGCATTTGGCAGAGGCTAAGTTTAAGGAGTTATATGATGATAAAGGGCTGGCCCGCCCCCACTACGATGGTGATTTGCCCGAAGGAAATAATGGCCTGGGCTTATCCCTTTTAGGCCTAACCGGCGACCAGGTGCTTCCTGCCGATGTTTACGAAAAAATTAAAGCCTACGCTATTGCATCTGTACGTGGCACAGTGCAGGCCGATATATTAAAAGAAGACCAGGCGCAAAACACCTGTATTTTCAGCACCGAATTTGCATTGCGCATGATGGGCGATATGCAGCAGTATTTTATTGATAAACAAGTACGCAACTTCTATTCGGTGTCTATTTCAGGCTACCACATTGCCGAGGCGGGAGCTAATCCTATCACCCAACTGGCCTTTACCCTTAGCAATGGTTTCACTTACGTGGAGTATTACCTAAGCCGGGGTATGCATATTGACGACTTTGCCCCTAACCTGTCGTTCTTCTTCAGCAACGGTATCGATCCGGAATACGCCGTGATTGGTCGCGTGGCACGCCGAATTTGGGCCAAGGCCATGAAGAATAAATACAAGGGCGGCGAGCGGTCGCAAAAGCTGAAATACCATATCCAAACCAGTGGCCGGTCGTTGCACGCGCAGGAGATTGATTTTAATGATATCCGCACTACTTTACAGGCTTTGTATGCCATTTACGATAACTGTAATTCGCTGCATACCAACGCTTACGACGAGGCGATAACCACCCCTACCGAAGAATCGGTACGCCGGGCTATGGCTATCCAACTCATCATCAACCGCGAATTAGGTTTGGCCAAAAACGAGAACCCGCTACAAGGCGCATTTATTATAGAAGAACTAACCGACCTGGTTGAAGAAGCCGTACTAACCGAATTTAAACGCATAAACGACCGTGGCGGCGTATTGGGCGCTATGGAAACCATGTACCAGCGCGGCAAGATCCAGGAAGAATCGTTATACTACGAAACCCTGAAGCATACCGGCGAGTTCCCTATTATCGGGGTAAATACCTTCCTCAATAAAAAAGGGTCACCGACGGTAACCCCGTCCGAAGTTATCCGTGCTACGGAAGAGGAAAAGCAATTCCAGATTGCGGCGCTTAGCAATTTCCAGCAACGAAATATCGATAAAGCACCGGCTTTACTAACCGAATTACAGCATAAAGCCATAGCTGGCGAGAATATCTTCAACAGTTTGATGGAGGCCTGCAAGTATTGTTCGCTGGGGCAAATATCACATGCGCTTTATGAGGTTGGCGGGCAATATAGGCGGAATATGTAACCCCCCGGCCCCCTAAAGGGGGAGTTTAAATCAACATGAATCAAGATGTGAGATTTCTTTTCACGTCCCTTGTTTCTTTAACTCCGTTTTTCTATTCTTGCTTATGCAGGAAATAGTTTTAACTCACCCTTTCAACCGGTTGTATTTTTTAGAAGCCCAACATATCCTTTGGTCATTATCAGTTAAAAAGAAAATAATGCCCAACGTTTATATTGGTTTAGTGGGCGTAATTTTCCTGATAGGTGGCTTAGTTGATAAAAAGGGGGAGTTCTCGCTTAGCCTTATCATAGGCAGTTGCATCATTTTCCATCTCATTATATTGGGAATTGATCATTTTAACCGTAGAAGAAAATTTTTCAAACTAATTTATCACTACGCCGAATTATACGAACAAAAACAATTGGGTCGCACATATATTATTTCTGACACAGGCTTCACCTATCAGGATAATGAAAAATCATTTCAACTCAACTGGCATTTGATTCAGAAACCTATTATTTTCAAAGATCATTTTATTATTGTGGTACGTAATGGCACACTTAATTTTATTATATCTAAAACAGAAGCAGGAGAAAAGACGTATCAAGAAATTATAACTATTGCAAATGAAAAAACTACAGAGTAAAGATTGCGCATTATTAGTCATAAAATAAATGCAGGAAAAAGTTGTAACCGTACCTTTTAATCGCCAGGCTTATTTAAATAACCAACAGGTTATTTGGGATTTGATGTATAAGGAAGTTTCGCCGAGTTATTATATCTACATAGTGGTAACAGTTATTGTATTGGGCGTAGGCATCAGCATCGATATAAAGGGCGGCTTACCGCTTACTACCGTAGTTGGGGTTTGCATGCTGATATCGATCCTACTCCGATTTAGACATGTACGTACGGTACGCCGCAACTTTTTTGGCCGTGCCGAAATGATGGCCGATAAATACGAAAACGAACTGGGCGATTACACATACACCTTTACCGATCAGGGCTTGACCTACCAGGATAATCAATCGAAAGTAGAACAGGACTGGGAACTTTTTGAAGCACTTAGCATCCACAAGCACGATAACCTTTTATTGTATCTAAAGGAAAAGGAGCCGGTGCATTATGTCATATCCCGGGAGGAAGTTGGCGAAGCTATTTACAACGAAATTTATGGGATATTGATGAATAAGTGCCCCCCAACCTCCTAAAGGGGGAACAGGATTTCGGATTTCGAAATTCCAATTTCTGATTTAATATATGCACATCTGCATATCCACACATTTGCACATTAACTCCCCCTTTAGGGGGCCGGGGGGGTTAATGCTCCTCTATCTTATACAATATCCAATTGTTGGTTTCAAACTTTTTTTCCAGATAGAGCTTGTTATCGGCATTGCGCAGTATTTGAAGGTATTTGGGTGTTAGCTGGGTATAACCATTAGCCGGGTTTTTATCGCTGGCTACCAAAATATAGTTGGCGTACTTGCCCGGGTTTTCTACCGCGCTTAAAAAATTCATTTGGTAGGGCAGTATCAGCCCTTGCACATTATCAATAAAGGCGGCTATAGGGTAGCCAACGGCATCGTCCATTAGTAATTGAGGGTTACCGGGCAGCGCGTTAATATAATTGGCAATATCCTGGTTGTCCTCCTGCCCTGTGGGCACTTCTTTTTTCAGCAAAACGTTTACAAAATTCTGCTCCTCGTGTATATACGATTTATCCAGAAAGGCATAACCGGTATACAGTTGCAGGGCTAATACCAGCACCAGCATAATTTTAAAGTTGTTTTGGTTTTTAACCGTACTGGCCCTAAACATTACGCACATTAACCCCAGTATTAAAAATATCAGGTAATACTGCTGGGTTAGGTAAACCTTATCATACTTTATCCTTAAAAACTCCACAAAAGCCATAGGGGTAATCAGGGTAAGGATCTGGTGCGTTTTTTGGCGGAACAGGTAAATAGCCACCAGCAGTAACGGGCAAAATAAAATGATCCTTAAGGATATGATAATGGATGCCTCGGGCAGTTTATGATGCATAGTGGTATCCAGCAAAATATTATAGTCAATTTTTTCGGCTAATACGCTCCAGGTGGCGTAGGGGCTATCAATAAAGTAGTTTAAATCGGCAGCGTGGGTAAGGTTCAGCATCTTATATATCAGTACCGATACCAGCGGCAAAATAAATAGGATGATATACAGCGCGAAGGTTTTATTGATGAGCTTACGCCGCAGCGATGGGTTATTAAAACTGGTAAACAGCCTGAAGATGGATTCCTTTTCGCTAAGGTTGAGGCTTTGTATAGATATAGACAGCACCAGCGGTAAAAAGAACAGCGTAAGCCATATAAATTTATAATCGCAAAAAACCAGCACTACCAGGCAAATACTGGCTATAGATACGTGAAAGGTTGTGTTGGAGGTGTAAAACTTAAAAATGTTCAGGTAAAACATAAAGAAGAATACCAGCACCATATAAATAGACTTGCCCGAGCAGGCCACATACAACATACCCGGGTGCAGCATAAAAACTAACAACAGCATACCCAGGTAAAACTCATCGTTCACCCGTTTCATTAGTGTATTGGCCATTACGTTAAACAGCAGCGCGGTACCTACTGCCGATGCCAGTATGGGTGCCAGGTTATAACTGATAGCCGTAAACAAAAACGTACCGTAAAAGGGGAATATCGGCGATGTAAGCCCCATCACCTTTAAACGGTCGCCTACTCCCTCAAAAACTATTTTGGCTTTCTCTATATAAAACAGCGACTCCTGGTTATAATAACCCAAATGGTTAAGATAAAGCGCGCAAACCAAATAGTATACGGTTAATACAATGGTGAGTATGAGTAAAAATATGGCCTTAGAAAATCTCATTTAACAACATTTGTGGGGTTATTAACCTTACTTAAACCATGGTTGGTTTTTTCCCAGTAAAAAGGGTTTACAACCAGTTGCCATAAGCCTTTATAAGCCGCTATGGAGTGCATTAACCAATATATTGGGTTGGCTATGGCAAACAATATCAACTCGTAATACCGGCGCTTAAACACAGCCATCATATTTACATATATCATCAGGATGTTACCCACCATCAGGTTGAATATCGACATGAACAGTACCCAATCCGGGAAAATTTCGCGGATGCCTTCCAAGTCAAAAACTACGTAGGCAATAAATACGCTTAGTAATAAAGGGTAAACTAAAAAAGTAACAGGCGTAGCGCCTATAAAAAAGTTAAAGCCCAGGAAACCGCGCCAGCCTACTTTTTTAAGCAGCTTACGGGGGTTGCGCATGTGTACCAGGTAGGTTTGCATATAACCCTTTATCCAGCGCGAACGTTGGCGGATCCAGTTAAAAAAGTCGTTATTGGCTTCCTCGTAAGTGGTGGAGTTAATAATGGCCACCTTGTAGCCCTTCGAGTATGCCCGCAGGCCCAAATCGGCATCTTCGGTTACGTTAAAAGGGTCCCAGGCGCCCAACTCAATCAGGTTAGCCATTTTAAAGTGGTTGCTGGTGCCCCCTAATGGGATAGGGATATCCAGAGTATCCAAACCGGGCAGCATATAATCAAACCAGTACGAGTATTCCAGCGTAAACATGCGGGTCAAAAAGTTCTCGCCGCGATTAAAATAGTTTAGCGCGCTTTGTACACAAATGTAGTTTGGTGGCAGCTTGCTAAACAGGGCTACCACCTTTTTTAACTGATCGGTATCGGGGATATCCTCGGCATCGTAAATGGTAAGGTATTTACCGCGCGAAAAGTGCAGGCCGTAGTTGCAGGCTTTAGGCTTGGTTTTAGGCATGTGGAATGGCACAACAATCACCTCAAAAATAGCGGGGAAATCCAAATCGCGCACGGCGTTAAGGGTTTTATCGTCGTCCTCTTCAATAATCAGCTTAATATCCAGTTTTTCGCGCGGGTAATCCAAACTTTGCAGGTTCCATATCAGCTTTTTAATCAGCTTATCCTCTTTATAAACCGGCAGGTGAATGGTGTAAACCGGCAGGTCTTCATCCTTTACCTCCCTCACCTCTTCGCGTGTAACAGCCTGAAATAACTCGAACCGGGAACCTACCAGCGCCAGAAACAGCTTAAACACAATAGCCACCAGGAAAAAAGAACTTAGTACCACATTAATAATAATGGATACCAGTTTAAAATTAATAAACAGGCCGATAACCGTTATAGCCAGCAGCGAGAAGATAAATATCAGCTGTGGCGAAGTAAAGGTAATAATGGCCGAACTACCGGGGTCGCGGTTCAGTAATTCAAACACGGCCGATTTTACATATTTATCGCCCAACAGTTTGTGACTTAGCCAGATGATATCCAAATCGGACGCGACGATGATTTCGGGCTCCTTATCAAACGTAAATCTGATAAAATCCAGGAAAAGCAGGTCGGTTGGGTCGGCCATCAGGGTTACCACCTTATTATTTTCTATCCGCAACGGAATAGCCAGGTGTTCGTCGGCAAACTTCAGGTCGATTTTATTAAGTATCTCCTGATCAAATTCCTGCTGCCTTATTTGTTGATAAGGATAGCCGGCATTGATCATAGAGCGCTCGTAATTTTTGCGCGATATATAACCAAAGTTAAGCGCAACCTTAATAAAAGACTGGCCTACATTTTTAGAGATTTCAAAAATCTTCTCCCTTTCACCTGGTGTGATAAATTTATCGTTAACCAAAATTTGGGGGATAGTTAAACTCATTTTGGGGTTATATAAAAATGGATGAGGTGATAAACATTCCCCGCCTTTAACGCAGGGAATGTTTGTTTATATTTTAAATTATACAGTTGCTTAGTCATTAATAATATCCTGCGATTTTTGCACCCTCGAACGTACATACAGGAATGATAGCAGGATTAGTATTAATATACCTAACAGGATATACAAGTTATAGCTTTCCCAAAAACGCGAAAGGGCACTTTTGGTATCTACATACTCCAGGTTCTCGCTCGATTTGCTGATGTTGAACAGGTATTTATTCCCGTTAACATCGGATATACAAACGTTGCTTGACAGGGTTGACAGCTGCTCGGTAATTGATTTGGATACTGATAGGAAGGCATCGGCCAGGTGTGTACCTGTTGCCGTCATTACCATAGTGGCATTATTGGCCCGGCCATAAAATATCTGCGCCAGGCCGTTTGATACCGAATCGCTGAGCGAGTAAACTACCTGGTTATTATCATTATTATACAGCCTGAATTTCTGGTCGAACTTGATAGGTGCATCAGGGAACTGGCCCAGCAATTTATCGCTCCGGTCCAGCAGTGCTATAATATTATATTTTTTAATATCGCTGGTGCTGATATCGGTTGAATACTCAAAAACAGGGAAGTTATTGGCGTTAATGTTATTGTTCAACTCGTAAACCACTTCGCCCATGGCAGCAGCAGCGTATTTGGAAAAGTTTTTGCTAACCACAATACGTGTCGAACCCGAATTAAATGCTTCGGGGTACTGGTAAAAACTCAAATCATTGGTAATAAACGGATTTTTTGATTCCAGGTACGATTTGTCCACGTCTATTTCGGCAAAGAAATTGGTAAAACTGTTCATACAATTACCACTGCTTGGGTAAAACCTAAATTCGGCCTCCAGTGTATTGTATTTATGGTGCTGGTAGCGGTTAATAGTTACAGATGTTTTCAACTTGCCCGATGCATCCAACTTTTCACTGTTAATCAGCATACCGTTCAGGTAAATATTAAAAAAGCCGCGGTCGTTAGCGTTCAGGCTGCTATAGTTAGCCGTAATGCTGATCTCTACTTCCTTAGGCGTAAAGCTAAAATCGCTGTTTTTAAAGTTATACGAGCTTTTTAACGAACCAATACCCGACATAAAGCTGGTTACGCCACCAATTTGTTTCAGTGTTAGTTTAGACCGGTTTTGGTCGGTTGTTTTAAAGAAGGTATTTTCGGCATGGTCTATCAGCAAATAATCGCCAAAGGTCGAATTCAGGATATTCATGTTACCTAACGATGTAATGGTTTTTTCGTAACCATCATCATCGCCGCCGGTAACAAACAATATCTCGCTTGGTACAACCAGGTTTTCAACCGTGCGCACAGGTATTAAGTGGCCCTTTACATCCACCATTTTAATTACACTATCGGTAACGTTTAAAACGCGTTTGTTCAGATAAAAAAGGCCCTCGTTTTTTTGCGGCGTAACCTTAACCATGCTGCGCATATCGGCAGGCAGGCGGTTAATGTTACCAACCATAATATAGTTACGTACGCTATCGGGTACTTTATCGGCCTCAAAAACCTGTATGTTTTTAATATCGGTTTTCTTCAACCGGGCATAAGCCCAGGCAACAGCCTTTAAATCCTTTAGCGATGGGTTTACCGGATAAACAATGGCCCTTTTTGAATCGAAGCAATTGGCAATATTAATGTTAGTGAAAAAGTTTTTAGTGTTACGGTTTAACGACAGGTATGAGTAGCCTTTAATTTTTATCCACATGGCCGGGTTATCCAAATCGCGGCATTTATCGTCCGATATGTTCAATAGCGTTTTAACCTGTACTTTTAGGTATTTGCCATCGTTTGAAAGATCGTTACGGGTTAGGTCAACAGTTATCCGTTGGATAGAATCCTTGGTAAGCCTGCCGCTATATACCGGCCTGTCGGCTATAATTAAGTTAATAAACGAGTTATTATATACCAGCGCCCTCGATGGCTCAAAATATACAACCAGCTTGCTGCCGTTCATTTCCACCAGCGGGTCTATTTTAAAGAAATACGATGTTGAGCCGCTCATGCCACTGATCGGATCGTCATCGTGCCCGTATGATTTGAACGAGGAAACCATTTGCGCGGATGATGGCAGTTTTGCTAAGATCAGTATAAATGCCAATAAGGTTAAAAATCTATTCATCTGGTTGTAAAAAATATATTAGTTAATTACGTAAAACTCTACTCTAAAATAATTGCCGTTCTCGTCGCTTTTGTAGGTAAGCTCGCCGCCCAGTTCGCGCGTCATCAGCTTGGCTATCGATAAGCCCAGGCCCAGCCGGCTTTCCATGTGGCCCGATGCATCATTTAATGTTTTCAGTTTATTAAACATCATATCCAGTTCTTCCTGGCCAATGGCTACCCCTTCGTCAATTACCTCAAACACAAAGCGCTGGCGCTGCAAACTGGTAACCACCTTAATGTTATTATTGGTTTGCGAAAACTTGATACTGTTAGATAGGATATTCTGGAAAATTTGCCCGGTAAACACGCGGTCTAACTTTACGTTAAGGGGCAGTTTAAGGATATTATCAACCAAATGGATGTTTTTCATTAAGGCTGTTTCGGTTAAACCTTTAAATACGGTTTGCACCTCGGCATTAATATCAAAAATCTCCATATTAAACTTCAGCTCCGGCGATTCTATCTCCTTCACATCCATCAGTTTATTAAGCATGTATTGCATTTTATCGGCCGAGTCGCCAATGTATTGCACAAACTCGCGCTGGTCCGAGCTTAGCCTGTAATCCTCGTCCTTCACCATATTATTACTCATAATGATAGATCCTATCAGGTTTTTCAGGTCGTGGCCGGCTATATTAATAAAACTGTTCTTTTGCTCATCCAGCTTGCGCAGCCTATCGTACTGCATATCAATAATGCCATTTTTTTCGGCAATATCATGGTTTTGCATTTTCAGTTGCTCGTTCGATTTTTCGATCAGTATTTGCGATTTTACTTCCCGCTCAATCACCTTGTAACGGGCATTAGGGATAAGGCACGATATAAACAGGATAATAATAAAGTATTGCCCGCCGTTATTAACCACCAGATCGAGGTTATAATTGCTTAAGGCGTTAAAAAATATAGCCAGTAGCATAATGGCAATAAGGCCTTGTATAACCGAGTTGATAGGCTCCCAAAACACCTGTAAATTAAAAAACAGGATAATAACCGAATAGGTAAGGAAGTAAATAGTTAAATGCTGATCGTTAACCAGATTACATAGCAGCGCTGAAGTAACCGAAAGCAGGAAGAAGCTGATATGAAGCAGTACCCGGTAATCATATTTTCGGTTTTGAAAAAAAGTATATAGCGCGTAAATAATGATTACTGTAATGATGCGAACGATCATAAATTGGATCCAGATGTCGTTCGCGTAGATAAAGTCAATAACACTAAATAACGGGTAAAGAAAAATAATGGTCCAGATGATATTATTAGTTTGATACCAGGCCTTTTTATTTACTTCTTTTGAAAACTCTTCCTTAGTTATTTGAACAAACATTAGTACTATTGTTAAGATTAGGATAAAGATCAGTCAACGGTCAATACGGATGAAATATAGATGAAAAAAAGCAATTATAAAACCCCATCCTTACATCCTGTAGCTATTAAGCTCACCATACTTTTAATGATGGTACTGCAATGTCAAAGTGCAAAAAGTAGTCCAACCTTACCAACCGAACCACAAATGGCTTTCAATCGCGCTAAAACGCTCGGCAACGGCATCAGCATTTCGTGGCTGGAGCAAACCTGGAACAAGGACCTGCTACAAACAGAAGGTGTAACGGCCGCCGACCTGCAATTACTAGAAAAACTTGGTTTTAAGTGTATCCGGCTCCCTGTGGCGTTTAAGCATTTCGAGAAAAACAACGTGCCTTTGCAGGATATCATCACCCGTATTGATAAAGTTTGGAAGCTGTGCCGAAAATACGATTTTAAGCTGATCATCGACTATCATTACGGCGAATTGGGCGAGAATAACTTCACCGAAGCTACAAATGATGTAATTAACACCTGGACGGCCATTGCCAAAAAATACAGCAACACTGCCGAAGATGACCTGTTTTTTGAATTATATAACGAACCGCCCCCCATTAACCCGCAAATTTGGAAAGATGCCGCCTACAATATGGTAACCGCCATCCGTAAAATAGACAGTAAGCGAACCCTGCTGATCGGGGCATCAAACTACAACAGTATTTACGAATTAAGCCGCTTTGTGAGGCTAAAGGACGACAACATTATTTATACGTTCCACTTTTACGAACCTTTTTTATTCACCCACCAGGGAGCCGATTGGGTGGGCGATCAGATGGCCACCGTCGGGGTTACGTTTCCTTATAGTGTAGATAAATTTCCCCAACTAAATCCTAAGGCAAAAGGCACCGCCGGCGAAGCTAATTACAACAAATATCACCTGGATGGCAACGAAGGATCGGTACATGATAAGCTGCAAATAGTAAAAGCCTGGGGCGATAAATATGCCGTCCCCATCCTATGCGGCGAGTATGGCAGTTACAATAAAGCCGACTCGCAAAGCCGCGCCCGCTACACCAAAACCGTACGCAAATACCTCAAACAATTAGGCATCCCCGGCATACTGTGGGATTATAATACCAACTTCTCTATTTTTAATGGCGAGCCATCGCTTGAGCATTTGAGCGGTGAGATGCGGGATGCGATTGGGTATGGGAATTAATGTGCAGATATGAATGGGTTGGCAATTTCCATCTGTAGCATACAAATACCGTGTTTTCACGGGTTGCGCATCCACTTGTTAACCCTTAGTTTTACTAAGCAATTTTTGCACTTTTTAAGTGCAAAAACAGTAACATTTCTGTCTACACACCCGTATAAACAGGAATTTTCTTAACTATTTAATCGACCTTAAAAACAACCTTATCATGAAATTCATCCCCGGAACATTTATCTGACCCCAACCGGCACAGTTCGTTTTATGGCCTCCATACACAAAGTAAATTAAGCTTTCATCTTTTCTTTCTCAACCTGATCCCCAATGAAAAAAGCCTTTCAACTGATCGGCATGATGTTTTTATCATGCACCATGCAACTCCATGCGCAAACCGATCCTACCAATTATACCAGGGCAGATATTGTCCCGCCCTCTCCTACGGCGGCCAACCTTTCCAAGTACGGCAATATACCCGTTACCATGTATACCGGCATGGCCAATGTCAGCATCCCTATCTTTACGGTACAAGGAAATGACCTCAGTTTACCCATCAGCTTAACCTATAATTACAACGGCTATAAGCCTGCCGAGCAGATCAGCTGGATAGGTTTGGGCTGGTCCTTACAGGCGGGTGGGGTGATCACCCACAATGTGAGGGGGCTGGACGATGTGTATAATACCAGCGATCCGACCACATACGAGAACAGTGCCGCCAAGTACAACAATGTCAACGTCGGCTCTGATAATACCTATCTGACCCAGATCGACAACCGCACTTATGATGCCGAGCCGGACATATACAGCTTCAACTTTGCCGGCCACTCGGGCAAGTTTGCCCGGATAAAGAACCGGTACGTGCTTTTCCCGGTGCAAAAATTAAAGATAGCCGGTAACGGCTCCGGCTTCAATATTACTACTGAAGACGGCACCATCTATGAGTTCAGCGAAAGCGAAAGTACGGCGGTTAAAACAAGTCCGGTTTCGGGGTCTTTGCCTGGCTTTTTTTCGGCCTTCTACCTGACCAGGATAACCAACGCCGCCCAAACCGAATCCATCACGCTAACCTATACGGATGAGGGCCAGATCACGCAAAGAGGCGCCTGGACGCAAACATTTATCAAGGGCGACAACCCCTCCCTTCCCGGATACGACCCCGCCGGAAAATTAACTACCACAAACCTCAGCATGCCAGCATGGGTATCCAGCAAAAGGCTGGCGACCATACAGTCGTCGAAGTACACGGTTACGTTCATCCCCGAGTCCTCGGCAAGGCGGGATGTCGGCGTACACTCCGGTTTAGGCGCGTATGCTTTAGCGAGTATCAATATTGCAACTAATGGGAGTACTGCGGTAAAAACCTTCCACCTCGATCACAGTTATTTCAACAACTCCGTTACTCCCGGTGGGGTTACACATTCCAGTTTCCTCAAGTTACGCTCGGTAAGCGAAACGGTTTCCGGCAGTGCTGACTCGCTGACGCATCATTTCGACTATTATGACGGCCCTGCTGAAATAACCGGCTTCGACCAGGTAGATCATTTTAATTACTATAATGGTAAAACCAGTTTTACCATGATGCCGAATACGATCTACCCCGGCGGGGCCAACCGTACGCCATTATTTAGCGGCGCTGTACTGGGATCGTTAACAAAGGTGACCTATCCTACCGGCGGCAGCACGAGTTTTGAATACGAGCTTAACCAAACCAATACCGGCAATACGGTAAATTTCCCGGCAATGGTTAATCCTTATGCCTACCGCCCCGATCCGGATACGGAAGATGAAATCACCGATACGGCATCGTTCCACAGCGATAAGCATCAATGGCTGAAATTGATATGGACGCGTACAGCCAAAAACCCTGATGATGACGACCCCCTGGGCAGGGCGCGTGATAACTACCATCCGGAGGTATACATTTACAAAGACGACCTGAACGGGGACCTGGTTTATTCCGGCAAGATTCTTCTTACCGCGGAAAACGACGCGGGGCATGCGGACAGCCTTGAAATTGACACTGGCAAGTATGTGATCCAGGTGGTGTGCGATAAAAGCGAGAACTGGGTAGACCTGCAAGCCAGTTTCACCACGTCCAGCAATGTCCAGGAAATCGTACCCGCCGCGGGAGTGCGGGTGAAAACCATTATCGACAGCGCAGTGATCGGCCCGCCGATAGTAAGGAAATATAAATACGAGTTTGGCGGCGGGGCGATACCCAACTACGAGACCTCATCGTATATAGAAAGGGTACATGATAATCCCGCTGAGCCCTTTCTTTACAATGATTATTATTATTACACCTACAGCTCCATGCAGGCGCAAAGCGAAACGCCCGGATTGCCCATGTATTACTCGAAAGTGACGGAGGATACCGGCAGCGATACCACAAACGTAAGCCGGTCGGTCTATTTTTTCAACTGTTTTGAAGCCGATGGCAATAACCTGGGGGTGGAAACAGCGGAAGAACTGCACTACAAAAAGAACAGCAGCGGCTACGCGCTGATCAGCTCGAAATTTTATGATTATGGGGTTGGCAGCGATACCCTGATGATAGGCGTTAAGCCCTACGTGACCTTATCCGCAATACAGACACCTGAACCGCCTATCAATACGTATAGCGCCAATATGTACTTCCTTGAGTCGCAGTGGAAATACCTGACCAAGGTTACCGAAACCATTTACAACAACGATACCCTGACCACCCAGACCCGCAACCACTATAACCTGGCCACCCGCAACCTGGTGCTGAGCCAACAAACCAATTCGGACGGGCGGGTGTCTGTGCAAAAACTGAAGTACCCCGAAGATTATTCGCCGGGCATAACCGGCAACCTGGTTGCGGCCAACGTAGTAGCGCCGGTTATTGAAAAGCAGATATGGCAAAAACGAACGGCGACAGATTCGGTACTGATAGGCGGCACGGTAACCAAATACGACTCGCTGCTATATAAGCCCATAAAGATATACGCGCTGCAAAGCGCCGCGGGGCTGGCATCGTTAAGCAACCAAACTACAAGCGGCGGCAAATACAATACATTGCTTAGCGATAGCCACTATAACCAGCGGGTAACTTATACGTACGATGCCGATACCAAAATTACGGCGCAACAGCTTACCGGCGGCATCAGTGTGGCCTATCAATACGGTTACCCGGCGGTGAACGGTACCGAGGCGGGCAAAAACGCCTACCCCATTGCCGAGTGCCGAAACGCTACCGCGGCCGAGTTTTACACCCAAAATTTTGAGGATGGCGGCAGCGGTACGGCCGGGCCGGCGCATACGGGCGGCAAATACTACAACGGCTCATCGTATACCGTTAGCTGGACCAGGCCCAACAGCCGCGCCTATATTATCTCCTATTGGTATAAAAGCGGCAGCGCCTGGCTATACAGCGGCGAGGTTGCTTATACCGGCAGCAGCTACACGCTTAGCGGGGGCAGCGCCTACGATGATGTACGCGTTTACCCGGCCGACGCGCAAATGAGCACCTATACCTATTTGCAGGGCATAGGGGTGAGCAGTACTATTGATGCCAAGGCCATTACCACCTATTACGAATACGATGCGCACAACCGCCTGCAGACTATCAAAGACCAGTACGGTAATATCCTGAAGCAGAATGATTATAATTATGCACACTAAACCTGTCACCATGAAAAAGCATTTGTTACTCCTTTTTGGCGTACTGTTGGCCTTAGTGACCGGCATGGGCGCTTACGCGCAAACCACATCGCAAAACTTTGTGCGCACCCGTGTGCCCCGCACCCCTATTAAAACTACCGGCAGGCTGGATACGCTGACCAGCAATAAGGATTCGGTGCAAAGCACCATACAGTACCTGGACGGGCTGGGCCGCCCCCTGCAAACCGTGCAGGTGTACGGCAGCCCTAACGGGCAGGATCTGGTACAGCCCCAGGCTTACGACCAGTTTGGCCTCGAACCCATTAAATATCAGCCCTACAGCGTATCGCCCGGCACGCCGGGTATGTACCAAAGCACGGCGCTGAGCGGCAGCGGCGGCTATACCGGCAGCCAGCAATACAGCTTTTACCAAACCACCGGGCAAAGCTATGCCAATACCACCGCGCCTTACGCGGTAACGGTATTTGAGCTATCGCCGCTGGAACGGGTGACCGAGCAGGGCGCGCCGGGCACGGCCTGGCAACCCTACAGCGGCAGTATCAGCGGCAGCGGCCACACGGTAAAGCTGGCCTATGCCAATAACAATACCACCGCCCTTACCGATACGGCGAATACCCGCCTGGCGGCCCTGTATACCGCGGCGGTGAACAGCAACGGCAGCCGCACGCTTAACCGGGCAGGCAGCAATACGGCCGTATACGGCGCTAACCAGCTGAGCGTAAGCATTAGTAAAGACGAGAACTGGGTAAGCGGACGTGCCGGCACAGTAGAGGAATATAAAGACAAGGCCGGCCGCGTGCTGCTGAAGCGTACGTTTAACTGGAAAAGCGGCGTTTTAGAAATACTATCCACCTATTACGTATACGATGATAAGGGCCTTTTGGCCTACGTATTGCCGCCGGG
>JAZKAO010000037.1:0-43908 GCA_040389105.1 Bacteroidota bacterium
ATCTAAGATATACAAGAAATATAGGTATTGCCGCTCACATTGATGCTGGTAAAACTACTACTACCGAGCGTATCCTGTACTACTCGGGCTTTAGCCACAAAATTGGCGAAGTTCACGAAGGTGCAGCTACAATGGACTGGATGGCACAGGAGCAAGAACGTGGTATCACTATCACATCGGCTGCTACTACCATCGACTGGAAATACCGTGGCCACCAATACCACATTAACATTATTGATACACCGGGCCACGTGGATTTTACCGTTGAGGTAAACCGCAGCTTACGTGTATTAGATGGTTTAGTGTTTTTGTTTAGCGCGGTTGATGGTGTTGAGCCACAATCTGAAACTAACTGGAGGCTTGCCAACAACTATAACGTTGCCCGTATAGGTTTCGTAAATAAAATGGACCGTAGCGGTGCCGACTTTTTAAATGTTGTAAAACAAGTAAAAAGCATGTTAGGCAGTAACGCTGTTCCTTTGCAGTTACCAATTGGTGCTGAAGAGCATTTTAAAGGTGTTGTTGATTTAATTAACTGGAAAGGTATTGTTTGGAATGAGCATGATAAAGGCATGACCTTTACCGAAGTGCCTATCCCTGAGGATATGATCGAAGAAGCAACCGAGTGGAGAGAAAAACTACTTGAATCGGTAGCCGATTATGATGAGTCGTTAATGGAGAAATTCTTTGACGCCCCTGAAACCATCACCGAGCGCGAAGTGCTTGACGCTTTACGCAAGGCTGTTCTGGACGCTAAGATCGTTCCTATGGTTTGCGGTTCATCGTTCAAAAACAAAGGTGTACAAACCATGCTTGACTATGTGATGGAATTACTTCCTTCACCAATGGACGTGGATGGTATTGTTGGTACTAACCCTGATACCGGCGAAGAAATTATCCGTCAGCCATCAGAAAAAGAGCCATTTGCAGCATTAGCGTTTAAAATCGCGACCGACCCATTTGTGGGCCGCTTGTGCTTTATCCGCGTATACTCTGGTAACCTGGAGGCTGGTTCGTATGTACACAACATGCGTTCGGGCAATAAAGAGCGTATCAGTCGTATCTTCCAAATGCACGCTAACAAGCAAAACCCTATCCCTAATGTAGGTGCAGGTGATATTGCAGCGGTAGTAGGCTTTAAGGATATTAAAACTGGCGATACCCTTTGCGACGAGAAACACCCTATCGTACTGGAATCAATGAACTTCCCTGAGCCAGTTATCGGTTTAGCTATCGAGCCTAAAACACAGGCCGACGTTGATAAATTGGGTATGGCTTTAGGTAAATTATCTGAAGAGGATCCAACCTTCCGTGTACGCTCTGACGAAGAAACCGGCCAAACCGTTATTTCGGGTATGGGCGAGCTTCACCTGGACATTATTATGGATCGCTTAAAACGTGAGTTTAAAGTAGAGGTTAACCAAGGTGCGCCACAAGTTGCTTACAAGGAAGCTATTACAGGTACTACCCAACACCGCGAAACATATAAGAAACAAACCGGTGGCCGTGGTAAATTTGCGGATATACAAGTTATTATATCTCCAAACGACGAAGGTAAAGAAGGCTTACAGTTTGTGAACGAAATTAGCGGTGGTTCTATCCCTCGCGAGTTTATCCCATCTGTTGAAAAGGGCTTTAACGCTGCAATGGTGAACGGTGTATTAGCCGGTTACCCATTAACCAGCTTAAAAGTACGTTTAATTGATGGTTCGTTCCACGCGGTCGATTCGGACGCGTTATCTTTCGAGATAGCTGCAAAATCGGCTTACCGCGAGGCATTGCCAAAATGTAAACCAGTATTACTGGAGCCGATCATGAAAATCGAGATCCTTACCCCTGAAGAAAACATGGGTGATGTTATTGGTGACATGAACCGTCGCCGTGGCCAGCTTTTAGGTATGGATTCACGTGCAGGTGCCCAGGTAATTAAAGCTACTGTACCACTTTCAGAAATGTTTGGTTATGTAACGCAGTTACGTACCATCACATCTGGCCGTGCTACTTCAACCATGGAGTTTGATCACTATGCTGAAGCGCCACGTAACGTACAGGAAGAAGTAGTTGCCAAAGCAAAAGGCAAAAAAGCTGCTGCTAACGCGTAAATAATTTTGAATTATTGAATTATTGATTTTTGAATCAGTAATTCGATAATTCATTAATTCAATAATTAATAACCGACTGCCCTAACAAATAGCTCTTAGGAATCAGTCACAAAACAAAAACAAAATGAGCCAAAGGATCAGAATTAAATTAAAATCGTACGATTACAACCTGGTTGATAAATCAGCCGAGAAGATCGTAAAAACAGTAAAGCCGACAGGCGCTGTAGTTAGCGGACCACTTCCGTTGCCAACTGAAAAGAAAATTTTCACTGTTTTGCGTTCACCGCACGTAAACAAAAAGGCACGCGAGCAGTTCCAACTATGCTCTTACAAACGCTTACTGGACATTTACAGTTCAAACTCAAAAACTGTTGATGCTTTAATGAAGCTTGAATTGCCAAGCGGTGTTGAAGTTGAGATTAAAGTGTGATAGTACCGGAAGATCTATAATACAAAGGCCATTCTTGAAAAAGAGTGGCCTTTTTTGTTCAACCACCTTGTCATTGCGAGCGTAGCGTGGCAATCGCACACCCAAAGAGCAGCCTGCATAGTTCGCAATTGCTTCGTACCTCGCAATGACAAACTTACGCCTCTGTTTGATAACGCGGGCCGGTTTACTACATTTGAGGAATTAAAGAATCCATGAAATACATCATCCACCCCACTGCCGAAGAAGAAAAAATGCTGATAGCCTTTTTAGAAGAGCAGAATATCATTTACTACACAGAAGAACTGCCCGACTTTATGCTGCATGAAAAAAAGGACCAGGATGAAATTAAGGCAAAAAACATAGCCACTTTAGGTGATCTGAAGAAAAGATTTGAAGATACTGACGATATTTAATAAACTGTGCTTCCACATTGTTCCCATTGATCCGGAAAAGAAATAATATCCCTACGCTGATACAGTTTAGAACCCTATTGCTCTTTCAGCAGCGCTTCCGGGAGTTTACTGATAGCCTGCAGCTTTACTTCCTTATAAAACACCTCAGCCCCTTCCGATTGTAATTGGATTTTGCCTTTGATAAGCGGCAAAACCTGATCTTTTTCCTGTTGCTGGTTATGGTATAGCACCATCACTACCTTGCCATTCACTACATGGATACTGGTATCGCCAAAGCAATACAAATCCAGCGTGTTCCACTCGCCTATGGGCTTTTCGGCATCACCGCGCTTCATACAATGCCGCCCCTGCACGCTTTTCGCGCTAAAGGTGAGCAGTGGAGCTGCCGCATCGTATACATAATCCTTTTCTGATTTTTTTATAGCAGGCACATCAGCCATGGCCCCGGCACAGCCCCAGTAATCGCCGCAATCGCCCTCTTCAATCTGGAACTCCTGCGATCGCATCCAGGCGCCCGAATCGGCCCCCTGTTCCCCTACCGAATGGTATAACAGGCCACTGTCTTTCTTCTTCCGGCCATTTTGTAACCAGGCTCCCCATCTAAACATGAGCTGCAAATGGTAATTTTCATATTCGGCTTTAGTGGAGATACCGCCTGTACTCTGCCCCGAAACACGGATCACATTCATACCATCCTGTTTAATTACCGTAAATACATGCTGCTGATCGTTATTTAAACCAAGCGGGGTATTGCCTACTTTTTTACCGGCACTATCGCGCGGTACGCCTATATAGCTATCCCAATTATTTAGGTTTTTACCATTAAACAATAATGTCCAGTCTTTTTTATTTTGAGCAACACCGGATGTGCTAATTAACAACAGGGCCATAAGCCAACTCAAATATTTCATCGCCAAATGCAGGTTAATGGTTTATAATAAACTAATTTACCCGTATGGCGCTAAATATTACACCGATGGTTTAACCAAATAGTATGGCATATCAGCATCACTAAAAGCAAAAATTAACAGGGTAGCAGGGTTTTATTCTTCGGGATTTAAAAAATCAAGCCAAACGCCTTCCAGTTCATCAACCAGTTCGGGCCGGATGGAGATGCCGGATGCCTGGGGAGTCCAGGTTTGGGCGGCAAGGTTACCGGTTTTCAAAATATCGAGGGTAAGTATACGCTCTTTATCGGGATTAAGCAGCACATCAAGGTTGATCTCAATCCGGTGATAATGCCGGCCTTTCCTAAACGCCAAATAAGGCTCGGACGAAATATAACCCGATGCAAAGATGCCTTTAGGTTCAACCCCAACCCGTACAATATATGCCCGATCGCCGGGTTGTATGGTTTTATGGCTGGCTACGCTCCAGTTATCGGTGTATATGCCTGTTGCTTTAAGCTGCTTAATATCTTCATCAATATCAGTCCACTCAAACTTTATAGGATTCCATCCAAATAGGTAGGCTTTCATGTTCTTTTGGTACTAATTGTCATTGCGGGTTATCAAATCGCGGTGTGTTTTTAAAGATGTAAATGGCAGAGAGGAGGGTGTCACCCTGAGCCCGTCGAAGGGTGCGTGCGTAGGCCTGCCCACCATGGTTCGACAGGCTCACCATGACACCCTGTGCTTAATCTGTCATTGCGAGGTACGAAGCAATCGCGAACAATGCAAGCCGCTTTTGGGTGTGCGATTGCTTCGCACCTCGCAATGACAAGCTGGCAAAGGCTCCCTACAAAGGTATATTCCCATGCTTCTTCCTCGGCAGGTTCACCACCTTATTCTCCAGCATTTTAAAAGCGTGAATCAACTTGATACGGGTTTCCGCAGGTTCAATTACATCGTCTATAAAGCCACGCTCGGCCGCGCGGTACGGGTTGGCAAATTTTTCTGAATATAGCTGTTCCTTTTCCTTCCATTTGGCTTCAGGATCTTCGGCGCTGGTAATTTCGCGTTTAAAGATAATCTCGGCAGCACCCTTCGCCCCCATTACGGCAATCTCGGCCGATGGCCAGGCGTAATTCATATCGGCACCAATGTGTTTAGAGTTCATTACATCGTAAGCGCCTCCATAAGCTTTGCGGGTAATGACAGTAATACGTGGCACAGTAGCTTCGCAAAAGGCATACAGCAGTTTAGCGCCGTTGGTAATAATGGCGTTCCACTCCTGGTCGGTGCCCGGTAAAAAGCCCGGCACATCTTCAAACACCAGCAGCGGGATATTAAAGCTATCACAAAAACGGACGAACCTTGCCCCCTTGGTTGATGAGTTAATATCCAGCACCCCGGCCAAAAACGCCGGCTGATTGGCCACAATGCCAATACTACGGCCAGCCAACCGTGCAAAGCCGACTACAATATTCTCGGCAAAGTCCTTGTGTACTTCTAAAAACGAATCCTCATCAATCACCTGGGTAATAATATCCCGGATATCGTAAGGCTGCGTAGCTATCTCGGGCATAAAGCTGTCCAACGCCGGGCGCGACTCATTCCCGCCCTCGTAAGGTACAGATGGCGCGCGTTCTTCGCAATTTTGCGGCATGTAGCTCAGCAGTTGTTTGATATGCTGAATGGCAGCGATCTCGTTAGTGCAGGCAAAATGGGTAACGCCCGATTTGGTGGCATGCGTCATGGCCCCGCCCAGTTCTTCGGAGGTGACAATCTCATGCGTTACCGTCTTCACTACGTTAGGGCCGGTTACAAACATGTACGAAGTATTCTCCACCATCAAAATAAAATCGGTAATAGCGGGCGAATACACCGCGCCGCCTGCGCAGGGGCCCATAATGGCCGAAATTTGCGGCACCACGCCCGAGGCCATGGTATTGCGGTAAAATATATCGGCATAACCACCCAGCGATACCACTCCCTCCTGGATGCGTGCCCCGCCAGAGTCGTTCAAACCGATAACGGGTACGCCATTCTTCATAGCCATATCCATTATCTTGCAGATCTTTTCGGCATGTGTTTCGGATAGCGATCCGCCAAACACGGTAAAATCCTGCGAGAATACGTAGGTCATGCGGCCGTTAATGGTACCATAGCCGGTAATTACGCCATCGCCGGGGTAATGTTCCTTCTCCATCCCAAAATCGGTACTGCGGTGGGCTACCAGCATCCCAATCTCCTGGAACGAACCTTCATCCAGCAGGAAGTGCAATCGCTCGCGCGCGGTTAGCTTCCCTTTTTTATGCTGACTATCTATACGGGCCTGGCCGCCGCCTAAAAGCGCCTGCTCGCGTTTATGCAGCAGGTTTTTTATTTTTTTCTCCAATTTGGGTTTATTAGTAAAGGCTAAAAATAAGTAATTAGTGTGGGAATGTGCAACTGATTATTTAACCACAGAGATCGCGGGGAAAGAAACACAAAGGACACAGAGATAATTACATTAAAAATTTTCAATAATGCTTTGTTTCTCTGTGTCCTCTGTGAAAAACCTCTGTGATCTCTGTGGTTAAATCTTAAACACCACAAAAATTTACATAACCTTAACTAAAATATATGCCTTTAATGCACGTTTAAACGCTATATTTGCATACAGTGAAAACACGGAAGCCATCCATATTGATCAGCATTATGTTTATCGGTATCTTTTTAATAAAGATGTCGATATCGGTTGCGCCCTTGTTTTTAATGCTTAATAACAAAACGGTTAACGCTGTAATTATGCAGCTGGAACTGGAGGGTAAGAACGAAAAGGATACCACCGAAAAGGAATTGATGAAAGACAAAAAGTTTTTTGACGAAGATCTGGTGCTGCATTGTTATAAGCTTACCCCAATATTGATAGAGAACAATATTTTGCACAACGGCGAACATGCCCTGTTTGTGCAAACCTATCACCCCGTCGTCCCCACGCCACCTCCCAACGCGTAAATGAATAGCGCCCGGACCCTATAAAGGCCCGGATGCATCGATCATTCATTTATTTTTTCATTTCAATTTATTGCATTTTTTATGGAGCAACATGGGATTGCTGCAGGTGGCCTTAACCTGGGTAAATATTTTTTGGCCAAAAACTTAAAAAAGGATCTTCCGGCAAGTATAGTTGTGTTTTTAGTGGCATTGCCGCTATGTTTAGGCATAGCCCTAGCATCGGGCGCACCGCTTTTTGCAGGGGTATTAACCGGTATTATTGGTGGTATTGTGGTAGGATCGTTAAGCGGCTCGCAACTAAGCGTGGCCGGGCCTGCGGCGGGTTTAACCGTTATTGTACTAAACGCCATTACTACACTGGGTAGTTACGAGGCATTTTTATTAAGCCTGATAATAGCCGGTGTATTCCAGATCATCCTTGGTTTGGTTAAGGCCGGTACTATTGCCAATTACTTCCCATCCTCGGTTATCGAGGGTATGCTGGCCGCTATCGGCATCATCCTGATACTAAAACAGTTCCCCCACGCCGTAGGCTTCGATGCCGATTTTGTGGGCGACGAAGGTTTTAGCCAGGTAGATAAGGACAATACCTTTTCGGGCATCTTCAGCGCGTTGGCTAAAATTAATTATGGGGCTGTAGTTATCGCTCTGGTTTCGCTTGCGCTGATGATCTACTGGCCAAAATTTAAAAAGGTGGCCGGCATACCTGCCGCTTTAATGGTAGTATTAGCGGGCATTGGCTTAAGCTTCGCGTTTGGAGGTACCGATTTTGCCCTGCGGGATAAACAGTTTGTACAGATCCCCATTGTGAAAAGCGCGACCGAGTTTTTCGGTTTATTTAAAATGGCCAACTTTGGCGAGATTGGTAATAAACAGGTTTGGATAACCGCCTTTACCATTGCCGTAGTAGCCAGTTTAGAAACCCTGCTAAGCCTGGAAGCTGTAGATAAAATAGACCCTATTAAGCGTGTATCGCCCACCAACCGCGAATTACTGGCACAAGGTGCAGGAAACCTGGTAAGTGGCTTGTTAGGCGGCTTACCTATGACAGCGGTTATCGTCCGTTCATCGGCCAATGTTAATGCCGGGGCGCGTACCAAAACCAGCGCGGTTGTGCATGGCTTGCTGTTATTGGTTTCCTTACTACTGATTCCAACGGTTATTAACCTTATCCCCTTATCGTGCCTGGCAGCCATTTTGCTAATGACCGGTTATAAACTGGCCCGTATATCGCTATTTAAGCACATGTGGCACAAAGGGCTCGATCAGTTTATTCCATTTGTGGTGACTATTGTGGCGGTAGTATTTACCGATTTGCTAATTGGTGTGGGTATTGGTATGATGGTGGGCATCTTCTATATCCTGCGTACCAACCTGCGTAACCCCTACTTCTACCATATCGAAAAAAATGGCAACAAAAAAGTGATCCGCATCCGCCTGGCCGAAGAGGTTTCGTTCCTGAACAAAGCAGCTATACAGGTTACACTGACCAGCTTGCCTAACGAATCGACCGTAATTATTGATGGCAGCAATTCCCGGTATATTGATCAGGACGTGCTGGAAACCATCCACAACTATAAACACAATGCCTATACCAAGGCCATTATTGTAGAACTGGTTGATATTAAACCTCACTACGACGTGCCTAAACTAAAAGAATTAATTCTTGACGCTAAATAAAATAACATCATGGAAAATACTAAAAATTTAAAAAACGGACATATAGCAGTTGATACTGCAAGCAATAAATTAACCCTTACTACCGGTTACAATTCTCTTTTACAGGGCAACCGCGATTGGGTGAAGAAACAACTGGATGGCGATGCCGATTACTTTACCAAACTGGCCAAAGGCCAATCGCCCGAGGTATTGTGGATAGGCTGCTCGGACAGTCGCGTGCCTGCAAACGAAGTAACCGGCACCAAACCCGGCGAAGTATTTGTACACCGCAATATTGCCAACGTGTGCGTACACTCGGATATGAACATGCTAAGCGTGTTGGATTACGCGGTGAATGTACTTAAGGTAAAACACGTAATAGTGGCCGGGCATTATGGCTGTGGCGGCGTGGCCGCGGCACTCAGCAAAAAACAATTTGGACTGATAGATAACTGGCTGCGTAATATTAAGGACGTATACCGCCTGCACAGCCACGAACTTGACCGCATTACCGACCAGGAAACCAAAGTAAACCGCCTGGTTGAACTTAACGTAACCGAGCAGGTATACAACGTTTGCAAAACCACCATTATACAAAACGCGTGGAAAGAGCGCACCGACCTGGAAGTACACGGCTGGGTGATTGACTTGAAAAGCGGCTTAGTGAAAGACCTGAAAGTAAGCAGCAGTAGCCCGGATATGCTGGGCTATGTTTACGAGGTAGAAAAAGCCGAGGCTGTGACAGCACATTAATCTTCCCTACATCAACAATATCTATGGAAAGGGGCCTTTTAAAAAGGGCTCCTTTTTTGTTTATATTTAGGGCATGAGAAAGTATCTTATCGCGATTGTGTTACTGCTATCTATTGTACTTGTCAAAGCACAGACGGTTAATACAAAAAGCAATCCTACAGATACTACCGTTTATGCTGATGTGGAAGAGCAAGCACATTTTGCCGGGGGTGTAGAAGAATTCAGCAATTTTATTTCTGAAAATTTAAAATACCCTAACAGCGCCAGGGAAACTAACACCCAGGGCAGGGTGATCATCCAATTAATAATTGAAAAAGATGGCAGCCTTACCAATCTCCATGTTTTAAAAGGCTTAACTTCCGATATTAATGCGGAAGCTTTACGGGTAATGCGGGCTTCACCAAAATGGATGCCGGCAAAAACAGACAATAAAATTGTCCGGAGCCTTTATACATTTCCGATGAGTTTTAAACTTAACTTCTCCACGCCTAATAAATCTGAGGTCTTTTCCGTTGTAGGAGTATCTGCTGAGTTCCCGGGAGGCATTGAAAAACTCTATCAATACATTACAAAAAATCTAAAGAACCCCGGCGGAGACAATGGAAAGGTTCGCATTAGTTTTGTGGTTGAAAAAGATGGCAGTCTTACCGATATTAAAATAGTTGGTAGTTTATCAGAGACAGCAGATGCTGAAGCAATACGTTTGATGAAAGCATCACCCAAATGGAAACCGGCCATGCAAAACGATGCGCCTGTAAGGCAATTATATAATATACCGATCAGTTTCATTAATTAATCTATGCTGCGCCAAGCCAAAGAAGACCGTACCCTTAAAGAAAACCTGCTGCTGGCATCGTCCACAGCTTTTGTTTCGGGCGTTACCAATGTGGCCGGGGTGGTTGCCTTTTTGGCCTTTACATCAAACATTACCGGGCATGTGGCCAATTTGGCCAAGCACGTGGTGGAGCAGAATTTTAAGGAGATCATTGTATTTTTTGTATGGCTGATGCTATTTATGGCCGGGGCCTTTATCTCTAACTTCATTATTAAATCGCTACAAGATAGCAGCCGTTACCGCGCGCATGCCGTGCCTATGATTTTGGAAATTGTAATCCTTTTTGCGGTAGCCGTGTATGGTTACCATTTTTACGATGACAGTATGCTGGAGCGCGAAGCTATCATCGGCGCTATACTTTTTGCCATGGGCTTGCAGAATAGCCTGGTATCCAATATCTCGGGCGGCTTGATCAAAACATCGCACCTGACGGGTTTGTTTACCGATCTTGGATCTGACCTGGCCGACTGGCTGCACCCGCGTACTGAAGCATCCGAAGTGGTTAAAAATAAGATCATTATCCGGCTAACTATTCTATCGTTTTATTTTATTGGTGGTGTTGCCGGCGGTTATTTCTTCGATCTGTACGATTTTCGTATTTTCTATTTTATCCCGCTGGTGCTATTGACCATCTTATATTACGATCTGTCGCCGCTGGCCTTACACAGGTTTATGCGTATGTTCCACATAGCTAAATAATAAAATGATGAACGCAGGATATTATCTGGATCTATTTCAAAAAGTCCTGGATGGGATAGATCAAAAGCCTTTCGCACAAAATCAACTGGAACTAAAGGTTGGCGTATGGATGAATTCAGTCGCCCTGAAAATTCAGAAGAAAGGCTGGCTGAACCAATCACCATCTGCAAAACCCTTTGGCGAATCTATCTTTTTTTCGGTATGGATAAATGATGAAACCATTGGCCAGGGCAAACTCTATTATAATATACACGCCCTAAAACTGCACGAACTAAGCGCTTACAAAATAAAAAGCCGCGACTTTGCCGACGCTTTCAGGCTGCGCTTTAAACCTTTTGAGCAACACTGGCCTAATGTAAGCGCCAATTTTGGCCCGCTTACGCTGATGGAGGGCTGGCTTCAACTGGATGACCATACCCTGGGCAATAACATAGCAAGCCTGGCACAAAAGTTTTTAGTTATTGCCCCTATTATTGATACGCTGTTAACTGAGCGAAAAAAATAACATCATATTTACAAATCCTGCCTACATTTGCCATTACTATGAGCAACAAACCCCAAATTCACGATACCAGTCATATCACCTACCAAAGCCTGATTGAGGGCAACGCCCGCTTTGTGGCCCAGACCCTTGAAAAAGACCCGGATTACTTTACAACGCTGGCAGCCGGACAAGCACCGCCAGTGCTGTGGATTGGTTGTGCCGATAGCCGCGTACCAGCCAACCAGATCACCAATACCGCCCCGGGCGAAATATTTGTACACCGTAATATTGCCAATATGGTGATCCATACTGATATGAGTATGCTAAGCGTACTGGATTATGCCGTTAACGTACTAAAGGTAAAGCACGTAATTGTAACCGGTCATTACGGTTGCGGTGGTGTAATAGCCGCCATGAGCAATAAACAATTTGGCCTGATTGATAACTGGCTGCGCCACATTAAGGATGTGTACCGCCTGCATGCCGACGAACTGGACGCTATTGAAGATATCAACCAGCGCGCTAACCGCCTGGTAGAATATAATGTGATAGAGAACGTACGCAACTTATGCAAAACATCTATCGTACAAAATGCCTGGGAGAACGGCCAGGCCCTTAGTGTACACGGCTGGGTTTACAGTGTAGCCAGCGGTGTAATCACCGATTTGAAGATCAGCAGTACCAATAACTCCGATCTGGACGAAGTGTTTAGGTTTAATAGTACCGGGCCATTTAGTACTCAATAGTCCGAAAGTCGGGAAGACCGGAAGTCCGGAAGTTTTAAAAAGCAAAAGGCATCCTATAGAATTGGGATGCCTTTTGCTTTAATATTATTTGTCTCTTCCGGACTTCCGGTCTTCCCGACTTTCGGACTACCTTAAACCTCCTTAGCCAAAAACGGATATTTATAATCCTTCGGCGGATCGAATGTTTCTTTAATGGTGCGTGGCGATACCCAACGCAACAGGTTGATCATTGATCCGGCCTTATCATTAGTGCCCGATCCCCTTGCGCCGCCAAATGGCTGCTGGCCAACTACCGCGCCCGTAGGCTTATCGTTAATGTAGAAGTTACCGGCAGCGTTGCGCAGGCGTTGGGTCATCTCGGCAATAGCATACCTATCCTGCGCTATAATAGCGCCTGTAAGGGCATAGATGGATGTTTTATCTACAATATCAACCACCTCGCTAAATTTGGCATCCTCGTAAACGTAAATGGTTAATACGGGGCCAAACAGCTCTTCGCACATGGTTACATAATATGGGTCGCTTACTTTAATAACCGTCGGCTCGATAAAATATCCCTGGCTTTTATCATAATTACCACCGGTGATGATCTCTACACTTTTATCGGCTTTTGCTGCATCAATATATTTAGCCAGTTTATCAAACGATTTCTCGTCGATAACGGCATTTACAAAATTCTCAAAATCTTCAACCGGGCCAACTTTAAAGCAGCCAATATCGCGCTTCATCCGCTCGCTGATGGCTGGCCATAGCGATGCCGGCACATACGCCCTTGAAGCTGCCGAACATTTTTGTCCCTGGTACTCAAACGAACCGCGAATTAAAGCTACATTGCTTACATCAACATCAGCGCTTGGATGTATCAGTACAAAGTCCTTACCGCCAGTTTCGCCCACAATGCGCGGGTAGGTTTTATAGTTGTGGATATTATCGCCAATAGTTTTCCAAATGCTGTTAAACACACCGGTTGAACCGGTAAAGTGAATGCCCGCAAAATCGGGGTGCTTAAATACCACTTCGCCAACGGTAGGCCCATCAATATAAACCAGGTTAATTACCCCCGGGGGCACACCCGCTTCGTTAAATACCTGCATCAGCACATTGGCCGAGTAGATTTGTGTATTAGCCGGTTTCCAAACTACCACATTGCCCATCATAGCGGCCGATGTGGGCAGGTTACCTGCAATAGCGGTAAAGTTAAACGGCGTTAATGCAAATACAAAACCCTCTAAGGGGCGCTGCTCTACCCTGTTCCATACACCTTTTGGCGATATAGGGGGTTGTTGCGCGTAAATCTGGGTCATGTAATGCACATTGAAGCGCAAAAAATCGATCAGTTCGCAAGCCGAATCAATCTCGGCCTGGTAGGCGTTTTTTGATTGGCCCAGCATGGTAGCCGCGTTTATACGGGCACGATAAGGGCCGGCCAGCAGGTCGGCTGCTTTTAAAAATATAGCGGCACGTTGTTCCCATGGCAGGTTTTCCCAATTGGCTTTGGCAGCAAGCGCGGCATTAATAGCATCGGTAACGTGTTTTTTATCTCCCTGGTGAAAAACGCCCAGCACGTGTTTATGATCGTGCGGGGGACGGATCTCGGTAGTATTACCGGTGCGTACTTCCTTGCCGCCAATATACATGGGTATATCAATTTGCTTTGCACGGCCCGCGTCCAAAGCTTCCTTAAGCGCTGCACGCTCCACACTGCGCGGACCGTAATTTAAAACCGGTTCGTTAGTTGGTTGCGGAGCATTAAAAAATCCTTTAAGCATAAATGGGTTTGTTTGTTTATGGTGCGGCAAAGATACCAATTACCCTGCACAAGCACGCAATGCGTGCATAGCAATTTACTGGATACTGACAAAAACTATTGAATGGTGTCTCCAAATTTTAAAGGGAAGGTATAGTATTGTTTTACTGCCCTTCCATTTTGCATACCGGGTTTCCAGCGTGGCGAGTTTTCAAATATCTTAATTATTTGAGCCTGCATTTGCTTACTTACATTGCCCCGAAGTATTTGCACATGTGATACCTGGCCATCTTTATCTACCCAAAAGCATACAAAAGCCTTGTGGCCTGCCTTGCAGGAGGCATCGGGCTTAAGGTTATCGGTAATGTATTTCTGAAATTTATCCATCCCGCCCGGAAACTCAGTTGATTGCTCGGAAGTACCAAAAACCATCTCATCATTAGTTAACTGACCGGGCTTTTCAATTGTAAGCGCCAGGGAATCAGTCTTTGAAAGCTGTTGTGCTAAAAGCGTATGATGCAACCCGGTAAAACCCATAGCCAGTACTGCCGCTGCCAGCCATTTGCGCCATTTAGGTAAAGGTGTAGTAATTCGTATACGGTCGGCTTCAAACATGCCGCAAACCTTGTGCCCGTTCTTGCCAAATATATCCAGTATTTCATGCTCGGGCTTGCCCCTAAAATCGTGTACTATTTTATGGCAGCCATTGCAATACCAGCCGCCGGCACAGGGCATCAATTCGTTAAATGCCTTGGGGCACTTAAAACTTAGCTGTATGGCGTTTAATTGCTCCACGCACAAACCTACTAAAGATTTAGTTGATTCACAAACGCTATTATATCATTGTAACAATATACCCGATAGTCCCATCAGCACTAAACCCTTTGGCCCGGTTTTAGTTAAACTTATAATAACATACGAAACTAAAAAAGAGTATTACCATGAAAAAGTACCTAATAAGAATGATAGCCCTGATGATGTTTGCATCAGTTGCCATATCAAGTTGCTCGGTAGAATACAGGCAACACAGAAAAGAACAAAGAGGCCATGACCACGATCATGATGACCATCACGACGACCATCATTACAACCGTAACTAATTAAACTCATTAGCAAATAGAAATCATGAAAATTATCAAAATAGCCCTAATAGCTTTAGTAACCGTGTTTACTTTTAGCGCGGCGCAAGCCCAGGTACGTGTACATGCTACCATTGGTGCAAGGCCGGTACCTCACCGTACGGTTGTAGTAACCAGGCCCGCCTACCATCGCACGGTAGTACGCCGCCCGGTTTATCATCACCGCGTTGTGGTAGCCCGCAGGCCAATGTACCACCACAGGGTGGTTGTGGCACACCGCCCACACTACCGTAACCATCGCCGTTAGTAATATTAAAACCCTCCTGCTCATCGCAGGAGGGTTTTTTATTATATTTGATTTGATATCTAAACTATCAGATCAATGAACCAACCGATACTTTATATCAATAAACGCGGCAAGGCGGCATCCGCATTTATGCTAATTATAGCCTTACTGGCTTGGTTTGGCCTTATCGCTCAATTATCCATTACCTTAAGCAACCATCAGCCCGGCAGGACCTTACCCGGTGTACTGATTCAATTTATCAGCTACTTTACAGTAATCTGCAACGCGCTGGTAAGTATCAGCCTTACCGCCATTTTGTTGAACCCGGCATCAGGCACAGGGCACTTTTTTTCGCGTAATACCATTTTAACGGCCATTACCCTTTATATTATGGTGGTAGGCATTGTATTTAATACCGTTTTGCGCAACCTGCTTGATTTAACCGGACTGGCCTGGTGGGTGAATGAAATAATGCATGTTTTTATCCCGGTATTGTTTACTGCTTTTTGGCTGGCTGTGGTTCCTAAAGGCGGGCTATCTTATAAAAACACCTTACCATGGTTATGGGTGCCCTTTATTTATTTGGTATATACTTTAATTCGCGGGGCGCTGTGTGGCCTATACCCCTATCCCTTTATGGATGCCGGCAAATTGGGCTATCCGCAGGTGGCTATTAACTCGCTTGCTGTACTTATGGTCATTTTAATATCGGGCTCGTTGTTAATCTTTGTTGCCAGGCTACTCCGTTCAAAATAAATCAGGTTACAGCATACTGCTGTGATTTCACCGATTATATGAGGATTGCACCGATTAGCTCTGTGTACTTTGTGGCTTTTATCTCTGTGGCCTCCGTGGTTAAATTGCCCCTATCCCCCTCTCTACCGCTGTTCACCTTAATATTTTGTTTTTACCCAAATTAATTTAAGTTTGTTCTAACTAATTATCAATAAAACCCACTGAATGAAGCCGCCTGTAGCGTCAACCACCGTCCCCCAGTTTATACGTAATACCGTTGCCCATATCCATCCCGAAACACATCCCTTTTTACAGCATAAGGTTGGCGAGGTTTGGAAAGAGATAAGCTATGGCGAAGCATTGATAAAAATTGATGCCATATCGGCCTGGCTGCTGGATATTGGCGTGGCCAAAGGCGACCGGCTGGGCTTAATTATAGAGAACGGCCCCGATTATGTGTACTACGACCAGGCCCTGCAACAAATAGGCGCGGTAAATACTTCCATCTATCCTACCCTTTCCGAAGCCGAAATTGAATATATCCTGAACGATTCGGGCGCGAAGACTTTACTGGTGGGTAACCCATTCCTGTTGCGTAAGGTATTAAAGGTAGCCAATAACTGCCCCGAACTGATGCGCATTATCCCGGCTTTCGAGGATTTTGAAAAATATACGGATAAGATCTCCCTGAATACCGGTGTAATTGGCTTGCAGCAGTTAATTGCCGAGGGCAAGGGGCTTACACCCAAGTACAAGGATGCCATTAATATTGCGCGCGAGGCTATTTTACCGTCCGACCTATCGTGTTTAATCTATACTTCGGGTACGACAGGTACACCCAAGGGCGTAATGCTTACCCACCATAACCTAACCGAAAATGTAAATGTAAGCCTGGACCAGATCCCGGTGATTGAGTATACCGACTTATTTTTGTCGTTCCTGCCGCTGTCGCATGTGTTCGAGCGCACGGCTACTTACCATATTTGCCTGGCCATGGGCTGCCAGATAGCCTTTGCCCAAAGCCTCGATCTGCTGGCCCGCAACATGGGCGAAGTACGGCCAACGGTAATGAATTGCGTACCCCGCCTGTTAGAGCGCATCCATGATAAGGCCATGAAAAACGGCACGGATGCGGGCGGTATTAAATCGAAGATATTTTTGTGGGCACTTAAAATTGGCCGCCAGCACCGCGAAAAGCTGGAAGCAGGCAAAAAGCCGGGCTTTATTTTAGAGCAGGAGTTTAAACTGGCCGAAAAACTGGTATTCAGTAAGATTAAAGAGAAAACCGGCGGGCGGTTGAAGTTTATGATCTCGGGCGGCGGCGCCCTGCCGAAAAATATCGGTGAGTTTTTTGGCGACCTGGGTATTAAGGTACTGGAGGGTTTCGGTCTGACCGAAACATCGCCCGTAATGGCCGTAACCGAATATCACCGCCAGGTATACGGCACCGTTGGCCGGATTATCCCGGGCATTGAGGTGGGCATCCAAAATGTGGACAGCCGGGAAATTTACACCATACAAACGCACCATACTTTTAAG
Organism: Bacteroidota bacterium; assembly: GCA_040389105.1. Lineage (GTDB taxonomy): Bacteria > Bacteroidota > Bacteroidia > Sphingobacteriales > Sphingobacteriaceae > Mucilaginibacter. Next base: position 17,389 of record JAZKAO010000037.1, read on the forward strand.
GAGAATTACGTATCGGAAGAGGGCGAGATCATCGTACGCGGGCATTGTGTAATGAAAGGCTATTTTAATAAACCCGAAGAAACCAAGGCCGCTATCGATCCTGATGGCTGGTTCCATACCGGCGATATTGGCCGCTTTTATAAGGGCAACCTGCAAATTACCGACCGACTGAAAAACATGCTGGTAAATGCCTACGGTAAAAATATATACCCCACCCCGGTAGAGAACACTTACCTAAAAAGCCCTAAAATTGAAGCCGTATTTTTAATTGGTGATAAACGCGAATACGTAACTGCTATTATCATCCCCGCAAGGGAAGCTTTCCAGGAAGCGTTTAACCTGCCTAACTCGTTTTTTGAACAGCCGGAGGTATTTATCGACGAGAAAGAAATGGTAGACTGGGTGAGCCAGGATATCCGCAAATATGGCAACGAACTAGCCAAGTTCGAAAGGATTAAAAACTTCAAGATTAAGCGCATGCCATTCAGCATGGACGACGGCGAGATAACCCCTACCATGAAACCTAAACGCAAGGTAATTGAAAAGAAATATGCCGGGGCTATTGATGAGCTTTACCTGCAAGGTGTAGAGGCAGATTAATATACCCAACAATAAAAATCACTTCATTGCGAGCCTAGCGTGGCAATCATCGGTATGCAGATCAGCTCTGTAAGTCGGGGATTGCCACGTCATTTCATTCCTTACAGCAATTACGTGCTGTAATATTAGATTAGTATTAAGCCCAGCCTATTGAACAGGCGGCGCTGCCGGCGGGGTAGTTGCCGGTTCCATTCCACCTTTTTTGGCTTTAGCCTTTGCTTGCTGCTCGGTCCTGAAATCAGCATATATTTTCTTTTGATCGTCGGTTAATACGTTCTCAATTTTTGTTATCGCTTCGTCGTTCAGGCTCTTTTTGTTTTTACGCAGGCTTTTGGCATCCATTGCGGGAGTTACCGCGCTTAGGCTGTCTATTTTTGTAGCTTTAGTCCCTAAAATGGCATCAATTTTAGTTTGCTGATCGCTGGTTAGGTTTAGCTTGGCTACTAATGGTTTAGGTAGTTTGCTTGCGGCGGGTTTTTTATTTTGCGCATTGGCGTAAAAGCCTACACTTGCAAACAAAAAAAGCATCATTATTATCTTTTTCATAAAATTTTTATTTTAATGTTGGATGAATAATGATGCCTAAGGTTTAAAACCCTTATAATTAAATAGCAGCAATTAGGGCCTGACAGGGGGTTTACCCTCTGCCATTCTTTTTTGCATGGCGGCGCGGCGGTCAAGTATCCATTGTGCGTAAACCAATTGCTGATCTTTGGTGAACATTGCATAAAGCTGATCATTTGCTTCGCTTTCGGCACTACGAAACTTTGCGCTAACCATGCGCTCGCGGCCAACTTTTGCCTTTTTAGCCAGGCTATCCATTTCAATGTTCTTAGCTTTTAAAATAGATGTTACTTTGATTTGCTGCTCTGGCGTAAGTTTCAGATCGGCTGTTAATTTCGGTGGAAGCTGGCTATGCACCGGGCGTTTTGGCGGTTGTGCATAAACACTGGCCCCAATCGCAAGTAGGAGAACGGATAAGGTTAATTTCTTCATTTTATTTTCCTCTTTGTTTTTTTAACCAATATAGAAAAAATAATGAGATGCATAGGGCAGTAAAGAAAAAAAGCTTTCTTTCTCTCTGTAATTGCTGTGATTAAATCCGGCATCCAAACCTTATATTTGCTCTTATTAAACCCTGTACCCATGTTAAAAACCTCCCTGAAGTTAATAGTTATTATACTGCTTTGCCAGGTTATCAGCACCTATAGCTTTGCCAAAGCAACGCCCTATTACTATCAGATTAAGCTTTACCATTTAAAAGGCAAAGCCCAAATGGATGTACTGGATGATTATTTGCAAAACGCCTATATCCCCGCTATGCACCGCGCGGGTATACCAGCTATCGGGGTGTTTAAACCCATAGCTGTTGATACAGCCGAGCAATTGGTTTATGTGTTTATACCCTTCAAAAAAATGACCGACTTTTTAAGTTTGGATGACGCGCTGGCTAAGGATACCCAGTACCAGGAGGCCGGTAAAAATTACCTCAACGCGGTATACAACAAAGCCCCCTATACCCGCCTGGAATCGATGATACTAAAGGCATTTATAAACGTACCCGAGTACCATCTGCCTAAATTAACCGCCCCAAAAAGCGAACGGGTGTACGAGTTACGCAGCTACGAAAGTGCTACCGAAAATATCTCGCTTAATAAAATAGGCATGTTTAACGATAGGGAAATCTTTATTTTTAACAACCTGAACTTTAACGCGGTATTTTACGGGCAGGTAATTTCGGGCAGCCACATGCCTAACCTGATGTACCTTACCACCTTTGAAAACAAGGCCGACCGCGACAAACATTGGGCCGATTTTGGGCCGGAATACAAAAAGATAAGCGTACTGCCGCAATACCAAAACAACGTATCAAAAAACGTAACACTGTTTGTAAGGCCAACGGATTATTCGGATATATAATGCCCTTTTTTTGCCCCGGCGGGCAACAAATAACAATGCAATATCGAATATATTGGTACACGGCACATCTATGACGAGTACTTCATACTATCAAGCGATTGCATGGCAAAAAGCATCGCCGACGCCAAACCATTTTAAGCATCCGTTACAAACTGGCGTAAGTTAATGTCGCCACGGGGTATCTTTGCAGACACAAAATTTTCATTAGATTTGCCACCATAAACCACCAATTTATGGCCAGGACAGACCTTTTTGAATCGCCCGATTATTATTTAATGGATGAACTGTTAACCGATGAGCATAAACTCATCCGGCAAACCGTACGCGATTGGGTGAAGAAAGAGGTGTCGCCCATTATTGAGGATTATGCACAGCGCGCGGAGTTTCCAAAGCAATTAATTAAAGGCCTGGCCGAGATTGGCGCCTTTGGCCCAACCATCCCAACCGAATACGGCGGCGCTGGATTGGATTATACCGCTTACGGCATTATTATGCAGGAGATTGAGCGTGGCGATTCGGGTATCCGGTCTACAGCATCGGTACAGGGGTCATTAGTGATGTACCCTATTTACGCTTACGGATCGGAAGAACAGAAAAAGAAATACCTGCCAAAACTGGCCAGCGGCGAAATGATGGGCTGCTTTGGGCTAACCGAACCCGACCATGGATCGAACCCGGGCGGTATGGTAACCAATATTAAGGATGCCGGCGATCACTATATATTAAACGGTGCCAAAATGTGGATCTCGAACGCGCCGTTTGCCGATATCGCGGTGGTTTGGGCTAAGGACGAAAGCGGCAAGATAAGGGGCATTATTGTGGAGCGTGGCATGGAAGGTTTTACTACCCCCGAAACACATAATAAATGGTCGCTGCGGGCATCGGCCACGGGCGAGTTGGTTTTTGACCATGTTAAAGTGCCTAAAGAGAATTTATTGCCAGGTGCAGCCGGATTAAAAGGGCCGCTGGGATGCCTTAACCAGGCGCGTTATGGCATTGCCTGGGGTGCAATGGGCGCCGCTATGGATTGTTACGATACCGCCCTGCGTTACGCTAAAGAGCGCGTACAGTTTGGCCGCCCGATAGGTGGTTTCCAGTTACAGCAGAAAAAACTGGCCGAAATGATCACTGAAATTACCAAGGGGCAAATGCTGGTGTGGCGCCTGGGTACATTAAAAAGCGAAAACCGGGCTACAGCCGCGCAAATTTCTATGGCTAAGCGCAATAGTGTAGAAACTGCCATTAATATTGCCCGCGAAGCCCGACAAATGCTGGGCGGGATGGGCATAACCGGCGAATATTCGATTATGCGGCACATGATGAACCTGGAATCGGTGATTACTTACGAGGGCACGCACGATATTCATTTGCTTATAACCGGCCATGATGTTACCGGTTTAGATGCTTTTAAGTAATAATTTTCTTATAAGATAATTTAAGTCGTTTCTTTAAACCTATACAACAAATAAGAATAATTTTTTAACATAAAATTGTATATCAGGCGGGTAGATATTATATTTGTTTCAGACTATTATGGTGAATGTTCCCGGTTAAATCTGACACTCCACTCCCTAAATCGGTAATTAACAGTCTTTTATGGCTGTGTAGTTTGTTAGCGGCAATAATTACCGCCTGCACCCCAAAACAATCAAACGATTCAGAATATTCAGCCGCGTTTAAACCCATCTACGATTCCACCAACAGCCTGTTCGAAAAAAACAAGTTCGACGCGGCCCTGCACTATCTCGATTCGGCAACACAAAACCTTAAACTTACGCCAACGGATAAATCGCGCAAGTACGGCTTTCACTATGTTATTAATAATAAAATAAAGCACGATAACGTACAGGCCCTTTTGTATGCCGATAGCCTGATAGCTATAGGCGCCCAATTAACCGATAAACCCTATTATATTTCGTTTTTAGGCGATGCCAACTTTGCCCGCGGCGATGCCTTGTTTGAGCTGGGGCGCTATAACGAATCGTATGTGAGCTATTACCAGGGTTACCTGCTGGGTAAAAGTAATTTAGATAATTGCACCCTATCGGCCTATACCTATCGCATGGGGATGATCACCTATAAACAGGCTAATTATAAATTCGCGGCCAGTTATTTTAAAAAGAGTTTTGAGCAAAATAAATCGTGTAAGGATGAGTTTGTTTCCTTTTTCCGCCAGCAGGAAGTTTTAGATAATACCGCCTTAAGCTACCGCAACCTGGGTAATTTAGATAGCGCTATTATTTATTTCAATACCGCGCTAAAGTATATTAACGATAACGCGCCCAAATACAAAACACGGGGCGATATACTGGAGGTGGCGCGCGCTGTAATTTATGGCAACCAGGCCGATGTATTAAGCACACAAGGCAAATACACCCAGGCAGTTGATTTGCTTAAAAAAAGCATAGCCACCAACCTAAAAAAAGGCAATGATAACCACGATGCCCAACTATCCGAAATAAAGCTGGTGCAGTTATACATGAACCTGCACCAGGACGCTTTAATATTACCGCTTTTAACCACCATACGCGGCCAGTTAGATAGCATAAAGGCCAGCGATGCCGAAGCCGGCTGGAACCTAATGATGGGCACTTATTTTAAAAATAAAAACCAGCTGGCCCAATCCATGCCTTACATGGAAAAATACCATCGCCTGAAGGACTCGTTGAATGAACGTACCCGGTCGTTAAAAGAAAACAACGTGAACGAACAGGTGGCTAACCTGGAAAAGCAATATCAAATAGTTGATTTGCGCAATAAGCAACGCATTTACATCTATACGGCTATCATTTTTGCGGCCATGTCATCTATCATTATTTTGTTGATCTTCCGCAACTGGAAAAGATCCCGGCAGGAAATGGATATTGTTACCGCGCTTAATAAGCAGGTAAACATGCAAAAACACGACCTGGAAAACACCCTGGCCGATTTAGAGAATAGCAGCCAGGAGAAAGATCGGATGCTGCGCACCGTAGCGCACGATTTGCGCAACCCGCTGGGCGGCATAGCATCATTAACCAGCGCCATGGTAGAGGATGCCGATTACAATAACGAGCAAATAGAATTACTAAAGATCATCAAGGAAACCGCTTTCGACTCGCTTGAACTGATCAACGAAATTTTAGAGGCCACCAGCAGCAGCCCGGTACCGCTGCAAAAACAACCTGTTGATATTAACGCGCTGTTAAACAACAGCGTGGAACTATTGCGTTTTAAGGCGGCCGAAAAGAACCAGAAGATTATGCTGAATACGCTGCAAGCGCCCGAGGAGCTGATGATAAGCCGCGAGAAAATATGGCGGGTAATTAGCAACCTGATTAGTAATGCCATAAAATTTAGCCCGGTTGGCGCTATTATATGCGTAAGCATAACCAACGAGGCAGACGAGGTGCAAATAACCGTTAACGACCACGGCATAGGCATACCCGATGAAATAAAAAGCCAGGTGTTTAATATGTTTACCAATGCCAAACGCCCCGGTACCCTGGGCGAAAAATCGTTTGGGCTGGGCCTGTCCATCTGCCGGCAAATTATTGAAAAACACCACGGCAAAATTTGGTTCGAAAGTAACACCCAAGATGGCACTACCTTTTACGTTCGCCTTTCAAAAATCAATACACCTGTTAGCGATAATGCAGCTGCACTTATATAGTTTGCGTATTATTTCAAAAAATCGCCATACCACTTACCCGAAGCCTTAATGATGCGCTGCTGTGTTTCAAAATCAATATGAATCAGGCCAAAACGCGGGTGATAGCCCTCGGCCCATTCAAAATTATCGGTAAGTGTCCACACAAAATAGCCTTTTACGTTTACTCCCTCATTTTTGGCCTTTAACACTTGTGCTATATGGGTTTGCAGGTATTGTACCCGTTGGGTATCGGCTATGGCGCCATCCTGCAATTCATCCTTAAAGGCAACCCCGTTCTCGGTAACGTAAATTAGTTTATCGGGATTATATGCGGCAAATTGCTTTAGCACCCCGTAAATAGCGGGTGGGTGTACTTCCCAACCCATTAAGGTTGTAGCTACATTACGCTTAGCAGCCTTAACCAACCGGGCATGCACGTAAGGCGTAAACAGTGAGTAACGCACAATTTCGCGCGTGTAGTTCTGTATCCCTATAAAATCAAAATCAAAAACCATATTGGCCTCGTCGCCGGGCTGGGTATATTTGGCTATACCCTTTAACGCCGGCACCTCGGTTGGATAGCCCAGGCCCATCACAGGTTCAATAAACAGGCGGTTTAATAAAGCATCAACCCGTATGGCCGCATTAACATCGCGCGGTTTTTGCGAGTAAGGCTCGATATGCGAACAGGAGAAAGTAGTACCAATTACCGCATCGGGTACCAACTCACGTAATTTTTTTGCCCCGGCTACCATGCAAAGCACCGCGTGATGGATAGCCGGTAAAAAATTCTTCAAGCCGGTACGGCCCGGCGCATGCAAGCCCAGGAAGTAGCCCGCACCGGTAAATACACCCGGCTCATTCATCACCATCCAATGCTTTACCTTAGGGCCAAAGTTTTGCGCACAAATGGCGGTATAATTTGTAAACCAGTCTATAATCTTGCGGTTTGTCCAGCCTCCTTGTGCTTCCAGTTTTTGGGGCAGGTCCCAATGGTATATAGTTAGCCAGGGTTCAATACCCTGCTGCAGGCAGTAATCAATTACGTTGTGGTAATAATCTATCCCTTGTTGATTAACGGGGCCGTCACCATCGGGTAAAATGCGTGTCCAGGCAATAGAGAACCTGAAGTTGGGAATGTTCATTTGTTTAACCAGGTCGATATCCTGGCGGTAGCGATGATAAAAATCGCAGGCATGCTCGGCACTGTCGCCGTTTAATACTTTGCCTTTGCGGGATGTAAATTCGTCCCAAATGGATTGGCCTTTGCCATCCGCATCGCACGCACCTTCGGTTTGGAAAGCAGCTGTAGATACCCCCCATACAAAATCATCCCCAAAAAGCTTTTTACTGAGTTGCTCGTGTTCCATTTACATCGGGCCGCTGGCCGTGCCCAATTTGTTGATTATAACCGGATAAAAAAAGAATATATCCAACAAAATGTTTAGTGGATAAACGACGAACGCATACTCCTTATCATCAGTCGCTCGCGCAAATGACTAATAAAGTTTAAAATGTTTGTTATTACCTTCATGGCTATCAGTTATTTATAATACTAAGCTAAGGGTATGGTATAAAGTGGCAATTAGGTTAATGTGATGTTTATGTTAACAATTGTTAATAGTACAACACAAAAAAACTCCCGGTGTTTTGCCGGGAGTTTTTTGTATTAATAACATATTTGCTTACTGCTGCTGGTCGCGCAGGGCCTTTATCTTATCGTGTGCGCCCTTTAATATGGCTTGCTGTCGAATAAGTATGGCCTGCAGGTAGGTGGGCATGGTATCATCCTCCAGCGCTGTTTTATAGGCCTTTTGCGCGGCATCCTCGCCAAACTCGCAATTTTCCAGCACTGTTTTATCTGTGCTGCCAAAGGCATCCTTTACACTCATCCAGGCCCGATGGATTTTACCACTAAAACTGGTATCGGTTTCCATTTCGCCTCCAAGTGCGCCTACTTCGGTACCCAACTCCATTTTAAGCCTGTGGCTTTCGCCCACCAGGCTTGTAAACAGGTTACGTAGTTCGGCGTCGCCATCTTTCAAATCATTCAGGGCTTTCTCGTAGCCTGCAATACGGTCGTTGTGAATCCTGATCAGATCATTCAAATTTTCAACTGTTACGCTTGTAGTTTCCATTTTATCGATATTTTATAATTGTACAACTCCAAAAAATAGAATTTTGTTTAACTAAAAAGAAATATATTATCATCTCATTCGCATTCAACAACTATATAGCCACACCTAACTAAATGGATATAATTAACAACACCTGATAGCTAAATCAGGACGCTAAAGCAGGCAAATAGATGATCAGTTTTTACCCCTGAATGCTGATACGAGCCATATAACCAGGAAAACAACAATAAGCACGGCTATAATACCAACAGCAAATCCGGCTTTAAATATGCCGCCAATTACCTGGCAGCTGCTTAAGGTAGCTACTACCAAAGCAAAAAATAAAATGTTAATTTTTTTCATAAGGTTGATATGATACACAATATGTTATGGTAAAAACAATAATTATACCCATTAAATTAAAATCGGGGCAACCCTGAAACAAAAACCACGTATATCCTACTATAATAGGACAGTGATATGGGAGCGCGTTAAAAAAATTACGAAAAACGAAATCCGCAAATACTGACTTATCGTACATATTCTAAATAATTATTATTTCAATATTTAAACCTTTACTACCTTTGCAGTGTCAAAGTATAAAAATATTACGTATTAGCTTATGAGTTACGAAATACAAGCTGGAGTTGAGTGCGAAAATTGCATAAAGTGTGGTAAAAGGCCTGTTATCGACCAACATAAAAAAGGTGGGTGGGAAATTAAATGTGCGAATGATGCATGTAAAAATTCGGTTAGCGCCCCGCTTGTAGATTTTGAAACATGGAACCGCATCAACAAGAAAAATATTAACCTGACAACGAGCGATAATAAGTTTATGCGATCGGCATAATACAACCGCTTAAAATCCTTTTCTAAAATTAATAGCGATGGCCTATCTTCGGTCTGTCTATGTCACCATCATCGTTTATATCTATCAATAATGGGAGTATTGGTTATTCAAACCACCTCGTTGCTACTTCACTGAACCTGGAAATTAAAAAGGGCCAGCATTGGGCTTTAGTAGGAGCAAGCGGATCGGGTAAAACATCGCTATTACAAATTATCGCGGGTAACCTGCAGTTAAAAAAGGGTGAAATTATCCGCCATTTTGCACAAGCCGAAGATGGCACCATAACCGACTTTCATCCATTAATAGCCTTTGTAGCGTCAAAGCACCACTTCCGCAACTTATCAAACACTTCCGATTTTTATTATCAGCAACGTTATAACTCGTCCGATTCGGATGACGCGTTAACCGTTAGCCATTATTTGGAAAGCGTAGGCAACAAGCCGGCAGCAGCACACCATTGGGATTTGGATAAAACCTTAAGCCTGTTAAAGCTGGGGCCACTGGCCGATAAGCAACTCATTAAACTATCTAACGGCGAAACCAAGCGCCTGATGATTGCAGCCGCCCTGTTGAAAAATCCGTTACTGTTATTACTGGACAACCCGCTTGCCGGTTTGGATACCCAAACCCGGGCCGACTTTAACCACATTGTTAGCCAAATTGCAGCCACAGGTATTACCATCATTATAGCCACAGGCCCGCACGAGATACCCGACGCCATTACCCATATTGGTATTTTGCAGAGCGGCACTTTAACCGCCTTTACGAAAGAAACATATTATCCTGCCGCTGTTAGTGCAAACGAAAAGCCCTTATCCGGGCCCGAACTTTCGCCCTTGCTTGACCGTTACCCCGCCCCTGCTTATCAAAGCATTGTGCGCATGCGTAATGTAAATATCCGCTATGGCGATAAGATAATTTTAAACAGCATTAACTGGCAAATAAGCCAGGGCCAGCGCTGGGCTTTGCTTGGCCATAACGGCGCGGGCAAATCTACCCTGCTAAGCCTTATTAACGGCGACAATCCGCAGGCTTATGCTAACGATATTACTTTGTTTGATAAAAAACGAGGCAGCGGCGAAAGCATCTGGGATATTAAACGGAAAACCGGCTTCATATCGCCCGAGCTTTATCAATACTTCCCCGCCGATAGCAGCTGCCTGCAAACTATCGAATCGGGCTATTATGATACTATGGGTTTATTCCGCCCATCGGACAAGGCAAAGGCCGACCGCGCCCTGCACTGGATGCGGGTGCTGGAGATAGATCAATACGCGCGGCAATTATTAAAAAACATCCCCGCCAGCGCGCAGCGCCTATGCCTGCTGGCCCGCGCCATGATCAAGTGCCCTGCCCTGCTTATTTTAGACGAACCCAGCCAGGGTATGGACGAGCAACAGATAGCCCATTTTAAGGCCCTGGTTGATACCATTTGCAACCAAACCAATATTACCCTTATTTATGTAACCCACTACGCCCAGCATATCCCCGATAGTGTACAACAGGTACTAAGGTTGAGCGAAGGGAGAATTAGCCCCTCGGCCCCCTAAAGGGGGAGCGAATATGCAGATATGCAAATTATTATCTTTCGCACTTCGGGTCTTCCGGATTTATTAACTCTCCCTTTAAGAGGTTGGGGGGCTAAAATATTTTCCTATCTTTAACCAACTAACCTATTGAAATTTTCATGATTTTAAATAAACGGCTCAACAGCAATTGGCTCATCCTATTGTTTGTTGGGATAAAAGTCGCGCTGAATTTGCTGGCGATATCACATTTCGGCTTTCACCGCGATGAACTTTTGCATTTGGTACTGGCCGACCATTTAGATTGGGGTTATAAGGAAGTACCACCTTTTATAGCTGTGCTGGCTTATATAACCGTGCATGTATTTGGCAGTTCGGTTTTCGCGGCGAGGATCCTTTCCACCCTTTGCGCGGGATTGGTAATTTGGCTTACCGGGCAAATTACATTGGAGATGGGCGGCCGTAAGTTTGCCATTACCTTAGCTTGCGTTACCCTGATATTTGCCCCGGCCTTTGTGGCCAGCGGTTATTTGTTCCAGCCCGTAGTGTTCGATCAATTTTGGTGGGTACTGGCCGTTTGGCTCTTGATTAAATACATCAATACCCAACAGGTAAAATACTTGTATTGGCTGGGTGCCGCGGTAGGTTTTGGCATGTTGACTAAGTATACCATGGCCTTTTTTACCTTCGCCTTAATACTGGGCATCCTCATCAGCAAGCAGCGCCGCATATTGTTCAACAGGCACATAATCATCGCCATTGTAATAGCCACATTGATATTTTTGCCCAATGCTATTTGGCAATTTGTACACCATCTGCCATTTATTACCCACATGCGTACGCTTAAGGCCGAGCAATTACAATACAACCACCCATCTGATTTTATTGTGCAGCAATTCCTGGTAAACGGTATTGCTGTATTTGTATGGCTGGCCGGCTTTTGCTTCCTGCTGTTTAGTTTCCGCCTGCGCAAGTTCCAGTTTTTGGCTTATGCCTATGTGTTCATCTTTTTGTTTTTAGTATTGATGCATGGTAAGCACTATTACCTGTTTAGTGCCTACCCTATGCTGTTTGCTGCGGGCGGCTTCGCTTTCGAGCGGTTGCTAAAATCGTGGAGGCCTGCCTTTCGTACAGCTGCTATTGTATTATTTGCAGCGCCTAATATCCTGCTGTTTCCGTTGCTATTGCCGGTATTACCTATTAACCAAACCCTGGCATGGTTCAGGGTTGTAGGCCATCTGCACTTTTTCGATTTCGCGGTTACCTGGGAAGATCATAAAATGCACCCCACTACGCAAGATTACGGTGATATGTTCGGCTGGGACGAAATGGCTAAAAAGGTAGCCCATGCTTATCACCAGCTCACCCCCGAGCAGCAAAAACAGACCATCATATTCGGCAGTAATTATGGCGAAGCCGGGGCGCTGCACCAATATGCTAAGCAATATAATATGCCCGATGTAATAAGCCTAAACAGCAGCTTTGCCTTATGGGCACCCGACAGCCTGCGTTTTAAATATATGATATATGTAGATAACCACTTCCACTCGGATATACCGGGTTTAACGCCAATGGTGGGATCCATCCGTAAGTTGGGCGAAATTGAAGCCCCCTACGCGGTAGAAAAAGGCACAGGCATTTATTTGCTGACCTACCCAAAGCCGGCTTTGCTGGAGCGCTATACAGAAGAAGTAGCCAAGAAACGGTTGGAGTAATAACTTTACCCCACTAAACGGGAAATTATAAAAACAATGTTAAACAATCAGCATTATTGTATTTATGCGCGGACTTAAAACCATCATTTTCCTTATTATCTCCAACACCTTTATGACCTTTGCCTGGTACGGGCACCTTAAATTTAAGGATTATACGTGGGGGAAAAGCCTGGGATTGATCTCCATTATTATGATCAGTTGGGGGCTGGCGTTTTTTGAATATGTGTTCCAGGTGCCGGCTAACCGGGCAGGCTTTAAAGGCGATGGCGGCCCATTTACGCTTGTTCAGTTAAAAACCATACAGGAGGCTATTACACTCACCGTTTTTATGATCTTCAGTGTTATTTTCTTCAAAACAGAAAAATTCGGCTGGAACCATTTTGTAGGCTTCGGGCTGATTGTGCTGGCTGTTTTTGTTATCTTTAAGAAGTGGTGAGTCAGAGATCAGTTAATTAGTGATTAGTTAAAATTATAAAAATGAAATACCTATACCTGTTGCTATGCATTTTATCAGTTCAAAGCATTTCCGCGCAAACCAAACTGCCGGTTATTAGGGCCACATCAAAAAGGGCAACTATTAACGATGATGGTAATTTAGAACGGAACAACTGGACGCTAACGCCATCGGCAAGGCCGGATGTTTTTATAGCCGACAGAACGCGGAAAACCAAATATGTTACCTTCCATACCGATATCGATTCCATCAGGGTAAAGGTGAAACCGGGGACTAAGTACGATTTTGTGATATTGCTAAACGGTAAAGATTCCTGCTATACGCAGGTGGTAAGCGCTATCTCTCCCGAAATGATGGTAAAAAGCAAAGTAATTACTCACGATACTATCCCTTTTACCTTAACTGATAATAGCGCCATTAAGGTGCGAGCGGTTATTAACAATACCGATACCTTAAATCTGCATTTTGATGTAGGTTCTTTTGATTTTCATTTAACGCGGGATGCGATCTTAAAAAAGACCAAACTCCTGGCTAACCAACCCGATGCGCTGGCCGGTAAAGTTGCGCCTAATTATAACCGACTGGCTAAGGTATTTAAATTACAAATGGGTAACCTAATTTGGGATAAGCCCGAGGTAATGCCTACCGGGATAAGCGCCGAGGAAATGGACGGCCGCTTTGGCTGGAATTTATTTGAGGGCAAACAAGTTGAACTTGATTACGACCGCAACCTCATCATTATCCACTCCACCCTACCCAAAGAGCTGAAAGGCTATGTAAAATCCAAACTAAACTTTATCAACTCCTATGTTTGTGTTAAGGGCGCGTTTGAGGTTGGGAATAAAGCCTACAGCGGTAATTTTTTAATGGATACAGGATCACCCCTGGCCTTGATTTTGGATAGCGCCTGGTCGGCAAAACAAAGTTTTGTTAAGGACTTAAAGTTGCTCCACACATCAATACTGCGCGATCCGCGGGGTGTAGAATATGAAATTAAAACAGTGCTTACGCCATCCTTTAAGATCAACACTTTCGGGCTGAATAATGTACCGGCAGTTGTTTTAAGCAATAAAAACCCTACGGGTTTCTCTATCAACTACGTGGGTAACGATTTATTAAAGCGTTTTAATATGATCCTGGACTTCGGGAAGGATGAAATCTATCTGAAGCCAAATCAATTAGCGGGCATAAAGTATAAAGGCTAATTTTAGCTGATATCTTTCAGAGCGGCAATAGTAGCTAATTGATCCTTTGCCGAAAATACAAAGTTACCGGCTACCAACACATTGGCACCTGCAGCCAGTAATGCCGCGGCGTTTTGCTGGGTTACGCCACCATCTATTTCTATTAATAAATTAGGGTTACGTCCATCGGCCAGGTTACGCAGTTCTCTTATCTTTTTGTAGGTGTTATCAATAAAGCTCTGCCCGCCAAAACCGGGGTTAACCGACATAATCAGTACTAAATCCACATCAGCAATAATATCGTCCAGCAAAGCCACAGGTGTATGCGGGTTTAGCGCTACCCCTGCCTTGCAACCCAAATCTTTAATGGCATGTATGGTGCGGTGCAGGTGCTTGCAGGCCTCGTAATGCACGGTGATATTGTCGGCACCGGCATCCTTAAACGCTTGCAGATAACGGTCGGGGTCGGTTATCATCAAATGCACATCCAACGGCTTTAGGGCATGTTGTTTAACCGCCTTTATCACCGGGAAACCAAATGAAATATTGGGTACAAACAAGCCATCCATAATATCCACATGTATCCAGTCGGCCTCGCTGCTATTAATCATTTCAATATCGCGTTGCAGGTTAGCAAAGTCGGCAGCTAATATAGATGGGGCTATTTTGTGGTCATTGGTCATCAGTCATTGGTCATTGGTGCGTTGCAAAGATAGGTTTTAGTCCGCAAGTCGGAAAGGCCGGAAATCCGAAAGATTTTTTGAGCTACCGGCCTTTCAATCTAATCTTGATTACAATGGACAATCCGCATTACACCCTTCATTTACACATACGCACATTTGCATATCAGCATATCCTCCCCATCTGCACATCCACACATTTGCACATACGCACATCTTCCACATTTGCACATTTTTCTCTACCTTACCTCTTTAATATATCACAATGAAGAAACTTTACTTTTTATTACTTGCGTCGTTTTGCGCTTTGGGGACAAAGGCACAAAACGCAAATCCTGCAACTAATGCAACGCCTGCACCCACTAAGGGCAACTACTTGCTGGCAGCGCGTTTTTCGCCAAAAAAGATCAGTAAAATGGTATTCAGCACGGCGGTCGATCCGCATTGGCTGAAGCTTTCCAATCGTTTTTGGTATGCTTACGAAAGCGGCGAGGGCCGTAAATGGTACATTGTCGATCCGGCTTTTAAAACCAAAAAGCTAATGTTTGATAACGATAAGCTGGCCGCAGCCATCACCCTGATCATTAAGGACCCTTTTGACGCGCAGCACTTGCCTATTGAAAACCTGAAGTTTACCAAAGACGAAAAAAGCATACAGTTTGAACTAAAAAGCACCGTTGACCAGGTAAAAAAAGACCGCAAGGATAAAAAAGCGGCCGACTCGCTGGAGAAGAAAACATTTTACTTTTTGTACGATTTGCAAAGCGAAAAGGTAGCCGAACTGAAGAATTACGAAAAGGTGAAACCCAAACCGGCCTGGGCATCTATAGCGCCCGATAGTTCGGCCATTATTTTTGCCCGTAAATATAATTTGTATTGGATGGATAAGGCCAACTACAAAAAAGCCTTGAAAAACGAAGACGACAGCACGGTGGTAGAACACCAGCTAACCAAGGACGGTATAGAGAATTACTCGTACGGTGATTCGGATGGGAACGAAACCAATGTAGAACGCGAGAAGAACGCCAAAAAGCGTAAACCAACGCGAGTATTATGGTCGCCCGATTCAAAGCATTTTGCCATGAACCGTACCGACCAGAGCAAAGTAAAAGACCTTTGGGTGATTAACAGCATTGCCGAACCGCGCCCTACCCTGGAGACCTATAAATACCAAATGCCGGGTGAAAAGGAAGCCCCGATAGATGAAATGCTATTGTTTGATTTTGAAGCTAAAACCTATAAAAAATTAGCGGCAGCATCGTTTAAGGATCAGGATGTTTCGATGTGGTCGGCACCGGTATTGCAAAAATCGCGCGACGACGAGTTTAGGCCGTCACTATGGTTGGGCGATAACGAGAAATTCTATTTTTATCGCACCGGTCGCGATTTGAAAAAGATTGACGTGTGTAGTGTAAATATTAAAACCGGCGATGTGAAGATGCTGATACAGGAACGGATGAACACTTACGTGGAGATTGCACGCCCATGGCTGGTGAACGGCGGCAAGGAGCTGATCCATTGGTCGGAGCGCGATGGTTGGGCGCATTTTTACCTTTTCGATGGCGATGGCAATCTGAAGAACCAGATCACCAATGGATCCTTCCATTGCGATGATATGGTGAATGTAGACGAGAAAAGCCGCACCCTATATTTCACCGCCGTTGGCCGCGAAGCTAACGAGAACCCCTATTATACCCACCTATACAGCATCCACTTTGATGGTAGCGGCTTGAAGCTGTTAAACAGCGGTAACTTCACCAATACCGCCAGTATGAGCGATGATACCAAGTTTTTTGTGGGCAATTACAGCCGGGTTAACGCAGCGCCAAAATCAACCTTGTACGATAACTCGGGCAACAAAATTATGGAGCTGGAAACTGCCGACCTTAGCCACCTGATATCGGCCGGGTATAAATTCCCCGAGCCGTTTAAAATAAAGGCCGATGACGGCATTACCGATTTATACGGTGTAATGTACAAGCCTTACGATTTTGACCCTGCCAAAAAATATCCGATAATTGAATACGTATACCCCGGTCCGCAAACAGAGGCCGTAAACACCGCCTTTAGCCGCAGTATGGATTATACCGATAGGCTGGCGCAGTTTGGGTTCATTGTGATATCGGTAGGTAACCGTGGCGGTAACCCCGAACGATCTAAATGGTACCATAACTACGGCTACGGCAACTTGCGCGATTATGGTTTGGCCGATAAAAAATCGGCGGTAGAACAACTGGCGGATAAGTATCCCTTTATTGATATTACCCGCGTGGGCATTACCGGCCACTCGGGCGGTGGCTTTATGTCGACCGCTGCGCTATTGGTTTATCCCGACTTTTATAAGGCCGCAGTATCCGAATCGGGCAACCACGATAACAGCATTTATAACCGCTGGTGGAGCGAGAAACACCATGGCGTAAAGGAAATCATTACTGCCAAGGGCGATACTACCTTTACTTATACCATTGATAAAAACCAGGACCTGGCCAAAAACCTGAAAGGCCACCTGATGCTCTCTACCGGGGATATTGACAATAACGTAAGCCCATCAAACACTATCCGTGTAGTTAACGCGCTGATTAAGGCCAACAAGCGCTTTGATTTGGTGTTACTACCCGGCCAGCGCCACGCTTACGGCGATATGACCGAATACTTCTTTTGGCAAAAGGGCGATTATTTTTGCAAATGGCTGCTGGGCGATTTCTCGCAACCAGTGGATATTGTTGAAATGACCCGCGAAATTGAAATGACCAATAAAAGGCCTGCCGCTGCAAGCCCGGATGAGAATTGATATTTAGGTTAAAACCCCTTGTCATTGCGAGCGATAGCGTGGCAATAACAAAGGACAAGTAATGTGGACGTGCCTATGAGATTGCCGCGTCGCCCCCAACACACAGTCCCCGCGGCTCCTCGCAATGACAATCAGCCAGACTTACGAAGTTTTAAAAACTTCGTAAGTCTTTTCACCACATCGTCATTGCGGAGTGGGGTAAAATTACCCATTCAAGCCGGGCTGTTAAAATATTGTGCAACCAAGCTGCAAGTTTGGCCGGGTAGGGAATTATTCGATTAAAATTTCGTACTTTCAGTATAAGAGAGAGGTTTTTTTAAATAATCCTTTCTATCCAACAATATTCCTGATGGGGTTCGTATCAATACTACCCCGTCTACTGGATTGAAAAAATATTCCGGATTGTGATTGGACAAGCCATTTCCAACTTTTAATGATATTATGTGCAGTCTTTGATTTTGTATCTTTATTTGTTTCTTAAATAGAATTACGTACGTTTTCTTAAAGAGTTCTATTACACCTCCTTTTTTGTTTTTATAATCATAAAACAAGACCCATTTTCCATTCCTTCGATAATACCAAACTTGATTAATTATTTTGTAAAAAATATAATCATCGTTACTACCCGTGAATAAACGCGATTCTTTGAATTCGTTATCGTGGCTATATTTTCTAATGGTAGAAAATTCTAAGTCCATACCGATGAAAGGTTTTTTCTTATCAGCAATTGAGTATCCATTAACTAAATAACTAAATTTTATAGTTTTTTGACCAACAGCATATTGGCAAATAAACATAAGAATTATCAATACTTTACTTTTCATCTTTCTTTTGTCCTAACAGATCATGTTTTTCTTTTCGTCGTCCACGGATATCTTATCTTTTTTGCTCCCTACTGCCGCGAATATGCAGCGTTGGGTTAAGGGAGAGGTACTCGTAACTTATCTATACCACTAACGAATCTACTAAAAGAATATCAATCAATCCCGGTAAACCATAGTAGTTACATGCACTGCTTTATAAACAAAAAAGGCTCCCGGTAAACCTGGAGCCTTTTTAATGTTATGTAGCGCTTAGCTTATTTCACAGCATCCACAACTGCTTTAAAAGCATCGGGATTGTTCATAGCTAAATCGGCTAATACTTTACGGTTTAAACCGATAGATTTTGCGTTTAACTTACCCATAAATACCGAGTAAGAAATACCATACTGGCGTGCGCCGGCATTGATACGCTGGATCCACAAAGCGCGGAATTCTCTTTTCTTGGTCTTACGGTCACGGTATGCATACTGCAAACCTTTTTCTACTGTGTTTTTTGCTACAGTATAAACCTTACTGCGCGAGCCATAATACCCCTTGGCGAGGTTCATGATCTTTTTACGTCTTCTTCTGGACGCTACTGCGTTTACTGAACGTGGCATGTTGTTGTGTTTTGGTAGTGAGTGTCTGCTTTAACAGAACTTGTCGAACTCGATTACCTGGTTAAAAAATTAATTAATTACTTTCCGATACAAAGCATAAGTTTAACGTTACCCATATCACCCTTAGAAACTAAGCTGGTGTGAGTAAGGTTGCGCTTACGTTTAGTCGACATCTTGGTTAAGATGTGGCTTTTGTATGCGTTTTTCCTTGCGATTTTACCGGTTCCAGTAAGCTTAAAACGCTTTTTTGCACTGGAATTGGTTTTCATTTTTGGCATAACTCTCTTTTTGTTTTTGTCAGACGCATTAACCTATGCGTTTTGTTTTTATCATTTGCACCTATGCCCTATTTGCACACGTACCTGTTAATTATCTTATTTTTTAGCTGCCTTAGGGGCCACGGTTAAAAACATCCGCTTTCCTTCCAGTTTTGGTAATTGCTCTACCTTGCCCACATCTTCTAAAGCCTGTGCAAAGCGCAGCAATAATATTTCGCCCTGCTCCTTATACACAATGGCACGGCCTTTAAAGTGTACGTAAGCCCTCACCTTTTCGCCCGATTCTAAAAACTTTGTGGCGTGTTTCAGCTTAAAGTCAAAATCGTGGTCATCGGTGTTCGGACCGAAACGGATCTCCTTAATAACCGTTTGCTTGGCGTTACTTTTAATCTCTTTTAGCTTTTTCTTCTGCTCGTATATAAACTTATTATAGTCTACAATTTTACAAACAGGCGGAACCGCGTTTGGAGATATTTCAACCAGATCCAATTCCTGCTCCTGTGCTAATGCCAGTGCATCCCGCAGGGAATATACTGCAGATTCAACGTTATCACCTACCAGGCGCACTTCCTGTGCCCTGATGTACTGATTAATATTATGTTCAGCTTCCTTCTTTTTAAAGGGAAGCCTCGGACCTCTGTTAAATGGTTTGTTTAATGCCAAGTTATACTGTTATTTCTTTAATTATTTGTTGTTTCAGTTCGTCAATAGTCATACTACCTAAGTCACCTTGTCCATGCCTGCGTACAGAAACCATCCCTTCGGTCGCCTCTTTTTCGCCTACTATCAGCATGTACGGTGTTTTTTTAACTTCAGCGTCGCGTATTTTTCTTCCTATTTTCTCGTCCCTGAAATCAATAAGCCCGCAAATATCGGAATCTTTTAGTTCATCTGAAAGTTTTTTTGCATATTCTTCATATTTTTCCGAGATAGGCAAAATAATAAATTGCTCGGGCGATAACCATAACGGGAAGTTACCCGCGCAATGCTCAATCAACACAGCCACAAAGCGTTCTAACGAGCCAAACGGCGCACGGTGGATCATTACCGGGCGGTGCTTTTGATTATCGCTGCCGGTATATTCCAACTCAAAGCGTTCGGGCAGGTTATAATCTACCTGTATGGTGCCTAATTGCCATTTGCGGCCCAGGGCATCTTTCACCATAAAATCAAGCTTGGGGCCATAAAACGCGGCCTCGCCTAACTCTACAACCGTGTTTAAACCCTTTTCGGCAGCAGCCTCAATAATAGCCGACTCGGCTAAAGCCCAGTTTTCATCAGTACCAATGTACTTGGCCTTGTTTTCCGGGTCGCGAAGCGAGATCTGCGCGGTGTAGGTATCAAAACCTAAGGCTTTAAATACATACAGTACCAGGTCTATTACCTTTTTAAATTCTTCCTTTACCTGGTCGGGGCGGCAAAATAAGTGCGCGTCATCCTGTGTAAAGCCGCGTACACGGGTTAAGCCATGCAACTCGCCGCTTTGCTCGTAACGGTAAACGGTACCAAACTCGGCTAAACGAACGGGCAGATCCTTGTAGCTGCGTGGTTTAGTTTTATATATCTCGCAATGGTGCGGGCAGTTCATTGGTTTTAAAAAGAACTCTTCGCCCTCCTGCGGGGTTTTTATCGGCTGGAAACTATCCTTACCATATTTCTCATAGTGGCCCGAAGTTACATACAGGTTTTTATGCCCAATATGGGGGGTAATTACCTGTTCGTAACCCGATTTTACTTGTGCTTTTTGTAAAAAGTTAACTAAACGCTCGCGCAGGGCGGTACCTTTTGGTAACCATAGCGGCAAGCCAGCGCCCACTTTCTCAGAGAAGGCGAACAACTCCAGCTCTTTACCCAATTTACGGTGATCGCGTTTTTTAGCTTCTTCTATCAGGTGCAGGTAGTCGGTTAATTCGCTTTGCTTAGGGAAGGTAACGCCGTAAATACGGGTTAACTGCTTACGGGTTTCATCGCCACGCCAGTAAGCGCCGGCAGTGTTCATCAGCTTTACAGCTTTAATAAAACCGGTGTTAGGGATATGCGGGCCGCGGCATAAATCGGTAAACTCGCCTTGGGTATAAAATGTAATAGCGCCGTCGGGCAGGTCCTTTAGCAGGTCCAGCTTGTACTCGTCGCCTTTTTCGGTAAAGTAGGCAATCGCGTCGGCTTTGCTTACCGGCTTGCGGATGTACTCGGCTTTGGTTTTAGCCAGTTCCATCACCTTATCTTCGATCTGTTTAAAATCGTCGGACGAGAACTCGCGGTCGCCAAAATCAACATCGTAATAAAAACCGGTTTCAATAGCCGGGCCAATGCCAAATTTTGTGCCGGGGTACAGTGCCTCTAAAGCCTCGGCCAGTAAGTGGGCCGATGAATGCCAAAAGGTTGATTTACCCTGCGCGTCGTTCCAGGTAAGCAGTTTTACATGCGCGTCCTGCTCGATGGGGCGGGTAGAATCCCACACCTGGCCATCAACCTCGGCAGCTAAAACGTTACGGGCTAAGCCCTCGGAAATGGATAGCGCGATCTGCGCTGAAGTGATCCCCTTGTCGTACTGACGAACGGAACCATCGGGAAGTGTAATGTTAATCATCTACAACTATGATTTTTTGTTCAAAAAATTTATTAATAGTCAATCACTTACGGGAGTGATCTTTAATCGGCTACAAAAGTACGGATTTTTAATGAAGTTTTAAACTTCATTCATCTGTAGGCTTCAGTCACAGACTGAAGCCAGAGTTTGTTTTTTTGTGCTGAATTTTGCAAAGCAAAATTCAGCACAAACTAATTCACCAATTCCAGTCACAGGCCAAAACATACCAGTAAGTAAGGTTTAAAAAATCTTTTTTGGAAACCTTAACCAGTTTCATACATTTAACCCACCCCAATCAAACCGTCCTAAATTATAATAAATGTTTTTATTCGGTATTAAGTCTACCAAATCGCTGGTTGAGCCCGTTAGTGATCAATGCGCTAATTGCCAAACCAGTAATACAACTGATATGCATATCTTCCAGAAATACGCTCACATTTTTTATTTGCCGCTTTTTCCTGCCGGAAAAAAAGGATTTTCGCAATGCAACCATTGCAGGCAGGTTTTAAGAGAAAAAGTGATGTCCGAATCGTTAAAACGAAGCTTTGAAAAAGTAAAACCACTGGCAAAAACCCCGCTGTGGACCTGGGCCGGGACGGCTTTAGTTGTGGTGTATTTAGTATTTGAATTGTATTTTAAGTAAGCTGCAAAGGATATTTACCCAAGAATTTTAAAATTCGAAATCGAACATCCCAATTATATATTGCCCCAACCATGGGCCAAAACATCGGCCAGGTGCATAGTTTTAAGGGGCAGGCCTTGCTTATCAATATAAGCCTGCAAGTGCAGCAGGCACGATGAATCGGTAGAGATCATATATTCGGCACCGGCTTCCAGGGCGTAATCAACCTTTTGCTGGGCCATAGCGCTGGATATACCATCAAACTTAACGGCAAAGGTACCGCCAAAACCGCAGCAGGTGGTATTATCCTTTAAAGGGACCAGTTCCAACCCGTGTACTTTTTCCAGCAGTTTACGGGGTTCGTCCTTAATTTTACATTCACGCAGGCCGCTGCAGCTATCGTGGTAAACGGCACGACCCTCCAGTTCGGCGCCGAAATAATCAAATTCCAGCACGTTCACCAAAAACTCCGACAGTTCAAAAATATTGGCTTGTATAGTGCGGCACTTATTGTGCTTGGTAGTATTGGTAAACAGATCGGTATAGTAATTACGCACCATGCCCGTGCACGATGCTGATGGCGATACAATAACGCCCTCTGCTGTAAAATCATCCAAAAACTTATTGCCTACGGCCTTGGCATCGTCCCAAAAACCGGCATTAAAGGCTGGCTGGCCGCAGCAGGTTTGCGCGGGGTTGTAATCGACAACGCAGCCTGCTTTTTCCAGTAGTTTTACTGTATTCATGGCCGTTTGGGGATATAGCTGATCCATGAAACATGGGATAAATAATTCTACCTTCATTAAAATACAATAAATTACACGCCGCTAAATTCCGAATTTTTAACGGTGTTTTTTTCAGCTTTAAGCAAAGAAAATAATAATATCAACCCAACAATAAAAAATACGCCCAATACCAGTACCGAATTACGGGGGCTGCCCGTTAATTCTTCGATAAAACCAAAACTGAATACGCCGCCTACAATAGCCAGCTTTTCGGTCACATCGTAAAAACTAAAAAATGAGGCTGTATCGGGCGTATCAGCAGGCAGGTATTTGGAATAGGTAGACCGCGACATGGATTGTATGCCTCCCATTACCAGGCCAACTATTACGGCAACAATATAAAACTGGGTATCGGTTGTGGTATAATAGGCCGCTACGCAAACGCCTATCCATAAAATAACGGTAGCTATCAGTATACGCACGTTACCATATTTACCCGATAACCGCGACATTAAGTTAGCGCCTGCAATGGCCACTAATTGAATAATTAAAATAATAGAAATTAACGATGCCGTACCCATGTGCAGCACTTTAGCCGCAAAACCGGTAGCTACCAGCATAACAGTTTGCAAACCCATACTGTAAAAAAAGAAAGCCGGCAGGAAACGTTTGAGCAAAGGCATACTTTTAACCTTTTGCCATACTTTACCCAATTCAATAAAACCGCCCTTAATAATACTATGCTCATTAGGCTCGGCATTGGGGCTGCCCTTGGGTAAAACGGTAAAAGGGATCAGCGCGAAGCTAATCCACCACAGGCCTACCAGTAAAAACGACAAGCGCGCCGGGAAACTGGCATCCTTAATATGGAACCATTCGGGCTTCAACACAAATAAAAAGCAAATCAACTGCAGCAATACGCTGCCTATATAGCCATAAGTAAATCCTTTGGCGCTTACTTTATCCTGCATATCAACGGTGGCAATTTCGGGCAGGTACGAGTTATAAAACACAAAGCCACCGCTGTAGCCAACAGCCGCCAGCACAAAGGCGATAATGCCCATCTCTAATGTGTCCTTAGTGAAAAAATAAAGGCTACAACATGACAGCGCCCCAATAATGGTAAAAAACTGCATGAAGATCTTTTTATTACCCCGGTAATCGGCAATGGACGATAGGATGGGCAGCAGCAGCACCATAATCAGGTAAGCGGCAGCCAGCGCATAATCGGTCAACGCGGTATTCACAAAGCTATGGCCGAAGAACATGACATGGTCGCCGTTTTTGGGGTTTGCCGTTATGGCTACGTAATAGGCCGGGAATATGGTAGATGTGATAACCAGGTTATAAGCCGAGTTTGCCCAATCGAACATAGCCCAGGCGGTGATGGTTTTGGGGTTGTTTTTGTTTTGCATGCGATGTTTAAATGTAGCTAAATTTTAATACTTACAAAAAATTGATGGTGCTTTAACCGGGGTATTAAGGGATAATCGATATCTTAGTGCTATCTTTTATCTATGCTAAAGTTTACACGGATTGTTTTATTACTGGCAGTTATATCCCTGTACAGCTTTGCGCGCTATGATAGCCATGGCCTTACGATAAAACCCGCTGCAGCCCTTAACCATCACGACCCCGATGATTGCCTTAAAATTGCGGCCACTATTTTAAATGCCGGCAATAGCGCTACCGAGGGCAGTGCCAGTCCGTACATTTATATCAAATTTAAATTGCCGCCCGAATGCCCCGCTGCCGAGGATATTGTAATCAGTACCCAAATGCTAAACCCGCAAAACAATAACGGCGACTACACCATGCCCACCACCGTTACCTTTAAAAAAGGCGATACCGAAGCCGATTTAACCATCACTATTCTTGATGATCAAATTATTGAGGGCACCGAGTTTAATACTATTAAACTGACGGCCGGCCCAACGCTTAACGGTTATAAGCTGGACCCAACCACCCAATTAACCTTTGCCATAGCCGACGACGATAATACCGTGGCCAACCGCAAATTCACTATTATTTATACGCCCGAAATAACGGAAGGCAGCCAGGGAAATATTAAAGTTGCCTTGCCGCCGGGGATCACATTAACCGAACCGCTTGAATTTACTTTTGCCCCTGATAATAACACTTACCAGGCTACCCCTACCGCCGATTATACCTCTTTATTAAGCGCAATTGTAATACCTGCAGGGCAAAACTCTGTCACGCTTAATATCAACGCATTTGCCGATGGTATTATTGAAGGGGATGAATTTGTATCGGGCGTATTAAAACCGCCGGTAATCACCACATTTGGCACCTTTACTTCGGATGATAACAAAGTGATGATTAGGCTAATAGATGGAGACAATACGGTAGAGAAGCGCATTATTGAAATAACCCCCGACGACGATATTTTAAACGAAAGTAGTAATAATACCTATACATTCCGGCTCTACCAGCCATCGCCCGATCCTTCAAAAAAACTTAAGCTATCAACTCCGCTCAACATCACTGTTACCGAGGCGCAGCGCATCAGCTTTATCGGTTCTACCAGTAATGCTATTGTGCTGGACGAAAACATGGCAGACTACACCAGTTTGACACTTAGCTACCCCGACGATAATGTGATTCGCCCTGACCAGCCCATTACCATGACACCCTTAGCCGATGACCTGCATACCGGGCCATTCCTGTTTAGGTGGAAAGGCGTTATTATTGATGCCATGCACATTACCGCCATTGATAACGATGCCGAACTGGTGGGGCTGAAGATCTCCCCTACATCGCTAACTATCCGCGAGGGCAATACTGCCGGCATTACCGTAGAAGTGAACGGTGGCAGCACCTTTAATAACGACATCAGCATTAACTACACCTGGAGTGGTATTGATATAGACAACGAGAACCGGATAGCAGATAAAACCGGGACCGTTATTTTACCAAAGGGCCAAAGCAAGATCACCCTGCCCGTTTTTATTTTAGATGATCAACTGCTTAACCCTAACGATAAGCGTACCATTAACTTTACCGCGCTGGATTACCAGTCGAAACCGGTTACCCTGTTCCCGCAAAACACAGTAGCGGTTACCTTAATCGACGATGATTTTACAACCCTCACCATCCCCAATACCTTTACCCCTAACGGCGACGGCATTAACGATACATGGAATATTGTCAACCTTGGTTTTGACAGCCAGTGTACCGTGCAAATATTTAACCGCTATGGTAATGTAATATATAATTCCGTTGGATACCCCGCCGCCTGGGGCGGCACCTCGCGCGGGCAAAACGTGGCCACCGGTACTTAT
This sequence comes from Bacteroidota bacterium, assembly GCA_040389105.1. Taxonomy (GTDB): domain Bacteria; phylum Bacteroidota; class Bacteroidia; order Sphingobacteriales; family Sphingobacteriaceae; genus Mucilaginibacter. Next base: position 43,797 of record JAZKAO010000037.1, read on the forward strand.
TATTATATGATTAACACACACGGCAAAACGTATTCGGGGAGTGTGACGGTGATACGATAAGTCATTGGTCATTGGTCATTGGTCATTGGTCATTGGTCATTGGTCATTGGTC
>JAZKAO010000038.1:0-58230 GCA_040389105.1 Bacteroidota bacterium
TAAGACAACAAAATTAAAAAATATTTGATACTTAACACAGAATCTTTCCGCGCAGCGAAGAGAGGGCCGACAAGTGAAACGATGTCGGGGGTGAGTAGAAGCGCAAGCAGGGCGAAGCGTTAGGTCTCTGCTGCCTGTAAACTCACCCGGCCTACGCTTCGCTGGACCACCCTCTCTTCGCCTGCGGCACATTATCGTGGTGTTGGCTTAGGCTACAAACAGGTAGCCCTTACAGGGCATTTGGTATTATGATATTCACCTTACAACCTAATCTCTAATCAACTAATCGCCAATCACTAAAAATTATTAACTTTGCCCCCTCTTAAAATTGATAAAATGAGCAAAGCAATAATTAAGACCGCTAAAGGCGACATGACCGTTGAGTTTTACGAAAACGACGCGCCAAAGGCAGTTGCCAACTTTAAAAAATTAGCCAAAGAAGGTTTTTACGATGGTGTTACCTTTCACCGTGTGATAAATGATTTTATGGTACAGGTAGGTTGCCCTTTCTCAAAGGACCCTGCTACTGCCTACAAAGCAGGTTCGGGCGGACCAGGTTACACTATTGATTGTGAACTGACCGGCGAGAACCAATATCACGATCGTGGCGTACTTTCTATGGCACATGCCGGCCGTAACACTGGTGGGTCGCAGTTTTTTATCTGCCATAGCCGTAACAACACTGCCCACCTGGACAGGAACCATACCTGCTTTGGTAAAGTGGTTGAGAACGTTGACATAGTTGACGATATCCGCCAGGGTGATAAAATATTAGGTATTGAAGTAATTGACTAAAACTTTATAGGCGTAACACAATAGCCACAAGGTTAATTGCGTTACGCTTATTTACGTAAACATAACACATGAATTTACAGGGAATAGTAGCAGTGTCGGGCAAACCCGGTTTGTGGAAAGCGCTAACGCAAAATAAAACAGGCTTTGTATTGGAAAGCCTGGACGAGAAACGCACCAAACTGGTAGCCAATATTTCGACCGCTAAACTGGCATCGTTAGATGAAATCACCATTTTTGGCGATAACGAAGATATCCGCCTGAAGGATGTTTTTGACCGTATGAAAACTGCCGCCAGCGTACCCGATGCCAAAGCCGACGGTGCTAAACTGCGCAATTTCTTCCGCGAAGTAGCCCCCGGCCACGACGAGGAAAAGGTTTACGCGTCAGACATGAAGAAGATCGTTAACTGGTTTGCGATATTAAAAGATATGCCCCTGTTTAGCGAAGCTGATCCGGCTGCTGCACCTGCCGCTGTTCAAGAAACCCCTGTTGTGGTTGAAGAAGCAGTTGCCGATAACGTAGAAGAAAAAACTACCGCTAAAAAGAAACCTGCCGCTAAAAAAAGCCCGGCTAAATAAGTACCCCACCGGCCCCCTAAAGGGGGAGCAAAATTAAAAGCAAAAGGCGCTTCGGTAAAACCGAAGCGCCTTTTATCATTTGCATATCTGCACATTTTCTCATCTGCACATTTGCTCCCCCTTTAGGGAGCCGGGGGCTTCAGCACTCCACCTGCTCGCATTGCTCCGTAACCAGTTCGGGCTCAAAGGTGCAATGCGTAATTTCCATGTGCTGTAGCCGGTGGCGCAAATCGTGCTTGATTTTATCGAAAGTGCCTAACTCCGATTGGTTGACTACAATATGCGCCGTAAGCGCAGTTTCTGTAGTGCTGAGGGCCCATACGTGCATGTGGTGTACATCAACCACGCCTTTGGCTTTTAGCAGTTCGGCTTTTATTTTTTCTACTTCAATTTCGGCGGGGACGCCGTCCATCTCCAGGCGCAGGCTATTTTTTAACAATCCCCAGGTACCGCCTATGATAACTACAACAATGATCAAGCTCACAGCGCTATCTACCCAGTACCATTTGGTAAAGTAGATGATAATGCCCGATATCACCACGCCCAACGATACAACGGCATCAACTGCCATGTGCAGGTAAGCGCCTTTTACGTTCAGGTCTTTGTCTTTATCTTTAAGGAAAAGCCAGGCCGTAAAGCCGTTAATGCCAATGCCAATAAAGGCTACCCAGGCAATGGTGCCGCCGGCAATTACTTCGGGGTGCAGGAAACGTACAATAGCCTCGTAAGCAATAAAGCCTACCGCTACAAATAGTATCAGCGCGTTAAAAAAGGATACGATAATGGTAGATCGTTTATACCCGTAAGTATATTGCTTATTGGCTTTTACCTTGGCCAGTTTAAAGGCCAGCAGCGCCAGGGCCAGGCTGGCTACATCGCTTAGGTTATGGCCCGCATCGGTTAATAGCGATAGCGAATGGCTCACAAAACCCATTATCGCTTCTATAATAACAAAAGCCGAGTTTAAAATAATACCCCATATAAAGGCGGCATCTAAATGATCCAGCTTGGGGGCGTGATCGTGATGGTGGTGGCCATGGCCGTGCGCGTGATCATGTGACATGCCGTAAATTTAGGGATTTAGGATGATGATATGGTGAAGAAAGTCATGAAGCATTATGCTATTCAACCGGCTTAGCTTGGCGCCCGGTGCTAAACCTGCCATGGGTAGGTACAAAGCAATAGCGAACTATACCATGCGACTCCGCTTCAGTGCGATTGATTAGTGCCTCAACAATAACAAGTTTGTTATATTTGTCACATCAATATTAATCAGCACCGTGAAGAAACAACCAATAGCCGGCCCCGATAAAAAACAGGTAGATATTTACTTTGATAAATACGCCGAAAGCCACCAAAACCCAACTAACGAGTTGATCCATTGGATCTGCGTCCCATTGATTGTGTTTAGTTTGGTAGGATTGGTTTGGGCTATCCCGTTCCCTTATATTAAGTTTTTGGGGACATATAACGGTATGTTTAACTGGGCGTCGTTCCTCATCGCGTTCGCTGTATTCTACTATTATAAGCTGTCGCCTATCCTGTCGTATTTTATGTTGTTGATCATCATGGCCTTTTGTTATGTAATCACCTTATTGGAGCAATGGCATACCACCGGTGGGCCATTGCTGTGGCAATCGTGCCTGGCTATCTTTGTGCTATCGTGGGTGGGGCAGTTTATCGGGCATAAAATAGAAGGAAAGAAACCGTCGTTCCTGGATGATGTTAAATTCCTGTTGATTGGCCCTATATGGCTGCTGCATTTTATACTACTGCGGTTTAAGATCAGGTATTAGTGTAAACCTATTTCAAGACAAAACACGCGCTTGATCTGTTAACCCCCAAAATGCGATAGTTTTTAATTCCCCTGATCGGGCAATACCTGCTGGTTATTATTGTTGTCGTCCTTTTCTTTTTTAAATTCCAGTTTGCCAAATTTGTAGCTTAGGCTAATACCAAACGACCGATAAGGCACCTGGCGCAAGCTGGACTGGTTAAAGTTTGACCCCGCCGCGGTAGAGGTTTGGCTAACATACTGGCTAAACGGATTTGCCGCGGTTAAGCCAATGCTGGCCTTACGGTTCATTAATTGCTTGCGGATGGCCACATTGTAAAAGCCAAACGCGGGGCGGATACCCTGCAGGTTTTTTTGTTTGGACTGGTAATTGCCAAAAACTTCGGCGGTAAGGTTATTCCCAAACTCGTAGGTGGCATTTAAATTTAAACGGTAGGCGAATGAGCTTACTGTACCAATAATTGGATTGGTATTGCTGCGGTTACCGGCCTGTATATTACTACGCAAATTAAGTTTAGATGTAAGCGGTACCGAACCAAATATATTTATACCCACCTGCGTTTGCGTGCCAATATTAGTGCGCTGGCTAAGGGTTACATTGGTATAAGTACGGCCGTTAATATTAAGCGTTGGATAAAACGTACTGAACGATTGGATATCATTGGTATTATAACGGTATACACTTCCCACATAAATATTGCCGCCTTTTTCAAAGCTTTTGTTATAACCCAGTTCGTAATTATGGCCCAGTTCGGGCTTTAAATTGGGGTTGCCGGTGCTAATGTTGTAAGCATCGCTAATGTTGTAAAAAGGGTTAACCTCGCCGTAGTCGGGCCGCTCTATCCTGTAGCTGTAGGCCGCTTTAACCGATTGACTTTTATCCAGCTTATGCAGCAGCACAAACGATGGCGCGAAGATATTATAGCCCGGGATATTTGCACCAGGGAAATCGATGCTGGTTTGGGTACGCTCGTATCTTAAGCCTGCCTTAGCTTCCAAAAATTTATTAAACAATGCTGCCGATGCCGAAAGGTAAGCCGCGTAAACATGGCGTTGATAGTTAAATCCATAGGTTTGGTTAGGGTTAGGCACAAAACTGCCGTTAGCCAGCAAGGTATCGGTTATGGTATTGCTGTTAAGGGTTTCAATTACTGTTTTTAAGCCCCCCTCCAGGGTAATGTCTTCAGTAACCGGATGCGTATAATCTACAGATAGATTGATCTCGTTCTCCTTACCGGGATTGTTGCCTGTAACGCCGGTTGACGGGCGGCCACCCGTTAAATAATCCTGCCGTTGAAACGTTTCTGACCGGTTGTTACCAAAGCTGGCATCGTATTGAAAGCTTAATTCCTGTCCCTCTTTTTTAAAGGTTTTTTTATACTCCAAACTCATATCGGTAGCGTGGTTGTGCGAGTTACTGTTAGAGTTGCGCAGGCTTACTAATTGCGATATCAGGTTAGCAATGCCGTAAACGCCCTGGTTTTGGTTGGTTAAGCCACTATTTAAATTGCTCGATTGGTTATAGCTTATGGCGGCGGTTAGTTCATCTTTTTTGGTGATAGACCAATTGAAGCCTAAGCCGGTTTGGTAACCACTGCGTTTAAAGCCGCTGCTGCCATCCTGCAATAATTGGGTAATGGTATCGCGATTTTTATTGTACGATGTGCGTTGCGTGCTGCTTTTGCCAATGGTATTCAACTGCTCGTTACCGCTGATATAGGTATTTATCCCCATGTTGCCCTTGCGGGCGTTCAGGTTTAACGATCCGTTCTCTAAGCGGCTGCCGGCCGATAGGTTTACGCTGCCATTAAAACCCTGGATTTTGCTATCCTTTAAAACGATGTTAATAATGCCGCCGGTACCCGCGGCATCATACTTAGCACCCGGACTGGTAATTACTTCGATGTTTTTGATTTGGCTGGCCGGGATGGATTGCAACGCGTCGGCCAGGCTGGCGCCGAAAATGCTGGATGGTTTGCCATTGATGAGGAAGCGGATACTGGGGCTGCCCTGTAACTCTACGTTACCGTCAATATCAACGGTTACCATCGGTACTTTTTTCAGCACATCAAGCGCAACGCCACCTTGCGATGTCAGGTCGTTAGCCGCATTGTAAACCAGCTTATCAATCTTGTTTTCTACTATGGGGGCTTTGCCAACCACCGTTACCGTACTTAGGTTGGTTTGGCTGGTTGATAACAGCACATTGCCTAATGATACAGATGGCGCGGCATCGGTTATGGTTACAGTTTGCAGGGTTTTGCGTTTATAGCCCAAAAACTCTAAGGTTACTTTATAGGTGCCTGCCGGGATATTGGTAATGTTATAATTGCCCTTAGCATCGGTGCTGGTACCATTAAACGGAGCGGTAGCGCCGGGTTTAAAAATGCTGATGGTAGCAAAATCAACAGGGGCTTTGGTAATCGAGTCGGTTACCTTGCCGCTGATGCGGCCTTTATATTTAGGCTGATTTTGTGCCTGTAGCTGAATTTGGAAAAGGAATAAAGCGCAAAGGGTAATGATATACCGGGTAAATTTTAATTGCATGCCCCAAAATTGCCTTACAATACTGGACAAAATTTGGATTGCAATGAAAACTTACAATTTAGTTGAAAAGTAACGGGATTGTTGCCGGGGAAATGAGAAGATGTCATTATGAGTAGTGAAACGCTATCGCTAACCATGGCCTATTTCTCACCGGATGTCATGCTGAGCCTGTCGAAGCATGGTGGGCAGGCCCTCTGCACCACCCTTCGACAAGCTCAGGCTGACATCCTCTTATCTGTTATTTTATCTTTACAGTCCCGCTGGGATTTTAAAACCCGCAATTGACGATGCTATAATATCAACATACCGGGATTACTTCCCAACCTCAATAATATGGAAACTGCCCGGTACTTGCTTGCCGCGGGTAGCCGGTGCTACGGGTGCTTCAGTTTTGGCAGCAGGCAGGTACAGTTTATGGGTGGTTATATCAATACCAATGGTGCGCGCGCTGGGCTCGGTAGTAATGGTTTCTACAAATTCAAATTTGTCAGCGCTAACTTCCTTTACCGCGCTAATGGTGCCTTCGCCGTTTGATGCATAGGCCATTTTTAGCTCGGGGTCAAACACCAGTCCATCGCTGCCGCCAATGGGGAATTTGGCCAGGTTTTTACCGTTGCTAGCATCCATTACCACCATGGTTTTATTGCCGCCGCAGGCTATAAACAAGCGGTTGGTTTTACGGTCGATATCTAAACCTGACGGTTCTTCGCCGGCCTCAATTTTATAGCGGGCTTCCACCTTTAAAGTGGTGGCGTTTATCATGACAACCTCGTTGGTGGTTTCGGCATTTACAAATACCTTGCCTTTCCCGTCGGATACGCCGGTTTCGGGCTTGGCACCTAAGGGGATGGTGGCCACTACCTGGTCGGTTGTTACATCAATTACGGTAGCATCCATACTGCGGCCGTTAAAGGCATAAACCTTTTTGGCAAATGGCTCGTAAAATATCGCGTCAGGGTTAGTGCCTGCCGGTACTTCGCCCAAAACTTTAAAGGTTTTCAAATCAAAAATAATCACTTTATTAGCCCGGCCTGCGCTGATATAACCTTTGTTTAAAGCCGTAACTAAGGCAATGCCATGCACACCGGGGGTGTTAGGCACATAACCTATCGAATCGCCGGTTACGGTGCTTAATACATTAATTTGATTACCGTGCGATGTGTAGATGCGTTTATTAGCACCGTCAACCGTTATATAATCCCAGCCGCCCGCGCTGCCAATAGGGATATCCTTTATGACATGGAAACCCGTTTTACCCTGGGCCGCAGCCGCGAAGGGGTTTGTCGCGATTAAAGCAAGGGCGCACAACGGTGCCAGCAAGCGGGTTAAGTTTTTCATCATGAATTGTTTTAGGTGAATATAGCTAAACAATTCTGTAGGAAAGTTGGAGGGGGAGGCGCGCAAGTTTTTTTGAAAAGTCCGTTTGATCAAAGACTTACGAAGTTTCTAAAACTTCGTAAGTCTAACAGTTTTTATTTGGAAAACACCATATCCCTAAAGTCCCACCCGCCTTTATCCGCATAAACCCGCAGTTGGTTTACACCTGCTTTTAAGGTAACGTCTTTTAACTCCACCGTTTGCCAGGTTTGCTCGCTACCCGTGTTTGGGATAACTATAGCGCCTAAAACCTGCTCGCCATTTTTTAACGATAGTTTACCATCGCTAACGCTGCCGGCAACTGCAAACCGGATGCTGTAAACCCCTTTGGTTTTTACATTAACGGTGTATTGCAGCCACTCGCCGTCTTCAATAGCCATTACGTACGGGCCGGCGGCATCGGCTTTAATATCTACGCCATCGTTGCGGTAATTGCGGCCCTTGTTGCCTGTGGTATTTACCCCGGCGGTGTACTGGTAGCTGGCGGTATCCTTATCATAATAGGCCGAGCGCTGGCGGCCCAGGTCAAAATCGGCAGCCAGGATGGTGGTATTATTAGTAATGGCGTTAGCTTTAAACGGGCGGGCACTTGCCGATTGCACCTGCCTGAACATGGCATCTATCACATCGTGATGGATAATATTACTTTCGAACTTAATGTTTTGCAGCCATTGGTCTAATACCACCTGCGCCTCGGCGGGCGATGGTTTGGGGCCTTTGTTGCTCCAGTAGTCCAGTAGTTTTTGGTAGCCTACGGGCACTTTTATCTCCAGCGGGTTATTGCCGCCCATTTTTTTCAGCGGCCACCAGCTCCAGCCAATATCGTTACGCTCAACCAAACCAATACACTCGGTATACCAGGTATTGGAGTTCTCGCCCGATTCGCCCAGCCATAGCGGTACGTTGTATTTATCGCGCAGGGCCATAAAGTTGGCTATCTGCTTTTCGGTATTAAAATTGCCGTATTTATGAAAGCTAAGCACCATGTTATTGTCCCAGGTGGGCAACACGCCGTTATAGTTATTGCCAAAACCATTACCCTCAATAATTACGATGTGCTTTTTATCAACCGTGCGGATGGCGGTGGTAATCTCCATCATCAGTTTTTTAAGTGGGGCGTTGGTTTTCTCGTTAGTGCCGCGCTTATCGGCAGGGTCATCAAAACCCATGTTGGGTTCGTTAATAATATCATAGCCCCCTATGTTGGGTTCGTTTTTGTAGCGCTCGGCCAGTTTAACCCACAGGGCAATCATTTTATCCTGGTTGGCGCGGTTTTCCCAAAGTGTAGGCTGATCGGGGTGGCGGTCGGCTATGGGCAGGTCATTGCCCTGGCCGCCGGGGGTAGCGTGCAGATCAAGGATCAGGTACATGTGGTTAGCCTTGCACCATTTCAGCAAGCTATCCGTCATGGCAAAGCCTTTTTGCAACCAGGTATTTTGCCCGGCAACAGGTTCGTCGGCAACAGGCAAGGTATACAGGTTAAAGTGCATAGGTAGGCGGATGGAGTTAAAGCCCCAGCGGGCCATACTGTCCACATCAATTTTGCGGGTATTATTGGCCAGCCAGCTTTCGTAAAATTCCACCGTTTTTTCGGGGCCTACCAAATCCTGGATCCCCGCGCGGATTTTGTATTGCTGGTTTAGCATGGCCACCTTAAACATATAGCCCTCCTGCAGCATATCGCCGCCAAGGCCCATGCCACGCAGGATCACCTTTTGGCCTTTTTCGTTAACAATCAGTTTGCCCTGTGCCTTTAAAAAGCCCTGTGCGCCCGCGTAATTGCAAATAAACAGGCATAATATAATGAGGAGGAATAATCTTGATCGCATGGTGATAAGCTGCTATTTTTTTTGTGATGATTTTATTGCCAGGTATAGGTACCAACAGCACCTGCTTTAAGTTGCGTTGTTACAATTTTGCCTTTGCTGTAGATATTAAAAGTTTGTTCGGTTTTGCCGCTATTGGTAACAATCAGCACTTTTTTACCCTGCGGGGTGATAAAGGCCACATTGGGCAAATTGTCGATATTGTTGGATGCGATGCGCATAGACCCCGGCCTTACAAATTTTGATGCATGGGCCATGGCGTAATAGGCTATGTTGCGGGTAAAGTTGTCCTTATCAACCGTTATAGCGCCCTGGCACATGGGGCAACCACCGCGGTCGGTATGGGGTTGGTTGTTCATATCAGCGGCCAGGTTCCACTCTAAAACGTTGCGGCTCCAGTTGCGGGTAGCCCCGATAAAAAGTTTCCTTACGGGCGATGATACATTGGTTGACGGTGTATTATCCTTCTCGATCACCATTTGTTCGGTGAAGTACAGGTTTTTGTCCGGATGCGAATTGTGCAGATCGGTCATGGCTTCTATCTTCCCACCATACAGGTGAAAGCCCGAGCCATCTACATATTTGGCGGCTTCGGGATCGTTCAGGATAGAATCGGCATAATCGGGGCGGTCGCAGTTATGGTCGTAAACAATAATACGGCTTTTTACCCCGGCTGATTTAAATGCCGGACCCAGGTTGTTTTTAATAAAGTCGGCCTGTTCGTGCGCCTGCATCATCATGCTGGGGTTGTTCTTGGGGTTTAGCGGCTCGTTTTGCACGGTGATGGCATCAATGGCAATTCCCTGCGTTTTAAAGCCCTTTATATATTTCACCAGGTAGTCGGCGTAGGTTTGGTAGTATTCGGCCTTTAAAGCGCCCCCACGGGTATCCCCATTGGTTTTCATCCAGGTCGGTGCCGACCATGGCGAACCCAAGATCTTTATCTTGGGATTAATAGCCAAAATCTCCTTTAAAAGCGGGATCACATCGGCCTTATCGGGCCCTAAATCAAAATGCGCCAGTTTGGGGTCGGTTTGCCCGGCGGGCAGGTCATCGTACGAGAATACTTTCTCGTTCAGATCAGACGCGCCGATGCTTAACCGTAAATAACTGATACCGATATTGTTGTCATCGTAAGCAAAAAGCTCTTTCAGCAAAGCCGCCCTTACAGGCGCGCTCATGCGGATAATGTGCATAGCGCTGCCACCCGTCAACGCGAAGCCGAAGCCATCAATGGGCTGGTAGGTAGTGCCGTCGTCAACCGTGATGGAGGGATGGTCGTTAGCGGCTTTATCTTCAAACTTCAGTGTTTGCTTTTGCTGCTGGAACATAGCCGAACGGTCGGCATTGGTGAGCCATAAGCTAACCGCCGATTTTTGCGCCATGGTGTGCAAACCGGCAAGCAAAAATAATACGATGATAATGGTCCTGGTTTTCATAGCGGTGTTAGGTTACAATCATGGTGACGATAGAGTGTGGCAAGCTGGTTACCGGCGCGGCCTTGCCCTTTATCCAAAGGAAATAAGGTACCTTATCATCGGTGCTGTTCATTACCACTACCACCAGTTTGCCATCGGCATTAATAAAGGCGGTGCTGCTTAGCTTATCCCTGCTGGCCGACGCGGCTATGCGGCGCGCGCCCGGCTTTACAAATTTAGAGAACTGGCCCAGGTAGTAATATATATTGGTGTAAATCAGTTTGCCGGTTTTGGTATCGCCAATAATGGGTGCAAAGCAAAAATTGCCTACATGGTTGGGGCCGCCATGCTCATCAAGCAATACGTTCCAATCGGTCCAGCCGCAGGTGCCGGCGTTAAAATCGTTAATCATGGAGTAGCCGTACTTTTCGCCCAGGGCCCAATCGTTCACTTTATCTATGTTAAATTTCTCTACACAACCCTCGGTAAACAGCAGGTGCTTATCCGGGAAGGCATCGTTCACACGTTTCACGTTCTCAAAGCGCATGGCGCTGCCGGTCCAGGTTTCGTACCAGTGATAGCCAATGCCCCAAATGTACTTGGCGGCATCCTTATCTTCTAAAATGGTACTGGCCTGCTGATAAATCATATCACGGTTGTGGTCCCAGGCTATAATTTTAGTATCGGCCAAACCCTGCGCGTGGAAAGTTGGGCCAAGGTGATTCTTCACAAAAAGGCGCTCGTCATCGGCATTAAATATGCACGATTCCCATTTTTGGGTAGCCATTGGCTCGTTCTGCACGGTAACCCCCCAAATAGGGATGCCTTGCTTTTTGTAAGCGCCAATAAATTTTACAAACATATTAGCCCAGGTTTGCGCGTATTCGGGTTTTAGCTTACCGCCGTGTAATACATCGTTATTGGTTTTCATCCAGGCGGGCGGGCTCCACGGACTGGCAAACATGGTGAGCTTGCCGCCGGCAGTTTTAACAGCCTCCTTAATAAAAGGCACCTTGTATTTCAAATCATGATCGATGTTGAAACTCTTCAGCGATACATCCTTATCGGCCACGTAAGCGTAACTATCGCTGCTAAAATCGCAGCTTTGGATGTTGGTGCGGCCAAGGGTATACCCAATGCCTTTCTGCGGGTCGTAATAAGCAGTCATAAACTCCTGCTGTGTTTCCTTTGGCAGTTTATAAAATGTTTCGGCCGATGCATCCGTCAGCGCGCCGCCTATCCCTATCATCGTCTGGAACTTTTTAGCCGGATCAACAAAAACCGAGATCTCGGTTTCCAGTGGTTGCGGCTTATCTATAAATTTCAGGGTTTCGGTTTTGGTTATTTTATAGTTGGTGTTTTGCGCTGTTGTATAAATATCAACACTTTTAGCTGTAAAGGGAATTTGCGCCTGGGCTAAAAACGCAGGCAAAACTAATGTGGATAGGATAATTGGTTTAAGCAGTTTTAATCTCATGGTATATTATTCAGATCGGTATATGAATTTAAATGGTTTTAAATTTTGGTTGGATAACGTAAAATATTAGCCGGTTGTATTGGTTAAGGGATTGTGATTTTGTTGAAACCGCCATTCCGCAATTGGTTGTAATGCCAAAACTATCGAAAAAAAATGCTAATTGTCAAATAGAAATTTTTATATATTGCTGATAATTAATGCGTTATATTGACAGTTGATACGCATTAAGCGCAATCGTATTTTAACAAATAATAATTGCCTTGCTATATAAAATGTGTAAAAATGCTTAATTATGCATACGGGGCAATACGCTTAAATCTCATAAATACTTTTTACTAATAATGGTTAGTTTAGCACAGATTATTAAAGCAGCGTTTAACAAAATGCATATACATATACTAAAAAGGCTTGTTTTTATTGTTTTGATGCTGGTTTTACCGGCGAAAACATTACTGGCCCAGCAAGTGCTTGCCGTTGATAGCGGTACATTTGAGCATTTATTTGGCCAAAAGGAGATCAAGCTGCTGGAGGATAAGAAGGGGACGTTTACGCTACAACAGGTAATGTCGGCCCAATATGAAAGGCAGTTCAAGGATAATCCGGGTTATTACCCGCAAAATTATAATCTTAAATCGTGGTACTGGTTTAAGGTAAAAATGAAATTTGATGGAACGATTAAGAACAAAAATTGCCTGATAGAATTTTTTGACCAAACTACTGATGATATTACCGCCTATATCCCCGATACTACAGGCCGTTATGTAGCAACTAAAGCAGGTGCAAAGTATCATTTTACCGATAGGCTTTACCGGCATAAAAACTTTGAGTTTACTATACTTAACCGCGCGCAGGGAGAATATACCTACTATTTCAGGGTAAAATCGTTAGAACAGGTTAACGTAATTATTGTGTACCGCACGGTTGATTACTTTATACATTATGCCTTAACCGAGTACATGACCTACGGCTTGTTCTACGGCATGATCCTGATTTTCTGTTTCCATAATTTATTAATGTTTATAGCTGTAAAGCGGTTACAATACTTGTTTTATGTTTTATATATATTAAGTGTAGGCTTTTATGAGATGAGTGTTGACGGCATAGCATTTCAATATCTATGGCCAACCTGGCCAACCTGGAATGAATATGCTTACGGTGTCGCCTTGTTTTTTTTAAGCGCCTTCGCGCTTGAATTTACCAAGGAACTATTGCAGGTAAAAACGCGGGCCAGGGGTTTATATAAACTGATAAATTTTGTACTGGTTGTACGTACCATCTATTTTATTTATTGCCTGTTTTTTAACAAGGGCCTGTTTATTTACAAGTTTGTTGATTCCATTACGCTTGCCATTGCCTTTTTTACAGGTATAAAGGTTTGGAGCCAGGGCTTTAAGCCGGCCCGTTTTTTTGTGCTGGGTTATACATTCCTGTTTTTGGGCTTTATGTTAAAGCTGGCTACTGTTTTAGGTTTAAACTTTGGCATTGTGAACCGGGTGCTGGGGCATTATAGTTTAAGTTTATCTTTTGTGTTGGAAATGGTTTTCTTGTCGTTTTCCATTGGCGACCAGGTGCGGCTGCTGCGCAAGGATAAGGATGCCGCGCAGGAAGAAACCATTAAACAAATGGCTATTAACGTGGATTTGAAAGATACGATAAACCGCGAGCTGGAACAGCAAGTACAGATCCGTACTTTTGAAGTAATTCAAAAATCGGATGAGCTGGTAAAGCAATCGCATATTATTGAAGAACAAAACGAGGAGCTGCTGGCCAAAAATGATCAGCTTGAAAAACAAGCCGACGAGATTTATCGCATGAACCTGCTACTGGAGAAAGACAACATCCAGCTTAAAACCAATATAGAAAAGGTAACCGATGCGCGCGCGTTATCAACCGAATTAAGCTTTGAGGAGTTTAGCGCCAAATACCCCGACCAGGAAACCTGTTACAAATTCCTGTCGGAATTAAAATGGAGCAACGGTTATGAGTGTTCGCGCTGTGCGAATACTGTTTATTGTGGCGGGCGTATGCCCTATAGCCGCCGTTGTACCAAATGCACGTACGAGGAATCGGCCCTGCAAAAAACCATCTTCCATAATAACCGTATCCCTATTAATAAAGCCTTTTACCTGGTGTACTTAATGTATACCAGCAAAGGCACCATCTCATCGCACCAATTGTCCGAAAAACTGGATATCAGGCAAAGCACTTGCTGGTCGTACTCCATCCGTGTAAAAAAAGCCATGAGCGAGCGGAAAAAAGAAACCAAAAAGGGCAGCACCCAGGGTTGGAGCCGCCTGGTTATCGAGGTGCAATAAATCCTTAGCGCATTGGCAAAATAAGCCATCTTACGCATTTTCGAGCGTTTTCGAGTGTCATTATTTGGCAATTGATTAATCTTTTATGGCAAAAAATAGGCCTTTTATTCATTCAGATTACCCCTACATCCCCTCTTTTTTATTGCTCAATAAGCGTATCACACAAATTTAGGCTTTTAGGCATAAAGTGCGTTTAAGCGATAATTGAGGCTTTTTTAAATTTTTTTGTGTTGTGTATTAAGCGTATCAAAAAATTTATAATTGTCTAATTATCAGTTATTTATGTTGGTTTTTTCTTGTTTTTTAGCTTTAAAACAGCTTAAATTTACCTCACCAGTTATTACTAAGAACAACAAAAAACTTTAAGCACTTAATGAAAGGCCCCTTTTCTTAACCGGCAGGTTTCCCTGTCAGCGCGTGGAGTGAACAAGGTTCATTTTCCGGGAAATACAAATTTCAGACCTATGTTTCTGATTGTAAATTAATTACCAACCAAATTAAATTATGAAAAAACAAATTACTCTTTTGATTACTATTTTGCTTACTGCCTGCATGTACTCGTTTGCGCAAACCAGCGTAAAAGGTACTGTTAAGGATAGTAAAAGCACGCCTATACCCGGGGCAACCGTAAAGGTTAAGGAAACGGGTAAAGCCGTAGCTACCGATATTAACGGTAACTACACCATACAAGCAGCGGCAAGCAATACGCTGATCATATCAAGCGTTGGCTATGCCAGCACCGAAGAAAAAGTAGGCAACCGTTCTACCATCAATGTCGTACTAAGTGACGACAGTAAACAATTAACAGATGTGGTAGTAATTGGTTATGGTACCAGGCAGCAAAAGGATGTTACCGGTGCTATTACAAGTGTAAAGGCCGAAAAGCTGGAGAATGAAAACCCCGCCAGCGTAGCCGACTTGATCAGGGGTAACGTGCCGGGTATTACTGTGGCCTTAAATACATCGGCAAAAGGTGGTGGTACAGGCGATTTGTTAATACGTGGTAAGGCAACCCTTACCGCCAGCACCACCCCGCTGATTGTATTGGATGGTGTGGTTTACCAGGGCCAGTTGGCCGATATTAACCCTAACGATATTGAAAGGTTAGATATATTAAAGGATGCAAGTGCATTGGCCGTTTACGGTTCGGCATCGGCACCGGGTGTTGTGGCCATTACTACTAAAAAGGGTAAAGCAGGAGCGCCGCAAATCACTTTAAACATCAATACCGGCTTTGCAGAGTTAGAGAAAAACCAAAAGTTTTATGGCCCCGAAGGTTTTTTAAACTGGCGTGCTGATGGTGCAAGGGCATCTAATACAGCAAACCCTTACTATTATTATAGCAACCCTAATGCTTTGCCTGACGGGGTTACTGTTGCACAGTTTTTGGGTACTTCAACCGGCGACCCCACTACCGTTTGGTTGCAGCGTTTAGGTTTACAAAATAACGAGATAGCCAATTATAACGCCGGCAAAACTACCGATTGGGCTAAATTGGTATTCCGTAAAGGCTTACGCCAGGATTATACTGCCAGCGTATCGGGCCGTAACGATAATACCAGCTATTATTTATCGGGTAACTATACCAAAAATCAAAACCTGATACAGGGCGGCGAGTATAAAAACTACCGCGTGCGTGCCAACCTGGAAGGTAAGGCATCAAAATTCCTGACCTTTGGTATGAGTACCCAGTTTGCCAGCCGTGATGAAGGTGGTAATCAGGCCGATTGGACCCAGATCATCAACTCATCGCCTTATGGTGATTTTTATCAGGCCGATGGTGTTACCTTGCGCCGTATAGATACCGATGATAGCGGCTTGAACCAGCGTAACCCATTCCTGTCTACTTATTATAATCAAACTGTAGCCATACAAAATACCTTGTTTGCCAACTTATACCTGAAGTTGAAACTGCCGTTTGGTATTCAGTATCAGTTAAACTTCGCACCCGATATCGAGTCGTACCGTAACTTTAACTTTATCCCGGTGGCCAACCCTAATGAATTAGCCGGTGGTGAAATATCACGTTCGATGGAAAACAGGTATAAGTATATTTTAGATAACTTGTTAACCTGGAACAAAACCTTTGGCGGGATACACAATATTGATGTAACCATGCTATTGGAGAAAGAAAAATATCAAACCTGGTATACCAATACCAGCAACTCGGGCTTAACCCCAAGCGATGTGTTAGGTTATCATAATATTGGCGCCGGTATATTACCTGTTGAAAGCAGTGATGACCGTGTGTACAATGCCGACGGGATAATGGGCCGTATCAACTACTCGTTAATGGGCCGTTATTTGTTAACCGCGTCTGTACGCCGGGATGGTTTCTCGCCATTTGGTTTGCAATTCCCAAGGTCATCGTACCCTACAGGGGCATTGGGCTGGGTTTTATCCGATGAGAAATTTATGAAAACCAAAAGCTTTAACTGGCTTAACTATGCTAAGCTGCGTGTAAGTTATGGTGTAAACGGTAACCGTTTATCAACCGCTACTGCCGATCCAACGCTTGCGCTGGCAAAAATAGGCACCGGTAAATATCCAACAGTAAGCTCAAGCGGTACAGTTACTAATAACGTGTCGTTATATACAAGTTCATTACAAAACCCTAACCTGAAATGGGAAAAAACCACAGGTACAAACATTGGTTTAGACTGGACAATATTGAATAACAGGATCAGCGGTACTTTTGATGTGTACAACCGTAAAACTACCGACCTGATTGTTAACCGTACCTTGCCAACCATACAGGGCTTTGGATCGGGCGCGGGTTCGTTAACTAATATTGGTGAAGTAAATAACAAAGGTTTTGAAATTTCGGTAAGTGCCAAAAATATCTCGACTAAAAACTTTAACTGGACATCAACCGGTACCTTCTTTGTTAACCGTAACAAAATTGTACACTTATACGGCCCTGCTACTACTGTAGATGCAGCTGGCAATACTGTAACTAAGGAAAATGA
The DNA here is from genome assembly GCA_040389105.1 of Bacteroidota bacterium. Lineage (GTDB taxonomy): Bacteria > Bacteroidota > Bacteroidia > Sphingobacteriales > Sphingobacteriaceae > Mucilaginibacter. The sequence goes on from JAZKAO010000038.1 coordinate 17,098, forward strand.
TGACCAGGGCAATGGCTGGTTTATAGGCCACGATATTAACACCGTGTGGGACTATAAAATTTTAGGCGTATGGCAGGCAAGTGAAACTGCCGAAATGGCCAAATATGTAGGTGCAGGCCTTAGGGCAGGCGATTTTAAACTGCAGGATGTGGATGGCGATTACAAATTCACCAATGCCGATAAGCAGTTCCTGGGTTCGCGCACCGGTCAGTTCAACTGGTCGTTACGTAACGATATTAACTTCTTTAAAAATTTCGACTTCTCTTTCCTGCTGGTATCAACCGTGGGCCAGTTAAGCTTGTTTAACGAAGCTAAAAACAACCCGGGCAGCGTAGGTTTTGCACGCCAAAGCTCGTACATATTACCTTACTGGACACCTGATAACCCAATAAATGATTACGCCCGCCTTAACTCGGGTTCAAGCGGTACTACTATCAACGTATTCCGTAAATCATCATTTATCAGGGTTAGTACCGTATCGTTAGGTTATAACTTCGATAAAAAACTGGTACAGCGCCTGGGTATGCAAAATGCCAAAATATTTATTAACGCTAACAATGCTTACGTAGCTACCGGCTGGGAGTTTTGGGATCCGCAAAATGCAGGCCCAACACCACGCATTATATCGGCTGGTTTAAACGTAACTTTTTAAACGAATAATGAATTTGTGATAGATATGAAAAAGATAAACAAAAGTATCATAGCAGTGCTAACAATGGCAGCTGTTATTATTACAGATGGTTGTACAAAACGGGCCGACCTTACGCCGGAAGCACCGTCAAGTTTTACACCTGATGTAACCCTTACTTCGCCGGCGGCATTTAAGGCGGCAATTGAGTACATGAACCAGAACGAGCGTATCGAGTTTTTTGGTGATTCGGCCCCAATGCTTACCGAAAGCCTTTTCTCGGACGTAGCTGTTGAAGGCACAACCGATAAAACCACCCCCGCGCAGGATTTAAACGTGCGTATTACACCAAGCGCTAACTTAAATAGTGATGACTATAACAAAATAGGCCGCTATTGGGAAATATGGTGGAATGGTGTACACTATGCCAATACCGTTATCAGCCGTATTGATAATGTAAAATGGGCAACCCCGGCAGCTCGTAACGCTGTATTAGGCGCTGCTTATTTTCACCGTGCATTGCGCTATTACCGTTTGTGTAACGAGTTTGGTGATGTGCCTTTGATTTTAAAAGAAGAGCAGGCTGTTAATGTAAGTTATTTCAGTACACAGCGTGTCGTAATTTTAAAGCAAATGAAAGCCGACCTGGAGTTTGCAGTAGCCAATTTAACCGACGCGGTTGATAAAGGCGATGTAACCAAGGGTGCTGCCGGCCACTTGCTGGGTAAAATTGACTTATCGTTAGGTTTATTTGATGATGCGATTACCGCGTTAAACGCTGTTATAAACAGCGGCCCTTATCACTTAATGACCACCCGTTTTGGTATTGTGGCAAGTGATGCTACCCGCAACGTAATTTGGGACTTACACCGCCCCGAAAACAAATCGTTAGGTAGCAATGCCGAGGCTTTATATAACGTAATTGACCGCGAAACATTAGAAGGCGCTACAGCCAACGGTTCGCAAGTTATGCGTAACTGTGTGCCTATGTGGCATAATGGTACCATCCTTACCCCAACCAACCATAAACCAGGTGTTGTGGATGCGGTAACTGCCGAATTCCCGCTTACTTATTACTATGGCCGTGGTATTGGCCGTGTACGCGGTACTCCTTACTCTACACAATACATCTGGACAGATAATACCGATTTGCGCCACGCACCGGGTAACTGGGTAAACATGACCGATTTGGTTTATAACAACTCGGCCATTAAAACTACCGATGCTGCCTGGTATGGTAAAAAACTGGTACAATATACTGCTGCTAACGTAGCCAGTATGTTCCTGAACGGGCCTAAGGATACTATCCGTGCCTGGTTTGGCTGGCCGCATTACAAAATATTTATTAACCCGGGTGGTGTAAATATTTTGAACGCTACGTCTGACAAATGGTGGAGCCCGCCGCGTGGTACCAATACCGATTGGTATGTATTCCGTTTAGCAGAAACTTATTTGCTGCGTGCCGAAGCCTATATGTGGAAAGGACAGGCTGCCTTAGCTATGGCCGACCTGAACGTAGTACGTGCCCGTGCACAAGCCCAATTGCTTACCGATGTTACCAAAGTAACTATGAGCACGGTGCTGGACGAACGTGCCCGCGAGTTGTTTTTTGAAGAGCCGCGCCACGCCGAGCTTGCCCGTATAGCCTTTATTTACGCGCAAACAGGTATCCCATCGTACACCGGTAAAGTGTATAATGTGGCCAGCTTTGCAACCAGTAACTTCTTTTACGATCGTGTTATCGAAAAGAACGATTTTTACAACAAGGGGGTAGTAACCAACTCGGGTAATACGTTCACTATTTCGCCTTACCACGTATTATGGCCAATCCCACAATCAGAGATTGATTTGAATATTAACGGGCACCTTAACCAAAATAAAGGTTATACAGGTTCCGAAACAAATGTCCCAGCGCTCGACCACGTAATACCATAGTGGTGCAGCGATAAGAACTAAACCTTATCCGCAATTTTAGTTTAATAAATGGGGGGCCCTTAGCTGTAATAGTTAAGGGCCTTTTTTATGGATTGTATTTTTCAGTGGTAAAAAGTTAAAGTTTGTTAATAAGCAGACGGATAAGGGGTTAGTATTAATATCTTCCCTAATTTGCAGCGATAAATTAATATGGGCTTGTTTGCCTTGTCTCAAAATGAAAACCTATTTAGCCGCCGCAATATTTGTTTTTTTATGGATCTGTAGCTTTAATGCTTATGCCCAGCAGCAAAACTTAACTATATCGGGTAAGGTATCATCGGCCGATGATCATCAGCCTGTCCCTTCGGCTAATATCAGCATAGCACAAAGGGGCATCGGCACGGCCACCAACCATATCGGCGATTTTATCCTTATTATACCCGCGGCTAACTTAAAAGATACGCTGCGCATTTCATGCCTGGGTTATAAAACCAACATCATCGCTATTGCCAACCTCAAAAGCGGCCAAACGTTGGCTATCAATCTGCAAAAAACCAGTATTGAACTAAAAGAGGTAAAAATAGAAAGCCACGATGCCATGAAGATCATCCAAAAGGCTATAGATCGTATCCCCGATAATTATCTTAACGATCAGTACATTACCAAGGGCTTTTATCGTAACGTAACCACCAATGGTAAAAACTACCTGCAATTATCCGAGGCGGTTTTTGATATCTATCACTTTGCTTCCGCGGATAAAAAGGATGATTTGTTTAGGTTGGTTAAGGCCCGTGATGAAAAGAACCAACGCGATTTCAGCAATATTGAACTGGGCCGCAGTCCCAAAAGTATTTTCGCGGCTGATAAGGTGCGCAACATAGCTAACAGCGATGTTTTTGGTAAGGACGGGATCAAAAAACACAACTTTGAGGTAACCGGGGTGGTAGATTATAAAGGCTACCGGGCCTACGAAATAGCTTTTACCGAAAAGCCGGGTATCAAAGAAAAAGGTTACCGGGGCAAGGTATATATTGATACCAAAAGCTTTGCCTTTTTATATTTTGATTATGGCCTTAGTCCGGATAGTTACGCCGCATTTAAATTTGGCGATTTACCCACCCGCATGTTAATGAAAATGGTTGGCCTGTCGATAGATTTGAAATACGATCACGATAGGGCAAGCTATCAACAAGTGGATGGTAAATGGGTATTATCTAACGTTGCGGAGGATGCCCGGTTATACATAAAGGGCAGTCAGCGTAAATATGATATGAACGCCGATATCAAATTCAACTACCAGGTAACGGCTGTTGATACGGTTAAAACAGCCCCCTTTGATAGCCGCTTAAGCAAAGGCACGCTGATTGAAAACCACGACAGTGATGATGACAAGTTTTGGAAAGACTACAATATTGTTCTGCCCGATTTTAATACCGAACAGGTAATAGCGCAAATCCGCGCCATTAACGGGGTGAATAATATTAAAAAGAAATTTATAGAGCGTTTACGCAAGCTGCCAAAAAATCCTGCCCAGCGGCTTGATTCTATGCTGGCCTTTTACCACGCCAATGGGCAGTTTAATGGTACCGCGCTGGTGAGCAGCAAAGGCAAGGTATTGCTAAGCAAAAGCTATGGCTTTGCCAATAAGCAAAAGCAGCAGGTAGCTACCGAACATACCGCTTACCGTATTGGTTCAACAGCTAAAACATTTACATCGGTACTGATTAACCAACTGGCTAACGAGGGGAAGCTGGATCTGCATGCACCTATAAAAACCTATCTGCCCTGGTATGCACATGGCAATATAACGCTTGATCAATTACTCACCCATCAATCGGGCATCCCCGAATATTTTGATAATGTTGATTACAAAGAAAAAATTATTACCCAAAGCTATACGTTGAAGGATATGGTTGTTAACTTTTGCAGCGATACGCTGGAGTTTAAACCCGGTACCGAATTTCATTACAGCAATGCCAATTTCAGCATTTTGGCTTTAATTGCGCAGGAGGTGGGCGGCAAGCCCTTTGCCACCCTTTTACAGGAACGCATTTTTACCCCGCTGCAAATGGTGGACACTTACGTTGGCGAATATAAGGGTACCGATAACCACCAGGCCATAGGTTATGACAATGGTAAGCCCGAAATACATTACGACGCGGCTAATACCATGGGTGCGGGCGGCATCTATTCATCCGCTGCCGATCTGCTGAAATATCATGATGGGCTGATGACCGAGCAACTGTTGCCCAAAGCGCAAAGGGCAGAAATGTTAAAGCCACGGGTAGAGTTTTTAGATTATAACGCCTGGTACGATTACGGCTGGATGACCGACAAAGCGGCCTTTAACCAATCGGCAAACAAGCATGTTATCACCTATCACCCCGGTACCGATATTGGCTTTTTTACCATGTACACCCGCCAGGCCGATACCAATACCTGTATCATCCTGCTCAATAATACCGGCGATTTCCCGCGGTACGATATGACGGATTTAATATTGGATATATTGTATTAGGGAAAGGGGAAGAAGTGTTGGGTGGACTTAACCACAAAGCGCAAAAGAAAAAAAGAAGCACAAAGATCACAAAGAAGTATTTTAAGATGATTTTACACTATGGCTTTGTGTGCTTTGTGAAAAATCTTTGCGCTCTTTGTGGTTAAAAAAATTACGATATTGCCCCTTTATCAAACCCACCCACATGCCAACATCACCCTACCACATTGTATCAACAATTGGCAACACGCCATTGGTGCAATTACAAAAAATTGTACCCGATGGCAGCGCCAATGTATTTGTAAAGCTGGAATATTATAACCCTACCGGATCATACAAAGATCGTATGGCCTACGCCATGATAGACGAGGCCGAAAAGCGCGGCGACCTGAAACCCGGTATGACGGTGGTAGAATACACCGGCGGCAGCACCGGCACATCGCTGGCCTGGGTTTGCAGTATTAAGGGATATAAATTTATCGCCGTATCGTCGGATGCTTTTGCTAAGGAGAAACTGCAGTCGATAAAAGCATTCGGGGCCGAGTTGGTAGTTGTTGAAAGTGAGGGCGGTGTCATCACCCCCGACCTGATTCCACGGATGCGTGAACGGGCGGCAGAAATTTGCAAACAACCCGGTACTTATCCAACAGATCAATTTCGCAACCACGATGCCGTCATCGGTTATAGCCGGATAGGGACGGAACTGCTAAAGCAAATGCCTGGTCCTATTTCCGTTTTTTGCGGAGCAGCGGGTACCGGCGGAATGATAGGCGGGGTATCCGAAGCTTTAAAAGCGGCCGATATTAATATTAAAATAGTAGTGCTTGAGCCTGCTTCATCGCCAGTGATATCAACCGGCGTGAAAGGCAATCATAGGGTGGAAGGTGTTAGTCCTGGTTTTATATCAGAGGTACTGGCACGCGCGGTTTACGACGAAGTGCGTACTATTGACGAAAAGGAAGCCCGGGATATGGCCCGCCTGCTGGCCACTAAGGAGGGCATATTTGCCGGAATATCATCGGGCATGAACGTGGTTGCCGCCTTACAGTTGGCAAAGGAACTGGGGCCGGGCCATAACGTGGTAACGGTAGCTTGCGATTCGGGCATGAAGTATTTGGCAGGGGATTTGTATGCTTGATGTGGATTAACTCAAGTGGAAATTTAACCACAGAGGTCACAGAGAATAGAAATCACAGAGAACACGGAGCAAGTATTATTGCAAAAAAATCTCCGTGCCATCTGTGTAAACCTCCGCGCCCTCTGTGGTTAAATTACCACTTTTGGTTAAATCTAAAATATAGTATTACAACGATGTCCCATCCGCAAAACCCCATTTGTTATTGAGGTATAATTCACAAATTCAATAACGATTAAAGATTTAAAAAAATGGACGAATTCATTTTAATTTTCAGGCACGAGGACGGTACCAAAGTGGCATCGCCCGAGCAGATCCAGGTATGGATGAAGCAAACCATGGACTGGATAGGTGGCATTGCCGCCCAAAACAAGTTTATAGGCGGTAACGGTTTATCCTTTGGTGGTGCCCGGGTGGTACATCACAATGGTGTAGTGACCAACGGGCCTTTCGGCGATGTGAAAGAAACACTTGGCGGCTACGTGATGGTAAAAGCCGAATCGTTTGACGAAGCGGCCGAGTTTGCCAAAGGCAGCCCGGTACTACAAGGCGAAGGCAATACCGTAGAGGTAAGAATGGTTGCCAAACGGGACGGCGTACATTAAGGATTTAACCACAGAGGACCTCACCCTGCCCTCTCCCAAGGAGAGGGTTCAAAAACATTGCTTCTCAAATCCTCTCCTTTGGAGAGGATTTAGGTGAGGTGCTCTGTGCCCCCTGTGGTTAAATCTTTAATGCTAATTTCTCTCTAAAAACCATGGAACAGCAAACCCTTATACCGCATTTATTCCGTACCGAGTTTGGGAAGATAACGGCGGTATTGAGCAAGCTTTTCGGGCTGGAGTATATTGAAGTTGCCGAGGATATTGCCGGCGAAACATTTCTTTCGGCACTGGAAACCTGGACCTATAAGGGCATCCCCGAAAATCCGGTTGCCTGGCTTTACGCTGTAGCTAAAAACAAAGCCAAAAACCATATCAGCCGCAACCAATTATTTGCCGCTAAGATTGCCCCACAGGTAAGCCAAAAATCCAGCGTACAGGAAATGGAGATAGATCTATCCGATGAAAATATTACCGATAGCCAGTTGCAAATGCTGTTTGCTGTTTGTCACCCCTCCATTTCAACCGAAGCGCAGATAGGTCTGTCGCTGCGCATCCTTTGCGGATTTGGGATTGATGAAATAGCCAACGCTTTTTTAGCTAATAAGGAAACTATTAATAAGCGCCTGTTCCGCGCTAAGGAAAAGTTGCGGCAGGAGCAGGTGCTGATGGAGTTGCCGCCTGCAAACGAGATTAACAAGCGCCTGGAAGCGGTGCTGACCACTTTGTATTTATTATATAACGAAGGTTATTATTCGGAAAGTAAGGATAGTGTTTTGCGCGAAGAACTTTGCCTGGAAGCCATGCGGCTTACGTATTTGCTTATGGGGAACGTGCAAACCAATTTACCAAATGTAAATGCCCTATTAGCCTTAATGTGCTTTCATGCCTCGCGCTTCGCGGCACGTAAGGATGAAAACGGAGAAATGGTGCTATATCACGATCAGGACGAAAGCTTGTGGAACAGGGAATTGATTGCGAAAGGGGCATACTACCTTAACCTGGCATCGCAGGGCAATCAGCTATCCAAATATCATATCGAAGCCGGTATTGCCTATTGGCATACCATTAAAACAGATACGCCCGAAAAATGGGACAATATCCTGCAGTTATATAACCGCCTGCTGCAAATTGCCTATTCGCCCGTCGCGGCACTTAACCGCACTTATGCCTTAGCTAAAGTTAAAGGGAATGCGATAGCTATTGCCGAAGCCGAAAAATTGAATTTAAACGGCAATCATTTTTACTTTATGCTACTGGGCGAACTTTATACCGGCATAGATCATCACAAAGCGAAAGCGCATTTTGAAACAGCTTATACCCTGGCTAAAACCCAAACCGATAAACAAACTATCCAAAAGAAAATAGATATGCTTTGATGTAGTGGCCTAAAATGGATAACTTGCATATAAATCAACCAGGCCATTTATACCATGAAGATCATTTTTAAATCCCTGTTTTTTTTAATCCTGATCAATCCGCTGGCCTTGTTTGCACAGCAGGATAGCAGTGATCAAAAGCAAGCTGCCGCTCAAATTCAAAAATTTCAAAAAGGTTTCCCGGTTGCCCCTTTCCGCGATACCCTGTTTTATATTTACGAAAAACTGGGCAGTTTTACCGCGCAGGAACGTGCCGCGGCCATTAGCAGCCGGGTAAGTAAATTAAACGATGATTTCGCTTTCCGCCCCGATTCATTAAAGATCGTCCCGACTGAATTTACAACCGATATTGTGTTTAAAGATAATATGCTGGTTGCGGTTTCGGATGCAGATGCCTTGCTGGAAAATACGACAAAGGAAAAGCTGGCCCAAAAAATGCGCGATGCCATTGGCCGTTCTGTCACCAGCTACCGGCAGGAAACCAATTGGAAAACCTTGTTGCAGGAAGGCTTGCTGGCGCTGCTGGTAATTGGGGTAGTGGCCCTGGTTATTTACACAGCCAATCGTTTCTTTAAATGGATCATTAAACTTATCGGCACCAAAAAAGAATCGCACCTTAAAGGTATCCGCATTAATAATTACGAGCTGCTAAACGCCGACCATGAACTGAGTGTTTTAAGCTATATAGTTAAACTGGTTAAATGGGCCTTAATTATACTGGTGGTTTACCTGGCGCTGCCGGTTTTGTTTGGCATTTTCCCGTTCACGCGTAATATATCCAATACCCTGTTAGGCTATTTTATCAGTCCCCTAAAACAAATAGGCCTCGGCATTTGGAATTATATACCTAACCTGGTTACTATACTGGTATTGGTGGTGATATTTAGGTATGTGCTTAAGTTTTTCCGTTTTATTAAAACAGAGATAGAAACCGGGCGGCTGCATATCGCGGGCTTTTATGCCGATTGGGCAAATCCAACTTATCAAATTATACGGGTACTGGTGCTGGCTTTTATGATCATCGTTATTTACCCCTATATGCCCGGTTCCGATTCGCCTATATTTAAGGGGGTATCGGTATTTGTAGGGGTAATATTTACTTTTGGCTCGTCGGGTGCGCTGGGTAATGTGGTAGCCGGCCTGGTGCTTACCTATATGAGGGCCTTTAAACTGGGCGACCGGGTGAAGATAGGTGAAGTTACCGGCGATGTAATTGGTAAAACTTTATTGGTTACCCGTGTGCGCACCATCCAAAACGAGGTTATATCCATCCCAAACTCTAATGTAATGAATAACCACACGGTTAATTACAGCAGCGACGCGCCCGAACGCGGGCTGATTATCCATACCACCGTAACTATTGGTTATGATGCTCCCTGGCGGCAAGTGCATGAATTGTTAATTGCGGCCGCGCTGGATACGCCAATGATAGAGCCCGGGCCTGCACCCTATGTATTGCAAACCAGTTTAGACGATTATTACGTAAGTTACCGCATTAATGCCTATACTAAGGAGCCTAACCGCCAGGCAGCCATTTATTCGGCCCTGCATGCCAACATCCAGGATCATTTTAATAAGGCCGGGGTCGAGATCATGTCGCCGCATTATAAAGCATTAAGGGATGGCAATAATACTACCATACCCGCCGATTATTTACCGAAAGATTATGTAGCGCCGGCATTTAATACACAACAGCGTAAAGATTAAGTTATCAGGTAATCTCTATCGATTTTATCAACATACCTGTTTTTTTAAAATCAATTGTTAAATTTGATTTCAATCTTATTTCATGAATACAGACTTTTCCGGCGACGAGAGCGTACTGGGCGTTTATATCAGCGGGTATCATATTACCACATTGATAGTTAATTTGCACACACATGCGGTGTTAAAATCATCCTACCAACGGAAAGCCATCAATTCCAGGGGTACTGCCGGCGAGATTATCGACTCGTGCTGCGCGGTGATGCAGCAGGCGCTTACAGCTAACGATGTACAATTAAACCGCATAGGTATTGCTATGCCCGGCCCGTTCGATTACGAAAAAGGGATCTCCTATATCCATAACAATAAAAAGCACGAGGCGCTTTACGGTTTAAACGTAAAGGAAATGATAGCCCAAAAGCTAAATATACCGGCCGAAAGTATCTGCATGCTGAACGATGCCGCCAGCTTTTTAAAGGGCGAAGTATTTGCCGGCGTGGCACAAGGTTACCGTGATGTAATAGGCATGACTTTGGGTACAGGCCTGGGCACAGCTAAATTAAGCAATGGTTTAGCGGATGACGCTAACTTATGGCAATCACCTTTTTTGGATAGCATTGCCGAGGATTACCTGTCGGAAAGATGGTTCCTGAAGCGTTATTACGAGTTGTCAGGCATTAATGTGGTAGATGTAAAGGAACTATCATCGTTCTACAATACATCCAACACCGTAAAAAGCGTGTTTAAGGAATTTGCCGGCAACCTGGCCTTGTTTACCGCCAATTTTGTACGGGGCACCAATACCCAGATCATCGTACTCAGTGGCGATATCGCCGCCAAAGCATCCGATTGTTTTTTACCGGCTTATAAGGTGCAATTAGCTAAGCTTGATATTGAAATACCCGTTTGTATATCAAAACTAAACAGCGACGCGGTATTGATGGGGGTAGCCACTTGCTGGTTATAATAGCCACTTTTATTTGTTTTTGCAGGTATTTGCCGCGCTTCGGCTAAACATCCATTAGGTTTATGGGTTATTAATGTAATTGGATTTTTTTGCCGATACTTTTTTTAAACATGAAGAAAACACTACTTTTTTTACCTGCGCTATTTTTTACTATCAGTACACAAGCACAGTCGGGAGTTGATACCGTATTAAAAAAATCGCCTGTACGCACATTAACCGATCAGCAATACAACGCGTATTTAAAAGGCATCGATTTAAGCGACCTGGCTTATGTTGCGCAGATAAACCATTACCCTTTGCCCGATAAAATGCTGCAATACAAAAAAGAGCTGGATTTAAGTCCGGGTCAGATTAGCGGTATAACCGCCATTGTAAAGCAACTGCAAATGAAACGGCTGGAAATTGGCGCATCGGTTATCCGTAACGAGCGGGTGCTGGATAGCTTGTTCCGTACCAATAAGGCCGATGACGGCACGATCATCTTTTATGGCAACCGGTATGGCTTGTACGAAGGCGAATACCGTACAGCCGTTATGCAGGCCTGTTACCGCACCCAGAAGCTGCTGACCGAGCGCCAGGTAAAGAAGTTTGAAGCTTTGCAGAAGCATAATTGATAATATGCCGTTTGATTTGTGTAATTTAGCAGCCCGTTTAAAAGCGTATGAAACCATTGTGAGTTGCCATTTAACAGCTCATGATAGCTTCGTTACCATTAAAAGAAAAAATTATTCTAATGAAAATTACGTTTGATTTTGAAAAGCCGCTGGCCGACCTGCAATTGCAGATTGATAAGGTTAAGCAGGTTGAAGATAAAACACAGGTAGATATGTCTGCCACGCTAACCGAATTGCAGGATAAGCTGGAAGTTGCTAAAAAGCAGGTTTACAGCAACCTGAATGGCTGGCAAAAGGTACAGATATCGCGCCACCCCGAGCGGCCTTATACCTTGCAGTATCTGGAGTTAATGTGCGATGATTTTATTGAAATGCACGGCGACCGTACCGTTGGCGATGATAAAGCGATAGTAGGTGGCTTTGGCTCGCTGAATGGCCAAACGGTAATGTTTATTGGTCACCAAAAGGGCCGCAATACTAAGGAGCGCCAGTTTCGGAACTTTGGTATGGCTAACCCCGAAGGTTACCGCAAGGCCCTGCGCCTGATGAAGCTGGCCGAAAAATTTAATAAGCCTGTAGTTACTCTGATAGATACCCCCGGCGCGTTCCCCGGCCTGGAGGCCGAAGAGCGCGGACAAGGCGAAGCCATTGCCCGCAACCTGTTGGAAATGTCGGTATTGAAAGTGCCGGTGATTTGCATTATTATTGGCGAAGGTGCATCGGGCGGTGCATTGGGTATTGGTATAGGCGATAGGGTGCTGATGCTGGAAAATTCGTGGTATTCGGTCATCTCTCCCGAAAACTGCTCGACCATCCTTTGGAAAACATGGGATTATAAAGAACGCGCGGCCGAAGCCCTGAAGCTAACATCAACCGAGATGCTGAAGAACAAGCTGATTGATGGCGTGATAAAAGAACCACTTGGCGGCGCACATCAGGATCCTGTTGCTATGGCATCAACCCTTAAAAAACAGATCCTAAAAGAACTGAAGACCCTTAAAGAAATGGATATAGCCACGGTAGTGAACGAACGTATTGAAAAGTTCTGTTCGATGGGTGTGGTGAACGAGAATGACTAATATATAGAACGTCATTGCGAGGTACGAAGCAATCCTCGATATACAGAGCCATCTTAATGCCGAGGATTGCTTCGTACCTCGCAATGACGAGATAGTAAAAAAAGCAAATGCCCCGAAAACCGGGGCATTTGCTTTTTAAAAGGAATTAAAACTTTATCAGCTTAATAATATTTTATCAAACAGGCATTTGTTATTTAATAAAATGTCGATATTTATATGGATGATATCCTGATTTACAGGGCGTTCATCTCAATTTGTACTTTGGTATACTATAAGCGGTTATTTTTATTTAGGCGGATAATGGCCCTGATCATTTATCTCCTTCATAAAAACATCAACATCAAAAACACGTAAACCATGAAAAAGGCATTTTTACTCCTCATCGTCGTCCTGGCCGCAGGCAGGGTGTTTGCACAAAGCAATCCCCAAACAACTGAAAAACCCCACATATCTGTTGTTTTAAAAACAGATACCGTTGTTTACCTGATTGATCATCAAACGGTTTACGATGGCAAAATAGACCAACTATTAAAAACAATGCCCTCCTTTGAATTTGCTGCTGATGGATCGGTAACACACCAGGGGCAGGTGGTTAAAAAAGTAGCTATCAATGGCAGAAGTTACATGGGCTTAGATATTACCAAAATCATAAAAAGGTTACCGGTTAGTATATTAGAGAACATGGAGGTGGTTGATGATTATAGTCATGTAAATTTTGCGAATAGCATGAAGCATCAAGACCCCGACAAACTCCTTAATCTTAACATCAAACCAAGTATTATGGCTGATGTAGAATATTACCTGGCCAACCGCCCCTCAAGGCCTTATGTATCACGCCCGGGGCTGTATGACGATCCGGCATTGTATGGCGATATCAATTACATTAACGAACATAACCCCTTAGACAGGCAGGTGAACCGCGCCGTCCGCAATATGCTGGCTATAAGCGATGGCATGAACGAGGTAGACCAATACGGCGACCAGATACCGCACTTCCTAATTCCAACACCATACCCGGTGCGGGATGTTAGCCTAAAGTTAGACTCAAGAGCAGGTAGAAACCGCGCCCCTAAAGCGCTTCAGTTAAATCCGTAAAATTGAGGTATGAAAAAATCGCTTTTGTTTTTTTGGATCATCGTTTTGACTATATGTAAGGTATTCGCGCAAGCCAGTGTAGGAACTCCCCGTACCGAATCGCCCGTTATTATTTATAACTTAGATACCACAGTTTATCTGCCCGATACTTACAAAGTGGCCCAAAATAGCAAAGTGGCCCAAATACTTAAAGCTATAGGAGATTTTGAAATAGATGGTGATAGTTCAATTGTACATTGGGGACAACGGGTTCATAAATTTGCTATCAATGGTAAAACTTACACAGCTTCGGATATGGTAAAAGTATTAAAAATGTTGCCTGCTGATGTTGTTGAAAATATTGAAAGTGTAATCGACTATAACAAATCAGGCATAATATCTATAAAAACGCCGGAGATTGATGAACTCATTAATATCAATATCAAAAAAGATCAGATAACTTACGTTAATAACCTATTAGCTATACAACAAATCTCACAACCTAATAACAGGGCGCAATCTATAAATGACCTGATAAAAAAACTGCCTGGTATTGATGTAGGTACTGATGGAAACCTTACTTATAATGGCAAGCCGGTAACCAAAATGCGGCTTCATGATGTCGATGATTCCCAAAATGATACGTTAAGATTAGCAAAGCTCTACCCGCTTTATGCCATCGCTATTCCAAAGATCACAAAAATAGTATTGAATTGCCGGGATTATATTACAGAAGCGGTAAGCCAGATCACTCTAAATATGAATGCAGGTAGCGACCCCGATATCGACGATTACGGCGACCAGGTGCCGCATTTTATCATCACGCCATCACCCGGTAGCTGGATAAGCAAAGCTTCGAGATATTAAAACCCTTATAAAAAGCGAAAGGCCCCGATTAATCGGGGCCTTTCGCTTTTTGTTATCTTCCGGACTTCCGGACTTCCGGTCTTTCCGTCTTTCGGGCTTGATTAAACCAACAGTCTAACCGGCTCCTCCAGTAACGATTTCAGTGTTTGCAGGAATGCGGCACCCAGCGCGCCGTCAACCACGCGGTGGTCGCAGCTTAGAGTAACTTTCATTACGTTGCCCGGTACTACCGCGCCGTTTTTAACAACCGGCACAGCCTGTATGCCGCTAACGGCAAGGATACAAGCGTTAGGTGTATTTATAATAGCGGTAAACTCATCAACACCAAACATACCTAAGTTTGATATGGTGAAAGTTGAGCCTTCCATTTCGGCAGGTTGTAGTTTTTTGGATTTTGCTTTACCGGCAAAGTCTTTCACTTCAACCGAGATATGGCTTAATGATTTACCATCGGCAAATTTAATTACTGGTACCAGCAGGCCTTCATCAACCGCAACGGCTACACCAATGTGCACATGCTCATTTGTTCGGATCTTATCACCTAAGAATGATGAGTTAATGGCCGGGTGCGATTTTAAGGCAACCGCGCAGGCTTTAACCACCATATCGTTAAACGAGATTTTAACCGGCGAATATTCGTTCATTTTAACACGTGCCGCCATAGCCGAATCCATATCGATGGACATGGTTACGTAGAAATGTGGAGCGGTAAATAAGCTTTCAGACAGGCGGCGGCTAATGGCTTTACGCATTTGCGTAACAGGCCTTTCGCTAAATTTCTCTTCGCCTGTATAAGTTGGTAAAGTAATAGCTGGCTTGGCAGGGGCGCTTGCGGCGGCAGCCGGTGCAGTTTCGGCAGCTTTAGTTTCCTGTACCTGCTGGGTTGATGGTGTAAAGCCTTCAATATCTTTCTTCACAATACGGCCACCATCGGCACTGCCTTTTACTTCGTTCAGGTTAATGCCTTTGTCCTTAGCAATTTTACGCGCCAGCGGCGATGCCTTAACGCGGCTATCGTCGGCGCTTATAGCAGCCGGAGCGGCTTCGGCAGTAGCGGCAGGTGCAGCTTCTGTTTTAGCCTCGGTAGCCGGGGCTGCAGCTTCAGCGGCAGGTGCTTCTTCGCCGGTATCCTGTAATAAAGGTGTAATATCTGTACCTTCCTTACCTACAATAGCTATAATAGAGTTTACCTGGGCAGCTTCGCCTTCCTTAACACCTATGTATAATAAGGTGCCGGCTTCGTAACCTACCACTTCCATTGTAGCTTTATCGGTAGCCACATCGGCTAAGGAGTCATCGGCTTTTACTTTATCGCCAACCTTAAAGTTCCATTTTTCAATGGTGCCTTCGGTCATGGTATCACTTAGCAAAGGCATACGGATAACCGCGGCCGGTATGCTGGACAGATCAACCTTTGGTTTGGCTGGTGTTGCAGCCGGGGCGGCAGATGCCTGCGCGGCCGGTGCAGCTTCGGGTTTCTTTTCTTCGGCGGGGGCAGCAGTCGGTGCGCTTGCACTTTCCAAAAGGGCCTTGTAATCTTCGCCCTCTTTGCCTAATATGGCTATTACCGAATCAACCGGGGCGGTTTTACCTTCCTCGATACCAATGTATAGCAATACGCCATCCTGGTACGATTCAAAATCCATAGTGGCTTTATCCGTTTCAATCTCGGCCAATACATCGCCCGATTTTACTTTGTCGCCTACTTTTTTATGCCATTTAGCTAATACACCCTCGGTCATGGTG
This sequence comes from Bacteroidota bacterium, assembly GCA_040389105.1. Classification (GTDB taxonomy): domain Bacteria; phylum Bacteroidota; class Bacteroidia; order Sphingobacteriales; family Sphingobacteriaceae; genus Mucilaginibacter. Next base: position 33,304 of record JAZKAO010000038.1, read on the forward strand.
TCGCTCATTTTAGGCATTTTAACTACTTCAGCCATATATTTTTGATGAATAGTTGGTGTTTAATTGTATAGATAAGATAAATGGTTAGTCGCGAATGTATGGATAATCCTTTTGTACATACACATCGGTATACAGTTCGGATGCATCAGGCCATGGCGATTCTTCAGAAAATTGTACTGCTTCGTCAACAATACCTTTGATCTTGGCATCCATATCTTCAAACCATTTCTCATCTGCATAACCTTCTTTCTCGATGGTTTGTTTTACAGCTTCGATAGGGTCTTTTGCTTTATAGCTTTCCAATTCCTCTTTAGTGCGGTATTTCTGCGGATCCGACATCGAGTGGCCTTTGTAACGGTAAGTGCGCATCTCTAAAAAGGTTGGTCCTTCGCCGGCACGGGCACGCTGGGCAGCTTCGTCCATAGCGTTGTGTACAGCAACCGGGTCCATACCATCAACAGCTGATGACGGGATACCGTAAGGCAAGCCTAATTTGTAAATATCGGTTTGTACGGTGGTACGCTCAACCGATGTACCCATGGCATAACCATTGTTTTCGCAAATAAAAATTACGGGCAATTTCCATAAAGCGGCCATGTTAAAGGTTTCGGTCAGCGCGCCCTGGCGCACTGCACCATCGCCCATGTAGGCAACACTTAAAAAATCGGTACCCTTATATTTTTCGGCAAAAGCGATACCGGCACCCAGAGGAACCTGCCCGCCTACAATACCGTGGCCACCGTAAAAATGGTTTTCCTTATCAAACATGTGCATCGATCCGCCTTTGCCTTTTGAGCAACCGGTGGCCTTGCCATACATTTCGGCCATTACGGCCCGGGGGGCAGTACCCATTGCTATAGCATGCGCATGGTCGCGGTAAGCGGTTATCATGCTGTCGCCTTTTTTAAGCACAGATATGGCGCCGGCCAAAACGGCTTCCTGGCCTATGTACAGGTGGCAAAAGCCCCTGATTTTCTGTTGCCCGTATAATTGTCCTGTTTTTTCTTCGAACTTCCGCATTAGCAGCATCTGCTCATACCACATCAGGTAGGTATCTTTTGTAATAGCTATTGAACCCATTTGTTAATCGATCAATCTTTATAGAGAAAGCGCAAATCTAATTATATCCTGCAATATATCGAAACTGCAACAGCCTTGTTATAAATATTTATTTAACGTCAATTTAACCTGTTTTTCGCTCCGAAACCGCCTGTTTAAACAAATGCAAAATAAGATTTTGGATAGCAGGGCTTAGTGTGTTGAATACAGAGGTGGTTTGTTTGAATTGCGTAATAATCTTTTATTGTTACAGCAGGCAATATATGTCATAATAACATTCATTTATGCCATTTTTTGTGGTATTAAACCATGCCTGGCCATAATTTCGCCTGCCTTTACAGGGTCGGGCGGTAAGCCGGGCTGCATCAGGGCGGCTATCTCCCTAAAATAAGCCGGGCCAATGGATGCCGGGCTTAGTACGCATAATGTTTTAGTAGTTTGTCCCGAGGCATCATTATGATGATAATGCACCGCACCGCGGGGGATGAACAGCCGGTCGCCCGGATGGGTTGCTATCGTTTTACCATCAACAATAGATGTAAGGGTACCTTCCAGGCCGTACAGTATTTCATCAACCTCTAAATGGTAATGCGGCACTGGTACTTTCGCGCCCGGTTGTATCAGCATTTCAAACATTACCATCTGGTCGTTGGTATCGTCGCCATCCAGCAAAAAGCGGAGTTCTATGCCGCCAATTTTTATAATTTCTTTAGGTGTTTGCATCTAAGTATGTAATGGTTTCTTAAATATATGCAGCGCTTATCCAAATACATACGGATAGGTTAAATTTACTCTTTTTGATTAAGTTTTGCGAAACTTTATTAACAACGGTGTAAAAAACAATCGCATTTAACTATGAGAAAAGTTTTTTTCAACATTTGGTAATTTGATTTATTTGTATAGTTTTGTACTCATCAAATTTTGTGGGTGTATTAATAAGCACACACTTTGTATAGTTAACCCGAACAAACTAAGGATTAATGAAGAAATTTACTCTTGTTATTGCGTTATTTTTCAGCATTTTAGCTACGCAAGCACAGACAAAAACTGTTCCAACTCAAGCGCCTGATAAGTCGGATGATCAGGAGAGTTTAGCCAAGGATTACATGTCGCAAATTATGGGCGTAGCGTTAAATGCTACCTCAAATGTTAAATTATTCCAATTTGTTTACGATTGGATTGGTACTCCTTACCGTTTTGGCGGCGCGTCAAAAAAAGGTATCGATTGCTCGGCTTTCACTAAGGAACTTTACGAGAAAGTTTTCAATATGGATATCAAGCGTAACTCGCGCGATATTTTCAGCATGGTTACCCCGGTTGCTAAGGATGATTTAAAACAAGGCGACCTGGTGTTTTTTAAAATCCACAGCCGCAGCATATCACATGTTGGTATTTATTTAGGCGATGGCCGTTTTGCACATGCGTCATCGCGCGGTGTGGCTATCAACAACATACAGGACTCATACTATAGCCGTTACTTTTATCGCGGGGGCCGCATGCTGGCATCCTTTAAAGATGAACTAACGTCGGGGGCATTGGATGACAAGGGCGATAAATAATAAAAACTAAAACATATACATTAATCCCTCCGTACAAGCGGAGGGATTTTTTTTGAAATGAACATTCGTTTAGCCATTGCAGGTTTGCTGCTGTTACAGGTATTATCGTCCTGTTTTTTGCAGCCGGCCGATGCGCCGCCTGCCACAAAACCTAAACCGCACGTTATAGTAAAAACTAAGCCGCAAACTATTAGTGCCAATCACGATACCATAAGTATTGCCGCCGTGGGCGATATTATGCTGGGCACATCCTATCCCAATAATAACACCTTACCGCCCGATAGCGGCCGGCATAGCTTTGATGCCGCCCTGCCCGATTTGCAGCAGGCCGATGTAACCATGGGCAACCTGGAAGGAGCTTTGTTAGATGGCGGCAACCCCGCGCATTATAAAACCCATTTAAAAAGCACTGCCTATTTATTCCGTATGCCATCGTACTATAGCGGTGTGTTAAAAAAAGCCGGCTTTAGTGTACTGAGCCTGGCTAATAACCACATTGGCGATTTTGGCGAGAACGGCCGCATCAGCACCATGCATATACTCGATTCGGTGGGGATTGCTTATGGCGGCCAATTAACGCATCCCAGTGCTGTATTTACGGTTAATGGCGTAAGGTTTGGCTTCTGCTCGTTTGCGCCAAACAGCCAAACGCTACCGATCCTTGAATTGCAAAACGTTAAAAAAATAGTGACCGAATTGAAAGGCCGCTGCGATATTGTAATTGTATCCTTCCACGGTGGTGGCGAGGGGCCGGTTTTTGAGCATGTGGCCCGCAAAATGGAATCGTACATGGGGGCCATGCGGGGAAACGTATACGCTTTTGCTCATACCGCTATTGATGCCGGTGCCGATATGGTATTGGGTAATGGCCCGCACGTAAACCGGGCTATGGAGTTGTATAAAAACCGGTTGATTGCCTACAGCCTTGGTAATTTTTGTACCTACAAATGTGTTAGTGTAGATGGCGTGAGCGGCTTATCGCCGCTATTAAAAATCAATATCAATAAAAAGGGTGAGTTTTTAAACGGCCGCCTGCTGGCCTTTAAGCAAACCCATGCCGATGGGCTGGTGCGCGACAGTACCAATAAGGTAATTACCCGTATTAAATATCTTACTGATGCAGATTTCCCCCAATCGGGCCTGAATATTGCCGATGATGGCGTAATTACCCCATTGCCACAACAGGTAGGTATAGGCGCTACTGCCGCCGGGATGCAATAGTTAATATCCCGGGCGCTTTGCCTATCCTTATTCAATCAGTATCTTTGCAGCATCCGGGATAAAAACCCGGCAATAAACCATGATCAAGGAAACCGAAATAGTTTGCACCCCCGACGTGCATGATAACGAGGCCGCTATTACTAAGCAAGCCTCCCTGCAATTAAATATCCCGGCTGCCCGGATAACGGGAATTAAAATCCTAAAGCGATCGATAGACGCGCGTGGCCGCAAGGTAGTTTACCGCATGCAGGTACGTGTTTTTGTAGATGAGCCATCCCAAACCGAAAGCTTTGTGGTTAAATATCCTAACGTAAAGGATGCCAAACCCATTATTATTATAGGTGCCGGCCCGGCAGGGTTGTTCGCCGCTTTACAGTGCATCGAATTAGGTTTTAAACCCATAGTAATTGAGCGTGGTAAAGATGTAAAGCAGCGCCGCCGCGATTTGGCCGATATCAATAAGCAAGGCATCGTTAACCCCGAATCGAACTATTGCTTTGGCGAGGGCGGGGCGGGGACGTACTCGGATGGTAAGCTGTATACGCGGTCGACCAAGCGGGGCGATGTAAATGCGGTACTAAAAGTATTTGTAGCCCACGGCGCGCCCGAAGATATTTTGGTAGATGCCCGCCCCCATATAGGTACTAATAAACTCCCGCAAATTATCACCACCATGCGCGAAACCATTATGAATGCCGGCGGCGAGGTTTTGTTTGATACCAAAGTGGTTGGGCTGATGGTGGAGTTTGATAAAATAAAAGGTGTAAGAACCTTGGCCGGGGATAGCATCAAATCCGACGCGGTGATATTGGCCACGGGCCATTCGGCCCGGGATGTGTTTGAGATGCTGCACCGCCAAAATATATTGATTGAGGCCAAACCCTTTGCCCTGGGTGTGCGCATAGAGCATCCGCAGGAGATCATCGACCGCGCCCAGTACCATTGCGATAGCCGCGGCGAATACCTGCCGCCCAGCTATTATAGTTTGGTGGAGCAGGTAGAGGGCCGTGGCGTATTCTCCTTTTGCATGTGCCCGGGCGGCATCATCGCCCCCTGCTCAACCGAGCCGGGCGAGATTGTAGTAAACGGTTGGAGCCCATCTAAACGGAATAACCCTTACGCTAATTCGGGCACGGTGGTGCAAATTAATTTAGAGGATGTGGCTGGCGATAATGTCGATCCGTTTAAGCTGCTCAACTTCCAAAAACAGGTAGAACAGGCGGCATTTGTTGCAGGTGGTGGCGCCCTGGTTGCCCCGGGGCAACGCATGGTTGATTTTGTGGAGGGCCGCTTATCAACCGATCTGCCAAAAAACTCGTACCTCCCCGGTACCAAAAGTGTGGAACTGAAAGAGGTATTACCCGGCTGGATCAACGAGCGTTTACGCAAGGCCCTGCCGGTATTTGGTAAAAAAATGAAAGGTTATTATACTAACGAGGCGATACTGGTAGGCGTAGAATCGCGCACATCATCGCCGGTAAAAATACCGCGCGACAGGGAAACGCTGCAGCACCCGCAAATTGCAGGGCTTTATCCTTGCGGCGAGGGTGCCGGTTACGCGGGTGGCATTATTTCTGCTGCGATAGATGGCATTAACTGCGCTGTAGCTGCAACAAAACTAATAGCATGAAAACAGGAGAGAAATTAGTACAGGAATTGGAGGAAGTAATGTGAGGACAGCCCTGGTATGGCGACCCGATATACGATATTTTCGGGCGGATAACGTTTGAATCGGCCTACGAAAAACCATCGCCGGCGGCGCATAACGTGGCCGAGATATTACTGCACATGCTGAGCTGGACCGAAGAGGTGATGGACCGCATGAACGGTATGACGGCCAGTGTACCATCCAGCGGCGATTGGCCACCAACCGGCGCGCCCCACGAACAAAAATGGGCCGATTGGATTGAAGATATTAAACTGGCCAATGTAAACCTGGTGAAGATCATCAGCGATTTCCCTGAAGAACAATGGGACGAAAAAATAGACGATAAGCGCGGCTACGAGCATGTGGACACCTATAAGGAACTGGTGCGCGGTTTCATCCAGCATCAAATTTATCATGCCGGGCAGATAGCCATTTTGGTGAAGATGGTGAATGGGTAAGGCCAGGAGGCCATTATGGGTTTTAGAATCGCGACCGGGACTTTGAAGGTGTAAATAATAGCGAAGCAATTGCACTGTCAAAAAGTAGTGCGAATAGGGTTTACACAAAGTTTACACTTTTTAATATTTTTTATTATTAAATATCTAATAATCAGTTAGTTGTAAAGTAAACAGGTTTACGCATTTTCGTTAACTTTAATTAGGATGACCGTCCATTAAAGTGTGCTTAGGCCTGCCCACAATGGTTCGACAAGCTCACCATGACACCTGCGCTAAATCTATCGTGGGTAGCGATGGCGTGGCAAAAAACCTTTAATACTCCAATTCTTCGCACCCAATGCCAACACCGCGTAAAACGGTTTCTACATTGCGGGGCGATAGGCCGTTGGCTACTATCCGTAAAATATTATCGCAATCTTCCAGGTCAAAGTTCCATTGCTGTATGCTTGGAAAAGAAGTAAGTAAGGTACTCACCTTACTTACTTTCCGCTTACTGGTTACATCTGTTTTAAAAATTAATATATCCATTGTGCTGTGTTTATAGGTATATCGATTGAGGTTGCCCAAATTGGACAACCCTCAGGAGATTTTTTTATTCTGCCTGTTTGGGTTCCTCTTTTGCGGGCTGATCCCAATCAAAGCGCCCAAAGCGGCCACCGCGCGGGCCACACATGCGGTCGCCCATTTTTTGTTTAAAGCTTTCACGCTGTTCGGGGCTCATATTGCGGAATTTCTCCTCCATTTTATGGCGCATCCAGGGGTTGCCACCGCCACCGCCAAAACCACGGCCGCCCTTGCCAAACCCAAACAGAATTTTGCATAGGATAAATATGCCCATGGCTTGCCAAAAGGTAATCAGGCCAACGTGTAATATTTCGGGTAGCAGGTGATTCCAAAGTTGCATCACTACAAAGCTCACGGCCGATAAACAGGCGGCTACCGCAATGGGGATAAATATAAACCGGCCTTTATAAAATACTTGTTTCATTTTCTTGTGTTTTTAATATTGTGTAATTTCTAAATACAATTGTCGTAGTCTGGTGCGCAGGTGCAATACGGCGTAACGCTTGCGCGATACCAGCGTTTGTACAAGCACGCCCGTTTGTTCTGCTATTTCGGCAAAGGTCATGTCGTCCATTTCCTGCCATAGCCATACTTGTTTTTGTTCCTCGGGCAGTTCATCCAGCGCCAGGAACAGCTGCTCCCAAAACAGGTTGCGCAGGTATTCGGTTTCGGGTGTACTGGCTTCGGTTAAAAGGATGGCTTTATAGTTATCGCCCTCATCTTCGTCCTCCTCGTTCAAAAACAAATCATCCAACGGTGTTTCCGATCGCTTCCGGTATTTATCGGTAATTTTATTAGTAGCTACCTTATACAGCCAGGCGCCCGTTTGCTCAATAGGCTCGGAGTTAACCACCGCGCTTAGCTGGTACCAAACATCCTGCAGAATGTCCTCGGCATCGGCGTCGGTTTTTACCCTCCGGCGGATAAACGACAGCAGGCTTTTACCATAAGCCTTTACGGCTTGTAGGGTGCGGCTGTTTTTATCGTCGGGCATCAGGGCTGTTATCAATTGTATCGTTGTTTAAAGATAGAGACGATTGACCACGAAAAACATTTTAAATTATTTAAAAATAATATGATTTAACCACAAAGGCCACAAAGAGAGAATCGCAAAGGCCACAAAGCCCAGATGACATTCAAACGTAGAGACACATATTTGTGCCTCTGATTTGCAAGGTGACCTATATAGTGCAAGACACGAAGTATCGTGTCTCTGCAAGAAAATGTTTTGTTGTCTCCGCACGGTACTCTCCGAGATTTATTTAACCCATAAAACCATAGGGGTTGCTATTAGAGGGGCATCGCCCCGGCTTATATTTTAGCAACGGATTTCAATCCGTTGATGGATGGAAATGGTTTACGCGAGAGCCGTAGGCTCGGGCCATATTATTTTACTTTATACATTCCTCAACGGGTTGAAACCCGTTGTTACAAGATGTTTCGTCCGCTATGCGGACTTGCTAATGATGTATTCATTCAAAATTCAATTGCGTACAAGGGTACCCCCTGATGGGGCATGGTATGTTTTCGTTACCTGTGCTACAAACAGGTAGCCCCTGGCCGGGGCATAGGACTTTAGATACCGTGTAGGTTACACGTACTGCAGGGCGTGGGTAATGAAATTACTGGTCAGGCCGTAATCTTCGGTGCCTTTGCGGCGGATGAAGAAGAAGTCGCGGGTAATTTTAAGGCCCTCGATAGGTACCTCAACCAAATCGCCCTCGGCTAACTGGCGTACTATAGATGGGCGTGGCATAAAGCCCAGGCATTGATCGGCCAGCAGAAAATTTTTCAAAGCCTCGGTACCACCCAGGCGGATTTTTACCGATAGATCGGCCGGTTTAATATAATGTGTAGCCAGCGATTTCAATAGCGCATTTAGCGTGCCCGAACCACGCTCGCGCAGGGCTACCGGTGTTTTTACCAATTGCTTTAAACTTAATGATTTACCTGCCAGCGGGCTTTTAGCCGAACATACGGGGATCACCTCGTCGCTCATAAAGGGTTTGTAACTTACGGTGGTTAGTTTGTTATCTACCTCAATAATGCCAATATCCACCTCGTGGTTAAGCAGGGCATTCAGGATATATTCCGAATTCCGGTTGACCAATTGGACACCTATATTGGCATACTCTTTTTGAAAACCGGATAATATCGACGGCAAAATATACAGGGCAATGGTAGTGCTGGCCCCTAAGCGCAAATGCCCCGCGGCATTGCCCAGGTTACTCAATATCGATAGGTCGTATTCTATTTTGCGTTCAATTTCGGTAGCCTGCAACAGGTATTCGTTCAGTTTTTTACCGGGTTCGGTCAGTAGGATGCTATTGCCCTTACGCTCAAAAAAAGCTACCTTATACTGGTCTTCCAAACCTTTAATGTGCTTGCTGATGGCGGGCTGCGTAACGAAGAGTACTTGTGCGGCCTTTGAGAAACTCATATTAGCGGCAACTTCCATAAAAACACGATGGGCGAAGGAGATCATAAGTTGAATGTTTTCAAATATAGCAATCGCTATAATATAAAGTTATAATGCGATATTGTATTATACGTACGGCTATGCCAAATGGTTGCGGCGATAAATGCAAAGACGAAAATAAATCCGGAATTTGTAAAACGGCGAACACAAAAAATAGCCAAACAGGTTTTATTAACAAAACACTAAGCGAATGAAAATATCCAAATACCTGCACTCGTGCCTTGTTTTTGAAAAGGGTGGTTTCAAATTACTGATAGACCCCGGTACCTTTTCCTTTGCCGAGGGTTTTATTGATGCCCATGAGTTTAGCGATGTGGATGCGATCATTATCACCCATATCCACCCCGACCATTTGGATAAGGAAAACCTGGCAAAAATTGTGGAGCTAAGTGGCGCCAAAGTATACACCGTACCACAGGTAAGCGAAGAACTAAATAAAATTGAAATAAAAAGCGAGCCTATTCCCACATTAATTGGCCCCTTTGTGCTGGAACTGATCCCGGTAACGCATGAAGCTATTTTGGATAATCCCCTGCCCGAAATGATGGGTATGCTGATTGATGGCAAGGTGCTGCACCCGGTTGATTCTTTTGATGGCAAACTATTAAAATACCGGGGTGTGGAATTGCTGCTGCTCCCCATTATGGCCCCCTTCACTAACGAAATTACCGTAGCCGCGTTTGCCGATCAAATGAAGCCCAAGCGCATATTACCTGTACACGATGGCTTTGCCAAGCCTTTCTTTTTAAAGCAACGCTACGCCAATTATAAAAGGCATTTTGAAAGACAGGGTATTTTGTTTTACGATTCGATGGAGATAGGGGCGGTTGTGGAAGTTTAATACCCCTCTAAATCTCCCCGAAGGGGGGAGACTTAAAAAATAGATTAAGCCCTCTCCCTCGGGGAGGGTTTGGGAGGGGTACTACCAATAATTCCGCATCAAATCGGCCACCCAGGTGGGTTGCTTAATATCGCCTTTGGGCTGAAATTCCTTAAATACAGGTTTAATGTCCAGTACTGGTGTGCCATCAATGGCATCCAGGTATTTTACCTTTAGGGTGCGGCCGGTATGTTCCAATAGTTCAACGGTGCAAAGGCCAATGGTATTTGGCCTGTCTTTTTTACGCTGACCAAATATGCCGGTTAAGGGATACTTAGGGTTACCCCTTGGGCGCCCTGCAAAAACTACCTCGTCGCTAACCACCTGGTCGAAATAATAAATGACCTCTAAATGCGAGAAAGCGGAGATGTTTTCCAACGCTTCATCAGGGATATGGGCAGCCAGCTCAATTTCAGAGATGATCTCTTCCCAGCGGTCGTCTATGGGTTCGGTGCGGGCGTTTTTTACGTAGGCTATGGGGGTAACTATAATGTCCATGGGTTGGATTTGATACAAGGATAAGCAGACTTACGAAGTTTTCAAAACTTCGTAAGTCTATCAGTTCTTAAAAAACTGTTTAACATCATAATTAGCAATCTTACAGGCCAACTCTAAAGGACTAACACCCGAGTTGTTTTTATTATTTGGATTGGCGCCATTTGATAATAGCAGCTTTATTGCTTCACCATCACGTTCACCATTAGCGAATACAGCTCGCCACAAGGGAGTATTACCATAGTTGTCTTTTGCTTCCAAATTCGCTCCATTTTTAATTAGCAAGTTGGCAATCTCAACAAGATAGTTTTGAGATGTGAAATGCAAAGCGGTACATCCTTGTTTATCTTTATAGTTTATATGCGCTCCGGCTTCAATTAGGTTTAGAACCGTATTTTTATCGCCTTTCAAAACAGCATTGAGCAGTGCTGTTCTGCCATCTTTATCAGGTTGGTTAATTTCTGTCATATCCTCAATAAAAATAGGGATAAATCTTCCGACTTATCCCTATTAATATTCCTTCTATTCCCCCTTTAGGGGCTTAGGGGGCTACACTTCTACAGCCTGCCCAATCAAATTCTTCGCCACCAGATACTCGGCAATTTGCACGGCATTGGTAGCCGCGCCTTTGCGCAGGTTATCTGATACTACCCAGCAGTTAAGGGTATTTGCCTGGCTTTCATCGCGGCGGATGCGGCCTACAAAAACTTCGTCCTTATCGTGCGCGTCTAATGGCATAGGGTATTTCAGGTTGGCTATATCGTCGGTTACAATAACACCGGGGGCCTTGCTTAAAATATCGCGAACTTCGGCCAAATCAAAATCGTTGGCAAACTCTACATTTAACGATTCGGAGTGGCCACCCATTACCGGGATACGCACGGTAGTAGCCGTAACACGGATGCTATCGTCGCCCATTATCTTTTGGGTTTCTTTGATCATCTTCATCTCCTCCTTGGTGTACCCGTTGTCGGTAAATACATCAATTTGGGGCAATACGTTCAAATCTATTTTGTATGGATAAGCCATGGCACCTTCAATACCATTGCGTTCGTTCATTAACTGCTCAACCGCTTTAACACCCGTACCCGTTACCGATTGATAGGTAGATACTACCACACGCTTAATCTGGTAACGATCGTGCAATGGCTTTAAAGCCACTACCATTTGTATGGTGCTGCAGTTAGGGTTGGCAATAATTTTATCTTCGGCAGTTAATACATCGGCATTAACTTCGGGCACTACCAGTTTTTTGGTAGGATCCATGCGCCAGGCCGATGAGTTATCAATTACGGTAACACCTGCCGCTGCAAAAAGCGGTGCTTGTTCTAAAGATGTGCTGCCCCCGGCCGAGAAGATGGCCACATCGGGCTTCTGTTTAATCGCATCCGCGGCAGAAACTATCTTGTATTGCTTACCCTTAAAAGTAATTTCCTTACCAATACTTTTTTCGGATGCAACGGGGATCAATTCTGTTACCGGGAAGTTGCGTTCTTCAAGAACCTGCAACATTTTAGTGCCTACCAGTCCGGTGGCGCCTACTACTGCGACTTTCATTTTCTTTTAAATAATATATAAACAAATTTTATGAACCCCAAAGATGAGAAATTTTTGCTTTATATCCGACTAATATCTACCATTTTAGTAGGAGATTAGTCTGAAAGTCCGAAAGACCGGAAGTCCGAAAGAGATTTCATGTAAATATTTGGCTATAAGAATGAGCATCTCATCAGCAGGCCTATTCCTGTAAAATCACTTATCACTTTCCGCCTTCCGGACTTTCAGACTTCCGGACTTTCTTTTACCTTTGCCCATCAAACCATAAAAACGCATGAGCGAAAAGATATTGGTGATTGGGGCTAATGGGCAAATTGGCACCGAATTGGTTAACGCACTTAGGGCTATTCACGGGGCCGAGCAGGTAATTGCTTCGGATATTAATGACCCGGCTTATGCTATCCGCAACAGCGGCCCTTTTGAGTTTGTGAATGTACTGGATAAGGATAACCTGCACCATATCTTCCAAAAGCACCAGCCTACACAGGTTTATTTACTGGCGGCCATACTATCGGCCGTGGGCGAGCAAAAACCCCGCATGGCCTGGGATTTAAACATGACCGGCCTGATCCACATACTGGATTTCGCGGTGGAGTTTAAGGTAGCCAAGGTTTTTTGGCCAAGCAGCATCGCCGTTTTCGGGCCGCACTCGCCGCAGTTTAATACACCGCAGTATTGTGTAATGGACCCTAATACAGTTTACGGCTTTAGTAAACTGGCCGGCGAACGCTGGTGCGAATATTATAATACCAAACACGGCCTGGATGTGCGTAGTTTGCGTTATCCCGGCCTGATAGGCTGGCGGGCCAATCCGGGTGGTGGTACTACCGATTACGCGGTGCATATTTTTCACGAAGCGTTGAAGCATGGTAAATACCAAAGCTTCCTGTCAGCAGAAACGGCTTTGCCGATGATGTATATGGACGATGCTATCCGTGCTACGCTTACGCTGATGGATGCACCGGCCGAAAAACTAAGCATCCGCAGCAGTTATAACCTGGCGGGATTGAGTTTTACGCCGCGCCAACTGGCTACCGAGATACAAAAGCATTTGCCCGGTTTTGAGATTAGCTATGCTGATACCGACCCGCGCCAGGCCATTGCCGACAGCTGGCCAAAATCCATTGACGATAGCCAGGCTACAATAGATTGGGGCTGGAAACTGGAATATGATTTGCCTAAGATGGTGGATGATATGCTTACCAATTTAAAAACGATTATTTAAGCTTAAAGCAGATAGCCCAAAGCAAAAAGGCGATAAAAGAAACAATTATTATATTTGCGGTTGTATGGGACATGATCTATGAACCATCAACCATGAACTGAAGAAAAATGGGAAGAGCATTCGAATTTCGTAAAGAGCGGAAATTTAAGCGTTGGGCCAAAATGGCGGTGCAGTTTACCCGTTTGGGTAAGGAAATTGTAATGGCGGTTAAAGCCGGTGGCGGTGATATTAACACCAACTCGCGCTTACGGACAGCCGTACAAAACTCCAAGGCTGTTAATATGCCTAAGGACAGGGTAGAAGCTGCTATTAAGCGTGCTACCAGTCGCGATGAGAAGGATTACGAAGAACTGGTTTACGAAGGTTACGCGCCTTATGGCGTAGCCGTTTTGGTAGAAACCGCTACCGATAATATTAACCGTACCGTAGCCAACGTGCGCAGCTACTTTACCAAATATGGCGGCGCGCTGGGTAAAACCGGCTCGTTGGATTTTATCTTTACCCGCAAGGCCGTATTTACCTTTGTGCCCGGCGAACGCGACCTGGAAGAACTGGAGTTTGAATTGATTGATGCCGGTTTGGAAGACCTGTTTGTGGAAGCTGATGAAGAAGGAAACGATATCGCGGTGATCCATACCGCGTTTGAGGATTTTGGTAAAATGCAAAAAACACTGGAAGAGATCGGTATTGAAGTACGTTCGGCAAAGCTGGAACGTGTACCGCAATCGTTCCACGAGGTTACCGAAGAACAAGTAATTGATATTATGAAGCTGATAGACCGCTTAGAAGAGGACGACGACGTACAAGCGGTATACCATAATATGGCCGAGTAAGCCTCCGTATAACATATACCTGATGTCATTTCGAACGAAGGGAGAAATCTTATGCTAACTGATTAGCTACACGTATAAGATTTCTCCCTTCGTTCGAAATGACATTTTTGTTTTAGAGGCCCACCTTCTTTGGAAGAAAATATTGCAGAGATTTTACTTCAATACCTGATAAGTGATCAAACTGATCACATAAGCCAGCACTGTCATATAAGCAAACTGCGCGGCGGGCCAGCGCCAGTTTTTGGTTTCGCGGTATACTACAGCTACTGTACTGGCGCACTGCATGGCAAAGGCATAAAACATCATTAGTGAAAATGCCACCGCCACCGTAAACATCGGCTGCCCGGTTTTAGGGTTAATGGCATTCCCCATTTTTTTCTGTACGGTTTCCAGCTTATCGGCATCGCCATCAACACTGTAAATGGTAGCCATGGTGCCTACAAATACCTCGCGGGCGGCAAAGGAAGTGATGAGGGCTATCCCTATCTTCCAGTCGAAGCCTAAGGGGCGTATGGCTGGTTCTATTACGTGGCCCAATGCCCCGGCGTAACTGTTTTCCAGTTTCTCGGTAGCAATAGCATGGCGCAGGTCATCGGCGTTCATGGCTTTGTATTGGGGCTGTTGGTATTTTTTATCGATATGATCAAAACGGTTACCCGGCCCGTACGACGCCATTACCCAAAGGATCACCGATACAGCGATGATCACCTTGCCGGCCTGCAGCACAAAAGCCTTAGCCCTGTCGTACATGGAATGCAGTACATTATTCCAGCGCGGCATGCGATATACCGGGAGTTCCATAATAAAGTAGCCGCGCTCTTTCCCCTTTAAAATAAACTTAAATACGTAAGCAACTATCATGGCCGATACCAGGCTTAGCACATACATAGCCGTTAAGGCCAGGCCCTGCCAGTTAAAGATCCACCATACATTGCGATTGGGTACCACCAGCGCTATCAGCAAGGTATAAACCGGCAAACGGGCCGAGCAGGTAACCAGCGGGGTAACCATAATGGTGATCATCCGGTCTTTCCAGTTTTCAATGGTACGGGTACTCATAATAGAGGGTACCGCGCAGGCAAAACCACCGATAAGCGGTACTACCGATTTACCATTTAAGCCTACCTTACGCATAATCTTGTCCATCATAAACGTAACGCGGGCCATATAGCCCGTATCTTCCAGTATGGATATAAAGGCAAACAGGATGGCAATTTGGGGGATAAAAACCATCACGCCGCTTAACCCGGCAATAATACCATCAACCAATAAATTAGTGGCGGGGCCGGCAGGTAATACATTGTGCAGCTGGTTTTGTACCCAAACAAAGGCGTTAGCAATCACCTCCATCGGGTAGGCCGACCATGCAAATATGGACTGGAACATGAACAGCAGTATCCCGATGAAAATTACAAAGCCAAATACGCGGTGCGTTAAAACCTTATCTATCTTATTACTGGTGCTTTCGTCCTGCGCGGTTTCGGGTTTGGTAACGGTATCAAACAGCAGGTCGTTAATAAAGTTATAGCGGGCAATGGTTTCGGTAGCCTGGGCCTTTTGCGAGTGGAATTTGTGTTCCAGTTCCAGTTCCTCAATCCGGTTGCTTTGGGCTGGGGTCAGGAATTTCAAGTGCTCGTGCTGATGGGCCAGTTGCAGGGCAAAGTAAGGGTTATCGGTACCAATCTCTTCGCTGATTTGCGCTACCAGGGCCGGGGCAATCGCACTTACATCAATGCTATCCTGCTGTAGCGGTATCGCATTGGCAAAGGATATGGCCTTTTTCAGGTCATCTATCCCGGTAACCTTGCGGGCCGCGATGGGGATAACCGGTACGCCCAGTTTTTTAGAAAATTCGTTAATATCAATTTGGATGCCCGATTTATTGGCCAGGTCCATCATGTTAAGGGCAATGATGACCGGGATCTTTAAATCGGCTACCTGGGTGTATAAAAGCAGGTTCCGCTTTAGGTTGGTGGCATCAATAATAACCACAATCAGGTCGGGGTTTAGCCCGTTGTTCCGGTCGGCTAAAATGGAAAATACAATGGATTCGTCCTGGCTTTTGGGGTACAGGCTATAGGTGCCGGGCAGGTCGATAATTTCGGCATGGCGGCCATCGGGCAAAGTGCAAATGCCTGTTTTTTTATCAACGGTAACCCCCGGAAAATTTCCTATTTTTTGATTAAGCCCGGTTAAAACATTAAAGAGTGTTGATTTACCGGTGTTAGGATTCCCTACAAGTGCAACTCTCAGATTGGCTTTCAATGCGGTTAACTATTGCAGGATAATAGTGGAGGCCTCCCTTTTACGTAAACTTAACTGGTAGCCCGATACATTAATCGCGATAGGATCGCCAAGGGGGGCAATGCGCTCCACTACAATCTCTTCGCCAGGTAAACAACCCATTTCCATCAATTTTACCGACATTTCCAGGTCTGTAAATTCCTTTACTATCCCCTTACTACCTACTTTAAGTTGCGAAAGTCTCATTTGCGTTATTTAGAACGATTCAAATGTAGGGCTTATTTAAATTAAATCCAAATAAAGGCTTGTGATTCTTTTGTCATTTCCTGCCATTGTACGATCTGATCATTTTTATTTTTTTCAGATTTTTTTCGGGCCGATTTCTCTGGGTGCTATTTAGGAATATGGGCTTATCTATAAACTACACCGACTGCTTTTTGAATTGAGTATTTTTTGCCTGTTTTATGCCGAAAAACAACATGAAAACACCAGGGTAATTAGCCTGTTTTGTGCGATAAAAATGTTTTTTCATCAATTTAAAAACCGGGGCAGGGCAAAATCGTACAATAATCCATATCAGTGTGCTCGCGCTCACAACAATATAGCAAAAATAAGCGGGATATCCTAATGTGATATCCCGCTTATTCCTGACTTACCGCATAATAATCAAACCACTTTTATTTTCGGGCGCGCCACCTACCTTGGTTATTTTGTAAATTAGCTTCAGGTAAAAGTACCGGCCTATGGTATTGGTTTGGTTATTGGTAATAATACCCGTTGTGCTGATAGAGCGCTGGATACCCGAGTTTTGATTGAGCATATCGAACGCGTTGAGCGATGCCGTCAGGTTTTTGTTTTTTAACAAATAACGCTCAATCCCGGCATTCCACAAGTAATACGATGTATTGGCGCTGGCGGGTTGACCGCGGTACAGGTTTTGGTTAATATCACTGAAGATGCGCCATGTTTTAACCGGCAGTACGCTTACGCTGGCATTGTTGCTAAAGCTAAAGTAGTTCCTGTCGGCCAGGTGTTGGAACGAGTTTTTAGCCGTGTTATAGGTGCCATAAAAACGCAGACTAAGCTGCACTGCTTCCCGGTCGAATGATCCGCCAAGGTTGGCGCCTGGCGTAATACGGGTTACCTCGTTACGGTTGCCGTTAATAAAGTTAATGTTGCGGTTAATAGACGAGTAACTGCCCACGCTGTACTTCAGCCCCTTAATTTTGGTAGGCTTGCCAATGTTAAAGCCCAGGCTACCGTTATAATTACCATCCACATTTATCGGTTTTGAGGTGGTGATCCCATTGGCATCAACCGTGCTGGTGGTGCTGAAACCGGCCTCGGTAACGCTGAAATTACTGTAGATATTGATGTAATTGTTGTTCTTAAAATCAAAGTAGTTATAATTCAGGTTGCCGTAGTACGATCGTGATTGGGTTAAACCGGCATTACCTTGCCTGATATAGAGCGGGTTGGTATTGTTAAACACCGTTTGCAAATCGGTTGCCGATGGCAGCGATACATTGGTGCTTACGCTAAAGTTAAGGCTGCGCCCATTTTTTTGGCGATAGTTAAAGCTGGCGTTGGGTACAAAGGCCCAGGCATCGCGGCTTACATCGTTCAGCACGCCGTTAGCAAATGATGTGCCGTGCAGGCCCAGTTCGGCCAGGGCCATATTTAGCGATACCGTATAACTTTCGCCCGATTTACTAAGGCCGGCGGTGGTGGTATAACGGTGATTGCGGTTATCGGAATTGCCGCTGTATAGCGGATCAAAGATCTCGTAATTCCCGGTAACGGCGTTATAATCTACCGTGTACTGGTTGGCATTTTGCTTGCGCAGATCGGCCGTTTGACTCAGGTTAAAGTTAATCTTTTTAGCCTTGCTCAGCATACGCACAAACGATGCCGTACTGGTTAAAAAGCTGGCATTGTTATCCTGCGATGCCTGCTGGTTGATATTGGTATTTGGCTGGCTGCCCACAAAGTAGCGGGTAAGGGCCTGGTTATTATAATCGGCATTATTGGCCGAGTAATTGCCGTTGGTGTAAAAGTTAATAGAACCCTTGCCCTTATGAAAACGGTGGTTAATGGTAAACTGGCCGCCAAAAGCCGGGCTGTGCGTAGTTTGATCGAGCAGTTGGTGGATACTGTTCACACTATCGGCAGCCTGTTTAACCGTGCCCGATGCCGATAGCGAATAGGTCTGTTTATAACTGAAAGAGAAATTTGGCTTAAAGCTTAAATTGTTTAAGCTATCTATCTTATAATCCAAATTTACAGCAAGGCGATAACTGTTGCTGCTATTATTGCCGCTGCTAAACTGGTTGGTGAACAAGCTGTTGGGTACATCCTGCAAATCAGACGCGCGGCTGATGGTGTTTTTAGATATCACCGTAACAAAGCTGCTGTTAAATTTCAACTTGCCCGATTTGCCTAACTCGTCCGAATAATTGATACCCGCCGTATGGTTGGTAATTAAGCCGCCGCTTACGCCCGAAAAGGCCCCGTTAACATCGGCCCGGCCATTGGCGCTGATATTGATATTGTTTGATCCATCGCTCGATCCGAATGCGCTAAAGGCATTGCCGCCCGCAAAGTTGTTAATATCATCAAAGCTAAAGCCGCTTTCGTTAACGTTATTGCTAAGCGACAGGATAGAGAACTGCTTTTTATTATCAAAACGGTTCATATTAAACTGCCCCAGGTAGCGGTCGGCATTACCACTGGCAACCGACATATTACCAAACCAGCCTTTCTTTTTATCGGCTTTAAGGGTAACGTTCATTACCTTATTACGCTCGCCATCGTCAATACCGGTGTTTTTGGCTTTATCGGTTTTATCATCGATGATCTGCACCTTATCAATCGCGTCGGCGGGCAGGTTTTTGGTTACCGCTTTAGGGTCGTTACCAAAAAACTCCTTACCATCCACCAATACCTTGGTTACCTCCTTGCCCTGGGCGGTAATTTTACCGTCCTTGTCCACATCCACACCCGGTATTTTTTTAAATAGTTGCTCAACGTTGTCGTTCTTTTGCGTTTTGTACGATCCGGCGTTAAACTCAATCGTATCCTTCTTGATAGTTACCGGGGCTTTTTCGCCTACAATATCTACCTGTTTTAGGTTGCGCACTTCTATCTCCATAGCCAGCGTACCCAAATCAACATACGGCTTGGCCGATGTTACCGTAAAATGCGCCACTTTGGTTTTTAAACCCAGTTGCGATACCAGGATGCGGTAACTGCCATTGCCAATGCCGGGGATTTCCAGCAGGCCATTTTTATCGGTAACAGAACTGCCCACTACCGATGAATCGGGGCCGTTTAGTATCACCGCGGCGGTTGCAAACTCAACGGGTTGTTGCTGGCTATTAATAATGCGGGCCTTAACCATGCGTTTTTGTGCCTGGCCAAAAGTGGTTACAGTAAATAGGGTAAGCAGGAAAAATAATGTAAGGTAGATGTGTTTCTTCATATATATGATAAAGTAATAATAGGGCGCACCAAAATAACTAAATGATTAGTTAATCTAAAAACGGTTAACATCATTTAACATTCACTTGTTAAAATGATACGGGTTAAGAGACGTTGGGCAAAATGAAGTGTTACGATTTGGGCGGAAAGATTTGATTTATCGTTAAGAATGTTACAATGATAGATGGGGTGGGTTTTCGTTACGATGGTTTGGCTAAAGCCCCGAATTTGTTTGCTATTCCGCCCCATAAATGGGACGGCAATGAAATTTGGAATGGTGGTTAAGGTTGCGGTTTGCCATAAATATGCGCCTTTCCATTCATTGCCGTTGGCTAAAGCCAACGGATGGCTATGGATAAAAACAGGGGCTTTAGCCCAATGGCATTGCCAGGCCGCCGAATTACTCACCCGCCCTACGCTTCGCTGGGGCACCCTCTCTTCGCCTTTGGCGGAAAGAGGGGTATGGAAACCGATATACCTCCTGCCCCCTTCATTACTTGCGCTCGTCTGTGACGAGTGCTTAAAATGGTTTGGCGTCTTAGACACCTTTTCGCGATACAATAGCGCGACAGTATGAAGCACTCGTAACAGACGAGCGCAAGGTTGCGCCAACGGGCGAAGCAACGTCGGGGTGAGTTACCTTACTCGCTCCGTAAACTTTTTACCGGGTTTAACAAAGCTGCTTTAAGCGTTTGGAAACTGATGGTTAACAAGGCCACAATCACCACAACGATACCCGACAAGGCGAACACCGTCCAGTGCAGGCCAATGCGATAGGCGAAGCCTTGCAGCCAATTATTCATGGCATACCAGGCCAATGGTGTAGCAATGATGAGCGCGATGACGATCAGCCCTAAAAACTCTGTCGATAGCAATAAAAACAGCGATTGCACACTGGCACCCAACACCTTGCGGATGCCTATTTCCTTTACACGCTGTTCGGCAGTAAACATGGCCAGGCCAAGTAAGCCCAGGCACGAGATAAAAATAGCCAGGAACGCGAAGGCGTTTGATAGTTTGCCCGCCACCTGCTCGGTTTCATACAATTTTTGATACTCATTGTCGGAAAAGGAATAAGTAAAGGGGAAATTGGGATTAAGCGTTTTGCATAAACCCTCTAACCCGGCCAGCGCTTGTTGGGTTTTGCCGGCTTGTATGCGTACCAATATATGGTAGCCATAGGTTTTATCAAACCTAAGGATCAAAGGTTCTATTTGCTGGTGCAGCGATGCGAAGTTAAAATCCTTTACTACGCCTATAATTTGGCCCCTAAGCGGCCCGAAAGTTAAGCGCTTGCCAATGGGATTGGTATAGCCCATCCTTTTCGCGGCGGCCTCGTTAATTACAAAACCGCTGGAATCGGTAGGGAAGGCGGGCGAAAAATCGCGGCCCTGCAATACTTTCAGCTTCATGGTCGATGCAAAATCGTACCCAACTACAGTTGCCGAAAACTGAACTTTATTATTAGGGTCGTGTCCATCCCAGTCAACCTCGGTGGTTTGGTTATCCAGGTCGGTTGGGTTATCGGCAACATGGCTTACCATTTGTATGCCCGGCATTTTCAGGGCTTCGTTTTTAAACACATCGTATTTTTGGTTCAGGTCGCCCTCCATGGGTATGTACATCAGGTTTTCGCGGGTATAACCCAAATTGCGATTTTGGATAAAACTGATCTGTTTGGATACCACCATTGTGCCGATGATGAGCACCATGGAAAGTATAAATTGAAATACCACCAAGCCCTTACGGAACCATACCGCCCCCGAAGTTAGCTTAGCTGTACCTTTTAAAACCTTGGCCGGGTTAAATGATGATAAAAACAAAGCCGGGTAACTGCCCGACAGGCAGCCGGTAAGCAGCGTTAAGCCTAAAATGTTCAGCCAAAAACCAAACGTGTTAAAAGGTAAACGGATGTGCTTTTGTGTGATGCTGTTAAAAACCGGCAATAGCATGTCCACCATCAGCAAGGCCAGCGCAACCGATACCGCGGTAAGCATAACAGCCTCGCCAATAAACTGGATAATCAACGCCGACCGTACCGCGCCGGCAACCTTACGCACACCAATTTCCCGCGCCCGCTTAACCGAACGGGCCGTAGTTAAATTCATAAAGTTAATGCAGGCTATCAGCAATATAAATATAGCAACCAAGCTAAACAGGCGGACATATTCAATCCGGCCGCCGGTTATTTTCCCGTTGGTAAAGGTGCTGTGCAAATAGCTTTCGCTATAGAGTTGCAGGCCATACTCAATATGGTAGGCTTTATCCTGCTTTTTATACCGGTCTAAAAAATGGGTGAGCTTTTTTTCCACCGCCACAACATCAGCATCCTCGCGTAATTGGATATAGGTTTGCGGGCCGCTCAATTGCCAGGTTTTCATCCAGGGCTTGTCCTGCACAAAGGCATCCCAGTTCATCAGGTAATCAAACCGGCGCGATGTGTTTTCGGGCAGATTTTCAAATACGGCAGTGATGATAAAATCGCGCCTGTTTTCAAACCTAATGGTTTTACCCATAGCCACAGCTGCGCTACCAAAAAACTGGTCGGCCATTTTACGGGATATAGCCATGCCCACCGGCGAACTAAGCGCCGATTGCGGCGTACCCTGCAATAAGGGATAGCTAAACATTTTAAACAGATCGGGCCGGGCAGCGGTACCCTCGGCCTTTAGTACTTTATTACCATATTTAAAGGTATTGATCTCGTTGCTTTCCTCCAGCGTAAGGGCGTATTCCACCTCGGGGATCTCTCTTTTCAGTTCGGCGGCAAGCAGCGGCGGGGTATCGTAATTGCCATCTACTTTATGGTCGTAGTATTCGCGGGCGTAAACATGGTATAAATAAGGGCTGTTGGCATGATAGGCATCAACACTTAACTCATTTTGTACCCAAAGCATAATCAGCAGGCTAAAGGCGGCACCTAAAGCCAAGCCTGCAATATTTATGGCCGAAAAAAACTTGTTTCGCCACAAATTGCGCCAGGCTATTTTAAAATAGTTTTGAAGCATAACACTGTAATTACAGCAAACCCTGTTTCAAAGTTTAATCCAAATAAATAACAGTTTGATTATTAGTTTATTGTGAATTTGCCGGGATAGATAACCTGTACCGAAAGCGAACAGTTCATGTTCGGTTTTAAAAAGATGGGGGGTGGTTGGATGATAAACAGGTTATGGGATTAATGTGCCCGATGCGATGAAGCTATGAAAACCCGGATTGATGAGCGTCTAAGAAAGTAATTAAGCCACAGTAGCCACGTTGCTTACCGTGCTTTTTACTTTGCCGAAATGCGGGCAACCGCAGCCTTTTTTAAAGATGCCGCATGAACCGAGGCCCAGGCAGGCCGCCATAACGATCAATAATTTAATCTTTCGCATTTGCTGTTGCATATAACGTTACCAATATACCAAATATTGCCATACCGGCACCTACGGCATCGCAAAAAAGATCGTCCCACTCGCCACTGCGCCAGGTAAATACGTAGCGCTGCAACAGTTCGATAATACCGCCGTAAGCCACCGCTACTATAAACGATTTTATAGCGACGGCTAAAGTAAAATGCCGGGTGCCGTATTGCCTGATGACGCCGCTGCCCATAAAAGCGCTCAGCACAAAAAACAAACCGCAATGAGTTACCTTATCAAAGCCCGGGAAAAACAAATGCGATTGCCCTACCGACCCGAAAGAGATATTACACAGGATAAAAATAAACAAGGCCCACCATATAGCGGGCCTTTGATATTTTAGCATTTGCTTCATTTAAACGTTATGCGCCAACAATTTCCTGGTAGGCATCGGCCGATAAAAGGCCATCAACATCGGCAGGGTTTGCCAGGCTGATTTTCACCATCCAGCCATCGCCGTAAGGGTCGGTATTTACCAGTTCGGGTTGGCTATCCAGCATTTTGTTAACTTCCAGCACGGTACCGGTAACAGGCATAAACAGGTCTGATACGGTTTTAACCGCTTCAACAGTACCAAAAACATCCTCGGCGGTAACTTCTTTACCTACCGAAGTGATATCTACATAAACAATATCGCCCAGTTCGCGCTGTGCAAACTCGGTAATGCCAATAAAAGCGTCGCCGCCTTCAATGCGTACCCACTCGTGGTCTTTAGTGTATTTTAATTCGGCTGGGAAAGTCATAGTGTGTTTTTAGTTTTTTTGTCCGCTCAAAAATAATAAAAGTTGCGAGATAAATAGAAGAATTTAACTATAGTGTGAGTGGCAATTTAGCCGTAGCAAGAGTGGTGATTTAACCACAGAGTACACAGAGAGAGAAAGCACAAAGGACACGGAGATTTAATGTAAGATAAGCATCTTTTTTAATGACTTATCTCTGTGCCCTCCGTGCAAAAACTCCGTGTACTCTGTGGTTAAATAACTTTAATTAAAACTTAAAAACAATCCACTTGTAGTTAATATACAACAAGCAAAAACCATGAAAAAATTCAGTTATTTAACAATGATGCTTGCCGCCGGCTTGATGATCCAAAGCTGCGGGGGCGCAAAAACCAGTACCGAAACAGCCGACAGCGCCAACACCGCCAAAGTTGATAGTAACAAAATGGACAGCGCTGCTACAACGCCGGCGATTACAGTAGGCAAGGAAGATGCCGAATTTGCAGTTAAAGCTGCCGATGGCGGTATGGCCGAAGTGGCCATAGCCAAACTGGCCCAAACTAAGGCTACCAGCGCCAAAGTAAAGGAGTTTGCCGATATGATGGTGGCCGACCATGGCAAGGCTAACGAAGAGTTAATGGCCCTGGCCAAAAGCAAAAATATTACCCTGCCGGCTACCGTTAGCGCCGATAAGCAAAAGGAAATGGACGACCTGGGCAAAAAAACAGGTGCCGATTTTGACAAGGCTTATGTAGATGCCATGGTAGATGGGCACAAAAAAACCGTCGACTTGTTTACCGATGAATCTAAAAACGCGAAGGATGCCGATTTAAAAGCCTTTGTTGATAAAACCCTGCCTACCATTAAAATGCACCTGGAACATATCCAGGGTATTAAAGCTGGTATGAAATAATAACGATCTCTGCAACCTAAATTGGTTTAACGGGGCGCTTTGCAAGAGGTGCCCCGTTTTCTGTTTACACTCACCCGCCCATCGCTGCGCTGGGGCAGCCTCCTTTACGGAAAGAGGGGTTAAAGTTACCATCACACTTCCTGCCCTCTCCTATGTTTGTATCGATACAAGTGATAAATTAGTATTGAA
>JAZKAO010000039.1:0-48563 GCA_040389105.1 Bacteroidota bacterium
GCCTTAGTAATACAAAGTTAAATTATATTTGGAAAGCATCACAGAATCTTTGTGGATTCTTTTTCTTTGTGTGCTTTGTGGTTAAATAACCACACCAACATCATTAATTATTCTTAGGCGAATCGTACCAGGCCAGTTTGCCCGTATCGGTATGTACCATTTCCCATTCGTCAAAGTCAAAGCCTATCAACGCGGCATCAGCCGGCGACATTTCGCGCATCTCACCTGTTAGCTCATATAGTATTTGGCTTATGCCCGGGTTATGGCCAACAAGTGCTATAAAGCTATATTCATCGGGCAGGTGATTGATGGTTTTTAGCAAATCGTGGGTATTAGCCTCGTAAATATGTTTGTTATCGCCGCTATTTTTAACGGCTAGTATTTTAGCTAATATGTTGGCTGTAGTTTTGGTGCGCAGGGCGGGGCTGGTTATAACATACTCGGGTATTAATTCTGCCTTTTTTAACTTATCGGCTATTACAGCGGCATCGTGCAGGCCGCGGTCGGTTAGGGGCCTGTCAAAATCCTTCATATCATGGCTGCCTGCTTTGGCGTGGCGTACTAATAATAGCTTTTTCATTAAGCGCGGTATGCGTTAAAAATTAAAATATAAGTCCCAGTGTAATTGTAAACTCGCGGTTATAAACGCTTTTATAATCGCTATCCTTTAATGGTTGCGATGCAATGTTACTTAAGCCAAAATCGTACCCTAAATTAAAGGTTAAGCGATTATTCAGCGCTAAGCCTGCCAGCAGGCTTAGCCCGGCATCATATTTTTTAAAGTCGTTCTCGTTACCAAAGGTTACATTGTTTGATGTATTGCTGTTGGGGGTTTCGTAAGTAAGGGTGCCGCTGCTACCCATTGCCGCGTAGCCACCAACTCCGGCTATAATTTTACCAAGGGTAGGTACATCGTATTTACGTGCCAGTAATACAGGTATTTCAAAATAGGTGATTTTATTGGTAGTGGTTAGTGCATCTTCGGTAATTACAGTACCCTTATTGGCAAGGCCCAGGCCGGTACGTAAATAATATTGATCTAACACCGGGATATTCACCACTATGTTGGCATTGAACGTACGTACCGAATTATTATTTAATATACTGCTGTTATCAATATGCTGTATGCCTAAGCCACCGCCTAAGGTAAAGCCATATTCTATTTTACGCTGCGCATAGGCATAGTTAAAGGCCAGGCAAACAATTAATGCTATTAGGGTTAATTTCTTCATCCGATGACTAAAGATGCAAATTATAGGGATAGCCCGGCGCTAATTATTTGTAAAATTTACAATACTGGTTTCATCAATCTCTTTCATACACTTAAAATGCCCCAGCGGGCAAGCGCTTTGCCCAAATTTTGAACAAGGCCTGCAAGGTAATTCGACACCAGCCACCAGTGATTTTTTTACCATATAAGGTTGTACGCCCAGCAATTCGGGCACGGTACTGCCCCAAATAGATACAATAGGTTTGTTAAAAGCTTCGGCAATATGGGTGAGGCCGGTATCAAAACCAATTACGGTGTGTGCTTTAGATACCAGGTAAACCGATTCATCCAAAGTGGTGATGCCGCAGGCATTATAAACATAGGGGCCAACCGCTTGTGCTATCGTATCGCCGTTGGCTTTAACATCATTACCCCCCAATAATACTACCGGCAAGCGCAGTTTTTGGCAAATGCTAATCACCTGTTCGTTAGGCATCCGTTTGGTAAAGTGCGTGGCCCCAATAACAAAAGCCATAAATTTTTGGTGCGATGCAGGCAGCAACTCACTTAAGCGGTGATTTTTCTTGATATAATAATCAATAGGCAGGCCATCATTTTTTACCCCTAAAAAGT
Source organism: Bacteroidota bacterium (assembly GCA_040389105.1). Taxonomy (GTDB): domain Bacteria; phylum Bacteroidota; class Bacteroidia; order Sphingobacteriales; family Sphingobacteriaceae; genus Mucilaginibacter. Next base: position 1,844 of record JAZKAO010000039.1, read on the forward strand.
GGACGGTTTTCATGTACCGCTCTACCAAATGCACAGGTTCAACCAGTTTAAGCTTAAATTTTAAGCTAAGCCATTTACTAATACGCTGCTTATTATAAGTTGACGATTTGATACCTGTACGTAATTTAATAATGGCGGTGCGCAGGTTACTGTGCAAATCTATAATATAATCGTACTGTTCGCTCTTTATCTCAGTAATGGTATCCGATAAACTTTCTTTCAGCAGCAGCAGCTTATCCAGGTAGGGGTTATTATCATAAATATACCTAAAGGCTGGCTTGGTTAAAAAATGCACTTCAACATCGGGCAATTGTTTAAGGCACCGCACAACGGGTGTGGTGTAAATAATATCGCCCATGGAGCTAAAGCGGATAACAAGTATCTTCATTTCGGGTTATTGCACGTCTCTTATTTTGCTGATGATGGCGGTAGATGAAAAACCATCTACAAAGCTAATCACCTCTACTTCGCCGCCATTGGCCATAACTTCTTTGGCACCAACAATGGTATCAACGGTATAATCACCGCCTTTGGCCAAAACATCAGGGAGCAGGATAGTGATTAAATTTAACGGGGTATCTTCTTCGAAAATTACAATGGCATCAATAAAAAAGAAAGCGGCCAACAGTAATGCACGGCTATCCTGGTCATTTACGGGGCGATCCGGGCCTTTCAGGCGTTTTACCGAATTGTCTGAATTTAGCCCGATAATGAACTTAGTACCCAGCGATGCCGCATCGGCCATGTAGGTAATATGTCCGGTATGCAGCAAATCGAAAACGCCATTGGTGAAAACTACTTTTTCGCCCGCTTGTTTCCAATCGGCCACCCTGTTTTTTAACTCAGGCAGGTTAACTATTTTCGATTGTATCTTTTCTTTAAGCGGGTTGCTCATGCTGTAAATATATTACGCTTTTCTTTCCTTAAAGAATTTATCTATCTCGGCAAGGGATAATGCATTCAAACATTTATCTTTTGATAAGCCGCCTTTGCGGCCTACAAATACGCCGTATTTCATATCGTGGAAACCATCGGTACGGTGCGCATCGGGGTTAATGGATAATAATACACCTTTTTCCAGCGCATACTGCTGCCAGCGCCAATCCAAATCCAACCTTAGCGGGTTGGCATTAATTTCTATCACTACACCGTTAGCAGCACAGGCGTCAATCACCTTTTTATAATCGATAGGGTACCCCTCCCTGCTTAACAACAAGCGCCCTGTTGGGTGGCCCAGCATAGTGGTATAAGGGTTTTCAATGGCTTTTATTAAGCGTGTGGTGGCCTTTTCCTCACTCATTTTTAGGTTGGAGTGTACCGATGCTACAATAAAATCAAAGCGCTGCAGTATCTCGTCCGGGTAATCCAGTAAGCCATCTCCCAAAATATCCGATTCGATACCCTTAAAGACATGGAAGCCATTCAGCTTTTTATTCAGGTGGTCAATTTCCTCGTGTTGGTTTAAAACACTTTCAATGCTCATGCCCTTGGCGTAAAAAGCGCTTTTGCTATGATCGCAAATGCCCAAATACTCCAGCTTCATTACATCGCGACAGTATAGGGCCATTTCCTCCAGCGTGTTAACACCATCGCTCCAGGTACTATGATTGTGCAGGGTACCTTTCAGATCGTAAATAGTGATCAGTTCGGGCAATTTTTCCTGGCGTGCCAGTTCAATAAAGCGGTCATCTTCGCGTAATTCGGGCGGCATATATTGTAGGCCTGCCTTTTGGTAAATAATATGTTCCGTTTCCGGGATATCGACAGGTGGAGTGGCACGGGCTAAAACCATTTCAACATGCGCTTCAGTTCCTGTTTGGGTGAATAGCGTTTTGTGGAAATCGACCTTGGCACAGCATACCAAATCAACAAGCAAGCCACTTTCCAGTTCGCCACTCAGGTGATCGTGATTAACCACCATATTATTAATAATTCCCGAATTGATGAGCGTTGTTTCCAGGATCTCCTTATCGCGGCTGCCAACCACAATTACCAGTTCGGTAATAATTTCGCATTTGCGGCGGTATTCGCCTGCAAATTCAATTAAGCCGCCGGGTAGGGTGCCTTTTAACAGATCCATTATCCTTTCGGCATCGGCCTCTACCTGCGCATATAGGAATTTGCCATTACTGGCCATGCGATATTCAATTACTTTACGGATCTCCTCCTGTGTTTTTAACCCGAAGCCTTTGGCTTCAATCAGGCGGTTCTCGTTACAGGCGTAATACAGTTCTCCAATATTTTCGATACCCAAGTCGTGCCAAATAGTGGCTATCTTTTTGGGGCCGATGCCTTTAATGCCCAGCATTTCTACAATACCCGGCGGCGTGGCATCTATCAGTTCCTGCATTTCGGCAATGTTGCCTGTTTCCAGCAGTTCAACCACCTTGGCGGCGATGCTTTTACCTACGCCATCAATTTTTTCCAGTTCGGCCAGGCTTTTGCCAGCAATAGGGAAAGGCAGCTTATCCAGCTTAAATGCCGCGTTAGCTATCGATTTTATCTTGAACGGATTCACCTCGTGTAGTTCCATCAGTTGCGACAAAAGGCGAAAGGTGCGGGCTATCGGTTTATTCTCCATGTGTATAATTGATGGGGTAAAAGTACTAATTGAACATTAAGAACTACTCAACACTTACGATGTTTTTAAAACTTGTTATGTGTTGAATGGAATATAATTAATTAATTTTATTATGATAAAATAAAATCACCATGTCCGATCATAATCAGATCATTTATCATATCGAAACCCATTCGGTAGAAGGGATCCAGCAATATTTCCGGGAGGGGGGAAGCCCTAACGAAACCTATAATAGCGTGCCCATTTTTACCGATATGGTTGAAATGTACGCCCGTGGCGCAAAGTTTAAAGATTGTGTCAGGGCCTTTATGGCTGCCGGACTGGAGTTTGAAGACAAAGCCCTGTTAGCTGTTCTATCGCACGATGCTAAAATGCTAAAGGAAGCTATAGCCAACAATCGCGATATAGTAACCAAAACCTACGCGTTATATAAAAATACCTACACGCCCTTAACCGGCGGCACGTTGATGCACTTTTGTGCCGAATATAATAGCCTGGCCTGCGCCGAGGTGCTTTTACAACACGGTGCCGATGTAAACGCAAAAGCCACAATAGACGAATATGGCTTTGGCGGGCATACACCCATCTTTCATACCGTAAATCAAAATGGCAATTCATCTGTAGATATGCTCCATTTCCTTTTGAAAAACGGGGCCGATTTGTCGCTAACTGTTAAAGGTTTAATATGGGGACAAGGCTACGAATGGGAAACATTTATCCCCGCCGTTAACCCCATCAGCTATGCCATAATTGGCCTGCTGCCACAGGTGCATCGTAAAGAAACGGTTGTTATGGAGGAGATTATTCCCTTATTGATTAAACATGCTTATGGTATTGATTATACGCCCAATAATGTACCTAATGCTTATTTAAAATCATAGATATACTGCTTTAAACAATACTTACAAAGTTTTTAAAATTAAACCTGATGGGCCAAACAAACACGTCGCAGGTAACTATAGCACGGCAATGCCGATATGCAGGCGGAGTGAATTATATAATTCCTGCTTTTTCTAATTCTGCCTGCATTTGCTGCTGCAAACTTAACGCTTCGGCACGGGCAGCATCGGCAAAATCATGGCCGTTAGATGCATAGATAATAGCGCGCGATGAATTAACAAGCAGGCCGCAATCCTTTGTGATACCGTATTTGCATACCTCCTCCAAACTCCCGCCCTGGGCACCCACACCGGGCACCAGTAAAAAGGTATCGGGAGCATAAGCGCGGATATTGGTAAACTCGGTACTTTTAGTAGCCCCAACTACGTACATAATACGGTCGGCACCGGCCCAGGTGTTGGCTTTTTTAATCACGGCTTCGTATAAATAACCGCCATCGGTTTCCAGGTACTGGAAATCTTTACTACCAACCGACGAGGTTAGCGCCAGGATAATTACCCATTTACCATCGTAAGCCAAATAAGGTTTCACGCTATCGTTACCCATATAAGGCGTTACGGTTATGGCATCAAAATTCATTCCTGAAGTTGCTTCATCAAAAAAGGCACGGGCATATTTGTCTGATGTATTACCTATATCACCGCGCTTAGCGTCGATGATATTCAAGGTATCCTTAGGTAAGTACTTACAGGTATCGATCAGGCTTTGCAGGCCCTTGATGCCATAGCTCTCGTAAAAAGCCGAGTTGGGTTTATAGGCCACACATAAATCGGCAGTGGCATCAATTATGCGCTTGTTAAATTCAAAGATAGGGTCGGGATAGGATTTTAAGCAATCGGGGATCTTGTCTAAATCGGGATCAAGCCCCACACATAAAAACGATTTTTTCTTTTTGATTTCGGCAATAAGTTGTTCCCTGGAAAGCATATCGTACAGTAAGATGTATTCTGAGTGTAAAAAAACTAAAAAATACCTTAACAGTTATAATGGTTGTAAAGATATTTTATTAAAAAGTTTGAAATAATAAATTTTATTAGTTAAAATTGCATCGTTATCCTTTGAATTTTTCTTGCACCAAAGAAACAGTTTAAAAAATCCACGTTATTTTACTAATAAAATTACAAGTTTTGGCGTTTCGTTTTGTGTGTTGGGCTAACAAATATCTCTCAATTTTTAAAAAATCCTTTTGAATTATAAATTCATCTCATGTCTGATATTACTATTGAATTGAACGATAAACTCGTTTCAGAACTGCGTGATATGGCCCGTACTTTAGGCATTGCCGAAGCAGACGAGTTACGCAAAGCACAATTAATTACCCGCATTGTTGAACAGCAGCAGCTAATTGAAGCAGCCCGTGCCCAGCAAAGCATCCTGGCCAGCAACTACGCCGAAATTAATGCAGAACCGGCCGCTGCTACCGAAGATGCCGACGACAAGCCACGCAAAAGAACCCGCGTTATAAAGGCAAAATCATCAACCACGCCACGTGTTGATGTACCTTTAAATGATACCAACCTGTTTGAACAGGAAGAAGACGAGCCACCATATACACAAGATGAAGAAGCACCCGCTGCCGAACCTGCGCGCGAGGTAATAACCGGCGATGATGATGAAGCTACTGCAAAGCAGGAAGAGCGCCCGGCTGATACCCGTGCCCCTAAATTTGAGCGCCGCCAGCCAAACCAGGCGCAGCAAAGCAAAAAGGATGAAATTAACCTTGATTTTGATAATGTTATTGTAAACGAAGGTGTGTTGGAAATTATGCCCGATGGTTATGGCTTCCTGCGCTCGTCCGACTATAACTACCTTACTTCGCCCGATGATATTTACGTATCGCAATCGCAAATAAAACTATTTGGCTTAAAAACAGGTGATACCGTACGTGGTAGCATCCGCCCGCCAAAAGAGGGTGAAAAATATTTCCCACTGGTACGTGTGGAAGCCATTAACGGCCGTGTACCTGCCGAAGTGCGCGACCGTGTACCATTTGATCACTTAACGCCTTTGTTCCCGTCCGAGAAACTGAGCTTGTTTACCGATCCGGGTAATTACTCAACCCGTATTATGGACTTGTTCTCGCCAATTGGTAAAGGTCAGCGTGGTTTAATTGTGGCCCAGCCTAAAACGGGTAAAACCATGTTATTAAAGGATGTGGCCAACGCCATAGCCAAAAACCACCCCGAAGTTTACCTGATCATTTTGTTGATTGACGAACGCCCCGAAGAGGTTACAGATATGGCCCGTAGCGTACGCGCCGAGGTTATCGCGTCAACATTTGATGAGCCGGCCGAGCGCCACGTAAAAATTGCCAACATTGTGCTGGAAAAAGCAAAACGTATGGTTGAATGCGGGCATGATGTAGTGATTCTGCTGGATTCTATCACCCGTTTGGCCCGTGCTTATAATACCGTTGCCCCGGCATCGGGTAAAATATTATCGGGTGGTGTGGACGCTAACGCGCTGCACAAGCCAAAACGTTTCTTCGGCGCGGCCCGTAATATCGAAGATGGCGGTTCGTTAACCATTATCGCTACGGCATTGACAGAAACCGGATCGAAAATGGACGAGGTGATTTTTGAAGAGTTTAAGGGTACCGGTAACATGGAGTTACAGTTAGATCGTAAATTATCTAACAAACGTATCTTCCCTGCTATTGACCTGACTGCATCAAGCACCCGTCGTGACGACCTGTTGCTTGACCGCGATACCTTACAGCGCATATGGATACTACGTAACCATTTGGCCGATATGAACTCGCAGGAATCGATGGAATTCCTGCAAACACAGATCAGGGGAACAAAAACCAACGAAGAGTTTTTGATCTCGATGAACTCGTAATACCTTATAAAAGCAAAACTTTTCAGGAGATATAACTAAAGCATCCGTTTTTTAACGGATGCTTTATTGCTCCTTAATAAATTCTTGGTAACTTCACCCCCACAATGAGGAAGCGTGTAAAAAAACATTTACCTAATGCCATCACCTGTGCTAATTTGTTTAGTGGTTGCGTGGGCATTGTATTTGCTTTTAGCGATAACCTGATCGTGGCTGCTTATTGCATTTTCCTGGCAGCTATTTTTGATTTTTTTGATGGGTTTGCGTCACGTGTGCTCCAGTCGTTCTCGGGTATTGGTAAGGAATTAGATTCGCTGGCAGATATGGTGAGTTTTGGCGTATTGCCATCGGTTATGATGTATAAGCTGTTCCTTGCCACTCCTCAAATACATAATGTTAGCCCGTATTTAAACTTCATCGCTTTCCTGATCCCGGTATTTTCGGCTTTGCGTTTGGCTAAGTTTAATGTAGATACCCGGCAGGCCGAAAAATTTATAGGATTGCCTACACCGGCCAATGCCATACTTATCGCATCATTCCCTTTAATTCTCGAACATCATAACAGGATCTATTCCAACTATATTTCAAACCCTATTATCCTGTCGGTTTTTGTGGTGGTTATGTGCGCGTTGCTGGTAGCAGAGTTACCGTTGATGTCGCTCAAATTCAAGAACCGCGATTTTCACGAGAATATTTACCGTTATTTATTGCTGCTATTTTCGGCTATATTGATACTATTTTTTAAATTTGCCGCAGTTCCCGTAGTGATATTCCTGTATATCATTTTATCTATCATTCAATTTAAATTCGACAATGACAAAGTTCCAGGCTGAAATTGATGTAATGCCCAAAAAAGAAATTCTTGATCCGCAAGGTAAAGCCGTAACCGGCAGTATGAAAAACCTGGGGTTACCAGAAATTCAGAACATCCGCATAGGCAAACATATTTCGCTTGAAATTGAGGCTGAAAATGAAGAGACCGCCCGCCAAAAAGTTGACCAGGCCTGTAAAAGCTTATTAGCCAACCTGATTATGGAAAGCTACAGCTTTACTGTTACTGTGGCTTAAAGCTGAAAGCAGGAAAAGATATATAGGCTAAGAGCTTTTTGCTTTAAGCTTACAAAAGCGCTTCCGTATCCGACTTTATTTTTGCCAGCTTAACCAGGTTGTTACTAACCACGGTTTTTATCCAGCCAAATTTGGTATTAATGGCAGCTATGTCTTGTCCACCGGCTTTGCAAAGCAATTCCACATCCTGCATGGTAGCCTGGCAATCAAGCATTCCAAAAAAGCCCAGGTTAGGTTTAAGCTTATGTGCTGCTCCGCCTGCAGTTGCCCAGTCGCCTGCTGCAATTGCCGCGCTGATGGTTGTTAACAGCTCGGGGGTTTGCTGCAAAAACATATCAATAGAATCCACAATAAACTCATGGCTGCCATCGGCAATTTCGTAAAGAAAAGAAAGATCAAAATCCTGGTTGTCTGACATCTTATTATTTTTCTACCCCAAATTTATAATTTTTTAACAACCAAGCAATCCTGTAAGCTGTTTTTAAGTTGTATCATATTTAATTTTAATGCCGGATGTACCATTTCGGGTGCAATTTCGGCAAGTGGCTCCATCGTAAAACGTCGATTTTGCAGCTCGGGGTGCGGTATTATCAGGTCTGGCTCGTTAATTATCATATCATCATAAAATAATATATCAATATCTATAGTGCGCGCGCCCCATTTTTCCTGGCGCTTCCGGCCTAAATCTAATTCTATCTGTAATATATTCCGGAGTACCTCTTGCGGCGAAAGATCGGTTTTTACTAATACAACCTTGTTCAGGTAATCGGGCTGGTTGGTTTTGCCCCAGGCCCCGGTTTCATATACGGACGATTCCCGTATTACAGTACCAATATTAGCCGTTATACCGGCTATAGCCTGGTCTAAATAAATGAACCTATCCCCTAAATTACTTCCCAGCAACAAAAAAACATTAAGCATGTTGTAACAAATATTATTGGTAACGCTCTTAGCTGTAATACGGTGTTGAATTGCTAAGTTTGCATAGATAAACAGATTATATTTTTTAATGAAACAATTTTTCAAATTTGTACTGGCCTCGATTGTTGGTTTTGGTGTTGTCTGCCTAATTTTGATCCTTATCCTGATAGCTATTATAGCCGGAGCCGGCAGCGATAAAACAGTAGATGTTGAATCAAATTCGGTTTTGCGGATGGCATTTACGCACCCTATTGCCGAGCGTACCCCTAATAACCCACTGGCTGGTTTAAGTTTTTTAGGCCTTGATGGCGAAAAGGCTATTGGGCTGAACGATATTTTAGCCAACATTAAAAAAGCAAAAACCGACGATAATATAAAAGGTATTTTCCTGGATGAAAGTTATATGCTATCGGGCCAGGCCACAACCGAAGAGGTGCGCAACGCGCTGATAGACTTTAAAAAATCGGGCAAATTTATTGTAGCCTATTCTGAAATATATACACAAGGCTTTTACTACCTGGCATCGGTAGCCGATAAGGTTTATATTAACCCCAAAGGGATATTTGAATTTAGCGGTTTTAGCCAAAATGTAACTTTTTTAAAGGGCGCATTGGATAAGCTGGGTATCGAAGCACAGGTTATTAAGGTAGGTACCTATAAAAGCGCCGTTGAACCTTATATTTTAAATAAAATGAGTGATGCCAACCGCGAGCAGGTTACATCGTATTTAGGTTCGTTATACGATCATTTTTTAACCGGCATTGGTACCGCCCGTAAAGTAAACCGCGATACGCTGTTTAACATTGCCAACAACATGCGCGTGCAATTTCCCGAAGATGCTTTGAAATACAAACTGGTTGACGGTTTGAAATACAAAGATGAGGTGTTGGATGAACTGAAAAGCCGCACATCAACCGCTAAAAAAGACAACCTGCATGCGGTTGATATGACCGACTATACCAAAAGCGATGGAAAAGCTAATACCGACACCAGCAAAACCACATCAAAAAACCGTATCGCGGTGATATATGCATCGGGCGAGATTAACGGCGGCGATGGCGATGAAAACAGCATCGGGTCGGAAAGTATATCTAAAGCCTTACGTATGGTACGGTTGGACAGCAAAGTGAAAGCGGTGGTATTACGTGTAAATTCGCCGGGCGGCAGTTCGCTGGCATCGGATGTGATTTGGCGCGAAGTAAAGCTTACACATGATGTGAAGCCCATCATTGTTTCCATGGGCGATTACGCTGCATCGGGCGGATATTATATCTCCTGCGCGGCCGATTCGATCATTGCCGAACCGAATACGGTTACCGGCTCTATCGGCATCTTCGCTATTTTGCCTAATATGCAAAAACTGTTTAACGATAAGCTAGGCATAACCTTTGATGGTGTAAAAACCGGCAAGTTTGCCGATTTAGGCGAAACCAGCAGACCCCTTACTCCCGAAGAACGCCTGATCCTGCAAAACCAGGTAAACCGTGGTTATGATGATTTTACCAAGCACGTAGCCGAAGGCCGCAAAAAAACACAGGAATATATTAACAGCATTGGCCAGGGCCGCGTATGGACGGGTACACAAGCCCTAAAATTAGGTTTGGTGGATCGCCTGGGTAATATTAACGATGCCGTTGCTATGGCCGCTAAAAAAGCTAAAGTGAAAGACTATAACCTGGTAAGCTACCCCGAGCAAAAAAGCATTTTCAATAAATTTGGACAAGGGTTGACCGCACAAATGAAAACCCGCATGATGCAATCGGAATTGGGCGATAACTACAAGTATTACGAACAAATAAAAACCGTAACCCAAATGATGCGCACCCCGCAAGCCAGGATGCCGTTTGATGTGGCGATAAAATAAGGTTTTGAAAAGATATTTAATTAGGAAGCCGCCTGGATGGGCGGCTTTTTTTGTTTGGTTTTTTCTGTGAAAAGTAATCAGATGCATAAGTTTCGGTCAAATTCTTCTTTATCGATATCAAACATTGGTTCAAAGGTATTTTATAAAGATAAGGCAATTCTATTTCAGACTTAGTTTTTAAAAATCGTAAGTTTTACCGGGTGACTAAAATTCTGCCAACTCCACCATAAAATCAAACTTCTTCATAGGGTAGCGTTCGGCATGGCCAAGTACCATGTTTTTGATATAACCGTTATCGGGGTAAGGGGAAAGGAGGGTTTTTAAAGCCTCAAAATTATTGGCTTCAACATTATTGGGGATATAACCCATGCCATAAAAACGGCCATTCTCTATCAGCATACAACTTTGCTCATCGTAGTTACGGCCTTTATCGCGCAGGGCAAAGGTGGGTAATTGTTCCTTCAGGCTGTTAATGGCCAGCTCAACCTTTTGATTATAGTTATCTGCATCCATTACACCCTCGCAGGCGCATTGCTCTCTATGAGGGCCGGTACAGCTTTCGTTATTCTTTTGTATAAAGCATAGCTTGGGGCAAAGTTCAAACTCGTCAACTAATTGCTGCAGCAGATTGTAGCCTTCCAGCAACGAGCGGCAGTTATGAACGGCATCGGCATACTTGCGGTGCTTATCAACAGCCAGGCGCAGGTAGCCACGCTGGTCTTCGTAGGTGTATAGGCCAAAGGTATGCTCAAAACGTTTAAGAGAGCGGTTGTATTTGGGCCACAGGCGCTTAATCTCTACTGCTTCCAATGCCAGGGCCATTAACTCGGTACCGCACTCCTGGTAGGTGATATGGCAGATATTCCTTAAAAACTCCTGGCGTTGCTGGTTAGGATTATTACCGCTGAAATGGCTGATTACCCGTTTTTTGATATTTACCGCCTTGCCTACATAAATCACCTTGCCTTTTTGATCGTGAAAGTAATATACACCCGGCATCAGCGGCAAACTTTCGATAGCTGTTTTGGCCAAATGTGGCGGCAGGTTTTGCTCCTTTGAGTTATGTTTTAACGATGCTGAAATATGCTTGTTGGTATCGCTGCGCAATAACAGCCCAAATAATTCGGATGTAGCAGTCGCGTCGCCCATGGCGCGGTGCCGGCTTTCGTTAATGATGCCTAAGTGATGGCAAAGCTTGCCTAAACTATAGGAGGGAAGCCCCGGCAATATTTTACGCCCCAGCCTTACGGTACACAGTTTATTGCAATTTAAATCGTACCCCGATGCAGCTAAATGATAACGCAGAAAGGAATAATCGAAGTTAACGTTATGGGCTACAAAAATTTTATCGTGCAGCAACTGAAATATCTGGTGCGCCACCTGTTTAAAGGGCGGGGCATCCTGCACCATCTCGTTACTGATGCCTGTTAGCGCCCTAATGTACACTGGGATATCCATGCCGGGATTGATCAGCGTTTGATACCGGTGCGTTACCTGCATACCATCGTGGATACAGATAGCCACCTCGGTTATTCCGTTGGCGCTGGCGTGGCCGCCCGTGGTTTCTATATCTACTATGGCATACATTGCTAACAAAGTTAGTGATTAGGGATTGATTAATTTGAGAATAGTGAAAATACTTTAATAATTAAAAATTATATTATGTTGTTATTTACAATAAAAATGTAATATATTTACAAAAAAAATAAAAAATGAAAGTAATTATAGGGATATATAGATTGACAAATATTCTATCCTCCCAAGATATTTTAGACCTTGAAGCTAAAGCTTTTAAAAATAAGTCACACCAAAATGTCTTGTTTAAAATTCAAGCAGTCAACGATGAGGATATTTATATCCAAACAACTCAAAGGAAAAACGCAAATAATATCCTCGATAAAAGTACATTGGATTCAATTACAATAGAGTTATTTCAATCCTTTTTGCCAAGCAAGACTATTACCGTTAATTCTACTCCATTTTCATTTCCCGTGGTTGAAGTGGTTACCCCCGAATGGGTAAATAGACATTTACATAAATATAATATCAAGATAAAACATCTATCCAAAGAAACTGGAATTGACGTTTCTAATTTTTCTGCGTGGATAAATGGCATTAGACCCATGTCGCAAATTGTCAAAGCAATGATATTTAATGTGATGAAGATTTACTCTTTAAAAGAATTTACCACTTGGTTAAATGAGGATGATGCTTACGTACGAATTTTTAGAATAAAAAAATATTTTGATACTGATTTAATAAAATCAATTCTATTCAATAACAAGAATATAGAAAAATACGAGATGAGTTTTAAAGAAGTTGAAAACGATTTTATAATCACTTTAAGCCCTAAAAAGTAAAACGCCCCAGTTTTGGGGCGTTTTACTTTTTAGAACATAATCTCTAATCAACAAATATTAATCTCTACTTCTTCTTAGTCTGTGCCTGTTGGCGCAACATTTCATCCATACGGGCCTGGAAACCTGATTTCTTTTTCTTCTCTTCAGGCTTCTTCTTGTTTTCCTGAATTTGGGCATGGATCTTTTTATCATCAACCATAAACTTAATCAGGTATTGCTGTAAAAAGGTAAGCATGTTAGCCAGGAAGTAATAATAATTTAAACCGGCAGGATAGGTATTTAACGCGCCGAAGAAAATGATAGGGGTAATGTACCCAATGTATTTCATTTGCCCGGTTGCACCCGAGATCTGGTTATTGAAATAAGTATAGATCAAGGTAGATATAGTCATCAACAAACACATTAAGCTAATGTGATCGCCTAAAATAGGGATGCTGGTACCAAATTGAACTAACGAATCGTAGGTAGACAAGTCATGCATCCAAAGAAAGCTTTGTCCGCGCAGTTCAAACAAACTTGGGAAAAAGCGGAAGAACGCGATCACTATCGGCATTTGTATCACCAATGGCAAACATCCGCCCAGCGGGTTTACACCTGCCTTTTTGTATAGCTTTAAATATTCTTGCTGTAACAGGGTAGGGTTATCCTCGCCAACCTTAGCTTTTATCTCGTCCATCTCCGGCTTAAGCACCCGCATTTTAGCCATAGATAAGTACGACTTGTAGGTAAGCGGCGACAATACCAGTTTCAGGATCACAGTTAAGGCCAAAATAATCAGGCCATAGTTCCAGTTAAACTGGTTGAAGAAGTTAAATACCGGCAATACCGCGAAACGATTAATAAACGCGAATACCGGCCAGCCCATATACACCTGGCGCTCTAAATGATAGCCTTGCGCCTTTAACAGGCTATATTTAACCGGGCTAAAGTAAAACGCCAAAGGATACGCGCCGGCAGTGTTTTTATTTAACACCAGGCTGGCTTCCATCTTTTTAACATGTACCGTATCGGTAGCATCCTCGGTAACCGTAATGTTTGATTTATTAAAGCCTTGCTCGGTTAATATTACGCCCGAGAAAAAGTGCGCTTCGAATGATACCCATTGCAGTTTTTTATCGGCTATTTCTTTAGCATCATCTTTGCTTTGGCTTAAATAATCAACATCATTATCGGTGTTTTTGTAATATATGGTGGAGTATTGGCGCTCCATCTTCATATCCTTTTCCTGCTTGCGCAGGTTAGCGCTCCAGTTAATGTTAATGGCGCTGCTGTTTTCCATTACGCCATCCAAACCGGTAGGTTTAATATCCAAACCAACTTTATAACCTTCGCCCTTTAGGGTGTATACGTAATCAATGTACTGGGTGGCGCTATAGTTTAAACGCATGGTTATCGAACTGGAATCTTTACCGGCTACGGTTAAATTATTAGCGCTGGCTTTAAAGTACAGGTCGTCGGTATTTATCTTTTTACCGCCGGCATTAAAGGTTAAGCCAAAATGATTTTCGGCACCTTCAAATAACACTAATGGTTTTTTATTAAAGGTTTTATAATCCTTTAACTCAACCGAGTAAATACGGCCGCCCTTAGCGCTGATCTTAACGCGCAGGTCGCGGTTTTCTAAAGTAACCAATTGGTCTACACCGGCAGTAGCCGCGCCAAACGGGCTTTTTAAAACAGCCGAATCAATAACGGTGCTTTTTTTGGTCGTATCAAACTTGGCGGTAGTTGCCGACGGGGTTTTCACCAGCCCGGCTTTTTTTAGCGAGTCGAGGTGGTTTCTTTCCTTTTCTTTCTTTATATCCGCATCCGATGGCTTCATTAAAAAAAATGAGCCGACCAAAATGATCATGATCAGGAATAATCCTGTAAACGTATTTCTATCCATTATTTCTTAAAGTACATTATTTCTTGCGAGCATAAGCCAGCGAAGCGGCGACAAAGTTAACAAAAAGTGGGTGAGGATTAGCAACTGTCGATTTTAATTCGGGGTGAAATTGCGCGCCAACAAAAAACGGGTGGTTTTTAAGTTCAACAATCTCTACCAAACCGTTATCGGGGTTCATGCCCGATGGGGCCATGCCGCCTTCTTTGTAGGCTTTAAGGTACTCATTATTAAACTCGTAACGGTGGCGGTGCCTTTCGCTGATATGCGTTTTGCCGTAAATGGCTGCCGCTTTACTGCCGCTTTTTAAATCGCAGGCATAAGCGCCCAGGCGCATGGTACCGCCCATGTTTTTGATGTTTTTTTGATCTTCCATCATGGCAATTACCGGGTGCGGTGTTTGCGGGTTCATTTCGGTACTGCTGGCATCGGCTAAGCCTAATACATTACGGCCATATTCAACAACGGCGCATTGCATACCTAAACAAATACCAAAGAATGGAATATTATTCTCGCGCACGTATTTTATGGCGGCTATTTTACCCTCAAAACCGCGCTGACCAAAGCCGGGCGCAACCAATACACCATGCAGGCCCTGTAGCTTATCAATAGCGTTTTCGGGTGTTAAATGTTCTGATTGTATGGTGACTACCTTTACCTTGCACTCGTTTTTAGCGCCCGCGTGTACAAACGATTCGATGATGGATTTATAAGCATCGGGCAGTTCAACATATTTACCTACCAGGCCAATACGGATCTCGGCAGTAGGGTTTTTCAAGCGGCCTAAAAAGTCTTTCCAGTTTTCCAGGTTAGGCTCATTTTTATTCGGCAGCTTTAATTTTGTTAAAACAGTTTTATCCAATTGCTCCCTCAGCATCAGCAGTGGTACATCGTAAATGGTTGATGCATCTATCGATTCGATTACCGCGTTCACATTTACATTACAGAACAAGGCGATTTTTTTACGGATATCCTGGTTAATATGGTGTTCGGTACGGCAAACCAAAATATCGGGTTGTATGCCATATTCCAGCAGCATTTTAACCGAGTGCTGAGTAGGTTTGGTTTTTAACTCGCCTGCCGCGGCTAAATAAGGGATCAGGGTAAGATGGATCACAATAGCATTGCCCGAACCTGCTTCCCATTTAAACTGCCTCACAGCTTCTACAAACGGCAGCGATTCGATATCGCCTACGGTGCCACCAATTTCGGTGATCACAATGTCGTACTCGCCATTTTCGCCAAGGATGCGGATATTACGTTTGATCTCGTCGGTAATGTGGGGTACTACTTGTACGGTTTTACCTAAAAATGCGCCCTCACGTTCGCGGTTGATCACGTTTTGGTAAATGCGGCCGGTAGTAATGTTGTTTGATTGTGATGTAGGGGTGTTTAAAAAGCGCTCGTAATGGCCCAGGTCAAGGTCGGTTTCGGCACCATCTTCGGTTACATAGCACTCGCCATGTTCGTACGGATTTAGCGTTCCGGGGTCGATATTAATGTAAGGATCGAACTTTTGAATAGTTACGCGGTAACCACGTGATTGAAGGAGTTTAGCCAGCGATGCTGATATAATTCCCTTTCCTAACGACGAAGTAACGCCGCCCGTAACAAAGATGTATTTAGTCATGGAGATTGTTTGTGTACGGGGTACAAAGGTAAGAAAAATTGCGGGATGCGTAGAAGTTGTTGGTAAATGTTGAAAAGTATGAATGAGGTATGGCAGGATAATTATTGAAATAAATAGGATATATTTTAAACTAAATTATTAGTTTTGAAGTATAGCCTATTATTTATGGTCAGGATATCTTTTTTGCTATGCATCATTGTGATGTGGTTAACAGGTTTTTGCTGCTACGCGCAACAAAGAGATGCATTTTTTCATCACAGCCAACACATTAACTTAAATGAGCAGGAGGGGGTAACCATTATTAAAAACGCTACGGCCGATACTCTAAAGCTATCCGGCATGTTTTTTAATAACCTGCCTTATCGCGAAAGCAATTTCAAATTAAAGATAGCGCCGGGGAGTTCTGACTCGCTCAAATTTCAATTCACTTATCCCGATTTTATATTTATTAATGGCATTGGCGCTGTATATAATGGCCCCGGTGGGCGTTTAACCTGCTATGTTAAAAGTTTGAAGGTGCAGGCTATAAAAATGGCCTTTACTGGCAACAATGCTTTAGAAAATGATTATTATCAAGCATATTTTAACTACCTCGGTAACCCCGATCAGGAAGGCCGGCCGTATTATACTATAGGTGATAAGCTAAAGGATTTTAATAAATTCCCGGCCATTGCCGATTCGCTTACACAGATCAGGCTCCGGTTTTTGCAAGACTACCAGGACGCTTTACCCACATGGTTTAAACAGCACGAATACCGGCGTTTAACCTATAACGGTATGATGCGGAAATACAATGTACTGGCATCCAAACTGTTTTATGGTGATAAACCTATCCCGGTAAACGAGCAAAGTTATTATAGTTTTGAGCAAGACCTGAAACTGGCCGACCCCGAAATGATTGTCAATACCGAGTATTTATGGGCTGCCGATTTTTATCTTTTCAGGCTGTCGGGCAAATTAAAAAAAGCGGTGCCTGATGCCATGATATATCTTATAGACAGCCTTTGCAAAGACAAAGACATGGCCGACTTGCTGAAAATGCGCCGCCTATCCAAAATATATACGCTATCAAAAACTAAGTACGATAGTGTGTACACAGTGACTAATTTTCACAACCCGGCTAATAAAACAATTATCGACTCCTTAATTCAAACCAAACTGGGCTTTCCTAAAATTGGGAACAAGGCTCCTGGATTTGCATTGAAGGATATCAACGGCAAAGCGGTAAGCTTAAGTGATTACACCGGACAAACCATTATCATTAACTTTTGGGCGATATGGTGCGGCCCCTGCATTGCCGAGTTCCCGGCAGAAAACAAGTTGTTTCAACAGAATAAAGGCAAGGGCCTAACCATTATTAATGTATGTATAGATTCGGATACCGAACGCTGGCAGGCCATATCCAAGCGGGATAATTTGCAAATGATCAATCTGTTTGCCGATGCCGCGGTTTATCAATCCATCAAAACCAAATACAATATCGGCAGCCTGCCGCGGAGTATATTAATTACTAAGGATTTTAAAGTGGCGGATAGTTATTTTAAACGGGCCAGTACGTTAACTGATAAAGATGTTTTGAGATTACTGCAATAACTATTGCATCACGTCCGCGCAGCTTTAATACCTTATCAATAAAGGTCATCTTTTTTTGCGTCAGGGTTCCGTGGTTTTTTTACAGGCGGGGTATAAGGTTTGCCTGTATTGTATAAATGTACCAGGTTAAGTATCTTCCCTCCGCCAAATTTACCGTCATCTTTATACATATGGTATATCTCCGGTTTATCGGCAAACATTACGGCTAAAGTATCTTTACGCTGCTGCCTGGTATCGTTATTTAATAAGCTGGTGGTTTTTATGGTAACAGCGCGATCGCCACCTTTGGTTATTAACATGGAGGTAGGCGCTACGGTAATGGCGCCGATCATTCCGTAATAATTGTTGTTGTGCATGTACAGGCTGATGAGGCCATTCTCTATCACCCGTAAAAATTCCGGCCTTTTGCTGCTGTCGCGATAAACAGCCCGGAAACGCAGGTCATTCAGCTGATCGTAATATTCTTTTATCTTGTCGATCTTTATTTTTTCGTATTTTCCATCAGGCACTTTGTATTTGGCCGTTCCCTGGTTTGATATTTCAACATAACACCTAACTGTATCGCCATTGGTAGTGATCACATAATCTTCGGTTTGTGCTTTAGCAATAAAAACCAGCACAGATAATAGTAAGGTAAAGGTCGTTCTCATATTAAGATAGGTCTTCATTAATACTTCAGCTTCTCCAAATCCTCGGGCACATCAACCGCGTGGCTTTCCATATCAGTTAAGGCTACTTTTATGCGGTAACCATTCTCTACCCAGCGCAATTGCTCCAGGCTTTCGGCTCTCTCTAATGATGATACCGGTAATTGGGTAATTTGCTGCAATACATCGCTTTTATACCCGTAAATGCCAATATGCTTATAATAAGTGTTATGGTACAGCCAGTTTTGTGGTTCCTGCCCGCGTACATGGGGGATGGGGGAGCGGGAGAAATAAATAGCCTCGTTATTGGTATTCACAATCACCTTAGGGGTGGCAAAGTTGTAAAGCTCGTCGGTATGGTGTATTTGTTTAATAAGGGTAGCCAGTTGTGTGCCTGCTTCGTTAAAACAGCCCGCTACTTTGGCTATCTGTTCGGGGTCGATAAAAGGTTCATCGCCCTGTATGTTAATTACAATATCGTATTCGGGATGCAGGCGGGCTACTTCGGCGCAGCGGTCGGTGCCGCTGGGATGTGTATCGGCAGTCATTACAGCCTTGCCGCCGAAATTAATTACGTGGTCAAAAATCCTCTGGTCATCGGTAGCTACAAAAACATCGGTTAAAGCCTCACATTTTTTGGCCTGCTCATATACCCGCTGTATCATGCTTTTGCCACCAATATCCACCAACGGCTTACCCGGAAAGCGAGTGGAAGCGTAACGTGCGGGGATGATGCCTAAAATAGTCATAAGTCTTAAATATAACAGTTTGTCATTGCGAGGTACGAAGCAATCGCGAACTATACATATCTGCTCTTTGGGTGTGCGATTGCTTCGTACCTCGCAATGACATGGTGTTTTTTGTTTGAGGTGTTAAAACAGCCCGTTAATTTCCCGTTCTATTAAATTGATAATCGTACTCAGGTCTTCGGTATTGTTAGTAAAATCAAGGTTATCCTTGTCCAGTATCAATAACTTGCCCAAATTATAACTGTTTATCCATTTGGTGTATTTTTCGTTCAGTTTTGATAAATAATCTAAACGGATACCAATCTCATACTCGCGGCCCCGGCGCTGGATATTGTTTACCAGCGTAGGCACCGATGCTTTTAAATAGATCAGCAGATCTGGTGGTTTAATAAAAGCGGTGATATTATCAAATATGTCCCGGTAATTTTCATAATCGCGGGTGGTCATCAGGCCCATATCATGCAGGTTCTCTGCAAAAATAAAGGCATCTTCGTATATGGTGCGATCCTGTAATATATTACGGTTGCCTTTCTGGATATCAACAATCTGGCGGAAACGACTATTCAGGAAATAAATCTGCAGGTTAAAGCTCCAGCGTTTCATGTCGCTGTAAAAATCCTCCAGGTAGGGGTTGTTGTCAACCGCCTCATACAAAGGTTCCCAGCCGTAATTTTTTGCCAGCAACTCGGTAAGCGTTGTTTTTCCGGCCCCAATGTTTCCTACAATAGCAATGTGCATCCGTAAATTTTATAAGGTTATTGTTTCGATATGTTATTATACAAGTATATTATTTTTTACCAAGTAAGTTGATAATATAATTACAAATAACAATTAAAAACTCCTGAACCCAATAATTTCCCTTACCTCTTTAATAGTTCTCTGGGCGCTTTCGCGGGCTTTAATAGCGCCGTGGCGGGCTACCTGGCGCAGGTAAGGGGCATCGGCGGCAATATCATTTATCTTTTCGCGGATAGGTGCGGTAGCAATGATCATGTCTTCGGCCAGCTGTTTTTTCAAGTCACCGTAGCGGATTTGCACCGTATTGTACAGGTTATCAAAATGCGTATAAGTATCAGGTGTTGATACCACTTTCATCAGGTCGAACAGGTTTTGTATTTCCACCGGTTTTTCCTGGTTTTCGGTGCTTGGGCCGCCATCGGTAAGGGCGCGCATTACCTTTTTACGGATCACCTCGGGGCTATCCGATAGGTAAACAGCGTTAGCTTCACCCTCTGATTTTCCCATTTTGCCCTTGCCGTCCAGTCCGGGTATCTTTACTAAACTCTCACCAAAGCTAAAAGCATAAGGCTCGGGGAAGTATTCGTTATTGTATAAGCGGTTAAAGCGGTTGCCAAAGGTGCGGGCCATTTCCAGGTGTTGTTCCTGGTCTTTGCCCACTGGTACCTTGGTAGCTTTATGGATCAATATATCGGCGGCCATTAATACCGGGTAGGTTAACAAGCCGGCGTTCACATTATCGGGGTTGGCGCGTACCTTATCTTTAAACGATGTACTGCGTTCCAGTTCGCCCATGTAGGCGTTCATGTTCAGGTACAGGTATAGCTCGGCTATTTCGGGCACATCGCTTTGGATATAAATGGTAGCCTTTTCCGGATCGATACCGGCAGCCAGGTACTCCACCAAAACCTGTTTAATGTTGCCATGCAGGTTATCGGGGGTAGGGTGTGTAGTTAACGAGTGCAGGTCGGCTATAAAAAAATAGCAGTTATACTCGTGTTGCATTTTCACGAAGTTTTGAATAGCTCCGTAGTAATTCCCTAAATGTAATTTTCCGGTCGACCGGATACCACTAACAACAGTTTCCATAATGTGGCGAAAGTAAGTATTTTTTATATTTTTGGTAACGATGAAATTGATATTAAAAAAGGCGCACATCTATTTTTATGTGCTGATGGTTGCCCTGCTCTACTTTATATTCTGGCCGTTTTTCTATTTTTTTTCGCGTAAGCCAGGCCGTTATCACACCCTTAACAAATTTCGCAGCCTTTGGGCTTTAATAAGTTCGGGCCTGGCCGGATTTTTTTACAAGTTTGAATACGAGGAACCTATAGACTGGAGCAAAACCTATATTATTTGCCCCAATCACAGTTCTAACCTGGATATATCGGCTATGTGCGTACTGGTTAAAAACGACTGCTGCTTTATGGGGAAAGAAGAATTGGCCGACGGACTGGTAACCGGCTTGTTTTTCCGGACGGTAGATATTCCGGTAAACCGGGCCAGCAAAATGTCGTCGTACCGCGCCTTTAAAAAAGCGGTGGAGCGGATACAGGCAGGCATTACTTTAGTCATATTCCCCGAGGGGGGCATCCCGCCGCATTATCCGCCGCAACTGGTGGAATTTAAAAACGGCCCGTTCCGCCTGGCTATCGAAGAAAAAGTGCCTATTATCCCCGTAAGTGGGATTGATGCCTGGCGCTTGCTTTGGGACGATGGCACTAAGTATGGCACCAGGCCGGGTATGGCCCATTTTTATGTGCATAAACCAATAGATACTACAGGCCTTACTGTTGATGATGCCGACGATTTGCGCGATAGAGTTTACGAGATCATCCGGCAAAAAACCAAAAGCGATAAATTACCTGAAGCTACATTAACCTAATTGATTGCAAATTCAGATCATTCCTGTAACTTCGTTAATTAATATTTGTAAAACCCATGAAGATTGATCAGGATACCGTTGATAAAATAGCCCACCTGGCCCGGCTGGAACTATCCGCCTCCGAAAAAACGGAAACCATAAAGGATATGAACCGGATCCTTGATTTTATGGATAAACTGAACGAGGTAGATACATCGGCCATTGAGCCGCTGGTTTATATGAATACAGATGCCAATGTACTGCGCGAAGATGTGGTAAAACAAGTGATCACCCACGAGGATGCCCTGTTGAACGCACCGAAAGCCAATGCGGATTTCTTCCACGTAGCAAAAGTGATAGGATGAAAAGTCCGCAAGACAGTAAGTCGGAAAGTCCGGAAGTTAGAACTTTGCAAAGGATCTTCAATCTTTCGGACTTCCGGTCTTTTCGGACTTTCGGACTTTTTTCTAAACCCGTGTAACAAAGCATAACCCTATAGCGTCAAAGCAACAAAAAATACCTGCATGGAGCCATCATTAACTAAGCCATTAATTACAATTAAGGATATCGGACGTAAATATGTGATCGGGGCGGAGGTAATCCACGCGCTGAAATCTGTTTCACTGACCATTAATAAAGGCGAATTTGTGGCGCTGATGGGGCCTTCCGGTTCGGGCAAATCAACCCTGATGAATATTTTAGGTTGCCTGGATACCCCAACCAAGGGCCAGTATGTACTAAACGGTATTGACGTTAGCCACATGACTGATAACGAACTGGCCGAGGTACGGAACGAGGAAATTGGCTTCGTTTTCCAAACATTTAACTTGCTGCCACGTAATACCGCGCTTGATAATGTAGCCCTGCCATTAATTTATTCGGGTACTAACAAAGCCGATCGTAAAGCGCGCGCTGAAAACGCTTTGAAAAACGTAGGCTTAGGCAACCGTATGGATCACAAACCTAACGAGCTTTCGGGCGGGCAACGCCAGCGTGTGGCAGTGGCCCGTGCGCTCATCAACGATCCATCCATTATCCTGGCCGATGAGCCTACGGGTAACCTGGATACCAAAACATCTATTGAAATTATGGGCCTGCTGGAAGACATCCATGCCAAGGGCAACACCATTATATTAGTAACACACGAAGAAGACATTGCCCAGCACGCCCACCGCATTGTGCGCATGCGCGATGGTTTGATTGAAAATGACTACGTGAATCAGGATATCCATACAGTTAAGAGAGATACGGCAACTTTGTAAACTCAGGCCTCCAATAACTCATCCTGTTATTTCGCACGAACCCGGGGAGACCCGTGCGATAGCGTGAGGAGAAATCTTATACGTGCGATAAGCAAACCAAAATGCTTATCCATTTATTTCATCATTCAAAAATCGCCATCCAGGATTTACGGATTCTATTAGTTCGACCTTCTTTTCCCTGCGCCATTTTTTAATTTCTTTTTCCCGTGCGATTGCATGTTCTATATGCGTAAAGTGTTCGTAATAAACAAGGTTGTAGCAATAAAATTTTCCTGCAAATGTGCTGTTGCTGCCCCTGTTTTCATAATGTTGTTGAATCCTAACGCTAAGGTCATTAGTAACGCCTACGTATAAAACTTTCTTTTCAGGGTTAGTTAAAATGTAGACATAGAAGTTGTAGTTCCACATGGTTTACTTGTATGATTACTTACCACTTGTATAAGATTTCTCTTTCGCTCCACAACATGTTCCCTCCCGGGCTCTATCGAAATGACATAATGGATAGGGGTAAGCCGGTACTACCTACTTCTCAAACGCTTTTCTGACCAAAACCCCCGATAACGCCGACATACCACCAACTAAACCACCGATTAGCGAGGTGAGGATCAGTAATATGCTCCAGCCCGGCAGGTGGAATAATACC
The DNA here is from genome assembly GCA_040389105.1 of Bacteroidota bacterium. Classification (GTDB taxonomy): domain Bacteria; phylum Bacteroidota; class Bacteroidia; order Sphingobacteriales; family Sphingobacteriaceae; genus Mucilaginibacter. The sequence continues at coordinate 25,387 of JAZKAO010000039.1, forward strand.
GCTACCCGGCTGGCCAATACATGATCATTAGGTACGCTTTTAAGTAAGGCCAGCACCACCCAAACAATAAAAACCGCCCCAAAACCCGACCAAAAGGCTTGTACCGGTTTTTTGCCTGCATATAATGCAGCTACAAAAGCAATAATAGCAGCCGCCCACCATGGGGTAATAAAACCGGCTATCAGCGAAAGAATGAGTATAATAATGAATAACATAATTAGTTACTGCTAAGTGTTAAGGTTGATTTAATACGGGTTGATGGCTCAGTAGGCGATTGCAGGAAAAGGAGGGGTTTCAGTTGCCCGTTTTGCCATGTTTTCAGCATATCATCATAATATAAACTACCGGGATTGCCTGATTCGCCGCCCGGGAAAATACCATAGCCCTGTACCTTAGGCCCCATTTGCACCACCATGCGCCATGACGGGCCATGACCGTTGATGAGCGCGTTAACTGTGGAACCTGTGCCCCCGGCAATAAATTCGCCAGCGCCAAAGCCATCCAGGTTAGCCAAATGATTAATATAAGTATGTTTTACACGCCCCCACTCCCAGGCTGTGCCGGGTTTGCCGTATTTATGCACTAAGGAGTCGACAGTTGCATTGAATGTTTGGTTTAATACATCTAAACAGGTTTCAACACCCGGTGTGCCCGGATCATCAAACCATTTAGATTGCGGCTCTTTTAACAGCAGTTTAACGGTACGGTCCTGCGATGGATACATCAGGTCGCCATTTTTACTATCAAAGTGCCTGTTCCATATCATACCATAAAACCTAACCCACCAGGTATTAAAAATAGTAGCGCCTATTGAGTTGGCATCAAAGCGCTTGTCCCAATTTTTAATTAACTGTAATACTTGTTGCTGCTGCCCGGTTAGTTTGGTAGTATTAATATTGCCCAGCATTGTTGGCAACACATCCTGCGCCCGGATACTGTAATTGTCAAATTGCAGTACACGCATACTATCAACAGTGGCGTTTTTCATGGTGCTTAGGCGGTCGTTAATGCGCTTGCCGCGTTCGTATGGGCCAAAGCTCCAGTTAATATAATACGGATAGGTCTGATCGGTTGATGATTGGTTGGCCGAACTTAAATAACCCCGCTCCGGGTTTTTGGATGATGGGTTTTGTTCAGCAGGGATCCAGCCTTGCCAGTCGTTAGCCGGGTCGCTGCCATCCAGTATGTATTTGCCCTGGTCTTTAAATTTTAAGGGCAATTTACCGTTCACTGTCATGGCGATATCCTTGTCGGCGGAAGCGAAAATAAAGTTTTGAGCAGGAGCGGTATAATAGCTTAAAGCCTTGCGGTAATCATCGTAATTTTTAGCCCGGTTAAGCAGGTAAAAGGTCAGGATATCCTGCGATCTATCGTGCGCTATCCAACGTGCCGCGGCGCTTACCGGGATATCCCCGCGCGATTTTGGCCTTTTATCCGCGCTTTCGTAAACCACGGGGCCATGATGGGTATAAACCACCGTTTCGGTAACAGGGGCACGGCCATGAATATTGATCACCTCGGTACGTTTGGTAGTTTTGTTCCATTTGTTATTGTACCAGTATTGGTTATAACTGCTATCCTTAAATTTAATATTGTAAAAATCCAGCACATCGGCAGCCACATTGGTTTCGCCCCAGCTAATGTTATTGTTATAGCCAATAATGACACAAGGTGTACCCGGTATAGAAACTCCGTTAGTATTGATGCCCGGCGCCGAAAGCTGGATCTGGTACCAAATGGATGGAAAAGTTAAATTCAGGTGCGGGTCATTAGCTAAAATAGGGTAGCCACTGGCCGATTTGCTGCCCGCTACCACCCAGTTATTACTGCCAATACCCTCTATCTTTTCCCTGCGTCGAATGGGTTCTATCATCGATGAGATAAAATCGGACGATGCTTTGGGCAGAGGTAGGGTTTTAAAACCCCATTTTGTACCGGCGGGAATAATAGGATCTTCGCGCATGGGGTAATCGGGGAACAGGTCATTGGTTATCGCAGGGCCAAACTTTTTCAGTACATTAGTCATGGCCGGGGCATCGGTGCCGCCGGCAAGGGTTTCGGACATTAACTTAAGCAACAGCGCGCAGTTAATGGGCTTCCACTCTTCCGGCTCGTAATCCAGTAGTTTAAATTCTATGGGGTAATCACGTTTCCAAAGCTGGTGGATGTAAGTGTTGATGCCCTCGGTATAAGCGTTAACCATTACGGCCACGCGTGGGTCTTTCATCATTTCGTTCAACGAGTTTTCGGCGCCGTAAACCATGCCGATACGGCGGTGGTAACGGTCGACTTCTAAGGCCTTTTGTCCAACAATTTCGGACAGCCGTCCCGATGCGCTGCGGGTTTGGATATCCATTTGCCACAGGCGTTCGGCGGCAGTTACGTAGCCCTGGGCGTAGTACAGATCGTGTTCGTTTTCGGCAAAAATATGAGGCACCATGTTCTCATCGTATTTGATGGTTACCTTGCCTTGCAGGCCTTTCAGATGTAGTTTTCTTTCCTTGATGATATGCTTACTGTCGGCGTTTTGCCAGAAACCGGTAGCCGGGTTCAGGAATACGGCTATAGACGGAATGGTGTCGCTCCATTTAATCTCCAAACCAAGGATAAGTATGATCGTAACTAATACAGCTATTAGCGCCTTTGTGACCTTCATTTTTTTGCGATAGTTTAACGAAGCAATATATGCAAAGGCCGCCAAATGCTAAAATATAACAGTGCTGTTACAGCATATTTGCGGTTTTACCAATAAGCTTCGTTAAATTTAAACTCTATTTACCGGTAGCCGTATGAAAAGGTATTTCATCATCCTGTTGTTAATAACCCTGACGGGATGCAAAAATCACCTGGTGAATAATTCGGGCGTGAAGATGATCAAAGTGGTGATCTATCGCGATGAAAGCGATTCGATAACCGTTGATTACACCAATGCGGCAAAAATAAAGCGCATTATGAATACGCTAAACCATAATTACGAGTGCCCCCTGCATTTTGAAACCAATTGCACCCTGCATGTTATTTATGCCGATAGTGTAGCTACCATTTACTGCAACGGCGCGTCCATCAAATACAATAATGTTACCTACCAGTTAAAAAACAGTATGCAGGAGGCCATTAACTAACCCATTTTGCAGGCATCGATCAACCTTTTATTACAATCTTCAAATCCATCCATTCGATGGAAAGTGAGGGCGCATGTTTTGGGCGAGGATACGGCCAGTCCACAACTGCTGGCTTTGCAGGAAGAGATCAGGAATAGCCCGGTAGTCCGGCAATTGCTGGCCGGCTTAAACAACCCGCAGTATAACCAGGGCCGCGGTATTTATGCCAAATGGCAGGGCGCGCATTGGATCATGGCATCGCTGGCCGATATTGGTTACCCGCCTGGCGATGAGCAATTGCTCCCTATAAAAAAGGCACTCCTTGATTTTTGGCTGGATGAGTTCTTTTATACCGGGTTTGAGGCAGATAGCCAGGCCAAAGCTTATCAAAAAACGGGTGTACCCGTGATGCAGGGGAGGCACAGGCGCTGCGCATCGCAACAGGGGAATACCTTGTATATGCTACTGAAATTGGGTTTGCCCGATAAACGTTTGGATAACCTGGTTGAGCGCCTTCTGCATTGGCAATGGCCCGATGGCGGCTGGAACTGCGATAAAAACCCCGATGCCGCCCATTCATCCTTTATGGAAACCTTATTACCCTTGCGGGGATTGGCGCTGTATGCCCAAACAACAGGTAACGCCGATGCTGTCAAAGCTGCTGAACGTGCTGCCGAAGTGTTCCTGAAAAGGCATTTGTATAAGTCGCAAAGTAGCGGAACAATTATCCACCCCGAATTTACCGCCCTGCATTACCCGCTTTATTGGCATTACGATATTTTAGCCGGTTTGAAAGTTATGGCCGAAGCCGGTTTTATTAATGATCCGCGTTGTAAGGATGCGCTCGATCTGCTGCAAAGTAAGCAATTGCCCAATGGCGGCTGGCCGGCCGAAAAAAGCTATTACAAGGTATCGCAGCAAATTGCCTTAAATGCCGACTATGTAGATTGGGGCGGTACGAGCAGGTTGCGCATGAACGAGTGGGTTACCGCCGACGCGCTTTTTGTTTTAAAAAAGGCCGGGAGGATTTAAGTGGCCTATACTCACCCCGACGTTGCTTCGTTGGTCGGCCCTTTCTTCGCGTTCTGCGGAGAGGGCAGGAGATGTGTTCAATAAATATGTTAACCCTCTTTCAGCAGAAGCCGAAGAGAAGGTGGTTCTGCGCAGCGTAGACCGCGTGAGTCTATTATGCTTGCGCTCGTCTGTGACGAGTGCTTAAAATGGTTCAGCGTCTGCGACACTTCTTCGCGATGCAATCGCTACACAGTATGAAGCACTCGTCACAGACGAGCGCAAGCATGTTGATCTAGCACAGAGCGGGTGAGTATGAAGTTTTAAACAAATCCGTTCGCGTTTAACCCTATTTCGTACCTTTCGCTCATTAAAATGAGCAACATAAAAGCCTGTATATTCGATTTGGACGGTGTTATAGTAGACACTGCCATTTACCACTACCAAGCCTGGAAGCGTTTAGCCAACCAATTAGGGTTTGACTTTACCGAACACGATAACGAGCAACTGAAGGGCGTAAGCCGTACCCGATCGCTGGAGATTATCCTGCAATTGGGCGGCGTTACCAAAACCGAAGCCGAGAGGGAAGAACTGGCCAGCCTTAAAAACACCTGGTATGTGGAAATGATAAGCAAAATGCGGCCTGATGAAATATTGCCCGGCGCAAAGGAATTTGTAGAAGCCTGCCGTGCTGCGGGTATTAAAACCGCATTAGGCTCGGCCAGTAAAAACTCCATGATGATATTGGATAAGGTGGGTATGACCAATCTTTTTGATGCCATTATAGACGGTAACAAGGTAACCAAAGCCAAGCCCGACCCTGAAGTGTTTTTAAAGGGCGCAGAAGAATTAGGCATTAATCCATCCGAATGTGTGGTATTTGAGGATGCAATTGCCGGTGTGGAAGCCGCCAAAGCAGGAGGAATGAAAGCGGTAGGGATTGGTGAACCATTGGTTTTAATCAAAGCCGATATCGTACTCCCCGGCCTTTTTGAAATGACGCTGGATAAGTTGAATGATTTGTAAGACATAAAGGTAGCCTGTCAGCCTGAGCTTGTCGAAGGCTGCGTGCGTAGGCCTGCCCGCCATAGTTCGACCAGCTCACCATGACACCCTATTACTTTATATAGCCATCCACAGACTTAAATTTTTCTTCAAAATTTAAGTCTGTGTTGTTTTACAACCGCTTATTAAACAGCTAATTGATATTGATAATCATCTTAAAACATTTAAAAAATTTCCTGTAGGCGCACAAACCTTCGGAAAAACCTGAAATGCTTTGCATCTTTACGGTGAGCAAGAAGCCACCATGTCATTGCGAGGTACGAAGCAATCGCACACAGGGAGAGCAGTCCCATATAGTTCGCGATTGCTTCGTACCTCGCAATGACAAGATGGTGTAATAATCAAATAGCAAAAATGAAAGACTACATAAAAATTGACGAATGGAGCATCATTGAAGAGGGCTTTGATGCGCATCTGCATAAAATATCCGAAAGCATTTTTAGCCTGGGCAACGGGCGCATGGGCCAGCGGGCTAACTTTGAGGAAGCTTACAGCGGCGAAACCCTCCAAGGTAACTACGTAGCCGGGGTATATTATCCCGATAAAACCCGCGTAGGCTGGTGGAAAAACGGTTACCCCGAATACTTTGCCAAAGTGCTGAATGCAGCTAATTGGGTGGGGATTGATATCAGGGTTGGGGGTACACCTATCGATCTTGCTGTAAATCGAATCGATCATTTTCGCCGTGAGTTGAACATGAAGGAAGGTTATCTGAAAAGAACCTTTGACGTATACGCTGAAAATACCCATGTAGAAGCCGACGTGATCCGCTTTTGTAGTATTGTAGATGACGAAACGGGGGCTATTCGTTATAAATTCAGACCTTATGGTTTGGAATCGGGCATTAGCGCAGCTATACTACCTTATATTGATGGCGACGTGAAAAATCAAGATGCCAATTACGATGAAAAGTTTTGGGACGAGGTGAAAAAAGCAGTCTGGGACGATGGCGGTTTTGTACAAATGCGTACCAAAAAGACCGGGTTTGAAGTAGCTACAGGTATGCGTTGCGTAGTTTTTGTAGATGGCAAGCAAATTGATTTTAAGCCCGAGTCTATCCTAAAAGATAAGTATGTTGGCCTGGAATATATGTTGCAATTGGACGATAGTGATGCTGAAGTGATCATATATAAATACGCCGCAAACCTATCTTCTCAAAATCATCCAGCCGAAGAATTAGAGCAGCGATTAAAAGAAACCCTTGACCGCATCGTTGCCAAAGGTTTCGATACCATGCTGGCCGAACAAGCCGCGGCCTGGGCCAAAAAATGGGAGCATAACGATATTATTATCGAGGGCGATGCTTCGGCGCAGCAAGCTATCCGCTTTAATATCTTCCAGCTAAATCAAACCTATACCGGCGAAGATGACCGTTTGAACATTGGCCCCAAAGGCTTTACGGGCGAGAAGTACGGCGGTTCAACCTATTGGGATACCGAGGCTTATTGCGTGCCGTTCTATCTTTCCACCGCCGATCAACGGGTTACGCGCAATTTGCTGCTGTACCGCTATAAGCAATTAGGCAAGGCTATTGATAATGCCAAATTATTAGGCTTTAATAATGGTGCCGCTTTATACCCCATGGTTACCATGGATGGTACCGAATGCCATAACGAGTGGGAAATCACTTTCGAGGAGATCCACCGGAACGGGGCTATTGCCTTCGCTATATTTAACTATGTGCGCTATACCGGCGATGAAGCTTACCTGGCCAATTATGGGTTGGAGGTATTGCTGGCTATCGCCCGTTTTTGGTCGCAGCGTGTTACCTGGTCTGATGATAGGCAGCAATACGTAATGCTGGGCGTAACCGGCCCTAATGAGTACGAAAATAATGTAAACAACAATTGGTACACCAGCACATTAGCGGTTTGGTGTATGCAATACGCGCTGGAGGTGGCTGATCAATTAAAAGCATCCGACAAGGCCAAATACGACGCGCTTGCGGCTAAGATCAGCTTTGATTATGCTACCGAAACCGCGCGCTTTAAGGATATCATTGCTAAAATGTACTATCCGTACGATGAAAAGCAGCAGATATTTTTACAGCAGGACGGCTATTTGGATAAAGAGCAGATACTTGTAAAAGACCTGCCCGCAACAGATCGCCCCATTAACCAAAAATGGAGCTGGGATAGGATCTTACGATCGTGCTATATTAAGCAGGCCGATGTTTTACAGGGCATCTACTTTTTTGAAGACCGCTACGATATGGATACCATCCGCCGTAACTTTGACTTTTATGAGCCGAGGACGGTACATGAATCGTCACTGTCACCTTGCGTACACGCCATATTAGCCGCTAAGCTGGGCGATGAAAAACGTGCTTACGAGTTTTACCTGCGCACATCGCGCCTTGATTTGGACGATTATAATAACGATACCGAGGACGGCTGCCATATCACATCTATGGCCGGCACCTGGATGTCGGTGGTGGAGGGTTTCGGCGGTATGCGTGTGCGCGATGGGAAACTATCGTTCAATCCATTCCTGCCTGGGAAATGGACATCGTTCTCCTTTCATATCGGGTTCAGGGGCATTTCCATCAAAATTACCGTAAGCAAAGATGGTGTAACAATTAAAAATTTATCCGATAAGGATATGACCTTGCTGATATATGACCGGGAGCATATAGTAGGCGCAGGAACGGAGGAAGGGTACGCACACTAATGACCCACGTGTTATTGCTTCGTCGTACCTCACAGCAATGATATGGGGCCAAAACAAACAATAAAGGCCATCCGCAGGATGGCCTTTATTGTTTTATCGAAATAGATCCGCTTATTAAATGGCGGTAGTTTCGCCGGTAAGTATGTTCACCAGGTATGCTGTGGTGGTACCGTCGGCAAAGTTAAAGGTTACCTTCATTTTAAAGTCGGGCATAAAAGTCAGGGTACCATGGTAGTTGTATATTTTGCCATCAGCTCCGGCAGCCGCTGTTTTATCGGTTATTTGTGTGGTATAAGCCACATCTCCTGATAAAAATGCGTTTCTGGGGCCGCTGGTATCGGCTATTACGCCTGTCCAGGTATAATTTGTTGCTATGGTGTAAGAGCTGGTTGTGGTGTTCCCACTAACATTTGAGTTATACCAGTTAGTGCTGGTCGCGCCGTTTACTTTCAAATGCTGATACGTTGCATCCAATGCCCGTACATCGTAATCTAAAGTGGTGTTATAGATATTTTTAAAGCCGGTACCGGTCTCGGTGGTGGTCAAAACATCTTTTTGCAGGTAAGCATCCAGGTCTGTGCCGTTATTTAAAAACCCATTGCACATGTAAGTAAAGATAGCATTACCCAAATAAGTGCGGGTAGTATCGCCTTTGGTTTCGGTCCTATCGGTAACAGACGTTACCGACTGGCCGCAGGAATGGGTATCCATGGTGATCAGGCGGCTGGTGCTACCTGTTTTTACGCCACCATTTGAAATAGTGCTTACACCACTCGACAGGGATTGGTAAAGGCCTAAAGCCAATTGCTTACTAATAGCGGCAGTATTATCGGTTTTTTTAATAGCGTCCGTATTTTTTGTACAGGATACATTCAGGCAGATGGCAAAAGCCAACAGGGCAAGTGTGATTTTGTGATAACGGTTCATTGTTAGGATATTTCTACAAAGATAAAAAAATATTGAATAAAGCATATTATTATTAAAAGAAGAGATGTAACCATTTTGGGAATAAAATGGCAAAGCAGTATTTCGCAAACACATGGTGTTATGCAGCGGGTAACGCGTACACAATATTTACATAACATTCAGATTATTTTAATTAATATCGCCGTCCAATTCATCAAAATTAAAATCAATATATCAGTTGACAGACTGATTTGCAGAGAGACGTATAATATCAATGGCAGCATCCTTTCCCGATCATAAATTAGTTATTTACCAGTTACTGCCGCGTTTGTTCGGTAATACCGTAACCCTTAATAAGGTTTACGGTTCGATAGAAGAGAATGGCGTAGGTAAGTTTAATAATATTACCGATAAAGCCCTGCAGGAGATCCGTCTGCTGGGTTTTACCCACGTTTGGTATACCGGTGTGATAGAACATGCCACCATGACCGATTACTCGGCCTACGGCATCCCTAACGATGATCCGGACGTAATTAAGGGTCGGGCAGGCTCGCCTTATGCCATTAAGGATTATTATGATGTTGACCCCGACCTGGCCGTAGATGTACCCAATCGCATGGCCGAATACGAGGCGCTGATTAAGCGCACACAAGCTAACGGTTTACTGGTGATGATGGATTTTGTGCCTAACCACGTAGCCCGTTCCTATCATTCGGATGTAAAGCCGGACGGGATCCGCGATTTTGGCGCTGATGACGACAATACCAAGGTTTTTGACGGTCAGAATGATTATTACTATATCCCCGGTCAGGCATTTGTTACTCCGGCGGGTTATAACCCCGGCGGTGATGAGTTTAAACACCCGCTAAAGGATGGACATTACGAAGAGAACCCCGCCCGTGCCACCGGTAATGATGTGTTTAGCGCCACGCCATCTATCAACGATTGGTTCGAAACCGTGAAGCTGAATTATGGGGTGGATTATCAAAATGGCTGGCAAGCGCATTTCGACCCGATACCATCGGTATGGAATAAGATGTACGATATCCTGCACTACTGGGCATCTAAAGGCGTCGACGGCTTCCGCTGCGATATGGTGGAGCATGTGCCTATGGAGTTTTGGGGCTGGGTAATAGGGAGATTAAAAGAGCAATTCCCGGCTTTGATATTTATTGGCGAGGCCTACGATGTGCGCGAATACAAAAACTATATTTATAACGGTAAATTTGATTATCTGTACGATAAAACGGGCTTATATGATGCCGTGTTCAGGTTAACCCGTAACGAGGGATCGGTTTGGGATATTAATAAGGTGTGGAACTACGATGCCCGCGGTATGGACGAACACATGCTGCGCTTTATGGAAAACCACGACGAATACCGCATTGCTTCGGGGGCATTTGCTGGCAACCCCTGGCTGGCTATCCCGGGGATGATCGTTACGGCAACGCTTTCGGTTGGGCCGGTAATGGTTTATTCGGGGCAGGAGGTGGGTGAAGCCGCAGATGGCAGCGAGGGATTTAGTGGGGCTGATGGCCGTACTACCATATTTGATTATTGGGGCATCCCATCCCTGCAAAAATGGGTAAATAACGGCAAATACGATGGCGGCGCGCTGGACGGTGGACAAAGCGCCCTGCGTTTCTTCTATCATAAATTATTATTAGCTACCCGCGAGAACGAAGCCATCCGCTTAGGTGATTTTTACGAGCTGATGTTGGAAAACCAGCACAATGCCGGTTTTGACGACAAAGTATATGTTTACCTGCGCTATACCACCAAACAAAGGATCATGATCATTGCCAACTTTAACCGCGAGCAGCGCCAGTTGAACGTTAAATTACCCGCCGACCTGTGCGAACGCTTAGGTGTAAGCGGCAGGGTGGTGTTTACAGATGTGCTGAGCGATGTAAAGTTTATCACTAACGAAATCGCTAACGGGCTTGATATGTCCTTGCCCGCTACCGGTGGGGTGATGCTGGGCTTTTAAGCCGACAAAATCTCCGATATTAACTTCAAGGAAAGTTAACGAAAGTTAACATAATTCAATTTATTGATTTTTATGTGTTTGATTATCAGTTAATTGTAAGCCTAAATCTTTATCTGTTACTCATTTTTTATCGATGTTAACTTATGGTTAATGTTGGCGATTTGTTGTCTACGCAGGATTTTCTCCGAGTTAGTTAACATATAAAATCATAGGAGTTTGCTATTAAAGGGGCATCGCCCCGGTTTATCTTGTAGCAACGGATTTTAATCCGTTGATTGACGAAAATGGTTTATGGGAGAGCCGTAAGCTCGGGCAATATCATTAGCCGTCAGCATAATCCGGCAAATATGTGTCGTTCCGACGGAACTCTGAATTGTTTTTACTTTCTCAACGGGTTGAAACCCGTTGCTACAAGATGTTTCGTCCGCTATGCGGACTTTCTAATAGTGTATTAATGCAAAACTCAGGGCAAAGATTCACGTCGCCGCAAGATTCACGTCTCCGCAGGGTCTCTCGGAGAGGGCCCTGCGGAGACAAAATGATGGTGCAATAGCCGCATCATAACACCCAATTTGAAAAATCATCATCTTTCTCAATTTTTAAATTTCTACCCCGATATTTTACTAAAATGATATATTTTTATAAATAGTGTACTTTTTACAAAAAGGATGGCCCGTTTATTGAACAAATATTGTTTATTAGCAATAGGAATAATTAAATGCGGCAAGCGTTAATGATATTGCTAATTGGTTTATTGATTAACGTGACGACGCGCTTTTGCAATTTTTATGGAAGAAAACATACTTGATCCTAATATAGAAAACCCCTTAATAGAGGAGGACTTAGATAGTTTCCGCCACCTGAATAACCCTGCCGATGGCATAAAACCCATTGTGAAAAAATACCTCGGTATCCCCAGTAGTGTGGTGCAATCGGGCAATAAATTCTACTTTACCGATGGGGAGGCCAAGGTGGAGGCCATTGTGGTTACAAACGAGATCATCCGTATCAGGGTGGCCCCGCACGGTGTTTTTTTGGAAGATTTCTCGTACGCGGTACCCAAGGCCGAAGTTATCCCGGCTGAATATACGCTGACCGAAGATGCCAACGAATATCGCATCACCACCAGCAGTATTAATTGCCATATCAGCAAAAAGAATTTCTTCATCGCTTTTTCCGACCTGGCAGATGTGGTGACCAGCATGGATGCCGTACCGATGCACTGGGAAGAGAACGTGCAGTTTGGCGGTTACTACGTTTTTGGTACCAAAGTTTGCCACCCGACCGAGACATTTTTTGGCCTGGGCGATAAACCTACCGAACTTAACCTGCGCGGCAAGCGCTTCACCAACTGGAATACCGATGCTTATTCGTTCCAGTGGGGGCAGGATCCGCTTTACCGTACTATTCCGTTTTATATCAGTGTAAACGAAAATATAGCCCACGGGATATTTTTTGATAATACCTTTAAATCGCACTTTGATTTTGGCGCCGAAGATGCTACCAAAACCAGTTTTTGGGCTGATGGCGGCGAATTGCAATACTACTATATCCACGGCCCGCACATGATGGATGTGGTAAAGCGTTACCATATACTGACCGGTACGCACCCTATGCCGCCTATGTGGGCGCTGGGCTACCACCAATGCCGCTGGAGCTATTATCCCGAGTCGAAAGTAAGAGCCATTACCAAAGGCTTCCGCGAACGTAAGATCCCCTGCGATGGTATTTACCTGGATATTGATTACATGGATGGGTACCGCTGTTTTACCTGGAATAATAAATACTTCCCCAACCCTAAAAAAATGATAGCCGATTTGGCTGCCGACGGCTTTAAAACCGTGGTGATCATTGATCCGGGCATCCGTGTAGATGATACCTATTCAGTATTTAAGGAGGGTAAAGAGAACCGATATTTCTGTCGCCGTTGCGATGATTACTTTATGGAGGGCCACGTTTGGCCGGGCCGCTGCCAGTTCCCTGATTTTACCAACCCCGAAGTTCGTACCTGGTGGGGCGGCTTGTTTGATGATTTGGTGCAAATGGGCGTAGCCGGCGTGTGGAACGATATGAACGAGCCGGCCGTTTTTGGCGCGGGCACTTTTCCCGATGATGTACGCCACCAGTATGATGGACATCGTGGGTCGCACCGTAAGGCACATAATGTTTATGGGATGCAAATGGTACGCGCCACTTACGAGGGGCTGCGCAAACTGATGAAAAATAAGCGCCCGTTCACCATTACCCGCGCGGGTTACTCGGGCTTGCAGCGTTATGCTTCGGTGTGGACAGGGGATAATGTGGCATCGTGGGAACACCTGAAATTGGGGAATATCCAGTGCCAGCGCTTATCCATGTCGGGTGTGCCGTTTTGCGGTACCGATATTGGCGGTTTTAGCGGCGAGCCTGATGGCGAACTGTTTACCCGCTGGATCCAGTTAGGCACTTTCTCGCCTTTTATGCGGGCGCACAGTGCCGGCGATACCAAGGAGCGCGAGCCATGGAGTTTTGGCGAACCTTATACCGCCATTAATCGCAAGTTTATTGAACTACGCATGCGGCTGATGCCTTATATGTATTCGGCATTTTGGGAACATCACCGTTATGGTTTCCCGATATTAAGGCCGGTAGTAATGCAGGAGCAGGATGTGCTGAAGAACCATTTCCGCCAGGATGAGTTTACTTATGGCGATAAAATACTGGTTTGCCCGGTATTGGAGCCGGGGGTGGCTAGTCGCACGGTTTATCTGCCTAAAGGCAAATGGTATAACTTTTGGACTAACGAACTGGTAGACGGCGGCGATGAGGTACAGGTATTAACCCCACTGGATACCATCCCTATTTTTGTAAAGGCCGGTTCGGTAATACCCGAACACCCGGTACAGCAATACGTAGGCGAGTTGGAAATTGAGGAAGTAAGGTTAAACGTATACTACAGCGATTTTGAAACTAACTCGTTCCTGTTTGAAGATTACGGCGAAACCTTTGCCTACGAGCAGGATATTTACCTGGAAAAGAAATTTATAGTAAGCGGCACAGCCGGCGTGCTTAACATACAACAAAGTTTAGAGGGCTTATACACGCCACGATACGAGAATTATTATTTCTCGGTAGTGGGCCTGCCATTTAAGCCTGCCAATATTATGATAGATAATAAATGGGTAACCAATTTTACCTTCACTAATGGAAAGCTGGAATTTAGGCACCCGAAGAACTTTAAGCAGATAAAGATCATGAAATAGTGGGCGGGTGGTGATTTAACCACAAAGGTCACAAAGATTTTTCACCAAGGACACTAAGGCATAGTTTATTAATCAAACCAAGCTTTGTGTCCTTTGTGTTTTTCTCCCTTTGTGTACTTTGTGGTTAAATTTCTTCACACTATCTTAATAAAACATCCCTTGCCAATATCTGTTGAATAAAAGTATATTTGAACAGATGTACGGCAATAGCCGCATCGCCTAAAACTATCTGCGCCTTCGGGCATTCTAATTATGGCAAAAAAAACTACACCCGCAACCAACTTACCCGCCGATAAACCCGTAAGCAAAACAAAAGCCGCTCCAAAAGCAAAAGCTGCAATAACCGAAGCAAAACCGGTAAAAAAAGCAGCCGCTCCTAAAGCAGTAGCAGCGCCAAAAAAGGCAGCAGTACCTAAAAAAACAACGGCAAAGCCGCTTATGGAAACCAACATAACACCAATGCCCGAAGTATATAGCCGCTTTACCGACTTTGATATCGCGCTGTTTAAATCGGGCAAGCATTATAAGCTGTACGAGAAATTAGGGTCGCACGTGGTGGAGTTTAAGGGCGTAGTGGGTACTTACTTTGCGGTTTGGGCGCCCAACGCGCAAACGGTATCGGTAATTGCCAATTTTAACTATTGGGACAGGGCCACCACACCGATGTTCCCCCGTTGGGATGGATCAGGGATATGGGAAGTTTTTGTGCCGAACATAGGCAACGGCGAAACCTATAAATACTATATTAAAGCCTCCACAGGCGAGGATATGGAAAAGGCCGACCCATTTGCCCTACGCTGGGAAATACCGCCTTCAACGGCCTCTATTGTGGCTGATACCTTTTACGAATGGAAAGACCAGGACTGGATGGCCAGCCGGATCCAGCATAATGGGCTAAATAAACCTTACTCGGTATACGAGGTGCATTTTGGATCGTGGGCGCGCAACCCCGAAAGCCCGGACGAGTTTTATACTTACCGCCAAATGGCTGATAAAATGGTGCCCTATGTAAAAGATATGGGCTTTACACACGTAGAGTTAATGCCGATAATGGAGCATCCATACTACCCAAGCTGGGGATACCAGATCAGCGGTTTCTTCGCGGCCAGTTCGCGCTATGGAACACCGCAGGAACTGATGTTTTTGGTGGAAGAATTTCATAAAGCAGGGGTAGGGGTAATACTGGATTGGGTGCCATCGCATTTCCCCGGTGATGCCCATGCGCTGTACCGTTTTGACGGGACACATTTATACGAACATGCCGACGTGCGTAAAGGTTTCCACCCGGATTGGAAATCGTACATATTTAACTACGGCCGTAACGAGGTGAGGGCATTCCTGATCAGTAACGCGCTGTTTTGGCTGGAACGCTACCATGCCGACGGCTTACGTGTGGACGCGGTAGCATCAATGCTATACCTCGATTATTCGCGCAACCACGGCGAGTGGGAACAAAACGAGTTTGGCGGTAACGAGAACCTGGAAGCGATATCCTTCCTGAAAGAATTTAACGAGGCCGTTTACAGCCACTTCCCCGATGTGCAAACCATTGCCGAAGAATCAACCTCATTCACGGGGGTTAGTCGCCCGGTTTATAGCGGCGGCTTAGGCTTTGGCATGAAATGGATGATGGGCTGGATGCACGATACCATTAACTACTTTAAAGAAGACCCCATCAACCGTAAGTATCACCACAATGTGATCACCTTTAGTTTGATATACGCCTTTACAGAAAACTTTATGTTGCCATTCTCGCACGATGAGGTGGTTTACGGCAAAGGATCGATGCTGCGTAAAATGCCGGGCGATGAGTGGCAGCAATTTGCCAACCTGCGTTTGATGTATGGCTTCATGTTCTCGCATCCAGGCACTAAACTGCTGTTTATGGGTGCCGAATTTGGCCAGGGCGATGAATGGAACTTCGAAAAATCGCTGCAATGGCATTTGCTGCAATACCCTAATCATTTAGGTATCCAGCAAACCGTTAAGGATCTGAACCATTTATACCGCGCCGAACCGGCCCTGTACGAAAAAGGCTTTGAAAGCGCCGGCTTTGAATGGCTGGATGGCGGCAACGCTAATGATTCGGTAGTAGCTTACCTGCGCAAGGGAGTTAACGCTGCCGATGATATTGTTGTAGTGCTGAACATGACCCCGGTTGTGCGCAATAACCAGCGCACCGGTGTACCCGCGGCAGGTAAATGGCAACAGATCTTCAATAGCGACGATAAAAAATATTGGGGCAGTGGCGTGAGTAATGATGGCACTGTAGCTTCAGAACCGGAAGCCTGGCATGGTAAGGAGCAATCTATTGTGGTTACCTTACCGCCTTTAAGTGTGGTGATGTTTAAACGAGGGTAGTAAATAAATGGTTCAGGTTGCAGTTATTTATGATCTGGATGACACCATCTTTCCCACATCAAGCATACCTGCGGTAACTTTTAAACCTGTTTTTGATGCCATCAGGCTGGCTAATAATGGCCATATCCTTGACCATCGATTACAACAGGCTTTTGATGAGTTATGGATGAAGCCGATGGATGTGGTATGCCACCAGTATGGTTTTACATCAGCAATGACCGAAGCCGGCAGGTACGCGTTGATCAACACGGACTATCATTTAAAAATCTCACCTTTTGATGATTTTGAGGTGATCAAAAACATCAGTGGCTTGCGCATACTGGTTACCACAGGTATCACTAAATTACAGCAGGCCAAAATTGATGCCTTGTTTAACAGCGGCGATTTTGATGTGGTGGTAATAGATGATCCCTACCAGGTTAACCGTTTGGGCAAAAAGAAAATATTCTCGGCGTTAGCAAGCCGGTTTCAACTGAGCCCTGAACAGGTTTGGGTAATTGGCGACAATCCCGATTCGGAGATAGCAGCAGGAAATGAATTAAGAATGAACACAGTACAAATTGTACGCCCGGGTATCAAACCGTCGGACAAGGCAGGGTATGTGATCAGTTCGTTTTACGAATTGGAGAAATTGATTGAGCGTAACTAATTGTCATTTCGAGCGATAGCGAGAAATCTTATACGAGAGGACTGTCTGCACGTATAAGATTTCTCCCGTTGGTCGAAATGACAAGTTGTATTAAATAATGTATGGGTGCTACAACGATGCCTTATACTCGCAATTAGTTATCGCCCGCTTATAATCCTCAATCGAATCAAAGTTCAGGCAAAGCTTTATCGCTTTTTTGTAATAGGCAATGGCATTGTCGAAGTTTTGCAGGTACTCTTCCATTATCCCCAAACGGTAATTAATCAGTGATTTATCCACCAGCGATTTGGTCATAGCCTTATCGGCAATGGTTTTTATCTTGTCCCATTGTTCCTGGTAAGTGTATAATATCAGCAGGTTAATATAGGCATGTGGGTAACTTGGGTTACTGCGAATGGCCGCTTTGTAGTGATTTTCGGCGCGTTCATAATCATCAAACTGGGTACGGTACAGCCAGCCTAAGGAGTTATGCGCCTGCGCGGTTGATGGTTCATCAAGGATGATATTCTCTAATAACTGCTTGGCATGCAGGTAATTAGTGTTACGTATGGCCTCCTCCGCCTCAAGGTAAGTATCCTCCCAGTTATGCATCGCGTTTAAATTAATTAACTGCAATATATAGTTTTTTTGCATACATGGGTGTCCTGCCAAAAAAACTTTATCAGCAGATATTGGTTGTTGGGGTATAAACCATCATCATGAACAACAAGTTTTATTATGTATACCTGGCAGGCGGAACAGTAGCGCTCATCCTGTTTATCTACCAGCTTTTTGCTACCCATGCCACAACGGTTAACCCGTATAACCTGGCTGGTTATATTTTTGCTATCGTAGTTTTATTTTATCTGGCGTATAAAACTTATCATGAAAAGAAGGATAAGGAGATGATGTGACCTTGATTTTAGGGTTGACCTTGATTAAAGGATTTTAGGATGCGCAGGATTGTTTTGGGTTCGTACCTGCCCGTTGACATGTTAAAAACAGGGTGTCATGGTGAGCCTGTCGAACCATGGTGGGCAGGCCTACGCACACACCCTTCGACACGCTCAGGGTGACAGCTCAGCTTCTTTGTCATTTACTTCTTTAAAGTTCCGCTGGAATTTAATACCTCGCAAGAACATGTTCTTATATAAACAAAAAAAGCCGGCCTTTTTTGGGCCGGCTTTTCATATTCGGTATAACTGTAATTACAATTTGCCAATTTCCTGAACAAGGTCAATCAGTTTGTTGCTATAACCCCATTCGTTATCGTACCATGATACTACTTTCACAAAGTTATCATTCAGCGCGATGCCGGCTTTAGCGTCAAATATTGAAGTACGTGCATCACCTTTAAAGTCTTCAGATACAACTTCATCTTCGGTGTACCCTAAAATACCTTTCAATTCGCCTTCAGATGCTTCTTTCATAGCTGCTTTAATGCCCTCGTATGATGTTGGGGTTTTTAAGCGTACAACTAAGTCAACTACAGAAACGTCGGCAACCGGAACACGGAATGACATACCTGTTAACTTACCTTTTAACTGAGGAAGAACTAAACCAACTGCTTTAGCAGCACCGGTTGATGAAGGGATAATGTTTTGGTAAGCGCCACGGCCGCCTCTCCAGTCTTTAGCCGATGGGCTGTCAACTGTTTTTTGGGTGGCTGTTACCGCATGTACAGTAGTCATTAAACCTTCTTCGATACCAAATTTATCATCCAATACCTTAGCTATAGGGGCCAAACAGTTGGTGGTACATGAAGCGTTAGATACAATGGTATCGGTAGGTTTAAGCAATTTATGGTTAACACCCATTACAAAAGTAGGGGTATCATCTTTAGCAGGGGCGCTCATTACCACTTTTTTTGCACCGGCATCAATGTGTTTTTGGGCAGTATCGATAGTAAGGAATAAACCGGTAGACTCGATAATAACTTCAGCGCCTACTTCGTTCCATTTTAAGTTAGCCGGATCTCGCTCGGCAGTTACACGGATAGTTTTACCGTTTACCACCAAATGCCCGCCTTCAACAGCGATAGTGCCTTTAAACGGGCCATGGGTAGAGTCGTATTTCAGCATGTAAGCCATGTAATCAGGCTCAACCAAATCGTTAATACCTACAACTTCAACATCAGGCCTTTCAATGGCGGCCCTGAAAGCCAGGCGGCCAATCCGGCCGAATCCGTTAATTCCTATTTTCATTTTTGTTTTAATTTTTACTTTGATAGTAGTTTAATAAATTATTTATTGGTTCCTTAATGATATATTCAATACTGATGCCATTTTCGGCAGCCGTTTCGTGCAGGTACTCCTGGAAATTGGCCGCTATCGATCCTGCAAAATGCACCGGCGCGCCGGGATGCTGCTGGCGCAAGGGTAGGATATAGGCTTTAAACAGTTTATCAAAACCTATTTTTACCGTTTTTTTAACATAGCTTTCGCTGATGTTTTCTAAAAAAAAGTCGGCGAAAGCGCTTAAATATAGCGCAGGGTGCTTTTGGCGGTATACTTTATCTAAAATGCCCTTGCGGTCGGTTTCGTGTTTTTTAACAAACTTTTGGCGGATATCGGCAGGCAGTGTTTCGCTCATATAACCTTTTAACAGTTGCTTGCCCATCCAGTTGCCCGATCCCTCGTCGGCCAGGATATAGCCCAGGCCGTAATTATTGGGCTTCACTTTTTTACCATCGTACCAGGCGGCGTTACTGCCACTGCCACAAATGCAGATAATGCCCGGTTTGTTTTTACAACAGGCTATTGCTGCTGCCTCAATGTCATGCTGAATGGTGGTTTTAGCAAACTTAAAAAAGGTATCGAACGCGTTTTTGATCACGCTTTGCAACTCATCCGAACTGGCACCGGCGCCAAAAAAATATATGCGTTTAATAGCTTCGGCGTGATGGATAAGGTTGATGTTTTTATTAAGCAGTTGCAGGATATTTTTTTCATCGCTGAAATAGGGATTAATGCCGCTGGTTTTAAACGAGGCCACAGTGCGCCCCTTATCGGCAAGCCGCCAATCAGCATAGTTAGATCCGCTATAAACAACTGCAATCATTTATGTTATATCGATAATACTTCGGCCATTAGTAAAAGGTCCTCTTCCAGCTCAAACTTATGCTGGGTAAGGGCCTCCTCAAGGCTGGTTAAAACAATAGAGTTAGCCTGCAGGCCAACCATTTTTTGCGATTCGCCCGCTATAAGCGCGTTTACGGCTGCAAAACCCAAACGGCTGCCCAGTATCCGGTCGAACGCCGAAGGGCTGCCTCCGCGCTGTAAATGGCCTAATATAGTTACTTTTATATCGTAGTTGGTAACTTCTTTCTTAACGGTTTGTGCAATATCGTAAACACCGCCGTTTTTATCGCCCTCGGCCACAATTACAATACTGCTTGATTTTTTATCGTACTGCCCGCCTTTTAAATTACTGATGAGATCGTGAATAGCTGTTTCTTTTTCGGGCAACAAAATAGCTTCGGCACCGCAGGAGATGCCGGCCCGCAGCGCGATAGCGCCCGAGTCGCGGCCCATTACTTCGATAAAAAACAAGCGGTCGTGCGCGTCGGCTGTATCACGGATCTTGTCAATAGCTTCAATAACCGTGTTGGTGGCCGTATCAAAACCCAGGGTATAGGTTGATCCGTAAAGGTCGTTATCAATAGTGCCGGGTACGCCAATAACGGCAATGTCCGGGTATTTTTTAGAGAAACGCAGCGCGCCGGTAAAGGTACCGTCGCCACCTATTACTACCAGGCCTTCAATGCCGTTACTTTTTAGGTTTTGATAGGCTTTTTCCATACCCTCGTCGGTATGGAATTCCATGCAGCGGGCTGTTTTAAGGATGGTGCCGCCTAAACTCAAAATGTTACTAACAGACCGTGTTTGCATATCGTACATGTCGTTAGCAATCATCCCCTGGTAGCCTTGCCTTATACCGGTTACCTGTAATTTGTTATATATAGCTGTACGCACCACTGCCCTGATGCAGGAATTCATCCCCGGGGCGTCGCCACCGGAAGTTAGAACAGCAATTTTTGATATATTAGGCATAATGGTTTTCCCTCCAGAATAGAAATGCGAATATAGTGTGTAAAAATTACACTATATAAATTTTATTTATTTTTTTACATTTATCAATTAAGCGTATATCTTTAACTTTTTACAAAATTGGAAAAAGACTTGGAACTAAACTTACCTAAATTTGAGTCGGTATTTTCTATTGATTGTGTGATATTTGGTTTTGAAGCAGGAGAACTGAAGATACTGTTGATTGAACGTAACGAAGACCCTTACAAGGATTGGCTGGCATTGCCGGGCTATATTGTTAAGCAAGACGAAAGCCTGGACGATGCCGCCGAGCGTATTTTATACGAACTTACGGGCCTAAGGGGCTTGCACATGGAGCAATTCCATACTTTTGGCGAGGTGAACCGCCACCCGCAGGGGAGGGTTATCACCGTGGCTTACTATGCACTTTTGCGCCTTAACGGGCAAAAAGAGCTGAAGCCGATTAACCAGATAGCCAAAAAAGCGTTTTGGCACCCGGTAAACGATCTGCCCAAATTAGGGTTCGACCATACGGATATCTTTAAGACCGGCTTTAACAAAATCCGCCGCCGTTTGGGTTACCAGCCCATTGCGTTTGAGTTGCTGCCCGAAAAATTTACGCTTACCCAACTGCAATCGCTTTACGAAGCCATCCTTAATAAAAAACTGGATAAGCGTAACTTCCGCAAAAAAATGCTGAGTTACGGCTTTTTGAAGGAACTGGACGAGAAGCAAAAAGGGGTATCATACCGCGCGGCCAAACTATATAAGTTTGACCGGAGGAAGTATTCGAAGATTTTCCAGAACGACCTTAACCTTGATAAGTAGGAGAGAAGAGAGGCAAGAGGATAGAGGCAGGAGATAAGAAACAGAAAGAGCCGGAAGCATTTGCTTCCGGCTCTTTTGTTAGTATTCTTTTCTTGATTCCTGAATCTGTATTCTTGAATCTATATCTTATTTTCTAAATGGAATTTCACCAAATTATCTATAGGCGAGCGGATAATGTTGCCCATCACCATGCCGTTTTCTTCTACCAATTCTTCCAGCACGTTACGGAAGTTGTAGCCTACCGAACCGATACAGTTGAACGAGTATTTTTGATAATCGGGGTAGCGTGTTACCAGGTTACGGAAAAAGTCTTCGAACGAGGTACGTACCAGGTTGCGCGAATATTCGATATGCACATTATTATCATACACAAACTTGCTGAAACCGGCGCAAAAGCGGTTGGCCAGTGGTTTGGTATAAACCTGTTCGTTCACATCATCGGGGGTTAGGTGGTAGGTTTCCCAAAAAAGGTTGCGTACCGGCTCGGGCATATAGCCGCGCAGGTAATCTATCAGCAATTTTTTGCCAATATAGCAACCGCTGCCCTCATCGCCCAGGATGTATGCGCCCGAATCGATATTTTGTATAATACCCTTGCCATCGTAAATACAAGTATTGGTGCCGGTGCCCAAAATAGCGGCAAAACCCGGGCCGGTGCCTAAAAGCGCGCGTGCGGCAGCCATCAAATCGTGCCCAATGTTAACTTTAGCTGCACTGAAAACGGCCGACATGGCATCTTCCACTTGCTTGCGCTTGTCAACAGTTGAGCAGCCCGCGCCATAATAATTAACCTCGGTAATTTTGTCTATCTGCAAATCGGTAGGCAAATTTTCCTTTAAGGATTGAATAATGTATTCTTTGCTTGAGAAATAAGGATTATATCC
Source organism: Bacteroidota bacterium (assembly GCA_040389105.1). GTDB lineage: Bacteria > Bacteroidota > Bacteroidia > Sphingobacteriales > Sphingobacteriaceae > Mucilaginibacter. The sequence continues at coordinate 48,122 of JAZKAO010000039.1, forward strand.
TTCGGTGTTGAAATATACCTTTTTACCTTCTTCATTAACCAGGCACCAGTTGGTTTTGGTGGAGCCCCCGTCAGCAATAATGATCATAATGTTAAATTAATAATTTGCTAAAAGTATGATTTTTACTTATTGTAAAAGCAACACTTTGAAGATTTTTTAAATAAATGTTTTTTGTCAAAATGACGGTTATACGATTAGGGGTAATTAGCGAGTAAGTGAGTGATGGGATGAGTGAATAAAGTAGATGTTAGGTTAGATATTAAGCCTGCAATTGCTAACACCAAATGTGAATCACACAATTTTGGAAACAGCTTCTTTAAAATTACTCTAAATTTTTGCATATTTGCACCGCGAAAATAATCGCAATGGTCCCATAGCTCAGCTGGATAGAGCAACAGATTTCTAATCTGTAGGTCATAGGTTCGAATCCTATTGGGATCAC
>JAZKAO010000040.1:0-31379 GCA_040389105.1 Bacteroidota bacterium
CAGAAGCCGTTGAGAATTGTCTCTTGAGAGTTCGAGTCTCTCTTCGGGCACATCCTTTTAAGTCTTAAGTTAAAGTTCGAAGCCGCCAGGTCATAACTTTTAACTTAAGACTTTGTATTTGATATAAAGGCCCGGGTGGCGAAATTGGTAGACGCACCATCTTGAGGGGGTGGCATTCGTAAGGATGTACGAGTTCGAATCTCGTTCCGGGCACAAATATTAAATCTGTATCCTATAATTACCGGAGCTGTTTTACTCATCAACCTATAACTTAATAAAAGCCTGATAAAGTAAAAGCCAATCGTATCGTTTAAAGAGACGCTCTACTTAATTTCAATCATATCCAAAGTATTATTAAACACAAAGACATTCTATTGGATACTATTATATCTAATTACCCTTTACCACCTACCCCGCTCATCTCAATAAAATAAATTAACGGGCATTAACAATACACCAATCAATATTGGGTTACCGGCCGGGCTGGATGTGTTGGCAGTTAGTGTATAAACCAATTCTTTATTTACCATTGAACTCGTAATGGCCACGTCGGGATTAACTGGTAAAAAACGAGCAATTCTTAATAGGATGGTTTTTGAAACCGATTGTAGTTTCAACCGTACGCTAATACTGTCGGCAACAACAAGAGCTGTACACATCTGTAATGCCGGCTTACTTGCCTTCATATCAAGCGGGTTAAGAACAGCCGATCCAAATAAACGCTGTATGGTTATTTTTTTGTAGACACAAGGTTTAAACCAGGGGACGTAATTATTAAGAAAGATATTATTGGGATCGGCAACTGAATAAGGCCGCGCATTAAAAACAATTGCCCGGCCAAAATCACAGCTAACGCTTACATTTATACGCGTGACTATTATTGCACCCCAATTATTTATTGACAATGGCCTCAAAAGCGGGTCGGTAATGGTTTGTATTACAGTATCGGCGGTAAAATGAATGCCGGGCGTTAACGGTAGTTTGGCAAATAACTGTTCGATGGTTTTGTCCCACGCATACTGGTTTTTTGCAGACGTATAAACAATTATAGCATTACTAACCTGGCAGCTATCGGCTAACGGAGGGACAGTGAAAGGCGCTGCTTTAGCTTGAAAAAGCAGCATACCATAATAAGCTGCAAAACTATTATGTTGATCGGGGTTGTAATAGTAAGCCGATGTGTCGGCAGTAATAGCATCAAATATATTCCACATCCATATAGATGACCGGGGGACGGTAATACTGCCTTGGCTTAATTTAAATGATTGCGGCAATACCCCTAATTGGCGAGCAAGCGTTTTATGCCAGTAACCTATCATTATGCTATTATCTGACTGACTATAAAGCAGTTTTGTAAAAAGCAATAGAAAGGCGAGGCAATACAGGCATTTATTGTTCATATTTTTATAAAATAGGCCTCCTTGCGGAGGCCTATAGTAAATTGGATTAACTAAATATTGACCCAATAGATGATTGCAATACACCTAAAATTTGTGGGTTTCCAAGAGGGCTGCTTGTTGTGGCCGTCATACGGCCCTGATCGTCAAACGTAACCGTGGTAGAAGAACCACCCTGACCAGATGCCGAAAAGAAAGGCCAGAAACCACCCGAAGCAGCTGCAGTGATAGTTGTTTGATCTGAAGTGTTAAAAGTAGCTGCTGATGTAATACTGATGTTTATACCATCGGCAACCACTAACGCTGTTGCCATACGTTGAAGGAAGCCTGACGGTCCAAAGGCTGTATTCCAGCTTGTAGGTTTGGCATTATTCCAAACGGTATTATCTTTTGTGGTGTAAGCCAATGCCAATACCGAACTTGCATACCAGGGTAAATAATTGCTAAGAGCAGGGTTATTGCTATTAGCTTGAGCATACGGTCCTGCGGCAAATGTAGTTACCTTTTGGTAACTGGCACTGATATTCAAACCGGCAGAGGTTAATTTAGTGGTAAGATTATCATAGCTTGCACCACCGCCAATAGAAAAGAAATCAAATAAACCCGATGCGCTACCACTTGCCCACGTATGGGAAATATTGCTGCTTGCTGTGGCTGTGTTCAAAGTAAAGCTTTTTGATTGACCGCCGTTTAACGCACTTTGCAGTGCATCAATTGTTTGATTCCACGCGTAATTACCATTAGCTCCCGCAAAAATTTTAGTAGCGTATAACACCGGGTTAATAAACGCTTTTGTTAAAGCAGATGCGCATCCGGCCTGGCCTGGTGCGTTTATCATTGCCCAAGTATTAAATACATCAGATACGGTAGAGGCATTAAACGGACTTGGAACATTTGCTTTAAAGTAGGTAAGCCATTGTCCATAGTAATCTCCCATACAGTTTTGAAAATCCGAATCGCTGCCGCTTACCAGCGAGCTAAGGATCAGGCCGTAGTTAGAAGCAAAACTATTTGCCTGGCTTGGGTCGTAAAAATTGTTAACCGACAACGGTGGTACGGCGTTAAAAATAGACCACAGATCCTGGGATGTTTTAGGCGTTGTGCCCGTGCCCTGGAAAAGTTGAAATTGTTGGTCGCTTAAACTCAGGCCTGCTACCATGGCATTGTACCATTGAGCAGAAAGGGTTTTCATAGCGTCGCTTGATGCTGACATAATGATTAAGGTTTAGGTGAAAAAATTGTGTGAATTATATTGATGACTAAAGCAAGTATGCACCATGCACACCACCGACATCGTTAGTAAAGAGACGCAAAAAGATATAGCTTGTACAGGGTTGAACAACCCTTTATTTACAATATATACAGCTTAAAAAAAATACGTAATTATACTCCTTTTAGCTGTAATCCAAAAAAACTACTATAGTAAATAATAGTGCAAATAAGGTCTGCCTAAAAGCAACAGTAAAACTAGCTAACTAAAACGTTTATCATTAGCTGATGATCCATAAATAAATTCACCAGCCATGTGAGGTTGGTGACTATGCCACATCAATCCATGCATGGTTTAGCCCCGATATGCTTATTTGGCAAATAAAAAAATTGAGAAAAAGCTTAGTCCAGCTGTATATACACTACAGCTTCTCCATCTGTTAATTGCATTGTGTTGCCGGTTCCGCTTGTTGGATACAGAGTACATTGTATTTTAAGCTTTATTTTTAACTTCTCTGGTACACTCGGTTGAGCGGGTAAAATGGTTACAGATTCTACATTAAAAAAGCTGTTTGTTTGGAAGCCCGCCGTAGAGTACTCAACTTTATTTTTGTCGATGTACTTTACAAACACTTCTTTTTTGCCGATATCCAGGTTGCCATTTGCAGCGTAAACCTGCGGACCGGTTTTTACAAAATTTTCAAAAGCCAGTACTCTATCTTCAAAACCTACAAAATGAAAAGTTTTAAAAGAAAAAGTAACACGCGGCTCGTTAACCATAAATACCTCGGCGTTTGAGATGGACCCACCGTATGAACCTGTTATAATATCATTATCTATAGAAGTTACGTTGCTTATGCCTTCGGCCCAATGGGTGCGCTGTTCATCAACGGCCCATGTGAGTTGTATGTTATTTATTTTGGCTTTGAAATAATATTCTGCCGTGCCTACATCTCCGTTCCCGCTGCCAGATTCGGTACCGCCATTACCTGCAGATGGCAGGTTTGGCGTAAACCCGTCATAATTAACCCTATCTTTTGTACAGGCCGAAAAAAGACCGGTTAGCAGCAATATAAACAACAATAATTTCAATGCCTTCATTTAACCCCTAAGATAATCATTATCATAACGCTACGGATTATATTAGAAAAATAACGTCATATTAGTGCATGAATAAACATGTACTATTGGTTATACTTTTCTTTACCGGCCTAATTGTTTCCGCCATAAACCCTCACGATTATTTTACCTGGATGCTAGAAGTATTCCCGGCGATACTTGGTTTTATAATACTGGCATTAACCTATAAGCGCTTTAAATTTAGTTACCTAACTTATGTATTTATATTAGTGCATTGCTATGTGTTATTTGTTGGTGGGCATTACACGTATGCAGAAGTACCTGCCTTTAACTGGCTTCGCGATATTTTTCACCAGGCACGTAATAATTACGACAAAGTGGGCCATTTTACACAAGGCTTTGTACCTGCTATCATAACCCGCGAGCTATTTATTCGCCTTGAGGTAATTCAAAAAAGAAACTGGATGGCATTTTTAACTATTTGCGTTTGCACCACTATTAGCGTACTGTACGAGTTTTTGGAGTGGTTTGTATCGATCATATCAGGCCAGTCCGGCGATTCGTTCCTGGGTGCACAAGGATATGTTTGGGATACGCAATCGGATATGCTGTATGCCATGATAGGCGCCATATGTATGGTAGTATTTATGGCTAAAACCCAGGACAAGGCTATAGCCAAATTACAGCCGGCCTAGGTTACAGATGTTATCGGCTAATTTATATTACGCCAGCAATTACATTTTTCCTTACACGATGTGTAATTTTCTTCATACAATAAATAAATAAACTGCAAATTTTTAAAGCTGATTTTTCCTTACATAGTGTACCCATAAATTATACATTTACAATATCGGCAAGCCGAAAACGTTTTTTATACTTACCAAACCAACAAAAAATGAAGTTTTTAAGAACATTTTATTTACCTCTTATTATTATAACCGCTATAGCTGTATTGCCTGCCTGTAAGGCAAAAAAGCCAATTGTTAAAGCACCGGAGCCTGTCGCAGAAACTAAACCGGCTCCTCCGCCACCACCCGCCCCAGCACCTCCGGCACCAACACCGCCACCTGCCCCGGTTGAAAAACCCGACTATAACTTCAAAAACATCCAATTCGAATTTAACTCGGGCATATTAAAGACTGATGCATACCCTGCATTGGATAAGGCTGCTGCCGAAATGAAGAAAGACCCATCTAAAAACTTTGTATTGAATGGAAATTCATCTGCCGAGGGTACCGATGAGCATAATATGTCGCTAAGTATTGAACGTGCCAACGCGGTAAAAACTTACCTGGTTAATACCGGCGTAAGTGGCGATAACCTTGCTGTAAAAGGCTGGGGCGAAAGCAAACCAATAGAATCAAACTCAACAGAAGCGGGCCGTGTATTAAACCGCCGCGTAGAAATAAAACTACAATAACCTTTGTTTAAGTGAGTGTGAGGGGCCTGGCAAATTAATTTGCCTGGCCCCTTTTTTATTGCCCGGGTAGTTTACTTTGCTACCTTTATAAAGCAATAAACCTCGCACATCAAATATTGGAACAAAACATCTATACTAAACTGCATGCCGAAGGCCTTATCAGCGATGCATCATTTGAGAAGATCAAACAAACACATGCCAACCGCCTCTTCTCGGTACACTGGGAGTTAAAGACACTGCTTTATCTGGGCGTAATGCTGCTATCGGGCGGGTTAGGTACACTTGTTTATAAAAATATAGATACCATTGGCCACCAGGCGATACTGGCATTTATTGCCTTGATATGCATTGGCTGTTTTTCTTATTGCTTTAAACATAAGCTGCCTTTTAGCGCTACCAAAGTAAAAGCCCCAAACACCGGGTTCGATTATGTATTGCTTTTAGGTAGTATCAGCATGGTTACCTTTTTGGGTTACCTGCAATTTAAATACAACGTGTTTGGCAACAACTATGGTTTGGCTACTTTTATCCCTACAGTTGCACTGTTCTTTGTCGCATATTATTTCGATCACCTGGGCATCCTCAGTATGGCTATAGCCAGTTTGGCTTTATGGATGGGCGTATCCGTAACGCCAAAAACACTTTTGGCTTATGGCACTTTTAATAATAAGGATATTATCTTCACCTATGTAATATTCGGGGTTATATTGCTTGCCGCGGCTTATCTCACCGGGCGCTTAAATATTAAGCGGCATTTCAAATTCAGTTACCACCACTATGGGGTACACGTTACATTTATAGCGCTGTTTGCCGGCTTTTTTGAATACAATAATACCGGGTACAGCTTTTTATGGCTGCTGGCAGCATTTGCCCTGGCCCTTTACGTTTTTATGGACGGCTTTAAAGAACATTCATTCTACTTTGTGTTACTGAGTATATTGTATGGTTACTTTGCCAGTTGCTGCATGCTTGTAAAACTGGTTATAACTACCGATGCACGGGAGGGAACTTTTGAATTACTGCTAATGCTTTTTATACTATCGGCAGTAGGGTTAGTATATCTTATTATTTACGCCAACAAAAAAATCAAGGCCAATGATCATCTATAACAAAGAATGGCTGCATAACATGCGCGTAGTAGATCTAGTGAAGAATGACCTGCGTCAAGGCAACATTGCGCCTCAAGAGTTTAACGCCATACGGGCAGCCCACCCGTTTTACTTTTATGTGCCACGGTTGGTGATCCGTGTTGGGCTGTTTATCCTTACGTTGATCATATTGTCGCTTGCCTCAGGGCTTTTAAGCATATTTGGTTATAGCGCTCATATTATCGAATCGCCGGCTTACCCTATTGTATTAGGGGCTACATGTTATGTCGCGTTAGAGCACCTTGTTAAAAATAACCGGTACTACCATTCGGGGGTAGATAACGCCTTGCTATACTACTCGGCTTGCTTGTTTGGTGGAGGCTTTATATGGATGATAGCCAAAATGCACCTTACTGTTGCCGAAGCACCTATTTGCACTGCCTTTATCTGTCTGTTATGCGTTTACCTTACCCTGCGCTTTGCAGATACATTAACATCCCTGGCAGCTTGCATATCATTTTTCGCATTCGTATATTTTACCTGGGCAAAAACCGGTGCCTTCGGTTTGGCTACTATGTCTTTTGTAATGATGATAGCCGCTGGCGCAACCTTTTATTTAACGAACAGGCTAGGGAAAGACATCCGTAATATCAATTACGAAACCGCTATCAGTTATGCAAAGATCATCAGCCTTATAACCCTTTACGCAGCGGGTAATTACTTTGTGGTGAACCGCCTTAATAACATGATTAACAACCTGGACGATTCGCATACCGGCATCCCGTTCGGTTTTATCTTCTGGATCTGGACCATGATTGTTCCGCTTGCTTACATCCTCTTAGGTATCCGTAAAAAAAGCAGTATGTTCTTGCGTTTAGGGATGGTTTTGGCAGCAGCCTCTATGGCTACCTTCCGCAATTATTACCATTTATTACCTATAGAAGTTATGCTTACCCTTGCCGGAATGATATTACTGGCGGCATCATACACCATTATTAAATACCTAAAAACACCACGCAATGGCATAACTTATGCAGAACCCGAGGAGCGTAACGATATGGATAAACTAAATATCGAAGGTTTAATAATAGGCCAGGCAACCTCACATTTACCAACGGCACATAATCACCCAACCGAACGCTTTGGCGGCGGAACAGGCGGTGGCGGTGGCTCTAGCAGCGATTTTTAGTGGGTGCTACTTCTTAACCAGATCTACAGGGTTTACCGGGTTACTTAACAGGTGGCCAAATAATTCCCAGCGTTTTACAGGGTCTTTAGTACTGCCGCCGTTGCGTTCCATGTAGCCCTTAACCAGGTCTTGTCCGTAATTGTAGTTAATAACGTAGCTGCGGTATTTTTTGATAAAGCTGATAGATTTATCGGCGGTTTCATCGTTCATGAGGCAATACTTGCGCAGGTAGCTGCGCGCTTTGCTTTCGCTCATGGTTTCGTTTATTAAACCACGGGCGGCCTCGTTACGGGCATAGTTTAAGCGGCCTTTTATAGCCAGCGCTTTAAAATAAGTATCGATGCCTGTGGTATCTAAACCGGCAAGTGGCAGCAATACATTTTTAGCAAATTTCACTTTCTCATCCCCCGGGAAAGCCATCTCTATCCCATAGTTAGCGCTTCCCTCTGCAATAAGCGATTGCGGACTAAACAGCGGATATAGCGAGATCTCCACCCATCCCCTGTCGTGATACAGGTTTTTCTCCAGCAGCATATTGTATACATGGTGGCCGGGGTAGCTTTCGTGGCTGCCCACGTCAATTGCGCGGTCTATAAATATCTTCAGGTCGGTATTAATTTGTACCACGCTCTGGTATTTGCCTTTATACCAGTTGTAACCATTCCAGGGCTTATTGGTCACAAACTCCAGGGTAAAGTTTTCGCCGGCGGGTAGTTTGTAATGAGCAAGGGTGCGTTTGCGCGCTTCGGCAATGGCGGCTTTCATCACGGCATCCAGTTTGTCTTTAGGAATGATGAATTTATTAGCCAGTTTCTGAAACCGGTCGTTGACGTTTCCTTTGCCCTGCAACATGCTATCAAGCTTATCCAGATCCGCCTTAAAAAACTCTTCGGCATAAGCTGGTGCGGCAACGCCAAACAACTCACGCGATTCTTCATCGAATGAACGGTATTCACCACCGTAGATCCTAACCCTGCGCCCAAAGGCTATTAACTGGTTATACATCCAGTTAGCGCGTATCTTATTCGAATCTACCTTTGAGGCATCCGCAACCGACTTAATGTTGTTCATCAACTCGTTAATATTTGCCAGTATGCTATCTCTCGGGAATGTTTTATCGGTAATTTCTTTAGGTTTTAGTGAATCGGGGCCATAGTAGGCATCCACAAAATCGCCATCGTATTGGCCAATGGTAAGGCCAAGCGTTACATATTCCTGCGCAAGTTTATTCAGCTTTTTACCTTCAACCGTATCGGCCGGGTTTTGCTTACAGGCAAGCACAAATAATACGGGTATCAGCAGTAACAGCTTTTTCATGGAGGCAGGGATAATTTGCCGCAAAGTTAATAAATCCTTTCAATTGCCTGTAAAATTACCGCTAAAGCTTCCTTTGCGCTCTGATATTTTTGGCTGGTTGTGTTATATATTTCACCTAAAAAATACCATCTTTGGATAACCTGAATGAAAAAGATCCTATTACTTTTATTGCTAACAACCCCTTATTTGGCATTTTGCCAAACGGGGACCATACGCGGCAAAATAACTGCTACGCTAAGTAACAGCCCGCTTACCGCGGCAAGCATTGCCGTATTTGGCACAGATAAAGGCACTGTAACAGATAGCACCGGTGTGTACCTGTTAAACAACCTTAAGCCGGGTTACTATACGTTACAGGTATCGCTTGTTGGCTACCGCCCAAAAACCTTGTATGATATACAGGTAACCAATGCAAAAGTAGCTGTAGCAGATGTATCTTTAGACGATGACGCCCAAATTCTTGGCGAAGTAAAAATATCTGCCGCAAGGTTTTACAAAACACTGGAAAGCCCCCTATCGCTGCGTACCATAGGCTCTACCGAAATTAAACGTAACCCCGGCGGTAACCGTGATATAAGCAAGGTTATACAATCGCTGCCCGGCGTATCATCACCTGTAAGTTTCCGTAACGATATCATCATTCGCGGCGGCGCCCCAAACGAGAACCGCTTTTATATAGACGGGGTAGAGATCCCCAATATTAATCACTTCGCCACACAAGGCTCATCGGGCGGGCCGGTTGGTTTAATAAACGTAGATTTTATAAACGAGGTTGATTTTTACTCGGGCGCATTCCCCGCTAACCGTGGCAATGCGTTAAGTTCGGTATTTGAGTTTAAACAAAAAGATGGCCCGACCGACCGCACCAACTCTACCATAACACTTGGCTCAAGCGACCTGGCGGCCTCACTGGCCGGCCCGCTTGGCAAAAAAACCACTTTTATATCATCGTACCGGTACTCGTATCTGCAGGGTTTGTTTAAGCTGATAGGTTTACCCTTTCTGCCATCATACCAGGATTTTCAGTTTAAGTTAAAAACCAAATTCAATCAAAAAAACGAATTAACCATTTTAGGTTTAGGCGCTGTAGACCGCTTTAAACTGAATTTAGATGCGAAAAATACCGAGCTAAACCAATATACGCTGGCAAACATCCCGGTTAACAGCCAAGATAACTACACAGTAGGTGCCACCTATAAATACTTCCGCAGCAATGGCTATAGCCTGTTTGTACTAAGCCGCGATTATTTAAACAACAAGGCTACCAAATACCAGAACAATAACGAAGCGGGTACCAAAACGCTTGATTATACATCGCAGGAAATTGAGAATAAGTTTAGGTTTGAGAATGTAAGCAGCACCAATGGCTACCGCATAAACTTTGGCGCCGGTGCCGAATCTGCACAGTACCGCACAAATACTTACAATTTACTCCCGTTTGGCAGCAACATTTATACATCAAACATCAGCTTTTTTAAATACAGCCTGTTTGGGCAGCTAAGCCGTGCTTACCTGGAAGATAAATTAAACCTCTCTTTGGGCATTCGTGCCGATGCTAATACGTTTTCGGCCAGGATGAACGACCTTTCGAAAACGCTGTCGCCGCGCTTCTCGGCATCATATAACTTTACCGATAAGCTTAGCCTTAACTTTAATACGGGCATTTATTATCAGTTGCCTGCGTACACTGTTTTAGGGTATCGCGATGCTAATGGTGTAGCGGCAAATAAAAATGTCGACTATATTTCTAACAAGCAACTGGTACTTGGTTTAGAATACAATACGCTAAAAAACACACGCTTTACTATTGAGGGCTTTTATAAATTCTATAAAGACTACCCGCTTGTGCGCGTACTGGGTGACAGCATCCCCCTGGCTAATTTAGGTGCAGATTTTGGTGTAGTTGGCAACCAGCAAGTTGTTGGCGCTACCAAAGGCCGTAGTTATGGCGTGGAATTTTTTGCGCAACAACGCCTAAATAAAGGCTTCTATGGCATCTTCTCGTTAACCCTGTTCCGTAGCGAGTTCCAGGATAAAACGGGCGAATACGTGCAATCGTCATGGAATAACCGTTATATATTAAGTGTTACCGGCGGCAAAGTATTTAAGCGCAACTGGGAGGTTGGAGCAAAATTAAGGTACACCGGCGGCGGCCCCTATACGCCTTATGATATTAGTTCATCAACCCTAAAAAGCAACTACGCCATTTTTCCGCAAGGCATCCCCAACTGGCAGCAACTTAATACCCAACGGTTAAAAGATTTTTACCAACTGGATGTACGGGTTGACAAAAAGTACCCTTTCCGCAAATTTACGCTTAACGTTTACCTGGATATACAAAACTTAACCTACAACCAATACCAGTTACAAGCATACCTGGTGCCCGACCGCGACGCGAATGGCAACATACAGGATGCAAGCGGCGACCCGTCGCGGTTCAAATCGAAACTTTTGAATAATAAAGGTGGCAACGTATTGCCTACACTTGGGGTGATATTTGAATTTTAGCAATCATCTGCTATCAGACAGAAAACCAAGTTAGCTTTGGTTTTTATGGCTCAGATGGGTATAATTGCGAAATATTACTTTTCACTACCCATCATGACAAAACAAAAAGGATTCACAACTACCCTGCTGCATGCCGACCGCCTTCGCAAACCGGAGTTTGGCGCTTTACACCAGCCCATACATACCGCGGTAACCTGGGGTTTTGATGATGTGCAGGGCCTTGTGGATGTTTTTCAGAATAAGGCCAAAGGTTTTGCCTATTCAAGGCAGGGCAACCCTACCACCGCCGCTTTAGAAAGCAAGGTAACCATGATGGAAGGTGGTATCGCGTCGGTAAGTTTTTCTACTGGTATGGCGGCTATTATGGCCACCGTTTTTACGCTGGTTAAACAGGGCAGCCATATTGTAGCAAGCAGCTACCTGTTTGGCAACACCCGCAGCGTGCTGCAAACCTTTACCGAAATTGGTTTAGATATTTCTTTTGTTGATGCCACATCTGTAGCTGAGGTAAAAGCTGCTTGCAAGGATAATACTTGCATGGTTATGGTAGAAACCATTGCCAACCCGGCTACCCAAATTGCCGACCTGGCTAATATTGGCGACCTGTGTGCCGAAAAGGGCTATATATACGTGGTAGATAACACCATGACCTCACCATACATTTTCCAACCGGTTACGGTTAAGGCATCGTTGGTCATTAATTCGTTAACAAAATACATTGGCGGCCATGGCAACGCGCTTGGCGGCAGTGTTACCGACACCGGGCTTTACGACTGGGCTAATTACCCAAGCATTGCCCCTATTATTCGTGAGCAGATAAAGCCCGATATGCAGGGCATTACCCAGATCCGCAAACGCGGACTGCGCGATGGCGGAGGCACCCTTTCTCCCGAGGCGGCGCATAGCCTATCGGTAGGTGCCGAAACATTGGCTTTGAGGCTTGAACGCGCCTGTGGCAACGCCGGCGCACTTGCCGAATACCTGGATGGCCACCCACTGGTAGATAAAGTTTATTACCCGGGCTTAAAGGGCCACCCGCAGCACGAGCTGTCTAAAAAGTTATTCCGCTACCACGGCGGTTTAATGAGCTTTGCTTTGAAGGAGGGCGTAGACATTTTCGCGTTTTTGAACCGCCTCCAGGTAGTTATAAAAAGCAGCAACCTTGGCGATACCCGTACACTGGCAATACCTGTGGCGCAAACCATATTTTTTGAACTCGGGCGCGAGAAACGTGCCGAAATGGGGATCCCCGAAGGAATGATCCGACTATCTGTCGGTATAGAGGACCGCGAAGACCTGTTGGAAGATTTTAAACAAGCGTTAGACGGGGCATTATAAAACTTATGAAAAAGGCCTTTTACACATTATTACTTACTGTACTAATGCCTGCATTAGGCTATGCACAAAAGGCCTATGAAGCGGTACAGTATAGTGGTATGGTACAAAATACACGTGTTAAGTTTTCGTTAGCCAATGGCTATCCGGTTGGTTCTTACGCGGTAATGCTAAACGCTAACTACATCAAAAGCAAACGTTTACACCAACGGCAGATGTAAGTGATAATGGTATACTAAGGCTTGATGCAAAAACTAATAACAATAAAACCACAGTAGGTTACTTTACGATAGAAGGTGTAAAAGATGAATTTAATACACCACCCGGCATACTTAAAGCCAAATACTACACGGATGGTAAAAGTTACAGCTTTATTTTAAGGAGATAGTTTACCGGCATATGGCAACCTTTTGCGGCTTGGTTACAACGGCAGCGCGCGCAGGTTCGTTACTGCATTTACCCAGCAGCACATATATCACAATAAAAATAACAATGGTTGAAAGGCAGCCACCGCCAAGTTTTTTGGCACCCCAGGCCGCTATTATTCCTCTGAAAAAATTATTCATATCAGCATAACATGATTATAGAAAGATGGTTTTGCTGTTACACATCATTTCGTTACATTTTTTTAGCTTAGCGGCCAAATCATCATGATAAAAGCTTATAAACTATACACAGGCGAAGACGGCCACTCGCATATCCAAACCGGCACGCTTACCCAGGGCGTGTCTTACCAGGCATCATCCGTAAGGTTCCAGGAATCGCCGCCACACTCGTTTTACGACTGGCATAACGCCCCTACCGACCAATACGTGATAACCATATCCGGCACTTTAGAATTTGAGACAGTACCCGGCGAAACCTTTATCTTAAAACCCGGCGAGATCTTAATTGCCATGGACACTACCGGCACCGCCCACAAATGGAAGCTGATAGACGAAGAACCCTGGCGCCGCGTTTACGTGCCTTTTGACAGGTCGCAGCCCATCCCTTTCATCCCCGATGAGGTTTAAGCAGGATAACTCAAGTACATATATTTAAGCGACTACATTTTTACAAGTTTAGCTTTAGGAGATAATAAATGCATTATTAACCAGGCAAGTAAATAAGCGCAGGCGCAAATTATAAACAGGATATTGTACCCGCCGGTGATATTACCCGCCGCCTTAGCCGAATCCAATATCCAGCCGATAAAGAACGGGAAAGCGATGCCGCCCACAGAACCTGCCATCCCACCAATACCCACTACCGAACTTACGGCGCGCTTAGGGAAAATATCTGACGCGGTTGTGAAGATATTTGCGCTCCAGGCCTGGTGTGCCGCGGCAGCCAGGCTAATTAAACCTACCGCCTGCCAGATGTTGGTTGCAAACCTTGCCGTGAATATGGGCACTACGCAGAGCGCGAAAATAAACATGGCGGTTTTACGCGCCTTAAATATAGGCATGCCCCTTTTGATGAACCACGATGATAAATAACCGCCACCTATACTGCCAATGGTAGTAGCCGTATATATTAATATGAGTGGCAGTGTTGGCTTTTTAAGATCGAGATTAAAAGTGCTGGAGAAATAAGATGGTAGCCAAAACAGGAAGAAATACCACATCGGGTCGGTAAGGAATTTACCTACTACAAACACCCAGGTTTGCCTGATGCCGAACAGCCTGCTCCATTTTATTCTTTCCTCGGGCGCGTTATCTGTCACCGGCTCCTCAATATCGCTATGGATGTGTTCAAACTCGGTGGTGTTTATTTTTTTATGCCTTGATGGTAATTCGTAAAGTATCACCCAAAAAAACAGCCATACAAAACCTATTGCCCCTGTGATGATAAAAGCCATTTGCCAGCCGTAAATACCCAGTATCCAAGGCACCATGGCAGGGGCAAGTAACGCGCCGATGTTAGCCCCCGAATTGAAGATACCAGTAGCTAACGCGCGCTCTTTTTTAGGGAACCATTCCGCCACAACTTTTATAGCCGCCGGGAAATTACCCGCTTCGCCCAAACCTAATGCCCCCCTTACCGCGCCAAAGCCCAAAGTAGATTTTACAATGGCGTGCAACATGGCCGCCAAACTCCATACTACAAGCGATATGGTATAACCCAGTTTAGTACCAATTTTATCAATAATGCCTCCAAAAGCCAGTAAACCAATTGCATAGGCGGCCGAAAAAGCCATAACAATATGGCTGTAATCGGTTTCTGTCCAGCTAAATTCTTTCTCCAGGGTTGGTTTTAAAAAACCGATCACCTGCCTGTCGAGGTAGTTTATGGTGGTGGCAAAAAACAGCAAGGCTACTACCACCCATCGGTAGTTGGTTTTTTTGGTATCGGTCATAATTGGTTTATAATTACCTTGCCATTGCTACCATTTGCAGCGCCCGCAGGGTTTCGGTATATAACTGGTCGTATGCTTTATTGTCGATGATCTCCTTCGTGATCAGCTTGCTGCCCATCCCAACTGCTGATACGCCTGCCTTAAACCAGCCGCTGATGTTATCCTGGTTCATCTCCACCCCACCCGTCGGCATCATTAACAGCCCCGGGAACAGGTCTTTTACAGCCGATACAAAGCCCGGCCCCAGCACATTGGCCGGGAATAATTTTACAAACGTTGCCCCCAGCTCCTGCGCCTCGTGCATTTCGGTCGGCGTCATACATCCGGGGATCCAAAGTAGGTTTCGGTTTTGTGCTACAGCCGCAACTTTATGGCTCACCAAAGGCGAGATCAGGAAATCGGCCCCGGCATCTGCAAAAGCCTCCGCCTCATTTGCCGATTTTATGGTACCAATGCCTAACAACAAACCCGGCAGTTCCAGCTTTTTCAAAGCCTTAAAATTCGCTAGAGCAGCCCCGCCACGATTGGTATATTCTATAACACGGATGCCTGCCTCGTACAGTTTTTGGGTAATGGCGATGCTTACTTCCGCGCTGTCGTTATAAAACAGCGGCAGCATGCCCTGCTTAATAATGCTGTCTTGTATGTGTGCCTTATCTGTCATATTTAATGGCTTTGGTAATTTGCGCCACGGTGCTTTTTGTAGCATCGCCGGCAATAGAGAGCTTCTCGAAGGCTGCCGCTGTGGCAAAATCAAGCGTATCTTGTGGCTGCATTTGTTTGCGGTAACCGTAAATGAGCCCGGCCATAAAGCAATCGCCGCTGCCAACTTTATCGGTAACGTGTTCGGCAACATATTCGGCGCTGTTATGCAGCTCACCATCCTGGTAAAGGGCGGTGTAATATTTTATCCCCTGCTGATGATCGAACCTAAAGGTATTGGCAACCGCCCTGCATTTGGGGTATTGTGCCATTATCTTTTCTGAAACTTCAGCAGATTCTTTCAAATAGTTTTCTTTTGTGCCGACGCTGTGGATATTGGCATCAACGGCTATCCCCAACAGGCTTTCGGCCGCCCAAACGTTACCCATGATGAGGTTGCAATGCTTCACCAGCTTAGGCATAATTCCCTGCGGTGGTTTGCCGTATTGCCAAAGCTTTGCGCGGTAATTTAAGTCGATAGAGATCGTGATATTACGTTGCGATGCGGCTATTAAAACCTCCTCGCAAAGGTCGGCAGTTTGCTGACTAAGCGCCGGGCAAATAGCGCTAAAATGAAACCAGCTCACACCATCCAGCACTTTATCCCAGTCTATCATACCGGGTTTTAATTCGGCAAAGGCCGAACCTGCGCGGTCGTAAATTACGGCGTCATGCTTCATATCGGCGCCCGTGGTAAGGTAAAACAAGCCAATGCGACTGCCGCCTTTAAAAATATCGGAGATATCTATACCCCGACCAGCCATGTACTTAACCAATGTACCTGCAAGCCCGTTATCCGGCAATGCCGTAAAATATTTGGCATCGATGCCCCATAAGGCAAGCGCGGTGGCAACATTCAATTCGGCACCGCCAACGTGTACAGGCAGCTGATTTGCCTTTAGCCAATCGCCATCCGCATCGGGGCAGATCCTAAGCAGTAACTCGCCGAATGTTAGAACCTTACTATTATCTGAAGCAGCCCTTTCCATTATACGCCCCCAAATATCGAAAACCCACCATCAACACATATCATAGAACCGGTTACAAATGCCGAGGCATCGCTCAGCAGCCAAACCAGCGCGCCTATCAATTCATCGGGGTTGCCAAAGCGTTTAAAGGGCGTTTGCCTGATAACTTTTTCGCCCCTTTCGGTATAACCGCCATCGGGTGTAGTTAGCAAGTTACGGTTTTGCTCGGTAAGGAAAAAACCGGGAGCCAAGGCATTCATGCGGATGGCATCACCATAACGGTTAGCCAGTTCAACGGCAAACCACTGGTTATAACAATCTACCGCGGCCTTGCCCATATTATAACCCAGCACTTTAGTAATAGCACGTTTAGAGTTCATGGATGAAATATTAACGATGCTGCCCCTACCTGTTTCGGCAATGGCTTCACCAAAAACCTGTGTAGGTAAAAGCGTGCCCCAAAGGTTCAGGTCGAGCGTGCGTTTCATGCCCTCTATGTTCATTTTAAAAATATCTTCCTCAGGTTGTAAAACGCCTTCGGGCATATTGCCGCCCGCGCCGTTCACCAGACCATCAAGCCGGCCAAATTTGTTGAGCAGGGTTTGTTTGGCAGCTTGCAGATCGCCCTCGTTCAACACATCGGCAACCAAAGCTATGGCCCGGCCTCCGTTTTTATTGATGGCATCGGCACGTTCTTCGGCAACCTGTTTATTGCGGCCCAAAATACCAACGGCGCCACCTGCCTCCACAATACCATTGATAAAAGAGTTACCCAGGATGCCTGTGCCGCCGGTTACTATTATTACCTTACCTTTTAACGAAAAATTATTTTCCATGGTTAGTTTACCTGATATCTTCAATTTTTATCGCGTCCATATCGGTATAGTCCAGGTTTTCGCCACCCATACCCCATATAAAACTATAGTTGCTTGTGCCCGCGCCCGAATGCATGCTCCATGGCGGCGATACTACCACATTATAGTTATCTACTAAGATATGTCTTGTTTGTGTTTCCTCGCCCATTAAATGAAAAACCCTTTGTCCGGCGGGAATGTCGAAATAAAAATAAGCCTCCATGCGCCGGTCGTGCACATGTGGAGGCATGGTGTTCCATACACTACCCTGGTGTAAAATGGTAAGGCCCATTACCAGTTGGCAACTTTGGATGCCCGCGGTATGGATGTATTTATTAATAGTGCGTTTATTAGCGGTTTCATTAGCCCCGGCATGCACTTTCTCGGCTTGTTCAAGCGTCATCAGCGTTGTAGGGTAAGTTGTATGCGCAGGTGCGGACAACAGGTAAAAAACAGGCGGTTCCTGGTCATCTTCGGCCGCGAAAGTCACTTCTTTTGCACCCCTGCCAATGTACAGGCAATCCATTTTTTGCAGGTTGTAATCTTGCCCGTCAACCGTTACAGTACCGTTACCGGCAACATTGATAATGCCTATTTCGCGGCGTTCTAAAAAGTACGCAGCCTTAAGGTTATCATAGGTTTCAAGCCTTAAGGGTTGGTTTACAGGGTGCGCCACGCCTGCAACAATCCGGTCGTAGTGGGTATAAACCAAATTTACCTGGTTAGCCTGTACAAGACTATCTATTAAAAAACGGTCGCGTATCTGTTCTGTCTGATAACTTTTAAAGTCCTCAGGATGAACGCTGTGTATTACTTTCAAAACAAAAATTGTTAGGTTAAATTATAATGCAGACAAGTGTACAATTATGATACGTCAAATAGTACCTGCCGGCAACTAATTTAGGTATATTTCCTTGTAATATTTACTTGTGATAGCCACGTTACGCACTCGAAACGCACGCTACAGGCACATAACCAATTAGTGTAACAAATGGAAAGCAACTCATTAATAAAGCTGCTGATACCATCGACCGCCGCTATTTAGGCACCAACAGCAAAGAATATACTGTAAATTAGGCGGACAAAATTTTTTACCTAAAATGAGTTTAGAACAAACATGGCGCTGGTACGGCCCAAATGACCCGGTTAGCTTAGCCGATGCCAGGCAGGCCGGCGCCACAGGCATTGTTACCGCCCTGCATCATATACCCAACGGCGAAGTTTGGAGTGTAGACGAGATCCTGAAAAGAAAGCAGCTGATAGAAGACGCGGGGCTGAAGTGGGCAGTAATTGAAAGCCTGCCCGTACACGAGGATATTAAAAAACGCAGCGGTAATTACGAGCAATACCTGGCAAATTATCGCCAAAGCCTGCTAAACATTGGCCAGTGCGGGTTAAACATTGTTTGCTACAACTTTATGCCCGTACTGGATTGGACCCGTACCGACCTGGATTATTCCATGCCCGACGGCTCTACCGCGCTGAGGTTTGATACCGCAGCCTTTGCCGCCTTCGACTTGTATATTTTGAACCGACCGGGCGCAGCAGATGATTATGATGAAGCTTTAAAACAGCGCGCGAAAGTATATTACGATAACCTCAACGAGATAGACCAGCAGCAACTTGTTAAGAATATTATAGCAGGCCTGCCCGGTGCAGAAGAGGGTTATACTACCCAACAGTTCCTAGAGATGCTGGCTAGCTACGGCGATATTGATGCAGCAACGCTTAAGGCTAACCTCGCACATTTCCTGCAACAGGTTATCCCTGCGGCGGAAGAAGCCGGTATGCTGATGTGTATCCACCCCGATGATCCGCCCTATCCTATTTTAGGCCTGCCGCGCGTGGTAAGTAACGAACAGGATATTCTGGATATTTATAATGCGGTTGATAGCCGTAATAACGGATTAACATTCTGTACCGGCTCTTTCGGTGTGATTGAAAGCAACGACCTGCCCGGCATGGTGCAGCGCCTTGGCCACCGCATCCACTTTATCCATCTGCGCAGCACCAAGCGCGATGAAGAAGGTAACTTTTACGAGGCAGACCATCTTACCGGCGACGTAGATATGTACGCCGTTATGAAAGCTTTGCTACAGGAACAGCAAAAACGCATAGCCGCAGGCCGACAGGATATTGGCATGCCATTTCGCCCCGACCATGGGCATAAGATGCTGGATGACCTGGATAAAAAAACAAACCCCGGCTACTCCGCCATTGGCCGCCTGCGTGGCCTGGCCGAATTACGCGGACTGGAACTGGGCATTAAACGCTCTTTGAATCTTTAACATCCGCATGAAAAAGGCTTTGTACTTGTGTATTAATAGCTTTAGTGCATTTGATAAACGCAAATCCGTAAAGGATGGATTTTAATAAAATAACAAAAGGCCCTCGCGAATAGCGAAGGCCTTTATGGTTTTCCTGAATGGATTCGAACCACTACTAACAGAGTCAGAGTCTGGTGTGCTACCGTTACACTACAGGAAAATATCGGTATAGCGTTAACGCTGCAAAAGTAAAATTTTGGTTAGCTTATCCAATAGCCGTTTTTATTTTTTTACAATGCAAAAACGGTATTACCTAACTTATTGTGCTTTGTCAGCCTGAGCGATAGCGAAGCATGACAACAGGTCTATATATTCCACCAATAGGTCCACTTAATAGTTAGCTGGCGGTTTTTAACCGTAAATGGCGATGGGATAGCGTTATCGCCGTAAACAATGAACAGATCTGACGCGGGTTTATACCGCCATTGAAAGCGGCTGTTGATATTCATATTTTTTGCCTGCTCGTTATACTGCACAAAAGTGGTAAAGTATAGTGTATTGGTAAAAGTAACATCCGCCCGGGGGCCAATAAGCCAGAACTTGTTGTGGCCGTAAGGGGCCGGTAAACGCAGGTCGTTATACGATGTATTCAGTATCAAATTAACATAAGGCTGAAAGCGGTAGCCCAGTTGGCCTATCAGGGTAGTTTTGGTCCCTTTATCGTAATAGCCACCACGGGCCGCCTCAAACAGGTAGGTAAATACGCTTTGCGGCTTAGAGGCGTATTGTACATCTATGGTGTTCCAATGGTTTTCGAAACCCGTTGCCAGCATAGGCTTGCCGGTATTTGTAGGGTCGAAAGGGCGAAGCAATTTTACATAATCATCCAGCCCAGATACCGTTAACGTGCTGCGGTTACGAAACGTAATGAGGTAGCTCAGGATAGTTTCATTATCTGTCGATTTAAAGCCTTCATCAAAAAAGTAAACACCACTGGCCTGTACACCGTGCGATAGTATAGCCCCGCTTTTAGGGAAAAAGTTGTGCTGTATTAGCGGGTTTAGTTTGTTGTAGCCTACGCGCGGCACATACCCGGCTTCGGCATTGTAGTTTTTGCCTACATATTGCTGCTGCACGGCAAATGTCCAATACTTGCTTAGGTATTGCAGGTTGGCAGCTGCAACAAAATCGCTGCCGCTAACACCGGGGGTGAACGATTTTAGCGCCAGCAGCTTACCCGTTATTTGGTTATTTGATGATGCCAGGTTAAACTCGGCACCTACGTTACGGTTATAAGCATTAGCGGTACTGCCTGGCATCGGAGCACTGCCCGTGCCATCCTTATTTACAAACATAAACCCGATGTTGGAGCGGGCAAACACTCGCCTTTGCAGGGTAACTATACCAAAGTTTTGTCCGGGTAAATTATCCGGAGTAGATTGGCCCGTTTGGATATCCATTACACCAATGCGCCAGTCCTTATCAATTTTCCCTGTAAGTCTCGCCCCTGCTCGGATAGGCGCGTTTAACCCCACCCTGCGTGAAAAAAACGGGCGGATATCGGCATAACCAAAATTGGCAAACAGGTCGCCGTTCTCTAAAAAGAACTGCCGCTTTTCGGGGAAGAACAGCTCGTAACGGTTCAGGTTGATAACTTGCTGATCTACATCCACCTGCGAGAAATCGGGGTTAACCGTCAAATCAAGATTGAGGGATGAGGTAAGGCCCACCTTGACGTCGCCGCCGATTTCTTTACGGTAAACGGCATCTTTTTTATTCTCAAAATCTTTGGTTACACCACCCAGCGCGTACGGAATAATAGAAATATTGCGGGTGGCTACGGGTGGCGCTTCGTCCCAAATAATTGTTCCTGTATAAGCCAATGCCGCCGTGGGGAATTGCCTGGGCACCGGCGCCCAGCTCGATTTTTCGGTGGTTTTGAGATCATTGCGGCTAAAGTTGATGCCCCACTCCTTAATACCTTTTTTATAGCGGATGCTTTTGAACGGGATAGCCGCCTCGAATACCCATTTATTGTCGTAATTTTTAACAGCCGAGTACCATTTATTATCCCAGCTCAGATCTACTTTACTACCCTCATACATGGTGCCGTCCCATTGCGCGCCGGCCGCATTGGCACCGAAACTAAAGCCATCGGTACGGGTATCAAAGGGGTCCATAAAAAAGATGAAGTTATCGTTTTTCAGGAAGCCAAAATCGCGCTTAAGCGACTCCACCATATAACCCGGCGTAGGCATATAACACTCTGCCGATATGTAAAAGTTATCGTTATCATAAGCCATGCGCACCACGGTACGCAGTTTGGCAAAGCTGGTATCCATTGGTAATACCATAAAAAATTTGCCGGCGGTATCGGCGCTGAGCCAATCCGCCTCGTCAAGCAAACCATCAATTCTTATGGGTGATGCCGCCCGGCGAATGTGGTATTTGTAGCCGGCATTCTTTTTTTGGGCAACTACGTAACCACTAAGCATACAGCAGCATAGCAATAGTAGTGTGTTTTTAATTTTAGGCAATTGGTACGGTACTTTGTTTTGTGAGATAATACCACCGCTATGGTGTTGGCGATACACAATAATATAAATATTATGCGATAATTTTCGTGGGAAGAAAATTGATTATTGAAACGCGCGTAATTTGTTACATTGCGCCCGGGTTGACTCACCCCCTGCCCCCTCTCTGCTGTAGCCTCACCTAATCCTCTCCAAAGGAGAGGACTTTGAAAAGTGAACAGCAGCTCACCCTCTTTCCGCTTGCGGAGAGAGGGTGGTCGAGCGTAGCGATGACCGGGTGAGTAAAATCAACATAAAGCAAATCATACCATGGTAAATACCCTGCAACAACAGTTCGGCAATATTGATATCTATCTGTTCGACCAGCTTTTAAAAGGCCGGTTTGATGATTGTAAAAAAGTGCTTGATGCAGGCTGCGGTGGTGGCCGTAATCTTGTGTACTTCCTGCAAAACGGTTTCGAAGTTTATGGCATCGACCCAAACCCCGAGGCTATTGCGCAGGTACAAGATCTGGCAAAGATACTGGCCCCTGAGATACCTGCTGATAATTTTTCTATAGCGCCGGCAGAAAACCTGCCATTTAGGGATAACGAATTTGACCTCTTGATCAGTAACGCGGTATTACATTTTGCCACCGATAGCAACCATTTCGACGCCATGCTGCGTTCGATGTGGCGGGTATTAAAACCGGGCGGTTACCTTTTTGCACGGCTTGCATCCGATATTGGTATCGAGGATAAAGTGATCCCGTTAGATAATAGCCGTTACGCCCTACCGGATGGCTCCGAACGTTTTTTAGTTAACGAGCAGGTCTTACTGGAATACACCCGGGATTTAGGCGGCGAACTGTTTGAACCGATAAAAACCACCAATGTGCAAGGGTTGAGATGTATGACTACCTGGTGCGTTCAAAAAGTTAATTCACCAAAATCACAGGTGGAAGAGAAAGGTTTCTCATTTTAATTTCAGTCCCTTCTTCGTGTTCACGTTCACGGCACACACGCAGCAATACTTTCGCAATTACCTCTTTATCAAAACGTAAACATTTTAAGCATTTGCGTCTTCCGTGAACACGCAAAAAGAAGCAATCAGATAGCCGCTTTTTTAGATTCTTTTTTGCTCCCCGAGAGGGCTGCAAAGGTTTCCTACTCCTTCAACCCTTGCAGATCGCACTCCAAATTTTTATCCCAGTTACCTGTAACCGCCGCTGCATTGTATATGCTTTGCAGGAACTGCTTCAACGTTACTTCGGGATTGGCAGACTGCTGCACCACTTCGTATGTGAGTAAAAACTCGCCCATTTCGCCGCTGTAAAATGCTTCGGGCGGGCTTACCTGCTGTTGGCTAAACGCTTCGGGCGTTGGGTAGCAGTAACTGTAAAACGCGGGGTGCGGGAATTGCTCGCCGCCCAGCCAAAAGCCGCATGAGCTAACCTCGTGCGAGTAAGCTTCCTGCATCACATCATCGGGCATATTTGGTGCGCCGCCGGGGTGCTTTGGCGCAGGCCTGCCGCTAAAGCGGGTAACCGCAAGGTCGAACGCGCCCCAAAAGAAATGTACCGGGCTGCACTTGCCTAAAAAGCCGGCCCTAAAATCGGTAAACACGTTATGGATTTTGATAAGCGCCTGCCAGATGGTATTCATCGCATCAGGGTGATAGCTACATGGCGCGGTGTTCTCTGCAAAAGGTATGGCAACTTCCAGTTCGTTTGGTACGGCATAAATTTCAACCTCGACACCGGCAGTTTTAAGGCCGTTCATCAGTTCATGATAAAAATCGGCAATGGTTTCGGCACCCAATGCTGATGAAATATTTTGCCCCGTGCTGGTGGTTATATGTAAACGGTGTTTTATAAAATCAAGATCTACCTGGAAAACGCCGCCGCTATAAGGGATGCTGCCCGTGGTTAAACCCGTAGCGCTTACATAAAGCGTTACCTGCCAGGAGTGGTTTATCCATGGCATTTTTTTGAGGCGCACCTTGCCGATCATCTGCGTCCACGTGTGTACGGTGTTGATGGTATCTTTCAGGTAATGGTAATCGAGTTTGGGCCAGTGGTGGGTAGGGTTGCTCATCATGTAAATATACAAGCGAAGGGTGGGATTGTTGGTATAAAACGCCGTGTCATTTCGAGGGAAGCGAAGCGACGAGAAATCTTGTTAGTTCATGCATATCGCCAACTTGCCTTATTTAACAAGATTTCTGCTCGTACCTCTTCGAAATGACAACTTATTTAGAATAACCAAGTAAGTAAATACAAAAAAAGGCGATGAGCTCCTCAGCCCACCGCCATTAGTTATTAGTCAGTCAGTATAGTTTAGACGTCGCGGGTAGATTCGAACTACCGTCAAAGGTTTTGCAGACCCACACCTATCCTCTCGGCCACGCGACTTTGTATTTTACACGCCCTATTTATTAGGCTGTGGTGTCGTCCGTAAATAAGGCTTCATCTCAGTAAACCCTTTAGGGAATTTAGCCGGGATATCTTCTGTTTTAATAGATGGCAGTACAACCACATCTTCGCCGTCTTTCCAGTCCGCGGGCGTTGCTACACTATGGTAGGCTGTTAATTGCAGGCTATCTATCACCCGCAGTATCTCCTGGAAATTCCTTCCTGTTGATGCCGGGTAGCTGATGATCAGTTTTATCTTTTTATCGGGGCCGATGATGAACAGCGAGCGTACGGTAGCTGTTAACGAAGCATTCGGGTGGATCATATCGTAAGCCTGCGAGATCTCGCGACTCTCGTCGCCAATGATGGGGAAGGTAACTTCCACATGCTGCGTTTCGTTAATGTCGTTTATCCAGCCCTTGTGCGATTCGGCACTGTCGGTACTCAATGCTATCACCTTTACATTGCGCTTCTCAAACTCGTCTTTTAATGATGCTGTACGGCCCAGTTCGGTAGTACAAACCGGGGTATAGTCCGCCGGGTGCGAGAATAGTACGCCCCAGCTATCGCCCAGGTATTCGTAAAAATCAATGTCGCCCAGTGATGTTTGTGCTTTAAAGTTTGGGGCGTCGTCGCCAATTCTTAAACTCATGTTGTTAGTTTTTTATATTGGTATAGCCTAAGCTATGCATTGTAAATAAATTTGTCAATATATTATATCCGGAAAGCGATTAAGAGAGAAGCCTTTAACAAGGCGAAAGAGAAATGCCTGCGGCGCTCAATTTCTATTAAATCAGCTTATCTGTCCTCGCTAAGCCGCGAAGCAGGAATTAGCACCTTACACAAGCTACAAGCGCCGTACAGGTTGCTAAGACATCATAGGGCCTTTCCCTCTGTCTTTCTGGATAAGTATATTTAAAGAACGATTATATCACAAAAGTAAATATTAATTCTATAAATCCTATAGACTTTATACACTATTTTTAATTTAAGATGTAAGTGATTGAATTTCAAGAAAAAAAATGCCCGGTTGTAGCCGGGCATCCTATTTTACTTTCCGTTAAGCTTTTTTATCAGCTCAACTTCTTCGGGCCTGTACGGTGTGCCATCCTTACGGAAGATATCGTGGAACCATTCTTTTGGTTCGCTGCCATCGGGCATAGGGTTGTCCCAGGCGTAAATGGTATTGGTTTTGCCCATTACAAAGCCCCAGTTAAGCGCGCCTACGTTCTCTTTCTTCAGCATCGGCATTACGTTGGCAAACTTGCTGCCACGTGTGCGGGCCATGTATTCGGTACAGATAAGGGGCTTACCATGGCTTTTTAGCAGCTGTATGGTTTTAAGGTGCGATGCCTCGTCAGTATAGTCATGGTAAGTTAATATGTCCGAGTTTAGGGCCTGGTAGGCGTTCAGCTTTTCAAAGCTCCAGTCCCACAGGCCTGCAGATAGTGGCTGATCGGGGTTTACGGCGCGCGCCCAGGTAAATACTTTTACAAGTAACCCCATCGACGCGTCCTTTTTCTTTGAGTTACCGGGCTCGTTATACAAATCCCAAAGCAGGATGCGTTTATCGTGCTTAAATGTGGTTAGCACGTCGGTAACATAGGCTTGCAGCATAGCGGTTTCACCGGGGTTGTTTAAACGGCTGCCCAGGTCTTGCAACCAGCCGGAATTATGTATGCCCACTTTTGGCGCAGGCTGCTTCCCAATTTTGGCATCAGCGTTCCAGCAATCATCAAAAAATACAAACATGGTTTTTATACCGTGTTTGTTGGCAATGGTTAAATACTGGTCCACACGTTTTTTAAAACCGGCTTTATCCTGTTTCCAGGCAAGGCTGTATAAAAACACGCGCATGGTATTAAAGCCTATGCCTTGCGCGTAGCCCAGTTCGCGGTCTATGGTTGCGGGGTCGAAGGTGTCAGCCTGCCACATTTCCAGTTGATTAATTGCTGTGCTGGGGATAAAATCGGCACCGCTCATCCATTTATGGCCGGCATACCAGTTATTTGCTTTGGCTACCGACCATACCTTGCCGGGTGCTGCCTTTTGCGCAGATGCATTTATACATAAAAATATAAGGCATGCTGCCAGGAACTTTGTTAAATAGCTTCTCATAATAATTGTTGGTTGGACAGTAAATATAAATATTTATCCTAAAAAAATCATTTTTTGAATTTCAATTAAATTGCATTGCCACCTGTTTCCTCACAATTTACCTATAATTTATAGGTTATTACAGCATATTAAACTGATTGGTTAAAAGAAATAATATTTCTGTTAACCTTAATATTATTTCGAGTACATATTACACTACTTTTACCCACCCAAATTTTTATAACCCTGCGCGTAATTAAGCGTATAAGACTCATACAGTATTTAATTGTGTAACAATCAGCTTAATAGGATAGTTATAAATATAGAGATTGTAAAGCAGTTTTTAACCGAACATTTAAAGTTAAACCTATTTGGCAATTTGCAACAACAATGGGTTGTAAATGATAGATGCTTGCCTTTTTGGCATGCATTTTATAATACCGTGTGGTAATTTAAAAAATAGCGATAAACGTGTACAATGAGTTCTGAAGAACATAAGTTTTCTGGCGAAAGCATAGCTCATATTGCGCGAATAATTGATAATATTAATTTAGGCATTTGGGAGTATAACACCGATACCAGGCAAGCAAAATGGTCGGTGGGTTTTTATACTGCGCTGGGTTATGCACCGGGCGAGATAGAATGCTCTCACACCAACTTTTTTGACCATCTCCTATATTACTACGACAGGCAAACCTTTTTAAAAAGCACTTATCACCCACGGGTGGGCGAATCGCCCGTTGCGCATATAAGGCTGCTTACCAAACAAAACGGCTACCAGTGGTTTGAAAGCACCACCCAAAAACACGATACCGCCGACGGCCCTGTTATATACGGTGTTATAACCAATATAAATGAGCTTAAACTAAGCCAGGTAAGGGCCGCTGAAGCCAATTATAAAAGCGCCGAAATTGGCCGCATCGCCAAACTAGGGAGCTGGGAAATTGATGTAGCTACTATGGCGCTAAAATTTTCTGACGAGATGTACGAGATCTTTGAGCTTCATAACCGGCCAACCATGTCTGTAGAAGAAGCCATTGGTTTTGTTGAGCCACAGTACCGGCCTTTAATAACCGATTCAATAGACCAGGCTATAAAGTTTTGTAAGCCCTACGATGTTGAGCTGCAATTTCGAACTGCTAAAAATAACTTGATATGGGTACGCTCTAAAGGGGTACCTGTGCTAAATAATTATGGGCAATGTGTAACTCTGCGGGGCGTTTTCCAGGATATTGACAGCATTAAGAAAAAAGGCATCAGGTTACAATCATCCATCAATTTACTTGACGACCAAAACAAACGCCTGCAAAACTTCGCTTACATTGTATCGCATAACTTACGCTCGCACGCGGGTAATCTTAAGTTTATGGTGAAACTGTTTGAGGATACCAATCTTAAAGAAGACCGTACGGAGATATTCTCGCATATTAAAACCATTAGCGATAGCCTTAGCGCCACTATGGGCCACCTGGATGAGATCGTGCGCATACAGTCGGAAATTACAAAGGAGCGTAAGCTGATAGACTTTGAGACCATATTTAATAATGTAGCATCGGTGCTGCATACCAACATCATGAGTACGGGTGCTGAAATCAATACCGATTTTACCGACTGCCCGCAAATTGACTATATACCCGCCTACCTGGAGAGCATCCTGCAAAACCTGCTTACCAACGCCATTAAGTATAAACACCCCGACCGCAAGCCGGTTATAAACATACTTACCCGAAAAGTTGGCAATGAAATTTATATGACATTTGAGGATAACGGCATAGGTATAGATATGAAACGCTACGGCGACCAGGTGTTTGGAATGTACAAAACTTTCCATCAAAATTCTGACTCTAAAGGCATAGGCCTTTTTATAACCCGTAACCAGGTAGAAGCACTGGGCGGAAGCATACAGGTTGACAGCACTGTAAATGTTGGCACAAAATTTACAGTTAAACTGGTATAATTAATACTATATAATGATAACTGAAAATAAAATTGTGACTGCAGGCCTTATTGATGATGATGAGATTTTTACTTACGGATTCAATAAGCTTACCGTAATAAAGGGCTTATTTAACCAAATATTAAACTTTAGCAACGGGCAGGAAGCTATTGATTATTTACTTAACCCAAAAAACAGCCATAATTTACCCGACGTTTTGTTTGTTGATATTAATATGCCTGTGATGAATGGCTGGGAATTTAACGCGGCTTTTGAGGAAATAAAATCTCAATTGGGTAAAAATATCACAATTTATAACATCAGCTCATCAGTTGACCTTGACGATATTAAGCGTGCGAAAAATTGTCCGGTAGTGACCGACTATTTGCTAAAACCTATTGACGAGGCCTACCTTACCGATATTTTTAATTCGCTGCAAAACCCGGCGGATGTGAGGCGCTACAACTAATTGACCGTACCAATCAAAGATATTACCCTACTAAAAAAATAAAAATGCCCTGTTTGTAACCAAGCAGGGCATTCTCTTTTATCGGTGAATCACAAGATGTATTATTGAATATAGCTTTCCAATATTTTGAAGCCTGATGTAGTTTTCAGTTCTACCTTATCAATTGTTTTTGGCAGCAGGATACATTCGCCCATTTTAACCGGGTACGCCAAATCGTTATATTCAATAGTAAACTCGCCTTCTATACAAACGTAAATCACGAATGAATCGAGGGTTGAGTAATCTTTACTTACCTCGTGGGTATAATCTAACACGTTGGTGGTAAAGTATGGACAGGTAACCAAATGCACATCCTCGTTCTTTTGCGGTGTGTACAGGGTTTTATATTCCGGGTAATGTTTGTAGTCGATAGCGGCTAAAGCTTCTTCGGTATGCAGCTCGCGCTTTTGGCCTTTATCATCAACACGGTCAAAATCGTAAATGCGGTAGGTAATATCAGATGTTTGCTGAATTTCGGCTATAAGTAACCCCTTACCAATAGTATGTACACGGCCTGCGGGTAAAAAGAAAACGTCGCCTGCTTTTACATCCTCTTTGTTTAGGATATCCATAATATGGCCGCTGTTTAAAGCGTCAACATATTCCGTCTCGGTCATTTCGCGGTTAAATCCAGCAATAAGCGACGAACCCGGATCGGCCTCTATCACATACCACATTTCGGTTTTGCCGAATGAGTTATGGCGTTTTTTAGCCAGTTCGTCATCCGGGTGTACCTGTACGCTCAGGTCATCGTTAGCGTCAATAAATTTCACTAATAGCGGGAAGATATTACCGAAGTGCTTATAAACCTTCTCTCCTACCAACTCGCCCTGGAACTGCTCCAGCAGGTCTGCAAGCGACTGGCCTTGCAACTCGCCGCTTTCAACAACAGAAACATCCGACTTTACGCCCGAGATCTCCCATGTTTCGCCGCAGTTTGGCAGGTCGCCAATGTTTTTGTGCAGGTAAGTTTCAATTTTATGGCCGCCCCATATTTTGTCTTTAAATATGGTTTTAAATTTTAATGGATATAATGATGACATGGTAGTGTGTGTGTGTTAATCTTTACTATTTAATTTGATTTTTATTGCTGCGATAAGTCCCGGTAGTAGTTCTTCTTTAGTATCCCATACTATCTCATAATCTATACCAAAATAATCATGAACAATGCGATTTCTGAAACCACGGATCTTAACCCAATTTATCTCCTGGAGTTCATTTTTTAATTCATCCGGTAACCGGTTAGATGCTTCACCTATTATCTCAAAATTTCGGACTACGGCGTCCATAGTACGGTCATCCTTTAAGAAATCGCCATAATTACTTTCAAATGTGTAAAGGATGATTTTTTCGGCGCTGGTTAATATATCCTGCAAAAGCAGCTCAGGATCTCTCTTAGACATATACTATCTCAGGGTCAATTACACGTAAGTATTTTTCCTTAACGCCTGCTCTTGATACAAGATCCACCCTGCGTTTAAGTTTGTCTTCTAATTCATCTGCAAGTGTAATAAAGTCTGAGCCGATAGGTTTTGAAAACGTTACAATGATATCAATATCGCTATTTTCGGTAAAATCATCGCGTACAACCGAGCCAAACAATCCCAAAGAAGCAATTGGATATCGCTGCACCAACTCTGTTTTAAACAGGGCTAAAGTCTCTTTTATGTTATTTAACTGAAGCATTGCAACCGCTAAGTTAAGTATTTTGAGAAAGTGACGCTAAATTTTAAACACAAAAAAAGCCCGCTCTTTTCAGAACGGGCTTTCATATCTTAATCGGGATGACTATTACTTACCCAATTTCGCTTTTAAGTTTTCGTTGATGGCTTCTAAAAACTCTTCGGTGTACAGGTAATCGGTACCGTGCTCAACCTTTGGTTTTATAGTAATGGCCAAATCTTTGGTCATTTTGCCGCTTTCCACGGTTTCGATACAAACTTCTTCTAACGCTTTACAGAAGTTGATCAGCTCCTGGTTACCATCCAGTATACCGCGGAACTCCAAACCACGTGTCCACGCGAAGATAGACGCGATAGGGTTGGTAGAAGTTGGGCGGCCTGCCTGGTGCTCGCGGTAGTGGCGTGTAACCGTACCGTGTGCTGCTTCAGCTTCCATTACGGTGCCATCAGGTGTAACTAAAGTAGAGGTCATTAAACCTAAAGAGCCAAAGCCTTGCGCTACGGTGTCGCTTTGTACGTCGCCATCATAGTTTTTACAAGCCCAAACAAAGTTACCGT
>JAZKAO010000041.1:0-18616 GCA_040389105.1 Bacteroidota bacterium
ACGTTTTCTATCTCCGTTTGAAGATTTTCTTTCGTCGTTTGCGGGCTGCAAAGGTATAAACCTTTTTCGATTTTGTGAAATTTATTTTAAACTTTTTTTCGCTTAAAACTTACTTCTTAATACCTCAGAGAACAATTCCGCTTCCTTATTTGCGGGCTGCAAAGGTACGTATCATTTTCAATTATGCAAACCTTTTGTAACAATAACCCTTATTGTATTTATAACACTTTACAAATGAGGGGGAAAGTTTTGTGGGAAGTCCGTAAGACCGTAAGTCGGAAAGCCCGAAAGACAAGATTATTGGCTACATGGCTATTAATTATGGACGGAAAGCTATAGCATGGAATATTCAACTTAAACCCGATTGAAGCGGAAAACCCGCAGCGTGAAGTGACTTAAGCGTAGCAAGTAAGGGTTATTAATATGCTTAATTGTTTTTTAAGGCATTAATGAGCTCCCTACGGTCGGTTTGCAGCGTAAAGCGGGGCTATCGGGGCCGATGAAACACTATCTGCTCATTTTCAAAAGTAGAATTAAGATAAGGATTTGCCCACAGAGGGCACGGAG
This sequence comes from Bacteroidota bacterium, assembly GCA_040389105.1. Taxonomy (GTDB): domain Bacteria; phylum Bacteroidota; class Bacteroidia; order Sphingobacteriales; family Sphingobacteriaceae; genus Mucilaginibacter. The sequence goes on from JAZKAO010000041.1 coordinate 568, forward strand.
CCTATATCGTATATACATCTTATATAAAAAGCTACCTGCAATTGCGCGTTTATTTACATCATATTGCTCCCTTGTATATACCTTTATATATTAGGTATACATTATCTATTACTTCCGTGCCCCTTGCGGATGCGTCAACACGCTATTATTGGGGCCCTTTATGGTTAAGCAACCCTCGCCCAACTTATCCTTATTATATACACCTTATATATAGGTATGCATTATCAAAAACATTTGCCCCCCTTTATACCGTCGGCAAGATGCGTAGGGATTGTGGTTACCACAATCCTTACGCATCTTACTTACTATAATGTACACCTTAATATAATAGGTATACATTAACCAAAACCTTTGTGCCCCAGCACAAGTATTAATACGCGATTCTTTATGGCCTGCGTGGTTAAGCAGCATTGCCCGCCCCTACTGTTAAAAGATGTTAAAACACAGCTGTATATATAAAGGAGCGGTTTATACCTTATATATTAGTAGCTAAATAAATAATTGACCGATTTGTATTAATCAACTATCTTTGCAAAATGTTTAAAAAACTAAGTCTCGTATTTTTTAGTCTGTCGTTTGCCCTTGTGCTGATATTGGGGAGCTGTAAAAGCAAGTATGAAAAGCTAAAAGCCAGTAACGATAATGCTAAAAAATACCAGGAAGCCATTAAGTACTATAATAAAAAGGAATATACCAAAGCGCTGGAATTATTCGACGATCTATCGGTTAAATACCGTGGCCGCGAGGGTGCCGAGGATTTGTTTTACTATTACGCCTATACTAATTACAAGCTAAAGGATTATACATCGGCCAGGTACCAGTTTAAAAACTTTGCCGAAAACTACCAGGGTAACGCCCGTGCCGAGGAATGCCGCTTTATGGCAGCTTATTGCTTTTACCTCGATTCGCCAAACTTTACGCTCGATCAGGAAAATACCAGCAAGGCTATTGATGCATTACAGTTGTTTATTAACTTATACCCTAAAAGCGATCGTGTGGCCGAGGCCAGTAAGCTGATACAGGATTTGCGCGATAAACTGGAAGAAAAAGCGTACGCTAACGCTAAATTATATTTAATTATTACCGATTACCAATCGGCCGTTATTGCGTTTGGTAATGCCCTGCGCGATTTCCCGGATACCCGCTATGCCGAAGAGATGGAGTTTTTAACCATTAAGGCGCAATACATGTATGCCAAAAACAGCAGCGAACAAAGGCAGGAAGACCGCTACAACCAGGCCATCAGCTTTTACGATCAGTTTGCCGAAAAATACCCGGCCAGTAAATACTTAAAGGAAGCTGCCGGATTAAAAAAGGATAGCCAGGATGGCATAGTGGAGGTAAAGCGCTTTTTTGTTGAAGTAAACAATAACGCCCGCCTGGCACGCAAACTGGCCAAAAAGGATACAGTAAAAGCACAGCTACCATCCGAAAAACAACAATCTCAAAAAATACCAAACTAATAATAACAGCAAAATAAAGATATGACAAACATTATTAATAAACCCGGCCCGGCAAGCAGCACCATCACCCGCGATTTGCGCGAGCTTGATGTGAAAACCGATAACATTTACGAGTCTATCGTTATTGTATCTAAAAGGGCCAATCAAATCTCTAACAACATTAAGGAAGAGTTGCACCAGAAATTATCTGAGTTTGCATCATCTAACGATAACCTGGAAGAGGTTTTTGAAAACCGCGAGCAAATTGAAATTTCTAAGCATTACGAGCGTTTGCCAAAACCATCGCTGGTTGCTATACAGGAGTTTTTAGAAGATAAGGTTTACTACCGTAACCCGGCTAAGGAACAACAATAATAATAAACCCCTCCCAAGAGAGAGGGCTTTAGAAAAATAAAAAAGCCGCCTTGCATAAACAAGGCGGCTTTTTCTATGAGTTATTTTTAGGTATTTGAAAACGAACGTTAGTGTTACATGGCGGCCGTTAGCCCCGCTATCCGTTGCAAGTCCTCACTGCGCTGCGCTTTGTTGCGGGCTTTCCACTACTATCGGGTTTAGGTTGATCGGCTTGTGCGATAAGAACCCCACCCAAACCCTCCTCTAAGTAGAGAGTTTAGAATATAAAGACTTACTAAGTTTTAAAAACTTAGTAAGTCTCATATTATCCTGTTGATCTTTGAATCCTAAAAATCATGGTCTTATTTAGCCTGCAATGTCAGCACTGCCGGGGCCAAACCTGCGGCGGTAGCTGTAAAGGTTACAGTACCTGCTTTAGCGTTCGACTGTAATATAGCCAAAGCTAAACCATGGAACGCCTTGCGGTAACTGGCCTTAAACGGATCGTGACTTACGGGGTCGCCGTTATCAACGCCGGCTATAAAGGCATTGCCTGCAACTTTAAAGTCAACCTTATTATCGGCATTTGGCACAATGTTGCCATCCTTGTCCAATATCTTAACGGTTACAAACGACATATCCTTACCATCGGCACTGATGGTTTTTCTATCAGCAACCAGTTCTATTTTGGCTGGTTTACCTGCGGTATGCACCTCGGTAGTCATAACGGTTTTACCATCCTTATAGGATACCGCTTTTAATGTACCTGGCTGATACGGCACCGCCCATGAAATGTGCAGATCCTCATCGTGCTTGGCTTTTTTGCCTAACGATTTTCCGTTCAGGAACAGTTCTACCTCGTCGGCATGGTTGTAGTAGGCCCAAACCTGTATGGTTTTGCCGGTTTCCCAGTTCCAGTGCGGCAACAGGTGCAATACGGTTTTGTTAGTCCACTCGCTTTGGTACATATAATATACATCCTTAGGGAAGCCAGCCAGATCGATAATACCGAAATACGAACTGCGCGACGGCCAGGTATAAGGTGTGGGTTCGCCCATATAATCAAAACCTGTCCAAATAAACAGGCCCGAAAGGAATGGGTACTTCTTAATCGGCTTCCAGCTTTCCTCGTGCGTTGATGCCCATGGTGCCGATACGTTATCGTAGGCCGATACGGTGTTGTCGGCATTCATGTTCACGTGGTCGTTATAGTTGCCCTTAACCGGCCAGCGGCGGATACTATCTACATTAGCCGGCATATCATAATAGCCGCGGGTTTCCAATGCCGATGTAGTTTCGGACCCGATGAAGATCTTACCCGGGTAACGATCGTGAAACTTAGGGTATTCTTTATAATGATAGTTATAGCCTACCAAATCAACCGCGCCCGATTTAATGATCTTATTAGTAGTATCGGGGTTGTTATTGGCGGTGCTTAAAGGGCGGGTAGTATCCAGCGCGTGGATAATGGCTGCCAGTTCCTTGGCAATTTCGCCGCCTTTCGGCCTGCGTTGCTCGGGTATTTCGTTACCCATACTCCATATAATTACACTGGGGTGGTTGCGGTCGCGTAGTATCTGGTCTTCCAAATCGCGCTTGTGCCACTGGTCAAAATACAGGTGGTAATCATACTTTTCCTTTTGCTGCTCCCAAACATCAAAGGCTTCGTCCATTACAATAAAGCCCATTTTGTCGCAAAGGTCAAGCAATTCAACCGATGGCGGGTTATGCGATGTACGGATGGCATTACAGCCCATTTCCTTTAATATCTCTAATTGCCTTTCGGTAGCGCGCAGGCTTACGGCCGCGCCAAGGCTACCCAAATCGTGGTGATCGCACACACCTAATATTTTGGTGGCCACTCCATTCAGGAAGAAGCCTTTATCGGCATCAAAACTAAAGTAACGGATACCAAAAGTAGTATTATAGGTATCTGTCAACGTTTTGCCACTATATACTTTGGTTACCGCTTTGTATAGGTAAGGGTGTTTATCCGACCATAAATTGGGGGCCATTACCTTAAACTGTTGGTTGGCTGTTGCCGATGTATCGCTCACCTTTACATTATTACTAACCGTGCTAATCACTTTGCCCGCAGCATCGGTAATAGATGTTGTTAGGGTTACCTGCTGTGCTGCACCGCTATTGTTGCGCACTTTTACCTGTAACTTAACGCTGGCCTGGCTTTTGCTTACCTGTGGCGTGGTAAGGAAGGTACCCCAATGGTCGATAGCTACTTTATTGGTGGTAACCAGGTATACATTACGGTAGATACCCGAACCAGAGTACCAGCGCGAGTTTGGTTGACTGGCATTATCTACTTTTACCGCTATTACATTGGCGGCGCCATATTTTAGGTAAGGGGTTAACTCGTACCTGAATGAGATATAACCATTGGGCCTGAAGCCTAAATGATGCCCATTGATCCATACATCGCTTTTTTGGTATACACCGTCGAAATCAATATAAACCTGCTTGCCTTTTGACGCGGCCGGCACAGTGAATGTTTTACGGTACCACCCTATGCCGCCGGGTAAAGCGCCACCTTCGGGGGTGGCTGGGTTATCCTTGCTAAATTCGCCCTCTATGCTCCAATCGTGCGGGAGGTTAAGCTGGCGCCAGCTATTATCGGCTGTACTTTCGTTTTGGCCATCGCTTACATCGCCTAAGTGGAAACGCCAGTCGCGGTCAAAATCGGCAACCGAACGGACTTGCTGACTATAGCCCTTGAATGTAAATAACAGTGCAAATAAACCAAGCGACAATAACCTGCCCCTTTTTAAGAAGAATTGATGTAATATCATTGAATTGTTTTTAGGATGATGATAATTTGAAAAACTAAGGTAATAACTTAAAATGTATAAAACACATTTATAAAGATACATTAGCCCGGAAATTATACTATATCAGGGCAATTTTTTTTGCACCGTGAAGCTATCCTCGCCATATACCACATCCTCGTTAGTAATGCCCTGCACCACTATCCTAAATTTGCCGGTGATATCGCTGGTGTAAAAGGAAATATTCACTTCCTTATCCGAAGCAATGGCTATACCATGTTTCCAGCAAATGGTCGACAGGTAATCGGGTTCGACAGGGTTACTGAAAGTATAATCGGCACCGTAAAACTCTTTAGCCGCGTAAACCCCTGTAAAGGCCAACATGCCAGGTTGTACGCCCGCATCTGCACAGCCATAATATTGTATACGGCCCTGGCCGGGCACCATTACCATTTCGCCTTGCTGGGGCGCCCGGTTCTGGGGATCGGTAATATGGTTGGGGCAATTAAGGATATTAAACCGGCAAACATAATCGCCGCAGGCGTTAGAGTTAGTGCCAAAGCCATGCCTAAAGCGTTGGTTAGATGCCTTGATAACGACTTCTTTTAAATGGGTAGCATGTTCAAAACCTTTCAGGTTAAATTCCTTTGTATTTTGCACAATAGGCTCCTCAAACATCACAGGCTCCATATCCCTGGCCAGTATTTTATTTATCGCCGGGTAAGGGTCGGTTACCTGTATGGTATATTCATCGCTTTTACCGGCTACTATCAGCTTTACCTTTCTATCGGCAGGGGTATAAACATATTCGTTATTTAAGGTGAACGCACCTTTAGGGTCACTCTCCAGCATATCAGCCGATATTGATGAATCTTTCATTAATAATAACTGCGCCGGCTTTTTAAGGGCACTGCCAAAGCGGGTTATTACACCGCTAAATAATAGCCCTGTGCCATATTTAACCGTATCCCTTGCCGTTGCCTGCATCAACTCGGGCCATTTATATTTGCTCCACCCGCGTACCAGCAATAACTCATTCAGGTATTGGCGATCAAGTTCGGCATTGCTCATCAGGTTATCCTTTAAGGGCAGGTTATCAATTTCGCTTTGCAGGTACACATAATGTTCAATGTTATTATCATTTTTTACCTCAAAGCGGTTATCCTGCACACAGGCTACCGATACAATGCCTTTGGCAAGTTTCTCTTTACCACCGCTGAGTTTTAGTTTTATATTTACCTTTTGCCGCGTGCCCACCACCGGGTTATCCATAGCTATAGCCATGCGGGGCTTTTGGTTATAATGTGCAAAAAACAAGCGCTCGGCGCAGGGCCTGTTCAGGCTATCCAGCACGGTAATTGTATTGATGCCCCGTGGAATTTGCGACAAGTCGATTTTTACATAACGCCCCGCCAGCGATGCTTCCAGCATATTTGCCGCGTAAATTTCCTTATAGTTATGAACCAGCAAGGTCAGCTTACTCTTATAGTTTGTTTTTAGCTGCAAGGTTAATGTATCGCCAACCAGGGCATCGGGTATGCGCGCAACTACCCCGGCATTAAGGGCCGCGGGCAAGGGATAGGTAATATCGCCCCCGGCATCGGGTATCAGCTTTACACTATAGTTTGTATTTGGCATGGTTGACAAATAAAAGGTGCCCATTCCAAAGCTGTCAGTTTCTATGGTATCAATCGCTTTGTTATTACCATACAATACCCCGGTTGCTTTAATGGCGGTACCGGCCGGGGTTTTCACCTCCCACCCTACCCGGCTTACCAGCCCGGTAATTAAATGGCCGCCTTCGGGGTAAAACCTCACATCAGTTAGTTTTTGTTTGATGGGGATATCCAGGTGCAGGGTTTTGGTTTCGGAGCCCGATTTTACCTGCACCTCTAAATTATGCTGCGCCGCGGTGATTTTGTCCTTAGGCAGCATCAAAGTATAGCTGCCTATTACATTTGTTTTTGCCCTGCCTGCTATGCGCGTTTTTTGATCCTTACCTAAAAAGTAGTTAATGCTGGCCCCATCCAAGGGGGTGCTTTTGGCATCGGCCTTAAGCAGTACGCGCACATTTGCCGGATCTTTATATAAGGTATCTAAAACCAGTTCAACGTTAAAAGCCGCGTCGGATGCGGTTTTGAGGGTAATGGGCTGCACAAAACAGGCCTCGGGCCTACCGTTTATCATGCGGTTGGTATAGGCTATAAAGCTGTAATGCCCCGGTGGTACGGTATCCGGGATGGCCAGGTTACCAAAAGCTAACCCTGTTGACATGACAAACCGGCCCTGTGCAGCTATCTTTTGATCATTATTGTTTACCAATACGGCCGATAATACCTCGTGCCGATTAACATCCCGGGATTTAACACCTAATAAATAGGCCGTAAACCACATTATATCATTGTTTATATAAACGGTTTTATCCAGGTGGGTAAACATCAGCACTTCCGATTTTTTTACGCTATAGTAGGCGGTATACTTAATAATACTATCGACAATAGGATTATCGTTTTGCGCGAAAACGGAGATTGTAAAAGCAATGAACAGCAGTGTGACTGCGACAGGCCGGCATAGCTTAAACATCATATAAAAGTAATTATCGGGTGATAAAAGGTTGTTGTAATAGCAATTGTAAACCAATGTAGCAATTTGTGATTAATTTAGCATAATGAATATTCAAACAGCAACTTTTGGTAATGGGTGCTTTTGGTGTACCGAAGCTATTTTTCAAACACTTAAGGGTGTTATATCGGTAGCATCGGGCTATACCGGCGGGCATACCCTTAACCCTACCTATATGGAAATATGCAATGGCGATACCGGCCATGCAGAAGTTATTAACATTGAGTTTGATGCCAACGTACTATCCTTTGATGAATTACTGCTGGTATTTTTTAAAACCCATAACCCCACTACACTAAACCGCCAGGGGAACGATGTGGGTACGCAATATCGTTCGGCTGTGTTTTACCACAGCGAAGAGCAAAAGCAGCAAACCGAGCTGATGATCAGTAAATTAACAGCTGAAAAGGTATTTGATAAACCCATTGTAACCGAAGTAACAGCAGCCGGGCCATTTTATAAAGCCGAGGATTATCACCAGAATTATTATAATGACAATACCCTGAAACCATATTGCATGGTGGTGATACAACCCAAGCTAAATAAGTTCGCTAAAGAATTTGTGGAAAAAATAAAGCCCGAATTGTTGTAATTGTCAAAAAATGTTTACATTCGATTATGCAAACTTTGAATATTAACTTACCGGATGGTGTAAAAATATCAGAAAAAGATGTTTTGACCGCTGTAGCCACCAGGCTATACGATACCGGCAGGCTAACTATTGAGCAAGCTGCAAACATGGCCGGCTACAATCTTTCGGCATTTATTGAGGAATTAATGGCACAAAGTTTACAGGAAAACTCGGCCGTAGTTTATCATTATTAACGGGCATTTCCCGTCATCAACAACAACTCAATGAAAATTAAATACCCTATCTGCGCAGCATTGCTTTGCCTTGCAGTAAACGCGTTTGCACAAAGCCCCAATTTATCAACAGCTAATGCCGGTAAGGTGTGGGCATCGCTATACCAGCAACGAGCCGCCGAATATAAGGCTCTTTGTTTCCAGGCTTATAATATAGCCCGCCTGCGCATTGCTGAAGCCGTAAAGCATAAAGGCACCAAACCTTTAGCCGTAGTAACCGATATTGACGAAACCCTGCTGGACAACAGTCCCGAAGACGCACGCGCCGCTATTAATAACCAGGAATTTGACAGCAAAGCATGGAAAAAGTGGACTGCCCAGGGCATTGCCGATACCGTGCCAGGTGCGCCTGCCTTTTTTAAATACGCGGCATCAAAAGGTGTAAAGGTATTTTACATTACCAACCGCGATGAGGACGAACGGCCCGGCACCCTGAAAAACCTACAACTATACCACCTGCCTTATGCCGATGATACGCACCTGCTGCTAAAAACAACCACATCAAGCAAGGAAAGTCGCCGGCAGGAAGTATTAAAAAAGTACAACATTGTATTATTATGTGGTGATAACCTGGCCGATTTTGATGCTTTGTACGATAATCATCCTAACGAACAAAACCGCGAAGCGAATACACAAAAACTAAGAAAGCAATTTGGCAACAAGTACATTGTATTGCCCAATCCATCATACGGCGATTTTGAGGGGGCCTTATTTAAGTTTAATTATAAGCTTACACCGGCACAAAAGGATTCGGTGATACGATCGCTAATTAAGCTGAATTAGGGTGACCGATATGGAGGGTTGCGCTTAAACCTGTACCTATATTTCGCTGGTGTAAAATGATCGTTAAGTTTCGATTAACTCACCATTCGTTCATTTCGTTTTGTTAACTTTACTTACCTATTGTTAATGTATGTTAAGTAAACTTTTCTTTTCGGCTTTAGCCCTTGCAGGCGCGGTTCAATTTTGTAATGCCCAAACACCGGGCAAAATTACCGGGACAGAGCAGGTACTGTTACCCAATGGCTGGAAATTGAGCCCGGCCGGGCATGCCTCCCTCCCGCTTGGCGATCTGCCTTTAAATATCCAGTTATCATCATCAGGCAAATACCTGGCGGTAACCAATAACGGGCAAAGCACCCAGTCGGTACAGTTAATTGATGCTAAAGAACAAAAGATCCTGGATACAAGGGTAATCGATCAATCGTGGTATGGCCTGGTATTTAGCGATGACGAGAAAATGTTGTATGCATCGGGCGGCAACAAAAATTGCATTGTAGCCTACCCCATCAATAACAATAAACTGGGCAAAGCCGATACTATTCCGCTGGGTAAACCCTGGCCCAATAATAAGGTATGCGCTACAGGCTTAGTGATTAAAAAAGACAACTCTCGCCTATACGCTGCCACTAAGGAAGATAATTGCCTGTACACTATTAACCCCACCACCAAAGCTATTATAGCACGGGTTAAACTCCCCGCCGAGGCTTACGGCGCCGTTTTATCGCCCGATGAAAAGCTTATCTACCTGTCTATCTGGGGTGGTGAAGAGGTTGTTATTTACGATACCGAAAGCCAAAAAATAACCGGCCACATTAAAACCGGCGATCACCCGAACGAGATTTTACTAAATAAAAAAGGCAGCATATTATTTGTGGCCAATGCTAACGATAATTCGGTATCTATTATCGATACCAAAACCAGCAAGGTGCTGGAAACGGTATCCACCGCCTTATATCCTACCAAATTAACCGGGTCTACTACTAACGGACTGGCTTTATCGCCTAACGAAAAAACCTTATACATTGCCAACGCCGATAATAATTGCCTGGCCGTTTTTGATGTAAGCAAACCCGGCAGCAGCCAAAGCATGGGCTTTATCCCCGTAGGCTGGTACCCAACCAATATAAAAACACTGGGCAATCAAATATTTGTATCAAACGGAAAGGGCTTTACGTCAATGGCTAACCCGCATGGGCCGCAGCCAATAAAAAAATCGAATGCCGGCTACCAAACGGGATCTACCAATAGCCGCGAAGAATATATTGCCGGTTTGTTTAAGGGCACCCTATCTATTATAGATGCCCCAAGTACCGACCAGTTAAAGGTTTATACCAAACAGGTTTATGCCAATACGCTTTTCACCAACGATAAGGTAAACCTGGCCGAGGGCTTGGAAGGCAATCCTATCCCCCGCAAGGTGGGCGATAAATCGCCCATAAAGCATGTGTTTTATATTATTAAGGAAAACCGTACTTACGACCAGGTTTTGGGCGATATTTCAAAAGGCATGGGCGATAGCAGCCTGTGTATATTCCCCGATAAAATAACGCCTAATCAACATGCTTTGGTAAATGAGTTTGTACTGGCCGATAACTTTTATGTAGATGCCGAAGTAAGCGCCGATGGCCACAACTGGAGCATGGGCGCCTACGCAACCGACTTTTTAGAGAAAACCTGGCCAACCAGCTATGGCAAACGCGGTGGTAATTACGGCGGTGAGGGCGAAGCGCATATCGCCAACCCGCGCGATGGTTTTATATGGGATTTTTGCCAGCGCGCCGGGGTAACATACCGCACTTATGGCGAGTTTGCCGATTATGGCAAAACCAAACTAAAATCGTTAAAAGGCCATGCCTGCGAGCAATCGCCAGGCTTTAATTTAGATATTACCGACCAGGTGCGCTACAATGCCTGGGCACACGATTTTGATTCGTTAATTACGATGAACGCCGTACCGCAATTTAATAGTGTGCGTATTTGTAATGACCATACCAGCGGACAAAAGAAAGGCAAAGTATCGCCCTTATCTGCCGTAGCGGATAACGATTTGGCCGTGGGTAAATTTATCGAGCATTTATCGCACAGCCCTATCTGGAAAGAATCAGTCGTGTTTATATTAGAGGATGACGCCCAAAACGGCCCCGACCATATCGACGCGCACCGTTCGCCGGTTTATGTGGTTGGCCCTTATGTAAAGCGCAACGCAGTTGTACACGGCATGTATTCTACATCGGGCGTATTACGTACCATGGAACTGATATTAGGCCTGCCGCCTATGAGCCAGTATGATGCCGCCGCCATGCCCCTGTACGATTGCTTTACCAGCACACCAGACTTTACACCATTTACGGTTAGGGCACCGGGCGTTGGCCTTGACATACGCAACATTGCGGTAAACGAAAGTAGCAAGCGATCGGCCAATTTTAACCTGGCCGAAGAAGATGAGGCCCCCGATTTGGATTTGAACCAGGTAGTTTGGAAATATGTTAAAGGCGAAGACTCAACAATGCCGGCCCCAAAACGCAGCGCATTTGTGATATTAGAAAAGAAAAAGAAACATGATGGTGATTAAAATGTTAGTATTTGATATATTGGCACAAACCTTCATTTATGATTATTATTGAGAATGAATTTCTGAAAGCCGCTATTGATACTAAGGGCGCGCAACTATCATCATTAATTAACAAAGAAACCGGTGTTGAACTGATGTGGCAAGCTGGCGAAGCATGGCCATGGCATTCCCCTAACCTTTTCCCGGTGATTGGTACACTGGCCAATAACCAAATTATTGTTGATGGTAAGCCTTACGAAATTACACAAAGGCATGGCTTTGCACGGTATTCGGAATTTTTACCGATAGAGACAGATGGTAACCACGCTAAACTGTCCTTACCCTATTCCGAAAAAACACTGGCCATTTATCCTTATAAATTCGATCTGCATATTATATATGATTTGATTGATAATTCGCTAAGGGTAACCTTTAAAGTCATCAACCGCGATGATAAAACCATTTACTTTTCGGTAGGCGGGCACCCGGCCTTTAATGTACCTTTTCACCCGGGAGAAAATTACGACGATTACTACCTGGAGTTTGAAACCGAAGAACCACTGGTAGAACACCTGCTATCGCCGGAAGGGCTTTTTAGCGGCGAAACCAAACCTGTAAAGCTGGATGGTAAAAACCTGCAATTAACGCACGAATTATTTGCTAACGACGCTTTGGTGTTTAAGCATACCAAATCGCGCCAGGTAACTATCCGCAGCCATAAGCACGATGAAAGCATATCGGTACAGTTCCCGCATTTTAATTACCTGGGGATATGGGCCAAAACCGAAGCCGACTTTGTATGTATTGAACCATGGTTGGGCCACGCCGATAACGCAGGCGCGCCGGTAGAGTTTAAAAACAAGGAAGGTGTACAAAAACTGGCGCACGGGCATGTATTTGATGCCAGCTATTATATCAGCATATAAATTATAAGCAATGACCGGTTCCACCCACCGCTTTACTAACCGGGTTGATAATTATACCAAATATCGCCCGGGCTACCCTCCCGGCGTAATGCAGCTATTGCAGACCAGCGCTCAACTGACCGCCAATTCAACCATTGCCGATGCAGGCTCGGGCACAGGGATATTTACAGCCTTGCTACTGCACGAGGGTTATACCGTTTACGCCGTTGAACCTAACGATGCTATGCGCCATGCCGCGGATGATCAATTAAAGGGCGATAAAAAATATCATTCGGTAAATGGCACGGCCGAGGCTACTACTTTAAAACCGGGTAGTATAGATCTGATAGTATGTGCCCAGGCTTTCCATTGGTTTAACGCGCATCAAACCAAAATTGAATTTGCAAGGATATTAAAACCCGGCGGCAAGGTAGCCCTCATCTGGAACAACCGGCAAGTAGAAATTGACGAGTTTTCGATAAATTACGAAATACTGCTACAACAACAGGCATCAGACTATAAGCGGGTAAACCACCAAAACCTAACCGAAGCCGATTTCAGCGCGTTTTTTAAGAATGGGCAATACCAACTGAGCAAATTCCCTAACGTACAGGTGTTTGATCAGGCTGGCTTAATAGGCCGCGCCTTTTCATCATCCTACGTACCATCCGAAGATACCGCCGAAGGGCAGGCGTTCCTGCACCAGTTAAGAGGAATATTTAACCGCCACCAGGTTAACGGGACGGTGAATGTAGAATACCAAACGGAAGTTTATTTGGGTGAAGTTTAAATAAATAAAGAGGCACAAATTTGTGCCTCTTTATTTTAAAACAAACCTAATTGTCCCTTATCATCTATCTCGATATCATCGGGGTTGGTGATCTCGAAATCCACTTTTTTAGCTGGGGATTCCACTGGTTTTTCTTCTGATTCTACTTTCTGTGATTCCACCGATTTAGTTTCTGATTCCACCGATTCTATTTTTGGCGGCTCTACCCGTTCAGGTTCCGGCGGTTTTACTGATTGGGTGGGCACGGCAACTGTTGCTGCCACTTTTGCCAAAGGCGGTACTGCTACCTTTGGCGGGGTATTGGCTATTTCTTTATCTTCGGGCGTTACCACTATTTCGGTTTCGTCAACCGGGTTTGGTTCCGGGTCGGGTACATCGGCAGCGTCGTCATGTTCGGTAATTAACACCACGCTTTGCACCACATGCGGCGATAGGCGGTTACCCATGGCTTTCATGCCTTTCACGTCTATCAGATCGGCCAGGTTAAGCTCGTTGGTTTCGGGCACCATGGTTTTGCCTTTCAATTGCTCTACCCTGGCAATAGGCTGCGCCGCGCCCGAAATGAGGATCAGTTTTGATCCCGGCTCTTCGCTAATAAAGCTGGATTGCTTGCCAATTACCGTATTCTCGAACATAAAGCGCTTCACCATGTAGTTTTTTGCTTTACCTTCCACATACACCACGGTATAAACCTTTTCGGGATTATACTTTTCAATCATCTGCATCTTATCGTCAAAATGATTATTCAGGTCGAAGCTGGTTAGTTCGTAAATGCCGTTGGCCAGCAGGGTGAAGATCTTGTCCTCGCCGTCAAACTCGCCCAGGTATTTACCGCGGCCATCGGCATTCAGGCGTTTTAGTATCTCATCGTACCAGATCTTGCGCCCGGCCAAGGTAGATACGCCCTTACTTTTCAGGATGATTTTTTTAACCGGGTATTTGGTAATGATATTCCCCATGCTTCCACGGCCTTTAATGGCCAGTTCGGCAAAATCCTCGTCAAATTGCAGTTTCTTTAATTTAGAGTGCGGCTTTAGCTGGATATTTACCACCTCGGCCTCGCCGTTAGGATTGGCGCTAAAGTACAGCACACGGCTACCCTTGCTGCCCTTGGTCAGGTCATATTCCTTATCGCGGGTAACGCCAACCACGCTAAAACGCTTAATATAGGCTACACCGCTTTGGCCATCCTTATAAATCATGTTATAAACCGTGCGCTCGTCGTTCTTTTTAAATACGGCTACGTGCAGGATATCCTTACCCACAAACACCTTTTCCTGCACCTTGGTGATCAGCATTTTGCCATCCTCGCGAAACACAATAATCTCGTCGATATCCGAGCAATCGCATACAAAACTTACCGCGTCGTCCTTTTTAAGTCCGCTGCCAATAAAGCCATCTGTACGGTTAACATACAACTTGATATTAGCCAGTGCCACTTGCGCAGCTTCTACCTTATCAAAGGCGCGTAATTCGGTTTTACGGCTACGGTCCTTACCAAACTTGGCTTTCAGTTTTTCAAACCAATCAATAGTATAATCGGTCAGGTGTTTTAGGTGATGTTTTACCTGCTTAATCTCCTCGTTCAGGTTTTTGATCTGCTCATCCGTTTTCTTAAAGTCGAAACGGGTGATACTGCTCATCGGTTTATCGATCAGGCGCTTATAATCATCGGGCAAAATCTCCCTGTAAAACTGCGGGAAGAAAGGCGCGAACAAACGGTTCAGCACTTCTACCACCAACTCAAAGGTTGATGAACTTTCGTAATCGGGGTGCTTGTACATCCCCTCCTGTATAAATATTTTCAATAGCGAACTGAAGAAGATCTTCTCCATCAATTCGCTTAGCTTTATCTCTAACTCCTGCTTCAACAGATCCTTGGTGAAAAGCGTACTTTCTTCCAGGATATCATTCACACTCATAAAATGCGGCTTATCGCCTTTAATTACACAAGTGTTTGGCGATATGGAAACCTCGCAATCGGTAAAGGCATATAGCGCGTCGATAGTTACATCGGGAGAGATGCCCGGTGCCAGGTGGATCATAATTTCCACATCCTTAGCCGTATTATCTTCGATCTTTTTGATCTTGATCTTGCCCTTATCGTTAGCGGCAATCACGCTGTCAATCAGCCCGCCGGTGGTGGTGCTGAAAGGGATCTCGGTAATAGCCAGTGTTTTTTTATCGCGCTCCACAATTTTAGCCCGCACACGGATACGCCCGCCGCGCTGCCCCTCGTTATAAGCCGAGCAATCGGCCATACCACCGGTGGGGAAATCGGGTACCAGATCGGGCCGCACACCACGCAATATGCCTATGGATGCATCAATCAGTTCGATAAAATTATGGGGCATAATTTTGGTAGCCAAACCCACGGCAATACCTTCGGCTCCCTGCGCTAATAACAATGGAAACTTTACAGGCAGCGTAATAGGCTCCTTGTTACGGCCATCGTAACTGGCTTGCCAAACGGTAGTATCGGGGTTGAAAACAACCTCTAAAGCAAATTTTGATAAGCGCGCTTCGATATAACGCGGGGCTGCTGCCGAGTCGCCGGTTATGGGGTCGCCCCAGTTACCCTGGCAGTCTATCAGCAGGTTTTTTTGCCCTATCTGCACCATGGCATCGCCAATGGAAGCATCGCCATGGGGGTGATACTTCATGGTATTACCAATTACGTTGGCGGCTTTGTTAAAGCGCCCGTCGTCCATCTCCTTCAGCGAGTGCAGGATACGCCGCTGAACCGGTTTTAAACCATCGTGTATATGCGGAACGGCACGGTCTAATATTACGTACGACGCATAGTCCAGGAACCAGTTCTCGTACAGTCCATCCAGCGAAATGACGTTATGCAGGGAATTATCTTCGTTATTAACAGGCGTATCATTCGCGCCTAAATCTTCACTCATTAGCAACTAAAAATTATGGATGGGTAAATATAAATATACTTGCCCTATTGCGGGAAACGAGTTTTACACAAAATGGTTGGGATGTGGATTGTGTGGGGGTGTTTAGGTGATTGAGGCTATTTAGCCACAGAGGACACAGAGCTTTTAAATCGGTGAAATCAATTCTAAAATCGGTTGAATTATAATATAAATACCTAACTTACAAATAATTAATAACCTTAAAAACCCTAACATCATGAAAAAAGCCTATTTATTATTTGCTATCCCATTGCTGATGGCTGCCTGTAAACAACCGGCCGCTAAAACTGATGCGCCTGCCGCCGCAGCTACCCCTAATTACCCCTACAAAATTGCACACCCTGATTATTGGACAATGGATACCAGCCATGTGAATACCATGACGGCCTTAACTACCCTTAAGGCATTTGAAACCATGGATACTGTAACCTTGAAGAAGGGCTTTGCCGACAGCCTGGAGTTTAATTATGACGGGGGCAAGTTTAAGGGCCCTATTGCTGAATTTATTAAGATGACAGCCGGCATGTCGACCACGATGAAGGGATTGAAGATAGATATGAAAGATTGGGAATCGGTAGTAAGTTCGGATAAAAAAGAAGAGTGGGTAACCTTATGGTATATCCAAAAATGGACCGACGACAAGGGCAAAGCCGATTCGGTATCCCTGATCAATGATATGCAATTTAAGGGCGGAAAGATTGTAAAGCTGAACGAGTACGATATGCATTTTAAACCGGTAGGTAAATAGCTAACATAAAATGTCATTTCGAACGGAGAGAGAAATCTTATACATGCGCTATTTAAAGCGTATAAGATTTCTCCTCGTACCTCGTTCGAAATGACACTTTTTACTTAGAGGCATTTGCACATCTGCATATCCGCACATTTACACATTTGCCTACTTCTTCTGCCCCAGCGAGAACCAGTTGCCCGAATCATCTTTAAACAGAGCCTCGTAACCATAAAATTCCTTAGTGGGTTGTTTGGTAAACTCCACGCCTTTGGCTTTTAGTTCCTCGTAAGTAGCCAGCAAATCGTTACACTCAAACACGCCGAAACCGAAGGTACCTTTGCTTACCAAATCGCGCATTTGTGTGGCAGCTTCCTTTTTAAACATCATGCCCTCACTAATGGCCATCAGGCTGATCTCCAGGTCGGGTTGCTCGGGCGGGCAAACGGTGAGCCAGCGCGCGCCGGGCCCCATAGCCGCATCGGTGTGGACGGTGAAGCCCAGTTTATTTACATAAAAATCATAAGCACTATCCTGGTTTAGGACAAAGATGCTAACGTGGTTCATTTTTGTGATCATTGCTTTGTTTGTTTATATCAAAGATGATCACTATAAATTGCTTACACTTCTTTAAAATTGCTATTTAATATAGAGTAGGGATAAAAAAAATTGTCATTTCGATAGAGCATAGGATGGAGAGTGCGTAGGGGCGAAAGAGAAATCTTATACGGTATGCTATTAAAGACTGCATTATGTACAAGATTTCTCCTCACCCCAACTTAGTCCCACGCGGTTCGTCGAAATGACATGGAGGACATTTATCCCACACTCACATTATTTATCAACCCAGCCATTGCTTTGCGCAAAGCAATTGGGGATAAATTTAAGGGGAACCTTACCCATTTCATCGGCACGCTGCAATTGCTGCGTACGGTATTGTGCCGGGGTGGCCGCGGTATATCGTTTAAACAAGCTGGTGAACGAACCAATACTATCAAACCCAACCGCGAAGCAAACCTGCTGCACCGGCAAATCGGTTTGTAACAACAGCTTAGCCTTTTCCATCCGCACACCGGTTAAATATTGATGCGGGGTTTTGCCGTAGATCTTGCTAAACAACCTAATAAAATGATAGCGAGAAAAATAAGCCTGATCGGCTATGGCATGCAGATCTATAGCCTCCTGATAATTACTATCCATATACAGTTTGGCCTGTACAATGCGGCGGTAAAGATATATTTGGGGGTAAGTCATTGGTCATTGGTCATTGGTCATTGGTCATTGGTCATTGGTCATTGGTC
>JAZKAO010000042.1:0-34263 GCA_040389105.1 Bacteroidota bacterium
TGACTAATGACTAATGACTAATGACTAATGACTAATGACTAATGACTAATGACTTTTATAGTGTTTAGATACTTTCTCGAATAGTATCTCGGGCATAAAAGGTTTGGTCAAATAATCGTCCATGCCGCTTTCGTGCGCCTTGGTAAAAGTTTCGGGCATAGCGTCGGCCGTAAGGGCGATAATGGGGAGGTTGGGGTTTGTTTGTTTGATCACTTTAGTGGCCTCAAAACCATCCATAACGGGCATTTGCAGGTCCATAATAATCAGGTCGTAAGTGTTATTGGCAACCATTTCGGTAGCCACCAGGCCGTTATGAGCTTCGCTGATAATGATATTCCATTTATTAAGGAAGCGACTGGCTATTAGGATATTCATTTTATTATCATCCACCACCAGTACCCGCATACCGGCCAGGTCGCCCTCCTGCATTTTTTGTACCGCGTTTAGTTGCGGCGTATTCACCGGTTCGGCACGATATTCAAACTCAATAGTAAAGTTAAATTGTGTGCCCTTGCCCAGTGTGCTGCTTACGCGGATGCTGCTGCCATGCAATTCAACTAGGCGCTTAATAATAGCCAGGCCAAGACCGGTACCACCATAATCCTGCCGTTGCGATTGCTGCACAAAGGGTTCAAATATTTTTTCGAGGCCTTGCTGCTCAATCCCAATGCCTGTATCAGCCACGGTAAAGTTTAGCTTTACGTGTTTGCTATCGCGGTTTTCCTCGCGCACCAGTAAGGTAATTGCCCCCTTGTGGGTAAACTTAATGGCATTGCTTAATAAGTTATTAAGTATCTGGCTGATCCGTATCGGGTCGCCAACCAGGTTATTGGGTATTAATTGGTCAACCTCGGCAATAAGATCCAATTTTTTCTCCATGGCCCTGGCCTGGAAAGTTTGTTTAATATTGGCAATCAGGCTATTAATATTTAGCTGTACCTTATTTAGTTCCAGCTTGCCGGCTTCAATTTTATTATAATCCAGTATATCGTCGATAATACCTAACAGGTTCTCGCCCGAGAATTTCAGATTGTTGAGATAGGTTAATTGATCGGGCCGCGGGTTTTCTTCCAGCAGCAGGTTGGTGGTGCCAATAACCGCGTTCATAGGCGTACGGATCTCGTGACTCATGGTAGACAGGAACTCCGATTTAAACATCGATGATTTTTCGGCCTCCTCCTTAGCAGTGATCAGTCGCTCCCTGTCCTTTTGCTGGTCGGTTACATCTTCGCCAATACTGGTGGTTTGTTTAATATGGCCATGCTCATCATAAATAGTAGTGTTTTGCCAGCTGATGATGCGCTGTTCGCCGTTGCGGCATATTACCGGGTTAATATAATGCGATTTAATGTTATGATTAACATACCATTCCTTAAACACACTGCTCAGGTTTTCGGGGATAAGGGTTTTATACCAGTTGCGGCCTATCAGTTCGTCCTGCTCGTACCCTAACAGTTTGGCCAGGTATTTATTACAATAAACAATGTTGCCGCTTTTATCTAACGATACGGCCGCCAGTTTAATGCTTTCTAAAATCAGCTTGTAATTTTCTTCGGATTGCTGGATGTTTAATTCGGCCTTTTTGCGTTCGGTAATATCCTGCAGGGTGCCTATTACACTGCGCACACTGCCATCCTCGGCATATTTAATTTTGGTGGTGATAAGGCTTAAATGCTTTATTTTTCCGCTAAGGGTGATAATACGGAACTCGTAGGATGTGCGCCGCAGGTTAACCGGGTTTTTAAGGAAACCCAGCAATATCGCCTTATCATCGGGGTGTACATATTGCAGCAATAGCTTAAAATGGCTTTTACCTGCCCGCATACTTGCCGGGTCAACCTCGTAAATATGGTAAACCTCGTCAGACCAGGCGATGGTTTTTTGGCCCAGATACCATTTCCAGTTACCAATTTTGGCTATGGTTTGCGCTTCCAGCAGTTCGGCCTGGTTTTTTTTAATGGTGCGTTCAATAACGCGGTTTTCGGTAATATCTTGTATTACACCTGTTACGCGGGTTATCTGGCCATTGTCGTCGCGCCAGGGTTGGCCGCGGGTAATACGGAAGTAGCGTAAATTGCCTTTATCAGTTAATATTTTGTGCTGGTTATCGTTGTGGGTTTTACCCGATACATCCGAAAAAAATTGGTAAACCGCGCGGCGGTCATCGGCTTGTACCCGGCTAATATAATATTCAAAATGACTGGTGTTTTTTGGCAGCGTGTCAATCTCCAGCAAGGTATACAGGTTGTCCGACCAATTGGTTTGCTTCAGCGCCAGGTCATACCACCAATCGCCAAGGCGGGCAATTTTTTGAGCTTCAATCAGGCGTTGTTGCTTTTGCCTTAATTCGTTATCCCGTTTTTTCTTTTCGCTGATATCGGTTACCAACGATGTGGTGCGGCCGTTGAAAATACCGTTTTTATCAAACACCGGGCTAATATGCGATTGGAACCATTTGCCCGATCCAAAAAACGATTGAAACTCTATAGTTGTTGATATGCCGTTGGCCGATACAAAATCAAGCGCGTCGTTCACAATTTTGGCGTTTTCGGGCCCCATTGCTTCGGTAACAGTTTTACCACGAAATAACTCCAGGTCAACAATCAGTTGTTGATTTTTATGATACCAAAGGTTAATACAAACCTTATTTTCGTCGTACTCAAAAATAATATCCGATAAGGAATTAAGTATAGCATCTACTTCGTTGGTGCTTGCCGGCAGCATTAAGCCATTGGTATAGCTTACTTGCTGTAATACAGGTGCCGGCGCTTTTTCGGCTATAATGGGTACCGGTTGTACAATAATTGGTGCAGGTGGCACTATAACTTCCGCTTCAGGCTCCTTAACCCATTCGGGCGCGGGCGCGGCGGCAGTAAATTTTATGGTTGGTGGGGTTTGCTGGGGCGCAGGGGGGGCATCCTCCTCATCAAATTCAGCTTCCAGGCGCAAGCGGTTTAGTTTTTTATACAACATAAAGGCTGCCGCTGCAATCAGCAATACGGCAAAGCCGCCTAACACAAATACATTGGCAGGCAATCCATCGCGCGTTAATAAAAAACTTCCTCTATCGGTGTACATTAATAATTGAACAGGAGCAATTTGCAAAAATAATGATGCTGATTTATTTATAAGCAAAGATAATTTTACAAACAGTAAATTATTATGAAGGGTAATAATACGCAGATTTAATTACATTTGTTGAGTATACAATTAAATTTTCTATGTCGGAAACTGCACAGCTAAAAATAGGTGATAAAACGTATGATCTGCCCGTTATCGAGGGGTCGGAAAATGAAAAGGCCATTGATATTTCTAAATTAAGGGACCTTACCGGTTATATCACGCTTGATGTGGGATATAAAAATACCGGGGCCACCAAAAGCGCCATTACTTTTTTAGATGGCGAAATTGGGATCTTAAAATATCGTGGCTACCCTATTGAGCAATTAGCCGAAAAATCGACGTTTATTGAAGTTGCCTATTTGCTGATCTACGGCGAATTGCCAACCGCCGATAAACTGAAAGAATTTGGATACCTTATTAGCCGCCACACGCTGGTGCACGAGGATATGAAGAAATTCTTCGATGGCTTTCCGTCCGGTTCGCACCCAATGGGGCAATTGTCGTCGTTAATAGGTGCCCTGGCCGCTTTTAATCCCGATTCGTTAAAGCCGGGGTTGAATGCCGACGAGATTAACCTGGAGATTATTAAGCTGATTGCCAAGATGAGTACCATCGTATCCTGGATCTACAAAAAATCCCTGGGGCATCCGCTCATCTACCCGCAAAATAAATACGATTATGTAAACAATTTCCTGCACATGACCTTTGGCCAGCGTACCGAAGAGGTGGAAATAAAGCCGGTAGTGGTTAACGCCATGAACAAGCTGCTGATACTGCATGCCGATCACGAGCAAAATTGCTCGGCATCAACAGTGCGGATAGTAGGTTCATCGGATGCTAACCTTTACGCGTCTATTTCAGCAGGGATATCTGCGCTGTGGGGCCCGCTGCATGGCGGTGCTAACCAGGCGGTGATAGAGATGCTGGAGAAAATTAAGGCCGATGGCGGCGATACCGATAAATGGATCAAAAAAGCTAAAGATAAAAACGATCCTTTCCGCCTGATGGGCTTTGGGCACCGTGTATACAAAAATTTCGATCCGCGCGCCAAAATCATTAAAAAGGCCTGCGACGATATATTAGACGAATTAGGCCTTGACGACGAGGTTTTAGAAATAGCCAAGCGCCTGGAAGAAGTGGCACTGAAAGACCCTTACTTTGTAGAACGTAAGCTATACCCTAACGTTGATTTTTACAGCGGCATTATTTACCGCGCCTTAGGCTTCCCTACCGAAATGTTTACCGTGCTGTTTGCATTGGGCCGTTTACCGGGATGGATAGCACAATGGAAAGAAATGAAAGAAAATAAGGAACCTATTGGCCGCCCGCGTCAAATTTATGTAGGCGCTACCACAAGGGATTATACTGATATTAAAAAGCGGTAATACCCCGTTAATAATAAACAGCAAAGCCCCGGTAATGTATCGGGGCTTTGTTGTTTATTATAGCCGCGTATATGCTTTGCACAGCATATACGCCCAAATAATAATCACGCGTACAACTTATAGTTATAATTATATATATTTTAATATCCTGAAAGCTATTAAAACCCTTTAAATGTGCTTTAAACACATATTTTTGTTACCAAATTTTTTTTTAATAAAAAAACAATTTAGATTAGCTTAAACAAAACAATAAACCTCATACTATTTTAAAGGAGTAACTTAACATGAAAAAATTTACTGAAGTAAAAAACCTGATCGCATCGCTGGAAGCGGATGCCGAAAAATTTTACAGCAAGGGTAACAGTGCAGCCGGTACGCGTGTGCGTAAAGGTATGCAGGACCTTAAAAACTTAGCCCAGGCTATACGTTTAGAGGTGCAGGAAGCTAAAAATAAAGCGTAACCTAAAAAGGGAAACTTACTATCATATAAAAAAACCGGCTTAATGGGAGCCGGTTTTTTTTATGCCTTATATTTTTGCTTATGCAGGTATTTTTTGTGCCTCTAATTGCTGTGTTTCGCTAATAATGGCCTCGGCGGTTTTGCTGCTTACCTGTACCAGCGGTA
The DNA here is from genome assembly GCA_040389105.1 of Bacteroidota bacterium. Classification (GTDB taxonomy): domain Bacteria; phylum Bacteroidota; class Bacteroidia; order Sphingobacteriales; family Sphingobacteriaceae; genus Mucilaginibacter. The sequence goes on from JAZKAO010000042.1 coordinate 5,134, forward strand.
ACCTTACCACATCACCGCAAACATCCAAATGTTTCAGGGCGGTTTTAACACCGGCGGGGCTGCCATCGCAAAACATTAGCCGGGTAAATTCAACCAGGCTTAAGTGGATTTTATTGGCGGCCGCGTAATTGCCCTGCAGGCACAAACGCACCATGTCTGCCGATTGCTTTGGCAACGCGTTGCCCACTACCGAAATATGCCCTACAGCGCCCATGGCTATCATAGGCAGGGTAATGGCGTCATCGCCCGATATCAGCAGGAAATCTGCCGGTTTATCGCGCAAAATATGGCTGAAAATATCAAAGTTGCCCGAAGCCTCCTTAATACCGATAATGTTTTTAAAACCTTGTGCCAGGCGTAAAGTAGTTTCGGCGCTGATGGTGCTGCCGGTACGGCTGGGCACGTTATACAGGATGATGGGCAGCGGCGAATTTTCGGCAATGGCCTGGTAATGCTGGTAAATGCCTTCTTGGGTTGGTTTGTTATAATGCGGACTGGCCGACAGAATAGCATCATAACCCGGGATGTTAAAGGTACGCACCTGCTCAACCACCTCGTAAGTGTTATTGCCGGCAATGCCCGCCACTAATGGCACGCGCTTATTTACGGTTTGGGCAGTAAACTCAAATACCTTATGTTTCTCGTCCTTATTTAATGTAGCGCTTTCGCCGGTGGTACCTAACGATACTAAGTAATCCACACCGCCATCAATTAAATGATTGATCAGGGTTTTTAAACCCGCGTAATCAACCTGTCCGTCTGCCTGAAAAGGGGTCACCATAGCTACCCCGGTTCCGTAAAATCTGTTCATTTCCGTAATAAAGCTGCTAAGATAGGAATTACTAAATTTATTTCGGAGTGCGGATGTTCGATTTCGGATTTTATGCGTTGCCTTATCCGTGAAAGTTTCCTCCCTTGGGAGGGGCGTGCCGGGTTTGTGTTGTGGCAGGGAGGGATTTGTCCGATTGGTATGATGGCGTTGCCTGCGGCCCGTGCTTTCCGCTCATACTGCACAAGCCTTAGCCACAGAGCCGGTATCCGCTGCAATCACTAACGCGGGAGAGTTGCCTGTGAGGACACAGGCAACGGGGGAAGTGCGGGAATTACGCTTTGATGATGTTGTTTTTAACCCTCTTTAGTATTTCAACTATCATTTCTTCGGCCCGTGCTTTAGTTATAAAGACCGAGAATATGCACACAAAAAGAACTACGAGGGCAACGAGCATAAACACGCCTTTAAAAATACCCATAATCAAAAAAGCGACTATGATTAACAATTGAAGCGTTATAGATATGGAATAGGTTAGTTTAACAACCGTTTCTTGTTCCGGTCGATTAAATTCAATTAGCCCGTTGTGTACCCTATTCATATTTTGCCCTCTTGGTGCAAGGCCAAATCCACCAACAAATTTAAAAGTGATAATATTGTTCCTATTACTGGTGATACTGTAATCTAACTCTTTTAAGTAGAAGAAAGTTTCACTGATTAAGATGGAGATATCAGCCGAAGTTGTTTTCTCAAATTGATAAGTTAATTTCATTTTGCTTGAATTTAATTATCTCTAAACTCATTGAAATATACACTTTTGCCTCCGCGTGCTCCTCTCTGAGAGCCCATTTGTACACTGTAAATCTTTTAGAACCCTCTCTTTCGGATAGGGCAGGGTGAGGTATTACAACTTCACCCCAATCCTTAACGCGTTAGTTAAATTATCGCCGCTGTTGAACGATTTGGCAAACATCAGGCGGAAGCCGAAGTATTGTACACCAAAGCCCAGCTCGGTATAGTTATGCAAGGCGGGGGTGGTTAAGTAATTTACATCAACAATTTCCTGTAGCTTCAAATTGCGGATCAGCGGGAGTTTGTTCAGGAAAAAGCCCGAGAAATTTTGCTCAAAGTGTCCTTCCAGGTATTGGTCGGGCGTGCTGTAGGTATAATAATCAAGCAGCATAAACTTGTTAATGTTGGCCGTATAAAAGCGGATCTCGTTACCCGAAAAGTGGCGGTAATCTATATAAGTCAGGTTCTTAGCATCTAAAAATTTACCTGCCCCAATATAAAACGATGTTTTACCAAGCATGCCCAGGTCCAGGTCGCTTTTGGTAATGTCGGCGTTGATCAGGCTATAATCCACATCCGATCCGAATACGTTACTAAACGCGTGGGTAAAGTTCAGGTCGATACGCGGGTATTTAGATGGCTCGTAACGGCGACCGTTAGGGTAGGTGGAGTACTTGTTGCTAAAATCGTAACTGGTGCGCAGGGTAACTTTAAACGATTGGTTTTGGGCAAACAACGGAACATCGGCATTGGGCACCAAGGGGTTGTTGGAGGTAAACTGGTTTTGCCGCGGACTAAATATGCTATAGCTGGCGCTGTTGGGTAACCATTTGCGGTTGGCATATTCGGCAGTTACGCCGGCCGTCCAGGTGCCTGCTACGCGGGTATTTAAGCCCCAATTAACAAATTGTTTATCGTACAGTTTCTCAAAATTCTGGCGGAACAATAAACTATGCGTGGTGTTCCACCAGGTGGATATGGGCTGGCGGTTGTTCATATCTACCACGTCCGACCCTATGGCCCAGTTGAAAGACATATCGCGGTTGGAGACAGCGCCGTTAATGCTGCCATGCCATTTTTGATTAGCAAAACCGTAGCGAATTTTGCCGCCCAGGTTTAAGTAGCGGTTGGTATTGCTGTCTATTTGCCGGGTGTAGGTAGCGCCGTAATCAAAGGCAAAGCCCTCAACTGTATTGTACAATAGCGATTGGCTAAGCGAGTTGAAGTGATAATACACCTTACTGTAACGGTTGTTATTGTAGTAACCGCTGCCGACGATGAGCTTGGCAACCGAGAACTTGTTATGTTTTTTATCGATAGAATCCAGATATGGTTTCGATTCGCGCTTGGTGGCCAGTACTTCTTTCTTTTTATAGTCGGTAATTTCCTCGCCGGTTAAGGGGATAGGGCGCGAATTTTCCCAATAGGTTGAATCCTTTTTGTTTACACCTTTGGTAATGCGCATTACTTCGTTAAAGGAGTTTTTGGCAAAACTTGGCTCTAATTCGTAGTTTTTGAAGATACCGATAAAATAGCCTCCAAACTTAAAGCCCAGGAAACCGCCGGTAAACTCAAACTTAACCGATGATGGCATCCAGGCTTTTTTATCAACCGGAAGGAATTGCTGGTTGATCTTTAAGGTATCCAGCAAAAAGATGTTAGAGCGCTTAGACATGCTCAAGTCCACACTGTGGATACGCCAGCTATCCTCGATAATATAAATATACCCGTCGAAAGCGGGATCGTGCGCGCGACGGGGAATCACCTTTATTTTGTTAATAGTTTCACCGTTCTCTACCGTAAAGCCCATGTACTGATAGTTATAATAAAACAAGGCATTATCGGCAATGGGCGATACAAAAGGCCGGTTGCTCAGTCCATCCCAGTTCAGCAGGTTCTCGTAAAAATTCACTTTAAAGTCCGATGCGCGGTTAAAGCTGAAGGCCCGGTTATTACCCGATACTTTGGATGATATCATTTCCTCATGCTCTTCGTTAGGGCGCTTAAAGCTGTATTTCGATTCAGATTCCGACAGGTAAATGATGCCCTTACGGTTGCTATCCAGCCCGTTTTCCTTAGCCATATCGTCCAGGTTGCGGCCCATAAAGCGTTTGGGGGTTTCCAGTAGTTTTTGCAGTCCCTTGATGTATACATCGCAGGTAAAGGCATTTATCTCGTTTAAATAAGTTTTACGTTTTTTAATGGCCTTGCGAATGATGGCATAGGCAGGGTCTTCGGCGCCGGCACGTACGGTTACACTTTTAAGCTCGTAGGTTTCGGTTTTAAGCTGGATATTGGCCGTTTCGGCAGCCTTAACGGTTATGGTACGGCTTTCCTGCTTATACCCAATAGCTTTGTATAATAACTCGTACTGGCCGGGGTTTAATTGCAGGGTGTACTTGCCCTCGCTATTGGCGGACGTACCGCGGGTGGTGTTTTTTATGTGGACACTTACAAAGGGAACAGGGCGACCGGCTTCGTCGGTTATGGCACCACTAACACCGCTTTGCTGCGCAAACAGCGTAGTTGAAAATATTAAGGCAACAGTTAATAGTAGGAGAGTTCTCATTTGTGTTGTGTAAGGGATACCGCTAAAGATGCGATTTTTCCCCATACAAACGTAAAAAACAAGTGTTAATTGTTGTTAAAACATGTTTTTACAACAATTGCTGCAAATCGCTAAACTGCTGGGCGGTTGCGATATAACCATCCGTCACAACGCCGAAACCATATGTAGCAAATATAAATGGGGCACCCGCCTTTTGCGCCGAATCGCGGTCGCCGGTGGTATCGCCAATGTATACGGGGGCTTTCAGGTCATAATCGGCCACTACATCTAAAATGTTCTGAAATTTGGGATTGCCTTTGGTGCCGTAGCATTGGTGCCCCTCAAAATAACCAATCATATCGTCCATAGCCAAAAACACATCAATATAACCCAGTTGGCAATTACTGACGATGAACAAACGGTATTTGCTTTTTAGGTAAGTAAGGGTTTCGGACAGGGCCGGATAAAAGGCGCCGCCCTTGCTATGCAGTATCTCCAGTTCGTTTTTGGCGCAAAGGTTTTTAAATTCCTCGCGGCAGGCATCATCCAAATAAGGGTACAGTTTTTCGAAGATAGCATCGTAAGCCATCCCGGTGATGGAGCGTACGGTTTGCTGGTCGATATCATCGCGGATATAATCAACCTGTTGCTTAGCCGCCTGCCAGGCCAGAGCCACATTAGCGGTCGAATCCCACAGGGTGCCATCCAGATCAAATATAATACTGTCGAATTGTTGGGTTAATGCCATGGCGGCAAAAGTAGGAAAATTAGCCCTAAAGGGCTAAGGGGAAATTCGGAATGTCAAATGCGAAATGGATAAACCGGTATATTGTAATTTCGAATTTGACATTCCGCACTTCGCAGTTATTGGTCCGTCGGGCTATCATTTCCCCAATCCGTGTAAAACCTTTCCCCTTAAATTTCCTCATAGTTAATAACAATACGCCCGTTTATACTGTAAGGGTAAGTTTTTTATTTGTGGCATTGGGTTTGCCTTGGGTTTAGTGCCTTTTTAATTAACTGTTAAAATAAATGATTAAATATCCCTTTCCCTTAAGGTTTGTTTAAACTATTGATGACGTGCTGAGAGATTTGAATTAAACACGGCAAGTAGTGGCTTGCGAACCCTGCCTGCCGTGTTGTAATTTTTTCAGGATCATTGTTTTACTGTCATTTTTATCCCTCGAATTTCCCCAATCCAATCGTTTCCTTATTTTGGCGCAATTCATATACAGAAATAGCTTATGCATAACGGGGGTTTTATAAATTTTTTTTTAATTATCGCGGCCATTACCTTGCTAATGGACTGGTACGTTTACCACGGCCTGCGCACCTTAACGCTCGATTGGCCAAGCAAGCGCTGGCAAAACGGTGTGCTATGGGGTTACCTTACCATATCTATTGGTGTTACGGTTTTGTTTATAGCCGGCTTTGGCAGCTTTAGTACGGCCCAGGGCATGCGCCCTTTTCACGAGTACATGCTTAGCCTGTTTATTACCTTTTTTGTAACCAAGCTTATTTTTATACTGGTGCTCTTCCTGGGCGATATCGGTCGCTTTTTTGTAGGGATTGTTAACCATATCGGCACTAACAAAAATACCGGCGAGCGCTATTTCCCATCGCGGCGCAAATTTATCAGCGAGTTGGCGGTACTGATAGCCGCTATCCCGTTCAGCGGTTTTATATATGCTATACTGCGGGGCAAGTACCACTACAAGGTACACCGCGAAACTTTGTATTTTGATGATCTGCCTCAAGCTTTTGACGGCTTTACCATTACACAGCTATCGGATATCCACTCGGGTAGTTTTGATAATGCCGAAGCCGTGCAGCGAGGGATTAACCTGGCCCAAGCGCAAAAAAGCGACCTGTTTGTTTTCACCGGCGATTTGGTGAACAATGCGGCTTTTGAGATCGAACCTTATATCGAGCGTTTCCGGCAGTTAAAGTCGCCATTCGGGCAATTTTCTATCTTAGGGAACCACGATTATGGCGACTATATCCACTGGGACAGCGAAGCCGAAAAGGCCGCTAACCTGCAACAACTAAAGGCCAACCATTGGGCTATGGACTATAAGCTGATGCTGGACGAAAACGTTACGCTGGAAAAGGGCGGCGAGAAGATCTCGCTGATTGGGGTGCAAAATTGGGGCCATGGCTTTAAAAAGGTAGGTGACCTTGAAAAAGCGCTGAATGGTGTCGACCCTAAAGCGTTTAAGATCCTGCTTTCGCATGATCCTACCCATTGGGAAGAGGTGGTGAAAAAGCACCCCGCCAATATCCACCTTACGCTATCGGGTCATACCCACGGCGCGCAGTTTGGTATAGAGGCTGCCGGTTTGCGCTGGAGCCCGGTGCAGTACCGCTACGCGCATTGGGGCGGATTGGCGAAATACCATCAGCGCTACCTGTATATCAACCGCGGCTTCGGCTTCCTGGCATTCTCGGGCCGCTTAGGTATTTGGCCCGAGGTTACGGTATTGACGCTGAAGAGGGGGCCGTCCGCTAAATCATCGCCGGTTGAACCGGTTTAGTAGTGTAAGTGTAAATACATACATTTGGATATGCGTTACGTGTATCTTGGTGTTTTTATGCTGCTGTTAAGTGCCTGTAGTATGGCCAGTGTTTCCATATTTGGGCACTTGTATGCCATAATTATTCCACCTGTATTGCTTTTGCCTGTTAGCATATTTGTATTTATACAAGCCCAAAAAAATGGGGGTATAGATAAAGATGTAGCTTGGGGTATGTTATGGGGATCGGCAATGGCAACGATAATCGCGCTGGGATTAATTGCCATGATGGGCAATATACAGTGTTAAATAAATATACCTTAACCCTAATTGCCCGATTTATGCGGACTAAATAAGATACTCGCCAAGCCCGCCCCAAGCACCGGCGCAATTAAGTAGATCCACAAAGCTGATATCTGGCCGGATACCAAAGCCGGGGCAATGCTGCGGGCCGGGTTCATGGATGCGCCGCTGATGGGGCCGCCAAACAGGGCTTCCAGCATTACGGTAGCGCCAATGGCTAAGCCTGCCAGCGTCCCGGTTTCCTTTGCGCCTTGCGATGTTTTCAGAATTACCAGCATCAGGATAAACGTAAGGATGGCCTCCAAAACAAACGACTGTAGCATACTGCCCGACGGGATAGTACCGCCCAAAGTGATATCCGCGGGGAATAATAATTTCAATATAGCACTGGCGGTTACCGCCCCCGCAATTTGTATCAAAAGGTAGGGCAGCACCAGTTTTTTAGGAAACAGCCCCGCAATGGTAAACCCAATAGTAACTGCCGGGTTAATATGCGCGCCCGATTCGCTGCCGAAACTGTAGATCATCGCGATAACGATCAGCCCAAACGCAGCCGATACCCCAGCATGCCCTATCATCCCATGGCTTTGATGGTTTACGATAACCGCGCCCGTGCCGCAAAACACCAGGCAAAAGGTGCCGGTAAACTCGGCTATATAGCGCTTATAGTTCTGCATCAATTAATTGCCTGCTATACTCCTTGATCATATCGCGCACCCGTTTAAACTCCTGCATTACTTCATCAGGCGTACCGGTAGCCTTGGCCGGGTCGGGGAAATTATGGTGCAGTTTTTTAGCTTGGGTAGGGAAGTAGGGGCAGTTTTCCTGCGCGTTATCGCATACGGTAAGCACCAGGTCAAAATCAACATCCAGGTATTCGTTCACGTTGTTTGATGTATGCCTGGAGATATCTATCCCATCATCGGCCATTACGGCAATGGCTTTGGGGTTAACGCCGTGGGTCTCTATCCCGGCGCTGTAAATTTTAGCGCGGTTGCCGGCAAAATGGCGCAGGTAGCCCTCGGCTATCTGGCTGCGGCAACTGTTGCCGGTGCATAGTACTAATATGTTTTTCATTGTGTTTATGTTTAGCAATACGTTTTACTCACCCCGACGTTGCTTCGCCCGTCGGCCCTCTCTTCGCTGCGCGGAAAGCGGGCAGGAGGTGTACTCAATAAAGAGGTTAACCCCTCTTTCCGCCGCAGGCGAAGAGAGGGTGCCCAGCGAAGCGTCGGGCGGGTGAGTTATCAGCAACACCCTCCACCCGGTGTGCAACAAGCATCGGCTTGTGTTAGGTTAATCATTTGTAATTTAGGTTTGGCGGGTGCGCAACATTCATCTTCGGCAGGGCCGCAACTGCCGCCCCTGTCCTGCGCTTTGCATTGTACGGTATCGGGGCGCAGATCAACTACCAGTTCGCCATTTTGTATGCCAATGTTGTTGGGTAGCATTTGCCGGGTATCAAAAGCGGCATTGCCAAACTCTATCTTCACTATGGCATCCACGGTAAGTGGCAGGGCTTTCTCTACAATAGCAACGATAGATAGCGCTTTTGCCACCTTCATCGCCCTTTCCTGCTGCTGATCGGCAGGCTCCCAAAGCTGAACGATCACTTCAGTCCAGCGGTTTACTACACCGCCGCAATCAACCGAGGTAATGGGTGCCTGCTTAATTTCGGTAATATGATAAGCCGCGTTTACACGTTGGCTTGTGGCGAATTGAAATTGCAGATCCAGTTCGGGATGCTGCTCCAAAACTGTTTTAAACTCCTTCCATGTCATCATTTTTGTATTCAATTTAATCGCAATATTGCGATGATTTTATATAAATTTTTTAACAGCAATTACTCATTGGCTGGTAGGTGCTAAAAAAGCCGCCTAACTCGCTTTGTAATAACTGCCAGGCATTGGGTTCAATGCAATAGCAAACGCTTACGCCCTCAATAGTTCCTTGTATCAACCCGGCTGTTTTTAGCTCCTTTAAGTGTTGCGATATGGTGGCCTGGGCCAAACCCAACTCATCTACCAAATCGCCGCAGATACAGGCATTGGCTTTGATAATCTGCTGCAGGATGGCTATCCGTGCCGGATGCGCCAATGCTTTCAGCATGATAGCCAAGCGGTTTTGTTCGGCAGTGAATATTTCAGTTTTAGTAGTTCCCATAATTATATCGTAATATTACGATTAATAAATTAAATTCAAAAAATTATATTTGAAAATTATGCGATACCTGTGGTAAAGTATTAGGCTTTTAAATCATGATAAAAAAAACATCCATCATATTTACATTGATATTAACCACTTCAACACTACACGCTCAAAACAAAATGCGCCCTGTTAACGAATTAATAAATAAAACCGACCCGGGCTGGGTATTGGTTAAAGAATGGATTGATAAAGCAAAAAACCAGGTTAAAGTGTTGCCATGCGATATGACAAAGGCAAATGATGCCTTATATAAAACGCAGGTAACCACACGGTCGCCAATGGGAGCGGTTATTTATCAAACCGGCGGTATTTTGGTGGATGGGGGCTGGATAAGGATATTAGGGTCGGGGAGTGCAGGCTTAAACCGATCTTTACCGGATTGGAACAAAGGTAAAACCTTTGCCAACTGGGGCGAACAGGCAGGCTTTTTGCTGATAGCTGATGATATTGCCGGTGGCTTTTTTGCCATTAATGGCGGGGTTTTAGGAAGTGATACAGGGAAAATATATTACCTGGCACCCGATAACCTGGAATGGGAAGCTTTGGATTTAACGTACACTGATTTTCTATTATTCTGCTTTAGCAATGATTTGGGTAAGTTTTACAAAAACCTGCGATGGAAAACATGGAAAGCGGATATTGCAGGTTTAGATGGTAACAGAGCGTTTAACTTTTACCCGTTTTTGTGGACAAAGGAGGGGAAGGATATTAATAAGGTTACCCGTAAGGATGTACCTGTTGAAGAGATTTTTAGTTTAGAGATGGATATGCGTAAACAATTAGGGATAAAGTAAACTGTGCATAGCAAATTGAGTAAATAGATGTCATGCCGCGCTTGTCGAAGCATGGTGGAGAGGCATACGTATGTACCCTTCTACAAGCTCAACACGACATCCTCCAAGTTATTTATTCGACTTATAACCGCCCTCTGAAAGGCTTCCCAACCTATACTCTTTCCATCTTTCAGACTTTTTTTTAATTACACTTGAAACTTTTAAATAAATACGCTACATTTGCACTCCTGTTTTAAAAAGGAACGAATAAGAAAATATAGTCATGAAAAGAACGTTTCAGCCCTCTCAGCGTAAAAGAAGAAATAAACACGGTTTCCGTGAGCGTATGTCATCTGCCAATGGCAGAAGGGTTTTAGCCTCAAGAAGAGCTAAAGGCAGAAAAAGATTATCTGTATCTGACGAGCGTCGTCACAAAGCATAGTACCGATTTGCTTGCTCCGGTAATGGAGTTTGACCGGTTATGCACAATCATACCACTGGTCGAATTAGGCAATGATGTATACTTTTAAAAAAGAAGAACGTTTATGTAATAAAAGGCTTATTGATGGGCTTTTTCATAAGGGTTCTTCTTTTTTATGTTACCCCTACAAAGTTTCGTGGATGGCTACCGATGGCGGCACCGCGCCGGCACAGGTGGTTTTTGGCGTACCCAAAAAACGCTATAAGCACGCGGTGGACCGTAACGTGGTGAAACGCCGTATGCGCGAAGCCTACCGTTTACATAAACAACAATTTTTGTACGATTACCTTTTGCAGAGCAATAAACATATTGCTCTATCGCTGGTTTATGTGGGTACCGAAATTGCCGATTATAGCTTTATAGAGAAAAAGATGCTGAAAATGTTTGTTCAGTTGATGGAGCAATTGCAAAAATGAGGTGGCTGTGGAACATATTTACATCCATTATAGGCTTCATATTTTTGTTGCTGATAAAAATATATCAATACTTTATTTCGCCGTTAACGGGCGCATCGTGCCGTTATACGCCTACCTGCTCGGCATACGGGGTTGAGGCTATAAAAAAGCATGGTGCTTTTAAAGGCGGATGGTTAACTTTAAAACGGATTGCCAGTTGCAACCCCTGGGGCGGCCATGGGCATGACCCGGTACCGGATTGAAGTGGGAAAAGTCTTAAGTCTTTAGTCCGAAGTCTTAAGTCAAAAAGACAGGAGCTTACTTAAGACTTCGGACTAACAACTATCGACTTAGAATGATACTGCAAATAGAAACCGCTACTACTTCCTGCTCTGTTGCGCTAATGCAACAAGGCGTTTTGCTGGCCAAAAGAGAGCTAAACCAGCGCAACGTACATGCCGAAGTGATCACCCTGTTTATTGAAGCTGTTTTTGCCGAAGCAGGCAAACAATACAAGGATATGGATGCTGTGGCAGTAAGCTGCGGGCCGGGATCATACACGGGGCTGCGTATTGGCGTATCAACCGCTAAGGGCTTATGTTACGCGCTTGATAAGCCGCTAATTGCCGTAGAAACCTTAAAGGCCATGGCCGATGGTATGCTGGCATCTTTAAACCAAAACTATACCGATAACACCCTGCTTTGCCCTATGATTGATGCCCGGCGGATGGAGGTTTTTACCGCGGTGTTTGATACTAAGGGAAACAAGGTAATGCCTACAGCAGCCTTAATTATTGACGAAGGTAGTTTTGCTGAATTATTGCAGGATCACCAAATTGTATTTTTTGGCGATGGTGCCGAAAAATGCCGCGAAACCATAAGCCACCCCAATGCCCAATTTGTTAGCGACTTTGCCAACAAGGCCCAGGATTTAACCCTTGCTGCCCTTAATAAGTTCAATAATAAAAACTTTGAAGATGTGGCTTATTTTGAGCCTTATTACTTAAAGGATTTTATTGCGGGGGTAAAAAAACAAGCTTAATATTCCTTACCTGTTATGCGCTGCCAAAAGCGGGTAGCAAAATTCCGCTTATCGCCCATGGGCACATTGCTGGTATTGTACCGGCTTTCGGCATAGGGGCCAAATTTAATGGAGAAACCTATATAAAAGTTAGCACCCGTATACGAAGCATTAGTATTGGTTTGCCCCGAGGGCCCGTAGGTGGCTGACCTGATCAAGCTGGCTGTTTGGCCAATACGGTCGCTGCCAATAAAGAATTCGCCATTGGGCGATTTTACCATAAACTGCGCGCCTAAACTAAACAGGTGCATATCATCATAACTACCTGTTAGGGTACCAACAAGGTTTTGATATTGAAAATGATTAACCAACGCGCCGGTAAAGCCCGTATAAAAAAGTTGTTTTGATAATATAGCAGTAGGGCTGTATTTAATAGCCGAACCATTTATCCAGTATGATTTTGACGCGCTTAGCTCCATCCGGCTATCGGTTGGTGTGGTAAAGCTATGTTCCACACCCCTGCTTTGCACCAGGGCCGCGGCGGTATTGGCTATACTATCTTCTACACCACGTTGCGATAAGCCCCGTATAATACCAGTATTGTTAAATTCGCCCACCACCGATAGGCTGCTCCAATGTATAAAACCAAGGTCTTTAACATTAAATTGTATATGGGTTTTATCGTCGGTAATAAATGATGTGCCCAGGCTAATGCTGGCCCCGGGGTTTTTAAAGCTGGGTAACAGATCGTGCGTGGTGAATTTGCCAGGTTCAAAACTGGCGGCATAATTACCCGAAACGCTTAAAAAAGCCTGGTCATGAGGCCTGTCGAAATTGATGATGGAGTGGTTAATATTAACCTTATTAGCTACCACACCCATTAATGCGCTTAGTTTAAAACCTACTGATAACTGGTCATCAACATCGGTACGGTAACTTATACCTATCTGGTGATATAGCTGGTAGTTGAATTTAGTATTAAACAAATCGCTATAGCTTGGCTTTGTAAAGCGGGCATTGTTGGCCAATATTTCTACCGACTCGTCCGAGAAATTTCCCCGTCCCTCGTATCTGGTTTGGGCAGAGATACCAAATTCCTGGTTACCATTTGTGCCGCTGTAAAACCTAAGCATAAAAAAGTAAGCATTAAAATTAGTATTTATATAATTGAATTTTTGTTTACCCAGTGATAGGTCATTATCATTATAATGGCCTAAAAATGCCCGGTTTTTAAGTGCTGCCTGTACGTCGCCGGTAAGGGTAAGGTCTGTACCAAAGTTAGGCATAAATAAATTAAAGGCATATTTTCGGCTACTATCGGGTATAAACGCCTTTTGCGATGGATTTTCAAAAGTATCGTATAGTGTACCCGTGTTGTACTGTGAAAATTGCTGTGCTGAAAGCCGGAAATGAAGCAACAGGAAAAACAAAACAATTAAAAATCTCTTCATTCCGTAATCAAAAAATAGCTTAGTGGGCTGTGCGTTAAAGATATCATTCAAATATTATAACGCAATAAATTAATTAAAATAGTTTACTAAGCTTAGTACGCAATAATAGCTCCAATAGTTACCTGTTTCTTGTAAATTAATTGTTATTTGTTACAGTGTCGGGTTTGTTAAGCCGCATGTAGAAATTAGTGTAGAAATTATGATCGGACGCGCTGAATTGCCACGATAGCGCGTAATATTTATTATGTCCTTTATTTTCAGTATTAAACATATCGATAAACGCGGGTTTCATATCCCGTTTTAATATGGGGAATATGTTCCTGAAATGTAGAAGGAAAGCTACATTGCTGCGTTCGGCCAGCAGGTTATCAAAATCGGTATATCCTGTGGTTTTGTTTAAAAATTTATGGTTTTGGTAACTATCCTTATAGCTAATTAACTCTTTAGTGCTATTAGCCAGGATAAGGTAGTTATCCAGTATCATAAAATAAGGATGGTTTAATAGGCTAAAGGCATCGCCTAATAAATAAAACGGCAGCTTATTATATTTAAACTGGCCTATATCATCAGTACTCATGGTGCTGATATTAACCATCAGCGGCCGCACAGCCGATCCATCCTTTAAGGCCACTATGCCTAATTTTTCATCGTAGCGGGTAGTAAGCATGGCAAATTCGCCCGATAGCAGGTTATAAAACTCTTTATTTAATTGTATGCCGGTTTCCTTTTTTACCCGGGTAAACAGGTCGGTTTTTTCGGGGCCAAGCTTTGCATTAATATGGAACCGGTCTAAATCGGCAGCAAATTTTTTAGTGTCTGATAAACCAAAACAAGTACTTAGCGCAGTTGTGGATGGGAAAATGTCTTTTAGTTTGCTTTCTACCGGTTGTTGGTTGCAAAATAGTGTAAGATAACTGGCCGCTTGGTTGCGCTGGATATTGGTAAAACCGTTAAACATCAACGCGTCGGTTTTATAGTTAAGCGTAAGCGCCCCCAATGCGGGCAACATGCGCAAGCTTTTTAATACGCCGGTGTTTTTTGCAGTGAAAAACTGATCGAACAGTGGGTTTAGCTGGGCGTAATTAATATAAAGGTTGGCCAGCGAGTTACTGTTTTGTTGATCGGGTATCAGCATAAAATCCTGCTGCCCTCTGGCCGGCTGGTATTGGGCGCTTTGCAAGGCAAGGTTTTTTGAGAAACTGCCCGAAAAAATGCGGTTGCCCCGGTTAACCAAATAAAAACGCTTTTTAAGGTCGTTAAAATAAATATTATAAGCCTCCTTGCCGCCCAGGTTAATGCTGCTAATAATCATCCCGGTTTTAGCCTGCTTGGTTAATTGGTCTAAATGCGCTATGCTAAAAGTTTCGCCGCCGGCAAGGGTGAGCAAAAAATCAATACTATCGCGCTGCTGCCCGTGTACCGAAACGTAAATGTGCTGCCCATCAAAAAAGTTTTTCAGCAGCGGGTCCATCAGTATCTTATCGCGCAGGGCCGATAGTTCCTTTATCTTTTCATCGCCAACCAAATTATTAAGCAAAGTGTTGCCGCTAAACATATCGTAAAAGCCGTTGTCGTTGCTAAACTCAAATATCAGCGCGGCGTTATTTGGGATGCTTTGCATTACCCGCGTGGCATGGGCTGCCGGGGTGTTCAAATTTTTAAAATAGATCACCGTTATTACCACCGTAGCGGTAAATAAAATAATGGTGGCGATGATCATTTTTCTCATAATGCTGTCATTCAAAGGTATGATTTTTAAGCGCTATTGGTTAATTAATGCTTTCAATTGGTAACTTAGCCTTTTATCCCGTGCATGAATAAACAGATCATCATTACCGCTTCGTTTTTTGGCATGTTGGCAGTAGTTTTTGGTGCCTTTGGCGCGCATAGCTTAAAAGCCGTGCTTACGCCGCAACACCTGGAAACCTGGCATACCGCCGTTCAGTACCATTTTTACCATGTTTTTGCCTTGTTGTTCCTGTCCACCTTCGCCCGGTTTAAAAGCAGGCTGATATCGGCCAGTTATTACCTGTTTACTTTTGGTATCGTATTCTTCTCGGGTTCGTTATACTTGCTATCCTGTCGCGATGCATTGGGTTGGCCCTGGCTTACCGCGCTTGGCCCGGTAACCCCATTAGGTGGTTTCTTATTCATTGCCGGGTGGATTACTTTGGCATTGGCGGCTTACCGTAATAAATAACAGCACCTTATGTTAGAGTTTGCCGAGGCACAACATACCGACAGGAAAACGCTTTTTGTTGAAGTGATATTGCCCCTGGCTATCTCCATAAACTATACCTACCGCGTGCCTTTCGAGATGAACGAACAGGCCGAAGTTGGCAAGCGGGTAGTGGTGCAGTTTGGCAAAAGCAAGCTGTATACCGCTATTATTGCCCGCATAACCGACCAGGCACCTGCCAAATACGAGGCCAAATATATCCTGGATATATTAGATACCGTACCTATAGTAAATCCGCAACAGCTACAATTTTGGGCCTGGCTGGCCGATTACTACTTGTGCAATATGGGCGAGGTAATGAACGCCGCCCTACCATCGGCACTGAAGCTGGCCAGCGAAACCAAAATAGAACTGAACAAGGATTTTGAGATAGATAAAACCACGCTGAACGATAGGGAATACCTGATTGTAGACGCGCTGGAATTGCAGCCCGAACTGACCGTTAGTGACATAGCCAAACTGCTGGGACAAAAAACCGTAATGCCGATATTGAAGCTGATGTTCGAGAAGAATATCATCCATATATCCGAAGAGGTGAGCGACCGCTATAAGCCCCGCAAGCGCACTTTTATTACGCTAAACCCGGTTTATAATAACCCCGACCAATTGCGGGAGTTATTTGCCATACTGGAAAAACGCGCGCCCAAACAGGCTGATGCGGTACTGGCTTATATCCAGTTATCGCGCAAGCAAAAAACCATCTCGAAAAACGAACTGACCGAAGCCAGCGGTGCCGGTGCTTCAATTATAAAAGGCTTAATTGAGAAGGAAATATTTTTTGCCGAAGAGAAAAACGTAAGCCGCTTGTACGCCGGCGATGATGAACTGGAAAGTAATTTTGTATTAAGTGCGGCACAACAGATTGCATTGGATGAGATACAGCAGGGCTTTGGTAAAAAAGATGTACTGCTGCTGCACGGCGTAACCTCATCGGGGAAAACCCAGTTATACATCCGCCTGATTGAGCAGATGGTGAACAGCGGCAAGCAGGTGCTTTACTTGCTGCCCGAAATTGCATTAACCACCCATATTGTTGAACGGCTGCGCCGCTATTTTGGTAATAGCATTGGGGTATATCATTCGCGTTTTAATGATAACGAACGGGTGGAGGTTTGGCAAAAAGTGTTAAGCGGTCAATACCGGGTGGTGCTGGGCGCACGCTCATCCGTGTTTTTGCCTTTCGGCGATTTGGGTTTGATCGTTGTGGATGAGGAACACGAAACATCTTACAAACAATTTGACCCTGCCCCGCGGTACAACGCCCGCGACGCGGCCATTTACCTGGGCAATAGGTATAAGGCTAAGGTGTTGCTGGGTTCGGCAACGCCATCTATGGAATCGTACTATAATGCCCACAACGGCAAATATGGTTTTGTAGAACTGATGGAGCGCTTTGGCGGGGTAGAAATGCCAACAACCGAGGTAGTGAGTATTGCCGAGGAAACTAAGCGAAAAACCATGCAATCGCACTTTACAAGTGTGTTGATGGAGCGTATAACCACCGCGTTGGCCGCTAAGGAGCAGGTGATCCTGTTTCAAAACCGCCGGGGGTACGCGCCGATAATGATATGCAAAGTTTGCGCCTACACACCCAAATGTATTAACTGCGATGTAAGCCTCACCTACCATAAAAGCAGCGGCAAATTGCATTGCCATTACTGCGGCTATAAGGAAGAATCGCCATCGGTTTGCCCGGCTTGCGGATCTACACAGTTAGAGTATAAAGGCTTTGGAACCGAAAAAGTAGAAGACGAACTAAAATTGCTATTGCCCGATGCCCGAATAGCCCGTATGGATTTGGATACCACCCGGTCTAAAAACGCGTTCCAAAATATCCTGAACGACTTGGATGAAAAGCGCATTGATATTTTGGCCGGTACCCAAATGGTAGCTAAGGGCCTGGATTTTGCAGGGGTAACCGTAATTGGTATCATCAGCGCCGATAGTTTACTGAAATACCCCGACTTCCGAGCAAACGAACGGGCATTCCAAATGCTATCGCAGGTGAGCGGCCGGGCCGGCCGCCGCGGTAAGCAGGGGAAGGTGGTGATACAAACTTACGATCCGGGCCACCGGGTAATTAAGCAGGTGATAGAGAACGATTACGTCGATCTGTACAATACCGAAATGACCGAGCGTAAAAGCTTTAAGTATCCGCCATTTTACCGCCTCATTCAGTTAGATATTAAACACAAAGACCCCGAAGTGCTATATCACCAAGCCGAATACCTGGGCCGCGAACTGCGCAAGCACTTTGACGACCGGGTGATTGGCCCCGAATACCCGCTGGTAGGCCGTATCCGCAATTACTTTATTAAATCTATATTAATGAAGTTTGAAAAGGACGGTGTATCCATGCAAAAGGTAAAAGCCACCATCCGCGATGTGATCCTGCAGTATAATACCACCAAACTCAGCAAGGGCAGTATTGTGCAGCCGGATGTGGATCCGTATTAGACTCACCCCCAACAACGCTACGCTGGTTGGCCCTCTCTTCGCTGCGCGGAAAGAGGGCAGAAGCAATTCTGTCCACCATCTTAATCCCTCTTTCCGCCAAAGGCGAAGAGAGGGTGGTCCAGCGAAGCGTAGACCGGGTGAGTATAACGCTTGATTAGCTTGAGGCTACGGGGAGCTTGGTATGTCAGCACGTAAAGATTTTGAGACGCTTTGACTTCCCCCGCTAAAAATCTTTCGCATTCCCTATATTTAACCAATCCAATTATCAACTCATGAAAAAACTGTCACTTTTACTACTGCTGTTTACCATTACTTTTTACAGCGCCTCGGCGCAAACCGATGCCAAAAAATGGTTTAAGGCGCGTGCTTATCTTAATGGACTGAAGCTGATTCCGCATGAATCGACCGATGCTGCCGAGTTTGCCCGCCAGTATGCCGCCAATAAGGATCAATGGGATAAGGCTTTTGCCTATTTAAAAAATACCGATCTGGACAAAATTCCGCCGGGTAAATACCCAATAGAAGGTACCGATCTGTTTGCCTCGGTAAGCGAAAGCCCAACAAAGGATTTTGATAAAACGCTTTGGGAATCGCACCGTAAGGTGATAGACCTGCAATATGTGATACAGGGTGCCGAGAAGATCAGCGTATTCCCCGTGGCTAATGCTAAGGTGACAGTACCTTACGATGAAGCCAAGGATGTAGCCCGCTACGAAGCTGATGGAACTGTTTATACCGCCGTACCGGGAACATTCTTTTTGTTTTTCCCCAGCGATGCCCACCGCCCCAGCATTAAGGCCGATGGCTTTGATAAGGACAAAAAAATTGTGATCAAAATAAAATACATCCAATAACGGTTTCGATCGCGGGTTTCATCAGTTGTTCTGGTAGAATATCCGGTCGGTAGAAACGTTTGACGATGCCGGTATTTACTGGCGGGTGTGAATAAATAAAGTGCCTCTTATAGTCAGATATTTAGTTAAAAGCAGGCTGCCTTAAACGGTAATAGCCTGTTTTTTTGTTTAAATTAGCAGTGTAAATGGCATATAAGTTTATTGATAATTACAGGGAAAAAGGGGCGCGTAAACGCCTGGTAGAGGTATTAAGGAAAAAAGGCATAGCCGACGAACGCGTGCTGGAAGCTATTGGCAAAATCCCGCGGCATTACTTTTTTGATGAAACCTTTTGGCTGCAGGCCTACAAGGATATTGCCTTCCCCATAGGCGAGGGGCAAACCATATCGCAACCTTATACCGTAGCCTACCAAACCGAACTGCTGCATATTAATAAAGGCGATAAAGTGCTGGAAATAGGTACCGGATCGGGCTATCAAACCTGCGTATTGCTGGAACTTGGCGCTAAAGTTTATACCATTGAACGCCAGGAAAAGCTGTTTGAGCGCACCCGCTGGGTATTGCCCAACAAAATGGGTTATAAGGCCCACTTTTTTTTGGGCGACGGATCTATTGGGATAGCCGCCCATGGGCCTTACGATAAAATTATTGTAACCGCCGGCGCGCCAACCGTGCCGGGCGTATTATTGAAGCAGCTGAATGTAGGCGGCATGATTGTTATCCCGGTAGGTGATGCCGATTCCCAAAAAATGGTAACCATATTAAAGGTAGCCGAAAACGACTACGAGGAAATTGTGCTGGACACCTTCAGGTTTGTGCCTTTAGTGGGGGATAAGGCCTGGTAGAGAGGCGAAAGGATAAAGGCGAAAGGTAAAAGCAGGGGCAGTGCGATTCCCTCCCATAGGGAGGGTGTAGGGCAATGTCATTAAGTTAAGGATAAATCAGCTAACTAAATGAGCCGATTAGTGGTGTGTGAAGACACAGACCACGGGAAGTTTACCCGGTGCCTGTGGGGACACAGACACCGGGCAATTGTCTCCGAGGTCTGTGTCCTCACAGACCTCTTGTTAGCAAACTATTATGGTTTACATTGCCTTAACTTAATGACATTGGGGTGTAGGGAGGGGTTTCACCAAGCGCATAAACCCCTCCCTACCACCGCACAATCCAACATCACCCCTCCCCATGGGAGGGAGAACTAATAAAAAAACAAATACCCATGGACGACTTAATTTACCACGATAAAAAATTTGAAGACCAATCCTTTGCCGAAATGGCGGTTAAGGGGCGCGAGTTTCAAAGCTGCACCTTTAAACGCTGCGATTTTAACGGTGCCGATTTTGGCAGTAATAAGTTTTTGGATTGCACCTTTGATGGTTGTAACCTATCCATGATTAAACTATACGGTACCACCCTTAACGATGTGCAATTTAAGCATTGCAAAATATTGGGCGTGCTGTTTTACGAATGCCAGGATTTCCTGTTCAGCGTGAATTTTGACGGCTGTATCATAGATTACTCGTCGTTTATGCGCAAAAAAATGGTGAAGACTAAGTTCACTAAATCATCCTTAAAGGAGGCCAATTTTACCCAGGCCAACCTGTCGGGTTCGGTGTTCGACCAATCGGATTTATCAGGCACTGTTTTTAACCAAACCGATCTGTCATCGGTTAACTTTACTACCGCTTTAAACTACAGTATCGACCCCGAACTGAACAATATCCGCAAGGCCAGTTTTAGCCTGGATGGTGTGAGTGGATTGTTGGATAAGTATGGGATTAAGATAGTTTAGCCCCTAACCCCCTGAAAGGGGAATAAATAGGTGTCATGGTGAGCCTGTCGAACTATGGTGTGCAGGCCTCCGCACGCACCTTTCGACGGGCCCAGGGTAACAACCCTATTAAGTGGTAAGCCTACATTACCACTCGCTGCCCAAACTGCGCAATATGAAACCCATTCCGTAACACCGTTAAGGCCTCCTTGCTTTTAGGATTAATAACGGGGTTAGTATGGTTAAAATGGATAAAGTAAACTTTGCCCTTTTCCCGTGCGGGTAAACCCGATAGTAATTGCATCGATTCGATAATAAAAGGGTGGGGGATCTCGGCAATATTGCGGGTTTGGATCTCGTCGCCGCTATAAAAGGTGCCATCAACAAAGGCATAATCTACCGTGGCTATTTCACGGGCGATATCCTTGTTCCACAGCGCCCATTTATTAATATCGGGGATGAAGAGGATCTTTTTGTTTGGTCCCTCAATACGGTAGCCTACCGTTTCGGATAACTCATCGCGATGGGGGACAATGATAGGGGTTACCTTAACATTGCTGCTCAATACTACCTGTTGTTCATTTTGCAGGGCTTGGATGGCTATGTTGTTCAGGTTCACTAACTGGTTCCATGGGCCATTGTTTTCCAGAAAAGTTTTCATGCGGGGCATGGCGTAGGCAGGCACGGCCTTGCTATTCATTGCTTCCTTGCCTAAATACATCAGGCCGGTATAGTGGCCAATATGGGCGTGGGTAACAAATATGCCATCGGGTGTTTCCTTTTGTTGAAAGCCCGCGGCGTTCTTTAGCATTTTAGCCTGCGCGGGCATATCTGGCGTGGCTTCAAACAGCCAGGTTTGCCTGTTCTGCGGGTCTATCACGCCTAATGATACCACCTTGCGGCGATAATCGGGATGCAGGAACAAATCCCTGCAACAGCTTTTATTACAGCCTATATGGGGCGACCCGCCATCCTGTATCGTACCTAAAACAATTAAGGTTACAGCAGACAGTTTTACCGGCTGGTGTGCCGAAAGCGTTAGGTAAAATGCTACCACTACGGTTAAGCGGGCTATTTTTATCATCAGCATAAAGCTAATAAAAACGTAACACGCTAATTAAATTAATATTTATAAATTGTACCTGCTTATCAAAATCAATATTTAAACGCTTATCACCATGGCTACTAAAACCGGCTTCAATACAGCAAAAGTTCCGCGCAGTAATACTGTTTTCCCCCAGGCGGTTATTGCCGGCGATTTTATTTTTTTATCGGGCACAGCCGGGGTTAACCCTGCCACCGGTAAACTGATTGAAGGCGGGTTTGAAGAACAGGCCATGCAGGCTTTCCGCAATATCCAAACTATTATAGAGGAAGCCGGCAGTGATATGGGCAAGGTGGTAAAAACCAGCATATTTATGGTAGCCGGGCAGGACCCCGATTTTTCTATCATCAATAAGGTTTATAGTTCGGTATTCCCAAATGATCCACCCGTACGCAGCGCGCCGCAATTAATGCCATTCCCCGGTGGGATACTGGTATCGGTAGAGTGTATCGCGCTGGTGTAATGAATATGCTTCGCCCTATCGACCATTATTTCCTGGAAAAGGACGAACCCGTGAAAAGCTGTCTCCAGTTTTTGCGGGAATATATTTTAAAGCAGGATGCCAACATTACCGAAGCCTGGAAATACGGCATGCCTTTTTATTGCTATAAGGGCAAAATGTTTTGCTATTTATGGGTGCATAAAAAATATCACCAGCCTTATATTGGTATAGTAGAGGGCAAGCAAATTGATCACCCCGACTTGTTGCAGGAGAAGCGCGCCCGTATGAAGATCCTGCTGATTGATGCCGCGCAGGATCTCCACCTTGATAAAATAGACGGGATACTTAGTGCTGTTATTGCACTATACAAATAGCTTAACCAATAATTTCAAATCCCGGGAAGGGGCGCTGCACCTCGGGCAAACCACCCAACGGCGGGAACTCGGCAATCAGGATCATCTTTTCCCAAATAGCAGATATAGCCGGGTGCTGGTGCGCGGCACTGATGGCATTGGTTGATGCCCATTCAAATACCTCTAAAATGCTACCGTCCTTGGCTTTTGCCATGTAACTTTCCCTGTTGGTAGCCAGGCCCAGTTGGCGCAGGGCGGGCAGGTGTTTTTCTACCAGTTTCATCAGGGCATCTTCATTACCTGGCTTTGCGCGATAGATGGCTATGGCCATTACGGTGCCTTGTGTATCTACTTTCTTTTCCATTATTAATATCTTGTTTTTTAATTATTCAAACCATTTTAACCAGTTGTTCATCACCTCGTTTAGCCGGGCCGCGTTAAGCGTATAATATTGCTCGCGGCTTTTTTTATCTACTGATATTAGCCCCGCCTGTTCCAGTTGCTGCAAATGGCGGGTCATGGTAGGCCACGCGTACGAGAACCGGCTTACAATATCACCGGCAGTCATGGTGCCGCCACGGGCCTGTAATACCGTTAAAACATTGCGCCGCGATGGGTGCGCAAGGGCTTTAAACACCAGGTCAAAGTCTTCCAGCTGCTGTTCGCCAATTGTTTTTTTGGGAGCCATTAAATGCGGGGTTACGGGTGCAAATGTATATATATTTAGCAAAAATGCTAAATATATTTTCAATAAAAAAGGCGTCAAAAAGCAATGTATGGGTTACCCTGGAACGTGCTTTTTGCACCTGTACACCAATTAGTTATGCGGGATTAATCAATATTATGCAAACAAAAGGTGCTTTAATTAAGTTATAGTTAAGTAAATTTAATAAATGCTATAAAAAGGAGACGGTATAAGAAATACAGCTACTAATTGTAATTAATTAAAGAAACTAAAATCAAGAAACATGAAAAAGTCCCTTTTAATAGCCGCTGCATCGATGTTGTTTTGTATAACGGCCAATCAGGTGATGGCACAAATTGACACCACCAAAAAAGATACTACTAAAAAAGCAGTAACAACTACTATTACACCCGTTACAGGCGCTGCCGATGTAGTAGGTGCCTTAAACAGTAACAGTGATTATACAACCGCCGCGCTGGCTGTAAAAACCGCCGGATTGGAAGCCAGCCTGAAAACAGGCGGGCCATATACCATATTCGCGCCCAACAATAACGCGTTTGCTAAATTGCCCGCGGGGCAGTTGGATAGCCTGATGAAAGATCCGGCTAAACTGGCTATTTTATTAAAAGGCCACATAGTAACCGGTAAATATGCTAAGGCCGATATTATCAGCGCGCTTAAAGCTGGTAAGGGTACGGCCAAATTAACCACTATAGATGGGCAAACACTAACCCTGTCGGTTAGTAAAACCAGTACGCTGCAATTAACCAATGCATCGGGCAGTATTACCGAAGTAGTGCTTTACGATTTAATTGGCGCTAACGGTATTGTGAATGGTGTAAACAATGTATTACTAATAGGCAATACCAAGTTATAATATCAAAATCTCCCCCAGCTGTTAAAGCTTGGGGGATTTTTGTTTTTTAACGGGTTTTTATAAAACAATAAAGCCTGCAGGCCGATGATCCCGCAGGCTTTTAGGTTCCGTTTAAAAATACTCATAGGGTGTGAGCGGAACCCGTCAACATATAAGAAAAGGTTTAGGTTTATTTAATAATTTATATCATCCGCACAAAAACTAATTACTGGTAACTATTTATGCGTAACTTTTCTGAACATGCTGGCTATGCACACGGCTATAATAAGCAATTGCTTGGCCGGCATAAAAAGCAACAGTATTATCACAAACAAGCACAATACATTTACAACTGATGCTTCTGCAAAAAGATACCGCAGGGGGAGTAATATTCTTTTCATATACAGCATACGGGTATGTAAATATGTTTATAACAACGTGGGCGCATGTATTGCAAATTGGCTTAGCAACTCTCCGAAAAACCTCAAAATCCCGGAGAGTTAACTAAAAATCCTCGCACCTCGCTACGTAATTATTCTGAAATAAAATTACCTTTACCATGCATGGTTTGCAATAGAGCATATATACCTAATTGCAACTTGCTATGCCGGGCACTTACCGGCTTAAGGTATTGTTATTTGCCTTTGATTTTTAATAATGTAAACCTATCTTTAGGCTATGCCCTATAAAATTGCCATTGTTGATGATAATCACTTAGTTATTATACAGTTATTAAAAAAACTGGCCGCTTTTGATATGATAACTATTGTTTTTACAGCTAATAACGGGGCTAATTACCTGGAGCAAATGCAGGCGCTGCCCGAAACTCAGCACCCGCAAGTAGTATTAATGGATATAGAAATGCCCGTAATGAACGGTATTGAAACCGTAAAGGCAAGTTCCCAACTGTATAAAAACATCCAATATATGATGTTCACCGTGGTTGACGATGATGACAGGCTGTTTGATGCTATTAAAGCCGGTGCGGATGGCTATTTGCTAAAGGACGAAAAGGTACAGACCATTGTAGATGCTATTGAAGAAGTGGTAGACAAAAAAGGCGCGCCTATGTCGCCCAGTATAGCCCGCAAAACATTAAGGTTGTTATCGGGTAATACCCCTAAAGCTAATCCAATTACCGAAACTGCCCTGTCCGACCGTGAGATTGAGATCCTGAAACACACCGTGGCCGGCCTAAACTACAAGCAAATAGCCGATAGGATATTCCTAAGCCCCTTTACGGTACGTAACCATATCACCAAAATTTACAGTAAACTGCATATCACCTCCAAAGCGCAGGCGGTAAATATGGCAGTGAGTAATAAATGGGTATAAATGCAAAAAGCCCGCGTTTTGCAGGCTTTTTAGTTTAGTAAATCGGTTACTTTATACCTTTCTCCTGTATCCCCTTATCGCTTTTAACCCCGGGTTGTGCTACTGTTTTTTGGTCGCCGGTAATGTTATGCTTTACCACCACACCTACGCCGGGGATGGGGTTGCCGCTGGTTATTTCTAGTCCGTTTTGGCCGCCTTTAACTACTATGCCGCCTATAGGTTGCCCGCTTACCTTGTCGTGCCCTTCAAACAGTGGATTTATAGTAGAGCCGGTATTTGCTTCGTGCAGGGGGCTTACCGGTTTAACTTCGGCCGCTAATGGGTTGTTGCCTGCTGTACCTTTTGGGGTATATAATGGGTTTTGGTTTACTGCTGATGCCGGAGCTGCCTGTATATCGTTTTTAACTGCTGATTGCGCGCGTGCTATTAAGGTTGTGGCTGCTAAAGCAAGGGCTAAGGTGATGATCTTTTTCATGTTGTTTTTGATTTTAATTTTGTTGTTTATACCACTATATAAAACCATGCGGTAAAATGTTACCCCCTGTAGCTAAAAAAAATGGAAAGCGGTATCTTTAGCCCCCATAACGCTACCCATATATGCCCGATAATCAAATCACCAAAGCCATCATATTCGACCTGGGATCGGTACTGATAGACTGGAACCCGCACCATCTGTACCGAAAGCTGTTTACGGATGAGCAGGAAATGAAAGGCTTTTTGGCCAATATTGCCACCATGGATTGGAACGAAGAGCAAGACATGGGCCGCTCCCTGCACGATGGTACCGAAGTATTGGTAAAACAACACCCCGAACACGAAGCCAACATCCACGCTTATTATACCCGTTGGGAAGAAATGCTGGGCGGCGCTATTGAAGGGACGGTTGAACTGTTTAAACAATTAAAGGCAAGCGGTCGATATAAAATATATGCCCTCAGCAATTGGTCGGCAGAAACATTGGGTATTGCCCAGCGCCATTACGATTTTTTAAACTGGTTTGATGGCATGGTGGTATCGGGCCTGGAGAAAACCCGCAAGCCTTTTCCTGATTTTTACCAGATCCTGCTTACTCGCTACCAGCTAAAACCCCAAGAATGTTTGTTTATTGATGATAACTACCGCAATATTTTAGCAGCCGAAGCACTTGGGATCCCGTCTATCCATTTTATAGGGGCGGGGGAATTGGAAGAGGAGTTGAAACGGCGGGGGATCCTTAACTAAAATTTAACCACAAAGTTCACAAAGATTTTCACAAAGGATGCTAAGTTTTAAGGAACAAGGCTTTGTGATCTTTGTGCTTCTTTTCCTTTGTGAACTTTGTGGTTAAATTTGCCCTCTAAAAATCCTTATTCAGCAATTTCTCTAACTCGGCAAAGCTGATGTTGATCTTCACCCGGCCTTGTTTGGCATAGGATAGTTCGCCGGTTTCTTCGGAGATAATAATGGCCGATGCATCGTTCGATTCGGTTACGCCTATACCGGCACGGTGGCGCAGGCCAAACTGTGCGGGCAGGTCGGTTTTATCGGTCAGCGGTAAAATACAACTGGCCGATTTAATGCGGTTGCCCGATATCACCACGGCCCCATCATGCAGCGGGCTATGCTTTTGGAAGATACTTTCCAGCAGTCGCTTGGATATTTTTGATTCCAGCACTTCGCAGCTGTTTTGGTAAAACTGCTCGTCGTAATATTTTACAAACACAATCAGCGCGCCGGTGCGGCTTTGTTTCATGCTTTTGCAGGCATCAATAATGGGTTTTATGCGGGCATAGTTGTTTTTCTCGGCTTCTTTTTTTCCAAAGAAATAGCGCCACCACTCGCGGTTGCGCTGCAGCGACGCGTTTTTACCCACCAGCAGCAAAAACCGCCTGATCTCCTGCTGAAAGACAATCACAAAGGCAATTAGTCCCACTTTCATAAAATTACCCAGTATATAGGTAAGCATGTGCATTTGCAGTTGCTGCACCACAAAATACAGCAGGCAAATAATAATTAGTCCTACAGAAATATTGGCGGCAATGGTGCCCTTAATCAGGTTATATAACTGGTAAATAATAAAGGCCACCAGCAGTACATCCAGCACATCAAAAACGGTGAATTTCAGGAAACTAAAATCAAACAGTAGCATGGTTAAAGGTAATAAGTTTTTAGTTTAATGATGTGGTAATTAATGATTAGTGTTTTGGAATGTGTGGTAAAGGCCGGTCAGCCTGCGTATAGCTAAGACTTTTAAGAACTTGGGCGTTACCTGCGGCCCGGGCTATCCGTTCCAAGTCCTCGCCAGGCTCCTGCACAGGCCAACCGGCTCCGGGCTTTCCACTGCTATCCCTAACGCGGATGAGGTGGGCTATGGTTGATAAGGCCCTCCCGGCACTCCCCATCCCCATTGTGGCATGGGTGTGTCGGGCGGTTCGGTAGTGCTATCGGTGTTGGAGTTAATAACGGCAATACGGGTGCCCCATTCCAGGTAAGCCATAAATGCCGAACGGAATTCGGGGTCATCGGGCAGCAAAAGCTGGTCGGCGGTTTCCAGTAGCAGTTCCATCCAGCGCTTGCGGTGTGTTTCGGTCAGGTGTTTTTGCAGGTGCTTCCTGATCATTTCAAAATGGCTGCCTTCCTGTTCGCTGTATAGTTTTGGTCCGCCCAATACCTCGGCCACAAAATGCGCCACATGCAAACGGTGCTGCGCCGACATGTGCTTAAACACCGGCTCTAATACGTCATCGGCCAAAACCTTATCATAAAACTTGTTAAACAAGGTTTCAAATACCGGCATACCGCCGGCCCATTCGTACAGGGTTGGGACGGTGGGTTGCGTTGTCATAATACTATTTTTACTATCTCAAATCTAAATTACCTCAAATCCACCACTTCAACCCCCGGGTGGGCTTTTTTATCAAAGGTAAAGGTATCATCGGTCACCTTTACATTGGGGGTTATGGTGTTCAGCGTATAGGTATACTTATTGCCGCCTTTATCAAACAGGGTGGCGCTGT
The DNA here is from genome assembly GCA_040389105.1 of Bacteroidota bacterium. GTDB lineage: Bacteria > Bacteroidota > Bacteroidia > Sphingobacteriales > Sphingobacteriaceae > Mucilaginibacter. Next base: position 33,481 of record JAZKAO010000042.1, read on the forward strand.
ATAGCTGCTTTTTTAGCTTGTCGATCATCAGCCTGATCTTGAAGAAGTTTTTGTTTGCATCCTCGGGACTTAGATCAATCACCTGGCAGGTTTTGCCGTTCAGCTTTTGGTCGCCAGTGTAAATGTATTTGTAGCCATGTTCGTAAAGGGTAAATAGTTGGGCGGGGTTCAGTTCGTCGCCGGGTTTGCCGGCGTTGTTTACCTCTACCTCCTTATTGGCTTTCACGTAAGACCATTGCGTTTTACCATCGCTGATGATCTCCTGCTCTACCGCGGTTTTGTTAGCCGGGTCATACAAGCTTACCTTAAACTTATTGCCCTTGGGGTTTACTATCAGCGTGCCGTTTTGGGTTTGCTTGACGCCGCCCTGCGGGTTATCCAGCGTAAAGGTAAAATCGGCTTTCACCGTATTCATGGTGCGGAATTTGGCGCTTACCTGTGCCAGTATGGCCTTAGCCTGGGCATCCTGCTGGGCATGGGCCTGCGCGGTAAATAATATGGTGATGATATATATAATGATCCTTTTCATGCAGATGTATTAATGCTTATTGGATGGTATTTGTTTGAATGGGTTTAATGTTAACCATTATAATATGTGCTTTTTCCCTCTTTCCGCCACAGGCGAAGAGAGGGTGCCCCAGCGAAGCGATGGGCGGGTGTTTAACTCGCCGGCTTTGCATTACCGCTTTGCATACGCCGTGACTCACCCGACGAAGCTTCGCCCGTCTGCCCTCTCTTCGCCTGCGGCGGAAAGATTCTGTGTTAAGTATCAAATATTTTTTA